>CAWBPD010000029.1:0-22605 GCA_963790575.1 Candidatus Dormiibacterota bacterium | reverse complement strand
GACTGATGGGTTCGTCGCGTTGGGTTCGTGGGTTTCGCCAGGGTCGAGAGTCCGGAGCGGATGCCGGCGGGGGCCCGGACATGGGCGCGCGCAAGCTCGAGAGGCATGCCGACCTCGCCCCCTGCGGTGATCGGTCGAGGCGGCCGGGTGGTGGTGGGCCGGGATCAGGTCTCCGGGATCTGTCGGATGCGGGTGAAGGCGGTGGCCAGCAACTCGCTCCAGCGCCAGTTGGACTGCAGGCGCAGGAGGAGGCGGCGGCCGCCATGGACCAGGCGCCCTGCGGTGTGCAGGAGACGGTAGCGCAGCGTGCCCGGCTCCCAGAGCCGCGCCAGGCCGCTGAGAGCGATGCGGCGGAAGTGGCAGAGCAGGTCATGAGCGGCGAGAACCAGTTCCAGCCAGATCTGGTTGGGTAGGAAATCACGGAAGGGAAAGGCGCGGAGTCCGGTCTCCTTGGCACAGCGGATCTGGTCCTCGCAGCGGGCGCGGGCACGATGGCGCGCCTCCAGAAGGGCGAGGTCAGCGTCCTCCTGGTCGGTGATGAAGACCTGGAAGCGCCAGCCCTCGTGGTCGGTGAAGGAGAGCTGGGCACCGGGGTGGGGACGCTCACGGCGGCAGATGGCGCGGGTGCCTGAGGGCCAGGCGGAGAGATCGAGGTCGACGAGCTCGCAGACGTCCGCCCCCTCGCGCTCCTCGGCGTCCTGGCGGATGGCCGGGGTCCAGCTCTCCTCGGGAACACAGAGGATGGCCTCCCTGACCTCCTCGCGGAGATCGAAGCCGACCGAGAACTTGGTGTGCTCGCGAGCGCGCACGCCTTCCAGGAATTTGTGGGTGGCGCCGGCGCTGTCGCAGCGCACCAGCAGGGGGGCGTCGCGCACCCACTCCGGGAGCTGCCGGCAGGCCAGCTCGAAGACCTCGAGGTGATCGGTGACGGTGTTGGAGCCGGCGCTGCCCGGGCGCAGGACGGCGGCCATCGCCTCGCCGGTGGCCTCCAGGAAGCCAGTCAAAGGATGGTAGCCGAAGCCGTGCTTGTAGTTGCCCGAGGCCTGCTCCTTTTCGGAATGCGCGGTGACCAGGGTGGCGTCGATGTCGAGGACCAGCAGCTCGGGTGTGCCGGCGCTTTGCCAGGCCCGCTGGCGGAGATGCCGTCGCGCCTCGCGCAACCGGTCCAGGTCGGCCGCTTGCAGGCGCTCGATGACGCGCCAGGCGGTCGGAGTGGAGGCGACGTGGCCGAAGAGATCGGGCTGATCGCGAAGTGCGGAGAGGTCGCTCAGGCAGTCACCGCCGTCGGCGATGCTGACGACGAGATCAGTGAGCACGGCGCCGGGATGGTGGACGGCGCGAGGCGCATGTCGTGGGTCGAGGCCGTCGCAGAGAGCCTGGGTGTAGCCGAGTCGATCGGCAAGCTCGCGGAGTGCGGCGGCGCCGGCGTGATTGACGAGGCCGCGGCTGTCGGTGCTGACTGCGAAGGAAGGGCGACGAGTGCTGCTACGCTTCACCTGGAAGGTGCCTCCTCGGCTGGACGAATGGGTCTTGGACAACCGCATTCTCCCAGTTCGGGCTGGCACCTTTCGTTCCCCTACGCCGCCCTTCTCAACGCCCCACATGAAATATCTGGGCTAGGGGTCCTGGCCGACGATATCGGGGCAGCTGTCGCGCGCCAGTGCAGCAACCGCTACAGCAGCGAGTTGGGGAACCGCTGGTACGGCCAGGGACCGATTGAACTCTCGGAGCCCACGCCCGCCCCCCTGGAATTCGGTCCGACCGAGGACTCATAGTCCTCTGGTCGTTGGTTCGAGTCCAACCGGGCACACAACCTTCTTGAACTGAAAACCGCCCCGGGAGCGGCTCCCGAGGCGGTCATGATGAGCCAGGTACTGCAACGACTACGGCAACCGCTCTCGCGAGAGAATCGCGTCCAGGTGGTCGGGGGCCTGGCGCCAGCTCGGGGAGCACGTGCGTGTAGGGATCCAGGGTCAGCCTGGTCGTGCTGTGTCCGAACAGGTCAGCTACCACCTTCGGATGCTCCCCGGCCGCCAGGAGCAGGCTCGCGAAACCGTGGCGCAGGTCGTACGCCGCGTCGTGGTCGGCAGCCCCGCCTCGACCAGCGGTGGCTTCAAGGCCCGGACCCGTGGCGACGGTCCGTCAGCGTCCCCGCCCTGCTCGCCGAGCACCTACGACATCGACAAACCAGCGACGGCCTCCGCTGCCCGGAGCGTGTCCCTCCCGAGAGGCTGAAGATGAATCTGCGTGCAGAGCAGCCCCGTCGACACCCGCTCGATCAGACCCCACTCCCAGGTGGCCACGGGATCGAGACGCGTCCGGGCGGCCAGCCAACGGGCCCGCTCGAAGGGGTCACCAGCGAGCAGCTCGACTGGGTCTCCACGCATCAGGACACCCAGGTCGTACTCGGCCTCCGCAAGGAGACCGTCCGGATCGACCAGCTTAAAGCCGCCATCGCTCTGAAGCGCGTTCAGTTGGTGCACGTCGCCGTGGACCAATACGGCCTTCTCGTCGCGGTGCGCTCGCTCCCGCCGTCGGGCCGAGGCGAGGGCGTGCTGGATTGCCTTCTCGGAACAGGGATGATCGAGTTCCTCCCACAACCTCGCAATGAAGTCGGCGAGCCATCGGGCCTTCTCGGCACCGGTGGGCAGCCCACAGTCCGGCGCCGGCCGCCAGATGCGCGCTGCGGTATCGCAGAGAATCTCAAGACGACGCGAGAGTGGTAGGTCGAGCTCGAACATCGGTCGCCCCAGTCGTTCCATGAGCAGGGCCCCCCGGTCGGCGTCATATCGGTAGAGCGCCGGGCATCCCTCTCCTCCAACAGTGCGGAGCACCATCGCCTCGTTGGAGGAGTCGTTCCCCACGCCTGGCACCAGCACCTTGAGAATCGCTGAGGCTCCGTCCGCCCGGGTTGCTTCGGCCACGAAGGCCTCGGACCCGCCCGTGTACGGGCGCCCCACGATGATCGACCAGTCACCCTCAAGGCTCGATACAAGCGCGGGCAGGCGCTCAAGCCAGTCTTCGACACCGGCAGCGCGAACCTTGTTGCGCACGGCGT
The DNA here is from genome assembly GCA_963790575.1 of Candidatus Dormiibacterota bacterium. Taxonomy (GTDB): domain Bacteria; phylum Chloroflexota; class Dormibacteria; order Dormibacterales; family Dormibacteraceae; genus CAVTSA01. Next base: position 19,547 of record CAWBPD010000029.1, on the reverse strand, counting down.
CCGGTACTTCGATCACTCTCGCAGTCTCACATCAACACCAGTCAGGACTTCATATTGACGCCCTTCCTGCCCGTGGTGCGTGACATCCCCCGCTGGATCCCGGTCTACCGGCTGATTTGGCGGTCCTACTACCGGGCGCATTTGAAAAGAGCCAGATATGTCGCCACCGTGGACGGATTTGTCGGCATTCTGTTGGTATGAGTCCCCGAGTCCAGGGCGACATCGATCTCGCCGCCGTGGCTGCACTGATGGCCGATCCGGCCCGCGCTGCGATGTTGCAGGCAATGATGGACGGCGGCACGCTGCCGTCCGGAGAGTTGGCACGGCGCGCTCAGGTCGCCGCCAGCACGGCGAGTGAGCATCTTAGCCTGTTGCACGCGGCAGGGTTTGTCGTCCGCGAGGTCGTCGGCCGTGAGCGCCGCTACGGGCTCGCCTCGCCGGCGGTCGCCGAGACTCTGGAGTCGCTGGCGCGCATCGCTGTTCCCGCACCGGTGCTTTCACTACAGGGGGCGAACCGGGCCGAGGCGATCCGCGCTGCCCGCACCTGCTACGACCATCTCGCCGGCCGGTTGGGCGTTGGGCTGACCGAAATGCTCGTTGCGCGTGGGGCTGTCGTCGAACACGACGCAACCTATGACGTGACCGACTCCGGCGAGCGATTCCTGACCAGCATCGGCGTTGACGTCACCGCCGCCCGTGAGCGTCGACGCTCCTTTGCTCGCGCCTGCCTCGACTGGAGTGAGCGGCGTCCGCACATCGCCGGTGCGCTTGGCGCGGCACTCGCCGAGACCATCATCGCTCAAGGCTGGGTCAGGCGGCGGCCCGCCGATCGCGGCCTGCAGATCACTGCTCGCGGCTACAGCGAGTTCGCCCGCCTCGGGGTCCAGCTGGGTTAGCGCTCAGTCAGCCGTATGGGCAGGCGGGTGGGAAGGCGGAGGTTCGGCGACCGTTGGTACTCGATCTCATGCTGGATGACCTCTGCGAGTTCGTGGACAGTCGCCACCACCGCGGTCGCCATCGCCAGTGCCTGAGCTTTACCAGGACAGCTGCGGGGGCCGGCCCCGAACGGCAGCCCAGCACCCTCAAGATCGAGCACGACGGGATCACCTGCCTCAGTCGTCCGCCGCGTAATCCGGAGCGGAGTGCGGTCATCCGCCAGCAGCATGTTCGCTATCACCGCAGTCGTTGCATCGCAGGCCTGAGCGAGGAGCGCTATCCGTGCCGCTCCCTCCTCGCCGCCACCGAAGACGGCGACCAGCCGTCCGAGCGCGGCATCTGCCGCCGGCGACTCAGGGCTGTCCAGAGGGTAGGAGGAGGCGACGGTGACCCCGTCAACCACGACTGAATTGTCGACCGGCGCGCCCGCGACCGCTTCACAGATGACTTGCACAAGCACACCTTGTGCGACGGGGATGAGGTCCAGTTCCCGGCTCGGGCCACCGAGGACACGTCGCATCATTGCATCTGCAGCGGCTGCCAAGCTCGCCGGCGCGAGTTTTGCCAGCTCCCGCTCAACCAGCACACGCCTACGCCTGTGCGCCTCTCCGTTCGTGAATCGCGACACCGAGGAGCGAAGCCACGCCATTCCTTGCGAACCGGGCGGCGCCTCAGGGACGAGCAGGCGTGGATTACAGAACGCGGCGACGACCTCGTCGCGGCCGGTGATGACAGTCTCGACCATTGGCCAACGATAGACGCTGAACTGTTCGGCGTATACCGAATTGTTGCGCCGCGCACGACAGTGACGTTTCGGTCACTGTGCCGGGGTGAAAGCGTCACATTGCTGGCAGAGTGCCGCACCAGGTGTTGCACTGCCGGTGTGCCGACCAAGCTCCGCCGACATGCGATCACCGAAACACCGGAGGTGGCCTCCGCGTTGGCTTCGCTGCGCGCGGCCACAGGCGCCGAGCGCGTGAACCTCGCTGAGTTGGTGATCCTCGGTGCACGCGCGAAGGCCGAGTCGATCCGCGCCTCGGACCAGGACGCGGCGGCTGTGATGCGCCCGCGGAGAGGTGCGTCTCTCCGCAACCCGGCCCTTCACGGGCACCGGTAGGGCCGGAATGTAGAGAAACGCACCCCACCCCACCCCTGGGGGGTTGTGCCGCGGGCGCATACGGAACGCTGCAGCGGCCTTTACGGATGGCTGACACATCGCCGGGTAGAACTGGGGAAGATCGTCACATCAGGGGAGTATCGGATGGTTAGACCCAGTACGTGTAGGGATTTCGTGCGGACCGCACCGTCGCGTGCGTCGGGACCGAGAGGCGCCCGATGATCACCAGTTCCAACCGCATGCGGATGCGTTCACTGGACGCGTGCCTGCAGGTGCTGGAGGACGCTCTGCTCGCGGGGCGGACCCGTGTCGACGCCGGGCTCGGAGTCCAGTTGCGATCGTTCCTCGGCTCCGCCGGGCTGATCCCGGACCATCGCATCGAAGGCCGCAAGGTCCAGCGCGTGCTGGACGACATCTTCGAGCTCCAGGAGCTGATCCTCGGGCCCTCGCCCGAGCTCGACGCCGTCAGCTGAGCCGGCCGGCGCTCCTGCTAGGATTCTGGGGATTTCCTCGAACCCAATGGAGCGCCCATGACCTCCTTCCGTGATGCCTCGTCGTACCTGCTCACCTCGGAATCCGTAACCGAGGGGCACCCCGACAAGGTTTGTGACCAGGTTTCCGACGCGATTCTCGACGCCATCCTCGAGCAGGACCCCCATGCGCGGGTCGCGGCCGAGACCGCCGTCACCAAGGACTTTCTGACCGTCATCGGCGAGGTCACCACCCACGCCGACGTCCCCATCGAGTCGATCATCCGCCAGACGGTGCGGGGAATCGGCTACGTCGACCAGTGGAGCGGCTTCGATCCCGACCACGCCCTCCTCAGCGTGTACCTGAAGGAGCAGAGCCCGGACATCGCGGGCGGTGTCGACCACTCGCTGGAGGAACGGGAAGGGGCGCAGGACGCCGAGGACCGCTACGAGCGGCAGGGCGCGGGCGACCAGGGCATGATGATTGGCTTTGCCTGCGACGAGACGCCTGAGCTGATGCCGATGACGATCTCGCTGGCGCACCGGCTGACCCGGCGTCTGGCCGCCGTCCGTCACTCCGGCGAGTTGCCCTGGCTGCTCCCCGACGGCAAATCACAGGTCACGGTCGAGTACTCCGGCGGCCGGCCCAAGCGCATCGAGGCGGTCGTCATCTCCACGCACCACAAGCCGGGCGTCGCCCTGCAGCAGGTGCAGGAGGCGGTACGCGCCAACGTTATCGACCCGGTGCTGCCGAAAGAGTTGGTGGACGGCGGCCTCAAGGTCTACGTCAACCCCTCGGGCCGGTTCGAGCTGGGCGGCCCGGCCGCCGACGCCGGGCTCACGGGGCGCAAGATCATCGTCGACACCTACGGGGGCGTCGCGCGTCACGGCGGCGGTGCCTTCAGCGGCAAGGATCCTTCCAAAGTCGACCGTTCGGCCGCCTACGCCGCGCGGTACGTGGCCAAGAACCTGGTCGCCGCCGGCCTCGCCACCCGCGTCGAGGTGCAGGTGTCCTACGCGATCGGACGCGCCCGGCCGACCTCGATCGCGATCGAGACGTTCGGGAGCGGAGAGATCGCGGAGTCCAAGCTCCTGCAGGTGGTGCGTGACACCTTCGACCTGCGGCCGGCCGCGATCATCGACAAGCTTGACCTCCTGCGCCCGATCTACCGCCCGACCGCGGCGTACGGCCACTTCGGGCGCGACGACCTCGACGTGCCCTGGGAGCGCACCGACAAAGTCCAGGCGCTGCACGCGGCCCTCTAGTCGGAAACGTGGGCGGGGGCTGCCAGGTCCAAACCCGGGTCTGGGACTCGCGGCGGCGGGAGTTGGTACCGCTGCCCCTCTCCACCGACCCGGAGGGAGGAGGGCGGCCGCTGCTCCGGCTGTACGTGTGCGGGGTCACGCCCTACGACTCGGGGCACCTGGGCCATGCCTTCACGTTCCTTTCCTTCGACCTGCTCGTCCGCTGGGCGGAGGCGCAGGGTGTGCGCGTGCTCTACGTGCAGAACGTCACCGATGTCGACGACCCCCTCTTCGAGCGAGCGCGCCGCGACCAGCTGAGCTGGAAGGAGCTTGCCGATCGCGAGGTGGGCGCCTTCACCGCCGACATGCGGACGCTGGGCTGGCGCGCCCCCGACCACATGCCGCGGGTCTCCCAGGAGATGGAGAGCATCCAGGCCGCGGTGCGCGAGCTTTTCGACGGCGGCTTCGCGTACCGCACCGACGCCGTCTACTTCGACGTCAGCCGGTATCCCGACTTCGGAAGCCTCTCCCACCGCAGTCACCGCTCCATGGTCACCAAGCTCCGTCAGGAGGGGCTGCTGGGCGAGGTCTCGCCAACCTCCCAGCGGGCCGAGCTCGACTTCACCCTGTGGCGGCCTTCCGCGCCCGACGAGCCCTCCTGGCCGGCGCCGTTCGGACGCGGGCGCCCAGGCTGGCACATCGAGTGCTCGGCGATGTCACGCCGGTATCTGGGCCCACAGCTCGACGTCCACGGCGGCGGCCGCGACCTTTTGTTCTCTCACCACGAGTCGGAGCGGGCGCAGTCCGAGTCGTTGAGCGGGCATCCCCCGTTCGCGTCCGCCTGGATGCACGCCGGGTTGGTCCGCTACCGGGGGAAGAAGATGTCGAAGTCCCTGGGCAACCTGGTCGTGGTCCGCCAGCTGGTGGAGCGCGTGAGCCCGGCGGCGGCGCGCCTGGCGCTGCTCAGCCACCACTACCGGCGCGACTGGGAGTTCCGCTGGGAGCGTCTCGAGCAGCCGGCCCGGATCGTCTCAGCGCTCCACGACCTGGTCGGCGGGGGCCCGCTGGGTGGCCCCGCGCGGCCGCCGGGGCCTCTGGCCGACGAGTTCGCGGCCGCGCTCGACGCCGACCTCGACGTACAGGGAGCGATCCGCGCCCTGCGTCGCGCGGTCCGGACCCGGGATGAATCCGCCGCGCGCTGGATGGCGTCGATCCTGCTCGGGAACGCGGCTCTCGCCTGAGCTGTAAGGACTACTCGCCGAGAAATCTGCGGAGCTGTCCGGCGAGCTCGCCCTGGTCGCGGACCCGCTCTCGCAGGCACTGCCGCAGCGTCCGCACCCAGGTCGCGGCCGGCACCTGCCGCGGAGGTCCGACGACGTTGCCGTGGAAGGCCGCGATCGAGGTCGTCCAGGACCCGTCGTCCCTGCGCTCGCAGACCAGGCTGTCCCGGCCCGCGAGCACCTGCAGCCGCCGCACCGGCCCCGCCCCGCGTCCCGCGCGCGTGACCAGGCAACTTCCGGGCAGGGAGGTCTCCAGGATCAGCGCCAGCTCCTCGATCAGCTGGTCGACCTCCCAGCCGGCCTGCTGCGCCGCCGCGGCTGCCTCCAGGATGTCGTCGATGCCGTTCCACTCACCCGCCATCGTCTCTTCCCGAACCCTACCCCTCTCTCACGTACGCTTCGGAGCGATGGCCGAGGTCGTCGTCGAAGAGGACCGGGTAGTGGTCCACGTCCAGGGCGTCGACCGGATCCTCGCCCTCACCACCCGTCTGGAGGTCCCGCTGGCCCACGTGGTGAGCGCGGCGCCGGACGAGGTGGAGGCGAAACGGTGGTGGCACGGCGTCCGCGAGCCCGGGATCGACGTGCCCCACGTGCTCACCGCGGGCCGCTTCCTGCAGCATGGCGACCTCGTCTTCTGGGACGTGCGGGGCCCGGAGGGCGCGATCGCCGTGGAGCTGCGGCACGAGCAGTACGCAAAGCTCGTGATCGGCGTCGAGGATCCGGACACCGCCGTGGAGCTGATCAACGCCGCCGTCCAGGAGCTCAACGCCGACCAGTAGCCGGATTCAGGGCCGCGTCAGCTCCAGGCTCATCCCGCAGTTGGGGCAGTCCTCGTCGGGGAAGACGCTGACCAGGGTCTCGCAGTGCGGGCACAGAACGTCCTGGCGCACCGGGGCCTCTTCATCGCGAGCGTCCTCGTCCATCGCCGCCGGGACCTCGCCGATGTCGATGGCGGGCGCTCCGCAGTTGAGGCACAGATAGCCTGGCTGCACGATGCGGTGATCCTGGTACTGGCCGGAGCGGTCCACGTCGACTTCGGCGAACATGGCCCGGAAGAGATCACCGCCGCAGCGGGCCGAACAGGTCAACCACACTCCGCCGAGCGTACGAGGCGACGGCAGCGGGTGAACGTGCGAAACTGCGGGGGATGCGCGGTTTCGTGATCGCCATAGTGCTCGCGTGCGTCCTCATCGGGGGCGTCTTCTCGCTGCGCCCGGGCGGCCTTAGGGTGCAGCTGCGCCTGATGAAGAGGAGAGCCCGAATCTTGTTCATCCTGGCCGGGATCTTTCTGGTCGCCTCTTTCGTGATCCGGGTCGCCGCCCCCAACGTCACCATCTCCGACATCGGGGTGATCGCGCTCGGCCTGGCCATCGCCATCGTGTTCCTGATCTGGGCCCAGGACCCACCGCTCGAGACCCTGCATCCACCGCAGCACCGGAGCCGCCGCTGAACCCGTGCGCGGTCGTCTCCCACGGATCTCGGCAGGGGTCTGCCGCGCGGAGGACCGCCATAGCCGGACCCAGCGCGTGGACTGGTGGCCTGGGGCCTGGGTAGGGATCGCGATGCGACGTCTGCTCAGCCGGCAGTCGGTGCCGGATTTGCCTCCCAACTCGACCAGCGACGGATCGTAAGGCCCAGCACCGGCCCCAGCGGCGGGTGCTCGCGGTACTGCTGATACTTCGCCGCCAGCAGCGCCCGTGCCCGGTCGGCATCCCCTCCTTCGGGCAGCACACGGGCCGAGCAGTCCAGCCGTATCCACCAGAGACGGTCCCACCGCTCGTCGTACTCGTGCACCAGCACGGTGGCCCGGTCGTCACGGGCGACATTCGCCAGGCGCCGGAGCTGCGAGGTCCGCTTCGGCTTGTGGTCCACCGCCGAGACCAGGGAGTTGCCGTCGAGCCCGAAACAGAACGGGACCAGGTGAGGGGCGCCCTCCTCGGTCAGCGTGGCCAGCGTCGCCACCCGCGCCACGGCCACCCGCCGGCGCGCCTCTTCAGGGCTCACGTCGACGAGTCTGCAAGATCAGCGCGGCCACTTTTTCGGAGAGGGAGGACAATCGGGTCATGGGACCGACTGATCCCGGAGCTGGAGCGTTCTCCGATATGGAGAGATAGCGATGCTGCTGCTCTGGATCGTGGTTGCACTCGTGTTCGCGATCGTCGAGGTCGGGACTGTTGCGCTGTACGCGGGGTTCCTCGCCATCGGCGCCGTGGTGGCCGCGATCGTCGCCGCCTTCCTCCCCAGTGAGGAGGTCATTCAGGTCGGCGTCTTCGTTCTCGCCTCGGGGCTGGGCGTGGTCGCCGTGCGGCCCGTCGTGATGCGCCGGCTGCGCCGCCCGGTGGCGGCCGAGACCCTGAGCGGGGCCCAGACCATGCTCGGCAGCCTGGCCACCATCGTCAAGCGCATCGACGGTGGCCAGCATCGGGGCCACGCCCGCGTCTTCGGCGAGAACTGGCCCGCGATGTCCGCCGACGGGCAGCCGATCGAAGTCGGCGCCGAAGTGCGCATCGTCGAACTCCGTGGGGCCACGCTGGTCGTCGAACCGGCGCGCGCGCCCTCCCTTCCCGGGGCCCCGATGGGTTCCGACCATCCCGACTCGCCATGAGGCGGGTCAGTAGCGCGGCGCGGGAGCGCCGCATCGGAGGTAGCTCGTGATGGCCGCCACCTTGGTCATCGTGGTCGTACTGGCACTGGTGGTCCTCTTCGTGGTGGTGTCGATGGCGCGCGCTGTGCGAGTCGTCAACCAGGGGCTGGTGGGCGTCGTCCTGCGGTTGGGGCAGTTCCATCAGGTCCGCAATCCAGGTTTGACCACGCTGGTGCCCTACGTCGATCGCTTGGTCTACGTCGACATGCGAGAGACGCCCCGCACCGGTGAGCGGATCGACGTCATCACCAAGGACAACGTGTCGCTCGCGGTGCTGATCACCGTGTTCAGTCAGGTCGTGGATCCCCGGCTGGCGCTGTTCGGCGTCAGCAACTACTTCCTCGCCATCGACCAGCTGGCCCGCACGTCGCTGCGGTCCGTGATGGGCGCGATGGCCCTCGACGAGTGCCTCAGCGAGCAGGAGCTGATCAACACCCGCCTGCAGGCCGCGATGGAGTCGGTGACCGATAAGTGGGGCATCCGCGTCAACCGGGTGCAGATCCAGGAGATCACGCCGCCGCAAACGATCCTGCAGGCGATGGCGATGCAGTTGCAAGCCGAGCGGGAGAAGCGGGCGGCGATCCTGCGGGCGGAGGGTCAGCAGCAGGCGTCGGTCACGATCGCCGAGGGCAACAAGCAGGCCGCGATCCGCCAGGCCGAGGGTGAGCGGCAGGCCCGAATCCTGCAGGCCGAGGGCAGCAAGCAGGCGCAGGCCTTGGAGGCCGAGGGACGCGCGTCGGCGATCCAGCAGACCTACTCCGCGATCCAGGGCCAGCACCCGAGCAAGGAGCTGATCGCCGTACTCCAGCTGGACACCCTGGGGCGGGTCGCCTCGAGCGACAACGCGAAGATCGTGGTGCCGGTGGAAACGGCAGGCCTGCTGGGCGCCACCTCGGCACTCAGCTCGCTGCTGGGCCCGTCGGCGTCGTCCAACGGGACCGCGCCCGAGGGCCCGGCGCTGCCCGCTGCGGCGCCACCAGCGGGCGGGGCGGCCGGCCGCTGAGGGGAGGCCCAAGCGGCCGGACTCCGGCGCCCCCACCCCGCGGAACTCCGCAAGCTCCGTTCCGCGGGGGCCCGGGGGTAGCATTTTGCGCCGGGCCCCTCCCGGCCCTTTTCCCTGCGCGCATCAGCTGAGGAGCACCGCCTTGTCCGATCTCCACCGACCGCCTGAAGACGACCAGGAGCTGGCCCAGCCGGCGGATTCCGACGAGGACGAACAGGAGGAAGAGGACGACGAGGAGGACGAAGACGAGCAGGGCGCGTTCGCGACCATGGAGGGGCGCGTCCGGCAGGCGAACCTGGTGGCGCAGGAAGTCTCGCAAGCGGCGCTCCCGATCGACGTCCCCGCCACCTGGAAGCCCCTCACGCATCAGGAGCTGGTCATGGCCATCCTCCGCGACTGGTCCAAGAACGGGACCGAGGAGCTCGTGGAGGAGGATGTCACCAACCTCTCCGGGTTCACCCGCATCGCGGCCGGTGCCGGCATGTCGGCGCCGGCCGAGCTCCACGACGCCACCTTCGTCGCGGTCCTCCGCGCGTTGCTCGAGGATTGGGTCGCGAACTGGTCGGGCGGCGACGGCGACGAGGACGAAGAGTAGGAACAGGGCGTGTGGAGTCAGCCGTCCGGGCCGTGGTGCTGGTGGAGGGCGTCAGCGACCAGCGTGCCGTGGAGGCGCTGGCGCGGCGCCGCGGGCGGAACCTCGATGCCGAACGCATCTCGGTCGTGCCGATGGGTGGCGCGACCAACATCGGGCACTTCCTGCGTCGACTCGGAGCGGCCGGAGCCGGTCTCCGGCTGGCCGGTCTGTGCGACGCCGGGGAGGAGGGGAGCTTCCGCCGCAAGCTGGAGCAGGCCGGTCTCGGGTCGTCGCTGACGCGCTCCGAGATGGAGCGGCTGGGTTTCTATGTGTGCGTCGCGGATCTGGAGGACGAGCTCATCCGAGCGCTGGGTGTCTCCGCGGCCGAGCGGGTTATCGAGCGTGCGGGCGAGCTGGAGCTGTTCCGCAAGTTCCAGAAGCAGCCCGCCTGGCGAGGACGGCCCGGCGCGGAGCAGCTGCGGCGCTTTCTGGGGACGCACAGCGGGCGCAAGATCGAGACGGCGGCGCTGCTCGTCGAGGCGCTCGATCTGACCCGAGTGCCCCGGCCGCTCGACGGCGTGCTGGCATACGTCTGAGGGCGGGGCCGCTCAGCCGGTGCCGTCCCGAATGCGGATCCGGCGCCAGCGGTGGCGGGGCACCGTGGCCCACTCGGTGCCGTCCGGTCGCAGGATGACCACCCGGTCCGGCGTCACCTCGGCGGTCCGGTAGCCGCCCTCGTGGAGCGCAAAGTGGTGCCTCGGGCAGACCAACCCGAGATTCTCATGGTCGGTCGGGCCGCCCTGGCTCCAGGCGTCCCAGTGATGAGGCCTGCAATCTTTGGGATGCCGGCCGCACCAGATGCAACCGCCGTCCTGCAGGTCCAGGGCCTTGCGCTGCGCCACCGTGGTGGTGCGGAAGCCACGCCCCATGTGCAGCACGTCGATCACCCCGTCGCCGCGGTCCCCGACCATCGCGATGCGGGCGATCGCGTCGCAGGCGATGCGCTTTGCGGTTTCGCCCGAGACCGGCGTCCCCCAATCGATCTGAGGTGCCGGTGAGCCCTCCTCGCCGCGCAGCGTCTCGGCGCTGGCGACGATCGTCAGGTGCGGCTTCTCCTGCCCGTGCTCAGGCAGGTCGCCGCACGCCAAGCGGTGCTCCGCCAGCTCCGCCAGCGCGTCGGCACGGGCCTGGCCGGGAGTGCGGCCGTCGTCCGAGGGCAGGGTGCACTTGTCCTCGGCGGCGATCGCACGGAGTGCGGTCTGGAGGAAGGTGCCACCCTCTGGGTCCAGCTCGCCGTTGCAGGTGAACCAGCCGTCGACGCGCCGCTTGAGGTCGAAGAAGCGTCGCTCCCGCTCGTCCCGCAGCACCTCGTTATGTGCCTGCCGGTCGAGGAGGTGGAAGAGCTTGGAGCCATGGGCTCGGAGCTGGGCGTGGTCCATCTCCCGGGCCGCGAGCAGCATCTCCGACTCCACGCCGACCGCGTCCTCATCGCTGAGGTGACGGCGCACCCGGCGCAGGGTCTGGAGGATGACGGTGGTGGCCTCGGGCGAGACCTCGCCGGCGTGCACCGCCTGGTCCAGAGCCGGGAACTCCTCCAGCTCGCAGGCGGTGCAGACCTTGGCGTAGGCGGCATTCGGCCGCATGTGCATGGACTGGGCGAGCCAGTCGGCGGCGTTGGCGACGCCGTAGGGATCGCCCTTCTCGATCTGCTTCAAAACCTTGATGTGGTCGAGCTCGATCGCGGAGATGCAGTTCTTGATCCGGTGGAGGAGCTGGAGCCGCCCCCAAGCCTTCAGCGGCTGCTCGGGGAGGTCGACCTGCTGGAGATCGCGGAGAAGCCGCTTCAGGTCCTCGTCGTCAGACCCCAGCCAGACCTTCTCGGTGCTCTCCGGAACCTCCGCCAGCATGCATCAATTCTACCAGATGACAAACGTATGTACGGGACATTTACAGGACATTGCAGCGCACGCGAAGATTCCCTCCGTTGGCCTACATCAGTCTGGCTGCGTTGGTCAAGAGTGACAGCGTTCGCCGCCACGAGTCCGCGGCCGCAGGCCGGTTGCTCTGTTTCCGAGCAAAGCGGCGCTAAAACGCGCGCGGTAGGCCCGGGTTGCGGAGAAACGGCCCTTCCCGCTGCCCTCGCGCGTGAGCCTGTGCGACCCTGGTCTGGGGAGGTGACCCGGACGTTGTGAGGCAACAGGAGGAGAGGCGTTGAGAGAGTTTCAACCGTCGCCGCTGGCGCGGCCCTTCACGATGTCAGCGTGGCGCCGGGGGGCACCGGCGCCCGCCGGGACGATCATGCTGGGAGTCGGCGACCCCGACTTCGACACGCCGGCGCATATCCGCAGAGCGCTGATCGAAGCGATCGAGAGCGGTGCCACCCACTACGCGAGCTGGGGCGGCGACCCCGAGCTCAAAGCCGCGCTGGCCGCGCTGGCGGCACGGCGCACTGGACGCGACATCTCGGACACCCAGGTGGTGCTGACCCACGGAGGCAACGCCGCGCTGGCCTCGAGCATCCTGACCGTCGTCGGTCCCGGCCAGCGCGTCGTCATCCCCACACCAACCTATGGGGTCTACTCGGCCCATGTACGCGCGGCGGGGGGAGAACCGGTCATGGTGCCGGCCCGCGCCGACTATCACCTCGACCTCGACGCGATCGCGGGCGCCGCCCCCGGCGCCCGACTCATCGTGCTCTGTCACCCTTCCAACCCCACTTGCGCGGTGTACACCCGTGCCGAACTCGACGCGGTGGCCGAGATCGCCGAACGAAACGATCTCTATGTGCTCTCAGACGAGGCTTACGACCACGCCGTCTCAGGGGGGATCCAGTTCGCTTCGACGCTGGAGGTCTCCTCGCTGGCGGAACGCCTCCTGTACGTTCAGACGTTCTCCAAGACGTATGCCATGACCGGCTGGCGGCTGGGGTACGTGATAGCCCCCGCCGAGGTGGCCGAGGTCGTGGGGGCCGTTCACCGGAGCTTCAACGGGGCGCTCAACACCGCGGTGCAGCGCGCCGGCCTGGCCGCCATCACGGGACCGCAGGATGAGTCGAACCGGATGCGCCGCGAGTACGAGGTGCGCCGGGAGCTCGTGGGCGAGCTGCTGCACGGCATTCCTGGGGTCGAGCTGGCTCCCGGGGAGGCCACCTTCTACGCCTGGGTCCGGCACGCCCCGCAGATGGGGTCTGAGTGGGTCCAGGACCGGGCGCTGGAGCTTGGGGTCGCAGTGCGCGCGGGAACCCAGTTCGGGCCCGGAGGCGAGGGACATGTGCGGGTCGCGCTCAACGCTCCGCGCGACACCCTGGCCACTGGGGTCGGCCGGCTCCGCGAGGCGCTCGAGGAGGGCGCGAGCCGCAGCGCGGCGCCGGCGCACACCGACTGAGCCCGAGCATCAGGTGTTCGGCCTCCGATGAGAGAGGATGGAATGCCAACAGGAGGTGCGAGATGACGACGATCCACGTTGCTGTTGACGACGGACTTCTGCGCCTGCGCGCGAACGGCGGCCGCTGGGATGCGACCCTCGGGCTCGAGGGGATGGCGCCGCGCTCCCTGGCCGCCGATCCCACCCATCCAGAGCGGGTCTGGTGCGGGACCGCCGGCGCAGGTCTCTGGCGCAGCGGCGACGGCGGGGTGGAGTGGCGCCAGACCAGTGACGGGCCGCGCGGTGAGAGTGTCAGCGCCGTCGCCGTGGCCCCCGGCGAGGAAATTGTCTACGCCGGCGCCGACCCCAGCGCGATGTGGCGCACCGAAAATGCGGGCGGGCGTTGGGAGCCGTTGACGACGCTCAACCAACTGCCCTCGGCGCCGACCTGGAGCTTTCCACCCCGTCCGGAGACGAGCCACGTCCGCTGGATCACGCTCGACCCCGCCGCACCCGAGCGGCTCTACGTCTGCATCGAGGCGGGTGCTCTCGTGCGCAGCGCGGATGGAGGGCGGACCTGGACCGACCGCGTGCAGGGCGGGCCGTGGGACACGCACACGCTCGCGGTCCACCCGCGGTCGCCGGGGCGGCTCTACTCGGCGGCCGGCGACGGGATGGGAATGCCCGGACACGGCTACAACGAGAGTCGGGACAGCGGCGACACCTGGTCCCAGCCCGACGCCGGGATCGAGCACCACTACCTCTACGGTCTGGCGGTCGACTCGGGCGACCCCGACACCATCCTGGTGTCGGCCGCGGACACCGCCATGCAGGCCCACTCCTCGCAAGCCGCCGAGTCCTTCGTCTACCGGCGCAGCGGTTCCGGTCCCTGGACCGAAGTCCGGGTTGGCCTACCTGCGCCCAAGGGCACCCGGCGCACCCTGTTCGCGGCCGACCCCGACCAGCGAGGCACCTTCTACGCGGCGAACAACCGGGGTGTCTTCCGTTCGCAGGACGGTGGCGAGAGCTGGGAGCCGGTCGGGGACGGGCTCGCGGGGCGCGGCGTCCATGCCATCGCGGTCACCGCGTGAGAGTGATCGGTGACGGTCAGGCCCGGTAGCCGCCTGGATGCGCTGTTCACCCCCGCCTCGGTCGCCGTGGTGGGGGCGTCGCCCGCGGGCGGCTATGGCCTGACGACCATTCAGAACCTCCTCTCGCTGGGCTACCGGGGCCCGATCTTCCCCATCAACCCGCGGCACCAGGAAGTGGCCGGGCTGCGGTGCTACCCCACGCTGGACGCGGTCCCCCGGCCCGTCGACGGGGTGGCGGTCGCCGTGCCCGCCGCCCGGGTACCGGCGGCGGTCGAGGCCGCGGCCGGGGTCGGAAGCCGCGCGGCGATCGTCTACGCCAGCGGGATGGGCGAGGGCGCGGCAGGTGAGGGGGCGGAGTGGGCGGCCCTGGTGCGGAACACCGCGCGATCGACCGGCCTGCGGGTGGTGGGCCCCAATTGCCTGGGGACCATCGAGTTTGCGCAAGGTTGCGCTCTCTGGCCCGTCGCTCTCCCCACCGGCGAGGTTGGTGCGAAACGCGGGGTGGCGCTGGTCGCGCAGAGCGGCAACATGTCGCTGAACGTCGTCTCCACCGGCCGCGGCGTGCGCTTCACCCGGGTCGTCTCCTGCGGCAACCAGCTCGATGTGACCGCCGCCGAGCTCATCGAGTACCTGCTGGACGACGAGGACACAACGGTGGTCGCGGCCCTGCTGGAGGCCGTCCCCGACGTGGACCGGTTCGCGTCCGCACTGGCCCGCGCCGCCCAGAGGGACGTCCCGGTGGTGGTCCTGCGCGCCGGACGCAGCCGTCTCGGTCGCGTCGCGACCCTCGCCCACACCGGCAGCGTCACCGGCTCCGATCACCTGATGCGGGCCTTGCTCCGGCACCACGGCGCGGTCGAGGTCCGCGACCCCGACGAGCTGCTCGCGACGTGCGCCCTGCTCGACGCCGGCCGGCGGCCTCAGGGAGCCGGGTTGGGCGCGCTGACCACCTCGGGCGGGGAGTGCGCCTTGCTCGCGGACCTGGCCGCCGACCACGGGGTGCACTTCCCTCCGCTGCCGGCCGCGGTCGCCGCCGACCTGGGGCCCAAACTGCCGCCCTTCGCGAACCTGGCCAACCCGCTTGACCTGACCGGCGCCACCTGGGGTGACGGCGCCGCCTACCAGAGCGCCGTGGTCGCGCTGGCGGGGGTGCCCGGTGTCGATGTCATCGTCCACGTGGGAGACCGGCCTGCCCACGCCCCCGACGACCAGGAGGGCGCCTGGCCCCGGATGCTGGCCGGGCTTGCCGAGGCGTCGGCGCACATCCCCCAACCGGTGGTGAGCGTAGCGACCGTGGCCGACGTCCGCACCGAGCACGTGACGGACCTCCGGAGAGCCGGCATCGTGCCCCTGGCCGGGGTCCAGCCGGCACTGGCCGCACTCGGCCACGCCGCGGCCCGGGCGCGGGCGATCGCGGCCCGCGAGCGCCGGAGCCGCCGCCGGGCGGCGGTCGACGTCGGTCGCCAGGAGCTGGCCCGAGCTCGGCTCGACGGCCGTCGGCCGGTGGTCCCGGAGGCGACCGCCAAAGACCTGGTCGCGCTCTACGGCATCCTCACTCCCGCCGGTTCCGTGGTCACCTCGGCGGACGCCGCGGAGGCGGCGGCCCGCCGGTTAGGGTTCCCGGTGGCGATGAAGCTGCACGGCCCGGAGGTGACGCACAAGTCCGACCTCGGGGGGGTCCTGCTTGGCGTGACCCACCCCACGCGCGCCCGGGCCGGCTTCGAGGAGCTCCAGGAGCGGGGGCGGCGCGCGGGCCTGGAGGAGCTGTCGGTCCTGGTCGAGCGCGAGCTGGAAGGGGGCGTCGAGCTGATCGTCGGGGGGCGGAACGATCCCCGGTTCGGACCGGTGCTCATGGTCGGTGCGGGTGGGGTGCTGACCGAGCTGCTCGAGGATGCGGCCCACCGGCTGGCCCCGGTGGATCGCCAGGAAGCCTTGGAGATGCTGGCCGGGCTGCGGGTGGCGCCCGCGCTTGACGGCTCTCGCGGGCGGCCCGGCATCGACCGTGACGCGGTGGCGCACGTGATCGTGGCGGTGGGCGACCTGTTGACCGAGCTGCCCGAGGTGCGTGAGCTGGACTTGAACCCGATCCTGCCCGGGCCGGGTGGTCGAGGCTGTGTCGCCGTCGACGCGCTGATCGTGCTCGCCGGCGGCGATGAGGAGGGACGGTGAGGTACGACCTGCCGCCGGAGCTGGAAGAGCTGCGCTCGCTGGTACGACGGTTCGTCGACGCGGAGCTGCTGCCCTGGGAGGACCACGTGGAGCGTCACGACGGCCTGCCCGAGGAGGTGGAGCGGGCGTTGCGGGCCAAGTCGGTGCAGCTCGGGCTCAACGCCGTCGGCATGCCCCGGGAAGCCGGCGGCGGAGGCCTTTCCACGCTGGGTCAGGCGATCGTGGAGGAGGAGCTCTCGCGGGCCGGCTCCGGCCTGGCCGAGGTGGTCCCCAACCCGTCGAACATCCTCCTCGCCTGCGACTCCGAGCAGCGGGAGCGGTTCCTGGTCCCGTGCGTGCGGGGCGAACGCCAGGACTGCTTCGCGCTGACCGAGCCGAACGCGGGCTCCGACGCGGCCGGCATGCAGGCCCACGCGTCGCGCGTCGAGGGGGGATGGCTGGTGAACGGCAACAAGCGCTTCATCAGCCACGGCGACAGCGCCGACTTCGCCATCTTCTTCGCGGTCACCGATCCCGGCGCCGAGCGGGACCGGGTGACGGCCTTTCTGATCGAGAAGGGCACGCCCGGCTTCGCGGTGGGCCAGGTGCACGAGACGATGGGCCATCGCGGCTACCGGCAGGCCGAGCTCGTCTGCTCCGACTGCCGGGTACCGGACCAGAACGTGCTGGGCGAGGTGGGCAAGGGCTTTGATCTGGCCCGGGACTGGCTGCGCAAGGGACGCATCATGACCGCCGCCCGCTGTGTCGGGCCGGCCGGTCGGGCACTGGAGCTGGCCCGCGACTACGCCCTCGAGCGCCGCCAGTTCGGGAAGGCGATCGCCGACTTCCAGGCGATTCAGTTCATGCTCGCCGACTCCGCGGTCGACCTCTTCGCGGCCCGCACCATGACGTACGAGGCGGCCCGCATGGTGGATCGGGGTGCCTCGGTGCGGGAGGTCAACGCCACCGCGGCCATGGTCAAGGTGTTCGCCTCCGAGGCGCTGGGCCGCATCGCGGATCGGGCGGTGCAGATCCTGGGCGGCATGGGGTACATGCGGGAGACCGTGGTCGAGCGCATCTACCGCAACGCCCGGATCGAACGCATCTGGGAGGGGACCTCGGAGATCCAGCGCTCGATCATCGCGCGGGCGCTGCTCAAGCACGGGATCGGGGCCGGCTGAGGCGCAGGAGCCCGGCCCAGGAGGAGCGAAGATGGCGAACCCAACGCGGGTCCTGTTCCACGCCGACGGGCGCGGAGTGGCAACGGTGACGCTGAACCGGCCCCAGAGCCTGAACGCCCTCGACCGGGCAACCTTGGTCGAGCTGGACGCCGCGCTGGCCCGGGCCTGGCGGGACCCCTCGGTCCGCTGCCTGGTGCTGACCGGCGCCGGCCGGGGGTTCTGTGCCGGCGCCGACGTCAAGGAATGGAGCAGCGGCGATCCGGGGGAGGACGACTGGGTCCCGCTGATGCACCAGCTGATGCCGCGTCTGTACCGACTGCCCAAGCCCGTGATCGCGGCGGTGAACGGCGTCGCGGTGGGGGCCGGTCTCGACCTGGCACTGGCGGCAGACGTGCGTATCGCCTCCACCGGCGCCCGCTTCGGCTCCGTGTACGTCAACATCGGCTACTGCCCCGACGGCGGCGCGTCCTTCCTGCTACCCCGGCTGGTGGGGCCGGCGCGGGCGGCGGAGCTGATCTTCACGGGCCGCATCATCGGGGCCGAGGAGGCGAACCGCCTGGGGCTCCTCACCGCCCTCGTGGAGCCCGCGCAGCTCGCCGCGACCGTCGACGAATGGGCGGCGCGCCTCGCGGCCGGCCCCACGGTGGCGATCGGGCTGGCGAAGGAGAACCTGCGCGAGAACGCCACGCTGTCCTTGGAGGCTGCACTGCGCAACGAACGCCGGGCGGGGGAGCTCTGCGCTGCGACCGCCGACCATGCCGAGGGGCTGAGAGCGGTGGTGGAGAAACGGCAGGCCGTCTTCAGCGGCCGCTGATCGAGTCCGTGTCCGGCCCCGCTACCCGGCGCCCCAGTCGCCGGCCCTCACCGCCCGGTCCTCTTCGCCGGCACGCCAGACGTGCTGCTCGGGGCCCGCACAGGCCCACTCAGGGTCAAACCCGGTGACGACGCAGCCGCCGAGCACGAGGCGTCCCTCCTCGCCGGCGTCGACCAGGTCCGGGCCCGGCATGCCATACGCGATGCGGACCCCGAGAGACCCGCAGACCGGGCACGGTGGCCCCTGGGGCGATGCGACGGCGCGGCGCGAAGCGTTTTGTTCGTTCGCTCCGGTCATGGCACCATCTTCCCCCATCGCCTACGTCTTCGGCGCCTCGGCCCACGCCTGGCGAAGCGCCCCGGCGATCTCGTCCCAGGCCACCCGCGTGCGGTCGAAGATCGCGGCCTGGCGGACGAACCCATGCAGCATGCCCTGCTGCTCCACCACCTCGACCGGGACGCCCGCCTCCCGGAGCCGCTGGGCATACGCGAGCCCCTCGTCGTGCAGCACGTCGTACTCCGACAGCTCGACCAAGGCGGGTGCCACCCCGGCCAGCGATTCCTGCCGCAGCGGTGACGCCTCGGGATGGAACCGGTCGCCGTCGCCCATGTAGTGCTGCCAGAACCACTCCATGTCGGCCTTGCTCATACCGTGGCCGGAGGCATACTCCCGATACGAGCGCGTGGTGAGGTCGGCATCCGTCACCGGGTAGATCAGCACCTGCAGCGCGAGCGGGATGCCGGCGTCACGGGCCCGGACCGCGAGCACCGCCGCCAGGTTCCCTCCCGCCGAGTCGCCGCCGATCGCCACCGGGTGCGGCGCCTGCGCGACCACCGCGCGCAGCACCGCCCAGGCATCTTCGAGGCCGGCCGGGAACGGGTGCTCGGGTGCCAGCCGGTAGTCGACCGCCACCACCCGGCACGGTGTGCGGGCCGCCAACGCCCGGCAGGTCGAGTCGTGGCTGTCCAGAGAGCCGAGGACCCAGCCGCCACCGTGCAGGTAGACCAGCGTGGGGAGCGTGGTGTCCGGGTCGGGGTCGTACCGGCGCACCGGGACCCCCGCGATGGTGTCGTCACGGACCAGGGCGACGGGTGTCGGCGGACCGGCGACCGCCGCCACGCCGGCTTCGTTCTGGGCGCGCGCCTGCGCCGGCGTCAGTTCCGGGTAGGCGGGCAGCGAAGCCTCGGCCTGACGGATCAAGAACGCCTCCACCTGCGGATCGTGGCTCATCCGGTCAGGGTAGAGCAGCGCGACAGGCGCCGGACGTTCGCGGTCAGAGCCGGCGCAGGCGCACCTCCACCACCCCATGGTCGGGGCCCTTGACCAGCACCAGGCGGGCGCGCTCACGCGTGGGGAGGATGTTCTGCCGCAGGTTGGGGCCGTTGATGGACTCCCAGATCCCGGTGGCGGTGGTCACCGCCTCCTCGTCGCTGAGCCGGGCAAAGCGGGTGAAGAAGGAGCGCGGGTTCTGGAAGGCGGAGTCCCGCAGCGCCAGGAAACGCTGCACGAACCAATTCTCGATGTCGCGCTCGATCGCGTCCACGTAGATCGAGAAGTCGAAGAAGTCGGAGACGAAGGTGTGCGGGCTGTCGCCGGCCCTGGGATCCGGGACCTGGAGCACGTTCAGCCCCTCCAGGATCAGGATGTCGGGCTGGTGGACGACCTGGTACTCGCCCGGAAC
>CAWBPD010000028.1:0-87831 GCA_963790575.1 Candidatus Dormiibacterota bacterium | reverse complement strand
CGCTTCCTCCCGCCCCGGACACCCCATGCCTGCCTCATCCGCCCAGCTCCTCGTGCCGCACGCGCGCGCCCTCCTGTTCGATCCGCCGACGGATCGCGACGAAGTCTTGCGTCGTTGCGCGCTGGCGCCCGAGGACCTGGCGCTCGCGCGCCGGCACCGCCGCTCGCACAACCGGCTCGGCTTTGCCGTGCAACTCGCTCTCGTGCGCGACCTCGGCCGCCCCCTGCGCCTGGACGAGGCGCTCCCCGGCGCGGTCGTAGAGGCCGTCGCCGATCAGCTCGGCGTCGAGCCGGCCGTCTTCGAGTTGTATGCCCGGCGCGACGGCACGCGCCGCGAGCATGCCGGCGAGATCGCGGCCCTGCTCGACCTGCGGCCCATGCGCCAAGCCGACTACCGCGCCTCGATCCGGGCAGCCGCGGCCTGCGCCGCGGGCACGGACAGGGGCGAGCCCATCGCGCGTGCGGTCACGGCAGACCTCAAGGAGCGCCGCATCACCATGCCACCACCGGCGCTGGTCGAGCGCCTCGCGCTTGCGGGTCGGGCCATGGCGCGGCGGCAGTCCCATCGCGACCTGACTCGCGGCCTTGATGACGCACAACGCGCAGCGCTGGAGGCGCTGCTGACCGAGCGAGCGGAGGACGGCCGCACCCTGCACGGCTGGATCGACGAGGCCCCGGAAGGGCCGACGCTGAGGAACCTCGCCGGCGCCGCGGCACGGCTGGAGGTGCTGCGCCGGATCGGCCTCGGCGACGATCGGCGGCGCATGGTGCACGCCAACCGCTACGCCATCCTCGCCCGCGAGGCGCGCATCCTGCCCGCGCGCGAGTTGCTGCGCTTCGCCCCAGAGCGCCGACTGGCCACCCTCGTCGCCTTCGTTATCGAGCGTCAGGCGGCGCTGACCGACCTCGCCGTCGAGATGTTCGACAAGCTGGTCGGCACGGCCCGGCGCACGGCCAACCGGCGGCACGAGGACAACCTGCTCGCCCAGGCCAAGGCGCTCGCCGTCGTGGCTCGCGACCACGCCGCGCTTGGCCGGGCGCTGCTGGAAGCGCGCAGGGCCGGCGACGGTCTCTCGGGAGCGGTCGAGCAGGGGCTGGGCTGGGAGCGGCTGGCCGCGAGCGTCGAGGTGGCGGAGGGTGCGGTCGGGAGCGGCGAGGAGGGCGACGGCATCGAAGAGATGATCGGCCGCCACACCACCCTGCGCCGGGCCGCGACGATCCTGTTCGAGACCTTTCGCTTCCGCTCGCACCGTGCGGACGATCCGCTGCTCGCAGCGGTCGGCGTGCTGGACGAGCTGCACCGGGGCAGCCGGCGCAAGCTCGCGGGCCGCGTGCCGACCGTGTTCCTGCGCCGCGCCTGGCGGAGCCGAGTCAGGGCCGGCCCGGACGGCCTCGACCCGCGCGCCTACGAGGTCGCCGTAATCGTGCATCTGCGCGACCGGCTACGCGCCGGCGACATCTGGGTGGAGGGCAGCCGCGCCTAGCGCCAGTTCGAGGACTACCTGCTGCCGTCAACCGCGTTCGCCGCTTTGCGCACGGAGGGGCGCCTCGGCCTCGCGTTGTCCGACACAGCCGCGACCTGGCTGGAGGCGCGCGGTGCCGTGCTGCGCGAGAAGCTCCGCGCCGTGCTCGCCGCGGCGGCGGCCGGCAAACTCGTTGATGCATCGCTCACCGAGGCCGGGCTGAAGATTTCGCCTATCCGCCGCGAGCAGCGCGACCATGCCCGCGCGCTCAGCCGACGGCTCTACGCGCTCATGCCGCGCGTGCGCATCACCGACCTGCTTGCCGAGGTGAACGGCTGGACAGGGTTCGCGGACCGTTTCACCCACTTCCGCACCGGCGAGGCCGCCTCCGACCTGCCGGCGCTCTTGGGCGCGATCCTGGCCGACGCCACCAACCTCGGCCTCGACCGCATGGCTGAGAGCTCGCGCGGGCTGACCATCCACCAGCTCAACTTGGTGATCGACCGCCACGTCCGGCCCGAGACCTACGCGGCCGCGCTCGCCGCCGTAGTGGACGCCCAGCACGCCGAGCCGTTCGCGGCCGTGTGGGGGCCGGGCAGCACTTCGTCGTCTGACGGGCAGTTCTTCCCTGCGGGCGGGCGCGGCGAGGCGGCCGCGGACTACAACGCGCGCCAAGGGTCCGAGCCGGGATCGGTGTTCTACGGCTTCATCTCCGACCGCTTCGCCTCGTACGACTCGCGCGTGATCGCCGCGGCGGCGAGCGAGGCGCCCTACGTGCTCGACGGCCTCATGCACCACGAGAGCGCGGTCGAGATCCACGAGCACACGACCGATACCGCCGGCGCCGTCGAGAGCATCTTCTCCCTCGCCCATGCCTTCGGCTACCGCTTCGCCCCGCGCATTCGCGATCTGGGCGAGCGCAAACTCTACCTGACCGAGCGCTCCATGGCCGAAGGGCTGCCCGACACGGTGTTCGGCGGCGTGATCAACCGTGCGGTCATCGAAGAAAACTGGGACGAGGTGCTGCGCCTCGCTGCCTCTGTCCGCGCCGGCACGGTGCCGCCCTCGGTCATCCTCAAGAAGCTCGCGGCCTTCCCCCGCCAGAATGCGCTGCACCGGACCTTGCGGGAGATGGGACGGCTGGAAAGGGCGATCTTCACCTGCGACTGGCTGCTCGACCCCGAGCTGAGGCGGCGCAGCAACGGCAACCTCAACAAGGGCGAGAGCCGGCACGCGCTGGCGCGGGCGGTGTTCTTCCACCGCCTGGGCGAGCTGCGCGACCGCACGGCCGAGGACATGGCCCACCGCGCGTCCGGGCTGAACCTGGTCGTCAACGCCATCGCGCTCTGGAACACCACGTACCTGGCCCGCGCCGTCGCCTACGTGCGCGGCCAGGGCGTCGAGCTCACGGACGAGGAGCTGTCCCACGTCGCCCCGGTGCGGTGGGACCACATCGCGCTCACCGGCGACTACCTCTGGTCGGACGTGGATGCCCCGCGCGAGCAGTTCCGGCCGCTGCGCACCAGCCGGTTCAGGCTAGAGGCGTTCCGGGCAGCCTTGGCCGCTTAGCGTACACCGCTGTAGAAACTCCCACGCATCCCCAACCCCTCCGATGATGGTAACCTTGACCCTGAGCCGGATCGACGCTGACAGCTATTTCCCTTACCGGTGTGCCAGGGTCAGACCACCCCTGGGCTGCGGCGGGGAAGCGGACAGGTTCACGACAGAGGGGCGAGCACACTGAAGGCGAAGGGTCAGAACTCCAGCTGCGGACGAGGATCCGCTCCTGCCGCTGTGGGAGGGCGAGGACGCGCACTCGGGCGAGCCTGCGGCCGCCACCGACCGCACGCCGTGGCTGAACCGGATGTCCGACGCGTTGGAAGGGTTGTCTGGCGAGGCGACCCTGCTGGCCGCCGATGCGTTGCGGGCCCTGCCGACCGACCCGGTGATCCTCCTCATGGCGGCGCTGACGGAGCTTGCCGCGCGGCAGCCGGATCGGGCCCTCGCGCTGCTGAAGCGCTTCCACAAGCGCTACGAGCCCGGCGCGACATCCGTTCTCCTCACCGCGCTCGCCTTGGGGCAGCAGAGGCGTTTCGGCCAAGCGCAGGCCATGCTGCAGCAGAACGGCCTGACCTCGTTCGCCGCTGTCCTGCCATGGTTTCCCGGCCGCGGCCCGATGCTGGATTGGCTGCGCCGGCAGCTGGCGGACATCCGGGTCGGAGTCGCGCGGCCGCCCACGCCGGCGCGCACCAGGGTGGAGAAGCCGGCGCCGATCCGGGGGCGAATGGTCGGCCGGGGCTCTGTCGGAACTACGGCGCGGAGCAGGACAGCCCGGAGCCTGGCGGTGCCGTCACCCAACCCGTCCGGCCATGCGGACAACCCGCCCGCGCGTGCTCTAGCCGACCGGGCTGCGCAGGTCGCGCCACCGGTCGCCGAGCTCCCACGCCTGGACGCCGAGTTCGAGGTGCAGTTCGAGTTCACCAACCCCGACGCGATCCTGGCGGAGGCGACGACGGCGGAACCGGAGTGGTTCCGACTGCGCGAGGAACTCACCCGCCTCTCCCTGTTCGAGGGCTTCGACGAGCTGCTCTGCCTGCCGGCGCTGCACGGGGTAGAGGCGCACTGGTATCAGATCGAGACCGTACGCAAGGTGCTGAAGCAGTATCGCGGGCGGGTGTTGCTGGCCGACGAGGTCGGGCTGGGCAAGACCGTCGAGGCCGGCATGGTACTGAAGGAATATGCCCTGCGCGGCATGGCCGAGCGGATGCTGGTCCTGACCCCGGCCTCGCTCGTCGGCCAGTGGCGGGATGAGATGGAGGGCAAGTTCGACCTCGACTTCGCGACCTCCCACGATCCGCTGCTGCGCAGCGACCCCGCACGGTTCTGGGCGCAGAAGCGGGTGATCGCCTCCGTCGCCGTGGCGAGGCGCAAGGAGCACGCGGACATCCTCGCCGGGCTGAACTACGACGTGGTTGCTGTGGATGAGGCGCACCACCTGCGCGACCAGGCCAGCGCCAGCTACCGACTGGTGAACGGCCTGCGCAAGCGCTTCCTGCTGCTGCTCTCGGCGACGCCGGTGCAGAACTCGCTGCTGGAGCTCTATAACCTGCTCACGCTGCTCAAGCCCGGCGTGTTCAAGACACAGAAGGAGTTCCGCGCCGCCTACATGGTGCCGGGCAAACCGCGGGAGCCAGCGAACCGCGATCGCCTGCGCGAGCTGATGCGCGGGGTGATGGTGCGCAACACCCGCGCCCTGGCGGCGTTGCGGTTGCCGCGGCGGCACGCCTCCACGCTGCGCGCCACCCCGGGCGCGGCGGAGGCCGCGTGCTACCGCGAGCTCACCGCGCTGGCCCGAGAGGTGGCGGCCGGCGGCCAGCACCGGCTGGCGGTGCAACACCTGCTCGCGGCGGCCGGATCCTCGCCCACCGCGGCAGCGGCGGCGATCGCCCGCTTCGTCGAACGCCACCCCGGCGATGCGCGCTGGACCGGGATGCTGGATCGCGTGCGCGCCCTATCTGCCGGTGCGAAGGAGGCGGCGCTGTTGCGGCTGCTCGCGCAGAACCCGGACGAGAAGAAGATGGTGTTCGTCCATCACCGCGACAGCATGACGCATCTGGCGGCGCTGTTGCGGCGGCAGGACACCCCCTTCGTGCAGTTCGACGGCGGCATGTCCGGCCCGGACAAGGATGCAGCTATCGACGCGTTCCGCGACCGCGTATCCCTGCTGCTGTGCAGCGAGTCCGGCGGCGAGGGACGCAACCTTCAATTCTGCAATACCCTCATCAATTTCGACATCCCCTGGAATCCGATGGCGATCGAGCAGCGCATCGGCCGCATCGACCGCATCGGCCAGACACGCGAGGTGTTCGTGTTCAACCTGGCGACGGCGGGCACGATCGAGGACGCGGTGCTGCGCATTCTCGACGAGAAGATCAACATGTTCGAGCTGGTGGTCGGCGAAGTCGGCGCGATCCTCGGCGAGATGGAGGAGCAGCAGGAGTTCTCGACCTTGGTGCTGGAAGCTTGGCTGGAGGGCACGGAGGCCGCGCGTGCCACCGCCTTCGCGCGACTGGAGGAGCGGCTGCTCTCGGCGCGCCAGCAATACGAGGGCGTCAAGGAGCTGGATGAGGCGCTGTTCGGGAACGAGCTGGATGCCGCCTGAGGCCGGCTCGCCCCTCTTTGTCTCATCCAGCCCCGCGCCGGTCACCGCGCCGCCCTCCGGTGCTGGCGCGATGGGCCGGATGCAGCGTTTCGTGGCCGAGCTGCTGACCGCCACGGGAGCGCTGGTCGAGCCGATCGAGCCCGAGGGGCTGGAAGTGCTGGCGCCCCCACCAGTGCGCGACGCGCTCGGCCTGGCGGAGATCGACCGGCTCAGCTTCGGCCCGGTGCAGCCGCCAGAGGCACGGCGCGTGGGGCTGGAAGGCGACTGGCTCGACCGGTTCGGCCGGCTGTTGGGGGAGCACGGGCGCTCGGTCCGGCGAGTGCTCGCGCCCGAGCCGCGAGTCCCCGGCGGCCCCGAGCGCGTGCTGGAGCGCGAGCTGGTGCTGGACAACGCCACCTTCCGTCTGCTCGGCGTCGTGCCGGCCTGGACGCGCTACCTGGTGCTCGATTTCCGCTACTCCGCCATCTCGGACGAGAAGCGTGACGGCATGCTGCGGCTGGGCATCAATCTCGCGACCTCGGCGCTGCCGGACGTGGTGCTGGCGCGCGTGCTGCCGTGGCTTGATGCGCAGACCAGCGACCCGGAAGTGCCAGTGGGCAGCGAATTGCCGCCGAGCTGGGATCGGAGCCGCGTGCTGGAGCTGACAGCGCGCGGGCTGCCGCCGCGGTTGGACGCGGCGCTGGCGCCCTTCGTGAAAGGGCTGCATCGCCGCTTCGAGCGCGACCGGGAGCGCCTGCACCTCTACCACAACGACCTCTACCGCGATGCGATGCGCCGCCGCGCCGGGCTGGTGGACGGTGATCCTGCGCGCCGAAGGGATGAGCTGCGCGCGGAGGCGATCGGACGGGAGTACCGGGCCAAGCTCGACGACCTCAGCCATCAATACGCGATGCGCGTCAGCGTGGAATGGGTCCAGACGCTTGATCTGGCCATGCCGGTGCAGCGCTTCACGGTGCAGATCCGCCGCCGCAAGGCGGAGCGGGTGATCCAACTGGACTGGAACCCGCTCGCGCGGCAACTGGAGGGGGCGGCGTGCGAGGCAACCGCCTCCGCCGAGCGGCCACGGCTGGCCTGCGACGAGGCGCTGCACTTGGTTGTTCCTGCGGGGCTGGCACCTTGTCCCGCCTGCGGCAAGCCGTTCTGCCGTGCCTGTCACCGAGACCGCTGCCCGAAGTGCGGACATGCGGTGCCACGACCTGCGCTGCGTCTAGCGGGAGCCGCTATCGACTTCCCTTAACCGCTTCAGTTTTGCCCTTGGCTGTTCACTGAGGGCGGGTGACGGTCGCCAGGGCAGGGATCATCGCCTCTAACGGCTGGAGCGGTCCGGGCCAGCGGCCTCTCGCGGCCATTCTGAACGAGATCGGACGCTTGGATGCTGTCGCATCACCGGGCAAACTGCGCTCACAGCGGCCTACGCGCGATAACGCTCGTTTGACAGGGTGTTGTCATCCGTGACAACACTAAATGGTGATTCGAACCAGGCCGATATCTTGGCTGAAAGCGGCCAGTAAGGATTTCGAGCGGTTCCCGCAAGGGGCGCAGATCGAGATGGCGCGTGCGCTTACCATCGTGGCGGAAGGCGGCCATCCCGATATTGCCAAGCCGCTGCATGGCCTTGGGGGCGGCGTTCTGGAGCTGGCGCTGCGGCATAGAGGGGACGCTTATCGTGTCGTGTATGCCTTGCAGGTCGGCACGGATGTTTGGGTGCTGCATGCCTTCCAGAATAAGTCAAAATCCGGGATCAAAACTCCGAAAGCGGAGATCGACCTGATCGAGAACCGGCTGAAGCGCCTGAAGGAGGCATTGCGATGATCGATAATAACGATTTCGAGCTGGTGCGCGGCAGCGGCAATGTTTTCCGCGATCTTGGCCTGCCGGATACCGAACTCGAGCAGCTGCGGGCGATCCTGGCCGCCCGGATCGTCAAGGCCTTGGACGACCGGAAACTGACCGTGCGCGCCGCACAGGAACTTACCGGCTTTGCAGCGGCCGACTTCTCCCGCATCCGCCGCGCCAATATCGGGCGGTTCACCGTGGACCAACTCATGACCATGCTGGCCCGGCTGGGCGCGGAGGTTGAGGTGACGGTTGCGGATCGGCCCCATGTTCCGGCCGCGCCGGCTGCAGCTCTCAGGCCGGGGCATCCATGACCCGGCTGGCGATCCACCCCGGCAAACGTGATCGGACCGAGCGTCGCGGTGGCGCTCATCGGCGGGCTCGGCACAGCTACGCGCAACCCGCGGCAGGGCGCCTCAGGACCCTGGCTCTCCTCGGTCCGGTTCCTGCTCCGGTTCCGGGGCACGCGGCTGTACCCAGCCCACGATGGCTCGCACGCACCGTCGCGCGTTCTCGCCATCCGTGATGAGTGGGAAGTGGCGGCGCAGCTCGACCACAGCCGACAGCTCGCCACCCTCGTCCCAGGCGCGGCGGATCGCCGCGGCGGTCTCCTCATCGACCATGAACATGCCGCCACAGCTTGGGGCCGCGCCCGGCGGGCGCAAGCCATCGCCGACACCCCCGCTACCGCAGAGAGCTGCGGCCAGCCTGGCGGGAGCGGGCGCGCCTTCATCCGCTCCTGCGACCTGGCATGGGGACGGGCATGAGCACGCCTCGCCACCCTGGCGGCACGTTGCGCCTGCCATCACGACCACAAGCCCAAGCATCGGCCCCGCCCGCGCCGGCATCGCCGAGCCCGGCACAAGCCGCGTCCGCCGCGGCGAGCGACCCGATCCCGCCCGATCCGGCCGAGATCGCCGCGCGCAAGCAGGCCAACCTGCAACGCGAGCGCGAAGCGCACGCGGCCGCGGTGGTCCGCCGTCGCCAGCAGACGCGCGAGGTCCTGGCGCTGCTGCGAGCGCGCTGGCCCGCGCTGTTCACCACACCCGTGCCGCTGGCTGCCGGCATCGCGCGCGAGATCCGCGACGGGTTTGGTGAGGCGCGGGTGCCCACGGCGCAGCTGGGCCGGGCGCTGCACCACTGGACACACGCGCCGGGCTACCTGGAGGCGGTCGCAGCAGGCCAGCAGCGCCTACATCTGGACGGCACGGATGCCGGCGAGCCGGACGAGGCGCAGCGCCAGCACGCCCGCGAGGTGATCGCGCAGCGCGCCGCCCGGCGGCGGACGCGCTAGGCTGCGCCCAATCCGCTGGAAAGGCTCACCCCTGTTGCCGGTGGCCAATCCGCACAGCGTCGCAATCCCTGGGCCTGCACGATCTGGCCCGGCTGTCGGCGTATCCAGCGCATTGGGATAGAAAGGCGCCAGCACCTGCGGGAGCGTCTGCGGAAGATGGTGCCGAGCACCGCCGGGCAGCATGCGAGCTGGCGGACGTTCCACCCGTGAAGGGAGGCACGATGAGCGATCCCGAGAGGCATGTCCCGGTCCGGGTTGCCGGGAGAAAGGCGGCCATCAAGGCACTTGCCGCCCTGCGCAACCCGCATCCGGTCGGGACCGACAAATACCATCTGTGGCGCCAAGGGATCGTCGACGTGATGCGCTCGGCGGTCGCGTCCTGGGAGCGCGAGCAGGCTCGGATGCCGCGGCGGGAGCCGGAACGCCCCTGTGCAGAAGCCGGCGCCGAGCCGCTCCAAGCTGACGCTGCGGCAGGGAGGTGATGCAGGGACGAAGAGCCCTACGATCCCAGCGTCGCTCGGCTCCGTCCCGCGTCCCGCGTAGCCAGGCATGCGGCCTCGCCCTCGACCATTCAACCTCCCGGCGTGCGCCGACCGCATGGGAGATCGCTGAGGCGTCGCGCGATGCACGCGCTGGTATCCGTTTGGATTGGTGATCAACTCCGTCACCGACGCATCCATGCGAGGGCATTCGCCAACGGTATGGGCGGGATTGCTGGCGGCACGAGCGGGGACGATCGCAGCACGGTTGATGCCATCTAGGGGTGCGGTGGCTCAAGCTGACCATCGCAGGCGGCAGGTCCATTGCGGGAGCGTTTTCTGTCCCGAACCCTCCTCTTCTGGACATCAGATCGTAGGCTCCATCTTGCAGGCGAGGAAGGATGCAGCGCCCAGAGCGGAAGACACGCCGGGTGTTCGTCTGCCGCCCTCAGGCGAGGATGAGCGGCTCCAGCCGGACCCAGTGCGGCTGCGTGGCCGTCCCGACCACCAGCACCTGAGCACCCGCGCCGTCGTCGGCGCTGCCCGCCTCCTCGCCCCCGAGTAGAGCAGGTCCTGACTTGCCTGCGCCGTCGCGATCTCGCCGCAATCGCGGCGTTGTCTCTCAGGGCCGATGCGAGAGCACCGGCGCGTTCGCCAGGAGGCGTACATGCGTGCTATCATGGCAGTTATGGCGGCGGCGGTCGGCGTGCTTGCGCTGGCCGGTTCGATCACGACGGTGCACGGCCAGAGTGGCCCGACTGCCTCCGACGCTGCACCGCCCGCCACAGCCCCCACCGCGCCGGCCGAGATCCAGCCCGGGCACCCGGCCGGCGGGCGACCCACGATCATCGCGCCGAGCAAGGGGGAGAGCGGCCCGCAGACGGCCGCGCCAGCCCCACTCCCGCCCGGCGCCGGCGCGGACACGCCGGGCGGCAGCGCCCGCGGCGGCGTCATCGCACCCCCGCCCGCCGCGGGCGATCCCGCCATAGACAAGGGCACGCCCAGGGCTGGGAGCGACGCCATGCCGGTGATCCGGCCTCCCGGTGCCTCGGGCGGCAACCCACGGATCGCGCCGAAGTAGGTGCGCGCGGCGAGAACGCCGCGACCATGCGAGAGCATAGGATCTTCTCCTCAGCGCAAGGTCGTCGATGAGCGCCTCTCGTGCGCGCCAGCTTGGACGCGCCTGCTTGCGAGCACGACCGCCATCCCGTGAGCGCAGGACGCCGGCGTGGCGGGCTGGTGCACACGACCGCGGCCTTGATCGGGGTGGGCCGCCTCACGATGCTGGTGGGCATGACCCTCGATGATGCTCTGCGCGACCTCGCCACGACCGGCAACGAACTGCCGCGTGCAGCTATGCGGTGGGCGCTCGACCACTGGGACGAGGCCGGCCCGCGCTGCGTCGCGCTCCTTGACGCCTACGCGCGCGGGCAGGACCGCTCCGAGCAGACCGAGCAGGCCCTGTTCCTCATGATCCACCTCCTGGGCGAGAAGGGCGAAGAGGCCGCGTTCGGCCCCTTGTGCCGGCTGCTCCTGGACGCGGAGGCCTCCGACCTGATCCTTGGCGACGCGATCACGACTCACGCTGCGCGGCATCCTGATCAGCACCTACGACGGCGACCTCGCCGCCCTGCAAGCCGTCATCGAGGCCGAGACGGCCGACGACTTCGTCCGCGAGGGCGCGCTGCTCGCACTCGCCTACCTCACCCGCACGGGGCGGGTGAGCGAGGCCGAGATGCGCGCCTACCTGCTGCACCTGCTGGCCGAGATGCAGCCGCAGGCCGAGCACTTCGTCTGGATCGGCTGGCTGCTGGCTGTCGCGCATCTCGGCTACGAGGACCTGGCCGGGGAAGCCGAGGGGCTGATCCGGCGCGGCTTCGTCTCCGAGCGGGACTGGCGCATCGCCGACTTCCGGGCCGACCTCCGGCGCACGCTGGCCGACCCCGAGCGCATGGCCGGCTTCAAGCACGACCGCATCGGGCCGTTCACGGACGCGATCGGCGAGCTTGAGACGTGGGCCGGCTTCTCCGGCGAGGACGACACGCCGGCGCTGCCCAGCTGGCCCGAGTTTGAGGTGCAGCAGCCGATCACCAACCCGCTGCGTGGGGTCGGGCGCAACGACCCCTGTCCGTGCGGCAGCGGTAAGAAGTACAAGAAGTGCTGCCTGGCCGCACAAAGCACGGCGCCTTGACCGGGCTGCACCATGCAGGCGGTGCCGTGGCCGCCTCGGCTACCCTGCTTCGCGACCTGGCCCGGCGGGAACGCGAGGCGAGTGGGCCGGATAGGGGCTGGCCGAGGCCGTCGCGCACGCGATCGGCTGGGTCGAGGAGGGCGACCTCTGGTGGGGATGCCGAGCGCTCGACCAGCCTCTACGTGCTGCCGGCCTGGACCGCCGAGCCGGTGGTGGGCGCGATGGGTGATGCCGCCCGGCTGGCAGTGGCATACGGCGTCACACCTTAGGGGTCAGGCAAGCTCGTCGTCGCGGACGTGCCCTCGACGACGCCCATGAGGTCGCTCTCCTTCATGATGAGGAGGTCCTCGCCGTCGAGCTTGACCTCGGTGCCGGACCACTTGCCGAACAGCACGCGGTCGCCGGCCTTCACGTCGAGTGCCTGAACCTTGCCCTGTTCGTCACGCGCGCCGGGACCGACGGCGATCACCTTGCCCTCCATTGGCTTCTCCCTGGCCGTGTCCGGGATGATGATGCCGCCCGAGGTCTTCCCTCGGCGGTCACGCGCCGAACCACGACGCGGTGGTGCAAGGGCCGGAATCCCATCTGGAACGCTCCCCACGTATAGTGGCCGATTGCGTGATCATCGGCGTCTGCGAGCCTAGAGGATCGCGCTCTGGCGCCATGCCTTCTCTGGTGCCGTGCTTTAGCACTCTCAGCAGGAGAGTGCCACGGGCGTGAGGGATCGCGTGGCGTTAGCTCATCACCTCCGCGTTGCCTAGGACCACGGGTTTCGAACTGGACGCAGTTTATGTCCGGCTCAATGCCCCTTGATGGTTGATGTCGCGGCATTCGACCATCACCGCCGTTGCCTTCCGATCGGTCGCGACTGCAAACGTGGCCGCGCTCCTGCCATACGCATTCTCGCCGCTCGGCTGATAGGTGAGCCGATTGGCGCGCCTTGGCCCCGCTCGCCTGCCAATCGCCGCCGCGCAAGCTTGCATGCGCTCCTGATCGACGTATGCGCGAGCAGGCCGCCGAGCAACCCTGGCTTATCCTCCCGGTTGTGAGAGGGCTAGCAACAGGAGCCATGCGCCATGTCCGCCACCACCGGCCAGACCACTTCCAAGCTGCTCGACGCCACTGGCGAGACGATCGATGACGCGGCCCGCGCCGGCGCCCGTATCCTGGACAGCCAGGGCCAGGTGCTGCAGCGCACCCGCGCGGAAACCCAGGACATCTCCGCCCAGCTGAGCGAGGTCATTCGCCGCCAGCCTCTCACCGCCGTCCTCGTCGCGGTCGGGCTCGGCCTGCTGCTCGGGCGCCTGACGGCCGAAGGCTACGGCTGTGCGGCCGGTGGTCAGGCCGTCACAGGACGAGAGCATGTGAATCAGTGGAGGCCGCAGCTCGTCCGGGAGCGGCAGAGCCGCCGAGCGGCAAGAACCCCGGTCGGGGTTAGCGGCCGGGGTTCGGTTGGATGATGGATCCAAAGGTTCGGTGCAGCCGAGGTCCCGCCCGGTTGCCGCGCCGGCGATGGGAGCCGCCGGCGCTGGCGGCAGCGTGCTCGCTGGGCCGAGCTGGAGGCAAGCGCTTCGTTGGGGTCGCGCGCGCCGGGCCGAGCGTGTTGCTGTTGTGCACCGGTGGCATCGGCGTGCATCGCGCTTGACGTAGACGTACAGCGTGGTGGTGGTCAGGCCGAGCGTGGCCGCGACCGCGGTGCGGTCCGCCAGCGCCGACATCGCCATCAGCAGCGTGGGGCGATCCATCTTGCGCGGCCGCCCGCCCATGCGCCCCCGGGCGCGTGCGGCAGCAAGCCCAGCCGTGGTGCGCTCGACGATCAGTTCGCGCTCGAACTCGGCGAAGGCGGCGAAGATGCCGAACGCCAGGCGGCCGTTGGCAGCGGTCGACGAGCCCCGCGCGGCGATCCGGGCCGGCACGCCCATCCCCATTTCGGTCCGCTCTCGGGTACCGCCAGCCGCGCGTTCGGCGCCGCCACCCCGTTCGCGCCGGCCCCGCTGACCACCGGCGTCGACGCCTCCTGGGAACTCGATCTCTGGGGCAAGGACCGCCGCGCCCGCGAGGCCGCCCGCGACCAGCTCGACGCGAGCCTCGCCACCGCCGACGACGCGGCGCTCTCGCTTGCCGGCGAGGTCGCGCGCCAGTACGTGGCCCTCAGGGCCGCCCAGCGTCTCGAGCTGCTCGCCGCCGCGGCGATCCGCGAACGCGGGCATGTCGCCGCCTTGGTCCGCGCCAAGCAGGCCGGCGGCGACGGCACCGCACTCGAATTGCGCGGCGCGGAGTTGGCACTCGCGGCCGAACGCACCCGTGAGGCCGCGAGCGCCGCCGACCGCGAGGTCGCGATCCACGCGCTCTCGGTGCTGTGCGGCGGCGACCCCACCCAGCTCGAACCCGCGCTCGCGCATCCCGCCGCGATCCCCGCGGCACCCATGCCCGACCTGCAAGTGCCGGACACTTCTGGCCCGCAGGCCGGACATCAGGGCGGCCGAGCGCCAGCTCGCGGCGGCGACCGCGGGCGTCGGCGTCGCGGTCGCGTCTCAGTACCCGACCTTGACGCTCACGGGATCGCTCACGCTCTCGGGCGCGAACCCCGCTGCCTTGCTCGCCACCCCGATCCTCGCGTTCGGGCCTTCGCTCTCCTTGCCGCTCGACCTCGGCGCCAAGGCCGCGGGCGTCGATGCCGCGCAGGCGCGGGTCGAGCAGGCGAGGGCGAGCTGGCGGTCAGCGGTGCTGAAGGCGTTGCAGGACGTGGAGGATGCGCTCACGCGGCTGCACGCCGCCGACCAGGAGGCCCGCACGCTCGCACGCGCCGAACCCCCGCCATGCCGGCCGCGCCATGCGCGAGCGCCTCACCGGCGGCCACCCAGAGCGCCAGATCGTGCTTTACACCGGGCGTCTGGCGTCGGAGAAGGGCATCCCGCGCCTGTACCACCTGGCACGCGGCGCCCGCCACCTGGCCCTGGTCGGCGACGGGCCGGCGCGGCGGGAGCTGGAGGAGGCGGCGGCCGGCCGCCCCATCACCTTCACCGGTCGCCTCGAGGGGGAGGTCCTGGCCCAGGCCTATGCCTCCGCCGACGTCTTCTGCTTCCCTTCGGTGACGGACACGTTGGGCCTGGTGATGCTGGAGGCGATGGCCTCCGGGCTGCCGGTGGTGGCGGCGCGCACCGAAGGCTCTCAGCGGCTGCTGGTCGGAGTCCCCCACACCACGCTGGTCGACGCCGCCGACCCGGCCGCCTGGAGCCACGCCGTCGAAAGCCTGCTCACCGAGCCCGGGGATCCAGGTGAGATCGCCACCGCGGCCCAGCTGCGGACGCCGACCTGGGCCGACGCCACCAACGACCTTCTGGCCGCCTACGCCGAGGTGCTGCCCCCCGCGGTCGGGCTCGCCGACCTCCCCGCCTGACCGACCTTCCCCCGCCAGTCGACGGTCGGTGGGATCAGCTCAGGGCGGATCCGGTCTCGGTGGCACTCCGTGACCTGGAGCAGGTCCTCGATCAAAGTGTCGGCCAGCCAGTGCGGCTCCAGACCGAGGTCGAGCAGGTGCTGATGCTTGGCGTTGTAGTAGTGCTCCTCCAGCTCGACGCGAGGATTGGGGAGGTTGACGATCTCGGTCGGCAGGCCTTGCTTCTCCCGTGCCGCCCGCACCCGGTCCGCCAGCTCCGCGATGTTGAACTGCTCGGTGAACTGGTTGAAGACGCGGTACTCGCCCGCGGCCGCCGGATGTTCCAGCGCCAGCTCGATGCAGCGCACGGTGTCGCGGATGTCAAGGAACCCGCGGGTCTGGCCGCCGCGCCCATAGACGGTGAGCGGGATGCCGAGCTGCGCCTGGACGCAGAAGCGGTTCAGGACCGTGCCCCAGATGTGGTCGTAATCGAACCGGGTGGACAGGTCCGGATGGAGGCGGGTCTCCGGGGTCTGCGTGCCGTAGACGACGCCCTGGTTGAGGTCGGTCGAGCGGAGGCCCCAGATCTTGACCGCGAACATGATGTTGTGGCTGTCGTGGACCTTGGACAGGTGGTAGAACGAGCCCGGCTGCTTGGGAAATGGAAGCCGGTCCTTGCGGCCGTTGTGCTCCACCTCGAGGAAGCCCTCTTCGATGTCGATGTTGGGAGTGCCGTACTCGCCCATCGTGCCCAGCTTGACCAGATGACAATCCGGTGCCCGGTCGCGGAGCGCGAACAGCAGGTTGAGGGTGCCGGTCACGTTGTTGATCTGGGTTTCGACGGCGGTGCCGGCGCTGATCATGGAGTACGGCGCCGACCGTTGCTCGGCGTAGTGGACGACGCCGTCGGGCCGGGTGCGACCGATCAGGTCCGCGGTCGCGTCGAGGTCGCAGAGGTCGAGCGGTTCCCAGCGGATCTCGCGCCCGGTGAGCTCGGCCCACCGGGCGACCCGCTCCTCGATGGTTCGGATGGGGGTCAGAGACTCGGTGCCCAACTGCTCGTCCCAGCGCCGGCGGATCAGGCTGTCGGCGGCGACCACGTCGTGGCCGCGTGCCGATAGGTACATCGCGGTCGGCCACCCAAGGTAGCCATCAGCGCCGAGGACGAGTACACGCATACGTGGGGTGGCCTCCTTCTGAGTTCCGCCGCCGCCGGTTTGAGCTTGAATCCAGGCGCAGTGTAGGGGATCGTCGCCGGCCCCATGCAGCCGGCTCCGCTCCGGACGATCACCGGCGCCGGCGGTCAACCCCGGACAGAGAAGGTCTCCAGGTACGTTCGCAGGGAGTAGACCAGGGCCATGGAAGCGCCCTGGACGCGGACCGGCAGGTCGTACCCGTCGAGCTGGACCGTGGCTTCGGCGGGGATCTCGGCCGCCTCCGGCCCGAAGGCGGCGCCCAGGTCGGCGGCGATCTCCTCCGGCCGCGCGTCGCGCGCGACCGTGATCGCGGGCGGCAGTGGATCCGCGCCCAGCGCGGCGAACCCGCTCGAGTTGACGGTCTCGCGCCCGCCGCCCACCAAGTCGTCCCCGACCAGCCGCCAGCCCAGCCCACCGAGCGCATCCATCACCTCTGCCACGCGCGCGGCGCGGCGCGCGACGGCCGTTCCCCGCTCCCGCAGCTCCCGGCTGGCGTCGGCGATCCGGTGCGGCGCCTCGACCGGCATGACCTCGCCCACGCGCAGCCGCAACCGGAAGGGAAGTGTGGCCTGGGGATCGAGCGTCAACTGATCGGTATCCACCCTCACGCCTCCCCTTCGACGTCCCGTGCTTCCAGAATGGCGTCGACCTCGACCAGCTCACCTCGCCCGGGCAGGTCCGCACGGACGGTGGTGCGGGCCGGGCGCGGCTCTGGGAAGTAGCGCTTGTAGATCTCGTTGACGGGACCGAAGTTGGCCAGATCGGTGAGGTACAG
Source organism: Candidatus Dormiibacterota bacterium (assembly GCA_963790575.1). GTDB lineage: Bacteria > Chloroflexota > Dormibacteria > Dormibacterales > Dormibacteraceae > CAVTSA01. Next base: position 71,057 of record CAWBPD010000028.1, on the reverse strand, counting down.
ACGGACCTGGACGGCGTCGCTGAGGTCGCATCCGCCCGCGGTGGCGACGGCCGACAGGTTCTTGAACATCTGCTCCGCCTGGGCCTCGACGCTCTCGGCCAGCGAGCCGTCCGGCGCATGCGAGCCTTGACCGGAGAGGAAGACGAACCCTCCGCTCTTGATGGCCTGCGAGTAGGGCCCCCCGGGCTGGGGCGCCTGGTCGGTACGAACGCTCTGCTTGGTCACAAGAGAGGAAGGTACCTGGATAGGTCCCGAGGCGTTCCGGCCGCCGGGTACTATGTACTGCTGTCAATCGCTGGGGCGTAGCCAAGTTGGTAAGGCGCCGCGCTCTGGACGCGGAGATCCTGGGTTCGAGTCCTAGCGCCCCAGCCACCGGACTCTTCTTTGCCCGCGGAATGCGCGCTCGGGGCACCCCCGGCCGCATTGGAGTTGAGACGGCGAGCGGGCCGCGGGTTCTAGGATGACGTTCGTGTCCGACGTCGATGCACTGCTCACGCTCTCTCGGGCGTATCTCCCCCTCCCGGACGCTGATGGCGGCATCGTCTTCGCCGCCGACCTCGCCGGTCATGGCCAGGTCTACCGCCAGGCCGGCCCCGATCGCTTCCCGGAGCGCCTGGCGGGCGGGCGCTACCGGACCCTGCCCGTCGCGCACACGCCTCTCGGTCTGCTCTCCCGCCAGGACCATGACGGCGACGAGCGCTGGCAGCTGGGATTCGTCGATGGCGCCCGGTTCCGGCAGGTGACCCGGGATGCTCGCGCTATCCACCGCGACGTCAACGTGGAGGCGTCGGGACGGACGGCGATCGTGGTCACCAACCCGGATGGTCAGTCGGACTGGGTCGTCGCCCGCGTCGATCTGGGGACCGGCGACGTAACCCGGCTCCTCGACCGGGGCGGCTACTGGTCCTGCCTGGGACTGCTGGCCGCAGGCGAGATCGTGGTTGCCGAACACGCCGGCAGTCTCCGCAACCGCGCCTACCTGCTGGGCGCGGACGCGGATCTGCGCCCGCTGCTTCCCCACGCGCGGGCGGTCATAAGCGCGGTCCCCACCGGCGAGCGGTGCCTGGTCACGGCCGACCTCGGCAGCGGGTTCATCGGACTCCACGAGGTGGACCCGGCGCACCCCACCGAGGTCGTGCGGACGCTGTTCGACGAGCCGCACGACGTCGAGGCGGTGGTTCCCGGCCCTTCCGGCAGGCGAGTTGCCCTGGTCGCCAACGGCGGCGCCTACGACCGGCTCGGCACGCTCGACATGGCGACCGGAGCCCTGGAGGAGGTGGCCACCCCCTGGCCGGGCGTCGTCTACGGCGACAACGTGAACCACGCCGAGCACCAGGTCGCCTGGCTGCCGGGAGGGAACCTGCTGGTCGCCTGGGAGTCGGCCACGCACCCGGCCGAGCTGTGGGAGCTTCCCATCGGACCCGCCGCGGGTGATGGTCCTCGTGTCTGGACCCGCGCCTCGGGGGCGCTCCCGGAAGGGCTGGTGGAACCGGAGGAGCTCACCATGGCCGGCTTCGAGGACCTGCGCGTCCCGGCGCTCCTCTACACGAGCCAGGTGCCGCGCCCGGCCGGACTGCCCCGCACCACCGTCGTCTACATCCACGGTGGGCCCGAGGGCCAGACGCGGGGCAACTTCGTGCCGCAGGTCCAGATGTGGGTCCAGGCCGGCTTCGACGTCCTGGCGCCCAACGTCCGCGGCAGCACCGGCTACGGGTTCACATACGCGGGCCTCGACGACCGGGAGAAGCGATGGGATTCGGTCCGCGACGCGGTCGCTCTCGCCCGCGGGCTGAAGGAGTCCGGCGACGCCGAACGCCTGGTCGCAATGGGCGGTTCCTACGGCGGTTTCATGACCCTGGCGGTGCTGGTGGACGCACCGGAGCTGTGGGACGCCGCCGTCGACGTGGTGGGAATCGCCGACTGGCACTCCTTTTTCCGCAACACCAGTGGGTGGCGGCGGTCGATGCGGGCCGCGGAGTACGGTGACCCGCTGCGGGAACCGGACGGCACTTTCCTGGCCGAGTTCAGCCCCCTGCGGCGGGCAGAGAGGATCCGGGCCCACCTGCTGGTCATCCACGGCCGCAACGACCCCCGGGTGCCGGTGGGGGAAGCGATGCAGATCGCCGACGCGGTGCCCGGCGCCGAGCTTCTGATTCTGGAGGACGAGGGCCACGGCATCGCCCGCGCTCAGAACCGCTCGCGCGCCTACGGACGGGCGCTCGTCTTCGTCACCGAACGGGTCTCCGCGTGAGCGCGCGTCGGTCGCCGCTGGAGGTCCGGCGAGTAACCAGGGGGGCCAGGCGCACGTTTACCTTTGGTGGGTGGATGGCTGGCGCGGTGGGGTGCGTTCCCCACTGCCACCATGCCTGCGGCACCGGGTGGCCTTTCGTGAACGGGAGAGCTCGGCGGAGGGCTGAACGATGAGCCGCTGGCTGCGCTGGCTCCGACCTGGCCTCCAGGTCAAGCGGTGGGTGATCCTCTTCTCGTTCTCCCTCCTGCTCCTGATCCTGGGCGTCGCCTACGTGCTGCGCGAGTTCTACAGCACCGCTCCGCTGCCCGGGTTCTTCTACTACCTGACCCTGCAGTTCTTCCCGTACTACGCCCGGGCCCTGCTTTTCGGAGCGCTCGGTATCGGGCTCTTGATCTTCAGCTTCTACAAGCTGCAGCGCTCCATGTTGGGCCCGTTCCTGCCCGGCGGCCAGGCCCAGAGCGTGCCCGAGATGATCTACACCTACCGGATCCGAAACCGCGGGCCGCGGCTGGTCGCGATCGGCGGTGGCACCGGGATGTCGACCCTGCTCCGCGGCCTCAAGAAGTACACCTCCAACCTGTCCGCGATCGTCACCGTGGCGGACGACGGGGGTTCCTCGGGCCGGCTCCGCGAGGAGTACCGGATCCTACCGCCCGGCGACTTCCGTCAGTGCCTGGTCGCGCTGGCGGACGCCGAGCCGCTGGTCAAGTCACTGTTCAGCCACCGGTTCCGGGAGGGCAGCCTGGAGGGCCACTCCTTCGGGAACCTGTTCATCATGGCCATGGCCGAGGTGACCGGGAACTTCGAGAACGCGCTTCGCGAGTCCGGGCGCGTCCTCGCCGTGCGCGGCACCATCATCGCCTCCACCCTGCACGACGTGACGCTGGTGGGCAGTGTCAACGGCGCCGAGGTGTCCGGGGAGTCGCGGATCCCGCTCCAGAACGCACCCATCCAGAGGGTGTATCTGAAGCCGGATGAGATTGAGCTCAACCCGGAGGCCCTGATCGCGATCGCCAGCGCTGAGCTGATCGTGATCGGACCCGGGTCGCTGTACACCTCGATCCTGCCCAACCTGCTGGTCCCGGGCATGGCCGACGCCATCCGCCAGTCCCCCGCGCTCAAGGTCTTCGTCTGCAACGTGGCCTCGCAGCACGGCGAGACCGACGCCTACAACGTGAGCGACTACCTGCGAGTGCTGCGGGAGCACGTGGGCGACGACCTCTTCGACTTCGTGCTCGTCAACTCCAACCTCTCGCACCTCCCCACCGGTGGTCAATCGCAGGTCCACTTCGACTACCAGGAGGCAGCCGGCGACCACCCTTCGATCCGCTTCATAGCGGGCGACGTGGTGAACGAGCGGATCCCCTCTCACCATGACTCCGACAAGCTGGCGCGCTGGATCATGAAGCGGATCTGGGACGGCGGCTAGGCGCGGCCGCGACCCCCCCTCCCACTTGGCCGGTGCCTGGCGACCCGGAAACGGGCCTCCTGCCGGCGTGTGAGTTATGCGGGGTGGGAGGCACGCACCACCACGATGGCGGAGATCTCCACCGTGATGCCCCGGGGGAGCGCGTTCACCGCGACCGCCGCCCGCGTGTGACGGCCGGCTTCCCCCAGCACCCCGAAGAGCAGGTCGGAGGCGCCGTCGACCACCGCCGGTTCGTCCTCGAAGTCGTCGGTCGAGTTGACATAGCCGGTCAGCTGGGCGACCGCCTCGACGTTGTCCAGCCCCGCCGCCTGGTCGATCTGGGCGAGCAGGTTGAGCGCGGCCGCGCGAGCCGCCAGGCGGGCGTCCTCGACCGAGACCTCGTCCGGCACCCGCCCGGTCAGGAACCGGCCGTCACGCGACGGGACCTGGCCGGAGACGAAGAGCAGCGCGCGGCCCTCACCGAGCGGTACCAGCCGGGTCGCCACGTAGGAGGCCATCGGCTGCGGCGCTGACGGCAGGGTCAGGCCGAGCTCTCGCAGGCGGTCACGGGCAGCCACGTGGCGGCAGTGTAAGCCCGGGGTGGCAGGCGATCAGTGTCCCGGCGGGGGGGTGTGGTGCTGCAGCTGCTCCAGGAGCGGCAGGATGTTCGGCACCTCGGGCGTCTGGTAGCCCTTGACGATGCCGAAGATCGCCCCCGCGACGCCCAGCACCGCGGCGGTACCGATCATGGCCTTGAGCACCTTCGACATCCGCTGCCGCGGCACCATGCCGCCGGCGTTCGCCCCCATGCGCATCATCAGGGCGCCCTGCTGGAGGCGCGCCTTGGCGGACCCGGAGAGCGACGTGAACAACATCTGCGCGTCCGCTCCCCCCAGACGGGCGCCCGCGCCGTCCCGCACGCGTTGAGCGGCGGCGCCGAGCAGGACGCCGACCTCGATCTGCTTCTTGGCGTAGGCGCGAACCTCGTCGCCACGCCGCGCTCGCTGGAGCAGGAACGCCGCCGGGAAGCAAAGCATGCCGAGTCCGGCCGCGACCCAGAAGGTGTCGTTGAAGCCGTGGGTCGCCTGCTGCAGGATCACCGTCTTCAGCGGCCCCGGCAGGTTGAGCGCGGCGATGCTGCTTGTGTTGCCCCCCAGGGCGTGGCCGGGAACCGACGGCAAGTTCACCTTGATCCGATCGGTCAGGATGGTCGCGAAGATCGCGACCCCGAGGGCGCTGCCGACTCGCTGCAGCGTGTTCGTGATGGCCGTCGCGCCCGGGATCAGCCGCGGGGCCAGGGTGACGTACGCGGACGACATCGCGGGCATCATCGTGAAGCCCATGCCGACGCCGCGGGCCAGCATCATCAGGATGATCACGCCCTGGCTGGTGTTGTAGCTGAGCGTCGTGGTCCAGATCGAGGCGGCGGTCAGGATGATGACCCCGAAGGGCACTACCTTGTGGGCGCCGATCTGGTCCACCAGCCGGCCCGAGATGGGCATCACCGCCGCCGCCGCGATGCCCGTGAAGGCGAGCAGGAAGCCGGATTCCAGCGTGCCGTACCCCTGGATCTGCTGCAGGAACAAGGGGAACATGAAGATCGCCCCGAAGAGCGAGATGGCGACCAGCAGCATGACTCCCATCGCGGCCGCGTAGGCCCAGTCCTTGAAGACCTTGATGTCGAGGAGCGGGAAATGCTGCCGCAGCTCGAACAGCACGAACCCGACCAGGAGCGCGGTGCCACCGAGCAGGGGCAGCAGCGTCTGGTACGAACCCCAGCCGTAGGTGTCCGGCTGGCTGAGCCCGTACACGATGCCGACCACGGCGGGGATGACGAGCACCAGACCCAGGACGTCGAGCGGGGTCCGGTCCGTGGTCTCATCGCGGCCGCCGCGGAGGACGATCGTCTGCAGGATCACCGCCACCACCCCGATCGGGACGTTGATATAGAAGATCAGGCGCCAGGTGAAGTCCTGGACCAGCCAGCCCCCGAGCAGCGGACCCAGGATCGGTCCCAGCATCATCGGCACGCCCAGCACAGCCATGATGCGGCCTCGCTCGTCCGGCCGCGTGACCTGCATCAAGATCGTCATCCCGACCGGCATCAGAAAGCCGCCGCCCAGACCCTGCAAGATGCGGAACCCGATCAACGACGTGTCCGACCAGGCCAGGCCGCAGAGCGCCGAGCCGCCGATGAACAGCAGCTCGCTGACGATGAAAAGCCACTTGGTGCCGAGCCGCTGGACCAACCAGCCCGAGAGCGGGATCACGGCGGCGAGCGCGAGTGAGTAGCCGGTGATCACCCACTGGATCCGGGTCAGCGAGGTGTTGAAGTCCGTCTCCAGCTTGGGCAGCGCGACGTTCACGACCGTCTGGTCGAGGATCACCATCACGGTTCCAAAGGTGACCACGCCCGCGGCGACCCACTTGTACTCGAGGCCACGACGCTCGCGCACGACCCCCTGTGGGGCGGGCACGGTCTGGCTCATCTCTCCACCTCCGGCACAGGAACCACCGTGAGCACCGCCGAGCCTACCGCGAACCAGGCGATTTGCGCGACCGCTGTCGTGAGGGTTGAGAAAACTGTCCGCAATTAAGGGACACGGGGTTGCAAATGGGGGTACGGTGGCGTAGGTTCGAGCACACGCATGAAGCTGAGTGATTGGGCTCGCCTCAACGGCATCCACCCGAAGACCGCGCTGCGCTGGCATGACCGTGGCGTGCTGCCGGTGCCCGCGCACCGCGTCGGGCCTCGCACCATCCTGGTGGACGCGCTACCCAAGCAGTCGGCAGGGGAAGAGGTCGCGCTCTACGCCCGCGTCTCGTCCCATGACCAACGAGCGGACCTGGAACGTCAGGTGGGTCGCCTCACGGAGTGGGCGAGCGTGCGCGGGCTGCGGGTCACAGAGACGGTGAGGGAGGTCGGCTCGGGGATGAACGGGAGCCGCCCCAAGTTGCGACGGCTGTTGGGTGACGGGAGCGTGCGTTGCATCGTGGTCGAGCACCGCGACCGCCTGGCGCGGCTGGGCTCGGAGTACATCGAGGCGGCGTTGCTGGGGGCCGGTCGGCGGCTGGTGGTGGTGGACAAGGGCGAGGTCGAAGACGACCTGGTGCGCGATATGACCGAGGTGCTGACCAGCCTGTGTGCGCGCCTCTACGGTCGTCGCTCGGCGAGGACCCGGGCAGCACGTGCGCTACGTGCCACACAGCGTCCGGTCAGCGGCGAGGAGGCGGCGCAGTGAAGCATCGGGCCTGGCGCTACGCGCTGGACCCGAACGACGCCCAGCGCTCGTCGCTGGCTCCACATTGCGGGGTGTCGCTGCTTGCTGCGGGCGCGTCGCCGAGTCAGCCACCGGTCACGATGGCCACCGGCGAACCCCTGCAGGACGCTCACCGCGCGGGCGAGCGATCCGGCTGAGCCGGCGGCCGCGCGCGAGGCCGCTCAGAGCCGGCGGCGAGCGGTGCGGGCGTAGGCGCCGAGCGCGATCAGGAGCATCAGGATCGCGAACGCCGAGAAGACCAGGAAGGGCGTCTCCGGCCCGTGGGAGAGTGCGCGCACCCAGTCGATCGTGGCGTTCGTCTGGGGTGCTCTCGCGCCGTGCTGGGTGGGCGGGGCCACCGCCTGCGACGGACCCTGCGGGATGCCGCCGATGTCGGAGTAACTCCAGAACGTGACCGAGTGGTCGATGGGGCGGAACGAGGCCGCATAGATCAGCGGGTTGGCACCCGGGAGGACGGCGAGCGCGGTCACCGCCGGCTGCGGGGCCGAGAGCGAAGCGAAGGTGTTCCCGCCGTCTCGTGTCACCCAGAGTCCGCCCGAGGACGAGGCGCCGCCGTCGCTCGCGACGTAGTAGGCCTGGCCGCTTCCGTTGGCGACGGCCAGTGACGAGACGTCGACCGGGGCCAGCGCGCCACCGCCGTTGTGGGGTGACCACTGCGCCCCTCCGTCCGTGGACTGGAAGAGCCCCCCGTTGGTGCCCAGGATGATGGTCGGCGAGGTGGCGCCCGACGCGAGGGGCAGGGTGAGCAGCGAGGAGACCATGGTGCTGCCGGGGACCGAGCCCGCAACCGAGGTCCAGGTGCTCCCGCCGTTTTCGGTCGCGTAGAGGGGAAGGGGCTGGCCACTGCGCTCGCCGTCGCCGCCGGCCAGGATCGTCGGCTGCGACCCTCCGCTCACGATCGTGAGCGCGGAGACATCGACCTGCTTGAGTCCCGCCGGGGTCCAGGTCGATCCGTTGCCGCTCAGCAGGACACCCTGATGGGTCCCGGCGGCGAACACCCCGCCCGACACCGCGATCGCCCGGACCCAGTCTTTGCGCGTGCTCCGGACTTGCTGCCAGGCGGCGCCGTCGTCGGTGCTGGTCCAGATGCCGGCCCCGCCGGTGCCGGCCAGGACCTGGCCCGCCGCCCCCGGATTGAAGGTGATCGCGGTGACCACGTGGCCCATCCTCTTCCCGGTGCGGGTCCAGTGGGCACCGCCGTCGGCGGAGCGGTAGATCGATCCGTCCTGCGTGCCGGCCAGCACCACCAGGTGGTTGCTGGGGTCGACCGCCAGTGCCTCGACCGGGCTCTGGAGCCGGGCCGGGACACCGCCCAGCAGCTGCCAGGTGTCAGGCCCGGTGGCGGCCTCGACGTTGGTGACGCCTAGCCCCCCGAGCAGACACACCGGTCCCAGCAGCAACATCGTCGCGAGGAGTCGTCGGCAAAACTGCGACACGTGCGGTGCCATTATGCCTCGGCGCGGCTACGGATGGGAAGCAGGCGATGGGCCCACCCTCCCTGAGTGCCGGCACTCGGGGTCCTCAGGGCACCGGGGAGTACCCGATTGCCGGCACTCGGGGATCCTCAGGGTCGCCGGGGGTACCCAAGTGCCGGCGCTCGGAGGAGGCGAGCACGGTTGCGGTGGCCTGCGCTCGCGCCTTCCACCAACCGGCCACACGATGCTCCGTCCGGGCCTCAGACTCATGTCGATGGGCCCAGCGGCGGGCCTCGCTCGCCAGCCCGGTCAGCGTGCCGGCCGCGTTCTGTTCGAGCATGGCGCGCAGAGCAAAGCGACGCTCGCCCGCCCGATAGCCGATCCCCACCTCCCGCGCGATCCCGGCGAGCATGGGATGGGTCAGCACCAGCCCGCTCCGGACCGGCGTCAGGATCGCATCCAGCAGGTCGTCCGGTGGCAGACCGGCTGCGATCGGCGGCGGAGCCTCCCGCAGTGCCAGCGGCAGTGCGGGAGCGGGCCGGCTCACCGCCATCTCCCGCCGCAAGACGTCCCGGGTGAGCGCCGCCCATCCAGCCAGCGAGGCTCCCGCCACCTCCTCGACGGCGGACAGATATCCCGGCACCCAGCTCCAGAGGTGCTCGGTGAGCAGCGTCGAGCGGGCACGCCCGAGCGCCGGCGCGGTCGCCGCCGCCGATCGTTGCTCCGCCTCTCCCAGGTGCGCGTAGAGCGCGAGGAGGTGGGCCAGGTGGTCGGGCTCGGGAGGCGGCGTGAGTCCGAGCGCCCGCCAGAACCCGGCCACCGCCTCGGCGGCGGCACCGCCCAGCTTGCCCTCGGGCCCGAGATGGAGCGCGGCGTAGGGCGGGCACCAGAGCACGAAGGTCGCCGTGTGCTGAGCGGCATCCAGCGGCGGCAGCTCCAGCGCGCGCACCACGGCCCGGCTCTCCGCGGCTCGGGTTTCGACGACGGCTCCCAGAGCCCGGATCAGCTCCCAGCGGGCCGCGGCCACCTCAGCGCGTTGAGCCACGAGAGGCTCGGTCATCTCTCACCGATGCCGGCAGCGCGAATTGCTCGCGCCCCGGCTTCAAGGGTCGCATCAGCCAGAAGGGGCGGCGCCCGCCGTCCGGCGACACCTGCTCCGCGGAACGGGTCATCTGGAGCCAGCGCCGGTAGACCTCGTGCGCCTTCTCCGTGTCCACCTCGATGTCACCCTGTCGATCGGTGGCGAGGGCGGGGCGGACGCGGACCGCCTGGTGCCAGCAGTGCATGCCGGAGATCGGGTCCGGCTGCACCGCGAAGGTCAGGTTCTGATGGACGCCGGTGTCGCTCCACCAGAAACGACGCGTGTCGGGGTCGCTGGACGCGTAGGGCGCGACCGGCGCGGTCTGGCGCAGACGCCAGCCCCTCGCGCCCCTCGTCATTCCCACGGTCGCCATCAGACCCCCGCCGCGCCCCGGCTGGCCCTCCGGCTTCCACCGGCCCATATGGTGGCTGCAAGCGACCACGCCGGGACGGATGCCCTCCGTAATCCAGGCGCGGGCGACGAAGTGGCCGATCTCGGTCTCGACCCGCACCCCCTCACCGGTCCGGGCGATCCCCAGACGTGCGGCGTCGGCGGGGTGGACCCAGACCGGGTTGGTGTGCGCGAGCTCATCCAGCCACTTGGAGTTCGCCGATCGGGTATGGACCTGCGTGGGCAGCCGGAATGTGGAGAGCAGCACCAGCTGGTCCGGTTCGAGCCGCGCCGGGTGGACGTGGCTTCTGATGTACCCGGGCAAGGCGTGCTCCGGCCACCCCCACTCGGCGAGCGTGGTGGAGAAGAACTCGAGCCGTCCGGAAGGGGTCGGGAATCCACGCCGGACAGTCCCATCGATCTCGACGCCGGCCGCACGCCGTCCCTCGGGGTCGGCGTCGGGCGTCCCCATCGGCACCACGTTGGGGGTCGGGGGCGGCGGCGCCGAGGTGTAGACGCGCCCGTTCGGCGTCCTGCGGTGGTCGACCAGCTCCTCGAACGGAACCTCCTCCTCGTGCCTGGCGCCGGTTCCCGACGCCACCTCGTGGGCCCCGTAACGGCGCATCCACTGCAGCGGGGTGAGGCCCTCGGCGGCCGCCTTCTCGGGCAGGCCCGGAAGTGAGTGCTCGAACATCCAGCCGTAGTACTCGTCGACCGAGAGCCGCTCGCCCGGCCGCTCCCGCGACTCGTAGTAGCGCCGGATGCCCAGCGAGCCGTCAGGGTCGATGCGCCAGGAGAGCTCCATCCACAGTTCGTTCTCCTCCCAGACCTCCCCCGGGTTGACCTGCCGGGTGTCGGTGATCCGCTCGCCGAGGCGCTCGCGGGCGGCGCGGAGGACCGGCTGGCGGAACGCGACCCACTGACCGTCGTACTGCTCGTAGGAGTGCGTGTCGTGACGCTCGGCGCCGTGACCGACCGGCAGGACCAGGTCGGCGAAGAAGGCTGACTCGTTCCAGGTCGGGGTGAGCGCAACGAAACACCCGATCTTCTCCTCGTCGGTCAGCAGCTCCGCCCAGGAAAGGCCGTCGGGGTTGGTCCAGACCGGGTTGTAGACGCGGATGAAGTAGGTGTCGAGCCGGCCGCGACCCTCCTGGAGGAAGTGCGGGAGCAAAAAGGAGAGCTCGTTCTGAGCCAGCGGATACTCCCGGGGCCAGGTCAGCTCCTGCCATACCCGGGGGTGCGGCGGCACATAGATGGGCCGGGGCACGAACTTGTGCCAGGCGTTCGGGAAGGTACCGCCCTCGGTGGCGACCGCACCCAGCAGCGCCGAGAGCAGGAAGAGGGTGCGCGAGACCTGCCAGCCCCCGAGATTGCCGGCCGCCGCCGAGCGCCAGGTGTGCGCGGCAAAGCGCGTCCCGGCACCGGCCACGACCTCGGCCACCTCTCGCAGCCTTTCCGCCGGGATGCCCGACTCGGCGGCCGCGAACTCGAATGTGAACTCTCGATACAGCTCCCCGAGCAGGCGCTCGAAGGTCTCGAACGTCTTCGGCAACTCGGGGTGCTGGGCGTCGAGGTACTCGCGCCAGTTCCACCAGCGGCGCACGAACTCGTGGTCGTAGCGGCCGCTCCGGATCAGGTGCTCGGCGATGGCAAGGTTGATCGCCGCCTCGCTACCGGGCTGGGGCGAGAGCCAGAAGTCGGCGTGGGTGGCGGTGTTGGAGAGACGCGTGTCGAGCACGATCACCCTGGCACCGCGCGCCCGCGCCTCGGTGATGCGCTGCGCGTGCGGGTTGAAATAGTGCCCGGCCTCGAGATGCGCGCTGATCAGGTAGATGACGTCGGCGTTCGCGAAGTCCGCGCTCGGACGGTCCATGCCCATCCAGAACTGGTAGCCGGCGCGGCCGCCACTGGAGCAGATGTTGGTGTGCGAGTTGTGACCGTCGACGCCCCAGCTGGCGAGCACGCGCTCCGTGAACCCGTCCTCGCCGGGACGCCCGATGTGGACCATGATCTCGTTCTGCCGCCGCTCCTGGATCGCTTTCCGGAGGCGGGCGGCAAGCATGTCGAGCGCCTCGTCCCAGGCGATCCGCTCCCAACCCCCCGCTCCCCGCGGCCCCACCCGGCGCAGTGGATAGAGGATCCGGTCCGGGTCGGTGACCTGGTTCAGCGTCGCCGGTCCCTTGGCGCAGTTGCGGCCGCGCGAGCCTGGATGCTCGGGGTTGCCCTCAAACTTGCGGACGCGCAGCGTCTGGGGGTCGACGTATGCGAGCAGGCCGCACGCCGACTCGCAGTTGAAGCAGGTGGTGGGGACCAGCATGGAGTGCCGCTCCACCCGCCGGGGCCAGGCCCGTGAGTCGAGCTCCACCCAGTCATCCCAGCGTTCCTTGGGCGGGAACGCGGCCAGGTGGACCTGGCTCGCGCCGGGATAGAACGTCTCGCCGCGGGCCTCGGTCTCGGCGCGGAGGGCGGACACGCGCTCGCCGAGCCGGCGCAGCCTGGCGTCCTGGTGCGTGCTCACGCCAGCGGGACCGACTGGCCCGCGCGGACGTAAGCGTGCTCATAGGCGAGGAGTCCGAGGAGCGCCGCCGGGACGGCGAGGATGCCGATCCAGGGTGCCGCCACGGCCACCAGGAGCAGCAGCGTCGACACCCAGAAGAAGCCGGCGAACCTTCCCCTCACCAGCTCGTGCACGGCCAGGCGCGCATGCGCGGTGCCGTGCGTGAGCGTGGTCTCACCGAAGACGAGCAGCAGGTGCACGAGCGCCGCCCCGGCGATTCCCAGCCGCAGCGTGGTGGCCGCCGCCGGGGCATTGAGCGCGAGGGCGAATGGCAGCAGCACGGCCGCTCCCGCCAGGACCGCCTGTACCAGCAGGTGCGGGGGAAGGAGCGGGCTCTGCCACAAGTCGCGGGCCTTGGCCTGGGCGAAGAGGTAGGCGGTGTAGCAGGCGGTCGCGGTCGCAAGCGGGATCGCAAGGCCGGCTGCCACGTAGCGGAGCCCGGTCCAGCCGCTGAAAGAGCCCACCAGTGCCGCCGCGCAGACCGCGCCGTAGGCGGTGATGATGAGCGCACCTCGGACCAGCCAACTCCCCCATTGGTGCTCGGTGAAGATGCGGTAACAGCGGAAGGGGTGCTTCAGATCCCAGATCAACAGCAGCCCGGTGACGCCGAGCAGGAGCAGTGCCGTCGCCGGACCTACCCAGCGCGCCAGGGGGGAGTCCCAGGCCAGACGCCCGAGCAGGAGCAGCAGCACGGTCACCAAGAGGGCTCCGGCGGCGATGCTCTTGGTCCAGGTGTAGAGGCTGACGCGCCAGCCCCACGGCGCCTCGTGCGGAACGTCGTAGGAGAGCAGGGCGGCCGCGCTCGAGTTGGGCGCGGCGGGCCGTCCACCGGGGACGCTCCGGCCTCGCACCGGCTGCGTCGCCCAGGCCAGCAGTCCCCCCTCCGGGCGCCGCGCCGCCAGCGGGTCGAGGGTGGCCTGGTGGGCTCCTTTGTAGTAGACCTTGGGCCGCGTCTCCTTCTCCGGCCGGCGCACGGCGACCGGCTCGCGCTGGACGATCTGGGCCACCCGGGAGGTGGGGTCGTTCAGGTCTCCGACCAGGATCGCCTGCGTCGGACAGACGGTGACACAGGCCGGTTCCAGACCAACATCGAGGCGGTGGGCGCAGAAGTTGCACTTCTCGGCCGAATGGTCTTCGGGATTGATGAAGATGGCGTCATAAGGACACGCGGCCATGCATGCCTTACAACCGATGCAGAGGTTCTTGTCGAAATCAACGATGCCGTCAGGACGCCGGTACATGGCGCGGGTCGGGCAGGCAGTCACACAGGGCGCGTCCTCACACTGATTGCAGCGGGTCACCTGGAAGGCACGGCGGACGTTGGGAAACACACCCACGTCGACCGATTTGACATAGGTCCGGGTGACTCCCAGCGGGACCACGTTCTCGCTCTTGCAGGCGGTGGTGCAGGCGTGGCATCCGATGCAGCGGCTCTGGTCGAGCACCTTGACCCAACGGCTCGCGCTGGGAACCTCGGACCCGGCACCCAGGGTCGACCCCACGTTCACAACCGCAGTCTAGATGTGACTGTGGTTCCTTTCCCGGCAACCCGGGCCTACCCAGCCCGTTTTAGGGCCGGGTGGCCGGGAACCGGCACCGCGGACAGCACTCCTCACAGGATTAGGCCGCCCCGCTCGATGAACTGGTCGCGCCGCGGGCCCACGCCGAGCATCCGCACGCGCGCGCCCGCAAGCTCTTCCAGCCGCTCGACGTAGCGCCGGCAGTTGGACGGCAGTTGCTCCCAGGACCGGCACTCCCCGATCGGCTGCTCCCACCCAGGCAGCGTCTCCACGATCGGCGTGCAGTGCTTGAGCCAGGAGATGTTGGCCATCGGGTGGTCCCAGCGCTGTCCCCGGAACTCGTACCCGGTGCAGACCTTCACCTCCGGCAGCTGGTCCAGAATGTCCAGCTTGGTCAGCGCGATCGCCTCGGCGCCGCTCATGCGGACCGCGTAGCGCACGACGGCGGCGTCGAACCAGCCCACCCGTCGCGCCCGCCCGGTGACGGTCCCGAACTCGTTGCCGGCCTCCCGGATCAGCTCGCCGGTCTGGTCCAGCAGCTCGGTCGGGAAGGGCCCGTAGCCGACCCGGCTGGTGTAGGCCTTCACGACCGCGATCGCCAGGTCGAGCTTGGTGGGCGGGATGCCGGCGCCCACGATGACCCCGCCCGCGGTCGTGTTGGAGCTGGTGACATACGGGTAGGTGCCGAGATCCAGGTCGAGCATGGTCGCCTGCGCACCCTCGGCCAGGATCGACTCGCCGCGGTCGAGCGCGCCCTGGATGAGCGGGTAGGTGTCCCGAATGAAGGGCTGCAGCCGCTCCGCGTACGCCATGTACTGACCGAGCATTTGCTCCGGGTCCAGCTCGTCCTCCCGGTACAGGTCGCGCAGGATCTCGTTCTTCACCTTGCCGACCACGAAGTCCAGCTTCTTGCGCATGAAGACCGGCTTCTCCAGGTCGCCGATGCGGAATCCGATGCGTCGCACCTTGTCCGAGTAGGCGGGGCCGATGCCGCGCCAGGTGGTGCCGAGCCGGTCGTCGCCCCGCTGCTCCTCTTCCAGCCGGTCGAAGCTGGGGTGATAGCTCATCACCATGTGGGCTCGGTCAGAGACGACCAGGTTGCGCGGCTCGATCCCTCGCTCCCGCAGCTGGGCGATCTCCTTCAGCAGCACCCCGGGGTCCACCACCACGCCGTGCCCGATGACGCACGTAACCTCGGGATAGAGGATGCCTGACGGCATGAGCTGGAACTTGAACTCGCCCTCGTCCGTGACCACCGTGTGTCCGGCGTTGTTACCCCCTTGCCCGCGGATGACCATGCTCGAGCGCTCCGCGAGCAGGTCGATGATCTTCCCCTTCCCTTCATCGCCCCACTGGGCGCCGACGACTGCGATGACCACGTCGGGCCATGGTAGTGGTCGCGGGGCCTCCGAACACCGCCTCCCCGGTGAAGGGACGAGCACACCGAACCTGAATGCGATCCAATGGAGAGCAGCACCATGAGTGACCAACCAGCGGATGAACCGGCCGCGGACCTGATCCCGTCCGATGAGGAGCCGTGGCTCGACCGGGCCCGCGCGGCTGCCGTGACGATTCTCCGGCTGGTCGAGCGCAACCCGAGCGGCACCTTCCTGACCGGCCTCCCGGTGGAGCCCTGGCAGCCGGCGCCGCACCCGCTCCATCCGGGCGGGTGAGCGCCGGCCGGGCCGGGGTCGCGGAGCTGCCGGCCGCCGCCGAGGTGGTGGTGGTCGGTGGCGGCGTGATCGGCTGCTCCCTCGCGTGCCATCTGGCGCGCGCGGGCCGCAGCGTGGTCCTCCTGGAACGCGAGACGCTGGGTTCGCAGTCGACCGGGCGGTGCGCCGGCGGCGTCCGTCAGCAGTTCTCGACCGAGCTCAACGTCCGCATGCAGCGCTACTCGGTGGCCCGGCTCGAGCACTTCGCGGAGGAGATCGGCCACCCGCTCGAGTTCCGGCAGATCGGCTACCTCTTCCTGCTCACCCAGCCGGCACAGGTGGCATCGTTCCGGGCACAGTTCGAGATGTGGCACCGCTGTGGCCTCCGGGAGGCGCGCTGGCTGAGCCCGGAAGAGGCACAGCGCCTCTCGCCCGGGATCGCGATCGACGATGTGCTGGCCGCGACCTTCTGCCCCAGCGACGGCATCGCCAGCCCGATCGACGTCACCGACGGCTACGCGGCGGCGGCCCGGCGAGCCGGGGCCACGGTGCTCGAAGGCACGGGTGTGGTCGGGATCGAGGTCCGGGGGGACCGCGTCCGCGGCGTGCGCACCACCGAGGGAACAGTCTCGACCCCACTCGTCATCAACGCCGCCGGTCCCTGGGCGGGGCGGGTGGCCGCGCTCGCCGGGGTCGAGCTGCCAGTGGAGCCCTATCCGCGCCACGTCTTCGTGAGCGAGCCAACGGCGGCCATCGCGCGCGACAACCCGATGACCATCGACATGACGAGCTCCTTCTACTTCCACCCCGAGGGCGACGGGATCCTGTTCGGGATGGGCGAGCGGGACGAGCGCCCCACCTTTGAGCAGCGCGTCGATCCCGGCTTTTTGGAGAAGGTCGCGACGGTGGCCGAGCGACGTCTCCCGGTCCTGCTCGACCTCGGGATCCGGACCAGCTGGGTCGGGCTCTACGAGGTCACCCCCGACCACCAGCCGTTCCTGGGTCCGCTCGAGGAGGTGGACGGGCTGTGGTGCGCGTGCGGCTTCAGCGGCCACGGCTTCCAGATGGCGCCCGCGGTCGGGCACCTGCTCACGCAGTGGGTCCTGGAGGGGGGAAGCGATCTCGACCTCAGTCCTTTCTCGCCGGGCCGCCGCCGGACCGGGGCGTGGCGCGTCGAACAGAACGTCGTTTGAGGGCCGACAACTTCGTGCAGAACATCCCAGCCTGTAGCGGCGTTGAATAGACGCAAACATGCAACCCGTCGCGGACATCGCCGCCACCACCAGACGACGCATCACCAGCCGCCCGCTCCGGGACATCTTGTTCGGCGTCGCCGTGCTCCTGATCGCCGCCCTGGTTGGCGCCGCGGTCTTCACCTATCAGTCCCGCCAAGGGTTGACTGCCGACCAGGCCCTCTACCAGAGCCAGCTGAAGAAGCTCAACCACCAGCTCCAGCAGGCGAGGGCGGACGGGTATCCGAAGCAGGACCTGTCACCCATCACACAGGGCGAGCAGCACGTGATGGGCAACGAGGCGCCGGTCGCACCCTGGAGCCGCGACGCCTTCTACCAGTCCCAGACGTTCAAGATCGCACAGTTGCAGGGGGCCCTCCAGGGCCTGCTGCCCGAGGTGTACGCCAACGCGCGTGAGACCGTGACCCAGGACGTCGCGCAGGCGCAGACCCTCCTCTCGCAGAACGCGTCGCAGGGCGGTGACGTCTCCGCGCTGCAGCAGCAGGTGGGTCAGGTCCAGCAGCAGGAGGCGAAGGCGAACACCATCTCCGAAGTGGTGGCGGCGGCGACGTCGGCGCAGTCGGTGATCCGGCAGGCGACCGCGCAGGCGGCGACGCTGAAGGAGGAGTCGGAGCAGATCCAGGCCGCCGCCAACCAACTGCTGGCGCAGACGCCGAGCCTCCAGACGCTGCAGGCGGACGCTCAGACGGCGCTCGCCAGCGGGAACAACGACGCCAGCATCGCGGCCTACCAGAACTTCGGGAACCGGTTCAAGGACTTCAGCGCACTGATGGCGTCGTACGACCGGCTCCAGTTCTTCACCAACCAGCTGGGGTCGCCGGACATCAACCAGGTCGCGTTCGCCGCCGCGGCTGAGCAGAGGTACGCGGGCCAGATCCACACCATCCTGATGGCCGACCTGCCCGCACAGTTCATCCTGGTCTCGTTTCAGGCTCAGCACATCTGGGCCTACCAGAACGGGCAGGTGGTGCAGGACACTCCGGTGACCACCGGCATCCGCGGGGTCAGCACCGAGGGCACCGATTTCGGACCCCTGCAGATCCTGCACAAGAACCACCCCTGGACCATGCACTCGCCGTGGCCGAAGGGGAACCCGCTCTGGTATCCAGACACCGTCGTCCAGTACGCCAGCTTCTTCACCGACAGCGGTGAGGCGATCCACGACGCCAGCTGGGAGCCGGATTCCGCGCTCGGCGCCGGCTCGCAGTACGAAGCGGCCTTCTCGAGCCACGGCTGCATCCACGTGCCGCTGTCGATCGCGGCCTGGTTCTACAACTGGACCAACGTGGGCACGCAGATGGTCGTCTACCCCGGGGACGGGTCCTCGGTCCAGAATCAGCTCGGCCAGATCACGACCGACAATCAGGGCAACCCGCTGAACCCGGCCTGACGGGCGCCGGTGAATGGTGCGTTCGCCGGCGGTGCCTGAGCCAGGGCTCCCCCATACTTAGCGGCATGCCCACGGTCGGCGAGTTCATCCCCACGTTCGGTGCTGCCGTTCACGCCTCGGCGGAACGGTTCGCCGCCAAAGCGGGCGGGGCCCCCCAAGTCCAGCAGGCGGCCTACTTCGAGCTTCTCTATGGCCTGCTGGTGGCGACCGAGTGGAGCGTCGGGGAGCGGCTCCAGCAGCAGGGGGTCCCGGGTCAGGCGCGCGATTTCGTCAGCCGCTTCGTCCGCAACCAGGTGCTTGCCGACGTGGTCGCGCGGCGGATGTCGGGATCGTCCCCCTCCTCGCAGGACCTGGCCAACGCCGTCGCCGGACACCGCGGCGTGGTCGACCAGCGAGAGCAGGAGTATCGGCAGGCGGTCACCGGCAACAACGCCCCCTTCAGCCAGGTGAACGCCGCTCGGGTGCTCTCGTCGGTCGGTTTCAACCCCAACGAGCCCAACTCGCTGGCCGCCGCGACCCGGGACGTCGACGAGGCGATCACCTCCCTCCGCCTCCCCGAGGCCGCGGTCTACCTGACGCAGCAGTAGGCGGCACGTAGGGAGGCGCCGCACTCGGACTGTAACCCGCGTGGCTAGCGTCACACTGCGGTTGCTGTGGCACCTACACAGCGGGGGTTCGTATTACCATCCGATGGGTGATGGTCATCGACGTATCATTGGTAACACTATGGCCGTGACCACGGTGAATCCCAAGGGGCAGGTCACCATTCCGGAGGACATCCGTGCTCGGTATGGCTTCGCGCCGGGCACCAAGGTGGCCTGGCTGGAGCGGGACGGCTATGCGATTCCGGTCGCGCTCCGAGGCCGTGTCTCCCTGCGCGGGCGGCTGGCCGGTCCCCCCGGATCGACCTCGTTGGGCGCAATCCTCCGCGCCGAGCGGCGTGCCGAGCTGGCTCGCGAAGATGGCTGAGCGAGTTGTGCTCGATTCCAGTGCGCTGCTGGCTTACTGGCAGGACGAACCCGGAGCCGAAGAGGTTACTCAGTGGCTGAGGGGCGGAGATGTGTGGATGAATCTGGTCAATCTCGGCGAAGTGACGTACATCATCGAGCGGGCGCGAGGGCCGATGATCGCCGACCGGTTCTTCTTCGATGCTCTCGACGAGGGAGGCTTCGGCGACCAGCCACCCCTGCGATGGGCGCCTGTGGACGCCCGCCTGGTACGCGAGGCGGCACGGCTGAAGGCTCGCGGGGGTCTGAGCCTCGCCGACGCGTTCGCGGCCGCGACCGCCCGCGTGCTGGAGTCCGAGGTGGCCGTCACCCGCGCCGACGAAGAGTTCCAGGTCGCGGTACAGCGCGGCGTGGGCGTGCGCTGGATCGGCTGAGGAGCCGGACTGTCCGCACTCTGGCGCTCCAACACGCCCGCTAGCGCTGGACTACGGACACCCTGGTGCTATCTCCGCGATCGAGTCATCGCCAGGCAACGGACGTCGCCTGGCCGGGGGTGGCGGCGAACTCGAGGAGCCGCTGAGCCTCCCCTTGCAGCTGCTCGCGATCGTCACCTGTCAGCGGGACCAACGGCTCCAGCACCACCTCCAGCCCGGGCCGATGTCGCACCAGGTCCCACTGACCGGCGACGGACCCGTCCACCAGGAAGGTTCCCCTTAGCGCGGCCGCGTTGGTCTGCAGGGCCCGCCGGTGGTGATCGGAGATGACGCGTGTGCGGTCGGCGTGCGAGAGCAGCAGGTTGTCGAACGCCGGGAGCAAGCGGGCCGGCGCCGGCGTGGCCGAGTCGGGCCGCGGCGCGTCGGGCAGGTCGAAGAGTTCGCGACCAGCTTCGTCGCGAAACGTGATCAGCTCCGCTCGCAAACGCTCGATGACCGTGTGCAGCCGCGTCAACCCCGACCAGGTCTGCACGTCCTGGATCGAGGCGGGCCCGAAGGCCTCCAGGTAGCGGCGGACCAGCTCCTCGGGCGACCCGCCTCCGCCCTGCGCCAGGCCTGGCCAGCGCTCGAGGGTCTGGAGCACCGGTCGCCCCGCCCACCCGGCCGCACCCCAGACCGCCCGCGGAGGCAGCTGGACCAGAGCCAGCAGGCCGCGCGCCACCTGGGCCAGGGCGTCGGCATTCCGCTCCGGCCACCGGGTCGCGAGCCGGGCGCCGATCTCCGCCAGCGGCAGTGGACCGTCCGCCAGCAGCCGGTCCGCCGCGCCCGCGATCTCCTCCAGGTCCAGGCCGGCGAGGTCACGCGCCCACGCCGAACCGGCGCGCAGTGGCCGCTCCAGCACCGGCGCCACCAGTGGCCGCAAGAACGCGGCGTCGGCGGTGGAGACGAGATGCACGGTGCTGCGCATGAGGACCATCCGCACCACCTCCCCGCGCTCGAGCAGCCCCGCGAGGTGGTGGGGCCGGATTCCCTCCACGCGGCACCAGAGCCCGACGTAGGGTGGCAGCGGCGCCTGCGCCTGGAGGCCCAGGAGATGCTCCACCATCGCCACCGGGTCCAGGGCGGACCTCTCCAACAGGTGCTGCCGGGCGAGGAGCGCCCGGTTCAACGCGCGCCGGGAGAGGGTCTCGGTCACGCCGGCTGCTCACCTCCGGTCGAAAACGACTCCACGACGGCCGCCGCCGTGCGGGGGGAGACTCCGACGCCGTAGTGGTTGGCCTCGACCTCCACCACGGATGCGCCCTGGACGCCGGCCAGGAAGCCGGACACCGCATCCGCCGGCACGGCGAACGCTCTGGGCATGGAGGGCAGGAAGGGCAGGGTCGCGCGAACCAGCAGCGCCGGCCCGGACAGCCGTGGCCACAGCGCGGCCGGGTCGTGGGCACTGCCGTACGCGACGTCTTCCATCACGGCGTCATAGCTGGTGCGCGAGCGGACCCCGCCCGCCACCTCGACCAGCTCGTACCTGAGGTAGCGCTCCCAGATCTCCTCCCACGGCGTCAGGACCCCGATCGCGCGGACGCGGTTCACATAGTCACGGGCGGATGGGTAGACATCGCGCAGGCGCTCCGTCGCCGCCAGCACGGGAACCATCGCCTCCGGAGCGGGGGCCCCGGCGGCGTCGATCAGCGCCAGGTGCAGGATCCGCCCTGGCGCCATCGCCGCCACCTGTTGCGCCACAAAGGCGCCCATCGACCAGCCCACCACGGCGAACCGCTCGTCGGTCAGGAGGTTCGCGAGGTCCAGCAGGTCCATCGCGTGCCGCTCCCACCCGTAGGTCCCGGGCGGTGTGGCCTCGCTGTGCCCGCGGCCGCGCAGGTCGAGGGCCACCGCGCGCCAGCCCGCCCCGGCGAGCGCCCCCGCGACCGGTTCCATGCTGACCAGGTTCGCGGTCAGGCCCGGGACCAGCAGCGCCAGCGGCCCCGCTTCAGGGCCGAGGACACGCCCGCGCAGACGGCCCTGTGGAAGCGCGAAGTCGCGATCGGTGCCCGCGTTCATGCGGCAGAAGCGTATCTGGCCGGAGGCGCCCCGGGGGAGATTGGCCTACATCCCTGAGAGCAGCTGGATCTCGCACTCGCCGGTGTGGCGTTGACCGGTGAGCGCCTCGATGATCACCTCGTGGCACACGGCAAGCACGGCGTCTTCACGCCCCGCATACGGGCGCAGCGCTGCCAGCCCACGATTCCTCAACTCCCCCATGGTCTCCCAGTCCGGAAGGGCGTCCGGCGGCGGGACGGTCTCGCCGGCGATCATCGCGGCGTACGCATTCCGGACCTCGGCCGCCGACGACCATCGCAGGCGGCGGTCAGGAAGCCACTCCCGCAGATCGATCTCGACCACGGGGTCGAGGCCGAGCCGACGCCCGATGATGGCGGCGGTCTCCATGGCTCGCGTCATGGGAGAGGTCAGGAGCACAGCCGGTCTGAGTTGAGCCGCGGGGCCGGCGGCGTCCGCGGCCTGCCGGCGTCCCCGGGCGGAGAGGGGCGCGAAATCGTTCGCCAGACCCACCCAGCCTCGTTCGGTCACACCCTGCCAGTCCGTCTCGGCGTGACGCATCAGGAAGACCACGGCGCCGATGATGGCAGGCACGTCCGCTCGCGGCGGCGCTCCTCATCCATGTCGAATCCGACCCGCGCCGCTCGACGTGTCTGGCGGCAGCTGCCGCGCCAGGCGGTAGTCCGGATACAGAGGAGATGACGGTCATGGGCACCATCAACGTGCACGAGTTCATCACCCTGGACGGGGTGATAGAGAACCCGTCGTGGTCGTTCGACTTTCCCTTCGACCCTCGGATGGGTGAAGCGATCGGCGGGATCATGTCGAGCTGCCGGGCCATCCTGCTCGGGCGGCGGACGTGGGAGATGTTCGCGCCCGCGTGGTCCGGGCGGACGGCGGAAGAAGACCCCGGCGCCCCCTTCATGAACGACAGGCCCAAGTACGTGGTGTCGTCGTCGAACCCGACGGTCGAATGGCGCAACTCCACCATGATCGGCTACGACCAGGGCGCGATCCGCGAGCTCAAGGGGCGGGTGGACGGAGGCATCTACGTCAGCGGCAGCGGCGTGCTGGTGCGGTCCCTGCTGGCCGACGGCTTGGTCGACGAGCTGCACCTGTTCGTGTACCCGTTGACGCTCGGTGCCGGCCGGCGCCTCTTCGACGAGGGCGGTCCGGCGGTGAAGCTGTCGCTCGGCGGGTGTGAGACCTACACCAACGGCGCCATCCACCTCACCTACAAGCCCGCGGCGCAGACCTGAGCGCCCGTCATACTGCTCTGGCGTAGCCGGTCGGTGGTGGGAGATAGCGCGCGATGGAAGAGAGAGACGTCGACACCGAGCGCCTGCGCACCCACTGCTGGGCATGGGGGCCCGAGGAAGGGACCCCGGTGCTGCTGGTGCACGGCAACCTGGTCTCAGGGCGATTCTGGAAGGGGGTGGCCGAGTCGCTTCCCCCGGGCGCGCGGGTGGTGGCGCCCGACCTCCGCGGGTTCGGACGCACCGAGGGCCGCGAAGTCGACGCCACGCGCGGCCTGCGCGACTGGAGCGATGATGTGGCGGCTCTGGTGCGGGCGCTGGGCTGGGCGGGGTCGGGCCGTGTGCACGCCGCGGGTTGGTCGCTGGGCGGCGGCGTGCTCCAGCAGTACGCGATCGACCACCCCCAGGACCTGGCCTCGCTGACGCTGGTCGCGCCCCTGTCGCCGTACGGATTCGGAGGCACCAAGGATGTGGCCGGCACGCTCGCACACGAAGACGGAGCGGGGAGCGGGGCCGGGTCCGTGAACCCCGACTTCGTGCGCCGGATCGCGGAGGGGGACACCGGCGACGGCGAGCCGACCTCCTCGCCCCGCGTGGTCATGCGCACCTTCTTCTGGTCGCCGAAGTACACGCTGCCGGACGAGGACGAGTTGCTGGAGGAGGTGCTGCGGACCCGGACCGGCGACGCCTTCTACCCCGGCGATGCGGTTCCCTCGCAGAACTGGCCCGGGACGGCTCCGGGCAAACGCGGCGTGGCCAACGCGATGGCGCCGATCTACTGCGACACCTCGCGGGTGGCCGACCTGGACACCCGGATCCCAATCCTCTGGCTGCGCGGCGACGAGGACCAGGTGGTGAGCGACACCTCCCTGTTCGACCTCGCCACCCTGGGCCGGCTGGGCGCGATCCCGGGCTGGCCGGGGGAGGACGTCCTTCCGCCCCAGCCGATGATCGAGCAGACACGTGCGGTGCTGGAGCGGTTCGCCGGCCGCGGCGGGCACTACCGGGAGGTGGTGCTGGCAGGACACGCGCACGGAACGGTGGTGGAGTGTCCGGAGCGAGTGGCGGCCTTGCTCACGGAGGAGCTGACGGCCTAGGCAGGGCCATTGGTGCACCAGCGGGGGTATCCCGCGCCTCCAAGGGCCCGTTGGTGCACCAACGGGGGCATCCCGCGCCTGGAAGGGCCCGTTGGTGCACCAACGGGGGGTATCCCGCACCAACGGCTCTTGCGATGGAGCCGAAAACGGGCCTAGGGTTGAGCCATGGCCATCTCCACGCTTCCGTTCGGCAGGACGGGACACGAGTCGACGCGGATTCTGTTCGGCGCCGCCGCTCTCTCCGACGTCACGCAGGAGGCGGCGGATCGCGCGCTCGAGACGTACACCCGCTTCGGTGGCAACCACATCGACGTGGCCGCCTCCTACGGCGAGGCGGAGGTGCGAATCCGGCCCTTCCTGCAGGACCACCGCAAAGACGTCTTCCTCGCCACCAAGACGGGTGAGCGCAAGCGCGACGCCGCGCGGGCGCAGCTGGAGGCCTCGCTGACCAGGATGGGCGTCGACTCGATCGACCTGTGGCAGTTCCACAACCTGGTCGATCCCGGCGACTGGGACACGGCGCTCTCTCGCGGGGGGGTGCTCGACGCGGCGCGCCAGGCCCGCGAGGAGGGGCTGATCCGGTTCATCGGGGTCACCGGCCACGGCACCCAGATCGCGGCCACCCACCGGCGCTCCCTGGAGCGGTTCGACTTCGACTCGGTGCTGCTGCCCTACAACTACCTGACCATGCAGAACCCGTACTACGCCGAGAACTTCACCGCGCTGGAGCGCACCTGCCAGGAGCGAGGGACCGCGATCCAGACCATCAAGAGCCTGGCCATGCGCCCCTGGGGAGACCGCGAGCGGACCGCGACCGTCTGGTACCAGCCGCTGACCGAGCAGTCCGACATCGACGTCGCCGTCTGGTGGGCGCTGGGCCGGCCCGGCATCTTCCTCAACAGCACCGGCGATGTCGACATCCTGCCCCACATGCTGGACGCGGCCTCCCGCTTCGAGAAGCCGGCCGGCGACGCCGAGATCGCGGCCGTGCTGGAGAGCCGGCAGGCGGCGCCGCTCTTCGTGTAAGCGCCCGCGCCGGCACCACCGGGATCAGTCCGTGATCAGACGACAGGCCCCCAGGCCGAGCGAGATCTTCGAGTACCTCCGCTTCAAGAAGCCGGAGCTCGACCGCACCAAGCGCCGTCTGGAGCGGGCGCTGACCATCTACGACCTCCGGGAGATCGCGAAGCGCCGGACGCCGAGAGCCGCGTTCGACTACACGGACGGGGGCGCCGAGGGCGAGATTTCGCTGGCCCGGGCGCGCCAGGCGTTTCAGGACATCGAGTTCCACCCTTCCATCCTCCGGGGAGCGGGCCAGGTGGACATGACCTGCGAGATCTTCGGCGGCCCCTCTGCCCTGCCCTTCGGCATCGCCCCCACCGGGTTCACGCGACTGATGCGGACGGAGGGGGAGGTCGCCGGAGCCGCCGCCGCGGGCGAGGCCGGGATCCCGTTCGCCCTCTCCACGCTGGGCACCACCTCCATCGAAGACGTGCGACAGGTGAACCCGAACGGCCGCAACTGGTTCCAGCTCTACGTCATGCGCGATCGCGAAATCTCGTACGGCCTGACCCGGCGCGCCGCCGCGGCCGGGTTCGACACCCTGCTCTTCACCGTCGACACGCCGATCGGGGGGGCCCGGTTGCGGGACCAGCGCAACGGGTTCTCGATCCCGCCCCAGCTCACGCTCGCCACGGTCGCGAACGCGATCCCGAGGCCGCGGTGGTGGATCGACTTCCTGACCACGCCGAAGCTCGAGTTCGCGTCGCTGTCCTCGACCGGAGGCACCGTGGCCGAGCTGATCGACGCCGCTTTCGATCCCACCATCAACTTTTCGGACCTGCGGGTGGTCAGAGACCTGTGGCCGGGCAAGCTCGTCGTCAAAGGGGTGCAGGACGTCGACGACGCGCGGAAGCTCGCCTCGCTCGGGGTCGACGGCATCGTGCTGTCGAACCACGGCGGCCGTCAGCTCGACCGCGCCCCCGTCCCCTTCCACCTGCTCCCCGAGGCGGTCCGGGAGGTGGGTAGTGACGTCGAGATCGTGATCGACACCGGCATCATGTCCGGCGCCGACATCGTGGCCTCGGTGGCGCTCGGCGCCCGGTTCACCTTGGTCGGACGCGCCTATCTGTACGGGCTGATGGCGGGGGGCCGGGCCGGCGTCGACCGCGCGATCCAGATCCTGCGGGAGGAGATCGAGCGCACCATGAAGCTCCT
This sequence comes from Candidatus Dormiibacterota bacterium, assembly GCA_963790575.1. Lineage (GTDB taxonomy): Bacteria > Chloroflexota > Dormibacteria > Dormibacterales > Dormibacteraceae > CAVTSA01. The sequence continues at coordinate 44,853 of CAWBPD010000028.1, read as the reverse complement.
CGGGGTGGCGAGCCTCGCCGAGCTGGAGCCGGCGCACGTCACGCAGCTCCGGCGCCTGGTGCCGGTGGCGTCGGGAGGTCAACCCGCCCGCCGCGGCGCTTCCGGGTCGCGCGCCGGCCGCGACCAGGCCAGCGCCTGACGCTTCAGCCCTTCAGGTCGAGCCCGTAGAGCCGGGCGGCGTTCCCACCCATGATCGCCCGGTGAAGTGACGGCTCCAGAGGGACCGGGATCGAGGCGTCGGGCGCGTCGAAGTCCCAATGCGGGTAGTCGGTGGCGAACATCAGGCGCTCGTTCATCCCCAGCTGGTCGAGCAGCCGGTGGAACTGGGCGGGGCGGGGCGGCTCTTCCATCGGCTGGGTCGTGACCCAGAAGTGCTCGCGGATGTAGCTCGACGGCGGGCGCCGCACCCCCGGGACCTCCGCACCCAGGCGCCGGTGGGCGTCGTCGAGGCGCCACATCAAAGGCGGGATCCAGGCCAACCCGCCCTCGATGAGGACGACCTTCAGGCCCGGAAACCGCTCGAAGACGCCCTCCGCGATGAGGCTGATGACCTGTGACTGGTACGCCATCGGCCACCCCGTGTGGTCCTCGATGTAGAAGGAGTGGAACCCGGCCGCGCCGGCTGGGTTGCCACCCGCGCCACCGACGTGGATCGCGAGCGGCAGGCTGTGCCGGACGGCGGCGCGGAACAGCGGCCAGTACTTCCGGCGCCCGAGTGGCTCCGCGGTGCGGACCGGAATCAGGATGTGAGCGAACCGAGGATCGTCGCCGAGCCGGTCGATCTCGTCCGCCGCCAACCCGCCGTCCTCGTAGGCGACGGTGAGCGATCCCCGCAGCCGCGGCTCCGGGTCCAGCCACTCCGCCACCTGCCACTCGTTGATCGCGCTCGCGAGCGCGGCGCCGAACTCAAGGTTGCGCTCGGTCCCGGCTCCCAGGAGGGGGTTCAGAACCCCGTACGCCAGGTCCCAGGCGTCGAGCAGCTGCTCGCGCAGGAAGGGGAGGTCGGACCCGGGCGGCTTTCCACCGGGGGGCCAGGAGTCGGTCCGCGCGGCGTACTGGCGGGCGCGCGGATACGCGATCCCACTCGGCGCCCGCGACCCGAAGGTCGCCTGATAGTCGCGCCACTGGGCGGGCAGGTACGAACGGAGCGCGTTCGGGCCCGCAGGCTGCACGTGGATGTCGCAGTCGATGATTCCGGTGGGCCCGACCCTGCTGGTGATCGGGCGGCTCGCTACTTCCGCCATACCCTTCCTCCCCTCACAGCCGGTAGAAAGCGCGCGCGTTGCCGGCCAGCACCGCCTGTCGGGCGCCGGCCGGCAGCCCGGGCGGGATCGCCTCCTCCAGCGCGTCGAAGTGCCAGTGCGGATAGTCGGACGCGAACAGCAAGAGCTCCTCCGAGCCCAGATCCTCGACCAGGCACTGAAGGGCGTCCGCATCCGGTGCCAGGTCGAGCGGCCGGAGCGTGAAGCGCACGTGCTCCGCGACGTACTCGGACGGCGGCCGGCGCACCCAGGGCACGTCGCGGCGCAGGCCCTTCCAGACTTTGTCGAAGCGCCACAGCAGCGCCGGCAGCCAGCTGAAGCCTCCCTCCGCGCAGACGAGGCGGAGGTCGGGAAAGCGGTCGAACACACCCTCCGCGATCAGGCTCAGCACCTGACTCTGGAAGACCTGCGCCATCCCCGCGTACTCCTCGAAGTAGAAGGACGGCCAGCCGCTGGAGGTGGGCGGGTTGCCCGGTGCGCCGCCGAAGTGGAGCGCGACGGCCAGTCCGTGCCCCTCCGCCGCCTGGAAGATCGGGTGGTAGTTGCGGTTTCCGTAGGGCGCCGGGGACCGTACCGGCAGCAGCACCTGCACGAACCGGCGGTCGCGGGCACAGCGCTCGATCTCCCTCGCCGCCATCTCGGGATGCCGGCTCGGGACCACGATCGAGGCGCGCAGACGCGGCTCCGGGTCGAGCCACTCGGCGATCTGCCAGTCGTTGACGGCGGAGGCGACCTGCGCCGCGGTGTCCGGATTGTGGATGCTCTCGGTGGCGTAAACGCAGTTGAGGATGCCCAGGTCCACCCCGAGGGGGTCCAGGAGCTGCTCGCGCATGCTGGTCACGGTGGTGCCCGCCCGTCCGCCACCGTCACGCCACAGAGGGGCCACGGTGGTCGGGGCGCCGGCCGGGTACGCGGTGTCCACCGGGCCCTTGAACGCCGACTCCCGGCAGTAGTCCACCCAGTGCGCCGCCATGTAGGGGAAGAGGGCGTCGATGCGGGGAACGGTGTTGTGGAGGTCGCAGTCGATCAGATCCACCCCGGTCGCGCCGTCGGTCACCCCGAGCACCGTACCGCAGTCGTCACCCGCACCGGCCGGCGGCCGTCGTCTCGCCCCTCGCGCGCACCCCACCACTCCGCCCTTTCGCACGGAACGGACGTCATTCCAGCGCCCATAACACCCCTTTCGTGCGAAACGGGGCTTGCGGCTCCGGCGTCGCTGGGCTCCAGGTGGCACAGTAGCGCGCATGGGAAGGGGAGGTGTCACGCGGTCGCCCGCCACGGCCGCCGAGCAGCTGGTCGGCATCCTCGCCGACGAGGGGGTCGACCACCTCTTCTTCAACCCGGGCACCGACACCGCCCCCATCCAGGAAGCGTTGGCCAGGGCCCGCGAGTGCGGCCTCCCCCACCCCGAGACGGTGCTCTGCACCCATGAGCAGGTCGCGCTCTCGGCGGCCCTGGGCAGCTACTTCGTGACTCGACGGGCGCAGGCGCTCATGGTGCACGTGGACGCGGGCACGCTCAACCTCGGCGCCGCCCTCCACAACGTCCAGCGCAACGGAGCGCCGGTCGTGGTCCTCGCCGGTCGGTCTCCCTACAGCCTGCATCCGGAGGTACCGGGACACCGCGATTCACCGATCCAGTGGCAGCAGGACGAGCTCGATCAGCCGGCCGCCATGCGCGCCTACGGGAAGTGGACGATGGAGGTGCCGCGGGGAGGCGAGCTGGGCGGCCTTCTGCGCCGCGCCTTCCAGGTCGCCCGAGCGGCGCCCAGCGGACCCACCTATCTCATGCTGCCGCGCGAGGCGCTGATGGAGCCTCCCGGCGAGGAGATCCCGACACTGGCCGTGCCCCGGCCGCCGGCCGCCGATCCCGAGGGGCTGCGCGAGCTGGCTCGCCGGCTGGCGGATGCGCGCCGTCCGGTGGTGGTCACCGACCGCCTCGGACGCCGCCCACAAGCGGTCGACCAGCTGGTTCGGATCGCGGAGCTGGTCGGCGCCCTGGTGGTGGAAACGCGCGACGCGGCTAACTTCCCGCCCCGGCATCCGCTCTACGCCGGACCCAAAGCGGCGGCGATTCTAGAGCGCGCCGACGTGGTGCTCCTGCTGGAGGCCGAGGTGCCGTGGGTGCCGGCCCTGGAGGCCCCACCCCCCGACGCGGCGGTGCTTCAGGTCGACCTGGACTGCGTCAAACGGACGATGCCGACCTGGAGATACCCGGTCGACCTTGCCCTCACCGCGGACAGCGGAACCGCCCTGCCCGGGCTGCTGGCGGAGCTGACCGCGCTCGGAACCCCCCAAAGGCGCGAAATGTGGGCGCGGAATCGGGCCGAGGCGGAGGCGGTGGCGGACCGCGTGCGGGCGGGGTGGCAGGCCCGGGCCACCTCCGGGGAGCGGGACGACGCGCCGGATGCCATGCTGGCCGCGCTCGACCAGGCGCTTCCACCGGATGCCCTCACCATCGAGGAGGCGGTGACCAACAAGCCGGCGCTGACGCGCCAGCTGCACCGTCCGCCGGGCCGCCACTTTGGAGTCGGCGCCCCCGCGCTGGGCAGCGGGCTGGGGGCGGCGCTGGGCGCGAAGCTGGCGGATCCCACCGCACGGGTGGTCGCGATCACGGGCGACGGCGCCTTCAACTTCGGTGTCCCCACCGCGGCGCTCTGGTCGGCCCACCGCGCGGGCGCCCCGTTCGTGACCGTGATCCTCGACAACGGTGCCTACCTGGCGTCGCGGCGCCCGGTGGAGACGCTCTTCCCGGAGGGTGCGGCCCGCCGCGCCAACAGCTTCCCGGAGACCCGGCTCGGTGGTTCCCTCGACTACGCGGCCCTGGCACGGGCGTGCGGCGGTGAGGGCCTGGTGGTGGGGCATCCGGACCAGATCGGTGACGCCCTCCGCACCGCGCTCGCCGCCACCGCACAGGGCCGCTGCGCCGTCATCGACGCCCGGCTCCCGCCCCCCGCCTGACCCCTCCTATTCCCGCTTTCACGTGATAGGGGTCCTAAGGGAGCGCCCATAGCACCACTTTCACGTGAAAGCGGAGATTCCCGTCCGGTGTCAGCTCCAGAGGCGGTCGTTGACCCGGCTCGGGTTCCACTCCTCGGTGGGGGTGTCGAAGTAGATCGGGTCCTGGGGGTCGAGGTGCTCCCGGAAGAGGTCCTCGTTGATCCCGGTGAAGCCCAGGCCGGGCGCGTCCGGCATCGTGATGTACCCGTCCTCGATGAGCGGGTTGGGGAGGCCGGTCACGAGGTCGGACCAGAAGGGCACGTCGGCGGCGTGGTGCTCGAGGACCATGAAGTTGTGCGTCGCGGCGCCGATGTGGGCGGCCGCCATGGTGGCGATCGGCGTCGCCGCCATGTGCAGCGCCATCCCGATCCCGTGCGCCTCCGCCAACTCTCCGATCCGCTTGGTCTCCAGGATTCCTCCGGACGTGGCGGGGTCGGGGTGGATGATCCGCACCGCCTCCCGCTCGATCAGGGGACGGAACCCTTCATGGAGGTAGATGTCCTCACCGGTGCAGGTGGGGGTGGCGATGGAGGTGGTGATGTCGCGCCACTGCTCGGTCAGCTGCCAGGGAACCAGATCCTCCACCCACGCCAGCGTGAAGGGCTCCAACGCCCGCGCCAGACGGATGCAGGAGCTGACGCCCAGATGTCCGAAATGGTCGGCCGCGATCGGGATGTCGTAGCCGACCAGGGAGCGGGCGGCGGCCACGTAGTCGACCAGGTGCTGGATCCCCCGGTCGGTGAGCTGGATCCCGGTGAAGGGGTGCATCACCTGCGTCGCCTCGAGCGCTCCTGGCGGTGCCACCACCATTCCGGGCAGGTCACGCAGAAGGCCCACCCCCACGTCCATCTTCAGGAACCGGAATCCGCGTCCGCGCCGCTCCACCAGGCGGTGCCCCATCGCCTCCCCATCCAGCTCCGTCGGCGTATCCGCGTAGCACAGGATCTGGTCGCGGAACTTCCCACCCGCGAGCTGGTAGGCGGGCACCCCGTAAGCCTTCCCGGCCAGGTCCATCAGTGCCATCTCGACGCCGCAGACGCCGCCCGCCCCCCGAGCATGGTGTCCGAACTGCTGGATCCGGCGGAACAGGCGGTCGACGTCGCACGGATTCTCGCCCAGGATCCGGCTCTTCAGCAGCAGCGCGTAGTACTTGCTGGCGCCGTCGCGGACCTCGCCATACCCGCTGAGTCCCTGGTTGGTGTCGAGCCGCACGATGGTGGAGTGGAAGGGGACCCCGGCCAGGTTGGCGATCCGGAGATCGGTGATCCTGAGCTCGCTCGGCCGGGCAGCGGTCCGCACCGCGTCGAGAGCACTCTCCATCGTCATCGCATCCACACCTCCCTGGCCGGGCCGGTCAACGGCCGGCGTTCTGCCGCTGGGCAGCGGCGACGTAGCGGGCGACCGCGCCGCGCAAGTGATCGTCCATCCGGGCACGGGCCTCCTCGGCGTCCCCCGCCTCGATCGGGTCCACGATCCGCCGGTGCGCGGCGCGCAGCCGCACGATCGGCGGCTGGGCGTCGGGCTCGTCCTCCATCAACGACATCCCGGTGACGACCACGTTTCGCATCGCCCGCCGGATCGACTCCACGGTGTGCAGCAACAGCCGGTTATGGGACGCGCGCGCGACCGCCAGGTGCAGGTCGGTATCAAGACCGGCGAAGGCGTCCGGGTCGTCCTCCGTACGCATGCGTTCGAGGAGCGCGTGGAGACTGTCGAGGTCCTCATCGGTGCGGCGCAGCGCCGCGAAGTAGGCGCAGTTCCCCTCCACGCCCAGGCGCAGCTCGTGGAGCTCCACGAAGCTGCTCTCCTGCAATTGCAAGGCCCATTCGTAGTAGACCGCGAGCAGCTCCCCGCCCAGAGGCTTGATCACCGGGACCTTGCCGTTCGCGAGCTGCACCATGTTGAGCGCGGCCAGGTGCCGGAGGGCCTCCCGTGCCACCGGCCGGCTGACCCCGTAGCGCGCGGCCACCTCCAGCTCGCCCGACAGCGTGTCCCCGGGACGCAGCCGGTGCTCGAAGATGGACTGGATCAGGAGCTTCGCCACCTGATCGGCCAGAGTCTCCCGGCGCAGGGCGGACGAGCTGGGTGACTCCATGTCGGGCGGATACTAGCAGCCAGCCTCGCTACCTGCAAGACAGCACCGAGTGCTGCTGTAGCGGTCGGTTCGGCCGCAGGGCCCGCCACAGAAGGGTAGGGTGCACGCGTCCTCCAGTGGCAGTACGGTTCCTGGCATGCAGGTGAGGTGCGGCGATCGGAATCAATGGAGGTCGTACTGATGGGCGAGTGGGCTTCGGGCGATGTCGATGTCAACGGAGTGCGGCTTCACTACCACCGCACCGGCGGTGGCGGCCGGCCCCTGGTCCTCCTTCACGGTTTCTCCGACAGCGGGCTCTGCTGGACGCGTGTGGCCCGCGATCTGGAAGCCGACTACGACGTCATCATGCCCGACGCCCGGGGCCACGGGCGGTCGGACCGGGGCGGGGCCGCCTTCGATGGGTCGCAGCGAGCCGCGGACGCCGCGGGCGTGATCCGAGGGCTGGGGCTGGATCGGGTGGCGGTGGCCGGCCACTCGATGGGCGCCGCGACCGCCGCCGAGCTGGCCGCGACCGATCCTGACCTGGTCGCCTGCCTGGTGCTGGAGGACCCGCCGTGGCGCGACGAGATGCAAGCCACTCCTGGCCGCTGGGACTACATCAAGCACTGCCAGGAGCTGCCGGCGGAGGAGGTCCCGGCCTACTGCCGCGAGCTGCACCCGACCTGGGACGAGGACGAGGTGGGGCCGTGGGCGGACGCCAAACGGCGATTCGACCTCTCTCTCCTGGAGGCGCCGCGACCGGGCTCGCCGCCGCCCTGGCGTGACCTCGCGGCGCGCATCCGCTGCCCTCTGCTGCTCCTCACGGCCGACACCGATCGGGGCGCGATCGTGACGCCGGAGGGCGGCGCCGAAGCCGCGCGGCTCGCTGGGGGTCTGCTCGAGCACATCGCGGGCGCGGGGCACAACATCCGGCGCGAGCAGTACCAGGCCTACCGCGCGGCGTTCGTGCAGTTCCTCCACCGCGTGTACCCGCCGTCCGGCGTGCGGGCGGAGGAGGCGCCCTGAGGTGGCGCGCGGCGACCGGGTCCTGGTCGTGATGGACATCGGATCGGGTCAGACGCAGGAGTTCTCGATCGCCGCCACCCAGAACGGACGGCGGGTCGAGGTGAGTACGGGATCGCGGCAGACCACCGTCAGCGAGGTGACGCGGAACGGGACGCCGGTGCGGACGGCTCGGTTCCTGACCTCACGCGTGGTGGCCCTGATCGAACAACCGCGTGAGCCGCCTCGCCGCCCGGCGCCGGTCGAACAGCTCAACCTTCCGGCGCCGGCGGGGTCGGAAGCGGATTCCTAGCGGTGGGGAGAGAGCGGGGTGGGGAGGCGGCGGCTGGTCGCGCCGCCTCCCGCTGTCTTAGACCAGGTTGTCGATCCGCTCCCGGTATTCCTCGGTCGAGATCTCGCCCTTCGCGTAGCGCTCGTGCAGGATCGCACGCGCGCGGTCGAGGGCCATCTCCGGGGCCTCCGGTGGCTTCCCCGGCTCGCCGTCAGGGCCCTCAGGATGGTGACCCCAAGGGCCACCGGGGCCGCCCGGGCCGCCCGGACCCCAGGGGCCTCCCCGCATCCATCGGCCCCGGCGTCCGCGGCCGACGAAGAAGAACACCAGCGCCCCGATGACCAGGAACCACATCAGGAACCAGAGGGGTCCGATGAGGGCGAAGGGCCCGGGACCGCCCCCCCATCCGCCGGGCCCGTAGCCCCCCGGATAGAGCGCCGCCAAAGACAACATGTGTACCTCCAATCAGATGATGGCCGCGTTGAGATTGCGACCCTGGATCGAACGCGCGATCAGAGCGGCGAGCAGGACCGCGACCACCCCCACCGTGAGGTGGAGGACCTGCGCGATCCAGTGCAGGGCGCCCGCGAGGACGAGCTCCTGGGTCATGCCGTAGATCACGGTAAGCGCACCCCACCCGAATCCGGCCAAAACGAGTACGACCGGAATGCGAGCCGCCGCTCCAAGCCCGGCCAGTGCCCACAGACAGAGCACCAGCGCGGTCCCGAGCGCCATGTGGACCGGGATCAAGGAGTCCGCGTTGCCGGTCCAGAAGGTGACGCCGAGGATGACCTGCACGACGCCCAGACAGCCCGCCGTTATCCCCAGGACGCCGGCGGCACGGCTCACGAGCGGGTACCTCCGCAGAGTGGATGCTGCATGCTTCGATGGTGTCGGTCGGGCCCCTGCCGGAGCATCCGCTGGGACGCGGAATCAGTGGCTACGCAACGGCGCGTACGGACTACGCCAGGTGAGGGTGCATCGCCGGCGACCGCACCCCGCCACGCCGGAGCCAGCGGTCAGCCGGCCAACCCTGACTGGTAGGCGATCACCACCAGCTGCGCCCGGTCTCGCGCCTCCAGCTTGCTCATCGCCCGGCCGACATGGGTCCGGACGGTGTCGGGTGAGACGAAGAGGCGCGCGGCGATCTCGTCGTTGTGCAATCCCTCGGCGACCAGGCCCACCACCTCCCGCTCGCGGTCGGTGAGCGTGTCCAGGTAAGGATGCGGGGCGCGGCGGGGCGAGCGCGGTCCGGCAAAGGTCTCGATCACCCGGCGCGTCACCGCCGGCGAGAGGAGGGAATCCCCGGCGGCCACCACCCGTATCGCCCGCAGCAGGTCGGGCGGCTCCGCGTCCTTGGTGAAGAAGCCCGAGGCTCCCGCGCGCAGCGACTCGAACACGTACTCGTCGAGCTCGAAGGTGGTCAGCATCACCACCCGCGTCTGCGCCAGTTCCGGATCCGAGGTGATGGCACGAAGTACCTCGACCCCATCCAGCTCCGGCATCCGGATGTCGAGCAGGAGGACCCGGGGGTGCGTCTGGCGGACCACCTCCAGCGTCTCGCGACCGTCGGCCGCCTCTCCCACCAACTCCACACCGGGCTCCGTCTCCAGCAGCACCCGCAGTCCGAGCCGGACCAGCGGCTGGTCGTCGGCCAGCACCACCGTGATCATGAGCCCGCCTCCCGCAGCGGCAGCCGGGCCCGGACCCGGAAGCCACCGGCCGGCATGGCTCCCGCCTCCAGGGTGCCGCCGACCGCCGCCGACCGCTCGCGCATACCGGCGATGCCGTGACCCCCCGGCTGAGGCGGCACGCCGGGACGTGCGCTGCCGTCGTCGGTGACTTCGATCTCGACCGCGCCCGGCTGATAGGCGACCGACACGCGCGCCTGTGCCGGGCCCGCGTGTCGCAGCACGTTGGTCAGCGACTCCTGCACGATTCGATAGCCGGCGAGGTCGATGGCCGCGGGGACGCCGTTGTGCCGGCCGGTCGTGGTCAACTCGACCGGGAGTCCCGAAGCGCGCATGGTGTCGATCAGCGCCGGCAGGTCCGAGAGGCGCGGCGGCGGTCGCCGAGGGGCGCCCTCGCCGTCGACCTCACCCCGGTACAGCGCCAGGGTCGCCCGCAGTTCCTCCAGCGCGTCCCGGCTCTGCTGGTGGATCGCCTCCAGCGCCACGCGGGCCTGCTCCGGCCGCCGATCCATCACGTGGAGCGCGATTCCCGACTGCATGGTGATCACGGCCAGACTATGGCCGACCACGTCGTGCACCTCGCGGGCCACCTCCAGCCGCTGCCCGTACGTGTGCCGCCGCTCTTCTTCCCGCAGCGCACGCGCCCGCAGGCGGGACCGCACCTGCAGTGTCCACCCCAGGGCCCAGGGCACGCCGAGCACGGGCACGAAGATCACGACGTCGATCGCCACGCCGAGGAGGCCCTGGCCGGCCACCGCGGCACCGGCCGGCCACAGCGCGCAGGTGGTGGCGACGGTCGAGAGCGAGACCCGGAACGGCGCCTGGTAGCCGAGCGAGCCGGCCTGGAACGCGGCGACCAAATGGACTGGACCGGCAGGTACACGGAGCAGGATGGTCGCGAGCACCGCGAGCATAGTGACGGACGCGGACGCCAGCGGCACCACCCGGCGCAGCGCGACCGGGAGCGTGGCCAGCCAGAGCAGTCCGTCGACGCCGGGTGCCAGGTGAGCGCCGCCGAACGGCGGGTGGCCGGCACCCGCCATCACGTGGGAACCGGCCCACCAGGGGGCCGACGCGACGACGAAGAAGGCGCCGCAGAGGGCCAGGACGACGTCGACGATCAGTGCGCGAGAGCCCGGCCAGCGCGGCCGGAGAAGGGTCGGAAACACGATCTTTGGATCGACGATAGCCCGCCCCGCGAGCTCCGCGCATCCGCACCCGCGCGTAAACCTGGCTACGCGGGCAGGCGTAGCGGGCGCATGCCGCGGCAACGCCAAAGTGTCCACATTCCGGTGCTACGCGCGCGTCCGTAGTCCACGAGTGCGGACGCTCCTGCGTACACGACGAGGTTCGGCCTCGCCGGCCGCTCCGGGGCTCAGCACTCGCTGGGGTGAAGCAGCTCCAGCCGCGATGCGTGCTCTTCGCGTCCAGTCCGGCGCAAGCGCTCCAGGTAGCCGGGCAGCCGGCCCCGCACCAGCGAGGGACCCTCGCGCAACACCGTCAGCATCGGATCCACGCCGTGCCGGCCGGCCCTCGCGGCCTCTTGCTGCCAGTCGACGAGCAGGCCCATCGCGTGGTCCACCAGGTCGGGCCGCTCGGTGGCCAGGTTGTGCTCCTCATGCGGGTCGGCCTCGACGTCGAAGAGCATCAGAGGCGCGAAGTCCTTGTAGCCGTCGTGGTAGGTCCGCACGCAGAGGTGGCTCCCGAACCGCACCGACCGCTGACTGGACCAAGTGTTCTGGCTCAGCACCAGATAGGGCCGCCCATCGTCCCGCCCGTCCCTGAAGGCGGATGCGAAGCCGGTGCCGTCCCAGCCGTCCGGCACCTCGCCCCCGAGCAATCCGACCATGGTCGCCGGCCAGTCCAGCTGATAGTGCAGGGCCCGATCCACCCGTGGCGGGATCCCCGGCCAGCGAACGATCCAGGGCACGCGGCAGGTGTGGATGTCGGCCGCTTGATGGTCGCCCCAGACGTTCAGCTCTCCCAACATCTCCCCGTGGTCGGCGCCCACGATGACGACGGTCTCGTCGAGCACCCCCAGATCCGCCAGCACCTGCAGCAGCTGTCCGAGGTGCTGGTCCGCGTACCGGATGCCGGTGTCGTAGCCGTCCACCACGCGCCGCACGGCGTCCATCGAGTCGATCTGTGCCGGCTCCCTGAGTTGGAGCTGCGGGTTGAGATCGAATCCCCACGGCTCCTGCGCGCTGTGAGGCCCGAAACCCGTCCACATCCGCCGGCGCGCCTCCTCGGTCACCCAGCCCGGAAGCGTCTCGCCCGCGAAGGGCTCGCCAAACCAGAGCGGCGTGCGGTAGGGCGTATGCGGGTCCCAGTAGTTGACGTGCAGGAACCAGTCGTCCTGCTCACCGTTCCTCCGCAGCCAGTCGAGCGCGAGCCGGTTGACCTGGTCCGCCGTCTCCAGTCCCCCCTCCCCCGGGTTCAGCACCTCCCGGTACCCCGCGTACCAGTGCCACGCCGAGTGGCGCTCCCCGAACGAGCTCACAGTCGCGGTGCAGAGGCCGCGGTCGCGCAAGAGCCGCATCCAGCCGGTGCGCCCGAAGAGGTCCTGGTTGCCGCGGGTAGGTCCTTCGACGAACGGCTGGGCCGCGGTTCCGCCGTGGTTCACGACCCCGGTGTGGAACCCGAATCGCCCACTCCAGAGCGCGGTGCGAGAAGGGAGGCAGGGCACATCGGATACCCACATCTCCGTGAACCGCACGCCCTCGCTCGCCAGCCGGTCGACGTTCGGGCTCGTGTCCCGCGCGTACCCGTAGCAACCGAGGTGGTCCGGACGCAGGCTGTCGATGTCGATGTAGAGCGCGCGCATCCCGTCATGCTCGGCCTCCCTGTAACGGCCGAGTGTCCGCAGCCGGACCCTACGGCGCGCGTTTTAGCGTCGTGCTGCGGACACTCGGCCCCTACTGCGCGGCCCCCGGCTTCTTCATCTCGCTGGCCACCAGCTGTGCCAGCTTTTCGTAGTCCAGTCGTTGCGCCACGCTCTCGGCATCGGGTGCCTCCGACGCGCCCTCGGCACGAGGGGCCCGCAGGGCATCGAACACCCGCCGGGACGTGTTCGACAGCTCCTCGAAGAAGCGGGCGTTGCCGTCCCGCAGCCCCACCAGGATGCGGTTTCCGAGCCCTTCGGCGGCCACCGATTCCGGGGTGAGCGAGATGCTCAGAGTCTTCATCGATTCGGCGGAAGCATTGGAGAGCCCGCCCAGCAGCTCGACGGTGGCCACGATCGATCGCCGCGACCGCCTTCTGGCCGCCTTCGACACCCGGACCGACGGTTTTCGGATGTCCATGTCCTCGTTACTCGGGGCGGCAGGAGTGTTGGTGTTGCTGTCCATCTCTGTCCTCCGATTCAATTGCCCGATCAGCGTGACCTGAGCTCTCCCAACATCCTGCTCATCAGGATGAACAAAACGAGCGCGCCCGCCAGAATGACGAGCAGGTAGGGACCCGTTTGCCGGTCCAGACTCGCCACCCAACCGACCTCAGCGGCTGGAATGCGCGCCAACAGCAGAGCGACCCCGAACAGCACCAGCAGGAGCCGGCCGTAACGCAGCACCACGACGGCGAGGTGTTCGAGCTGCGAGACCTCGGTCTGATACGACCTGGCCATCTGGGGCAGCTTGACGTCCAGCCAGTTCACGAGGTTGAAGGCGGTGCTGAAGAATCGCATCCACGCGTGACCCGCGGCCACCAAGTCAGGTCTGAGTGTGCGGGTCAGCTGCCGCCCGGTCTCCTCCCTCACGAACTCCCGGAGGTCGGGGAGCCAGTCGATCGTCCGGTCCAACCGCAGCAGGATCATGTCGACGCCGATCACGGTCCGGTACACCCGCAGCAGGTCGGCCGGCAGCGTCAGCCCCGCGCGCCGGACGCCGTCGAACAGCCGCAGGAAGAGGCGCGCCGTACTCTTCTCCTGCACGCTGGCCTGGGGGTCCTTGGAGGCCGCGATCCACTCTCGAATAACGCCCTTCGTCTCCAGCTCGAAGCTGGTCAGGTCCTTGACCGGCAGAGGGGCCAGGCTGCTGAGCAGAGCGTCCCACGCCCCCTGCACACGATCATTCGCGAGCGCGGCGAGCAGCGTGAACTGCTGTCGCCAGGTGGACTCGTCGAGCCACCCCACCATGCCGAAGTCGACCCAGGCCAGGGTGCCACCGGCCTTGATGATCAAGTTGGCAGGGTGCGGATCGGCGTTGAAGAACCGATGCTCCATCGTCTGTTCCAGCATCGACCGCAGCAGGAGCCGGGCCGTTCGGCGGGGGCGGATGCCGCGGTCGGCCCACCGCTGCAGCCGGGAGGTGTCATTCTCCTGGACCGCGGCGATGAGCTGCGTCATCGGCACGCCCTGAATGCGCTCCATCGTGATCACCCGGCGGCCGGAGAGGTCGAAATAGACCCGCGGTGCGTAATGGTCGATCTCGTCCGCGGCCAGCATCCGGTGGAACAAGTCGGCGTTGCGCGCCTCCCGACGCAGGTCCAATTCCTCACGTGTGAGCGCCGACAGCTCCCGGGCGATCGCGTCCAGCTTGAGGGCGGTCAGGATCCCGAAACTGCGGGTGAAGCGTCCGAGCACGCGCAAGTAAGAGAGGTCCACTCGAAGGGTCCTCACGATTCCCGGCCGGATCACCTTGACGGCGACCGCCTCCCCGGTCATCAAGGTGGCGGCATGGACCTGCGCGATGGAGGCCGAGCCGAGTGGCGTGGCGTCGAAGCTCCGGAAGCTGGCCAAGACCGGCCGCCCCAGCTCCTCGGTGATGACCCGCTCGACCTTGTTCAGAGGCACGGGCCGGACCTGATCGAAGAGGCTCGAGAGCTCGTCGCAGTAGGTGGCCGGCAGGAGGTCGTAGCGCATGGCCAAGATCTGTCCCAGCTTCACGAAGGCGCCGCCGCACGACTGCAGATAGCGCTTGAACGTCACCGGGCGCCGCCGCCGCCCTGCGAACAGGAGCTGCGGCGCGTAGACGAGTGAGAGCAGGATCAGCCACGACGTCCGGCCCAGCGCGTAGAGGAAGAAGGGCAGTCGATGGTGTTCCGTGAGGCCGCGGTCGGTCTCGCCCGCCACCCGGGGCGGAGCGGCCAGCGGCGCAGCCGGCAGATCGGTCAGCTCGGCCTCCTCGCGCACCGTGATCCGATGGTAAGGGCCGAGTGTCCGCAGTGCGACCTTACCCGGCGCAGTTTGGCGTCCGGGTGCGGACACTTGGCCCCTGCGCTACTGCTCGATGTCGAAGTCGGAGTGACGGCGGTCGATGTTCTCGAAACGGGTCAGCTCGCGGATGAATCGCAGGTCGATGCTGCCGGTGGGCCCGTTGCGGTGCTTGGCGATGATCACCTCCGCCACGCCGGGCTTCTCCGACTTCTCGCGATTGTAGTAGTCGTCTCTATAAAGAAACATGACAAGATCGGCATCCTGTTCGATACTTCCGCTCTCTCTCAAGTCGGAGAGGATGGGACGCTTGTCGGGGCGCTGCTCGGGGGCACGGGAGAGCTGCGAGCAGGCGATGATCGGCACCCGCAGCTCGCGCGCGATCGCCTTCATCGAACGGGAGATCTGCGACACCTCCTGCACCCGGTTGGCGTCGTTGGAGACCGAGCGCCCGTGCATCAGCTGCAGGTAGTCGACGATGATCAGCCCCACGTTGTCGCGCGCGCTCGCCTGCCGGGCCTTGAGGCGCAGCGTGAGGTCGTCCAGGATCGGCGTGTCGTCGATGAAGATGGGGGCATCGCCGAGCGGACCCAGCGAGTAGACGAGCTGCTCGTGCTCCCGCTCGCTCAGCATTCCCCGGTGCAGGCGCTGGGCATCGATCCGGGCCTGCTCGCAGAGCATCCGCTCGACCAGCTGCTCCTTCGACATCTCGAGGCTGAAGATCGCGACCGGCAGCTTGTGTTCGATCGCGGCGTGGAGGGTGATGTTGAGCACGAAGGAGGTGTTGTGGGTCGGCACCCGTCCGACACCGGCCAGATAGAGGCGCGTCGCCGAATCCACCTGGATGCAGCGCACGGGCACGCTCGGCACGGGCTCGACCGCCTCGATGCATCGGGACGTTTCTCCACAGCCCGGGCCTACCCGCTGCCCGGAAGCCCCGCGGTGTGCAGAAACGGCGGTGCCAACCGCGACCGGGAGGTAATGCGCGGGAGTGCCGGCGGCGGTGCGGAGCGTGTCGCGCACCTCGCGTGTGGACACCACCCGGAAGCGCGGCGTCCGGCCCGGCTCGGGCCCGGGGGAAGTGGTCCACAGATGGTCGGCGTCGGCGACCACGTTGGTGCCGTCGGAGAATTCCACCCGGAAGCACTCCCGCCCCAGCTGCACCGGGGTCGCGTAGGAGACCTGACAGGGGGCACCCTCCTCGTCCAGGATCCGATCGCCGACCCTTAGGTCCCCCATCGGCGTCCAGCCCTCGGGCGTCGGTATCGGGGTGTCGAGCGCGAGCGCCTTTCCCATCGAAGGACGCCCGGCGATCACGATCATGTCCGAGGCCTTGAACCCGTTGGTGACGCGATCGAGCTCGTGGAATCCGGACGGCACCCCCACCACCCCGCCTCCTGAGGCCATCTGGGCGTCGATGCGGTCCATCGCCGGCTTGAGCAGGTCATAGAGCCGCTCCATCCCGGTGCCCGTCCGCTGCTCGGCGATGGAGAACACGCGTGCCTGCGCTGTGTTCAGCGCCTCCTCCGCCTCCAGCGCCTCGTTGTACCCGAGCGCCGTGACGTCGCCGCCGGCTGAGATCAGCGCCCGCTTGTACGCGTGGCCCTTGACGATCCGGCCGTAGTACTCGACATTGGCCGCGGTCGGCGTCTGTTCGAGCAGCGTGGCGAGGTGGGCGTGACCGCCGATCCGCTCCAGCACTCCCTGCTTCTGGAGCTGGTCGCCGAGTGTGACCAGGTCGATCGGCTCACCGTCCCGGAAGAGCTCGATCCCGGCCCGGTAGATCTGCCCGTTGTTCTCTCGGTAGAAGTCCTCCGGCGCCAGGATTTCGAGCACCCGTGACAGCGCCGTCTGGTCGAGCAGGATCGCGCCCAGGACCGACGCTTCCGCCTCCAAGTCGTGCGGAGGCACCCGGGATCCGCCGGGCAGGGATACGGAAATGCTCATGGCCGTTCCCTCGAACGGGGCTGGCCTACCGGTCTTGGGTGACGATCAGGTTGATGTGGGCGTCGACGTCGCGGTGGAGGTGCAGGTTGACCTCGTGCTCACCCAGCTGATTGATCGTGCCGTGCAGCTCGATGCGGCGCCGGTCGACCTCGACATTGTGCTGCGCCTTCAGCGCGCGGGCGATGTCGTCACTGGTGACCGACCCGAAGGCTCTGCCTTCCTCCCCGATCCGGAGCCGCACGACCACGGTCTTGTTGCCGATCTGGTCGGCCAGGTCCTGCGCGACGTCGCGGTCCTTCGCCTCCCGCCGGGCCGCCGCCTGCCGGATGCGCGCGGCCTCGCGCTCGATGCCGCGTCCGGCCACCACCGCCAGGTGGCGAGGAATCAGGTAATTGCGGCCGAACCCGTCCGCAACCGTCTTGACGTCGCCGGCAATCCCGACGTTCTCGACGTCTTTCGTCAACATGACCTTCACGGTCGCTTCACTCCTTCTGGTCCGGCCGGGCCTCTATGACCCTCGCCTCCGGTCTTCGCAGGGCGGCCCGAGCGGCCGCCATCCCGCTGCGCACGGCCTCCACGACCGTCCGCCAATCCTGATCGAACACGCTGCGCCGCTCCTGCAGCGCAGCCCGCTGTTCCTTGACCACGTCGCGCGGGGCCGTGTCGTTGAAGACCCGCACGATCAGCACGGTCAGCGGGATCGCCTCCATCTGGCCGAACGGCAACCAGTCAGGCAGATCCAGCGGGCCGAACAGGACCGTCAACGCGCCGACCAGCGCCACCTTCGACCGCAGCGGAACGCGCTGGTCGCGAAACAGGCAGTACGCGAGTTTACCCTGCGCCGGCAGGTCGAAGACGAGCGGAGCGACGCGGGAAAGGATGGAGGGCATGCGAGAAGGTAAGCGTACCCAGGCCCGGGCAGGCGCCGCCACCGTCTTAATAAGGGCCCAGTGTCCGCAGTGGGACCCTTCCCGGCGCGCGGTAGCGTCCCACTGTGGACACTCGGCCCACAACGCCGAGGCGATATGATGCAAGCAAGCTGCGGGGTCGAGCAGGCTTCGCCGAGCCGGGGCGTAGGAGTAGGAGGGGACTCAAATGGGTTTGACGCGAAGGCAGTTCGGTCTCTCCGCGGCCGCAGCCGCCGCCGTGGGGGTCCCGCTCACGTTCGCGGCGCAGGCTCCGGGCGCGTCGACGGTGCGCGCTTCGCTCACCCGCGCGACACGGCCGGACCCGGAACGAGCAGTGGACCAGGCGATCTCCGCCTACGAGGCGATGCAGACTCAGTACTACCAGCCGGCAGTCCACCTCTACCACGAGCAGATCCCGGTCCAGCCGGGTGACAACCCCTATTCGTACGTCTGGCCCTTCAGCCAAGCCATGCGGGCGACGCTCGACATGTTGGGGTTGCCGGGAGTCGGCGGTCGCTATGCGCCGGACGTCGCCGACCGGGTTCGAGGGCTCAGGGCCTACTACAACCCATCACCTCACTCGAACAACCCGCCCAGCCCGCCGGCACCGCCCAGCCCGCCTGCCTACGCGTCCTACGTCATGCCCCCGCTGGGCGGCGGCGGCGACGCCTACTACGACGACAATGAGTGGGTCGGTCTGGATGCGATTCAGCAGCACCTTATGACAGGTGATGCCGCCGCCCTGCGGCGGGCAGAAGTGATCTCCAACCTGGTGACCTACGGCTGGGACGCGAATACCAGCGATCCGGATCCTGGCGGCACCTTCTGGACTCAGAGCTCGGGAAGCCACGATAGGAACACGATTTCGAATGGTCCTGGAGCCGAGATCCAGACGCGGCTCTATGAACTGACCAAGGACCCGACCTACCTGAGCGACGCCGAGCGGCAGTTCGCCTGGGTCAACCAGTACCTCAAAGCGCCCAACGACCTCTACTGGGACCACGTCTCGATCCAGGGTGTGATCGAGCACACGCAGTGGTCCTACAACCAAGGTGTGATGCTCGGCGCCGCGGCACTCCTCTACCAGGCAACCGGCCAACGCGCCTACCTGGCACAAGCGCAGGGGATCGCCGATGCGGCGCTGACGTTCTACAGCCAGGCGGGGCGCATCTACACCTCGGACGTGATCTTCGACGCCATCCTCTTCCGCAACCTGCTGCTCTTGGACTCGATCGACCGCGACGACCACCGCTACTTCGCCGTTCTTCAGGCGATGCAGAGCTACACCGATTCCCTCTCGCAAGCCCGTGATCCCTCAACCGGTCTGGTCGCGATCCAGCCCTACAACCCGGTCGACCTCCTCGTCCAGGCCGGCTTCACCCAGCTCAACGCGCTCTTGGCTTGGGACCGCAGTGAGTACCACCTGATCGCCTGACCCGGGATGCAGAACTCCCCGGGGGCGTGACGCGGTTAGGGCGCGGTCTTCTGCAACTTCCAACGGGGGCTGGTCAGGTCCGCCTCGATCAGGCCGGCCCGTTGCCGGGCGGTGCGGACCAGGTCTCGCACCATGTCGTCGGCCTCCGCTTCACCAGCCCCGTCGGTTGAGAACGCAAAAGCAACGGATTGCCCGGTCGATTCATCGGTGGTGAGCCCACGCAGAGCAAGCTCTTGGATCAGCGCCTCCGCCTCACCGGCGTCGGGCGTGCTCACCACCGCGTTCCATTCACTCATCTGGCAATCGTGACAGCCCCGCGGCGGCATGGTTGGGGCTCCCCCGCCTGAGCCTCGCGGCCTCCACCAGGTTCTGGAGCGCCGGCAGCGTCTCCTCCCAGCGTCGGGTCTTAAGTCCGCAATCGGGATTGGCCCACAGCCGCTCGCGGCCGACACGTTCCTCGGCCAGCGCCAACAGGCGATCCATTTCCACCACCGAGGGGACGCGCGGCGAGTGGATGTCGTAGACGCCGGGGCCGACATCGTTCAGTCCCTCCCGGCCACCCCCGAAGACGTCGAGCACCTGCATGTCGGAGCGCGACGCCTCGATCGAGAGCACATCAGCATCGAGGCGAGCGATGTGTTCGATCACATCATTGAATTCGGAATAGCACATGTGGGTGTGAATCTGCGTTCCTTCCCCGGCCGGCGCCACGGTGAGCCGGAAGCAGTCGACGGCCCACCGGAGATAGTCTTCCTGGGCCCCGCGTTGCAGCGGAAGACCCTCCCGAAACGCCGCCTCGTCGACCTGGATCACCTGCGCGCCCGCGCGCTCCAGATCGAGGACCTCGTCACGCATGGCGAGCGCGATCTGCCGGCAGGTCTCCTCGCGCGGTTGGTCGTCCCGAACAAACGACCACTCGAGGATGGTCACCGGCCCGGTGAGCATGCCTTTGACCGGTTTCTCGGTCAGCGACTGCGCACGCTGCCACCAGCGCACCGTCATCGGCGCCGGGCGTGAGACGTCGCCATAGAGGATCGGCGGCTTCACACAGCGGCTGCCGTACGACTGGACCCAACCGAACTCGGAGAAGGCGAAGCCGCGCAGCTGCTGGCCGAAGTACTCGACCATGTCCGCACGCTCGGGTTCTCCGTGTACGAGCACGTCCAGCCCGAGACCTTCCTGGGTCGCGATGACGCGCCCGATCTCTGCCTCCAGAAACTCCTCATAGGCCGTCCGGTCAACCTTTCCCGTCCGGAACCCTCGGCGCATCGCCCGGATCTCTTTGGTCTGGGGGAAGGACCCGATCGTGGTGGTGGGGAACTCCGGGAGTTTCATTCGCGCCCGCTGGGTGGCATGACGCTGGCGGGCCGGTGCACTGCGCTGGTAGGAGGCCGGGTTCAAGGTCCGGACCCGCTCCCGCACGTCCGGATCGGCGGTGTGACCCGATGTACGGCGGGCCGCCATCACCTGGCGAGACGGCGCGAGCAGCTCGGCGCGGACGTCAGGAGACGCGCCCAGTGCGTCCGCCAAGGTGCGGAGCTCCTTCAGCTTCTCCGCGGCGAAGGCCAGCCAGGGACGGATCGAGGGATCGATGCCGGCTTCGCGCGACGTCTCGTAGGGCACGTGCAGCAGCGAACAGGAGGGGGCGATCGTGATCCGATCCGGCCCCAGCACCTCAACTGCCGTGTCGAGGACGCCCAGCGCCGCGTCCAGGTCAGCCGCCCACACGTTGCGCCCGTCGATGACTCCGAGCGACAACCGGGTCGGTCGATCGTGTACGCGCTCCAGCGCACGAGCCAGCTGTCCCGTCCCCCGGACCAGGTCGAGATGGACCTCGTTCACGGTCAACCCCAGGACACGATCCAGCGAGCCGGCGCCATCCAGCCCGTCGAAGTAGGTCGCCAGGCAGAGGTCGACAGCAGCGGCGGAGGCCAGAGCCGCCCAGCTCTCGGCGAAAGCGTCCAGCTCGGCAGGCGTGCGGTCCTGGACCAGACACGGCTCGTCGAACTGAATCTCGGAGGCGCCGGCGGCAGCCAGTTCCCCGAGGAGCCGCTGGTAGACCGGAACCAAATCGTCGAGGCCGTCGAGTGGCCGCTCCAGTCCCTTCGAGAGCAGCAGGAAGCTGAAAGGCCCGAGCATGACCGGACGGGTCCGGATCCCACGCGCGCCGGATTCCTGGAGCGGCTGCGTCCAGTGTTGGGCCTGCGGCACGTACGTCTGCCCGGGCCGCAGCTCCGGTACCAGGTAGTGGTAATTGGTGTCGAACCACTTGGTCATCTCGAGCGGGCGCTGGCTCTTCGTCCCCCGCGCGAGGGCGAAATAGGCTGTCAGATCCTGGCGACTGACCTCGCCGAATCGATCCGGGATCGCGCCCAGAGCCCAGGCGGTGTCGAGCACATGGTCGTACAGGCTGAAGTCACCGCTGGGGATGACGTCGATGCCCGACTGCCGTGCCTGTTCCCATGAGCTCGCCCGAAGATCCTGGGCAACCTTATTCAGCTCGTCCGCGCCGCAGCGGCCCGCCCAGAAGGACTCGAGGGCGAATTTCAGCTCTCGGTTCGGACCGATGCGGGGAAGCCCCAGAACGGCGGTGCGCGCCAATTTGTCTTGCTCCTCTGTCCAGCGGCCGTGCCCGGGAGGCCGCGCTGCCGGCAGCTCCGCTCAGCCCTGCGCGCGGAGCGGGCTGGCAGGTGCTCGGGCTCGGACACGATCGAGGCAGCCTGCCCAGACCTCAAGGTACGACCTGAAACGCGGCTCCTTCAGCCGCCATGCGAAGTGAGCCAGCAGCATAAGGTGATAGCATCCCTGTATGTATAGGGCCGTGACGCGCGGGCCTTCTGCGGGCAGTAGGTGCCGCGGAACCGCACCGGCAGGGGGTCAGCAGTGAGCACTTCCTCCGTACTGAGTTCGCAACGTTGGCGCCGCCTGATTCCGGTCGCATTCATCACCTACACGTTCGCGTATCTGGATCGCTCCAACTACTCGATCGGCGCGGCTGCTGGCCTGGCTCACGACCTGCACATCACCGCCGGCAGCTCCGCCCTGCTGGGGGCCCTGTTCTTCCTCGGCTATCTCCTGTTCCAGATCCCGGGGGCCCACTATGCCGAGACCAGGAGCGTCAAGCGCATCATCTTCTGGAGCCTGCTCGGCTGGGGTGTCTTCGCCTCCGCTCAAGGCTTCATTCCGATCCTCGCCCTCCTCATGCTCGATCGCTTCCTCCTTGGCGTGGTGGAGGCGGTCGTGCTTCCTGGCATGGTCATCTTCCTCGCTCACTGGTTCACGAGCCACGAGCGCGGGCGGGCCAACACGTTCCTGATCCTGGGCAACCCGGTGACGCTGCTCTGGATGTCGGCGGTCTCCGGGTACATCGTCCAGGCGACCAGCTGGCACTGGATGTTCATCATCGAGGGGGTCCCCGCGATCATCTGGGCCTTCATCTTCCGGCTGCTGGTCGACGACCGCCCCAAGGACGCGAAGTGGCTCGACCAGGCTGAGAAGGATGCGATCGAGGAACAGCTGGCGCAGGAGCAACGCTCGCTTCCGGAGGTCGCCGGCTACTGGGAGGCGTTCAAGCGGCGGGACGTGATCGTGCTATCCGCGCAATACCTGCTGTGGAGCATCGGCGTCTATGGGCTGGTGTTCTGGCTCCCGACCATCATCAAGGCTGGTTCGAGACAAGGCATCGGCAGTACCGGCGCTCTGGCGGCGATCCCCTACGCGCTGGCGGTCATCCTGATGCTGATCGTCTCCTACTTCTCTGACCGCTCGTCGCGCCGCATCCCCTTCGTCTGGCCCTTTCTCGTCCTGGGCGGGATCGTCTTCTACCTCTCATCCCTGATCGGCCCCTCCAACTTCTGGCTCGCCTTCCTGTTGCTGATCGTCGCCGGGGGAGTCATGTACGCGCCCTACGGGCCCTACTTCGCGCTCATCACCGAGCTGCTGCCGCGAAACGTGTCCGGGGCCGCGATCGCGCTCATCAACAGCGCCGGCGCCCTGGGTGGCTTCGTCGGCACCTACATCGTCGGGTGGCTGATCGGAACCACGCACACCGACGGCTCCGCCTTCGTGTTTCTGGCTGTCTGCCTGGTGGCGGCAGCGCTTCTCATGCTGCCGATTCGGAAGCCCGCCCCCGCCCGCGTGGTCGCGGCCGAGCACCAGGCGTGAGTGGCTCGACGAAGCTCCCCGTCGCTGTGGTGGGGAAGCAGCAGGAGTGGCTGAAGGAGATCGTGGAGGCCGCGGCCACGCGCGTGGTGGACCCCGAGCGGGCAGAGGCCCTGGTGTGGGCCTTCGGGGAGCCGGAAGACCTGGCTCGAGTCCTGGAGCGCGGTCCTGCCATCAGCTGGGTCCAGCTGCCCGCCGCCGGAGTCGACGGTTACGTCGAACTCTTCTCGGACGGCCGGCTCTGGACCTCGGCCAAGGGCGCCTTCGCCGACGCGGTGGCAGAACACACGCTGGCCCTGATCCTGGCCGGGCTTCGCCTGCTGGTCAAACGGGCACGGGCACACCGCTGGGAGGAGAAGGGCGGCCGCAGCCTCTTCGAGCGAAGGGTCACGCTGGTCGGCGGAGGCGGCACCGGGAGCGCCCTGGTGCGGCTGCTGGAGCCGTTCCGTGTTCACGTCACCGTGGTCGATCCCCAGCCGCCGTCCGTCCCCGGTGCGGAGCAGACGGTACCGCCGGCGCAGCTGCACGAGGCGCTTCGCGACACGGACGTGGTCGTGCTGGCTCCTGCCTTGACGCCGGAGACGCGGGGCATGATCGGGCGCGAGGAGCTCCGCACGATGGGCTCGAGGTGCCTACTTGTCAATGTGGGTCGTGGCCCACTGGTGAAGACGGACGACCTGGTGGAGGCGCTGCGGGAGGGATGGATCGCCGGGGCCGGCCTGGATGTCACCGATCCCGAGCCGC
Organism: Candidatus Dormiibacterota bacterium; assembly: GCA_963790575.1. Lineage (GTDB taxonomy): Bacteria > Chloroflexota > Dormibacteria > Dormibacterales > Dormibacteraceae > CAVTSA01. Next base: position 21,189 of record CAWBPD010000028.1, on the reverse strand, counting down.
TGCCGCCCGACCACCCTCTGTGGGACCTTGACAACTGCCTGATCACACCGCACACCGCCAACCCAAGCGAGACCGAGCGCGAAGGGCTGAGGCGACGGATCACCGCCAACATCGAGGCTCGCCTGGCAGGCCGGCCGCTCGAGGGAGTCATCGACCCCAAGCTCGGCTATTGACGCGCGGGGGGCTATTTTGGCACCTCTGGGTCACCAGCAACCCGAAACCGCTGGTGTGTCCTCTGTATCCGGTTCGGGTCCGGATCGGCGCGTGACCCGCCGGGGCCCTTTCACGTTGGATCAGATGTGGGGAAAGGCTGCGGAGTCTTCGCGTTCCTGGTCGTCGTCGCGGCGTGCGTAGCGCTCGTGTGGGCGATCTATTCCTACACGAACACGCCTCCGCCGGGAGCCCCGAGTCCGACCCCGACCCCGAGCGCGACCGTATCGCCGACACCGACTGCGAGCGCACCTGGCACCGCGCGACGCCCCTGACCCCGCCGGCCGGTGTTGCCAGAATCGGGGCATGCCAGCGCAGGACCGACCCGATCGCATCCTCACGACGCATGTCGGCAGCCTCGTGCGGCCACCGGCGCTCGTTGAGATCCTTCAACTGAAGGAGCACGGGCAGCCGTACGACGAAGCGCTGTACGAGCGGGTGCTCCGCGAGTCGGTGGCCGGAGTCGTGGCCAGGCAGGCCGAAGCCGGTGTGGACGTGGTGAGTGACGGGGAGTACGGGAAGTCGGTCAGCTGGTCCCGCTACGTTCGGGAGCGCCTGGGTGGGTTCGAACTGCGACCGGACGAGCCGGGAACGCCCGCCGTCGTCGCCGAGGGCACCGATAAGCGGATGTTCCCGGAGTTCTACGCGGAGTACGAATCCACGCAGGGCTTCGTGGGCACGCTCGGCATCTGGGTCTGCGTCGGCCCCGTGTCGTACACCGGTCAGGCAGCGCTCCAGCGCGACATCGCCAACCTGAAAGCCGCGATGGCGGCCGCGGGGGTGACACGAGGGTTCCTCCCCGTCGTGGCCCCGGCCAGCGTCGTGCCCTGGCGTCGTGACGAGCACTACGCAAGCGAGGAGGACTTCCTCTTCGCGGTCGCGGACGCGCTGCACGAGGAGTACCGGATGATCGTGGACGCCGGCCTTCAGGTCCAGGTGGACGACGCGTACCTGCCCATGATGTTCGACTACCTGGAGGGCGACCGCTCCGCCTACCGAGCCTGGGCGCAGCCACGCGTCGAGGCGCTGCGGCACGCGCTCAGCGGCATCCCGGAGCACAGGGTGCGCTACCACGTGTGTTGGGGCAGCTGGAACGCGCCGCACGTGGGCGACGTGCCGCTGGCCGAGATCGTGGACCTGATCCTCCGCGTTCCCGCCGGGGCCTACGCGATCGAGCAGGCGAATCCCCGCCACGAGTGGGAGTGGAGTGTGTGGAAGGACGTCGAGCTGCCGGCCGGCAGGAGCTTGGTTCCAGGCGTCGTGAGCCACGCCACGAACGTCGTCGAGCACCCGGAGCTGATTCGTGAGCGGCTGGTCAGGCTGGCCCGGCTGGTCGGCCGTGATCGCGTCCTCGCCGGCACCGACTGCGGCTTTGCCCAGGGCCCCTTCGTCCGGCGTGTCCACCCGACTGTGATGTGGGCGAAGCTGGAGGCCCTGGCCGAGGGAGCGCGCCGGGCCAGTCGCGACCTCTGGCGGTGACGTTGGGCCGGAGCCCCAGCCACCACCAGATCAGAGCGTGTGATCGCCCTCCTTCTCATTCCGCGCCGCGAACTCCGCCAGCTTCTCCAGGTCCACGTCCACGCCCAGCCCGGGGCCCCGGGGGACCGCGATCGCGCCGCCCGACACCCGCAGCGGCTCGGTGACCACGTCCTCCACCAACAGGTAGTACATGGCGTCGGCCGGATAGTCGATGCCGAGCGCGGCGGCGAGAGCGAGGTCGCAGGCCATGGAGATGCCGAGTTCGCCACCGCTGTGCAGGCCCACCCCGAGTCCGAACGCGCGGCAGACGGCGTGCATCGCCACCGAAGCATGGATGCCGCCCCACTTGTGAGGATCCGCATGCACGACCTGGACCGCGTGGGCCCGGATCGCGGGCGCGAAGTCCTCCAACCGGACCACGCACATGTTGGTGCAGAGCGGCGTCCTGGTCACGGCGGCCACCCGTGCCATGCCCTCGATCCCCTCGCAGGGGTCCTCCAGGTACTCCAGGTGAAGCTCCTCCAGCTCGCGCGCCGCCCATAGCGAGTCCGGCACCGACCACACCGCGTTGGGATCGACCCGCAGCCCCGTCTCCGGCAGCGCCCGGCGCAGCTCGCGCATCACCGCCACGTCGGACCGCACGTCCGTCGAGCCCTTCAGCTTGAGGGATCGGAAGCCACCCTCGGCCACGATGGTCGACGCGGCGGTAGCCAGCGCCCGGGGCAGCTCGGAGGGGCTCGCGTCCGGCACCTCCCCCCGGGTCAGCAGCGCCGTGATCGGAATCTCCACGGTGGTGGCGCTGCCGAGCATCAGGTGGAGCGGCGTCCCAGTCGCCTTCCCGACCAGGTCGAAGAGCGCCATCTCGAGTCCCGCGATCGCGCAGTAGCCGAGGTAGCCGTGGAAGAACGGCACCATGTGGTTGCGCCGCATCACCTCGGCGGTGGCGCGGGGGTCAAGACCCAGGTAGTCGCCCTTGATGCGCTCGACGATGGCGCGCGTGGGGCGGCCGTGCATCGTCTCTCCCCAGCCCACCTGGCCGTCGTCGGCGGTCACACGGATCACCGTGCGGGTGGTTCCGGTCTTGGTCTCGAAGCTGCTCGCGAAGGCGACCCGGAGCGGCACGTTGACGACCCAGGTGTCGATGGCGGTGATGCGCATACGAAGCTAGTGTGCCTCGCGCACGCCCCCGCGGGCGCCGCACTTGGGGGCCGGTTCTGCACACACCCCGGCCTTACCGCGCGGGTTGTAGGCCCGGGGTGTGCAGAAAGGGACGTGATCAGCCGCAGCCCGTCACTGCTGCAGGCCCTGCTGGTTGAAGACCTGGATGATCTGCTGGTTGGTGGAGGCGATCGCTTCCTTGGCCGTCTGCTTCTTCCCGATGATCTGGCCCATCATCTCGTTGAGCAGGTACCCGGCCTGCACCGCTTGCTGGCCGGCGCTCGGGGCTTGTGGGAAGTGGTAGCCGCCCTTGGAGATGATCGGAAGCTTCTCGGTCAGCGTCGCGTACTGACCCTTGAACGCCTGGTCTCCCTGCAGGTAGTACTTGTTCGACGACCAGATGTCGTTGTAGGCGGGGAGCACCTGCCCGACGGAGTCCTTGACCATCTGCAACAGGGGCTCGCCGTAGGAGAGGTATTTGGCCAGCACCTTGGCGAGGCCCGCCTCCTTGGCCCCCTTCAGGATCATGAAGGCCTGGCAGTCGCCGACGGTGTTGACCTGCGAGATGGCGGGCCCGGTGAAGCCGGGGAAGGTCGCGGTGACCTGGTAGACCGGGTTCTGCTGCGCGAACGACTGCGCGTAGAGGCTGTACTGGTTGGGCGTGAAGGCGATCAGCCCCGCCAGCCAGGCCTGGTTGTTGGAGGTGTCGGTCCAGGCTGCGATCCCGGGCGGCAGCATCTTCGAGTACTTGGGGTTGGTGTAAAGGTCGGCGATGAAGTTCACCCCCTCCAGGGTCTCGGGGGAGTTGAAGACGACCTTGGTGCCCGAGTCGTCGCAGATCGCGCCGCCGTAGGCCTCGATCACGCTCAGGAGGAAGCCGGCGCCATCACCGCTGTTGTTGTACGAGATGCCCCAGCCCCAGCGCTGGTTGGAGGGATCCGAAAGCTCGAGCGCGACATCTCGCGCGTCGGTGAACGTCTTGATCTCGCTGAGCCTGATCTTCTTCTCGGCCAGCCAGTCCTTGCGCGCGAACCAGCCGCTGGCGAGCGCGAAGTAGGGCGCGCCCCAGTAGTGGCCCTTGAAGTCGAGGTTGATCTTGTTGCAGTCGGCCATCGGGCCGTACCGCGTTTCCAGGTCCTTCACCAGGTCGTCCATCGGCTGCAGGTCGCCCAGCTGCTGGAGCGCGGCGGGGAACCGGCTGCCCTGGAAAAAGAGGAGATCGGGGACATCTCCTGACTTCACCGCGGAGTCGAACTTGCTGATCACGGTGCCGGCGTCGGCGTTCACGGTGGAGACGGTCACGTTGGTGCCGGTCAGCTTCGCGAACGTGTCGCAAGCGTTCTGGAAGTCGGTGCCCGTCTGCGCGAAGTACTGCTGCTGCTGGACCACCTGCAGGCTGTGACCGTGGTACGGCTTGGCCTCCGCCTCCAGCCAGGCGGGAAGCTTGGCCGAGGCGCCGCCCTTCAGCGGCTGCCGGGCGTTGCCCGGGCCGGACGACCCGCACGCGGCGAGAGCCAGGCTCGCCCCACCCACGGCGGCACCGCCGAGGTAGCCGAGAAACCGGCGTCTCGAGACCGCATCACTCATTGCTTCTCCCTCCCAACGCGGGACTGAATGCGGGCTGAAGTCGCCCGCCCGTAGAACTTGCTGACCTGATCGGTGAACGGTGAACAGCGACCGTCCAACACCACCGATCTGTCGATCGGCGGGGAGTCTAGCAACCTGATAGGTTGACTGCCGTCCTGCCGTTCCGTGGCCCTCTTTCGCTCCCGGGCACCGTGGTCCAGCAAGACCTGTTCGACAGGTAGACCGGTGCTCGCTAGGATGTTGCCGTGGCAACGAGTCGAGCAGCCGGATGGCAGCCGCCGGGCGACGCCGGCCGGGTCCCGTTTGCGGTCGAACGTCGAGGACGGGCTTTGAGGGCGCGACCCGCTGATGAGCCGCACGTCCGCCCCCTGCCGGCCCGAGCCCGTATGGATGAACACCTCCGCGGCGCCGTCGCCAGCTGCGTCGTCGCGGGACCCCTGGAGGCCACTTGATGAGCATCGACCTCGTGTTCAACTCGCCTCAGCGCGTCCGTGCCCTGACGCCGCTGAATCCGTTCCCGCGCTCGGACGACGGACGGCCCCAGGCGCCCGCCGGCCTGTTGGAGCGGCTGCGCCAGGTCACCAACGAGGAGGCGTGGGGAACGCTGGAGCGGGGCCACGGCTATCGTTTTCAGTTCGAGGGCGGCTGGCACTCCCTGCATCCAGGCCAGATCCTGGTGGGCCGTGCGCTGACCGCCGTCTTCGTTCCCAAGCGGCCCGACCTGGACGAGGTGGTCAACGCCTCCGGCAATGAGGAAGGATGGCCGGCGGGAAAGCAGAACACGTGGCTCATCGACTCTCTGCAGCCGGGCGACGTCCTGGTCGTGGACCTGTTCGGGAAGGTCCGGGACGGGACCGTGATCGGTGACAACCTGGCCACCGCCACGGCGGCCCGCACCAAGGGCGGCGGGTTGGTGGTCGACGGCGGCATTCGTGACTCGCTGCGGATGGGTGCGATCGAGGGCCTGCAGGTCTTCCACCGCGGCGTCGACCCGTCGGCGATCGCGGAGGTCACCCTGGCGCAGGTCAACGGAGCAGTCCGGATCGGCGGCGCGACCGTGATGCCGGGCGACGCCGTGCTCGGCACCCCGGCCGGAGTCACGTTCATCCCGCCCCACCTGCTGGAGGAGGTGGTGACGCACTCCGAAGACGTGCGGCTGCGCGACGTCTTCGGCAAATCGCGCTTGGCCGAGGGCGTCTACACCACGGGCCAGATGGACGTCTCGGTGTGGGCGGACGACATCGAGGCCGACTTCGCACGATGGCGCGCATCCCGGGCCTGACCCGGACCGCGATGCCGCGGCCAGTGGGACTCTCGGGAGACGCCATGGGGTCCTGTCAGGTCACTGACTCAGTTCGTTGCCAAGCCGGCAGGAACTTGCTACCGTTGCCGCGAACTGGCGTGAAAAACGGCGCTCGAGGCCGAAACCTTCCCAAGGAGGGAGCAAGTGGAGAAAGATGACCCCGGATTGACCCGTCGCCGATTCCTGGGCGCCATGGGAGCGGGCGCGGTCAGCCTCGGCCTGGCCGCCTGCGGCTCGTCGGGCGGCTCCGGGTCGTCCAGCAACGCCCCGCACCCGAAAGGTGCGTCTTCGGCCCAGCTGCCCGACTGGCTGGCCTCCAAGGCGAAGGCCTACCAGGGACGCACGCTCAACGTGATCGCGTCCCAGCAGTATTTCCAGACCACCAACACCGACTTCCTGAATGCGTGCCAGGCATTCGCGCAGCAGACCGGTACCACCGTGAACGCGTCGGTGCTGAACGTCGACACCGGCAACATCGTTCCCCGCGAGGACGCCGCGGTGAAGGCCGGCAACCCGCCCGACTGCGCGTTCATCGACCCCTCGCGCTTCGCGGCTCAGTACTACCAGCTGGGCGACATCGTTCCTGTCAACTCGGCCGTGCAGGACATGGTGACGCATTACGGGCAGCCGATGAGCATCGATGAGCGCTACCTCAAGCTGGGGCCGAACAAGGACTGGTACGGGATCCCCTTCTTTTCGCTCATCAACGGCTGGTTCGCGCGCAAGGACTGGCTCAAGGAGAAGGGCATCAAGACGAGCGAGTTCAGCCCCGGCCCGATCACGCTCGACAAGCTGCGTGACATCGCGCTGGAGATTTCCGATCCGAGCCAGCAACGCTACGGCTGGGGGCTCACGTTCAACAACAGCGGCGACGGCGGCGGGACCATCAGCTGGGTCCTGAACTCCTACGGCGCGGCGGTCAACGACGACACCGGCACCAAGGTGATCTTCGGGGAGGGCAAGTACGCCGATCCGACCAAGGAAGCGATCAACTGGCTGGTCGAGACGTATTCCAGCCCGAAGTACAAGAATATGCTGCCCCCGGGCGTGTTCGGCTGGGGAGACACCAGCAACAACGAGGCCTGGCTGGCGGAAACCATCGGCTTCACCCAGAACGCCTACAGCCTCTACGCGCAGTCGCATGCGACCGGCAACCCTGTCTACAACGAGACGCTGCTCTTCAACGGTCCGATCGGGCCGGCGGTCAAGAAGCCGCTCTTGTTCGGCGGCTGCGAGGCGTTCGTCATCTTCAAGGGTGCCAAAGAGCCGGAGCTGGCGGAGATCCTGGCCCAGTACGTCGCCTTCGGCCAGGGCTTCCTCCAGATGGTCAAGGACTCGGTCGGCCTCGTGCTCCCGGCCTACCAACAGGTGTGGCACTCCCACCCCTATTACCTCAACGGTGACAAGGCGTTCAAGGCCCAGTATCAGGGCCTGACCCAGCCGGTCCCGATCACGACCACTACCGGCCTCAACTTCCCGCAGACGGCGAGCTCGGCGGGCCAGGCCGTCACCTCGACCTATGTGCTGAACGATATGCTGGGTGACATCGTCAACAAGAAAGCGACGATGTCCGAGGCGATCTCGACCGCTCAGCAGCGGATGAAGTCCATCTTTACGCAGCAGGGTTTCCCGCAGTCATGAGCCTGCTCGCGTCGCCCCCCCTCGCCGCCCGACAGGAGCCCCTCCACCGGCGCGTCTTTGGGCGCGACGCGGGCCTCGCGGTCGGCTTCGTCGGCCCCGGACTGCTCGTGATGATCGTGATCATCGCGCTGCCCTTCCTCTACTCGATCTGGCTCAGCTTCACGCAGACGCACACGGGCGGCGTGCTCGTCTTCGTCGGCATCCAGAACTACGTCCAGATCTGGCACGACCGGTTCTTCCGCAACGCGATCGCCAACAGCGTCGTGTTCACCGTCTACTCCGAGGTCTTCAAGTTCACCCTCGGTCTGATCGCCGCCCTCGTGCTCCACAACCTGAGACGGGGGCGGTCGGTCGCGACCGCGCTCGTGCTCCTGCCCTGGATCATCCCCACCATCGCGACCGCGCTCGCCTGGCGCTCCTTCGTGGATCCGCTCTTCGGCGGACTCAACGGCGTCCTGCAGGCGACCGGGCTCGGACCGCTCCTCTACCGGCTCCACTTCATCGACTCCTGGCCTGCGACCTGGCTCGGCTCGACGACGCTGGCGATGCCGGTCGTGATCCTGGTCAACATCTGGAAGGGGATTCCCTTCTTCACCATCAACTTCCTGGCCGGCCTCAAGTCGATCCCGCAGGACGAGTACGAGGCGGCCTCCGTGGACGGCGCCGGGGCCTGGAGCCGGTTCATCCATGTCACGCTTCCGGGTCTCCGGTTCGTGCTCATCGTGACGCCGCTTCTGTCCACCATCTGGACCTTCAACACATTCGACATCGTGTGGCTGATGACGCAGGGCGGCCCCGCCAACTCGACCATGCCGTTCGTCGTCTACGCCTACATCAAGGCGATCTCCCAGCTCGAATACGGTCCGGGAGCCGCGGTGGCGCTGACCATGCTGCCGATCACCGCGATCATGGTGGGCGCGCTCTCGCGCTACCTGCGCCGCAGCGGCCGGGACCAGCCTTCGCTGCCGTGGGACCGGTTCATCAGCCGCTACCGCGTTCTCCTGGCGATCGGAGCGGCCGCGGCCGTCGTGGTCCTCCTCATCATCTTCAACCCGGGGCTGGTCTGGAAGTTCGGCATCGCGATGGCCCTGATCCTTTTCTTCACCATCGGCTACGGCGTCTTCCTCCATGACCGCCTGGTCCGAGCCCAGGGGCTGCGCCGGCGGACCCGTGACGTGTTCGGCCGGATCCCGATCTGGCTCTGCCTCGCCTGCCTCGTTTTCTTCGCCCTCGCCCCCCTCTACTGGATGGTGGTGACCGCGTTCAAGACCGACCTGCAGGAGCAGATCCGGACCCTGCTCCTGTGGCCGTCCCCCTGGACGCTGCAGCAGTTCGGGACCCTGGTCTCGCAGAACCCGTTCCTGACCTGGTTCCGCAACACGCTGATCGTGGCCAGCGCGTCCACCCTGCTCGGGGTCGCGCTCTCGGCGTTCGCGGCCTACGGGCTGGCGCGGTTCAAGTTCCGGGGAGCGGGAGGTATCGCGGTCGGGCTGCTCCTGACGTACATCATGCCGGGGGCGCTGCTCTTCATCCCGCTCTACCAGATCTTCAGCGTCCTGCACATCATCAACAACCTGCTGTCGCTGGTCCTGGCCTATCCCACGTTCACGATCCCCTTCGCGGCCTGGCTCTTGATGAGCTACTACCGCAGCCTGCCGCAGGAGCTGGAGGAGTCCGCGTTCGTCGACGGGGCGACGCGCTTCCAAGCCTTCTGGCGGGTGGTGCTGCCGCTGGCCCGGCCGGCCTTGCTGGCGGTCGCGCTGTTCACGTTCACGAACGCCTGGAACGAGTTCCTGTTCGCGTACGTCTTCATCACCAACAACGGGCTGATGACGCTGCCGGTGGGACTCCAGTCGATGATCGTCGGTGACATCCTGCCCTGGGGCCAGCTGATGGCGGCCTCGCTGATCGTGTCGATCCCGGTCGTCGTCCTCTACGGCTACGCGCAGCGCTTCCTGGTCGAGGGCCTGACCCTGGGCGCCGTCAAGGGCTAGCCATCGATAAACCCGAAGGTGCGACCACCGGGGCTCAAATCAGCGAAACGAGCCCCGATGGTGCACCAACGGGGGATGATCAAGCTGCCGAGGGGCCGGCTGCAGGCGATCGCCTACGCCGAGGGCACGACTGGTGTGAACGGAGTCTCCTGTCCAGGCTGACCCGGCCACCCCGAGGTGCACCAACGGGGCTCAATTCCTCGAAATAGGGCCCGGTGGTGCACTGTGCACCAACGGGTGGCAACTCGACCTACCAGTCCGCGACCGCCCCGTCGTCGTGGAACCAGTGCGGCTGGTCGGAGGGGCGGTGGGGGTGGGCGGCGCATCCCTCGAGGTCGAGCTCGATGCCGAGCCCCGGGCTGCGCGGCACCGTGAGCCACCCGTCCGCCACCGGGAGGGGGCTCTTGATCAGCTGGTTCTCGAACGGCGGGCGGTCGAACAGGAACTCGAGCGCGACGAAGTTCGCGATCGCCATCGCCAGGTGCGCCGAGGCCATGGTGTTGACCGGCCCCTGCGGGTTGTGCGGCGCCAGGCCCGCGAAGTTCAGCTCCGCCATGGCGGCGATCCGCAGGCCCTCCGAGATGCCCCCACAGTGCGCCAGGTCAGGCTGCCAGAGTGCGGCCGCGTCCTGCGTCAGGAGGTCGCGGAACTCCCACTTGCCGAAGAGCCGCTCCCCGGTCGCGATCGGCACCACCGACCGCCGCGCCACCTCCGCCATCCCGAGCGGAAACTCGGGCAGCACCGGCTCCTCCAGGAACCAGATGCCGTAGGGCCGCACCGCCTCCTCAAACGCGATCGCCATCACCGGCGACAGGCGGCCGTGGACATCGATCCCGATCCGCACCTCCGGGCCCACCGCTTGCCGCACGGCGGCCACGTTCTCGACCGCAAAAGCCAGCGCGCCGGCACCGTCGACCGGCAGCGTGGGCCCCGGCCCACCCATCTTCAGGGCGCCGAAGCCGGCGGCCACGATCCCCGAGGCGGAGGCTGCCAGCTCCCTGGGGGTTTCCCCGCGCGGCCCATTCGCGTACAGGCGGACCCGCTCGCGGCAGGCGCCGCCCAGCAGCTCGTAGACGGGGACCCCGAGCGCCTTTCCCTTCAGGTCCCAGAGCGCCTGGTCGACCGCCGAGAGAGCGGTCATCTGGATCACGCCGTTGCGCCAGAAGCCCTGCCGGTAGAGCCGCTGCCACAGGTGCTGGATGCGTGCCGGATCCTCGCCCACCAGCCGCCGCGAGAGATCCCGGACCGCCGCCGCCACGGTCTCCGCCCGGCCCTCCAGCGTCGCCTCTCCGACCCCGGTCAGCCCTTCATCGGTCCTGACCAGGACGAACGTCCAGGGGCAGCGAACGGCGTCGACGACGATGGTCTCGATCGATGTGATCCGCATCAGAGGCGTCCGTATTTGGCGTAGACCTCCGCCACCGGCACGCCGGCCTGCACCTCCGCGCGCGACTGGCTCTCGATCGCCGCCGCCGCTTCCGCCTTGGCGAGGATGTCGAAGAGGCCATCCTGCGGGATCACGATGACGCCGTCCATGTCGCCGAACACCCAGTCGCCGGGGTTGACCCGGACCTGCGAGGTGAGGGTCCCCGTCATTGAGATCGGCACCTCCAGGTCCCGGATCCGCGACCGGCCGAGCGACTCGATGGGTGAGGTATAGCGGGCGAACACCGCCCAGTCCGGGATCTCGAACAGGAGTCGGCCGTCACGGATCCCGCCGTCGATGACGACTCCCCGCGCCCCGCGCGCCTTGGAGGCGTTGCTCATCAGCTCGCCCCAGATGCCGCTCTGGCGCTCCCCCGCCGCCGCCACCACCGGCACGCAGCCGGGATACATGCCGCGGAAGACGCCGAAGTTCTCCAGCTTGGGGTTCGGCGGCTGCTCCTCGTGGGTGCGCATGTCAGGCCCGGCCGCTACCGTGTAGGCGGGCCCGGCGATCTGCATCATCCGGTCCAGCGGCGCGATCGCCAGGTCGAGGCACTGGTTGGGCAGCCCCTCCTCGTCCATGATGTCGTAGATCAGCGCCGAGTAGAGGCGCTTCAACCGAGCCGCGGTCTCGTCGATCCTCTCCAGCGTCAGCTGCTGCGCCATTCCAAGCCCTCCCTCGTTCCTGGTGCCTTTCCCGAATTACTCGAACACGCCGTACCCGGGCAGCGCGTGAGCCCGGACCCCGTCCAGGTCCAGCTCCACCCCCACCCCGGGAAGCTCGGGGATGGCGATGTGCCCGTCCCGCACGATCGAACCGACCTCCTCCGGCACCTTCACGTAGCTGTCCCACGCCTTCCGTTCCTCCAGGGCGTGCCACTCGAGGAGCAAGAAGTTGGGGACCGAGGCGCAGACCTGGGCGGTGGCCATCGTGCCCAGTGGGCTGGAGACCAGGTGCGGGGCGAAGGGGACGTAGTAGACCTCGGCCAGGTTGGCGATCTTCCGGCTCTCCGCCAGGCCGCCGCACTTGGGCACGTCGGGCATCACCACATCAGCCGCCTGCTGCTGCAGCAGCTCGCGGAAGCCCCAGCGCAGGTAGAGGTTCTCCCCCACGCAGATCGGGGTCCGGCTGCGCTGGCGCACCTGACGCAGCGCGTCGACGTTCTCGGCCGGCATCGGTTCTTCCAGCCAGAGCAGCTTGTACGGCTCCAGCTCCCAGGCGATGCGGCAGGCGGTGGGCACGTCGTAGCGGGCGTGGAGGTCGATGCAGAGGTCGATGTCGGGGCCGATCGCCTCGCGGACCGCCTCCACGCGCCGGACCATCTTCCGGATCTCCTTCGCGTTGGCCGTGTAGTTGGCCCGATCGAAGCGGTCCGGGTCGCAGGGGTTGTCGATGTCGAACTTGACCGCGGTGAAGCCCTCAGCAACGACGCGGCGGGCGCGGGCCGCGCAGCCCTCGGGAGAGCCGTTCGGGTCGTCCCCGTCGCCGCAGTCGCAGTAGAGCCGGACGCGATCACGGAAGCGCCCTCCGAACATCCGGTAGAGCGGCTGGCCGGCGGCTTTCGCGGCCAGGTCCCAGAGCGCCAGCTCGATCCCGGACAGGGCGATCAGGAAGATCCCGCCCTGCGGGCCGCTGAAGACGTGGCGGCGGCGGACCTTTTCCCACAGCGCCTCGACGTTGCGCGGGTCCTCGCCCACCAGCTCGGGCTTGAGCTCGCCGATCAGGCCCACGATGGCGGCGGCACCGGCGTCGGGATTGGCCTCACCGTATCCGCTGAGCCCCTCGTCGGTGTCGATGCGCACCAGCGTCGCCCTGCCGTGGTAGGCCACCACTGCGGTCTTGATGTCGGTGATCTTCATCCTCTCTCCTTCACGCCCTCACGGAGCCGCCGCCCGTGCCCTCCCGTAGTCCTCAAACTTGTCCGCTGAGTGTATAAGAAGTACCCCGATTGCCGGCACTCGGGGACCCGGGGCACCGAGAAGTAACCCGGCACTCGGGGACCCGCCAGCGTCGTGAGGTCCCAACTTTCAGAGGTAAAGCGGGAACCGCGCCGGCGGCGGGCGCTGCGCTCAGTGAGGAGGCTTCTCCAGCAGCGGCGCCGTCATGTGCAGGTGGTGACGCATCGCCCGCTCCGCCCGCTCCGGCTCGCCGGCTTCGATCGCCTCGTAGATCTCGCGGTGGTCGGCGAGCGCCGTCGGCAGCGCGGAGGGAGCCCGGTTGGTGATCCGGCGGCTCGCCGACTGCCACCAGCGGGATGCGTACATGAAGCGGTCGAGCATGCGGTTGCGGGTCGCCTTGCACACCTCCAGGTGGAACTGGAGGTCGTGCTCAAGGAACCGTTCCGGCCGCTCCAGGGTCGCCGCCATCCCGTCCAGGGTCGAGCGCATCCGCGCCAGGTCGTCCGAGCTCGCCGTCCGCGCTGCCCGGGCCGCCAGACCGGGCTCGATGATGAGGCGCGCGTCGTGCAGTTCCTGGAGGATGCTGGGCACTTGGTCCGGCGGCAGCCACTCCAGGAGCAGGGGGTTCAGGTAGTCCCACTCGGCGGCGGGCCGGACCACCACCCGCCGCCCCTGCGAGATCTCGACCATGTCCACCGAGGCCAGGATCTTCAGCGCCTCTCGCGCCACCGCCCGCGAGACCGCGAACTCGGAGGATATCCGCTGCTCCGACGGCAGCAGCCCATCCGCGAACTCATCCGAAGCGACCCGCCGCGCCACCACGCCGGCCACCTGCATCGGCAGTGTTCGCAGCTGGACCTCGCCAGCGCCCCCCATCGGTACGCGCGCCACCCGCGAATCTTATTCCGCGGGTAGGCAGGCGAGACCAGGACGGGTGAGCGGCGGCCGACGGTCCGGGCCCTCAGACCTGAGGCGAAGCCCCCTGCCGGTGCTCGTCCATCGCCCGAAGCTGGGCCACCCTCCTCCTGAAATTCACGTCGGTGCTGAACCGGGCGCCGAGGAACGACGTCAGCACCTCGCTGGCGATGGTCGGCCCCACAGCCCACGCCCCGAGACAGGCGACATTCACATCGTTGTGCTCCGCTGGCCCAGTTCCCGCAGGTGGTTCAGGACATGGCCCTTAAAGAGCAGGCCGGCGTGGTCGTTGGCAACCGCTATCCGCATGGTAGTACCCCTCTTGCTTACTTGATGCCGGTAGTCGCGATCCCCTGCGTGAGCAATCGTTGGAAGGCAAAGAAGAGCAGGAAGATCGGAACCATGCTCAGGACCGACATCGCGAACAGCGGTCCCCACTGGGACGTCTCACTCGAATCGAGGAAGAGGTTCAGGCCCAGTGGCACCGTGTACATCGACGGTTTGGTCAAATAGAGCAGCGGACCAAGGAAGTCGTTCCACGAGTTGATGAACGTGAAGATCGCGGTCGTCGCCATCGCCGGCACCGAGAGCGGGACGATGATTCGGAGGAACAACCGCCAGTGCCCGCACCCGTCGATGATCGCCGCCTCGTCGAGTTCCCTCGGGATGCCCCGAATGAACTGCACCATCAGGAACACGAAGAACGCATCCACGCCCAGGAACCGCGGCACGATGAGTGGGAGATACGTGTTCAGCCAGTTGAGATGCAGGAAGAGGATGTACTGCGGAATGATCAGCACCTGGTAGGGCAGCATGATCGTCACCAGCATCACCGCGAACAGGACAGCCCGCAGGCCGAATCGAAGTCGGGCGAACGCGTATGCGGCCAGCAGACACGAGCACACGGTGCCCACGACGCTCAGGCAAGAGATCACGAGGGAGTTGAAGAAGAGCCTCCCGAACGACAGGTCCTGGAGCGGGAACCATCCCGACCGGTAGTTGCCAAAGGTCCACGCCTTGGGCAGCAGCCCCGCATTCACGAAGATCAGCGCGCTGGGCTCGAACGAGGCGGCCAGCATCCACACCAGCGGATAGAGCATCACGATGAGAAGCGCGACCAGGACCACGTGCCGTACACCGATGCCGAGCAGATGGGTCGACGGGGGCTGCCGGCGCATACGCTCGCGGCGCCGATCGATCGAGGCGTCCATCAGCCCTGATCCCCGTAGAAGACCCAGAACCTGGCAGTCAGAAAGGCCATGCCGGTCAAGGCGGCGATCACGAAGAGCAACACCCAGGCCATGGCTGCCGCGTAGCCCATGTTGTAATCGATGAATCCCTGCTGGTAGAGGTAGAGCGAGTAGAGGAGCGTCGACCCGGCAGGACCGCCACTGCCCGTACTGATCACGTAGGCGGAGGTGAAGACCTGGAAGGCGCGAATCAACACCAGCAGCCCGTTGAAGAAGATCACCGGCGATAGCATCGGAATAGTCACATGCAGGAACTGACGCACCTGACCAGCGCCGTCGACCCGCGCCGCCTCGTACAGGTCCTGTGGAATCTGGCGCAGCCCGGCCAGAAAAATGATCATGGTGGCGCCGAACTGCCAGACGTTCAAGACGACGAGCGTGTAGAGCGCCGTGCTCGGGCTGCCGATCCAGCTCGGACCGTGGATGTTGACCAACGCCAGGATCTGGTTGAGCATGCCGGCGGCCCCGAATACCTGGCGCCACAGCACCGCGATGGCGACGCTCCCCCCCAGTAGCGATGGCAGGTAGATGAGCGCGCGATACAGAGTCAGTCCCCGGATCCCGCGGTTCACGAGCATGGCCAGAGCCAGCGACAGAACCAGGATCGCCGGCACCGAGACCACGACGTAGAGCAGCGTCACCTGAATCGACTGGCTCAGATTGTGGTCGACCAGCATCTGCTGATAGTTGGTGAGCCCCACCCAGGTCGGGTTGTTGAAGAGGTCGTAATGGGTGAAGGACAAAGCCAGCGACGCCAGCAGCGGGCCCATTGTGATCCCGACGAGTCCGACCAGCCAGGGTGCCAGAAAGAGGTAGGCGACCGGTCCGTCGTGGCCGATCCTCCGCCGCCGGCGAGGCCTGCCGCGGTTCGCGGTTCCGGTGGGGGTTAGTGCTTGCAAGCTCACGGGGACGCGTCCCCCGCCCCGGGCCTGGCGGGACCTGACCCGCCATCCCCAGATGGACCAACGGCAAACACTCCCATGCCGCTACCCGTTCGATGCGGCTGAGTTGGCGTCGTTGAAGAAGGCGTCGACCGCCGACTCCACGCTCGACTTGCCGAAGGAGACATTCGAGTAGTTGTTGGTAAGCGACAACGTGACGGCCTGATAGTTGGCCGGGAAGTCCACGATGGTGGGCTTGCTCGCGATGACCTGTTTGATGAACTGCAGGTATTCCTTGGTTCCCGGGGCCAGACCGCCCGCGGCCGCGATCTGACTGTTGAGGAGCGACGTCACCGTTACCGCTCCATTGTCAGACGCGTAGGCGGTCGCCCCCTGCGGGTCATTGGTGAAGAAGTTCACCCATGCCGCCGCCGTTGACAGGTTATCGGTGTTGGCGCCGATGGACATGCCGTTGTTGATCAGCACCTGCCCGTTGCCCTGTGCAGTCTTGGGGAAGGCGGCCACGGACATGGTGCCCTTGCCCGCGGCACCGATCGCAGACGTGTAGGCGGCCAGTTGGTTCGACGGGGCCTCGTCGAACATCACCTTGCCGGTCGCCAGGTACGTCTGGACATTGCTGGTCGGCTCCTCCTGGCGCATGGCGGCGGGCACGGTCGCGCCGGCCTTCCGGAGCTTTTCCCACCAGTTCCAGTACGCGACCATCGCGCTTTTGGGGAAGGCGAGTTTCCCCGACTTGGAGAACACCTGATGGCCGTGGGTTGCCATCCAGGCCCACCAGATGGAGTCGTCGTCGCCTCTCAGGTCGCACGCGTAGACGCCGCTGGGGACCTTGTCCTTTGCCTCCAGGAGCCACTTCTGGATCGCGTCCCAGGAGTTCAGCGTGGCGGGGGACGCCAGGCCGGCCGATTTGACCATGGAAGCGTTGAACATCCAGTTGTTGGTCGCGGACCCAGTCGGGATCATGTACAGCTTCTTGTCCGGTCCGCGCCCTGAGTCGACGACCACTTTTGGAATGCCAGACACCTTGATGGCGCCAGACTTGACCAGGTCGTCGAGGGGTCGCAGCGCGTGCCGGGTGTCGTATGCCGACATGTATCGAACCTGCATCTGCGGCACATCGGGCAGGTTGTGGGCCGCGGCCTCTACCGTGAGCTTCTGCCAGTAGGTCGTGAAGTCGCCGACCGGCTGACCCTGAATGCTTGCCTTCGGGTACTTCTGCTGAAACAGGCTCATCACCGCCTGCGTTTTGGCGTTGCGCTCTCCCGTGCCCCACCAGGAGAACGCGATCTGACCGGATACCTTCCCCTTCCCAGGGCCGGAACCAAGCGCGGCTGCCGATACCGGAATGCTCCCGGCGGCACTCAGCAGGCCGGCCAGCCCGCTGCCGACCGTCAACAGGGCCGCTCCCCGCCCTGCGCCCGCCAGCACCTGGCGTCGGGTCAGACCTGAGCCCTGATCACTGCGTTCGTCCACTTGTCGAGTCCTCCTCTCCACGTCCACCTTCGCCTGGCACAGCGACACCGCACTCCGGGCTCAGGGCACATTCGCTAATGCTTCCACGGGTTGGCCGCAATCCCGGCCCTGTCCGTTCGGGTGGCCCCCGACGCCGAGCCCGGTGCGCGTCCGCGATCTCCCTCGCCAGCGCTCACACATCGGCATAAAACGCTTCCATCTCCTCCACCGCAACGGTGCGGTCGAACTCGATCCCGGTCTTCTCGTACAGCTGGCGGCGCTTGCGGGCGTCGTCGATCAGAATCCGGCTTGCGATCCGGACCACGTCCGTCGCCACCTCGGCCGGCACCACGACGCAGCCGTCGCCGTCGCACCCGACGATGTCACCCGGACGCACCAGGACCCCGCCGCAGGCGACTGCCTCGTCGACACCGGCGAAGGAGCAGCGCCCGGGGATGATGGGCCGGCCACGCTCACGGCAGGCGATGGGTGTCTTCTGCAGGATCAGTTCGTCGGTATCACGGGCGTAGCCGTCGGTGACGACGCCGACAGCGCCGCTCGCGACCATCCCCAGCGTGTTGTTGGAGCCCCAGATACCGATCTCCCCGCACCCTTCGGTCGCGGTGACGACAACACAGCCTGGCTTGACATGGTCGCCGATGCCCATGCCGGCGTGCTCGGCGAACCAGATCGCGTGCGAGCGAACCGCGTCATCGGGTGAAAGCACGGGCATCCGGATGTTGGCCGGCAGCGCGCGCAGTGTGACCGCCGGCCCCCAGAACCGCATCCCCTGCCAGAGCGGCTTGACCCGCTCATTCATCAAGGTCAGGTCCTGCCGGCCAACCGCGTCCAAGGCGTCGACCACGTCCGTGGTTCGAAGGTATTCGAACTTCCGCGCCAGGCTGTAGGTGTCGGCCGGGCGGTAGGTGTCAGTCATTCAGGGTTCTCCTGTTGTGGTGGCCGTCCGGTTGGGGACGATGTATGGTGGTGGTCCCCTCGCACGGGGGGCCGAGCCGGACCGCCCTGCGAAGCGCCTGCTCCATAGGCCGCGCATCCGCGACGCCCTGCCCGGCGATGTCAAACGCGGTGCCATGCGCGGGCGTGACGGCGGTCACCGGCACCCCGCCCGAGATCGGCACCCCGCGGTCGAAGCCCAGGAGCTTCAAACCGATCTGCCCCTGGTCGTGGCACATCGCAAGCAACGCGTCGAACCGCTCGCGCCCCTGCCGAATGAAGATGGTGTCGGCGGATAGGGGCCGGACACGTCCACCCCGAGGGCCCTGGCCCGCTCGATAGCGGGAGCGATTTGCCGCCCCTCTTCGGTTCCGAAGACCCCGCCTTCTCCGGCATGCGGGTTCAACGCTGAGACGGCGATGCGGGGGCTCGGGACTCGGGCTCGACTCATAAAGATCCCGAGCGAACAGGATCCGGCTCAGGACGGCATCGGTCGTGATCTCGCTCGCCACCCGCTCGAGGGCTATGTGAGAGGTGACCCGGAAGAGCCAGAGGTCACCCAGAAGGTTGACCTCGCTGAACCCTTCTTCACGGCCGACCCAAGCGGCGAACAGGTGGATCTCGTCTACAAACCGGAGGCCAGAGCGGTGCAACGCCTCCTTGTTCAGCGGTGCGTAGACGACGGCGCTCGCACTGCCTGCCATCGCCAGGTCCAGAGCCCCTCGGAGCGCGAGGGCAGCGGCGTGTCCCGCCTGGCGAGAGACGCAACCAGCACGATACCGACCAGGGGAGCTCCCGTCGACCTCCAGCAAGCCGATGGAGCCGGCGGCCGACCCCAGGTCTTCGGGGTCCCGCACCACGTCGTACCGAAGGGTCCGCGCGGCGATCTGCATGCCTTCCGGGAGGACGGCCTCCTGGCCCACCACCAGCCAGCGGCCGGTTTGACGCAAGTCCGGGTCAGCCAGTGCTTTGACGGCGACCTCGGGACCCACCCGGGTCGCGTCACCCAGGGCGGTCACGCGGAGGGGCATCACGCGCCCGCAACCCGTGCTCGGCCCTTCCGTCGGGTTCGATCGACGGCCAGCACCTACAGCGGACCTCCTGGTTCGACTATTGTCTACAATCTTTGGAGACGAGGGCATAGTATGGACCATCCGAACGGCGGTCGCCGGCCTGCGGATCCGGGGATCCGCACGCCCGCGATCCATGTGCTCAAGCAGCCCTCATTGGTCCAGCTTGCCGCCGACGCGCTCCGCGACGTGATCCTGGCGGGTGAAGTGAAGCCGGGCGAACGGCTGATAGAGGAGCGGCTGACCCAGCAGCTGGGGATCAGCCGCCCACCGCTTCGTGAGGCCATGCGTCTGCTCCAACGCGAGGGCCTGGTTCACCTCTTGCCCCGACGGGGAGCGACGGTGGCGCCCCTCAGCCGCCGGGACGTCTGGGAGATCGAGACTTTCCGCGCGGCGCTCGATCGCATGGCGGTGGAGCTCGGCGTCCCGGTGTCCGACCCCGAGCGGCTGGAAGCGTGCCGCGACGCAATCCGGCAGATGGAGGAGGCCACACGGGAACACGATTGGGGCCGCCTGGTCCGCGCCGGTTCCGGATTCCACCTCACGGTGGCCGCCCTGCCCGGGCACCTGCGGCTGGAGGAGGCCTACCGGAACCTGCAGCACCAACTGCGTCTCTACATGGCGATGAACTCACGCACCCGGCGGCGGGACGAGTCCATCGAGGAGCACGTTGAACGCCACCGTCGGCTATTCCGACTCATCGAAGCGGGCGACCGAGACGCGGTGCTGGCCGAACTGGCGGTCCACGGGGATCGCACCTACTTGGAGGCGATCGAGGAGTCCTGAAGGTGTGGTCGGAGCTCACAGCCCGCCCATGAACGCCCACACCAGGTCGTCCACGCGGGGCAGGTTCTCGTGCCCGAAGTCGGGGTACAGCACCTGGCGCTTGGGGGCGCAGATCGCGTTGTAGGCGGCGAACTGGGTGGAGGGTGGGCACACCTGGTCCGCCAGTCCCGTGACCAGCATGGTCTCGGCGCGGATGCGAGGCGCCAGGTGGTGCACGTCGATGTACCCGAGCCGCGTGAAGACCTCGGCCTCGCGCTCGTGGGTGGGATCGAAGAGGCGGAAGTAGGTCTGCAGCTCCTCATAGGCCGCCTTCGCCAGGTCCATCTCCCACACCCGCTGGTAATCGGACAGGAAAGGATAGATGGGGGCGGCCAGCTTGAGCTCAGGCACCAGCGAGGCGCAGGCGAGTGTCAGACCGCCGCCTTGAGACGCGCCGGTGGCCCCGACCCGGGCCGGGTCGACGTCCTCGCGGTCCATGACCACCCGCGCCAGCACCGCGGTGTCCAGGAAGATCTGGCGAAAGAGCAGCTTTTCCGGGGTGTCATCGAGGCCGCGGACGATGTGGCCCTCCCGCGTGTTTCCGCTCACGCCGCCGGTGTCCACCGACGAGCCGCCCTGGCCACGACAGTCGAGGGCCGCCACCGTGTACCCGCGAGCGGCCCACGCCAGCATCACCGTCCAGTCCGGGGCACGGCCTCCGTAGCCGTGGAAGCGAAGGAGCGCGGGATGGGGGCGCGGGGCCTCCTTCGGCTGCCAGAGGCGGGCGTGGATGCGCGCACCGCCGACGCCGGTGAACCAGAGATCGAAGCAGTCCGCCACCACACCGTCGAACGCGGCCGGCTCGAATACCGGCTGCGGGTCCAGTTGCCTGGCCTCGGCGAGGGCCGCCTCCCAATACGCGTCGAAGTCGTCCGGCTTCGGGTTGCGGCCCCGGTACGTCCGCAGCTCCTCGAGCGGCATCTCGAAAACGGCCATCGGCGTTGACTCCTCCCTGGACTTCGGCGACATGACGGGATCGGCGCCGCGCCCACCGCGCACGGCCGGCCATCAAGCATGACGCGCATGGCCGTTCGGTGCGGCCGCCCGCGCAGGGTTCAGCGAAGCAAGACAACCTCGCTCCGCCGCCTCAACCCAAGCGATCGTGTCCAGGCCCAGCGACCGCCG
>CAWBPD010000027.1:0-28641 GCA_963790575.1 Candidatus Dormiibacterota bacterium | reverse complement strand
CGGGGTTGTGGAGCTACGGGGATGGCGAGGCGCTCGGCGAGGCGTGGGGCGAGGTGTGGCTGGTCGGCGACGGGGTAGGCGTGGGGTGTCCGTGCGAGGGCGTCGGCGTGGTGGTCGGGGCAGGCGCGGGGACCGAGGCGGACGAGTAGGTGAAGAACGACAGGTGCAGCACCGCCTTCCCGATCACGTCGAACCGGACCTTGGCCGGCCGGCCCTGGCCTGTGCGCACCGCCATCACGCCACCCGTGGCCAGCTGGCTCAGCTGGTACCCGCCGGTCCCCAGATTGGACGCCCCGATCTGGGAGGGCATGATGCTGTTGAAGTCGAGCACTCCCAGGTAGGCGGCCTGGGTGCCGGGGGCCAGGGTCAGGCTGCCCTGTGCGAACGCGAGGTCGTACGACGACACGTTCACCTGACCACCGTCCAGATCCAGGTTGTCCCCGTCGTACAGGACCACGCAGCCCCGAACCCAGACGCCAGGTGCGGCCTGCGCCGGGCATGGCGTCGGGGTTGGCGGGGGCTTCTTGCCGGCACTCGGGCTGCTGCCACAGGCCGCGGTCAACGACGCCACCAGGACCAGCGCCGCCGTCCATCCCAACCATTTCCACCGCCGCGCACGGGGCGACCTGGGGGTCATGGCTGCAGCACCAGCGGCCAGCTGCTGCCCTGGGTGGGACACACCCCCGGGGCCAGGCGTGTGCTGTCGGCCTGGAGGGTCCAACTGTTGGTTCCGTCGTTCACCTGTACCTGCCCCTGACCGCTCACCTTGAGGCTGAAGCTCTGGCCGTTCGTCTGCAGGAAGGCGGTGCCTTGGAGGGAGTACTTGTGCGTCCCCGGCGGCAGCATGACGGTCAGCCGGTCGGTCTGAATCAACTGATTGACGACGTTCATGGTCCCCACCTCTCGGCTGTCCATGAGGATGGTGACGTTGGCGCTGGTCTCGCAGCGCCCGCTGTCCACCTGGGCGGTGATCACGACCGAGACCGGCTTGGCGGTGGAGGTGGGCGTCGGTGAAGGGCTGGGGGTGGGCGTCGAGGAGGTGTTGATCGAGATCGAGCACGCGCTCAGCGCCAGCAGGCAGACCACGAGCACGGCGGCGCCGGCGGCTCCCCGGCACCGGGTCATCGGTCTGGCTCCTCGGCAGCCGCGCCACCCGGAGACGGCCCGGCGATCGCCACCCGATGCCGAACGTGAGCCGGCTTGCAGGCCGCGACCAGGGCGTCCAGCCGGTCGGCGTCTGGCTCACCAGCGCCGGCCAGGCCCCGCACTGTGACGACCGCCTCGAAGTCGGGGCGGCCGGGGAACGGTGCGCCGCTCTGGGTGGCGGACGCGGTGCCGCCGCTCTCCTCGACCTCCACCTCGCCTCCGGTGAGCAGCTCCAGATAGGCCTTGAGGCCGTGCCCCGTCCCGCGCACCCGATAGAGCGCGACCGCGCCCGCCACCAAAGCCCGCAGCCGCTCGGGCGGCCACCACTCATCCGGAGCCACGCCCACCCAGGTGCTGAGCCAGTCGACGAAGTCCGCCGGCGCGAGCGCGGGGTCTAAGTACGCGTCGAAGTTGTCGAGGCTGGCGAAGACGGGCGCCAGCACCTGGTCACAGGCGGCCGCCAGCCCGAGCGCGAACGGATCCCCCGACTGGTAGACGGCGGGGAGGTGGCGGCCCAGGGGATGAGGCGTCGGCAGGTCGGCGATCACAGCGCGCATCCGGCTACTCCACCAGGACCTTGTGCCGGTACGAGAACACCAGCTCATGGGACTCCAGGGCGAGGTAAGGCACGGCCTCCTGGCCCCGCTGGCCGGTCTGGGGGTCCGCCTCGTAGAGCTCGATCTGCTCGACCAGGTCGCATCCCGGCAGCGTCTGCAGCAGCGCGAAGACCTCGCCCGGGATGACGGTGCGTCCGAACGGCCACCCCTCGCGCTCGGGGCCTCCGCTGACCGGGTTGTAGTAGCTGTACAGAGCCTCCAGCACCGCGGCCTCCAGCTGCCGGTGGTCGGCGCGTGGCCGGGCCCGCAGCCGCGCGGTGACGGTCAGCCACCGGTACCGCGGCGGCTCGACCAGCAGCCGGGTGCCGATCAGCCGGCATTCGTCGAGGCGCCTCGCGATCTTCTCCACCGTCCCCCGCGGCGGCACCAGCTGATCAGGGGTGAGCTGCCCGCCGGCACTCCTGGCCGCCGGCACCACCAGCAGTCGCACCCCGCCGGCGTCCGCCCCGTCCCCCGCGCCCACGCAGCGGACCCGTGCCACCTCGGGCGCCGCCTCCTGGGCCAGATGCTCGTAGTCCTCCACGGTGACCGCCCGGCCCAGGGTGCGGAGCACGATCGGACCGCGCACTTTGGCGTTCTCGATGTCTTCTCCGTCCACGCCACCCGCCGCCGCCCTCCGGTTCACGACCGTGGCGACGTACGGGATCGATGACCTCAGCACGCGGATCACACCGCGTCCGACATTGCCCTGGAAGCCGCCGCCGGTCCGGTACCTGCCGAGGCGCAAGCGGGCGCCTTTCGCGGGTGTCCTCCCGTACCGACGCAGGCTGCCGTCGGCCTCACGCACGCCGGGGCCGAGTCGCACCTCCCCGGCGACCGGGTCGAACGTGAAGTGCGCGTCCTCGGGGCCGCTGCGGCTGAAGTCGGGCACCTCGCTCCATGCCTCCCAGCCGGCGCCCTGGCTGACCTCCATGACCAGGGGGTCGCCGGCCACCACCGGGCTCCGGCTGACCCGGAAGACCTGCCCCGGCACCCCCTCCGACGTGCCCAGGGCCTCGTTCTCCACCGCCTCCGCGTTCACCGCCTCGACCGTCCCACCGCAGGTGAACGCGCTGATGGCGGTGACGAGTGGAGAGGAACGATAGCTCGGCTGGTCGGATTCCGCCACCGTCACTCGCGCGCGCAGCCACCCTGCCCGCGCGCGCTCGATTACCGACGCCGCGTGCGAGGGGGGGACGTGGAGGATCACGTCGCCGTCCTTGTTGAAGCCACCGGTGCCATCGCGCTCGACTTCGCAAGCCTGCCAGGCCGCCCCATCCCAGGCCTCCCAGACGCGCGGCGGCCAATCGGGGTTGACACCCACCCCCTCGATCCGGCATTGGAACCGAAGCGTGACCGCGCACGACGGGACCGCGTCCCGGAGCCCGATCAGCAGCGAGTCGCCCGGCACCGGGGTGGCGCTGAAGCAGGCGAACCCATCACCACGGCTCAACTCGTCGCCGTGCTGCCGGGGCGGCTGGCCCTGGGCGGTCGAGGTCGCGGTCAGGAACGAGGTACTCACGAGGTCGAGGTTCTCGACCGTGCCGAACACGATCGCGTCCTCGGTTTCGGTGCGGACGGTCGCCACCTCGGTCCCGGCGGGAATGCGGACCGTGTTGGGTTGCGGTGCCGCCAGCCAGAAGGTGATCGGCGCCCTCGCGGCGGTGGGCGGAAAGAGGCGGACGCCGATCAGCTCCAGGAACTTCACGTAGTTGCGGTCGGGGACCCGGTTGAGCCGGTAGATGACCTGGTCCGTCATCCACGCGAACAGCTCGATCAGGGTGACACCGGGGTCGTGGACGTTGTGGTCGGTCCAGTCCCGGCACTGCCGCATCACCTGCCGCTTGGACTCGTCGACCAGGTCCTGGAAGCGGCGGTCGTCCAGATTCGGAACCGGTAGGGCCATCGTTCAGCTCTCGGGGGGGATGGTGTAGAAGGGGCAGACCAGGTTGCGCGGGCTGTTGGTGCCGGCGACCGAGTAGCGAATGTCGATGTAGACCAGGCCGGCGCCGCCGCGGTCCGGGGTGACGCGCACATCCTCCACCGTGATCCGGGGCTCCCAGCGCAGGAGCGACGCTCGCACCGCGACCGAGACCCGGCTGATCATCTCGGGGTCGAGGGTGCCGAAGACGTAGTCGTGGATCGCGCACCCGTACTCGGGGCGCATCGGCCGCTCCCCGAAGGCGGTGCCGAGGATCAGCTGAATGCTCTCCTCGAGGTCGCGCTCTCCTCTCGTGAGCGCGATCCGGCCGGTGGGATCGGTCCGGATCGGGAAGGCCCAGCCGGCGCCGACGAACTCGTCCGTCTGGGTCATCCGATCAGCACCGTGGTCACGGTCGGCACCAGGTTTCCCGGCGCCACGCAGCAGGTGCATGACGACTCCGCGGTCGCCGCCGGCTGACCGCCGATCAACACCGTCGGGCTCCCGCTCAGCACCTGCCCCTTCTGCAGGGGCGGCATCAGGAAGGGGTCGGAGGGGTGGAGGCCGACGTGCGGAGGTGTGTTGAAGCCGGAGCTGCCCATGACGGCCGCCGGCTTGCCCCCGATCAGCACCGTGGACACCACGCCCATGGTCAGCGGCGCCGAGAACGGGAGTGGCGGCGACGGCATCGGGGCCCCCAGCGGGCCCGGGATCAGGTGATTCGGACAGATCCCCATCACGCGGTCTCCCATCACGATCGCCGGCGCGCCCATGCTGTCACCTCGTCCCTCAGTTGATCTTCACCAGGCCGCCCTGGACCTCGACCTCGGCCGAGCTCTTGAGGCTGGCCCCGGCCTGCCCCTGGAGGTTGAGCCGGCTCTGCGCCTGCACGGTGACGTTCTGCTGGGAGCTGAGCGTGAGGTCGCCCTGCGCCTCCAGCGAGATCTTGCCCTGGCAGTAGAGATGGATCTCGTTCGTGGTTTCGTTCAATGACACGCGGAGGTTTCCGTTGCTGGTGATGAGCGCGATGCCCGACTTGCCGGGGTCGTCGAACAGCACCACCCGGTGGCCGCGCCGCGATACCAGCCCCCGCCGCTTCACCTGCCCGTTGTCGAACAGCCCGTCGCCGAGTCGCGGCTTGTCCTTGCCGTTGTGCAGGCCTCCGACCACGATCGGCCGGCGCACGTCGCCGAACTCGAAGGCGACCAGCACCTCGTCGTTCACCTCCGGGAGGAAGCAGGCTCCGCTGTCGGGACCGGCGGCCGCCTGTGTCATCCGTGCCCAGTCGGACTCGTAGTTGTCGGCGAGCCAGGGGAACTTGAGCTTGACGCGACCCATTCCCTCCGGGTCGGCGTTGTTGGTGACCAGCGCCACCACGACACCGCCCATCGCCCCCGCGGCCGCGCCGGCACCGGTCCCGGTCCCGCCCGTGATGAGGCCGAGCAGCGATCGGTCCTGGCGCCCCGAGACCTCGAACCAGGTCCGGTAGCCGTGCGCGTCGAAGAGATGCCGCGTATGCGTCAGCGTGTAGCGACCGGCGAATTGGTCCGCCACCACCGCGATGCTGACCGCCGCCCCGGCGTGGAGCTTGGGGTTGCCCCGCGCCACGCCCTCGGCCTCGGCCACCGCGCTGCCGATCTGCTCCGCGATGGCCTTCGCTTCCGCATCCACCTCGCCCTGCGACGAGAGAGGGCGATCCACCGCTGTGTAGGTGGGATCCCCGAAGGCATGCGCCATCTTCGCCGGGGTGGCCGCGAGCGCGGCGCTGGTGGTGCCGGCCGGGGCCGATCCCACCACCGCCTCCTTGCGCTTGGAGTCCCATCCCCGGACCTGGACCTGCTTCACCTGCTCGGCCGAGCTGACCCGAGGCCGGAACTCGAGCAGATCGCTGCCGAAGACGAGTTGGAGAGGGGTGCTGGACGTCAGATCGCCTTCGGCGGGCGCGTCGCTCGAGGGATTCGGTTGCCGGAAGTGCAGCTTGCCTTCGCTGACGGCCACCTCGAAGCCGATCTCGGCCGCGCGTGCCTTGAGGAAGTCCCAGTTCGAGAGGTTGACCTGCGAGACCTGGTCGTGCGTGGTTTTCGAGTCGTCGATGGTGCCGGTCTCGAGGCCGGCCCGCTGTGCCACGGTGCGGGCGATGTCGGAATCCTTGACGTTCCGGTAGGTCTGCGTGGTGCGGCCGCGGTGGAGGCGGTGGGAGCCGTCGTAGCCGCGCACCAGCGCACGGCTGCCGAGGGCGTCGTACTCGGCTTCCAGCGCGGTGACCTCGCCGTCGATCAGCACGTCCCCCTGGCCGGCCCCGGCCGCCGGGACCGTGATCTTGACCGGCGCGCCAACCTGAAACCGGCCCCCCTTCAGCACGTCGCGGCCGGTGTCCCGAAATCGGAGGAGGAACATGTCGGGCAGATGGAGATGGTCGTCGACCACCACCTGCTCCAACAACACCTCCAGCTCGGTGGCGAGGGCGGTCCCCCCCACCTCGACCTTGGGGCGGACCCCGACGTAGATGTCGGTCATCGGCTCAGCACCGCGGCTTCGTCGGCGGTCGGGATCAGAAGACGGGTGCCGGGGCGCAGGCGCAGCGGGTCGTCGATGCCGTTGAACAGGGCGAGCCCGCGCCAGAGGGCCGGATCGTCGTACTCCGCGTACGCCACCGAGTGGAGGCTGTCACCGGCGCCGATTACGCGGGCACGTCGGGTCAGGGGGGAGCCGGAGGTCGGGTTCGTCCTCGCAGGATCTTCAGGAAACTCTTCCAGCGCGATCGTGACCGTGGCGCGCACCGGTTTGCCGTCGGAGTTGAACATCGTGTACTTGGCGCTGACGGACTTGAGCACGCCCTTGAAGTTGGCGAGAGGTGTCGTGTTCCCTCCCTCCAGATGCAGGAGCTGCGGCTGCGGCTTTTTGGTGTCGATCGACTTGTCGGTCGGCTTGAGCCAGCCGAGCAGCGTCTCGATGTCAGCCGAGAGGTCGCCGCCCCCTTCCCAGTCGTCGAAGAACAGCTCCAGCTGCACGCTCTGTGGCTGCACCCCGCCGAACTCCGGCTTGGTGCTGCTCTTGGCGCCCTTGTTGGTGGGGCGGTTCCAGGTCGCCGACTTGGCGAGGGTGTACTCCTTGGGGTTGAAGCGGAACTCCAGGCGCTTGCCGTCGGCGTCCACCAGCTTCGCCTTCACGACGCACCCCCGCCGCGCAGGAAGCCGTTGTGCGCCAGCTCCAGGACCTCGGTCGCGATCTGGTTGCCGGCCGCGTCCAGCGTGGGGCCCGTCCACTTGACGGGGCAGGCCTGGGCCAGGGTCCAGCTGTAGATCTCGTCGCCGCTCGGATCCAGCGCGGTGATGGTCGCGTTGTCCCGGTGCACCGAGTTGAGCCCGCTCGACAGCCAGCTGGCGAGGTCCGGCGACTGCGCGTCCAGAGGGCGGGTGAGCCGGACATTCGAGTACTTGCAGCGCCCGGGGAGGCGATGGACGTACTCGTTCAGGCCCCCCTCCTGGTACTCGAAGATCTCGTATTCGACCGCCAGGCCCTCGCACTTGGTCCAGGTGCCGAGGCTTTGGTGGCTGTCCAGCGTGACCGAGAAGCGGAGGGTGGTGCCGGGTTCAGACATGGTGGGGCCTCATCGCAGGTCGGTGACCTGGCCCGCCCGCTCGCGGCTGATGAGCAGCTCGGAGCGGAGCCGGGAGCGGATGCGGTCGTAGAGCCTGCCGGCCAGCGCGTCCACGTCCACCTCGGACTCCGGCAACCGGGGTCCGGCTACGGCACCGGCCGCCTGGTGGACGGCCTCCTGAGCGCCCTCCAGCCCCCGCGAGGCGGCGGTTTCGAGCGCCGGTCTGGCTGTCCCAAGCTCCCTCGCGGCGGCGGATTCGGCGGCCTGGCGGGCTGAACCGAGCTCGCTGCCCGCCGCCTCGAGGAGGGTAAGCCCGATTCCGCCGGCCCTCTGCACTGCGGTGGCCGGTGTCTGCGCCGTTCGAGAGGGGGGTGACCTCAGGATGGGCGCGGCGGGCGTGGGCGGCAGGACCGGAGCGCCGTAGGGGCCCAGGGTCTGGACGGTGAGGGGCGGACCGAGCCGGGGCGCCGGCATCGTGAGCGCTTTCACCGGGGGTCCATTCGGCGCGGTCCCGCCGTCCTGCACCGCCCACGGTCCGACGGCGGTGTCAGCGGCCCCGACCGCCGGGACGGATCTGATTCCGGCCGCGGGTCCGGGCAGGGCGACGGCGGGCTCCGCCGGGGCAGGTCCGTCCGCGCGCCGGGCCTGGATCGCGACCGCCCTGAGCCCACCGGCTGAGGCCGCGAGCGAGGCCACCGAGCCGGTCAGAGGACGTACCTGCTCGGTGCCGGCTGCCGGCCGCATCGGCATCGACCCGAGCTGGGGAACACCGGCTGGGGTCGACCCGGCGAGGTTGGGTTCACCCGGGCGTGGGCCGATAGTCGGTGTCGCCGCCGCCTCCGTCACCGGCGCGGTCGTCCCTGCGCGTGCCGTGGCCCTCGACACAAGCGGTTGTGACACGGTGAGAACCGGTCGTGGGTCGGCAGCCGGCGTCGCCGCGGACTCGGGGAGGGGCGGTGCCGTGCCTGCTCTTGCCATGGCCCTAGACACGAGCGGTTGTGACCCGGTGACCCCCGGTCCGGCCTCGACCTGCCGGCTGGTCGGTGTGTTGGTGGCACCGGCGGCGGGGTGGGCGCTGCCGGCTGGTGGTGACGTGGAGGCCGCCGGCCCAACCTCTGGGCGGTCGGCGGCCGGCCTGGAGAGGACGTCGCCGGACGGTGTCGCCGTGGCCTCTGCGGCGGTGAATCTGAACACCATCGGTTGCGCCACCCCGGTTGCCGCCCCGGACCGCGGCGGCCCATTGTCGGGGCGCCTGCCGCGTGGCCCGGTAATGACCTCGCCGGTCGGTGGAGGCGTTCTGGGCGAGGTTGGCTCGGACGGCTTCGGCCCGCCCTCCAGGCGGTCACCGGGTGGGGGAACGTGCGCGATCGACGGCGGCGGAGCATCGGCGGCACGCCGCTGAACCCGCACGATCGGCTTCATCACCCGCGGACTTACCGCCGGGACGGGCGGCGCTTCGCCGTGCGGGATCGGCCCGACCGAGGAGGGCGCCGCCGCCCGAGCCCGGGCGATGATCGGAGCCGGCCTCGCCAGGGTGGCCGGAGAATCGGCGGCCGCAGCCCCCTCCACGGATGCAGGACCGCCGGGCGGGCCGCCGCCGTCCTCACCAAAAGCACGCTGGAGGGTCGGAACGTCAGAAGTCCGTTCGCCAGGTTCGATCGCGCCTGGCGTGGACGGGGTGGCGCTGTCCAGCTCGGAGCCCGGTTCCGCCGCCGGCGTTCGCCGCTGCGCGAGCGGGAGCGCGGGCGCCGGTGGCCCGCCCAACCCCAACCGCCGTGACTGCCCGAGGTTCAGCCGGGGCCCCGCCACGCTAACCTCATTCGGGGGCGGCGCTGCCGGCGTCTGCTCGATGGGGCTGGGTACGGCGGCTGCGCTCGTGGCCGGTCGCCCTTGCTCGACGGTTGGAGCCTGCGTCAGGGCCGGGAGCGCGGGTGCGGGGCGCTCCTGGGCCGCCACCGCGCGAGCCATACGCATCGCCACCGGCTCCGGCGGAACCGGCGGAGGTACCTGTGTCTCCGCCACCGGTTCGGTGGGCGCCTCGGGCTCGACGCTTGCTTCCGCCTCGGTTTCGACCGCCTGCGGACCGCGCGGCCGCCACCACGATCGCGGCCGCAGCAGCTCCAGCAGTCCCCAGCTTGGCGGCGCGTACGGCGGCGCCGTCGCCCTGGCGACCAGGAGCCCGGCCGGAGCCTCCCGGGACCGGAGGTGGCCGAGGCTCGCGAACGCCACGTCCAGGGGTCGACGGCCCGGCAGCGCTCGTGCGAACGTCACGCTCTCCGCCGTCAGCCGGGCCGGACCGACGGCCCGCTGGATGGACGGAAGCGCCGCCCAGTCCCGCGCCACCGCCCGGGTGTCCTTTCCGCTCACCGCTGCGGGGTTCGGGACTCTGGCCCCGAACGGCCACCATCGCCAGGCCACCACTCAGCGCTCTTCGTTCAGCCGCTGGTTGATGCGGCCGATCTCTTCGACAAAGCGCCGGCGCAGCGGATGCTCGAGGTCGAGAATCTCATCCAGCGACCAGTGGAAGTGGTACGCGATGTACGCGATCTCCTCGAACAGCCGGTCGGTGTCGTGGGTCATGCTTCCCCCAGGCCACCGCCCGAGAGGTCGACCGTGAACTCGTGCTTACAGGAGGGGCAGGTGACACCGACCTGTGTGTGACCCTCGCTGTTGACCCGGCGGTAGAGGTCTTGCAGGAAAGCCAGGTCCGAAGCGAAGAGGCTTTCGATGGTGGCGGGAGTGATCCGGCTCACGGTGCCAAGCTTGGTGACGACGCGGGCCAGCAGAATGACGGTCAGGTAGGCCTCGTTTTCGCGCACGCGAGGGTCCCGCTGGGGCTGGATCTCGTCCCGTGCCGTCGCCAGCCGCATCGTGCCCTGGCGGTGGACCGTCCCCTCCTCGTCCACGTATCCGCGCGGCAGTGTGAAGGCGAACTCCGTCCGCAGACAGTCTGCGAGCCCGGTCGCGCTCTCCCTCATTTGACGCGCTCGACCTCCTCGCAGACCATGGTCACCTCCTCCATCAGCACCTCGTTGCCGCCCGCCTTCAGCGAGCCCGCCGAGACCTTGGAGGGCCACGCGTTCACGAAGTTGTAGCGGCCGACCTCGTTCTGCTGGAAGTCGTAGAGCACGATCGAGCCGTTCTTGCGGGCGTTCGAGACGTTGCCCTCATAGATCTGCTGGTGCCACTGCCAGACGTCCATCGAGCTGTCGGTGCCGCGCTTCAACGTGATCGTGGGCGGCTTACGGTTCCCGGGCAGCTTGTGGATCACGTACTTGCCGTCCGAGGTGTTCTGCTTGAGCTCGATCACGTCCAGCTCGGATGCGATTCCGCTGACTTCCTGGAATTGCGCGATCGTGACGCCGTCGATCTCGATCGCGAAGTGATATCCGGCAAGGGCGTCCGTGGGGAGCCCCGGCAATCCGCCTGCCATGTCTCAGTCGACCTCCTTTGAGAAAACGCGACTACTCCATCAGTGAGGTGCCGCCGGAGAACTGGGCGATGCGGAAGATCACGAACTCGGCCGGCTTGACCGGCGCGATTCCCACCTCGACCACCAGCTGACCGGCGTCGATCACCTCCGACGGGTTGGTCTCGGCGTCGCACTTGACGTAGAACGCCTGCGACGGCGTGGCACCGAACAGCGCGCCGTCCCGCCAGACCCGCACCAGGAAGGCGTTCAAAGTCCGCTTCACCCGCTCCCAGAGCGCCATGTCGTTGGGCTCGAAGACGACCCACTGCGTGCCCTCCAGGATCGACTCCTCGATGAAGTTGAAGAGCCGGCGCACGTTGAGGTAGCGCCAGGCGGGGTCGCTGGAGAGGGTGCGCGCGCCCATCACGCGGACGCCGCGGCCGGGATAGGCGCGGATGCAGTTGACGCCGACCGGATTGAGCTGGTCGTGCTCCCCCTTGGTGATCTGCAGCTCCAGGTCGATCGCGCCCCGCA
The DNA here is from genome assembly GCA_963790575.1 of Candidatus Dormiibacterota bacterium. Taxonomy (GTDB): domain Bacteria; phylum Chloroflexota; class Dormibacteria; order Dormibacterales; family Dormibacteraceae; genus CAVTSA01. Next base: position 17,431 of record CAWBPD010000027.1, on the reverse strand, counting down.
CCACCTCGTTGGCGGGCGCCTTGTGCACGCCCCGCGTGTCGTCGTTGCGCGCCCAGATACCGGCGATGTGCCCGCTGGGCGGGACGAAGGCGGGCTGCCCGGCCAGGGGATCGAAGATCTTGACCCAGGGCCAGTAGAGCGTCCCGTACTTGGAGTCGTAGCGCGCCTTGTCCTGGCGCCACTCGCGAATCTGCTGGGCGTTGAGGCCGGGGGGCGGGTCCAGGATCGCGACTCGGTCGCCCATCAGCTCGCAGTGGGCCAGCATCGCCAGGTGAACCGCCTGCACGCCTTCCAGGTCCACCGCGCCCCGCTGATAGGCGGCCATCAGGTCCGGGACCGCCAGCATGGTCACCGAGTCGACGGCTTCCAGGCCCGCGAAACCGGTGCGGTCGGCGGAGTTGCCGACGTAGTCGTCGGGGGTGACCCGGGCGGGCAGGTTCGCGGTGCCTCCGGACAGGGCCGCTCGCGCCTGTGGCACCGGCTCGATCGCGGTGGCGCCGGCCACCTCCTCCAGCTGGATCAGCTTGGATTGGTTCTTCACCACGGTGACGACGTTCTGCTTGCCCCGTTTGGTGGTGACGTTGTCGAAGACTTCCTGGACCCGGCCGGCCTGGCTGACGACCAGCTTGAAGTTGTCGTCCCCCGGCTCGCTGGCCTCCTGCACTTCGACGGTGATGTCGTTGCCGCCCGCTCCTTCCGCCAGGGCGGTGACCCGATAGGGCAGCGCTTTGTCGCGTCCCAACGGCAGCTCGCCGCGGGCGACCGGGGCCGAGCCGTTGCCGCCGACCCGCACCACGTAGCAGGAGCCGCCGCCGTTCAGAAAGTAGCTGTAGACGGAGTGCGCCAGGTAGGAGCCTTCGATGAAGTCACCGAAGAGCTGGACGAACTGGCTCCAGTTCGTGATCAGGGTGGGCTGGTTGAACGGGCCGCGGGCGGCGAGGCCGACGAAGGCCGCGACGGCGGTACCGACCCCCTCGATCGGGCGCGAGCCGGCTTCGACCTCCTCCACGTAGACACCGGGTGACAGGTATTGGGGCATTTGCGTTCAGTCCTCCTCTGGCGGTGTGACTCCCGCTGAGCCTCGCAGCAGCCGCATTTGGGGACAAGGACCAGGCGGGCCGTCCTTCGGGCAGCGAGGGTGGCACGTTCGGGTCAGACATCGGGCCGCGAGCCCTCCCGCCGAACTGGGAACTGCCCCTTCGGGCACACGTGGTGACCCGTAAGGGCGACCGGCCCCACCCTGACGGCTGCCCCGGCGCCGGTTGTAGGTTCCGGGGGATCTCGGCCAGCCTCTGCGTCAGGATGATCCAGGACCTGGACGAGTCACTCCGCACACTGGTGCGCCGGGACGCGCTCCGGGGGTCCGATGTGGACGTCGCGTTCGACGCACCGACACGGGAGTGGGCGGCGCACCGGAACACGCCGACCGTGGACCTGTATCTGTACGACATCCGTGAGGACCTGCAGCGTCGAACGGTCGCCTGGGAGCCGGTGCGGGATGAGAACGGCCGGGTCACTGAGCGCCGGCCGCCCGCGCGCGCCTACAAACTGTCCTACCTGGTCACCGCCTGGACGCAGCGGCCGGAGGACGAGCATCGCTTGCTGTCGGCGATGCTGTTGTGCTTCCTGCGCCACGAGCGGATGCCGGACGACGTGCTCGCCGGCACCCTGGCCGGGACCATGGTTCCGGTCCTCACGACGATCGCGCTGCCGCCGCCGCCAGACCGGTCGCTGTCGGACGTCTGGTCCGCTCTGGGCGGGGAGTTGAAGCCGTCGCTGGACCTGGTCGTCACCGCGCCCTTCGATGTCCAGCGCCAGCAGGAGGCCGGTCCCCCGGTGGAGGGTGGCGTCACACTGGAGCTGGGCGAGCACGGTCGGTCCAAGTCCGGTGCCCGGGCGGCCCGTTAGCGTGGACCCCGATCGGGCCGAGGTCGGCGCGTCGACGCGGCACCTGCTGGGCCGGCTGGAGGTGGTGGCGCGACGGGTGCGGGTCGCCTGCGAGGCACGGAGGGCCACCGACCCTGACCCGCTCGACCGCTTCCGCGGCCTCCACATCTCGGCCGCGCACGCCGACCGGCTCCTGGAGCAGGTGGACACGGCGCCGCCACCCGACGAGGAGGCCTGCCGGCTGCTGAGTCGCGTCGAAGGCGAGGCAGACGAGGCCGAGGGGCGGGGTCTGTGCCTTCGCCTGCGCCATCTGCAGCGGGCGTTCGGCCTCGACCGCCTGGCGGTGGAGCTGCTGCTGATCACGCTCGCCCCCGATCTGGAGGTCCGCTTCGAGCCGCTGTACGGCTATCTCCAGGACGACGTGACCCGCCGGCGGCCGGGCATCGGGATGGCGCTCGAGTTGTGCGGCTTGGAGCCGGGCGGCCCAGCGGCCCGCAAGCACCTGGCACAGCAGGGGCCTCTGCTCGCAAACCGTCTGTTGCTGGTGGAGGAGCCGGAGCGGCCGTTTCTCACCCGATCCCTGCGGGTGCCGGACCGGATCGCTGGATTCCTGCTCGGGGATGACGCGCCGGAGGCCGCGATCGCCCCGCTTCTCTACCCTTGCGAAGCGGCGACGGCGGCGGACCTCTCCTCGCTCTCGCGCTGGCTCGGCGCAGAGGGGGGGCTGGCCTACCTGCGTGAGGCACCGGGCGGGGATGCCGCCACGCTGGCTGTCGCCGCGCTGCAGACTGCGGGGCTGGACGCCGTGCTCGTCGATCTGCGCCGGCTTCGAGCCGACGACGATCCCACCGCGGTCGCTCCCCTCCTGACCCGAGAGGCAGCGCTCCGCGGGGCCGGGCTCATCGCCGGGCCGGTGGAGGCACTGGCCGCGCGGGGCCGGTCAGCGGTCCAGGCGATCGCCGAGGCGCCCGCTCCGCTGATCCTCTTCGGGACCTCCGGGTGGGATCCCGAATGGGCGCGGACGGTCCCCTACTGCTTGGAAGCGCCCCCGACACGAGCCGAGGAGCGCGCGGAGCTCTGGCGAGCCGACCTCGACGGGGACGCGGCGCCGGGCCTGGACCCGGCGGCCGAAACGGCACCGTTCCGTCTCACGGCAGACCAGGTGCGGCGTGCCGCTCGCGCAGCCCGCCTCCTGGCTGGTGGCGGCGGGCGGCCGGTCGAGGCCGCCGACCTCCGTGCCGGCGCTCGTGCACAGAACGGGGCAGGCCTGGAGCGGCTGGCGCGAAGGATCGAACCGGCGGTGGGATTCGAGGACCTGGTCCTGCCGGGTCCGGTGCTGGAGCAGCTCTCGGAGCTCACGGTTCGCGCGCGCCACCGGGACCTGGTGCTCGGCCGCTGGGGCATGGCAGGAGCCGCCTCGCGGCGCCGGGGGCTGACCGCGCTGTTCGCCGGCGCCTCCGGCACAGGCAAGACGATGGCGGCGGAGGCGGTCGCCGGGGAGATGGGGCTCGACCTCTACGTGGTCGACCTGGCCACCGTGGTGGACAAGTACGTGGGTGAGACCGAGAAGAACCTGGACCGCATCTTCGCCGAGGCCGAACGGGTCAACGGCGTCCTTCTCTTCGACGAGGCGGACGCCCTGTTCGGCAAACGGTCGGACGTGAGCGACGCCCACGACCGCTACGCGAACATCGAGGTCGCGTACCTGCTGCAGCGGATGGAGCTGTTCGAGGGCATCGCGGTCCTGGCCACCAACCTGCGATCGAACCTGGACGAGGCGTTCGCCCGCCGCCTGGACGCGCTGATCGACTTCCCGGACCCGGAGGAGGAGGACCGGCTGCGTCTCTGGGACCGCTGCCTGGGCACCGCCGCCCCGCGAGCGTCCGACGTGGATCTCACGTTCTTCGCCCGCGCGTTCAAGCTCTCCGGCGGCAACATCCGCAACATCGTCCTGACGGCGGCCTACGCAGCGGCGCAGGAGGAGATGCCGATCGGAATGGCGCACCTGGTGCTGGCGACGCAGCGCGAATACCGCAAGCTGGGGCGCCTGGTGGTGGAGGCCGAGTTCGGGCGCTGGTTGGAGGTGGTGTCGAGGCCGTAGGCGCTTGTCGTGCGGCGGTGGAGGAAAAGGTCCTGTTAATGTCCGGAACATACGTTTGTCATCTGGTAGAATTGTGGCATGTTGGCGGAGGTTCCGGAGAGCACCGAGAAGGTCTGGCTGGGGTCTGACGACGAGGATCTGAAGCGGCTTCTCCGCGATCTCCAGCAGGTCGACCTCCCCGAGCACCCGCTGAAGGCCTGGGGGCGGCTCCAGCTCCTCCACCGGATCAAGAACTGCATCTCCGCGATCGAGCTCGACCACATCAAGGTTTTGAAGCAGATCGAGAAAGGCGATCCCTACGGCGTCGCCAACGCCGCCGACTGGCTCGCCCAGTCGATGCACATGCGGCCGAATGCCGCCTACGCCAAGGTCTGCACCGCCTGCGAGCTGGAGGAGTTCCCGGCTCTGGACCAGGCGGTGCACGCCGGCGAGGTCTCGCCCGAGGCCACCACCGTCATCCTCCAGACCCTGCGCCGGGTCCGCCGTCACCTCAGCGATGAGGACGCGGTCGGCGTGGAGTCGGAGATGCTGCTCGCGGCCCGGGAGATGGATCACGCCCAGCTCCGAGCCCATGGCTCCAAGCTCTTCCACACGCTCGACCGGCAGGCACATAACGAGGTGCTGCGGGAGGAGCGGGAGCGCCGCTTCTTCGACCTCAAGCGCCGGGTCGACGGCTGGTTCACGTGCAACGGCGAGCTGGACCCGGAGGGTGGCACCTTCCTCCAGACCGCGCTCCGTGCGATCGCCGCCGAGGACAAGTGCACCCTGCCCTCGGACGACGGCCGCACTCCCGGCCAGGCCCGCGCCGACGCGCTGGCGGAGCTGGCTGAGCACCGCCTGGCGTGCGGCGACCTCCCCGAGCACGGGCAGGAGAAGCCGCACCTGACGATCGTCGCCAGCGCCGAGTCGCTGCGCGGTGAGGAAGGCTCACCGGCACCCCAGATCGATTGGGGGACGCCGGTCTCGGGCGAGACCGCAAAGCGGATCGCCTGCGACGCGATCGCCCGCATCGCGGTGGTCGGAGACCGCGGCGACGGGGTGGTCGACGTGCTGCACATGGGGCGTGGCTTCCGCACCACCACGGTGGCGCAGCGCAAGGCCCTGGACCTGCAGGACGGCGGCTGCATCTGGTGCGGCCGGCATCCCAAAGATTGCAGGCCCCATCACTGGGACGCCTGGAGCCAGGGCGGCCCGACCGACCATGAGAATCTCGGGCTTGTTTGCCCCCGTCACCATTTTGCGCTCCACGAGGGCGGCTACCGGACCACCGAGGTGACGCCCGATCGGGTGGTCATCCTGCGACCGGACGGCACCGAGTGGGGCACAGTTCCCCGCCACCGCTGGCGCCGGGTCCGCATCCGGGACGGCACCGGCTAGTCCCGTTTTCCGCATTGGTTCACGACGCCAATGGTTCCTCATCGGGTGGCAATGGGGAGGGAATCTTGAGGGCGTTGAGGATGTGGCGCTGGGCCTCGGTGAGCGGGTCAGGGACGAGGGTGAGGCCTTGGTGGCCGATCAGTCGCTGATACCCCATGCCGGCGAAGGCGGCAAAGATGTTGGTGGCGGTCGGCCGGGCTGAGCGGCCCTCCGGGAGCAGACCGGCAAGGGTGCGCCGGGGGGCGATCGCGCGACGGACTTCGTTCTCGATGAGGCCGTAGACCATGACCGCAATCGCGCACACGGTGACCAGGGCTGCAACTCGACGGTTGGAGTGGAGGAACACCGGGCGCACCTTCAACGGTCCCTTGAGGAAGTGGTGAGCCCGCTCCACGATCACCTGCTCTTTGAACAGCTGCAGGAGTCGCGAGGAAGATGCCTGGCGCAGTCGCAGGTTGGTGACCAGCGCGTAGAGACCGTCGCGTCGCTCCGCCTGCTCCAGCGCTGCCTGATCCCGAGACCAGGTCAGCCTTCCCGCCCTCAGGTCGAGTTGAGTGCGGAGGAACTCACCCACGCGACCTTTGCTGACCGCCTTGGCCACCCGCCTGGCCACCTGTTCCGGATCCTGGCGTCGTCCACCATGGCGCAGCCCTCGGGCGATCGTCTCCAGTTGTTGCTCGGCGCGTGCCAGCAACTTGGCTCGACTCTTGCGCGCCGCCTCTCGCTCCTCGGACCCGATCACGTAGAGGACGCGCGGCTCCAGATGCCCTCCGCCATCGAGTTCGACCTGGAGGCTGCCCTCCGCCCCCCAGAAGCGGGAGCGCCGGGCAGCCGGTAGCCGTCGTGCTCGCTCCGAGAGGTAGCGCAGCGGTCGAAACGCCTCCGGTGGCAGCGCCAGTGCGGCCGCCTCATAGCCGAACGTCCGCGGCAGCCGGGCCACGAAGCTGATGCCGCTATCCTCCGCCATACAGGCGGCCAGATTGGCCTTGGTGACCAGAGCCGAGTCGGCAACCAGGAGCAGCTTGCGCGGGGAAGCCAGCTGGCGCAGGCGCTCCAGCAACTCATGCGTCTCGGCGCCTTCATGACGGCCCCCGTTGACGGTGCGGTGATAGAGCGGGATCCCCGGAGCCGCCACCGCCTGCGCAACCTTCAGCTGCCGGCGGTGAGCTTGATGATCGGACGAGTGCCCGTAGGCGATCTGGGGGGCGCCTGCCTGCTGGCTGGCGTAGTCGCCGGTGAAGGCGACCGAGGTGAAGTCCCAGTGCAAGCGAGCCGCGTCCACGCCGTAGCTGGCGATGGCCGCCATGCCTAAGGCGCCTACCACCTCGTCCAGGTGTCCGCTGAGCGCGTCCAAGGCGCGACCCAGGCGGTCATCGTTGAGCAACCCCGAGGGAGTCCGCAGCCAGGCGTTCACCGCGTAGTGCTCGGCCCAGCCCTGGACGTCGTACAGCGGCCGTGCTGCGGTCAGGCGGTTGGCGACCAGGCTCGCCACCACCTCACCATGAGTGAGTTGAGCGCGCCCCCGCATGGGGCAGGCGCGATCGATGATCCCGACCAGATCCAGGCCTCGGAGCACGGGCACCACCAAGGGCAAGGAACCGGAGAGGAAGCTCCCCGGGCGGGGGTCCAGGCGGGTGAAGGCAGCCGCCAGGTTGTCCAGCGCGCCGGAGGCCTTGAGCTGGTCTTTGCGGCCCAGCTTTGCCACAACACGATGGCGGACCTTGCCCGCATGATCGCGGTAGCCCTCAACGAGATGTACGTACTCGTAGGTGCGCGATCCCTGGCGGACCCGCTGGACTCGAACGAACATCTTTCCCCAACATTATGGGGCACATCGAACACCAAACGCAATACCTTGGGCGCATCGAGAGCGGATCGCGTCGTCGATGACTTTCCCCTACAGGAGTTGCTCCGGGGCCGAGACGGCAACCCGACTCCGAACTCGCCAGAGAGCTATTCGGCGGGCCACCGACGGGTTTCACCAACCGCAAGTGCGGGAAACGGGGCTAGTACAGAGTGTCAGCGACGCATCATTGTGCCGTCTGGCAGGAACACCCTCGCCATGTCCGGGTCAGCGACCACGATCATCGTTCCTGCCCCCCTGGCTTGCTGTGTGAAGTACGCCTGGCAGTCATCGCACATGCCCCTGGTGACCCCCACCGCCTGGGCCCCGGTAAGCACGTGGGCCTGTTTCTCAGCATGAGACAGTGAGTACGCTCCTTGGCCAAGACGGGCCTCGAAGAAGATCTCGATGGGGACATACCTTTCACCTGCTTCCGGCCGGGGCAGCGGGCCCGTCAAACGCTCCTCCAGTGGCCGGGTATCTTCCTTGCCCTGTTCGAAGAGGCCCGTCATTGTCCCGAACCGCTGGCGACCGGCCATCTGGCGTCGCTCCTCGTCCTCAGATTCGAGGTCGGCCACACGTCCCCAGCCACTCAACGTAACGCGAGATCCGGCGCATGCCACCGTCTTGCCGGCAAGAGTTTCACTTGCGCTGTACCGGCCCTCCTCTTGCGCTGCGTAGAACATGCGCATCTGTTGAAGCATGGCGCGGGATTCCAGACCGCGTGCTTCGGTGACAAGGCTTGTCACCTCCGCCTCCGACCAGGCCGCCTTGACGGTAGGCGGGCTCTTCTCTGTAATGGACTGCTGCGCGCCCGTCTCCGCCTCTCCAGCGCGCTGAGTGGTAGAGCGACGCTTTGTGACCGGAGTGCCGGCCACGCGCGGGCTGTTCGCACCCTCGAGGTGAACTGTCTCCTTGGCTGCATCAACGCTGTCCACGACGAGAGTCAGTTCCTTAACTCGATACCGAGACTTAAGGTCCGGCAGCTTCTTCTGTACCTCGGGTGCCGAAGTACCGGCATCTTCAAGGCTTGACTGCGCCTCACCCATGGCAGACCCGAGCGCGGCCTTGCGCTCCTCGGGCGAGCGGGTGTCCTCCTGACCGTCTTTTTCCTTCTTGCCGAACAGGCTCTCGATGCCGCCCTCGACGGCGTCGATGATCGGTTTGATCACGTTGGTGAGGACCCAGTCGATGGCCATGTTCACCGGCTCCCGGACCTTCTCCAGGATCTCCTTGATGTCGTCGCCCAGATCTCCGAGACCGAGCAGCGAGGCGAGGAACCCGATCGCGACCGGGATCCCGCGGGCGAGGGCGTTCTCGACCAGGCCGGCGGCGGCCCCGATGTTTCCGGCCACGATCGCGGCCAGGTTGTCCACGACGGCGTTGACAACGTCGGCGATCTCGTCCCAGTGGTGGATGAAGAACGTCACGATGTCGTAGATCGCCATGCAGGCCTTGATGAAGGCCGAGGCCGGGTTGAGCAGGCCGATGATCCACTTGATCCCTGCCTTGATGACCTCTTCCACGACCATGCCGCCGACGGCGTTCATGACCTGGTCTTTGATCTCGGTCACCTTGTCCTCGATCAGATGCCAGACGCCGGCGATGCCCTCGTCCTTGATGACGTTGTAGATATCGATCGCCTTCTGGACGACGGCCGCGCCTTTCTCGATCACGCCGACCACCTTGGGCCCCAGGATGTTGACGGCCCGGGCGCGGATGTTGGACCAGGTGAGACCGAGGACCTGCGCCAGGAACATGAGAATTCCTTTCAGATCGAAGGTCTCGGGCAGCGTGATGCCGGCCTTTGCCACCTCGCCGAAGAGCCAGGTCAGCAGCCCCTTCTTGAGGTGGGTCCAGATGTGGTCGACGAACTGATCGAAGCCCTGCTTGACCGCTGACGATCAGGTTCTCGAGGAAACGGATCGGGTGGGCGATGATGTCGGCGATGACGCCGGCGACCCTGGCCGCCAGGGACACCAGCATGTCCTTGACCTTGCCGATCGCCTCGATCATCCCCTTGACCTTGTCCCACGCCTTCGCGAGCAGGCCCTTGTTCTCCTCCCGCATCGCGTCGCACCGCTCGTCGACCGCTTTGGCCGCCGCCACGTACTTCTGAGCGAGGTCGTTGACCAGAGAGCGTGACTTGTCGCTGACCGACTGCTCCAACTGGTCGAAACGGCTCGAGACCTCGGAGGCCGCCTGCTGCGCCGCGGCCCGCAGGTCCTTGGGCTGGCTAGCCACGTAGTCGTTGATCTTCTGGCGCCCGTCGGCGATGCGCTGCGTGGCCCGCGAGAGCTCGGTCTCGACGATGGTGGCGATCTGGTCGACGAGCTGGCCCATCCTGCCCTGGTAGAGCTCCTTCGCCTCCTCGATGAAAGCGTTGACCCTGGCCGGCGGGCCCAGGAGCTTGTCCTTGAGCCAGCGCGCGCCGCCGAAGACGCCGCTGTAGCGGTCGTCGAAGTACTCGTCCTTCTTGGTCTTGTAGTAGGACTCGAAAGCCTGGCGAGCGTCGCTCTCGCCACTGTTGAAGGCATCGCCCACCTTCTTGTCGAGTCCGCCCAGGATCTCGTCGACGTCCTTCTTGGTCGCGGTGTAGATGGCCTCGATCTCGGTCGACACTTTGGCGCGGGTGGCCTCGTTCTTGCCCTTCTCCTGGTCTTTGTGCGTGCCCACGTGGGCCAGCGCCGAGCCGCGCACCTGGTGCATCTCCGAGAGGCCCGCCTGGGCGGAAGCGCCCGCCTGCGACTTCGACTGGTCCAGCGCCGCCTGCTCGTCCTGACGGAACTGCTGAGGCGCGGTCGCGGCGTGCTGGTCGGCCTCCTGCTTGGCGGCCATCGCATCCTGGAACTGGGGCTCGTTCGACTGGTCGACCTGCTCCTGGGTGACGTTCGCCTCCTCGAGCCGGCTGTCGGTGGCGCACTTCGTGTAGCCCAGACCGACCTGGTCTTCGGGCTTCGGCGCCGGCATCGCCTCCTCCGCGCTCACGCCGGCGGGTGACGCCCCGGGCGTCTCCGGCCCCATCGGGGTGACCGGCTTGGGGGAGCCGTGGCTGGTGTCGGGTGCGGCGTCGCTGGCGGTTTTGATGCCGGATGCCGCCGCGTCCTTGCCCTTCCCGACCTGGCCCACCACCTGCTCCTTCATCTGCCCGGGCTTGCCGGATGAGCTGAAGTCGTCGACCTCCTGCATGGTCTTCGGCGTCGCCTTGTCGATCGCCGCCTTGACCGCGAGGACGAAGGCGGCCTTGTCGAAGGCGCCCGGCTTCTGGCGGCCCATCTGGCCGACCTGGGCGGCGGCGCCCTGACCTCGCACCTCGTTGGTCGGGCCGGCCGCCGCGCGGTCGGCCTCCGCGACCCTGGAGCGGGCTGATGGGTGTGCCTTCAGTTTCCGGGTGTCCTGCCCGACACGGCCGGCCACGGTCTGGAAGCCCCCGAACTCCTCCGGCCCAGGGGTGACGAGCGGGGCCGGAGGCGGTGGGCATTCGACCGCCCGCTGCGCCAGCAGTGCTGTGACCGCGCCGTTGCCGGCGGTCGCCTGCAGACGGAGGATCGCTCCCGCGTCGAGGCCGCCCGATATCACGTGGAGACCGTGGACTCCCGGTCTGATGGACCTCGCGGGGGGCTCTCGCGACCGGCGGGGACTGACCGGGACCGGGGCGCCGGACCGCTGGACGAGCTTGGCCTTCATCGCAGGCTGGCGGGCCGCCTCAGGCCGGCTCCTCCTCCTCCTCCTCCTCCCCCGCGCGCTGGGCGACCAGCGTCTGGGCCGTCTCCTCTTCCTCCTCCTCGCCCTCGCGCTGGACCGCGGGCTGGACGGTGGCCGGTCCGTTCATCGCCTCGGCCGCGGTTCGTTCCGCCGCCTGCTCGAAGCGGTCGGAGGGGTCGCTGAGCCGGACGCCGCCGGGTGCCGGCGTGCCCTCCACCGGCCCCGCCCGCTGCTGGACGACGTGGGTGAGCTCATGCGCCAGCGTGCGCTGGCCGGTCGGCGTGTCGGGGGCGTAGTGACCTGAGCCGAAGACGACGTCGCTGCCCACGGTATAGGCGACGGCGTTGATGGACCGCGCCGACTCGTCCGCCTTCGCACCGGTGTGGACGCGCACCTCGGAGAAGTCGTGGCCCAGCCGGTCTTCCATCAGAGTGCGCGTGCCGGCGTCGAGCGGGCTGCCCGCCCCCGAACCCACCACCTCGTGGACCGGGGAAGGCTCCTCGTCTTCCTCCAGCAGCGCCTGCACGCCGGCGTTGCCGACCGCGCGCTGCAGGTTGAGGATGGCGGACGGGGCCAGGCCGGCGGTGAGCCCTGCCGCCACCGCCTGGCGCGAGGAGGGGTCGAGACCCCCTGGTTGGTGCTCGACCTGTGTTCGTGCCGCCACGCCGGCCGGGCTCGGCTCGAGCTCGTACGCCTGCACAGGCCAACCATGGATCCCGACGCCGGGGCGCGTCAAGGGACGCCCGCGCACAACGGCTGCCCGAAAGGGCAGCGGGCGCCTCTCCCTCAGATCAGGCCGTGGCGCAGGGCGTGGGCGACCGCGTGTGTCCGGTTGCGGAGGTTGAGCCGGCTGGTCACGTCGTGGACGACGTTCTTCACCGTCCGTTCGGACAAGAAGAGCTGGCGCCCGACCTCCGAGGTGTCGAGCCCATCGGCCAGCAGCCGCAGCACCTTGACCTCACGCTCGGTGAGGCCCGAGAAGGTGAGACCGTGGGGACTCAGGACCTGGCGCTGCAGACGTCCGACCTGGCCGAGCAGGCGGCCCAGCAGGTCGGGAGGCAGGGACCCCTCGCCGAGCCGCGCGGCGTGGATGGAACCGATCAGGTTGTGGGGGGTGCATTCCCCGCGACGCAGGACCCCCTTGGCCCCGGCTTCCACCGCGGCCAGCAGACCGGTGTCGTCGACCCGGGTGGCGATCACGACGATGCTGTCGACGCCGCTCCGGCGCAGCGAACGGATCTCGCGGGTTGCGTCTTCGTCCAGGTCGTCGACCACCACCAGGGCCACGACGTCCGCATCCAGCCGGCGCTCGTCCACCAGGTCCACGCCCTGCCCGCGCAGCAGGCTGGCGGCACCATCGCGGGACACCGGGTCGCCCGCCACCACCAGAACCTGCGGGCGCTCGCGTGTCCTGAGCGCTGGATTCACCACCGAGAGGCTGCTCATCTCCCGCCAGCCTGGCATCGAACCATTACCGGCCAGTCAACGTAACGTCAACGGGCCCGCGCCGCCGGGAGCTACCGGGCCGCCGGTTCGACGCTCGACAGGCCCAGCTCGGCGAGCACCGCCTGGTAGTCGTGCCGCGCGCGGCCGGCGCCCATCCGGTCACCGGCCCGCTCGTGCGCCAGGATCAGCAGCCGCCAGAGCGGGTCATGGAAGCGGTCGGCTCTGAGCCCCTCCAGGCAGGCCTGAACCGCCGCCTCGGCTCTCCCCTCCTCAAGCAGGACCTCCGCCAGCCCGCCGGCCGTCTCGGTGGCCAGCGAGCGCGCACGCTCCCGATGGTCCAGCACCCACTCCTCCACGCCATCCTCGGGGAGCAGCTCTCCGCGGTACCGGTCGAGCGCCGCTCGGAAGCCGGCGACGGCACCGTCCAGGTCACCCGCCTCTCGGGCTCGCCGGCCGGCGGCCGCGTGCTCCTCGAAGTCCAGCAGGTCGACGTGGGGTTCCGGACCCAAGAGCAGCCGGTAGGCGTCCCCCTCCCGCACCAGCAGGGTCGCCTGCGCGCCGTGCCCCGCGGCCCCCGAACGCCGGAGCGCGAGCCGGATGCTGGACATCGCGACGTTGAGGTTCCGGGTCCCGGCGTCGGCGTCCGCGTCCGGCCAGAGGGCGAGCTGGATCGCGCCGCGATGGACCGGACGGCCGGCGTGGACGCAGAGCAGGCGCAACAGGGTCCGGGCCCGGGGCTTGACGTCCTGGAGGTCGACCGCCACGCCATCCACGGCGAGCTCGAACCCCCCGAAGAGCCGGACTGTCATGCGGGCCGCTTCCGGCGACGGTCGCCCCGGCGCCGCCAGCCCGGTCGCCTCCTGGACGGAGGTGGCGAGCGCGGCGTACTCGCGGCTCCGCGCGCGGTCGGCCTCAGCCAGTGCCAGGTACGCGAACAGCTTGGCACCCTCGACGCCGCGAGCATTCGCGAGGCGCTCCGCCTCCAGAGCCAGCCTCACCCCCTGTCCATCATCCCGGTCGACCGCGGCCAGGGCCAGCAGGGCGCAGGCCCAGGCCTCCAGCACTTCCGCACCCATCCGGTGGAACCAGGCCCGGGCACGACTCAACGCGGCTGCCGCCGCCCCCGGCTGCGCGCTCCCATCCTGGAGCCCGGCCCAGCCCTCGGCCAGGTCGACCAGCGCCACACCCCAATGGTCACCAAGGTGCTCCGAGGTCAGCCGAACGCCGGCCGCCTCGGCTCCCACCTCGCCTCTCTCAGATCCGGGTGGCAGCGCCGCGCAGACTTTCGCCAACCTGGCCAAGAACCCGTGGCCCAGTTGCTCGGCCGCGTCGCCGGTTCGTCGCCGCGTCGGCCCCACTCTCCAGGTCCCCCGACAGCACGCGGGCGGCGATGAGCCCGAGGCGACCCCCGACCTGGACCGCCCCCGCGGCATCGGATGCCACCACACAGTGTTCGAACGAGCGCGCCGCCTCCCGCACCTCACCGGCGGCCAGTGACGCGAAGCCCGCGACCAGCGCCCCGACCGCGGTCCCCCGGGCCCACAGGTCGCGGAACCGAAGGGGGTCGCGCTGCACCAGCAGCCGGAGCGCTCCCAACGGATCCCCGGGTGGCGCCGGGTTCAGATTCAGCCAGGCGCCGAGTGCCTGCCGCTCACGGTGGCAAGTGGCGGCCGCCTCCGAAGGGCCGAAGGCAAGCTCCGCCTGCTGGAACGCGCTCACGGCCGCCTCCCACCGTCCCTCCGCCCGGTGGCGGCGGGCGGTCGCGAGCAGCAGCCAAGGGTCATGGTCGAGCAGAGATGGTGGGAGCGAATCGACCCAGCGTGCCGCACCGTGAGCCAGCTCCTCACCGTTTCTGCCCAGCAGTCGGTCCACCGCCGTCCAGTTCTCCGCCCGGCAGTACGAATGCAATGCTTCGGGCAGCGCCTCGAACTCCTCCAGGACGCGGGCGGAACGCCCGTACAGGTCTCGGACGCCCGGCTCTCCGACCTCGTGGATCAGCGCCACCTCGAGGTGGGAGCGGAGCACCTCGTGGTAGCGGTAGTGGCCCTCTTCTTCCAGCGACTGCACGAAGATCTGCCGCCGTTCCAGCTCGCCGAGCAGGGCCTCGCTGCCGGTGCCGTCTGTGAAGCGGTCGCAGATGGGACCACTGAGGCGGCCCAGCACGCACGTATGGACCAGGAACTCGCGCTGGTCCGGCGGCAACTGGTCCAGGACGTTCCAGGTCAGATACTCGTGCAGGAATCGAGAACGCCGGTCGAGCGCTGCCAGCATCCGCCGCCGTTCCTCCGCGGGCTTGCTTCTGGTCGCCAGGTGAAACAGTTGGAGGCCGGCGGCCCAGCCCTCCGTCTTGCGCGCCAGAGTCGCCAGCTCGACCGGCGGCAGCGGGTCGCGGTAGAAGTCGCGAAAGAGGCGTTCGACCTCCCAAGACCGGAAGCGAAGGTCGTCGCCTCCGATCTCCAGCAGTCCGCCCGAGACGCGAAGCCGGCTCAGGTTGAGCGCGGGTCGGGACCGGGACCCGACCGCCAGGACGAGCCAGCTGGGGGCGTATTCGACCAGGCGTTCCAGAGCCTGCTCGGCCGGCGTCCCCTCCAGGGCGTGAAAATCGTCGATGACCAGCAGCGCGCGCTCGCCGGTCCAGCTATCGAGGGCGTGGGCCATGTCGAGGGCCGAGGTCCACCCTCCGGGAAGGTCGCCCAGCGCGGAGAGGAGTGCTGCCTCCAGGTGGCTGAGGAAGCTGGAGAGGGAGCCGTCCAGGCTGTCGGCCCGATACCAGGCGACCGGCGCGTGCGCGGTGGCGGCGAGGCGGGCAAGGAGCGTGGTCTTGCCTGACCCGGCCGGAGCCACGACGAGCGCGAGCCGGCGGGACCAAAGCCCTGCCAGCAGCGTGTCGAGCCGCTCCCGCGCGAGCGCCTCTGACCGGGGAACACGAAGCTTGGCCGCCACCACCGGGGCACCCATGGCGTCATCCCTGCCCTGGAGCGCCGGGCTTACAGCTTGATCATGTGCTGCATGCTCGCCAGCCACACCCCCACGCCGGCGGCGGCGAGCACCCCCACCGCGATGAACCAGCCGCGCCGCGGGATGAAGATGAGGAACCCGAGAACGCCCAGCGCCAACGCGGCCAGGCTCACGAACGGGATGCCGAACGTCGAGGACCCATTCACGACCGAGAGTGTCATCTGGGTCGTGTTGAGGGCAATGAAGGCGCCTATCACCAGGCACGCGAGCGCGATGAGCACCCGGATCAGGATCGGGGGCCACCGCCGAGGCGGACGGGGCGGCGCGAGCTGGACGCGGGTCCCTTCGACGGTGACCGGCGGTGCGGGCTCCGAGGTGATCTGGACCTGGAACGGTCGCGGCTCGGGGTCCTTACCCCGCGGGTGACGGCGCGGCGAGATCCGAAGCCGGACCCGGGCTGTCTCCCCGGGCTCGAGCGCCACCCAGCTCGGCGCCACCTCGAAGGTGAACGCGCGGGCGGGGTCGGCGGCGGCGATGGCGGCGTCGACGTGGAGGTTGCCGGTGTTCTTGACGACCACCCACTGCTCACCGGTCCCGATCCCCTCTGACGTCGGTGGGTCCAGCGTGCCGGTGACCTCAGCGAACAGAGGCACATAGCCCCCGTCCACCTTCACCGGCGCCGATCCATCCGAGGTCAACCGCACCTCGAAGGGGCGCGCCCTGCCACCGTCGGGTGACCAGGGCTCGCGAAGGGCGACCCACACCGTCGCGCTCCCCGTCTGTCCGGCCTCGATCGTGAGCGACGGGGGAATCACGCTGAGCTTCAAGGCATCCTCCGGGTCGGCGGCCGCGATTGAGACACGGGCCGGGCGATTGCCGTGGTTCTGGACGCTCAGCGAGTGGTGGGCCTTCCCGGTGGCGCGGGACGTCCGCGGCTCCAGGGTGGCGGTCACCTCGACGAAGAGGGGGGTGTAGGTCCCGTTCAACTCGACGGGGGTGCCCTCGCCGGCTCGGGCGAGGACCTGGAACGGCAGCGGCGTCCCCCTCGGCTGGCCCCCGTCGTCGCTCCGCTCGGCCTGCTGCCGAAGCCCGACCCAGAGCCGGACGCGGGTGCTACCACCCGGGTCCAGGGTCACGTTCGAGGGCGTGATCTGGAAGGTCAGCAGCTGTCCCGGGTCGCTGGCCGAGATCGTAACCGCCGCCGGCGCGTTGCCCTTGTTGTTGATGGTCACCCAGTGCTCGGCGGTGCCGGCGCTGCTCGAGGCCTCGGGTTCGAGCTTGCCCTCCAGCTCGACCAAGGTCACGCGCACGTACGCCCCATCCAGCGTCACGTCGGGCGCGCCGGGTGCGGCGAGGGTGAGCCGAAACGGCAGCGGCACGCCCTGCGCCGCCTGCGCCCCCTCACGGGGGGTGACCTGGAGTTTGAGGCTGGTGCCCTCGCCAGGTTGCAGGGTCAGCTGCTCGGACTCGAGCTGGAAGTCGAAGAGATCGTCCGGGTTGGTGACCGAGATCGAGATGTCGGCGGGCGCGTTGCCGCCGTTTCCGACCTTGATCTGGTGTTCCGCGGTACCGGCGCTGCGCGACGTGTTGGGCACCAGCCTGCCGGCAAGATCCACGAACGGCTCCACGGTGACGGTGGCGGTGGCCTCTGCGGTCGTGTCAGGGTCGACCTCGGAGCGCACCTTGACGGTGAACGGAACCTCGCCCGCCCGCACCGCCGGGGACCGGGGAGGCCGGAAGTGGACCGCGGCCTCGGCGTTGGTGTTCGGATACAGGTTCAGGGCCGCGGGTTCGACGGCGACCCATTCGGCAAGCTCGGCCGGAAGCTCGAAGCTGAACTTGTCGACGATGGCGCCCCGGTTGAAGACCCGCAGCTGCGCGCTCGCGTCGCCACCGGGCCTGACGGCCACCTCCGCGGGCGCCAGGGAAGCCATCGTGGCTGACGTGCTCTTGCCCCGCCAGACCAGGTATTCGTCGCAGGCTTCACAGAACTGCCGGCCATCGGGGTTCTCGTGTCCGCACTTGCCACAGATGACCATGGAGCATCTTCCCGGGTGGATCTAATCCTAGGGAGCCCCGGGCCCGCCCCCGCACGTTTTTTGTCCCGAGTGGGG
>CAWBPD010000026.1:0-453148 GCA_963790575.1 Candidatus Dormiibacterota bacterium | reverse complement strand
ACTGCCGGCACTCAGGGCCTCCACCGGCGCCGCGCACCCCCGACTGCCGGCACTCAGGGCCTCCACCGGCGCGGCCCTACCGCACCCGGCCGACCGCCCCCTGCGCGACCCCGATGAGACGCGAGCCGACGCCGTTCATCTCCACCTTCTGGATCTCGGCTATCGCGGCCTCCACGATGGCGGCGGCCTCTTCCTCCACTCGGGCCAGGGCTCCGCTTCGCGCCACCAACTCCTGGACCCGGGTCACGGCGGCGTCGTCGAGCCGCCCGTTCAGGAGCTCCCGCACCTCGGGCCCTACTCCGGGGTCCTCGGTCGCGTAGATGAGGGGCAGCGAGACCGTCCGCTGCCGGATGTCCGTGCCCTTCGGCTTGCCGGAGCGGTCCGAGTAGTCGAGCAGGTCGTCCTGCATCTGAAACGCGATGCCGACCAGCTCACCGAACGCGGCGGCCTGCCCCGCCACCGCCGGCGGCGCCCCCCCGAGCAGCGCACCCGACTCGCAGGCGGCCGAAAACAGCGCCGCTGTCTTGCCCCGCACCACCTGGCGATAGGATTCCGGGTCGCCGGGGTAGTTGCCGCGCATGGTCACGTCGTCGATCTGCGCCAGGCAGATGGTCTCCATGGACGACGCGATGACGCGCGTCACGGCGGGGTTGTCCAGCTCCGCGATCAGGCGCGTCGCCTTGGCGAAGTAGTAGTCGCCGACCGCGATCGCCCGCGCCGGGCCCTCCAGCGCCGAGACCGCCGGCCGTCCGCGTCGCATGGCCGCCTCGTCGACGTAGTCGTCGTGCACCAGCGTGGCGTCGTGGATGAGCTCCACCGCCGCCCCCAGCCGGGCTGCCCGGCCTGCATCGTGGTGATCGCCGAGGTGCGAGCAGAGCCCCACCAGCACCGGCCGGGTCCGCTTGCCGCCGGCCTCCACGAGTCTGCGCATGGGCTCGCCCACCCACTGGTCGTCGGCGGCCAGCTGCCGGGCCAGCTCGGCTTCGACGAGCGCCTGCTCGGAGTCGCTCATCCCCGCACGACCTCGGTGAGACGGGCGCGCAGAGGTCCGATGTCCCTCCCGGCGGCGGCGCGTCGCGTCGCCTCCTCGATCGCCCGGGCGAGCCCGATCTGCACGGCAGTGCCGGCATGATTCGCCGCCAGCACCGACGCGCGGGCCAGGCACAGGTCGCCCAGGAGCAGCGCGCTCGGGCGCGCGGGATCTCCCTCCAGCCCATGGACCTCGATCGCGGTCTCTACCATCGCCGCCGCCAGAGCCAGCGGTTCCGTGGTCACCGACCCGTAGTGGCGGTAGGCGGCCCCCAGCGGCCCCTCCCAGAGCGACTCCAGGTGCGTCAAATGCGGACGCAGCGAGTGATCGAGGTGCGGGGCCGGGAGCTCCGTCTCCGGCTCCATCGGCTCCACCAGCGTGGCCGCCAGCTGACGGAAGGCGGAGAGCGCGAGCACGCAGGACTCGTCGTCACCGGTGACCACGTAGTAGAGCGCGAAGCCCAACACCGTGTTGAGGACCAGCGGCACCAGGACCGGGCGGTCGACGGTGAGGCGGATGCGTCCGCTCCGCTCCATGCGGTCGAGCTGCCGTTCGATCACCTCCCGGTAGCGCGCGAACAGCTCGGGGACGTACTCCTGCAGATCCTTGCGGCGCGGAGCCTGCAGCATGAGATCGAAAGTGGCCATCTGGACCGCGCCCAGCCGCCGCAAGGAATCCCAGATGGACGCCACCCCGACCTCCAGCACCTCGAGCGGATCGGCGAGGCCGTTAAGCGTGGCCTCCAGCTCCTCCAGCGAGCGCGCGGTCAGATCGCGCCACGCCTCCACCAGGAGTTCGGCCTTGGTGGGGAAGTAGTACTGGAGGTTGCCGATCGCCACGCCCGCGCGGGTCGCGATGGAGCGGACGCTGGTGTCCGCGTAGCCGTCCTCGAGCAAGGCCTCGGCCGCTGCCCGTACGATCTGAGCGCGCGTGGTCCGGTGTGCCTCATGGGGCGTCGCGGCCTGCGCCTCAGTCATACGTATGTACTAGCTTACGGGAGCGGGCCGGCGCGCCACCAGGCCCGGGCGCAGCCATTCGGCCGGGGCGACGCGCCAGTAGGCGGCCTGGCACCGAGCGGCCATGGGACCGGCTCCGAAGTACCAGGCGGTGGCGTCAAGGATGGGCCCCGGCATGGCGTGCAGGCGCCGCTCGACCTGGGCCAGCACCCCGAACTTGAGCGCCAGCCGGCGGTCTCGGAGCAGCGCGGCATATGCCCTCAGCGCGTCATCGAGAGCGAGCCGCCGATCCAGCACACGGGCCGCGAGGCGGCCGGCGATCTGTCCGAACACCAGGGCGGGGCGGATGCCCTCCCCGGTCAGGGGGAGACACAGGCCCGCCGCGTCACCGGTCAGGAAGGCGCGCCCCGCGACCCCGCCGCGAAGGCCGGCGGGGAGCACGCCTCCGTGTTGCGCTGAGGGGGCGACAGGCTCCTCGACGAACTCCTCCAGTCGGTGCTTCAGGGCACCGCCGGACGCGTAGCGAATCAGCCCGATCCGGCTCTTGCCGCCGGCCGGGAAGTCCCACAGGTAACCGTCGGTCGCAAGCGGGTGGCCGACCCAGAAGTGGAGGCCGTCCTGTTCGCCCCTCAGCACGGTCTCCAGCCCGTTGGTGCGCCGCGGCCCGGGGAGCATCTGCGGGCTGATCGCCGCGCCCACCACCGCGCGCCACCCGGAGGCGTCGATCAGGATCGGGGCCCGGTGCTCCGCAGCCGGAGTTTCGACGATGCCCGCGCGGAGTCCGGTGACGCGGGCTTGCACGACCTGGGCGTCGGTCTGGCCGGCCAGCGCCTGGCAGAGCGCGTGGTAGTCGAAGGTCGCGAAAGGGAACTGGGGGCGGAAGGTCCGCACTCTCCCTGCCGGGAGGTGGATGACGAGGGTGTGGTGGACCTGCTCGACGGTCTCGGTGATCCGCAGCCGTTCCAGCACCGCCAGCGGCGTCGCGCAGGCGGAGGTCTGATGTTCGCCGACGGGGTCCTTGTCGATCAGGAGGACATGGCCGTGGCCGGCGAGTTCCATCGCCGCCGCCAGCCCGGCGAAGCTGGCCCCGACCACGATCGCGTCCCAGTCCTGCACTGCGATCGAAGCTACCGGACGAATGTCACCGGTTTGCGTCGGGTCCCCTTGGTGACCATGGGAGCGCGGCCCCTAGGATTGGCGAGACCATGCTGAAGGGCATCGATCCCGTCCTCGGGCCAGACCTGCTGACGGCGCTCTACTTGATGGGCCACGGCGACGAGATCGCGCTGGTCGACGCACACTTCCCGGCCGCGTCGACTGCCGCGCGGACCACGTTCGGCCGGCTCGTCCGCGCCGACGCCGGCGGAGTTCCGCGTGTGCTCCGGGCGGTGCTCACCGTGCTCGAGCTGGACACGTTCGTCGACCCCGCCGCGTGGAGGATGGAGGTCGACGGCGCCCCCGACGAACTGCCTCCGGTCCAGGCCGAGATGCTCTCGATGCTGGAGCGGCACGCCCCATCGCAGCACCGGCTCGGCTCACTCCGACGACCCGACTTCTACGAGCGGGCTCAGGGTGTGTACGCGGTGGTGGTCACCGGTGAGGTCCGGCCCTGGGGCAATGTGATCCTGCGCAAGGGCGTGACGCCGGCGCCGTCGGGAGTGACCGACGTGCCTGCCACGATCGCCGGCTGGTAAGCGCGCCAGCGCTGTCACGAATCGGCGCCGGACCCGGTCACCTCTCTGTACGACCTGATTCGAACAAGGAGGTTCCGGATGTCCACCGTGCGCATCGTGGTGACGATCGCGGCCGCACTCTGGGTCGGCTTCTCGGCCGTCTCCGTCCTGCTCCGGGCAGGCTGGATCCAGAAAGCCCTCACCGACTACGGTGTGCCCCGATCGTGGTGGCCGTGGCTGGGCGCCGCCAAGCTCGCGGGGTCGGCCGGCCTGGTCATAGGGTTGTTCGTGCCGCTGCTCGGTCTCGCCGCCGCCATCGGCCTGATCGTCTACTTCAGCGGTGCCGTCGTCACCGTGCTCAGGGCGCGCTGGTACCGGCACCTCCCATACCCGCTGCTCTACGTGGCACCGGTGATCGCGGTGCTGGCGCTGCGCTTCGCGGGCTGAGCCGGGAGCGGCTGCATCGCCTCCGCAAGCAGCGTGGCCGACCGCAGCCGGCTCTCGGCGGCGACGGAGGGGAAGGCGACGATGACCTCGTCCGCCTGCGCGTGCTCGGCGAAGCCCTCGAGGAAGCGTCCAACCTCGGTCGGGATGCCGGTGGCGGTGTAGGTCAGGAGCTGGTCCACGTGCGCGGCGGCACCTCCCGCGAGCAGCTGGTCGGCGAGCTCGTCGTCGTCGGTGTCGCCACCCTCGGCGTCCCGGATCCCACGGGCGCGCCCGAAGAACCGCAGCGCCCGCGAGCGGCGGACGGCCTGGAACTCCCGCTCCGCGACGTCCTGCGTCTCGGCGGCGATCACGTTGGCACCTGCGATCACGTAGGGCTCCTGGAGCTGGTCCGAGGGCTGGAAATCGCGTCGATACAGTGCGACCGCCTCCTCCAGTGCCGCCGGGGCAAAGTGCGAGGCGAAGGCGTAGGGCAGTCCCAGCGTGGCGGCCAGCTGCGCTCCGAACAGTGAGGACCCCAGGATGTAGAGGGGTACGTTCGACCCCTTGCCCGGGGTCGCGTCCACGCCGGGGATATGACTCTCCCCTTTCAGATAGCCCTGCAGCTCGACGACGTCGCCGGGGAAGCTGTCCGACGAGCGCGGATCGCGGCGCAGGGCGTACATCGTGTGCTGGTCCGAGCCGGGTGCCCGGCCCAGGCCGAGGTCGATGCGGCCCGGGTACATGGCGGCCAGCGTGCCGAACTGCTCCGCGATGGTGAGCGGCGCGTGGTTGGGCAGCATCACGCCGCCGGCGCCGAGGCGGATGCGGCTGGTGTGAGCTCCGACATGAGCGATCACCACACTGGTCGCGGAGGAGGCGATGGTCGGCATGTTGTGGTGCTCGGCGTACCAGACGCGTTCATAGCCGAGCGACTCCGCGCGCTGCGCCAACGCCACGCTGTGGG
This sequence comes from Candidatus Dormiibacterota bacterium, assembly GCA_963790575.1. GTDB lineage: Bacteria > Chloroflexota > Dormibacteria > Dormibacterales > Dormibacteraceae > CAVTSA01. The sequence goes on along the minus strand of CAWBPD010000026.1, from coordinate 448,099 downwards.
CGAAGCTTTCGGTCGCGGTCTCGCCCTTCCCGATCGGGGCCAGATCGAGGATCGAGAGCCGGATCCGCATCGACGGGCGCTCGCCCCGTTCACCTTTCACGGTCACCGAAACCCCGGCTCCGACGACACCATTCCGGCCCGGTGGGGGCACATTGCTAACAAAACGACCTCATTTTGTCCGGGATAGGGTTGCGTCGCCGGCAATGTAACCGCGTTGCGACCTGCGCAGCGCTACCGGTGCTTGATCACCTCGCCGCCCTTCACCACCAGTTGCACCGATTCCGGTTTGGCCAGCAGCTCCAGCTGCTGGAGCGGATCGCCGGGGACCCCGATCACGTCGCCCCAGGCGCCCGCGGCCAGCGTGCCGACCTCGCCCTTCCAGCCCACCGTCTCCGCCGCCACCGTGGTGGCGGAGCGGATGCAGTCGAGCGCACTCAGTCCCAGCTGCTGCATGACCAGCAGTTCCTCACCGTTGCTGCCGTGGGGGCCGACCCCGGTGTCGGTGCCGAACGCGACCCGGACTCCGGCCTCGATCGCCCGGCGCACGTTCTTGTGGTGGTCGTCGCGGACGATCTTCGCCTTCTCGGTCGCCCACGCCGGCATGCGTCCCTTCTCCGCGTGCCGGAGCACCCAGAGGGGGGCGATCAGCGTCGGGACCAGCGTCTGACCGCCGTCGAGCATCATCTCCATCGCGTCGTCGTCGATCCAGATGCCGTGCTCGATGGTGGCCACCCCGCCCAAAAGCGCGTTCTTGATGCCGTCGGCGGCCTGCGCGTGCGCCATCACCTTGCGTCCCTGCGCGGCCGCCTCCTCACAGGCGGCCGAGATCTCCTCCACGGTCAGCGTCGCGTGGTGAGGGTCGTCGTTGGGCGAGAGGACTCCGCCGGAGGTGCAGAGCTTGATCCAGTCGGCCCCCGCCCGGATCACCTCCCGCACCCGGTGCCGCATCGGCTCCACGCCGTCCACGATCGAGGAGGGGACGTCGGGCATCGTGGGGGTGAGCGTGGCGCCGCACATGAAGTGCCCGTCCGTGTGACCGCCGGTCTGGCTCAGCGCCGTCACCGCCACCTGCATGCGCGGTCCCGGCACCACGCCCTCATCGATCGCCATCTTGACGCCCGCCGGCGTGCCGCCCGCGTCGCGTACCGCCGTGAACCCGGCGCTCAGCGTGGCGCGCGCCGCCGGCACCGCGTTCAGCACGTAGAGGCTGGCGGGGGTGTTGAGCTGCTCGCCGTAGTCGCGGCCGTTGCCCCGCGAGCGCAGATGCACGTGCGTGTCGATGAGTCCGGGCAGGAGTGTCAATCCGGCTCCGTCGACGACCCGTGCGTCATGCGGCACCGAGACCCCCTCACGATGACCGGTGCGCACGACGCGGCCGTCTTCGACCAGAACCACCGCATTGCTCGTCAACTCGCCCGAGGCCGGGTCGAGGAGCGCGTCCCCGTAGATCGCAACCACCTCAGACATTCGCCGTCTCCCGCTCCTTCACCACCTGGCCGCCCTTGAGGACCAGTTCCACCGTCTCAGCTCTCGCCAGCAGCTCCAGGTGCTGGAGCGGGTCTCCGGCCACCCCGATCACGTCTCCGTAGGCGCCCGGCCGGAGCGTGCCGACCCTGTCTTCCCACTGCAGTACGCGCGCGGCGTCGGTGGTCGCTGAGCGGATGCAGACGGCCGTATCCAGGCCGGCGTCCCGCATCAAGAGCAACTCCTCGCCGTTGGTTCCATGCGGCCCCACGCCGGTGTCGGTGCCGAAGGCGATCCTGACCCCGGCGTCCGCGGCCTTCTTGAAGCTGGCGACATGGTCCCGCATCACGAGCCGCGACTTGTCGGCCGCCCAATCCGGCATCCGGCCGGCGTCGCTATGCCGGATCACCCACTGTGGGGCGACCAGCGTCGGCACCAGGATGCGGTCGTCGCCGAACAGCTCGATCGCCTCCTCGTCGAGCCAGATCCCGTGCTCGATGGTGGTCACCCCGCCCCGCAGCGCGTTCTTCACGCCGCGCGCCGCCTGCGCGTGGGCCATCACCCGACGCCCCTGGGTCGCGGCTTCGCGGACCGCCATCTTGATCTCGCCCAGCGTGAACGTCGCGTGGTGGGGGGAGTCGCCCGGCGACAGGACGCCGCCCGAGGTGCAGAGCTTGATCCAGTCGGCGCGATTGCGGATCAACTCGCGCACCCGCTGCTGCATCGCCTCCTCGCCGTCCACGATCGGGCTCGGCAGGTCCGGGAGGGGGCTGAACGCCAGCGTGACCCCGCACGGGAAGTGGTTGTCGGCATGACCCCCGGTCTGGCTCAGCACCTGGACCGCCAGCTGCATCCGCGGACCCGGGAAGTGGCCCTGCTCGACCGCCATTCGAACGCCGTGCGGGGTCCCACCCGCGTCCCGGACGGTGGTGAACCCGGCGTCCAGGGTGAGCCGGCAGGAGCGCGCGGCCTCCATCGTCACCGCCGAGGGCGGGGTGGCCAGGATCTCGCCCGGGACCATGCCCCGGCCCGAGGAGCACAGGTGGACGTGGAGATCGATCAGGCCGGGTAGGAGCGTCAGCCCCTCGGCATCGACCGTTTGGGCGCCGCCCGGCACCTGAATCCCATCCCGGGGCCCGGCGGCGGTGACGCGGCCGTCCTCGATCACCACCACGACGTGACGCTGCGTGTCGGCCGTCTCGGGGTCGTACAGCGCGTCGGCGAAGACTGCGGTTACCTCCCTCACGGTCCGTCAGCGTAGACCCGGGCCGCAGGCCGGCGCCGGGGGATTCACCGGCCTCAGGCCACGAAGCGCTCGAACGTAAGCCAGCGCAGGCAAATGACGAGGGTGGCGGCGAGACCGAGCAGCAAGATCGCGCCCAGGACGTAGAAGCGCCAGAGGCCGGGCACCAGCACCACGCAGAGGCCGGTCAGCGCCATGGTGGGGAACAGCCAGAGCGGCGTCAGGTTGCCGGCGGTGCGGACGTCGCGCGCCACCAGCGCCAGCAAGAGGCCGATGCCGACCGAGCAGGCCAGCCCGCACAGCAGCAGGACGAGCGCGGAGACGATGTAGCCGGCTCCGGCGCCAGTGCGGACCTGGACCATGATCGCGTTGACAACGAAGAAGGGCAGCGAGACCGCGGCGGCCGAGACCAGGTTGGACGTGAGCTTGGCGATCAGGATCTGGCGGACCGTGACCGGGAGCGCCATCAGCAGCTCGACGGTGTGCTGCTCCCGCTCGGCGACGATCGTGTAAGTGGCCGAGATGCCGGGGGTCAGCAGCCCGCACAGTGTGTAGAAGAGCGGGAACACCAGATAGAGGAAGACCTGCTTGGTGCTGCCGATCGAGTTGAGTCCAGCCAGGGGCGTGCCGCTGATGCCGCCACCCGATCCGTGCGAGGCGCTCACCGCGCTCAGCTGGATGAGCGGCACCACGATCAGGAAGATGAGCGGCATCAGCACCGCGCTGACGGCCGCGTTGCGGTTGCGGGTGAGCTGACGGAGCTCCTTGGTGACCAGCAGCCAGACTTCGCGGCGCAGCATCACACCACCGGCTCCTCGACCGCTTCCAGGAAGACGTCGACGAGGCTGGCCTCCACCGGCTCGCAGCTGGTCACGTCGACCCCGGCGCCGAGCAGCGCCCGCAACAAGCGCGGCGCATCGATGTCCGGCGAGTCCACCTCGACCACCAGGTGCCGCCCGTCTCCCTCCACCATCGACCGAACGCCGTCCAGGTGCGCCGCGATCGCCTCCGGGCCCTGGCGGGCGGTGAGGCGGAGCCGCGGCCGGCCGCCGCGGCGCAGCGCTTCCAGGTCGCCCTGCACGACGACGCGGCCCTCCCGGAGGATCACGACCTCGTCGCAGAGCTCCTGCGCCTCCTGCAGATTGTGGGTGCAGAGCAGCGTCGTCCGGCCCTGCATGAACCGGCGCAGGAACGCGTGGACGTCGCGGGCGGCGACCGGGTCCAGGCCCACCGTCGGTTCGTCGAGCAGCAGCACGTCGGGGGCGCCGATGAGTGCCGCGGCGAGCACCAGGCGGCGCTGCAGGCCGCCGGAGAGCTGCGCCATCCGCTTGCCGAGGTGAGGGGTGAGCCCGAACGCGTCGACCAGGTCTGACGCCGGCTCGCGGCCGTACAGGTGCGCGGTCAGTCGCAGGTACTCCCCTGCCTGGAGGTCCTTGTACATGCCCGGCTGCTGCGGGACGATGCCGCAGCGCCGCCGGGCTTCGGCGTACCCGCGGCCGCCGACGATCGCGCCCAGCAGCGTGACCTCGCCCGCGGTGGGCGCGAGCGCGGCCTGGAGGAGGCGGATGGACGTCGACTTGCCGGCGCCGTTCGGCCCCAACAGGCAGGCGCGGGTGCCTTCCGCGATCTCCCACGTCGCGCCGTCGAGAGCCAGGGTGCCACTCCGGAAGCGCTTGGTCACGTTCTGGAACCGGATGGCCGTCGGCATCACAACCACCCTAACGGCCGTCTCTCCGCAATCCGGGGCTACCGCCGGCCCGGAAGGCCCCGAATGCGGAGAAACGGTCCGATCCAAGGGGATCCAAGTAATCTGCCCAGGTGTTGCGTTGGTTCACCGCGGGGGAATCTCACGGGCCCCAGCTGACCGTCATCGTCGAGGGGCTGCCGGCGGGGATCGAGATCTCGTCCGCCGAGTTGCGTCAGGACCTGGCGCGGCGGCAGGGCGGCTACGGGCGCGGGGGCCGGCAGCTGATCGAGACCGACCAGGCGCGGCTGGTGGGCGGCGTCCGCGGCGGTGTGACGCTGGGCAGCCCGGTGGCACTGGTGCTGGACAACAAAGACCATGAGCACTGGCTGGCCGACATGAGCCCGGAGGCGGAGACTTTCAAGCCGCGGCGGCCGGTGACGCACCTGCGCCCCGGCCACGCCGACCTCGCCGGGGCCCTCAAGTACGGTCACCAGGACGTGCGCAACGTCCTCGAACGGTCCAGCGCGCGGGAGACCGCGGGACGGGTAGCCGCCGGCGGAGTGGCGCGCAAGCTGCTGGCGACGTTCGGGATCACCATCTTCTCCTTCACCCGCTCGATCGGGGAGGTGACCTGGGGGGAGGCCTGCCTGGATCCGGCCGAGCTCGACCCGGAGCTGGTCGAGCGCTCGCCCGTGCGCTGCCCCGACCCCGACGCGAGCGAGGAGATGGTGGCCGCCATCGATGCCGCCAAGGAGGCCGGGGACACGTTGGGCGGTACCTTCACCGTCGTCGCCACCGGTGTGCCGCCGGGCCTCGGGAGCCACGTCCACTGGGATCGCAAGCTCGACGGCCGGCTGGCCCAGGCCCTGATCAGCGTCAACGCGGTGAAGGCGGTCGAGTTCGGCGCCGGCTTCCCGGGGCTCCGGCGGCCGGGCTCGGCGTTCCACGATCAGATCGAGGCGCGCGCAGGCCGGTTCCGCCACCTCTCCAACCGGGCGGGCGGGCTCACTGGCGGGATGTCGAACGGGGAGCCGATCGAGGTCACGGTCGGGATCAAGCCGATCGCCACGCTCAAGAAGCCGCTCCTCTCCGCCGACCTGGTGACCAAGGAGCCGGTCAAGGCCCACTTTGAGCGCAGCGACGTCTGTGTCGTTCCCGCCGCCGGCGTGATCGGGGAGGCGATGGTCGCGCTCACCCTGGCCGACGCCTTCCTGGAGAAATTCGGCGGCGACTCGGTGCCGGAGATCCGGCGCAATCTCGAGGGCTATCTGAAGGACATCGGCTGGACATGATGGAGGTTCGAAGAGTCGACGGGGCGGCGATCCTGCCCTGGGCGGCGCAGCTGCTCAACACGTTCGGTGACGACGGCGACGACCAGGAGTCCCTGCAACTGGTCCGCTCGGCCGTCGACGTCGAGCGGTTGTGGGGCGCGTACGACGGAGACCTGGTGGTCGGCACCGCCGGCTCCAGCGCGGCGCATATCACCCTGCCGTGGGGTGCGAGCGCTCCGTTCGCCGCGGTGAGCTCGGTGACGGTCAAGGCGACCCACCGGCGGCGCGGGATCCTGACCCAGATGATGCGGAGCCAGCTGACCGATCTCCACGAGCGGGGCGAGCGGCTGGCCGGGCTGTGGGCATCGGAGGCAGCCATCTATCCGCGCTACGGCTACGGGCTCGGAACCTACTCGGCAAGACTGCGCGTGCGCCGGGACGCGTCCGCCTTTCGTCAGCCGATGCGCGTTCGGCACGTGGTCGAGATCGACAAGGACACCGCTCGGCGGACGTTGCCCGGCCTCCACGCCGGGGCCGCGCAGGGACATCCGGGTTTCGTGATCCGGAGTGAGGAGCACTGGAACGAGGCCTTCAGTGACCCTTCATCCTGGCGTCGAGGCGCGAGCCCCCAGCGCTTCGTGGTGCACCAGGGCGCGGCCGGACCGGTCGGCTACGCCTGCTACCGCACCCGCCATCAGTGGGGCGCGAACGGGGAGAACGAGTCCGCCCTCCAGGTGCTGGACCTGCAGGCGCAGTCCGCGGAGGCGTACGCGACCCTCTGGAGGTACTGCCTGGACGTCGACCTGATGAGTCAGGTTGAGGCCCGGCACCGTTCCGTGGACGAGCCGCTGCGCCACCTGCTGCTGGATGCGCGGGCCTTGCAGGCGCGGACCGCGGACGGGCTCTGGCTGCGATTGGTCGACGTGGTGCCCGCGCTCGAGCTGCGGTCCTACGCGGGCGATGGGGAACTGGTGCTCGAGGTGGTGGACGAATTCTGCCCCTGGAACACGGGGCGGGTCCTCCTGTCCACCGGAGAGGGCGCCGCGCGGGCGACGTCGACCGGCCGCGAGCCCGACCTGGTGCTGGACGCCACCACCCTGGCCGCGCTCTACCTGGGGGGCAACCGCGCCGTCACCCTGCGCGCGGCGGGCGCCATCGAGGAGCGCACGCCGGGGGCGGCCACGCGGGTGGACCGTCTCTTCGCGGCCGACGCCACGCCCTGGTGCCCCACGGCCTTCTGACGATGCGCGCTACGCTCGGCCATCTGTCGACAGATGTCGCGCCGAAGCCGGGAATTCCGGGCCATCTCTCGACAGATGGCCAACGGGTGGTGTGGGAAAGGGGTACTGGGTGAGCAAGGTCCTGGAGCTCCGGGAGGCGGTGCGGCGCCACGTCTCCGACGGCGCCACGGTCGCCCTCGGTTGCTCGCTGGAGCAGTCGATCCCGTTCGCGGCCGGGCACGAGCTGATCCGTCAGAGGCGCCGAGACCTGACCCTGGTGGGCCCGATCTCCGATATGCTGTTCGACCAGCTGATCGGCGCCGGCTGTGTCGCGCGCACGCTCAACAGCTGGACCGGCAACGTCTCCGAGGGGCTCGGACACTGCTTCCGGCGGGCCACCGAACACGGGGTCCCGCGCTCCCTGGAGGTCTGGGACCACAGCAACTTCTCGATCAGCCTGGCGCTCTGGGCGGCCGCCTGGGGGTCGCCGTACATCCCCACCCGCACGCTGCTCGGCAGCGACATCCCCTCTCGCAACCCGGGACTCGAGCTGGACGGTGATGTGGTGCGAGTGCACGCGGTGCGGCCGGACGTGACCATCCTCCATGTGCAGCGGTGTGATCCCGACGGTCGAGCGCAGGCCTGGGGCCCGCTCGGGGTGGCCGAGGAGGCGGGGCTGGCCGCGGGACGGGTGATCCTGACCGCCGAGGAGCTCGTCGACGCCGCCGTCACGCTCTCCGACCCCAACCGGATCCTGCTCCCTGAGAGCAAGGTCTGTGCCGTCGTGCACGTCCCCGGTGGGGCCCATCCGTCGCCAGTCCAGGGTTACTGGGTGCGCGACACCGCGGCCTACGGCGACTACCACCGCCGGACGCGGACTCGGGAGGGGTTCGATGCTTGGCTGCGGGAGCACGTCCTCGGGGTTCCCGACCGCGCCCATTACCTGAGCCGGCTCGACGTCAGATCCCTGCGGGTGCGCCGGCGTCTGCTCTCAGCGCCGGTGGACTACGCGGATGCGTGACAGCCCCACGAAACTCCGCAAGCTCCGTTTCGCGGGGGCCCCGGATGCGTGAGGTGTCGGCGGGCGAGACCATGGTCTGTGCCGCGGCCCGCGAGATCCGGGACGGTCAGCTGTGCTTCGTCGGGATGCGGCTGCCGATGCTGGCCTTCGCGGTCGCGCGCCGGACCCACGCGCCGACAGCACTCGCCCTCTACGAGATAGGCCTTCTGCGCGGGGACCCGCCGGACGGGTTCCTCGCCACCATGGGTGACGGCCCCAACGTGGTCGGCGCCCACTGGTCGACCCGGATGTCGAACCTGATGGGGCTGATGGCCCAGGGAGAGGTCGACCTGGGGTTCATCGGAGGAGCGGAGGTGGATCGCTTCGGCAACCTCAACACCAGCTACATCGGCGGTGCCGAGCGCCCCTCGGTGAAGCTCCCCGGCAGCGGCGGGGGCGCCGACATCGCGATCCTCTCCCGGCGCTGGGTCACGCTGATGGCCCACGAGCCGCGCCGGCTGGTGGAGCGGGTCGGGTTCGTCACGTCCCCAGGGCACGGCGACGGGAGCCCGGGCTGGCGGCGGCTTCAGGGGCTCCCCGGCGGAGGGCCTTCGGCGATCGTCACCACCCTCTGCGTGTTCCGGTTTCCCGACGGCGGCGGGTCCGCGCGCCTGGCGTCCATCCACCCCGGCCATACCTTCGAGGAGGTGCGGGCGGCGACCGGCTGGACGCTCGACGAGGGGGACCGGGAAGCGGGGGTCACGGCGGAGCCGTCGGTGGAGGAGCTGCGAGAGCTGCGCCGGCTGGATCCCGACCGGCGCTGGACGGGGGGCGTGGCATGACCGTGCGAGAGGCGAGAGGACCGGCGAGGACGGCCGTTCGAGTTCCCTGAAGCGTTCCCGCGGCGCCGCGGGTATCGTTACCGGCCGCACGATTGAGCGTGCGCCACGGGGGCCGCGCAGAGTCCTCAGCAGCGCCGCTGCGCCGGCCCTCCCCGGGGGCCGGCGCACAGGGCCATTTGAGTTCACGTTTGACGTCCTGCGAAGACGTGGTATATAACTTCCCCCGACCGAGTGCACGGTCTGGCGAGTCCGACAGAGGTGGTGGGGCCGGCCGCGGCGCTCCCCGCATTCCTGGACTGCCCACCCGGGCGGAGCTACCGGCCAGATGTTGAGATGGAGACTCGTACATGAACAGAACGGACGGACAGACGCCGGACGAGGGGGGCTCGCGTCCGAACCTCAACCGCCGGACCTTCCTCGGCATGGCGGGGGCGGCGGCCGCTGCTCCTGTGTTCCTGACTCGCGGACGCGCGGGCGCCTCGTCGTCGTCCTCTTCGGGCGACGTGCTCAAGTTCTGGAACATGCCCTGGGGAAGCACCGCCTTCAACCAGCTGGATCAGCAGATCACCCAGGCCTACGAGCCCAAGAGCGGGCTGCCCAAGGCCACCTACCAGGAGATCCAGTGGGCGAACTTCCTGCAGACGTTCACGTCCGCGGTCTCGTCCAACACCGGGCCCGCGGTCAGCTCCGGCGGTGGCACGCAGGCGTTCATGTTCCAGCACCAGGGCTTCATCCACCCCGCCGACAACGTGATCAACTCGTGGAAGAGCAACGGGCTGTACAACGACTTCCTGCCCGGCCTGCTCAACACCATGAAGACCAAGCAGGGTTACGCCGCCGTCCCCTACAACCTTGACATGCGGGTGTTGTGGTACTCGCCGTCGCTGTTCCAGAAGGCGGGCGCCACCGTGCCGACCGACTGGCAGTCCTTCCTCAATGCCTGCGCCGCGCTGAAGAAGATCGGTGTCTACGGCCTGGGCGTGGGAGCCGGCACCGGCAACGGCATCGGGAACCAGGCCATCGTCGGCTTCATGATCAACAACGGCGGCGGGATCTTCGACAAGCACCAGCAGCCCAACCTCCTCACGAAGAACAACATCGACGCCGTCAACTTCATCCTCGAGTGCGTCCACAAGGGCTACGTGGACCCGGCCGCTGCCTCCTACACCAACGCCAACGTGCAGTCGCAGTGGACCGCGCAAAAGTTCGGCATGGGACTCGACACCGCGGGTCTCGCCGCGACCGTCGGCGGCACCGTGGGGGCGGCTCTGAAGGTGCTGAACCCGCTCAAGGGTGCGACCGGAAAAAAGGGCGCGCTGTTCTTCCCCAACAACATCATGATGTACAAGAACACCCCCAGCATCAAGGGCTCGGAGGCGTTCCTCACCTACTACTACAAGAACATGAAGCCGCTCTGGACTCAGAACACCGGCGTCGGCCTGCCGGTGCTCAAGTCGCTGACCGAGACCCCGCAGTTCAAGTCCGATCCCAACATGGTCAAGGTGATCCAGGAGTGGCTCCCGGTCTCGAAGACCTGGGCCGCGCCCGGCAGCAACTCGATCTTCTTGGGCGTGACCGCCGTCGACGGCACCACGCCGATGCTCAACTTCGCCCAGGCCGTTCTGGGCGGTCAGACCGACGCCAAGTCCGCTCTCACCACGCTCCAGAACGCGATCAAGTCGAACCTCCAGCAGACAGGCGCGTAAGGCAATCCGGACGGAGGCCGGTGGGCACCGCGCGCCCACCGGCCTTCGGCACCTCGCGCGTCTCCAGCATCCGTCCCCTCCCGGAGGTTTCGATGATCGTGTCGTGGGCGGCGCCCTGGCCGGCGTCCGCGGAAGAGCTTGTTCACGTGTCCCGGCCCAGGCCGGTTCGCGTCCGAGCAAGCGTCTCTAGAATCCCGTCATGTCCTTCCCGACGCAGTACCGGCGCACGGTGACCGACCGCACCAGCGCCGCGGGCGACCAGTCCCGCGAGCGCCTGCTGGTGGTGGCGCTCGACCTGTTCGCCTCCAGTGGGTACCGCGGCACCTCGATCGCGCAGGTCGCGGAGCGCGCGGGACTCAGCCAGTCGGGCCTCCTCCACCATTTCCGCTCCAAGGCCGACCTGCTCGCGGCCGCCCTGGATCACCGCGACGAGCTCGAGGGTCATCTGCTCGAGACCGCCGAAGGCGTCCCCGCCATGGGCTGGGCCGCGTTCGACGCGCTGGTCGAGTTGGTCCGCCGCAATGCCGCCGAGCCACGCCTGGTGCGCCTCTTCGTGACCTTGAGCGTGGAGGCGATCGACCCCGACCATCCGGCGCATCAGTGGATGATGGCCCACTACGACGGGGTCACCGCGTGGCTCACCGCGGCGATCGAGCGAGGCAAGGGAACCGGCGAGATGGAGCGGAGGATGCCCACCGCCCACGTCGTCCAGCGCACGATCGCGACCATGGACGGACTTCAGATTCTCTGGTTCGCCCGCGGCGATGAGGTTGACATGGTGGCCGACTTCATCGAGTACGTGGACGAGCTCCACCACCGGTGGGCGACGAGGATCACCGAGGCCGCGGGATAGCCGGGCGCCGCTTCTCCGCCCGGTGAGCCTTCCCCGCCGCGGCGCCCGGACCGGGCGAAGCCGCCCGATCAAGAACCAACCACGGGAGCCGAGGATGACCGCGACCGACACGACCGACCAGGCGCTCGACCGGCTGGTCGCCCGGCTCGATCTGGAGACGGCGGTCCGGCTTCTCACCGGCGCGACCAACTTCGAGCTGGAGGCCGAGGAATCGATCGGGCTGCGGTCGATGGCCTTCTCGGACGGGCCCACCGGCGTGCGCGGATTCGAGTACACCGGCGGCCGCATCGTGGCGCTGCTGCCCAACGCAACCCTGATCGCGGGTGCCTGGGATGAGCGGTTGGCCGAGCGGGTTGGCACGCTCCTCGCCGAGGAAGCGATCGCGCAGGGCGTCCACGTCGTGCTCGGGCCGACCGTGAACCTGCACCGCAGCCCTCTCGGCGGGCGCCTCTTCGAGGCCTATTCGGAGGACCCGCTGCTGAGCGGCCGGACCGCGGCGGCCTGCGTGCGCGGAATGCAGTCGCAGGGGGTCGGGGGCTGCCTCAAACACTTCGTGGGCAACGAGGCGGAGACCGAGCGCCGCACGGTGAACTCGGTGATCGGTGAGCGGGCGCTGCGCGAGCTCTACCTGCTCCCGTTTCAGATCGCCGTCGAGGACGCGAACCCCTGGACCTTGATGTCGGCCTACAACGCCGTCAACGGGACCGCCGCCACCGAGAACGCCACCCTCAACGAAGGGGTGCTCAGGCGGGAGTGGGGTTGGGACGGGCTCTTGATGTCGGACTGGTTCGCGACCCGCCGGACGGCCGAAGCCGCCAACGGCGGGCTCGACCTGGTGATGCCCGGTCCCTGTGGTCCCTGGGGAGATCAACTGGTGCAGGCCGTGCGCCGGGGCGAGGTCGCGGAGCCGGTGGTCCAGGAGCATGTGCGGCGCCTGCTGCGGCTGGCGCTACGGGTCGGCGCGCTGGGAGGCGGTGACCGACCGCGGCGCCAGGTGCCGGGCCCCGACAGCCCCGTCCGCACCGCGGAGCTCCGAGAGCTGGCCGTCCGTGGGATGACCGTGCTCAAGAACCAGGGAGGTGTGCTTCCGCTGCGCGCGGGTGACCTCGGCCCATCGGCGCCGCTGGTGGTCGCGGGCCGCCACGCGCTGCGCACCTTCGGGCAGGGGGGCGGTTCGGCCCATGTCCGGCCCCCGCATGTGGTCAGCGTCACCGAGGCGCTCACGGGTGAGCTGGGTGGGGACGGACTGGTGGTGGCGGATGGCGTGGAGGTGTACGAGCGGCCCCCGGTCGCCGAGACCGCAGCCGTCCGCGACCCCGACACCGGACGGCACGGAATCCGGATCACCAGCTTCCACGAGAACGGCGAAGAGCAGGCCTCGACCTTCAGCGAGGAGGCGCAGATCGTGGTCGGAATCGGGGGCGGTCCGCACGACGGAGCCGCCACCGTCGAGTTGGCGGCCGACCTGGAGCTGGACGGGTCGACCCGGATGCAGGTCGGCGTGCGCGGCACCGGCGAGTTCCGTCTGGAGGCCAACGGCCACCGCTTTGAGTTCGCGGTCGCTCCCAGTGATCCGACCGGCGAGGGCGACATGATGCAGCCGCCGGCCTGGACGACCACCGTCGAGCTGGCGCCCGGCGCGCGACTGGCAGCGCAGGTCCGGCTGGACCGGGAGCGGGTCCTCGGTCTGGGCCTGGTCGCGAGGCCGGTGCCGCGTCCGGTGGACGAGGTCCTGGACGCGGTCGCGCGGGCGGCGGCCGAGGTCCCGGTCGCGGTCGTGGTGGTCGGCCTCACCGACGAGCAGGAGAGCGAAAGCAAGGACAAGACGACGCTGGCCCTGCCCGGCCGGCAGGACGACCTGGTTCGCGCGGTCGCCCGTGCCGCGCGCCGATGTGTGGTGGTGGTCAACGCGGCCACCCCGATCCTGATGCCCTGGCTGGACGAGGTCGACGCGGTCCTCTGGGCCGGGCTGCCGGGCCAGGAGGCGGGGGCCGCGATCGCGGACGCGCTGTTCGGGGTGGCAGAGCCCTCGGGCCGTCTGGTGACGACGTTTCCGCGCCACGACGGCGAGGGCCCGGCCTGGTCGACGGCGCCGACCGACGGCGTGCTGACCTACGCGGAGGGCGTGGGGGCCGGCTACCGCGGGTGGGATCAGCGTGGCGAGGAGCCGCTCTTCTGGTTCGGCGCCGGCCTTGGCTACGGCGCCTGGATGTATCACCGGGCGAGTCTGTCCGGGGACCACCGGTCGCTCGAGGTGGAGGTCGAGAACGTCGGCGAGCGGGCGTCTCGCGAGGTGGTCCAGGTGTATCTGCGGCCCGCCGGCGACGTGGTGCGGCTCATCGGCTGGGGCGCGGCGAGCATCGAGCCGGGGGTGCGCGAGACCGTGACGGTGCGGTTGGACCCGCGCGCGATGCGCCGGTGGGAGGAAGCGGCGCACGGATGGGGCCCGATCCTCGACGGCCACCTGCTGGTCGCGCGAGGACTGGGCGATGTGCGGCTGGAGTTGGACTTTGAGGGCCCAGTGTCCGCAGCCGGACGCTAATCTGCCGCTTTAGGGGCCTACTGCGGAGGGCCGGCCCTTCAGCAGGTGACGCCCTTCCCTTCGCTGCCGAAGAGCGCAAGGCGCTGCTGTTCGGTTCCCCACGGGGCATCCGCGGCGCAGTAATGGAACTGGAGTGCGCGGCGCCGATGGGGCGTGCGATTGGCCGGTGTGCCGTGATGGATGAGCCCGTCGAAGAACAGGCAGCCGCCCGGCTCCAGCGGCACCATGACGTCGCGCTCAGAGGCGATGTCGGTGTCGCAGATTTGGAAGTCACGGCGGTTGAAATGGACCCGGGGGCCTTCCAGATGAGAGCCCGGGATCACGTGCATGCAGCCGTTCTCAGGGGTCGCGGCGTCGAGAGCGATCCAGACGCCGACCACCGGGCTGGTCACGTCGATGTCAAAGAAAGCCTTGTCTTGGTGCCAGGGCTTCTCCCTGCCGCCTCCGGGCGGCTTGAGCAGGGCCATGTCCTGGAACATGACGAGCTCGTCGGCCCCGATCAGTGCACGCAGCGCGGAACCCAGCCGGCCATCGCCGGCGATGCTTTTGAGGCGCGTGTCATGAGCCGTGAAGTACATGAGTTTGCGGACGTTGTCCTGGCGGGATTCGGGCGGGATCTCATCCACCCGCTCGCCGACCCAGGCCTCGTACTGAAGGAGCAACCCCCCGAAGTGGTCGCGGTCCGCACGCACGGTCAGGTCGACCAGCCCGCTGAGCGCGGCCTGCACCTGATCGAGATCGAAGGCACGGCGAACGGCGAGGTATCCGCGCTCGCGGAAGGCCTGGACGTGCCGCTCATCGATGGCGCCCAGGTCCCGGACGTAGTCCGCGACCCGGTCGAACCGATAGAGATCAGGCGGGTAGTCGAGATCCGACCCCGCATCCAGCACCATGCCTGCCCCGCTCATGGGCTCATGATGCCGCATCCCGGGCTCGGAGGCGCCTGGCCTTTGGGAAGGGCATGTTCTGCGTCGTGACGTCTACATTCACCGTGATGGAGCGTTTGAACATCTCCCTCGATGACGAGCATGCGGAGCGGCTGAACCGCCTGTGTCTACCTCCAGGACGAGGACCCCGCCGTCGTGGTCAGGATCCAGGGCGCCCGCTCATCGAGGGCCGCGACTGCGCAGCCTTGAGCGCCGTCAGTGGCCCTCGAAGTGCGGGTGGCGCTTCTCCAGGAACGCGGTGATGCCCTCGGCGGCGTCGTGCGTCTCGAAGATGCGGACCATGGCCTCCCGCTCCAACGCCAGCCCGGCGTCCAGCGTCTCGCCCGAACCGAGCGAGGTGGCGACTTTGGCGCGGCCGATGCTCTCGGAGGCCTGACCGGCCACCTTGCGGGCGTAGGCCAGGGCGGCCGCCCGCGCTGCTTCCGGCGTGTCCAGCAGCCGGTTGACGACACCCAGGTCGAAGGCCTCGTCGGGGGTGAGCGTCCGCGCCGAGACAATGAGGTCCATGGCCCGGCTGAGGCCGATCAAGCGCGGCAGGCGCTGGGTGCCGCCGGACCCGGGGAGCAGGCCGAGCGAGGTCTCCGGCAGGCCCAACTTGTAGTCGCCGCGGGAGGCGAAACGGAGGTCGCAGGCCAGGGCCCACTCGAACCCGCCTCCCAGGCAGTGTCCGCTGATGACGGCGATGATCAGCAGCGGCGACTGCTCCAGCTTTCGGAACACTTCGTGCGCGATCAGGACCGTCATCGCGCGGCGGCGGACCGAGGAGCGCTGAAAGACGGCCACGTCAGCCCCCGCCGAGAAGAACCTCTCCGACGCGCTCTCGAGGAGCACGCAGCGCACGCTCTCGTCAAGCCGGACGTCGTCGACCGCGCCTCCGAACGAGCGCAGGAAGTCGGCGTCGTAGGTGTTGGCCGGTGGACGGTCGAGGACGATCCTCGCGACCGCGCCCTCGTGCTCCACGCGTACCGCGGGGCGCGGCTTCGCCGGTGTCCGTGCGGCCATCCTTTCTTACAATCTCACACACGGTCGTGGCTTGCAACGCAATGTTTTGAGGTGAGCGCAATGGCGACGATGATCATCCAGGGTGAGCGCAGCGCGGCCTCCACCGGGCGCACCTACGAGGTTCGCAACCCCGCCACCGGGGAGGTCGTGGACGTGGTTCCGGACGGTGGTCCGGACGACCTGGACCGAGCTGCGGAGGCGGCCGCGCAGGCGCAGCGCGACTGGGGACGCCGTTCGGCGGTCGAGCGGCGAGAGATCCTGCACCGGGCCGCTGCCCACATGCTGACCAAGGTGCCCGAGATCGCGGAGCTGCTGACCCGAGAGCAGGGGAAGACCCTGCTGGAGTCGCGCCTGGAGGCGGAGCGTTTCGGTGAGAACATCGCCTGGTACGGGGACCTGGCCGACAAGGCGCACGGCGAGCAGGTGACGCTGCCGCCGCAGGCGCGCGCCTACGGGTTGGTGGTGCACCGCCCGATCGGCGTTGTGGGTGCGATCGTGCCCTGGAACTTCCCGCTCACGCTGGCGGCGAACAAGATCGCGCCCGCGATCGCGGCCGGGAACACGGTCGTCCTCAAGCCCTCGCCGACCACACCTCTGGCCACCCTCGCCTGCGTCGAGGCGTTGCTCGAGGGCGGCCTCCCCGAGGGTGTGATCAACGTGGTGGTCGGGCAGGGGGCCGGCATCGCCGAGGCACTGGTCGCGCACCCGCTCATCCGCAAGGTGGCGTTCACCGGCTCCACCCCCACCGGCCGCAAGGTGATGGCGGGCGCCGCGCCGCGACTCAAGCGGCTGACCATGGAGCTGGGTGGCTCCGACCCCTGCATCGTGCTCGCGGATGCCAACCTGGACGAGGCGGCGAAAGCCATCTCGACCGGTCGGTTCTTCAACTGCGGTCAGGCCTGCCTGGCGGTGAAGCGGCTCTACGTCCAGCAGGAGGTG
The DNA here is from genome assembly GCA_963790575.1 of Candidatus Dormiibacterota bacterium. GTDB lineage: Bacteria > Chloroflexota > Dormibacteria > Dormibacterales > Dormibacteraceae > CAVTSA01. Next base: position 431,383 of record CAWBPD010000026.1, on the reverse strand, counting down.
CTGGAACCGCTGCTGGAGCGGCTGACCGCGCGGGCGGCGCGCCTGAAGCCGGGCGATGGTCTCGACAAAGCCAGCCGCATGGGTCCCATGCACACGGCGACGCAGCGGGCGCTGGTGGAGTCGCAGGTCGAGGACGCGATCGCGGGGGGCGCCAGGGTCGTCTTCGGAGGCGGCCGGCCCGAGGGTGAGGAGTACGAGCAGGGGCACTTCATCAACCCGGTGATCCTGCTCGACGTCCCGCGCACCTGCCGCATGCTGACCGAGGAGGTGTTCGGTCCCGCGCTGCCGGTGGTCCCCATCAAGGACCTCGACGAGGGACTGGAGCTGGCCAACGACTCCGACTACGGCCTTGGGTCCTCGATCTGGACCGGGTCCATCGCCGCCGCGCACCGCGCCGTCCTGGAACTGGACGCCGGCTACACCTGGGTCAACGCGCTCCAGGTCGCGTACGACGAGCTGCCCTTCGGAGGCACCAAGCAGTCCGGCTTCGGCAAAGAGCACGGGGTGCAGGCGCTCCTCGACTACACCGAACAAAAGTCGGTGGTGCAGGGGCTGGTGTGACGGAGGGCTGAGCTGAGGTCGGCTGACCTCCGGGCGACTTCGGGCTGACGCCCGAGCTGCGCACGGCGGTGGGGCACCGTTGGAGCCGGTTGCGGGCTTGCGATTTGTCTTACCCAGGGAGGGCACGGCCCCCCTGGACCCCCCCGGCGGCATTCGCCGCCGATCCCTGCCGGGTCCGCAGTGTGCCGTGTTCTCGTGAGGTTGTGCTTGCTCGCTTCGGGCTGGCGCCCGAGCTGCGCCCGCTTGTGCGTGACCGCCGGGTTCCTACGAGAGCTCAGACGGAGGCGGCCGGGAGGCGGCGCGAGTGCCGGTGAGGGGACATTGCCGGCACTGCAACGCTATCCGGGGCCGCATGGCGTTGCAACGCCGGCAATGTAACCCCTTGGAGCCCCCCTCTTCAGTTCAGCGGTCGGTGTTCGCGGTCCCAGCGGCCCTGGCAGCCGACGCAGCGGGTGGCCTCCGGTTTGAACTCCAGGCGCTCGACCGGGATGGGGTTGCCGCAGTCCTCGCAGACGCCGTAGAGGCCCTGCTGCAGCCGCTCCATCGCGTGCTCCACCTGATCCCGGTTGCCGTCCAAAAGGCTGAGCAGCCGGTCCGAGATGTCGCGATCTGTCAACAGAGCGGCGAAGTCGGTGTCCTCGTAGTCGTGCGTGATCACGTCCCCGTTCGACTCCGAGATCGGCCGGGACAGCCCCGCCTCCTGCTCGAACGTGGACGACAGCTCAAACAATCGTCGCCGGTTCCGTCGCAGCTCCCGCAGCCGCTGCTGGTTTTGTTCGGTTTCGTCGTCCTCGGTCATCCCTGGCCTCCAAACCCTCCGTGAGGGGGTTCCAAACTCCGGCGACCCACAGAACCGCCGTGGGGCCGCGTTTGTTCAGGGACAATTCAGGGACGCGAGAAGAGCGATTGCAACTTCAGGGCGAGGGCCATGTTCCCCTTGATCTTCAGCTTGCCGCTCATGAAGGCCGCGGTCGGGTCGAGGCCGCCGGTGAAGATCTTGACCAGGTCGTCGCCGGCCGCCGCCAGGGTCAGATCGGGACTGCTGGCCGGCCCCTTCTGGCTGTCCAGCTTGCCGTCCGCGATGTTGACGTGATACTGACCGGCCTGGTCGCCCGAAAGGTCGAACTGCACGCTCGCCTTGGTCGACCCCGCCCGGTCCGGCTGGAAAAGCTTGGGAAGCTCGTCCATGAAGAGCTGCTCCGCGGTGACGCTCATCGAATCCTCCATCTAAGGCCCGGCGCGGCATCAGAGGTCGCGCGCAGCACATAGTACGTCCCGCCCCCGCCCACTCATCCACCACTCCGGAGAACCCGCGATGCTGCCGACCGAGGTCCAGGAAGGCATCTTCGAGCTGCGCCTCCCGATCCCCTGGGAAGGAGGCTGGGTGAACTGCTTCCTGTTGCCCGACGGCGACCGCGTGGACCTGGTCGACTGCGGCCTCAACAACCGAGACTCGATCGCGCTGATCGAGGAGGCGGTCCGGGAGGTGGGGGGGCCGCACGGTCACCTGGGTGCTTTGGTGGTGACCCACATCCACCCCGACCACTTCGGCGCCGCGGGCGAGCTGGTGCTGGATCACGGAGCCCGGCTCTACCTGCACCGGCTCGAGGTGCCGCTGGTCAGCCCGCGGTACCAGGAGGTCGACGCACTGGTCGAGGCGGTGGGGCGATGGCTGGCTCTGCACGGCGTCCCCGAGCCGGAGGCCGAGGAGATGAAGAACGCCTCCCGCTGGCTCCGGCAGCTGGTCGACCCGGGTGAGCCCGCGCTCGAACTGGAAGGTGCGGAGATGCTCCACCTCGGCCGGCGGAGCCTCCGGGTCGAGTGGACCCCCGGTCACTCCCCCGGGCATGTCTGCCTCTACGACCCGACCGACCGAACGCTGCTCGCCGGTGATCACATCCTGCCCGACGCGAGCCCCAACGTCGGGCTGCACCCCCAGAGCACGGCGAATCCGCTGGACGACTATCTGGAGGGGCTGCGCCGCCTCGTGGACCTGGAGCCGGCCCTGGTCCTGCCGGCACACGGCCGGCCTCTGACCGGGACCGGGGGGCGGGCGGGGCAGGTGCGCGCCCACCACCTCCGGCGCAAGGTGCAGATCGAGCAGCTGGTGACCGAACAGCCGCTGACCGCCTGGGAGGTGGCGATCGCGATCTGGGGCCGGCGCACGCACATCCACGACCAGCGTCTCGCCCTGCAGGAGGGTCTGGCCCACCTCCAGTCGCTGGCCCGTGATGGCCGGGTCGTGAAAGAGGCGTCGACGGTCAGGATCGAGTGGCGGCGACCCTGAGGCCGAACTCGAGCGGCAGCAGCTCCGCCGGGTAGCACGCGAGACCCACCGTCCCGGGCCCGGCGTGAGTCCCCACCGTGGGACCCAGGGGCAGCTCCAGCAGGGTCTCGCAGCGGGGCGCGATGGCGTCCACCAAACGGGTCGCCGACTCCGGCGCCACCGCCTGGCCGACGATCGCACACAGCGACTCGCCCACCTGCTCGGTCAGCGTGATGAGCCGCTTCAACGCCCGGTCCTTGGTGCGAACCCGCTCCAGCGGCACCACCTCGCCGCCCTGCACCGCCAGCATCGGCTTGACCTGCAGCATCGACCCCAGCAGCGCGCCCGCCCGGCCGATGCGACCGCCCCGGTGGAGGTATTCCAGCGTGTCGACCACGCAGTAGACCTTCATCCCCTCGATCACCTGCTGGGTCCGGCTTGCCGCCTCGGGGGCGTCGGCCCCGGCCGCGACCAGGCGGTACGCGCCCAGGACCGCGAGCCCCAGCGCCATCGAGACCATCCGGGTGTCGACCACGGTGACGCGGCCTTCGCCCGTCATCTCCGCCGCCTGGCGGGCCGACTCGACGGTGCCGGAGAGCCGGGAGGAGAGGTGCAGCGAGATCACCTGGTCGTGGTCGGCGAGCAGGCGCCGGTAGACCTCGGAGAACTCGCCGATGGGTGGCTGGGAGGTGGTGGCCACGCCCCCCGAGCGTTCCAGCTTGCGATAGAAGTCGTCAGGGCCGATGTCGATGCCGTCCCGATACGAGGTGCCTTCGAGGGTGAGCGTCAGTGGGACCACCGTGATGCCGAGTTCGGCCGCGAGATCACCCGGCAGGTCGGACGTGGAGTCGGTCACGATGGCGACGCTGGGCACGTGCGGCTCGAACGATAGCACCTGCAGGGGTGCGCCTCCACCCCGGATACGCTTGCCGGCAACGGGATATGCAGACCCCCGATCGCCGGCACTCGGGGCCCCCGGGGGTGCGCAGGCGCCCGATTGCCGGCACTCGGGGCTCGCCGGGCCCCCGAGGCTAACCGGGGGCGCGACCGGAGCCGGGCTCCTCCGGGAAATCGGGGAGGTCGAGGCTGTTGATCAGGTTGCGGAACACGGCCAGCCGGTCTTCATCGATCGGTTCCGCCCCCCGGTCCTCAGGCGCGGCCTCCGTCTCCTCCTCCGGCGAGGGCACGATGCCGGCCCGGTCCATCACGTCGGCCGCGACGTAAACCGGGCACTCGAAACGTACCGCCAGCGCGATCGCGTCGCTGGGCCGCGCGTCGACATCGACCGAGCGCGCGTCGGAACGGGCGTACAGGCGCGCGAAGTAGATGTCGTCCGAAACCGCGGTGACGACGACGCGCTCCACCAGACAGCCCAGCTCTTGCAGGGTCGCCGCCATCAGGTCGTGGGTCATGGGCCGTTCAGGCTTCACGTTCGTGATGCGGGTCGCGATCGCGTTGGCGACGTCGGGCCCGATCCAAATCGGCAAGTACCGCTCCGACGCCTTCTCCTTCAGGAAGACGACGTGCTGCCCGGTCGGCGTGTGCACTCGGATCGAATCGACTTGGACCTCGATGAGCTCGTCCGTGGTATCGCCTCCTTCGCCCCCGGCTGGGGTTCTCCCCGCTCACTCTACCGTGCGGGGAGGCCCCCGGCCGACGCGGAACCTGGGTGTCCGGCGCGGGAGAATAAGGCGATGCCACGCGGCCGCCGCGGACGCCTGATCCTGGTCGACGCGCACAGCCTGATCTACCGGGCCTTCTTCGCGCTGCCGCCCATGAGCACCACCCATGGGCAGGTGACGAACGCCGCCTACGGCTTCACCAACATGCTCCAGATCGTGCTGAGCGCCCGTCCCGAGTACGCGATCGCCACCTTCGACATCGGCCGGCCCGCGTTCCGAACCGACCTCTACCCGGCCTACAAAGCGGGCCGGCGGGCGACCCCCGACGATCTCCGGCCGCAGTTCGATCTCTGCCGGCAGGTGCTGGCGGCCCTGACCATCCCGGTCCAGCAGGTGGAGGGCTTCGAGGCGGACGACCTGATCGGCACGCTCTCCCGCCAGGCGGAGGCGCTCGGTCTTCAGATCACGATCGTGTCCGGCGATCTCGACTGCCTGCAGCTGGTTTCGGAGCAGACGGAGGCGCTGGTCCCCAGGCGCGGGATCACGGACACCATGACCTACGGGCCGGAGCAGGTGCGGCAGCGCTACGGCCTGGAGCCGGTGCAGATGATCGACTTCAAAGCACTCCGGGGCGACGCCTCCGACAACGTGCCCGGCGTCCCGGGCGTGGGGGACAAGACGGCGACCCAGCTGCTGGCTGAGTACGGGTCGGTGGAGGCACTGCTCGAGCGTCTGGACGAGCTCAAGGAGGGCCGGCTCAAGCGTGCGTTGACCGAGCACCAGGATGAGGTCCGGGTGGGCAAGCAGCTGGTGACGATCCGGCGCGACGCCCCGGTCACGCTCGACCTGGAGTCCGCACGCTGGCTGCGGTACGACGCCGAGGAGGCGCGCCGTGTGTTCGACGCCCTCGAGTTCCGCCAGCTCCTCTCCCGCATGCCGCCGCCCGATGTGGTCCCCCTGCAGCCGACGCTCCAATTCGCCCCGCAGGAACCCGCCCACGACGTGCGGATCGCGGGCGTGGGCGAGGTGCCGGTGCTGGAGGAGGCGGTCGCAAGGGCCTCGCGCGTCGCGGTGTTCGGCCTCTGGGACGGGACCGCCCGCGACGGAGCCCTGGCCGGGGTGGGGCTCGCGGTGCCGCGGGCGGGGAGCGCCGAGACCGACCGAGAGGCCGAGATGGACGGGCCGGTGGACGTCTGGTATCTGCCGGAGGCGTTGGTGGCCCCGATCGCACCGGCCCTGGAGCGCCGTCCGCTCCTGACGCATGATCCCAAGGAGCTGCAGGTGGCGCTGGAGCGGCGGGTGGGTCCGCTCGAGCTCGACTGGCGGTTCTCGACCGCGCTCGCCGCCTACCTCCTGGGAGCGGGTGCCCGCGACCCCCGCCTCGAGGACCTCGCGCAGGAGTTCCTGGGCCAGCAGCTGGCCTCGCTCACGGACACCTTCGGCAGCGGTCGCAAGGCGCGGGCGGTGGTCGCCGCCGAGCCGGCCGAGGCGGCCGACTTCGCGGGCTCGCGCGCGGCGGCGATCCTGGGGCTGGAGCCGCGCCTGGTGGCCGAGATGCGGAACCTGGCCGTCGATCACCTCTTCTACGAGATCGAGCTTCCTCTGGCCTCGGTCCTGTGCGACATGGAACGCCATGGGGTGGCGATCGACGTGCCCTACCTCCGCCGCATCCAGGAAGAGCTCGCGGGCCAGCTGACGGCGCTCGAGGCCGAGATCACCGAGGTCGCGGGTCACCCGTTCAACATGAACGCACCCCAGCAGCTGGCCAAGGTCCTCTTCGATGAGCTGGCACTGCCGGTCGGAAAGCGCACCAAGACCGGTTACTCGACCGACGCCGACACGCTGGAGGCGCTGCGCGACAAGCACGCGATCGTGGACCTGATCCTGGAGCACCGGTCCCTGTCCAAGCTGAAGGGCACCTACGTGGACGCGCTGCCCCTCTTGGTCGACTCCCGCACCGGACGCCTGCACACCTCGTGGAACCAGGCTTCGACCGCGACCGGGCGCCTCAGCTCGACCAACCCCAACCTCATGAACATCCCCTTGCGCACGGAGCTCGGCCAGCGCATCCGGCGCGCGTTCAAGGCGGAGCGCGAGGGCGAGGTGCTGCTGGCGGCCGACTACTCGCAGATCGAGCTGAGGATCGCGGCCCATCTCTCCGAGGACCCCACCATGCTGTCCGCGTTCGAAACCGGGGACGACATCCACGCCGCCACCGCCGCCCGGATCTTCAAGGTGCCGATCCAGGAGGTGTCCCCGGATCAGCGGCGGCTGGCCAAGGTCGCCAACTTCGGCTCCATCTATGGCCAGGGCGAGTATGGCCTCTCGGTCCAGATGGGGATCCCCCGCGACGAGGCGCGCGAGTTCCTGCGCGAGTATTGGAAGACCTACGAGCACCTTCGGGGCTGGCTCGATTCGGTGCGGCAGAAAGCGCGCGCGGAGGGTTTCGTGATCAGCGCGACCGGACGGCGGCGGGCGATCCCCGACCTCCGCTCGCCCAACTTCCAGCTGCGGTCGGCGGCGGAGCGGATGGCGGTCAACTTCCCCATCCAGTCGCTGGCCGCCGACATCATCAAGATCGCGATGGTGCGTCTGCGGGGCGAGATGACCAAGGGCGGCGTCCAGGGGCGGATGCTGCTGCAGGTCCACGACGAGCTCGTCTTCGAGGTGCCGGAGACCGAGCTCGATGTGTTCACCGAGATGGTCCCCCGTGTGATGACGGGCGCCTATGAGCTGCTCAGCCACCTCGAGGTGGAGGCGCGGGTCGGGGCCAACTGGTCGGACATGAAACAGCTCGCGAAAGCGATCGCCTGATGCGGCGGGTTCTGTCCTGTGCCTGAGCTGCCCGAGGTGGAGACGGTGGCCCGGGACCTGCGACCGCTGGTGCGGGGTCGGCGCGTGGAGCGGGTCGAGGTCCGGATGCCGGGGATCGTGCGCTATCCCGACGAGCAGACCTTCGCGGCGCTGCTGCGGGGGCGGCGGTTCGGAGAGCTGGCACGGCGTGGCAAGTACCTGCTGCTGCCGCTGGACGAGGAGACCGCGGCCCCCCCGCCGCTGCTGGTCTGCCACCTGGGGATGACCGGACAACTCCGCCTGGTGCCGCCCGCCACCCCGGAGCCCGACCACCTCCACGTCGTGCTCCACCTCGACGGCGGAGACGAGCTGCGGTACCGCGACCCGAGGCGTTTCGGCCGCCTGCTCCTGGGCACGCCGGACGAGCTGATCGCGGCCCGGGCGATGCCGCTGCTGGGACCGGAGCCGATCGCAGACGAGTTCACGGGCGCCCTCCTCTGGCACCGCCTGGAGGGCCGCCGGGCCCCCATCAAAGCTCTGCTCCTGGAGCAGACGGTGGTCGCCGGCGTCGGGAACATCTACGCCGACGAGGCGCTGTTCCGGGCTCGGATCCGGCCGCTGCGCCCGGCCGGCACGCTCAGCCGTCCGGCCGTGCGCCGCCTCGCGGTGGCGCTGCGAGAGGTACTTGGGGAAGCGGTTCTGAACCGGGGCAGCTCGGTCGTGAACTACCGCGACGTCTGGGGCGAGGCCGGCTCCCAGCAAGACCGCCTCCTCGTCTACGGCCGCGCCGGCGAGCCGTGCGTTCGGTGCGGCCGGCCGCTCCGCCTGAGCCGGATCGCTCAGCGCAGCGCGGTCTGGTGCGGGTGGTGCCAGCGATGATCCCGGCCGCCCGGCGGGCCGTCGCGGTGTGCGGGGTCCTGGCCCTCGTCTTCGCGCTGCAGAGCGTCCTGGTGGCTGCCGGGCAGACCGATCTGGCGGACATCCACACCGCTGCCGCCATGGAGCGGATCTGGGTGCCCGCGCTGGCGCCGCTGTTCCAGGGCATCGCGGTCCTGGGGGGTCTGGAGGCCACCACGCTGGTCATGCTGGTGCTGCTGGTCGTGCTCTGGCGGACCGGGCTCCGGCGGGAGGGTTGGGGCCTGCTCGTCTTCCCGCTGGTGATCCTGGTGGAGCTGCTCTACAAGCACGTGATCGGCCAGAACCCACCGCCCTCCCCCTACCTACACGCCGACGGGCCGAGTCTCTCGTTGCTGCTCCCCGGCCACGGCTCCGTGGAGGGCGGCTACGCATTTCCGAGCGGCCACGTGGTCCGGGCAATGGTGGCGTACGGGCTGGCCGCATTCGTGGTCCGGCGGCTGGCACCCCCGGGCTGGTGGCAGGCATGGGTGGTGGTGGCGGCGGCGGTCGTGATCGCACTGATCGCGTTCACCCGGCTCTACCTGGGGGTGCACTGGCAGTCCGACGTCCTGGGAGGACTGCTGCTGGGCGGAGTCGGCCTTTCGGCGGCCATCGTCTGGCTGGAGTGGGGCGCCCTGCGCAGGTGAGCGCCGGAGGAGGGCCACCCAAGCACAGGGACAAGGTGGCCAGGTTCCTTCTTCTAGACTTCTTCGCGTGTCGGAGCAGCCTCCCGAGCGGCCGCCCCTCAGACCACCCGACCCGGACCCGGTGTCCGCCGAGGGAGAGACCCAGCAGGTCCGGTTCCCGCCGGTCCGGCCCTCTCCGACCGGACCCACGCCGCCCGCGCCGCGCACGGTGATCGGTATCCGTCAGCCCGAGTTCCGCGGGGTACCGTTCTCCCCCCACGGACCGGGGAGCAACGGACCGACGAGCGCGCCCAACGGGTCGCCCAGTGGAGCCATCTTCGAGGCGCCGGTCTCCCAGCCGCAGGCGCAGCCCACGCCGGCGCCGGCCCCGCCGCCCGCCGCACCTGAGCCGCCGTCGGAGGCGGCCCCGGAGCTCGGATGGAGCCCGACCCCACCGCCGGCGCCCGCCCCGCAATCCGCGGCTGCGGGCGCGGTCACAGCCCCCGACCCGGGGCAGAGCCTTTCGAACCGGCCAACCACGCGCGGGGGGCGGACGGCACCCGCTCAGCGCGACCGTCCGCCTGAGGTGCGCGGGGTCATCGGCCAGGCCATCGGTGCCCGGGCCGACCAAGCCAGCCGTGTGTACCGGTCCGGGGACATCCAGGTCGCCGCCCTCCACGAGCTCTCGGTGGAGATCGCGCCCGGGGAGTTCGTCGCCATCACCGGTCCTTCCGGGTGCGGCAAGTCGACCCTGCTCAATCTCCTGGGAGGGGTCGACCGTCCCACCTCGGGCACCATCTACGCCGCCGGGCAGCCGCTGGATCAGCTCCCCAGTGGCGGACTCGACGATTACCGCCTGCTGCGGGTGGGCACGGTCTTCCAGTTCTTCAACCTGATCCCCAACCTCACCGCGATGGAGAACGTGTCGCTGCCTATGCTGCTGGCCGGCGTCCCCGAGCGGGAGCGCAACGAACGGGCGCGCTGGCTCCTGGGGCTGGTGGGCCTCGACCACCGGGCGACGTTCATGCCGAGCCAGATGTCGGGCGGCGAGCAACAGCGGGTCGCGATCGCGCGTGCCCTCGCCAATCAGCCCGGGCTGATCCTGGCCGACGAGCCGACGGGCAACCTGGATTCGTTCGCCGGAGACAATGTGCTCTCGCTGCTCCGGGACCTGAACCGGCGGGGCGTCACCGTGGTGCTCGTCACGCACGATTCGGAAGTGGCCAGCAACGCCGACCGCGCGATCCGGCTTCGGGATGGGCGTCTGGCAGCGGATTCCGGCGGTGGGCGGCAGGCCGCGCGCGCCCCCATGGGGGCGCCGGAGCCGACCCGGATGGTGCTGCGGGACGCGTTCCGGATGGGACTGCAGGGGATGCGGCATCGCCCCGGCCGGCTGGCGCTGACCGCCTCCGCCGCGGTGCTGGGAGTGGCCCTGGCGGCGCTGGTGCTCTCCCTCCAGACCAGCACCGAGCTTGGCCACGCTGCGGCCTGGGTGGCGGCGATCGCATTGGTGGTCGCCGGCTTCGGGCTCGTCAACACCATGCTGGCCAGCGTCCTCGACCGCACGCGGGAGGTGGGAGTCCTGAAGGCGCTGGGCGCTCGCGTCCGGGACATCGCGGCCATCTTCGCCGCCGAGGCGACCACGATCGGGCTCGCGGCCGCGGTCGGCGGTCCGGTGCTGGCGTTCATCCTGGGCCTGGCCGGCAACCTGCTGGTGGGGGACCGCGTCTTCCAGCTGAGCGCCGGGGTCGTGATCGCGACCGTCCTGTTGGCGTTGTTCCTGAGCCTCTGCAGCTCCATCGTGCCGGCGCTGCGGGCCGCCCGCATCAGCCCCGCCCGCGCGCTTCGCTACGAATAAGCGAGCGCCAGCGAGCCCAATAGAAAAGCGAATCGTCTTCCCTCGGGGGGAATGCGGGGGAGCTCCCCCGCAAGTTGGGGTAGGCTTCCCATCTGAACGAGCGGTCGACGGCAGGGGAAGCCGGTGGGAATCCGGTGCTGTCGCGCAACTGTGAGTGGTGAGCGTCCGGACGCGGAAGCCACTGGGGACGATGTCCCTGGGAAGGCGGTTCGGAGGCGAGGACCCACGAGCCAGGACACCCTGGGGCCGCCCGTCAGGTTCCCTGTCCGCGCGGCGTCGGCGGGGTCGGGCCCCTCAGGCCTGGATCCGACGGCGTCGGACCTGGAGGCATCCGATGCGACGTCTTCTGTGGGCCAGCGCGACTCTGGCCGCGATCCTGCTGGTCTGCGCGTGCGGAAGCGGTGGATCTCAGGGCTCGGCCCCGCCCTCGAACTGCGGCGCCGTCTCCGCGCCACACGCGGCGACCGTGGTGGTCACGCACTCCGACGGGACGACCGTGCAGCGCTGTGTCGGCTTCTCGGGCGCGGCCATCTCCGGGGCGCAGCTGATGCAGAAGAGCAAGTTCGAGTTCGTTACCCAGACCTTCAGCTTCGGCAAGGCGGCGTGCGCGATCGACAACCAGCCGCGGCACTTCACCGAGTGCCTGCCCAAGAGCGGTGACTACTGGGCGCTCTATGTGCTGGAGCCGCCCTCCCACTCCTGGCAGCAGGCGCAGGCCGGCTACGCGACCACGATGGTGAAACCGGGAGGAGCGCTCGGCTGGCGCTACGAGTCCGAGACCGCGTCGCCGGCGCCGGTCCCGTCCCTCCCGAAGGGGTAGTCCGGTGCCCAACGCGCCGTTTGTATACAGGCGCACCCCATTCCGGCTCGGGAACCGTCGCTTTGTATACCAACCAACGTCCCCGAGGATCTAGGAGCGGTGCGCGGGCGGGCGGTCGCGGTCTGGGTGGTGGGCGCGCTCGGCTCTGCTCTGGTGGCCCAGGACCCGGTGGTCGGCGTGCTCCTGGTGGCGGCGCTGGTGGCGGTCGCCGGCGGTTGCGCCAGTTGGAGACGCGCCCGCCCGCTGCTGCTGGCGGTCCTGGTCGCCGGTCTGGTGGCGACGCTGCTCACGCTCTGTCTCGGCCACGTCGGCACCACTGTGCTCTTCACCCTCCCGTCCGCCTGGCTGGTGCTGGGCGGTCCCTGGACGGTGGAGGCGATCGCCTACGGGGTCCAGTCGGGCCTGGTGCTGGCGGCGGCGGTGCTCGCGGTGGCGCCGCTCTCCCTGCTTCTCGACGCTTCGGACCTGATCGACGCGCTGCCGCGAGGGCTGGACCGGACCGGGGCGACGGTCGCCTCGTCGCTCAACCTGGTGCCCGCGGTGGCCCGGAGCGTGCGCGAGACGGCGGAGGCGCAGCGCCTGCGGGGGCTCCGCACGCGGCGGGTCGGAGCCTGGCTGGAGGTGCTGGTGCCGGTCATCCTCACCTCGATCGAGGACTCCCTGCAGCTGGCGGAGGCGATGGAGGCGCGGGGCTACGGTGAGGGACGCCGCACGCACTACCCGGCGCCGGCCGGTGACCCGCGGGATCTGCTGGTCGCGGGCGCCGCTCTGGCGGCGCTGGCAGCGGTCATCGTCCTCCGGCTGACGGGTGCGATCGGCACCTGGGAGCCGTACCCGACGTTCTCCCTCCCGTCCGCCGGCCCGCTCCAGCTGCTTCCGCCCCTGCTTCTCCTGGGGCCACTCTGGCGATGGCGACGCTCACAGTCCGGGGCCTGAGCTACTGGTACCCGGGTGCGGCCGGGCCGGCGCTCCGGGAGGTCTCCCTGCGGCTGGAGGCGGGCTTGGCCTTGGTGGTGGGCCCCTCCGGAGGCGGCAAGTCGACGCTGCTCCGCCTCTGTGACGGGCTGGTGCCGCACCTCTTCGGCGGCCGCGTCCAGGGAGCGGCGGAAGTGTTCGGCGAAGACATCCTGCGCACCCCCAGCCGCCGCCTCGCCCGGCGGGTGGGCTTCGTCTTCCAGGATCCGGAGCGTCAGGCCGTCTTCGACCGCGTCGACCGGGAGGTGGCGTTCGGACTCGAGAACCTGGGCGTACCTGGCGGGCAGATGCCGGCACGCGTGGAGGAGGCCCTGGCCCGGGTGGGCGCTGCACACCTGATGAGACGCCGCCTGCGGACGCTCTCCGGTGGGGAGCGGCAGCGGGTCGCGCTCGCCTCCGCGCTCGTGCTCCGGCCCGCCTGCCTGGTGCTCGACGAGCCCACCTCTCAGCTCGACCCGGAGGGTGCCGTCCGCGTCCTGGACACCTGCCTCGAGCTCGCCTCAACGGGCACCACGGTGGTGGTCGCGGAGCACCGGCTGGAGCGCCTGCTCCCCGCCGCCGACCGGCTGGTCGCGGTCTCTGCCGGGAACGCGCGGTCGGGCGCCCCGGCGGACCTCTACCAGCTGGCGCCGGCGCTGCCCGGAGTGGTCGAGCTCGGACTCCGGCTGGGCTGGCGGCCGCCAGCGCTCTCGCCGCAGCAGGTGAACGGACGTCTCCCGACGCTGCGGCCGGCGGCCACGGTCCCGAGCCGGTCGGTCCCAGGCCCGGCGGTGGCGCAGCTGCGAGGCGTCAGCGCGGGCGCCGGCCGAACAGCGGTCCTGCGAGGGTGCGAGCTCGGTGTCTGTGCCGGCGAGGTGGTCTGTCTGATGGGCCCCAACGGCGGAGGCAAGACCACGCTGCTGCGTACGCTGGCGGGACTGGTGCCGCCGCTGGCGGGCACGGTCTGGCGGGAGCCGGGACGGATCGCGTATCTCCCGCAGCGGCCTGACCTGCTGCTTCACCGGCCCACCGTCCGGGACGAGGTATTGGTCACACTCCGCCGCTCTGAGGGCGACCCAAGGGAGGCTGAGCACGTCCTCCGGGTCCTCGGCCTGACCGACGTGGCCGGCCGCTTCCCCCGGGACCTCTCGACCGGCCAGCGGCAGCGGGCGGGGCTGGCCGCGGTGCTCGCGGGCGCTCCCCGGCTGGCCCTGCTGGACGAGCCGACGCGGGGCATGGACGCGGATGCCATGACGGCCCTGCAGACGCTGCTGGGCGAGCTCCAAAAGCGCGGCTGCGGCATCTGCGTGGCCACGCACGACCCCGACCTGGCGGCCCGGATCGCCGATCGGGTGGTGCTGGTGGGGGACGGTGCGGTGGTCGAGCTGGGACCGCCCGAAGTGGCGCTCGCGGGGTCCGGACCGTACTCGACCCAGCTGGGCCGACTGTACCCCGAAGGTCCGGTCACGGTGGAAGGGGTGCTGGCCCGCCTATGACCCACCCCACAAAACTCCGCCAGCTCCGTGATGCCGACCGCACGCGGCTCCGCAAGCTCCGCCGCGCGGGGACCGCGGTCAAAGGGGCCCCGTGATGAGGCTCTGGATCATTTCGCTGGCCGGCTTGGCGCTCTTCCTGTGGCCGCTGGGGGGTGGGGCGATCCCGGCCGACGCTCCTGCCTACGCGATCGCCGGTGGAATCATGGTCGTCCTGGCGCTGGTGGAGGTGGGCACGCGGCAGCTGGACACCCGGCGGCTGGCGTTGCTCGCCGCCCTGGCCGCGATCGACGCCGCGCTCCGGCTGGCGCTGGTGATCGGCATCGGCGGGTTCAGCCCCATCTTCTTCCTCGTTCTCTGCGCCGGCTTCGCGTTCGGCCCGTCCTACGGCTACCTGGTCGGCTCCTTCTCCCTGCTCGTCTCGGCACTCGTGACCGGCGGAGTCGGCCCCTGGCTCCCCTACGAGATGCTGGCCGCGGGCTGGGTGGGGGTGGCGGCAGGGCTGGTCGGCGGAACGGCAGGGCGGTGGCTGCGGCCGGCGGGTTGGCGCGCGGTCTTCCTCCTGGCCGCGGTGGCGGTGGTGACGGGCTATCTGTACGGCGCCCTCACCGACATCCAGACCTGGACCACCGGCTTCCGGGGCACACCGGGCTTGGGGTGGGCGCCCGGCATGCCGCCGCCCTCGGCGCTGCGGCACTTCCTGCGCTTCTACCTGACGACGTCGCTGGTGTGGGACACCTTCCGGGCGGCCGGCGACGCGCTGATGGTGCTGGTTCTGGGGCGGCCGGTCCTGGCCGCCCTGGAGCGGCTGCGGGGCCGGTTAACCGTCGAGATCCTGGGTGGGGAACCGACCGTAGACTTGCCCCGTCCATGAACTACGTCGCGGTCGATCTGGAGACGACGGGTCTGGACCCGGGTCGCGACCGCGTCATCGAGGTGGGGGCGGTGACCTTCACCGAGCACGGCGTCCAGGGCCGGCTTTCCGAGCTCGCCGACCCGGGCCGGTCGGTCCCCGATCTGGTGCAGCGTCTGACCGGCATCGACCCCCGGTCCCTGCGCGGCCGGCCCCCGTCGGAGGCTGTGCTCGGACGGCTGGTCCGGTTCATGAACGGGAGCCGGCCGGTGGGGCACGGCATCCGGCTCGAGGTCGGCTTCCTGGGCGCGGCCGGCTACGCGGAGCTGGCCGAGGACATGCTGGACACGCTTGATGTGGCCCGCATTCTCCTCCCCCGGGCGGCCAGCCACAGCCTGCCGGAGCTGGCCCGCGAGCTGCGGCTGAGCCAGCCCAGCGCGCACCGGGCGTTCGACGACGCCGACGCCACCCGACAGCTGCTGCTGCGGCTGCTGGAGCGGGCCCGAGCTCTGCCCCCGCGTCTGCTCGAGCGCATGCAAACGCTTTGCGAGCCCTACCCGTGGCGCCTCGCACGCTTCTTTCGGGAAGAGGTGGGATGGCCGTCCGGCGGGGCGACCCCGGAGGGCTCCCGGCGGCCCCCGCCAGCCCCACCGGCCCCGCCGCGGCGGTCGCCTCCCGAAGATCCCCAGCGGCTGGCGGCGCTGCTGGGGCCGGGGGGCGCGCTGGCTCGTGCCCTGCCCGGGTTCGAGTACCGGGAGGGGCAGGTGCAGATGCTCCTGGCGGTGGCCCAGGCCATGTGGCGCGGACGCCGGCTGGTGGTGGAGGCTGGGACCGGGACCGGCAAGAGCCTGGCCTATCTGATCCCGGCGGCGGCGCGCGCGGTGGGCCGCGGAGAGCGGGTCGTGATCGCCACCCACACCCACACCCTGCAGGAACAGCTGCTTTTGAAGGACGTGCCCGCGCTGCGCGCCTGGCTGCCCTGGGACGTGGAGGTGGCGCTGCTCAAGGGCCGCGCCAACTACCTCTCGCTCCGTCGCTGGCGGCGCTACCTGGCCCAGCCCTGCGACGACGCCGAGGAGCTCTGCTTCAAGCTGCGCCTGATGGTGTGGCTGGAGGGAACCGCGACCGGCGACCGGGCGGAGCTGCGGCTGTCGGGACGGGACACCGCGTTCTGGCAGCGAGTCTGCTCGGACCCGCTCGACTGCGTCGGCGTCCGGTGCACACCCGAGGACTGCTTCGTGCATCGGGCCCGGGCGGACGCGGAGGCGGCGGACCTGGTCATCGTCAACCACGCGCTGCTGCTGGCGGACGCGCAGCTGGACGGCGGTCTGCTGCCCGAGTACCAGCACCTGGTGGTCGATGAGGCCCACCACCTGGAGCAGGCCGCCACCGAGGGACTGCGGCGGGACCTCGACCGCTCGGCGCTGATCGGCCTGCTCGACCGCCTGGCCAGCGTGAGCGAGGACGGAGCACGGCGCCGGGGCCTGCTGTCCGACCTGCTGGCCGCACCCCGCCTGGGGGAATCGATCGAGGACCTCACCGAAGCCGAGCAACTCACGCTGCGGGCGCGCGCCCGGGTGGCGGTGTGGTTTACCGAGTTGGGTGACTGGGTGCGGGCGCGTAATGCGGGCGAGGGGCCCAGGGAGGAGACGGTCCGCCTGGTCCCCGCGGTCCGCGCGGAGCCCGGGATGGGGGAGGTGTCGGCGCTGGCAGGCGACGCCGCCACCGCGCTGGCGGCGCTGTCCGCGGTGCTGCAGCGCGTCACCGGCGCCGGGCGTCCACTGTCCGGAGGCGAGCCCGACCAGATGCTGCGCGAGATCGAGATCGTGCGGGGAGAGGTGGGGGACGGCGCCTGGCTGCTGGAGCGCGCGTTCGGGAACCCGGACCCCAACACCGTGTACTGGGTGCAGCAGTCGGCGCGTGCGGACTGGCCCGCGCTGCGTTCGGCCCCGCTCAGCGTCGCCTCGCTGCTCCACGATCAGGTCTTCGAGGGCTTGGGGAGCGTCATCGCCACCTCCGCGTCACTCGCGCTGGCCGGGGACTTCCGGTACTTCCTGCACACCACCGGGATCGGCGAGGAGGCGGAGACGATGGTCGTCGCCTCACCCTTCGACTATCTCCGTCAGGCCTTGCTCTGCCTCCCCATTGACATGCCACCGCCCGACGACGAGCGGTTCGAGCAGGCGCTCCCGGACATCCTGGCCGGCGTCGCGCGCCGGGCGGACGGAGGCACCCTGGTGCTGTTCACGTCCCACCATCAGCTGAAGGCGGTCAACGAGGCGCTGCACCAGCGTGCCGACCTGGACGACGTACGGATCCTGGCGCAGGGCGTGGACGGGCCCCGCCGCCAGGTGCTGCAGACGTTCGCCGCCGCCCGCCGCGGGTTGCTGCTGGGCACCGCCTCCTTCTGGGAAGGGATCGACCTGCCGGGAGATCAGCTGCGCTGCGTGGTGGTGGTCCGGCTTCCGTTCCCGGTCCCGACGGAGCCGGTCTACGCGGCACGTGCCGAGCGCGCGCGCGACCCGTTCCGCCAGCTGGCGCTGCCCCAGGCGACGCTGCGGCTCAAGCAGGGATTCGGCCGCCTCATCCGGCGCAGTGACGACCGGGGCGTGGTCGTGATCCTGGACGCTCGCGTGATCTCGCGAGACTACGGGCGGGCGTTCCTGGAGGCGCTCCCCGAAGCCCGCCGCCTGCAGGCGCCGCTGGAGGAGCTGGGACCCCGGATGGAGGCGTGGCTCGCGGCCTCTCGGTAAGGGCCACAGTGTCCGCACTCTGCCCTTACTTTGGCCGGGATAGCGTCCTGCTGCGGACACTCGGACCCCATCGGACCGGTACGGTGAGGCGATCAGCACTCTCTACGTCGTCTCCACCCCGATCGGGAACCTCGAGGACGTGACGCTGCGCGCGATCCGGGTCCTGTCCGAGGTGAACCTGATCGCCGCCGAGGACACCCGCGTTAGCGCGCGGCTGCTGCAGCGCCACCAGATCCGCAAGGCGATGGTCAGCTACCGGGCCCCGATCGAGCGCAAGATCCTGCCCCGCATGCTGGCGGCTCTCGCGCTGGGCGACGTCGCCATCGTCTCCGACGCCGGCACGCCGACCCTGTCCGACCCCGGTCAGCGCCTGGTCGACGCGGCGTGGGAGGCGGGGCACGACGTGGTGCCGATCCCGGGACCAAGCGCTGTCACCGCGGCGGTGGCGGCGGCCGGGTTCCCGGGCGCCGGGTTCACGTTCGCCGGGTTTCTGCCCCGCAAGCCGGGCGAGCTGGGTAGGTTCCTGGCGGCGGCGCGGGATTCGCCCTATCAGACGGTCTGCTTCGAGTCTCCGCACCGGGTGCTCAAGTCGTTGCAGGCCATCCGCGAAGCGCTCGGTGACCGCCAGATCGCGGTCTGCCGGGAGTTGACCAAGCTCCACGAAGAGGTGCTGCGCGGGACCCCGCAGGAGGTGCTGGCGGAACTCGGCGATCGGGCCCGCGGCGAGTTTACCCTGGTCATTTCCGGTGCCTGAATCAGTCCCCCGACCGACCGCCGACCCTGACGCCGAACGGATCCTCGTCTGCGTCGCCTGGCCCTACGCCAACGGCCCCCGCCACTTGGGGCACATGGCGCCCTACACGGTGGCCGATGTCTTCGCCCGCTACCAGCGGCTGCGCGGGCGCCGTGTCCTGATGGTGAGCGGCACCGACGAGCACGGGACCCCGATCACGTACGGCGCCGACCAGGAGGGCGTGCCACCCCGCGTCTTCGCCGACCGCTACAACGCCGTCATCACGGAGGACCTGCGCCGGCTAGGAATCAGCTACGACCTCTTCACACGGACCACCACCAAGAACCACTACCGCACAACCCAGGACCTGTTCCGGACGCTCTACGCCAAGGGCTACATCGTCGCCCGCACCCAGCTGGGTGCGTTCAGCCCCTCCAGCGGCCGCACGCTGCCCGATCGCTATATCGAGGGCACCTGCCCCATCTGCGGCTACCCGGAGGCGCGCGGCGACCAGTGCGACAACTGCGGGAATCAGCTCGACCCCACGGACCTGATCAACCCGCGCTCGCGCGTCAACGGCGAGACTCCGGAATTCCGCGAGACCGAGCACTTCTTCATCGAGCTGCCTCGCTTCGCGGATCAGCTGCAGGCCTGGATCGCAGCCCAGCGGCACTGGCGGACCAACGTGCGCCGGTTCTCGCTCGCGCTGGCGGGCGACCTCAAGCCGCGCGCCATCACCCGCGACCTGGACTGGGGGGTGCCGGTCCCGCTCCCGGGTTGGGAGGACGACCCGCACAAGAAGATCTATGTCTGGTTCGACGCGGTGATCGGCTACCTATCGGCCTCCGTCGAGTGGGCTCGGGCGGTGGGCGATCCCGAGGCCTGGAAAGCGTGGTGGCTCGACCCCACCGTCCCCGGCTACTACTTCATGGGGAAGGACAACATCACCTTCCACACCGTGATCTGGCCCGCCATCCTGCTCGGCGAAGGCGATCTCAACCTGCCCTACGACGTGCCCTCCACCGAGTTTTTGACCATGGAGGGGAAGCAGCTCTCGACCAGCCGCGGCCACGTGATCCTGGTGCGCGACTTCCTGGAGCGCTACGACCCCGACCCGCTGCGCTACTTCCTCTCCATCGCGGGGCCCGAGAACCACGATGCCGACTTCACCTGGGCGGAGTTCATACGCCGCAACAACGACGAGCTGGTGGCGAACTGGGGCAACCTGGTCAACCGCACGCTGGTCAACGCGCAGCGCAACTTCGGCGGAGTCCCCGAGCCGGGTCCGCTGGGGGCAACCGACACCGCTCTGCTGGACCAGGTGACGGCCGGCTTCGAGTCGGTGGGCACGCTGATCCGGGACAACCACTTCCGGGCCGGCATCCAGGAGGCGATGCGGCTCTCCGCGCTGGTGAACCAGTACCTGACGCAGGAGGAGCCGTGGCTGGTGGTGAAGAGCGACCGCGAGCGGGCGGCCACCTCGCTCTACGTCGCCCTCCAGTGCGTCAACCACTTGAAGACGATCCTGTCGCCCTTCCTCCCGTTCACGGCGCAGCGCCTGCACCAGATGCTGGGGTACCAGGACGTGCTGGCTCCGATGCCGGTCTTCGAGGAGATCGGCGGCGAGGACCCCCACCGCGTGATCACCGGCTCCTACCCGGTCGGGGACCGCTGGCGACCGGCGACGCTGGAGGCGGGCCGGCCGCTCGCCCGGCCCCAGGCCCTCTTCCGCAAGCTCGACCCCGCGCTGGCGGCGGAGGAGCTGCGCCGCATGACCGACGAGGGAACGCCGGGCAAGTGAGGCTGGTCGACACCCACATCCACCTCGACGACCTGGAGGGCGAAACCCAGGACATCGTGGAGGAAGCCGCCACGGCCGGGGTGACCGACCTGATCGCGATGGGGGTGGACGGGCCCAGCTCGCGGCAGTCGGTGGCGTGGTCGCAGTCGCTGGTCGGCGTCTGGGCGGCGGTCGGCCATCACCCGCTGAACCAGCAAGGCCCGGACCTGGGCGAGCTGCGCAGCCTGGCCCGCCACCCCCGGGTGGTCGCGATCGGGGAGGTCGGGCTGGATGGGGAAGACGAGCACCGCGGGCCGTGGGAGGCGCAGCTGGAGTGGTTCGAGAGCACGCTGCTGCTCGCCGAAGAATGCGACCTGCCAGTGTCAGTGCACATCCGGGGCACCGCCGAGGACGCGTGGACGGTCCTGCGCCGCCACCCGGGGGTGCGCGGGGTCATGCATTACTGGTCGCTCGACTGGGGGTGGGCGGAGCGCTTTCTCGAGCTCGGGTTCATGCTCTCCTTCTCGGGCATCGTGACCCGGGCCTCGCGCGAGGGAATCCGCGAGGTGGCGCGCCGGGTGCCTTCAGATCGCCTGCTGCTGGAGACGGACGCGCCCTGGGGGACGCCGCGCGGGCGGTCGGGGGCGATGCGACCGGCCTGGATGGTGGACACCGCGCGCACGGTCGCCGAGGTGCGCGGCGTCAGCCTGGAAGAGCTCGACGCGCTGCAGCGGGCCAACGCCGAGCGTCTCTTCACACGCCTGCACTGATGGAACCGGTGCCGTTGGCCGGCAAGCGGCCCCCCAAACACGGCGCCGCGGGGCCCGCTCCCGGCCAACGGCCCACCGCGAGGCACCGGCTGGGGCAGAACTTCCTGCACGACGAGGAGCTGCTGGACCGGGTCGCGGACGCGGCGGAGGTGGGCCCGGGGGATGAGGTGCTGGAGGTGGGGGCGGGGCCGGGAACTTTGACCCGGCGCCTCGCATCCCGGGCGCGACGGCTGGTGGCGGTGGAGCTGGATGAGCGGCTGCTGCCGGCGCTGCGGCGGGCCGCGCCGGGTGCCGAGGTGGTGGCCGCGGACATCCTGCGGGTCGACCTGGCGGCGCTGTTCCCACGGGGCGGGGAGATCGTGGTCGGCAACATCCCCTACTACCTGACGGGCGCCTTGCTGCGGCGGGTGCTGGACGCGCGGCCGCTGCCCAAACGGATCTCCTTCGTCGTGCAGCGGGAGGTGGCCGAACGCTGGTGCGG
Organism: Candidatus Dormiibacterota bacterium; assembly: GCA_963790575.1. Classification (GTDB taxonomy): domain Bacteria; phylum Chloroflexota; class Dormibacteria; order Dormibacterales; family Dormibacteraceae; genus CAVTSA01. The sequence continues at coordinate 410,123 of CAWBPD010000026.1, read as the reverse complement.
CACCGGCGGCTGGAGCCTGGCCACGGTGGTGGCGCAGACGCTGACCGTGCCCGAGATGCGCTTCACGCTCCCGCCCGAGGCCTTCGACCCACCCCCCAAGGTGTGGTCGGCGCTGGTGCGGCTCGACGTGCGGCAGCGGCCGGCGCTGTCGTTGCCCGACCTGGCAGCCTTCTTCCGTTTCGCCGCGGCCGTCTTCCAGTTCCGGCGCAAGCAACTGGGGAGCTCACTGGTGCGAGTCACCGGCCTCGGACGGGGCGAGGTGGTGGTACGCCTGGAGACGGTGGGGATCGATCCCGAGCGCCGTCCGGAGACGCTGGGGATCGATGAGTGGGAGCGGTGTTACCGCGCCTTCGAGCCCCAGGTGCGGCGGTCGTGACGGCTCGTGTGATCCCGCCCGGAAAGCTGCCCGCGGAGCTGCTGGGCCGGCTCCTGACCGGCGACGGGACGGAGGTGCCCGAGCTGAGGCTGGGCCCGGCGATCGGCGAGGATGCGTGCGCGCTCGACGTCGGCGCGCCCTCCACGCTGGTGGTCGCCACCGACCCGATCACCTTCGGAGGCGTCGCCTCGGGCCGCTCGGCGGTCCTCGTCAACGCCAACGATGTCGCCGTCACCGGCGCCCGGCCCCGCTGGTTCCTGGCCACGGTGCTGCTTCCTCCCGGATCGACCGAGGACGAGGTGAAGGCCCTGTTCGCCGAGCTCCGCCAGGAGCTCGGCCGTGTCGGCGCGGTGCTGGTCGGGGGGCACACCGAGGTCACGGATGCCGTGCGCCGGGCGGTCGTGGTGGGACAGATGCTGGGGCTCGCCAATCAGGTGATACCGACCGCGGGTCTGCGCGTGGGCGACGTGGTGCTGCAGATCGGACCCGCGCCGGTGGAGGGCGCCGCGGTGCTGGCGGGCGCGGCCGGCGAGCGGGGGCGGGAGGTGGCGCCGGACCTGCTCCGCGCCGCGGCCGCCGCCATCGACAACCCGGGGATCGGCGTGGTCGCGCAGGCGCTCCTCGCCGCCGAGCTGGGCGCGATGGCCATGCACGATCCCACCGAGGGAGGCCTGGCGGCGGCTCTGTGGGAGCTGGCGCGGGCTTCCGGTCTGGCGCTCCGGGTCGACCGATCGGCGGCGCTCTGGTTCGCGCCCGGGGTGGCGGTGTGCCGCGCCCTGGGTGCCGATCCCTGGGCCACGCTCGCCTCAGGCGCGCTGCTGGCCGGGTTCGCGCGCGGCGCCGCGGACTTCGCTATCCGGCGCCTCCGCGACGCCGGGTATCCGGTGGCCGCGATCGCCGTCGCCCAGCCCGGGAGCGGCGTCTGGGACGAAGCGGGTCATGCCATCCCCTGGCCCGAGCGCGACGAGGTGGCACGCCTGCTCGCCACCTGACGCTGAGGGCGGGCGTTGGTGCACAGTGCACCAGCGTGCCCTCTCCGGCGCGCCATAACCCCCGGAGGTGCACCATCGGGCCCTTGCCAGCCCCGGGTAACCCCCGGAGGTGCACCATCGGGCCCTTCCCACCCCCGATACCCCCGAAGGTGCACCATCGGCCGGCACGGGGTGCGCCAACGGCCGGGTGTACGGTGAGGCCATGGCAACGACAGCGGGAGCACGCCCGGTCACGGCGCCGGGCTGGACGGGTGAGGCGCGGACTGGGAGTGGCGCTGGTGGACTGCGACGTGCACCAGGGCACCGGCAAGATCGAGGAGCTGTTCCCCTACATGCCTCGCGTCTATCGCCGGCAGGCGGAGGAGCAAGGCATCCGGCTCCCCGGGTCGGGCTACTTCAACGTGGCCAAAGACGCGCACCGCACCGATCTGGTCGACGGGCGCGATCGGCCCGCACAGGACCGCCAGCTGGGCACCAGCTACGACCTCCTGCGCCGGGAGCACCTCGATGTGTGGCACGTGGACTACGCGCTGCTCACCGGCTCCACCGCGTACGGCGCGACGATCGTGCCCGACCCCGACTTCGCCGCGGCCGTGGTCCAGGCCTTCAACGACTGGACGCTGGAGCAGTGGGCCGCCAAGGACCCCCGCCTCCTGGTCGCGATCGGCGTCTGCGTGAGCGATCCCGCGCTGGCCGTGCGCGAGATCGAACGGCTTGGCGACCATCCGCAGGTGCGCGCGGTGATGCTGCCCACGGGATCGCCCCGGCCCTACGGCAACCGCTTCTTCCATCCCATCTGGGAGGCCTGCGAGCGGCATCACCTGGCGATCGGCATCCACCCCGGCAACGAGGGCGCCGGGATGGCCGGCCCGCCCACCGGCGTCGGGTACCCGACCTACTACATCGAGACCCGCATGGCCCGGCCGCAGATGGCGATGGCGCACGCCGTCTCGTTGATCGCCGAGGGCGTGTTCGAGAAGTACCCCGGCCTCAAGGTGCTGATCGACGAGTGCGACCAGTTCTGGGCGGTTGGCCTGATGTGGCACATGGACGCCGACTGGCGCTCCCTCCGCGACCAGACCCCCTGGCTCCGAAGGCTCCCCAGCGAGTACTTCCGCGGCCACATCCGGGTCGGTTCGCAGCCCTTCATGGAGCCGGAGAACCGCACCCAGCTGGCGACGATGATGGAAGCCCTGCACGCGGACGAGACGCTGGTCTTCTCGTCCGACTGGCCGCACTGGGACTGGGACGACCCGGCGACCACGTTCGAGGGGCTGTCCGAGTCGCTCCATCGCCGGATCTTCGCGGAGACCGCCTGCGACCTGCTCGGCATTTGAGCCCAGCCACGATGGCCGCGATCGAAGAGGCACTCCGGGTCGTGGTCTGCCCAGCGGCTGAGCTCGGCCCTGGCGAGCGGCGGCTCGTGGTGCCCTTCCGCGGCCGTGCCGGCATCGGTGTCTTCAACATCGATGGCCGTTACCACGCGCTGCGGAATCTGTGCCCGCACAAGCTGGGGCCACTCTGCACCGGTCGGGTGAGCGGGCGGGTCGTCGCCGCCGCACCTCCGACCGCGGCTGCGCCCGGCCTCGAGGTGGTGCGCGAGGGCGAGATCATCCGCTGTCCCTGGCACCTGTGGGAGTTCGAGATCGAGACCGGGCGCTGCCTGGTCGATCCCGCGGTGCGTGTCAAGACGTATCCCGTGCGCGTCGAGGGGGCCATGGTCGTGGTCTACGCACGCGAGGCCGACCTCCCCCCGCAACCCTGAGGGCCATCCGTCGGCAACCCCCGCGGGCCATCCGTCGGCAACCCCCGCGGGCCATCTGCCGACAACCCTGAGGGCCATCTGTCGACAGATGTCGCGCGCAGGCCCGGTTTCTGGGGCCATCTCTCGACAGATGGCCGGGGCAAGCCGGGGCGGCGGGTCCCCGCCGGCATTGGACGGCTTGTATCGCCGGAGGTGTCCTCGTCCTGAGCGGCAAGGTCACTTCACAAGGGGATAGGCAACTGCCGCAGATAGGGGACAATGGGTTGCGAATGGGGGTACGAGGGAGTAGCCTCCTGCTGTCCTATGAAGCTGAGCGACTAGGCTCGACTGCAGGGAGTCCATCCCAAGACCGCACTGCGCGGGTACGACCCTGGTCACAACAGGGTCGATCGTTGCCTATGTGTGCCTGCCGGTCGGCTACATCATCGTGGCGCAATTGTGGCCAGATGTTCGGCCGCCGACTGATGTTCATCGTCTCCGGTCATATCTCCGATCCCACGACTCAATTGACAGCTCTTACCGCCTCCGGCCCGCAGGTCAGAACCAGCGCCAGAATGTCAGCTGAACCGCCGTCCAGACCAGCAGAGCCGCCGCCAAGACCGCGTATGAGGCCGCCGAGGGCAGCCAGGCCAGGCCCAACCAGCCGCGAGTGAGCGGGATCGCCACTGCGGCCACGAAAAGCCCGGCAGCGATGGTGGTCAGACCGAAGACCCGGGCGTCCCCGACGAGCCTTTCGCCCCCCGACCAAATACGGGATGGCGGCAGCACCAGCATGACACGCAGGAGTCCCGCTCCAACCAACACCCACGTCACTGCCACCTGCGCTGTCGCCGCGCTGCCGTCCGTGACCAGAAAGCCCCAGTACACGAACACGACCAGGGCGATGCTCGCAAGCGCGCTCGGGAGGACGAATCGAGCCAGGCTCAGAGCCGCAGAACGACTGCTGCCGAGCCGGCTGGGAGCCAAACGCAGCAGGACCACGGATGGGATGCTGATGGAGAAGACGGTGATGGCTCCGCTCTGTACCGAGCTATAGGCGAAGCCGTGGTACCCGACCGCGAAGACGATGACCAGGAGCCCGAGCTGGGTGCCGATGTGGCTCAGATTGAGCTTGAGCATCGCCATCACCCCGTTCGTGACCCGCCGCGCCGCGCTGAGGGTCCGAGGCAATCCAGCCAACGAGTCCTCGACCAGGACCATGTCTGCTGCCGCAAGGGCTGCTTGGGAAGCGTCGCGCCGGGCGATCGCGACCCCGGGGTGGGTCGGTCCCAACGCGCTGGCTCCTTGCATAACCTCCGCGGTCACCCCCGGTCGCCGCGTCAGGGCCTGGAGCGAGGCGGCCCTCTGAACCTCCGTCTGGCCGGACAGATCCACGGTCTCGTCGATTCCCAGCGATCGTGCCAATCCAGCGACCGAGGCCGTGTCGGAGCCGCCCAGCAGCTGCACCTCGATCCCTGCCCTTTGGAGCGCTTGGGTCGCGCGCACCGCGTCGGGGCGGGCCGTATTGCTGAACACAATCTCCGCGAGTGGTACGAGCCGATCGGGCAGCACCGGCGCGCCATCGCCGTCCAAGAGAGACCCGATGGCAGCACGCTGGGCAAACAGCAGGCGACGCGGTCGAGCCCCTGCGGGCTGGATGTCCCCGGCCGGGTCCTGGTCGCGCGGCGACATCGCATCGCGCACGCGGGCACGCACTCGAGCCAGCAATCCGGTCGTGGTCGCCCGCGACAGCGGAGTCGGCGACTCGCCGCTTCCGGCTCGGGTCAACGTGTCCGGTTCGGTGAGTCCGGCCTGGTCCTGAGCGCCCGTTCGGCCGCGCGCTCCGGGCCGAAACTGCGTCAGCCAGCGCCGCACCCGAGTCGCGCCTCGTTCGGCCATCGCCTTTGACTCGGAGGCCAACGCCGCCGCGCGTGTCGAGATGGCCCCCTCCACGGGAACGGCCGTGGCGATGACTTGAGGCACGCCAATGACATAGGTGCCCTCCATGTCGGGATCGTCGAAGGAGGCCCCCTGCCACCCGTAGACGGAGAGGTGACCCGCCACCTCCAAGGGCACGCGACGGCTGCCCGCGAGCGCGGCGGCCAGCAGCTGATTGGTTGTCGTGTCGGTGCTGACGCTGTGCACGAAGTCTCCGAGCAGGCGGCGAGCCATCTCGCCCCCGCCCTTCCCTTTGATGGCACCGGATGACGGGGCCTGGATGGACACTTGAGCGCCGCTGATCACACTCCCGACCCCGAGGCAAACCCTGGTGACACGGGCGAGGGCCTCGATCGTGGTTTGCCGGTAAACGAGGCCTCCACGCAGGGCAACATCCTGGAGGCCGATGAGGTAGCCCAGCACGAGAAGGAAGAACAGGCTGGTGGGGGCGACGCCGAAGACGAGTGAAAACGCGTTGCGATAAGCGGCCTGCGAGCCGGGGCTGCCGCGGGGGATGAGGCCACCCGTGACCAAGAGGAGACTGAAGGCCGCCACGACCGCCAGCAGCGCGTACAGGATTCGACGGACAAGGATCGTCAGTGGTGTCAACGCCGGCGTCAGAAGCTCCGTCTCGCCGATGCGGCCCGCTTCACGCCGGGCGCCTGCCTCGGTGGCACGGTAGATCGCGTGGCCTCCCGTGCAGAACCTCCCAGCCTCCAGCCGATCGCCGACGACAGCGCCGAGTTTGGGCACGGCAACCGGGGTCGTTGACCCGCCCACGGCCAGCCCGCTGGCGCGGACGATGACGCCCGACACGGGTACCTCGTCGCCCAGACCTACAGCGAGCAGGTCACCTTCCACCACCTCCGGCACTCCCACCCGCCGGGGTTCGCCGTCGCGGATGACGGTAGCGCGGGGCCGGATCGTGCTGATGAGCCGATCGAGGCGGCTCTTGACGCGCACCTCCTGGCCGACGCGTAGGACGACATTCGCGATCAGAACGACGGCAGTCCCAATCCCACTGGCCGGACTCCCAAGCAGAAACATCAGGGCCGCGATCGCGATCATGTCGAGGTTGAACACGGTGATCAGGTTGGTGCGGACGGCGCGCCGAATGAATCGCCGGTGTGCGATCGTCAGCATGCGGTCCAGGTCGATAGTCGGCAGACGATCGGCCGCCTCGCTCGCAGTCAGGCCTCGAAGCGTTGCGTCCTTCGCGTCCGGCGGGCGCCCTCGAGCCGTTCGGGACTCGGCGCGAAAGCGACGCCAGCCCAGGAGCGCGACGAACGCCGCGGCCAGTCCACTCGCAGCCAGCAGCAGGCCGACCCAGCCAGGGCCGCTTGCGCTCCTTCGATGGCCAACCGCTGTACGCGAAGCTGGCCTGGACATGTCGGGTCGCGACGAATGTAGCCGAGATCGGTACGGTCGCAGCCACGGGGAGCGCGCCTCTCCTGTGCACGTGGTCGGGGGTTCTCGGCGCTGCCGGACTAGGCTTCTGCCCACCGGCTCGCGCGCGTGAAGTGCCGATGACCGGACCGGGTAGACGCTGGACCGCCATCGGAACCTTCGGCGGGGGCCGAGCGGATCCTCACCGTGGCGACGTCGCCTTTTGGGGCGGGCAGGCCGGCGCTGAGGTGCGAAGCCGCATCACCGTAAGGGGGGCTGGCGGCAACGGCGTCCGTGCTCACCGAGGGCGGCGCTCAGTGGCCCGAAAGATGGATCACGCCGACGTCGGACAGGCCGTTGAGTATCAACTGGACCCCCAGGGCCGCGAGTAGGAACCCGAATACCTTCTCGGTCACCAACATCCGGCTCGCGTCCAGGCGCTTGCTGACGTGCACGGCCCAGCGGAGCACCACCACGTCTAGCGCGAGGACCAGGGCGAGCACGCCGACGACGATCGCGATCACCGCGATCGAGTCAGCCTCCGCCGAGGCGGTCACCAGCACGACGATGCCGGCCGGGTTGAGCAGGTAGGGCACAGCCAGCGGGAAGGCGGCGATCCGCATCGGGTCCTGGATATCGATGGGGTGGCCGCCCTTGTCCGGGTGCGGATGACCGAGGACCATCGTCACGGAGATGATCAGGAGGATGATCCCGCTGGAGATGCCCAGCGCGCCGGGTGAGAAGTGGAGTAGCCGGGTGAGCAGGCCGCCGAGGATCAGGAGGAGGGCCGCCACGGTGGCGGCAGTGGTGAGCATTCTGCGCAGGACGCGGCGCTTGGTCGCGTCCGGCATCTCCCTGGTGGTCTCGAGGAACGGGACCAGCGCGATTTTGGGTCCGATGCCGATCAGCAACAGCAGGAACGTGTCGATGACGAAGGCAGCGTTCAGCGACTCGAGCTCTGCCATCACTGCGCCCCGCGCGGCCGGGTCATGGTGTCGGTGTCGTCAAGCTTGTAGCCGCCACTCCGGGCGGAGTGCCCGCGGCAACGGTCAGCCACCAGAGCAAGTCCTGGCTGGCGCCCAAGGGCGGCCAACCGCCGAGTGAAGTGGGGGGAACGAGCTCCAGCACGACCCATCTATTCAGCTCCACCGAGATAGCTCCACACCTCCGGAAACCGGCCAATGCCCAGCCGCCTGCACACCATCTGGGCGGCCATGGAGACCCCTTCGGTGAAGGTCGGGAAGGCGAGTTGGAGGGCCGCGACCTGCTCGATGTCCATCTGGCCAACCATGCATGCCGCGATCATCTGAACGATCTCCGCTGAGTACTCCCCGAGCACGTGTCCGCCGAGGATGTTGCGTCGATTGCGATCGACGACCAGCTTGCAGAACCCCTCGGGCCGGCCATCGGCGACTGGTCGAAGGAGATCGTCATAACGCGCGACCCCGATGGCGATGTCATGGCTCGCGGCCGCCTGCGCCTCGGTCAGGCCTACGCTTCCGTACTCGGGGTCGGTGAAGCTGGCGCTGGGGATCACGTCATAGGCCGGCTCGTGGGTCGAGCCTTCGATGGCATTCAAGGCGGCGAGGCGGCCCTCGAGCCGCGCGGTCTGGACCAGCATCGACCGACCGTTGACGTCGCCCACCGCGAAGATGTGCTCGACGTTCGTGCGCAGGTAGCCGTCCACTGGTATGGCATGACGATCCGCGATCACCCCCGCGTTCTCGAGTCCAAGCGGATCGATGTTTCCGTGCCAGCCCGCTGCGAAGAACACGGCTTCAACGTCCGTGTGTGGCTCGGGCGAGCCAGGGTCGTAGCGCACCCGGAGATGGCCGTCGCAACGCACCAGCTCTCTCACCATGGCTGGAGCCCGGACCTGGATCCCCCGGCCTTCGAACGCCCTTCGTAGACCTGCCGATACGGTCTCGTCAGCGGAAGGGAGAAGACGTGGCCCGCCCTCGAACACCTCCACCTTGGCTCCGAAGTCGGCAAGAATCGAGCCGATCTGGCAGCCCGTGTCGGCGCCTCCAACGATTGCGGCGCGGTCGGGCAGGGCGGTCAGGGAGTGGATGTCGTCGTAGGTGAAAGCGAGATCCGCGCCCGGGATCGGCAACCGAGTCGGTGCGCCGCCCACCGCGATGACGACGCGATCCGCGCGCCACGTCCGCTCGGTAGCCGAGCGAAGGACGTGAGGGTCGGCGAAGCTGATCACACCAATGCCCTCTACGAGTTCGATCCCGCGTTGCCGAAGGTGTCCGGCCAGGTCCTTCTTGTCGTGTGCGTAGCGGGCGACGCGGGCGCTGTTGGCCAACATCGCCGGCAGGTCAGGTCTGGGTGGACCGCCTTCGAGCCCAAAGGTGGACCAGGATGACCAGTCGCGCATCAGGCGGGCGGCTCGCGCCAGTGTCCGGACGGGGGCCGGACCGCGGTTCAAGCTGGTTCCTCCGGCTCGGTCGGCCTCCAGCAGCGTGACCTCCGCGCCGAGCTCTTGAGCCTGCAGGGCGGCGGCGATGCCGGCGGGACCGGCCCCGACCACCACCAGCCTCATGTCCGTTCGCCGTCGAACGCGATCACGGTCTTGATCCCGGCCGGCCTGCCGAGAATCAAGTCCGGCGCCTCCTCTGCCGGGTGGCGGCCGGCGATCAGCGTCCGCAGAGCCGCCGGCCAGCGCCGGTCGAGAATGCCCAGGTCATGCGCTGCGGACTCAAAGGCGTCACTTCCGGCGTTGACCGTTCCCAGCAGCACCTGATTCTTCAGCACCAAGTCCCGCATGACCCGAGCGGGATCACTCTCGACCAACGCCTGCACGCCCGGGACGCCGGTCAGCACGTAGATACCATTGATGCCAAGGAACCTCAGCACCTGGAGCGCGAAGTGTGACTGGCCGGCCGCCTCATAGACAAGGTCGATGTTGCCAATCTGCGAGGCAAGATCCGCGATCGCCGTGGACTGAGAGGAAATGTAGGTCGCGCCTATCGCCTCCACCACATCGAGACGGGGGTTGGGGGCCAGCTCTCGAGAGTAGACATAGGTCGAGAAGCCGGTGGACATCAGAGCCATCGCGCCCAGCAGCCCGACTGGGCCGACGCCGAGGACCAGTGCCGTGAGTCCCCGCCCCTGCAGCTCGCGGGGTGTCTCTGGATTGATCCAGGGAGGGCGTTGGCGCATGAGCCAGAGCACCTGTGCGATCGCCTTCTCAGCGATGGTCAGCGGCTCGAGGAGCACCCCGACATCTCGCAGCGCCTCGGGGACGATGTTCAGGTACTTCTCGTGGTCGACCACGAACTCGGTCATGTAACCATGCGCTTCCTTGATCCCGCGCTCTACGTAATCTCCGGTGTAGCAGTAGTCCTGGTGGCCGGACCTGCAGGCCTGACACTCGGGGTGAGGACACGGGCGGCGCACCGAGGGCACGACGAGCTGGCCCACCTGCACCTGGGCGACGGCCGGGCCGACCTCGACGACCTCGGCCAACGACTCGTGACCGATCACCAGGTGATCCTCGCCCCGCGGAGGCGTGCCGTACTCGAACGAGCAGATCTCCCGGTCGGTGCCGCAGATGCCGACCTCGAGAACGCGCAGCTTGACGTGATCAGGCGCGGTTCGTCGCGGATCGGGGTGCTCGATGACCTCGACCTGCCTCGAACCGGGGAAGACGGCGACCGCTTTCATCTGTGCTCAGCTTCGCCTGGACCCGACCGGATTCAGCACGTCAACTGTGCCGGCGCCATGGTCGAGCTGGTAGTCGAGGTTGATCGCCGCATTGATCAAGGCGAGATGGCTGAACGCCTGAGGGAAGTTCCCCAGCTGTTCCCCGGTCAGACCTATCTCTTCGGCAAACAAGCCAAGCGGGTTGGCGTAGGTGAGCATCTTCTCGAAGACCAATCGCGCCTCGTCGAGACGGCCGGATCGAGCCAGCGCGTCGACGTACCAGAACGTGCAGATCGAGAACGTACCCTCGTGACCTACCAGCCCGTCAGGCGATGCACTCGGGTTGTACCGGTACACGAGACTGTCCGACACCAGTTGTCGATCGACCGCCCTGAGCGTCGATTGCCACATCGGATCGCGAGGAGAGGCAAACCCGACCAGGGGCATCAGCAGTATCGAAGCGTCCAGAACCTCGGTGTCGTAATGCTGGACGTAGGCGCCCACGTGCGCATTCCAACCTCTCTCGATCAACTGTTCGTAGATGCGGTCCCGTTCCGTGATCAGGCGGGTGAGATCGGCGGGCAAGCCGTGCTCTCGAGCCATGCGTATCGTCCGGTCCAGCGCGACCCACGACATCAGCCGTCCGTACGTGAAGTGCTGACGGCCGCCTCGCGTCTCCCAGATGCCCTCGTCAGGCTGATTCCAGTTGTCCATCAGCCAGTCCATGATCTGGCGCAGATGCGTCCATCCACGATGGCCGATGCGGAGTCCCCGCAGGTTGCCCTGGTATAGGGAGTCCATGGCCTCCCCGTAGATGTCGAGTTGAAGCTGGTCTGCGGCGCCGTTTCCAATTCGGACCGGCCTCGACCCGCGGTAACCCTCGAGGTGCTCGAGAATCGTCTCGTCCAGATCTGTGGAGCCGTCGATCCGGTACATGATCTTGAGCGGTCCCGAACCCTCTCCGGCCCCCTCGATGACTCTGTCGTTGAGCCATTGCATGAAGGCGATCGCTTCGTCCTCGAACCCGAGTCCAAGAAGGGCATAGACGGAGAACGAAGCATCGCGGACCCAGGTAAAGCGGTAGTCCCAGTTGCGCTCTCCACCCACCTGCTCGGGCAGGCCGGCGGTCGGTGCTGCAACGATGGCACCGGTTGGCGCGTACGTCATGAGCCGCAGCGTGATCGCCGATCGCTCTACGATCTCGCGCCACCTACCGGCGTAGGTCGACCGCCGCAGCCAGGATCGCCAGCTGCCGATCGTCCCGTCCAACATGGCCAGCAGCTCGGAGGGGGAGATGGCGCGAGTCTGCCCTTCGGAACCCGATTCCAGCACCACTCCGGCGACCTCGCCCTCCGCCAGCTTGGCCTCCACCAGAACGTCCGTACCGCGGCTCTCGAGAGGGATGGTCGAGCGTAGGGCAAGGCGCAAGTCGGGACCGCGGAAGATGGCTCCCGAATCGGTGAGCTCGAGGTCGTGTGCTGCCCTGCCGTAGTCGAACCGGGGCGCGCACTCCAGGACGAAACGCATCCTGCCCCTGACGACTCGCATGATCCGAACGATGCGGCGACGTTCGCTGGGCGTCCGAGGCGCGTCTATCGGCATGAAATCGAGCACCTCGCCGACCCCGTCTGTGGCCATGAACCTGGTCACGAGCACAGCGGACGACGGGAAGTACATCTGGCGCCCGACGCTGTCACCGGCGGCCGCGATGCGGAAGTAGCCGCCGCGCTCGTAGTCGACGAGGGACGCGAACACGCTGGCCGAATCGAAACGCGGGCAGCAGAACCAGTCGATGCTGCCGTCGACGGCCACGAGGGCGGCACTCTGCAGATCCCCGATCAGGCCGTGGTCGGCGATCTCTGGGTACCTGGTCCTTTCTGCCGCCGCCGATGATCTCGTTACTTGTGGCGCTTCCATTATTGACAGATCTCCTGTCCGACCTCCTGACGCTGATGAGAACCGGCGACGAGAGCTCAGTAGCCCTCCGCCGCCACCTGGAGTGGCGGGGTCTGTCCACCACGCTGGCCTGACCCCCGGTGGCCCCACCGCCCACTCACATCTGAGCGAGGATCGTGGCCTTCTGGGTGGCGAACTCCTCTTCGGTCAGGACACCCTGTTCCTTGAGGGTCCCGAGCTGGGCCAGGCGCGCCATCAGGTCCTGGGGGGATTCCGTGGCGGGGGCACTTTGGGGCGACTGGGTCCCAGCAGGAGGCGCGTTCCTGGCGGCCTGACGGCGTGCGACGCCACCTGCCACTGCGGTCGCAGTGCCGGCCACCACGGCTGTCGTGGCCACGGTCCGGAGTACTGGTCGTCGTCTCAGCATGCTGTGCTGCTCTCCTCATGAGTTTCTCTGCCGGCCTCCGCCAACGCGAGCTGGTCGAACGCGGTCTGGATCAGCTCGTGCGGGATTCGCGCACCCTCCAGGAGCATCCCATCAGCGCTGCGAAGGGCCTCGACCAAGGGGGTGGCCCATACGTCCTCCCAGACGAGCAGGGCGGCCGAGGAGTTCGGTTCCAACAGCGCCGCGGTGTGATCGATATCTTCGGTGCTGATCAGCCCGCCGACCTCACCATCGACGGCGGCGAAAGGCGCCAACTCGTCGAGCTGGTCGAACTCCAGCGACACCACCTTGCCGTCGGGGTCCTTGGCAACGAACGTCAGGTCCAACACGCGAATCGTGCCGCTGTTGACAAGCTTGGCGAGCTCGGGGGCGATCCGGCCCGTGAATTTGTTGCCTGGGAAACCCATGACTATGTATTCGACTGGTCCGATCGGCATATTGACCTCGCTTTCATTTCCTGGGGGGCCAGCACCAGCTCGCCGGACTTTGTTCCACTGGCCTCCTGGCGTCTCATTGTTCGGGCTTGGCGTGCTGGGACTTGGGGCCAGCATCCGGATCCCCAAGGTTGCGGACCTCGAGGAGTTCGAGGCCTAGCCCGTGGAGGCGGGCTACCGTCTCCTCGAATGCTGCGGCGTCACTGACGACGCCTCGAAGGACGGTCGTGGGGCCACGAATGTCGACGTCGAACTCGGGGAAGGCGCCCCGAGTCAGCGCTCCTCCATCGCCCCTGATCACCAGCTGGTAGATCCTCTTGCTCATGGCGGGCGCCTCCGAGATGTCCGTGCGATCTCTTCAGTCTGCGGACGGTTGGGGTGAGGGCGGGTCACCCCTAACAGGGTGAACTTTGGGGAAACCGAGCCTGGCGGCCACGGGGCCGTGCTAGGCTCTGGTGGCCAGCCCGGACGTTCCTGGTCGCCGGTTTGATGAGCCCCTATTGCGACGATTACGACGTCATGGGCGGTGACCCGTCAACCTCACGGCGCCCGATTGAACACAGGGACTGACATGGCACAGGTGGCGATGAACGAGCACACCGAGAGGAGCGGCCAGGGGACCGGCCTGGTCCTGTTGGTGCTGGCTGCCAGCCAGTTCTTGATGACGCTCGACTCTTCGGTGATGAACGTCTCTATCCGGCAGGTCGCAGCTGATGTCGGTACCACTATCACCGGTATTCAGAGCGCGATCACTCTCTACACGCTCGTCATGGCTTCCTTCATGATCACTGGTGGCAGGCTCGGTGCCATCCTTGGCCGGAGACGTGCCTACGCAATCGGTCTGCTGATCTACGCAGCCGGTTCACTCACAACCGCCCTCGCCCCCAACCTGCCCGTGCTGTTGCTGGGCTGGTCATTGTTGGAGGGGTTGGGTGCGGCGCTGATCATGCCGGCGATCGTGGCGCTGGTGGCCGGCAACTTCGTCGAGGAACGCCGGCCCGCGGCATACGGCACCATCGCCGCCGCAGCCGCCATCGCCGTGGCGGCCGGCCCCCTGATCGGCGGAGCCGTCACCACGTTCGCCTCGTGGAGGTGGGTGTTCGTCGGTGAGGTCGTGATCGGAATCTGCATTCTGGCCCTGCTGCGCACCGTCCAGGACAGTGCACCAGGACCCCAGACCGGGTTCGACATCGGTGGAGCGGTGCTCTCGGTGGCGGGGCTGTCTTTGACCGTGCTCGGCGTCCTGCAGTCCGGTGCCTGGGGGTGGGTCAGACCCGCGCCAGGCGCTCCGACCGTCCTCGGCACCTCTCCGGTGCTGTGGCTGGTGATCGCCGGCCTCCTGGTCCTCTTCCTTTTCCTGTTGTGGGAGGGCCGGGTGGCGTCGCATGTTCGCGGGCCGCTGGTGCGCCCAGCCATGCTGCGCAACTGGCAGCTGTGCGGGGGGCTGTCGATGTTCTTCTTCCAGTACCTGATCCAGGCGGGAGTGTTCTTCACGATTCCGCTGTTCCTCTCCGTCGTGCTGGAGTTGAGCGCTCTGCAGACCGGGGTCCGGCTTCTTCCCCTGTCGCTGGCCTTGCTGCTGACGGCACTCGGCGTACCGCGGTTGGCCGCGCGCGCGAGCCCCCGCCTCATCGTCCGCCTCGGGCTGTTTTCGATGCTGGCGGGCTCGCTGGTCCTGGTCGGCGGCATCGATCTCGACGCCAATGCCGGCATCGTGCTCATCCCGATGCTGCTCATGGGCCTTGGCATGGGCGCGCTCGCCTCACAGCTCGGCGCCGTCACCGTCTCCGCGGTCCCGGATCGGGAGAGCTCAGAGGTCGGCGGGTTGCAGAACACCGTCACCAATTTCGGCGCCTCCCTAGGCACGGCCTTGGTCGGCGCGGTGCTGATAACGAGCCTGACCGCGGGGCTCATGCAGGGCATCCAGTCCAGCACCGCCATCCCGCCCGAGGTCAAGACTCAGGCCTCGACCCAACTCGCGACCGGGGTTCCCTTCATCTCGGACACCGACCTGCAGGCACAGCTGAGCAAGGCCGGAGTCCCACCCGCCACCGCCGGCGCGGTCGAGTCGGCGAACAGATCGGCTCGGCTGTTCGCTCTTCGCCACGCGCTCGCGGTGGTCGCCGTACTGGCGGTGATCGCGCTGTTCTTCACCGGTATGGTCCCCCGCACCCCCATCGGGAGGGGGAACGAGAAGGGCCGAGCAAGTCGCGGCGCGACACGGGAGGATCTGGCGGAAGGCGCCGGACCCCTGGTCACCCCCGCCACAACGCCGAGCGCCCCACCCGGTGCGCACTCGCCGGTCCAGGAGGCGCGAAAGCTGACCCAAGACCGCGAGCGGGGCTGACGGCTCCCCTGCTCGCACCTAGCACTGCCCGGGGCCGGCTTGGAGCGGCCGGATATCGGCGTTGCCGGCCTCGCCCCGGGGGCACCCGAATCGCAAGCACCCAGGGGCAGGTCGAGAACCTTCTCTACGATCCTTCGCCGACGCCTGGGGCCACCCTGGCCGACCAGCCAGCTCGGACAGCGCGACTCTGGGTGGGCGGCCAGTCACCCCTCGCCGGGAGTCCGGCCGGCGGGCTCTTTTCGACCCGCCGGACGCCCGAGGACCAGGCCTCGGTCACACAACGAGGCATTGAGCACAGCCGCGGCGACGATCAGGCGGCAGGTTAGGAAGAGCCAGCTCATCAGCGTCGCAGCCGCCCCCAGGGTTCCGTAGAGCTGCGACGTGCTGGTCAGCTTGTGCGGCACATAGAACGCGGTCACCAGGTGCATGACGCCGATGCCGATCGCGCAGGCGAGCGCGCCTGGAAGCAGGGCCTGCCAGGGCGCGTCGCGGTGCGGCAGCAGCCAGGAGACGCCGAGCCAGGCTCCGCCCGCGGCACCGGCGAGGAGCAGCTCGATCGGGATGCCAAGGGCAGGAAGTCGCGCTACCAGCACCGACGCCGCCCCTCCGAGCACGAAAAACGCGACCAGCGTCAGGGAGACCAGGACCTCGGAGCTGCCTCGCCCGCGTGCATGCAGTTCCTGCCAGGCGACGGCGTGGATGGTGTGCAGCGCCCGGTAAGCGCCGTGCATGGTGTAGGTCAGGAGGACGAGCCCGGAAAGGAGGAGCAGCCAGCGCCCACTCCTCGATTCCCCGCCCGTCTGCGAGATGGTGCCGACCAGGATCCCTGTGATGCCGGCATCCTTGCTCGCATCGGCCACCGATCGGGATCCACCGGCGGCCAGGAAGCCGAGCCCGGCCGTGAGGAGCAGGGCGAGCGGAAGTAGCATCAGGAATACCCGGAACGCAAGCCCGGCGGCGAGCACGCCACCCCCGTGACGCCGGTCCCGCTGATAGAGGGTGAGAGCGGAATCAGAACCCGGTATCCGAACCGCCAGGCCGGCGAGCGACCGCCGGATCGCGGCAGGATGCACAGAGACTCGGCTCGGGGCGTGTTCCGCGAGTCCCTCGGTCCCCTTCGTCGCCACCGGCTCTCCTTCGATGCCCGGGCCCGGGTCCAGCGGGCGATTCGTTGAACCAGCCCGACGCGGGGGCAGTGGGTCCATCCCGCCCTCAGACCGTCGTGGGCGCGGCCGGGGCGGACTGCTCGACCGCAGGCGGGAAGGTGCCCTGGAGCGACCGGCGCCAGCTCGTCAGCACCTCGTGCACGCGGGCGGCGCCGACAATGGGCAGTGGGGGGGTAGGGAGCGCCACGGGGTAGAGGAGGAACGGCCGCGTCTGGGGCCCTCCCATACCGCCATGGAAAGAAATCAGCTCCTCGAACGCGCACGCCTGGTCGAGCTCCGCGTCGTAGAAGCTGTTGACGAGGATGTCGGGCACGTGGGCGAAGCCGCTTGTGCGCCGTAGGTGGGCGTCTGCGCCGGGCGGAAAAGTCGCGAGCGGGTCCACTCCTTCAACGCGGCTCTCCTCCAGGTACCGGACGCCCGCGCCGCCGAGCACCGTGGCCCCGCGCGACCTGGAGCCAACGAGCAGGAACCCGATGTTGGGGTGAGCGCGGAGGGCCGGAATGAGCTGCGGATGACGCTCGTCGATCTCCTCCAGGGTCAGTCGGCGCGCCTCTTCCATCAGGTAGACGAGTCCGAGGTTGCCCGAGCCGAGCACGACCACCCGGCGGTCATCTATCGCCGTCCGGGGTCCTCGCCTTCGCCTGCGACCCGTTGCATCTTCGAAGGCGCGACTCACCGCGGCCTCGTTCTCGTCCCCGCCGCCCACCTGCCTCACCGGTGCACCGGTCGTCAGCGATCGCTCGACGAGCTCCTCGAGACCATAGCCGTTGCGCTGCTTGAACGTCGCCCCCTGCGTCTGTCCGTGGTCTGAGAGCACCACCAGCTCGTACGGTCGCGGGGCATACTGGCGGGCGCCGGCGATGCGCGCGATCTGGTGGTCGAGCTTCCGCAGCGCATCCATGGTGTCGGCCCGTTCGAGCCCGGAGTGGTGGGCCACCTCGTCGTAGCTGGAGAAGGTGGCGTAGACCGCTGGGCGCCCTCGCATCATGTCCGTGAGTACGCCGAACGCGATCAGGTCGCGGACGACGACGCACAAAGCAGCTCGCACCAGCGGGTACTTGCCGCCCCGATGGCCGCGAGGCCGGACGTCGCGGCGTACTTGGCGCGCCCTGGCCGCCAGTTCGACGGCGACCTCCCAGCCGAACAGCACCAGCGCCCTGCTCACGTTGAAGCCGTTCGCGAAGAACGGGCGGTAGCCGGGATTCGCCCGTTTCTCAGCGCTCATCCTGCTGACGGTGAGGATCACCTCGTCGGCCTCACCCGAGAGGAGGTTGCCGCGGCTGGCGCCTCCCTCGCGCAGCAGACCGTGGCCCGTCGCGTGGCGACGCTCGACCTCCTCGCAGTCCTGAGGCGCCGAGCAGGTGATCAGCCGGCCGGTCTCCTTCTCCACCCACCGGAAGGCGGGGATGTCGTCATTCGACCCGAGCAGGATGCCCGCCTGGCTCGCACCCGTCTGGGAGGAGAGGTCGGTCTCCCATTCGACCAGGTGGTGCGTGCCCTGCTCGAGCCAGCGCGCCAACTCGGGGGCGCTTCCGTCTCGCATTGCCCGCTGGAGCACCGGCAGCGCCAGCCCGTCGATCTCCAGGAACACGATGCCTGGTACATCGGTCTGGACCGCGCCCTGCCGGCGGCCGATGCGCCGGATCACCCGCAGCGTGTAGGTGTCGTCGTCGTCGACGCCCACCACCGTTCCCAAGATCACACCGGCAGCGGACATCACCGCTGCCGCCAGCAGTGCCCACCAAAACGACTCGACCGCCAGAGCGCGAGGGTCGATTCGCCCCGCCAGGACCACGATCAGAGCGTCCACGATCAGCGCCAGCACGAACCCGAGCGCCACCGTGTAGGGCGCACGGAGAGAAGCCACCAAGGGGGGCAAGAGCGCGTTCAGAATCCCGATCAGTGCCACGGCGACGAGCGCATCGGTGAGTCTCGGCACCCTGACCCCCGGCAGGATCGCCGCCGCGACCAGCAGGGAGACCGCGGCAACCAGCCAGGACAACAGCAGGGGCAGCACCTTGAAGCGGGGACGCTGAGGGCGCCATGCGGTGGACGCCACCGCCGTGGAGTCGAGCATCATCCTTCAATACCGCCAGCAGCGGCAGCGACTCCGCCCCTCGTCACTACCGTGGGGGATTGCAAAACGAGGTCCACCGGACGGCCGCGGTGAATCTCCAGACGGTCCCTGGGGCGAAGAATCCCACATCCTGGCCAGCCTCCATCCGGTAGCGGTTCCGTGTCCACCCTCG
The DNA here is from genome assembly GCA_963790575.1 of Candidatus Dormiibacterota bacterium. Lineage (GTDB taxonomy): Bacteria > Chloroflexota > Dormibacteria > Dormibacterales > Dormibacteraceae > CAVTSA01. Next base: position 391,499 of record CAWBPD010000026.1, on the reverse strand, counting down.
ACCCCCCGATCAACGGATTGGCGCGGCCACCCGGTGGCGGGTAACCTGCCCTTCGTGGACGGCAGGGCTGAGGCTGGGCAGCCCGCGCGAGCGGTCTACCGCTACGGGGCGGTGCTGCTCCTGCTGATAGCCGCGTTCACCTTCGCGATGATCGCTCCACCCGTCACCTGGGGGAGAGTGGTGAATGCCCTGCTCCAGGGTGCCGCGGTGTTCGCCGCGCTCTCTCGGGCGAGGGTCGGTCGCCGCCTGCTCGCACTGGCGGTGGCAATGTTCGCGATCGCCATCGGGACCGGCCTCGCCGCCCTGCTCGGCTTGCGAGACATCTCTGGCATCGCCGACCTGGCAGGAGCCGCCCTGCTGGCCCTGGTCCCGATCGCGATCGTCGCCGAATTCCGGCGGGACGTGACGGTCACAGCGCAGTCGTTGACGGCGGCCGTTTGCATCTACGTCGTGTTCGGCATGTTCTTCGCCAGCGTGGCGTCGGCGGTGAGCCTGCTCAGCGGCTTGCCTTACTTCGTCGGGACGAGGTCTGCCAACAGCTCCGACTACGTGTACTTCAGCTTCATCACACTGGCCACCGTGGGCTACGGCGACCTGGTCCCGGCGCTGCGACTGGGCCGCGCGCTGGCGGTCCTTGAAGGGCTGATCGGTCAGCTTTACCTGGTAACGGTGGTAGCACTGGTCGTCAGCAACCTCGCGGTGCGCAGGGCCGGTGGCGGCAATCAGGGTGGCTGAGCGGGCGCCGAAGTGACGGGTGCCGACGCGCCCGCACACAGGGGCACAAGGGGTCTGGCCGGGTTCACTGAGATAGACGTGACGGACGGGAATGCGCACTGATGATCTCCGTTAGAGGCTGGCCTGGAGCGAGCAGAGGGCGGCCGGCCCGGCCCAAACTCAACCCGCGAGCGCCTTGGTCTTGATCCTCTGAAACTCGGACTGATCGATGGTCCCGCTGTCCAGCAACTTCTTGGCCCTCTCGATCTCGCCCGCAGGACCTCCTCCGCCGGCCGTGGCGCGGACGAATTCATCGAACTGGACCTGAGTCGCCCTCGCTTCCTGGACCCGCCGTTCCGTCATGCCACGGTGGTTGATGATCAGGTAGATCAGGACACCGATCCACGACAACACGACAATGACGAGCACCCACAACGCCTTGGCCCACCCTGACATGTCCCGGCGAAAGACATCGAACAATACGGTGATGGCGACCCAGATATAGAGGGTCCACGCGAAGATCATCAGGATCGTGAAGAAGATGTCGAGGAGGGGATACGATGTTGAGATGCCCATGATTGCCTCCTAACCTTGCCTCTACCTCAATCGCATCAATTGAGAGCGATGCAGGACTGCCGATACCTCATTGATTCCGGCCCCGCCGCTTGACCTTGCCAGATGAGTTGTGCTCAGCGTCGGGCCGCAGTAGTGTGGCGCCAGTGAACGCGGCGTAGTCGCGTTCGTTCTGCAGCGCGTATGCTTCCGCGAAATCAGCCAGTGACTCCTCGAAAGCTGGAGTCCCGCCCAGATAGGAAGCGATGGCGACCCGGTGACCGGAACGGGCATGGGCTCGCGCCAGTGTCCATCCACACATTTCGCCATAGATGGAAAGCAACTGCGGTGTGAAGGCCTCGACCTCGGCCGAAATCTTCCCATCCCACAGCTGGCGGATGTAGTAGTCGCGCTGGATCCCATCCTGCAGGGCCCGAAAGCGGACCCATCCGAGAAAGATGTCGCTGGCCGCCTGCATGTAGCGCTGGCCTTCGACGACGCGCTGCCCACTGTTCGCGTATTCACAGGGTCCCGCGTACGGCTCCAGCACGGACGCCTGCGCCTCCTTGCACTGGAGGATCAAGGGGTCACTGCGGCTGCGCCCCAGGAACAGTCCCATCCAGCAACGGGTGCCGACGCTTCCCACTCCGACCACCTTGCGGGCCACGTCCACCAGCTCGAAGCGCTCGAGGAGTTTGGCTCGGTCGTGGCTCAAAGTCTTGCGATAGGCGGTTACCACTCGGTCCAGGAATGATCGCGCCTCCTGCTGTTGCTGGTCTGAACCGAACTCGGCAGAGGGCACGATCAGCGGAGGGTCGCTCACGAACGTGATCCGGTTGCCCACCTCGTGAACCAGGCGCTGGTAGGCCCGGCTGCTGTCCTTCCGCCGCGCCTTGGCCACGTTCCTCCGGAACGCCTTGGCGGCCTTGGAGCCAGCGAGGCGTTGCCACTTCTGCATGACGGACGAGGTGTCGAGCCGGGAGTACCAGACGGCAAGCTCTCCCAGCTGCGCAAAGTCCAGCATCGCCTCCCGATAGCTGCGAGAGGCGGAGAGTGCCGCCTGGCGGCACTCCTTGGGCTTGAACCGGTCCCGCCCGGCGATGACCATGCTGGCGGCCAACCGCTTCACGTCCCATTCAAACGGCCCGGGAAGCGTCTCGTCGAAGTCGTTGATGTCGAAGACCATCTCGCGCTCTGGTGACTGGTAGCCCCCGAAGTTGGAGAGGTGCGCGTCCCCGCAGAGCTGGACGCGCAGGTCTGTCGTGGGCGTGTTCGCCAGGTCCGCTGCCATCACCGCGGCGGCGCCCCGGAAAAACGTGAACGGTGAGACCCCCATGCGCTCGTGGCGCACGGCGATGAGCTCGGGGACCCGCGTCTCCTCCTGGCCGAGCAAAGTCGCCACCGGATCGCGATCGAAAGCCTCGCCGTCCCAGCCGGCATGGCTCTCCAGCGGTGGAAGGGGTCGGCGCCCGACTGCGGCAGCGGAGGGTCTCCGAGTGCGCGGGCGATCTTTGACGCTGGTCATGGTTACCCTCCTTCGCGGCGTCCGAATACGGCTGGCGACACGTCACCCGTCCCGATTCGCGAGGTCGCGTACCCACGAGGCTGACCCAGACGAGAGGGGGTCGTCAATATCGCGAAGAGTTCGGCGACCACCCGTGTCACTTTCCGCAAGCCGAACTTCCATACAGATCAGCTCTGACCACGCTTGGTCCATGCGAGTGACCCTAGGCGTGCCCGGGGTGAGCGCGCCTCACCCCTCCCGGGGTGAGACCGGAGCATGATCTGCAACCGACCGACGCGGAGTGTCCCCTGAGGAGGCGGCCCAGTCAGCGGGCACGCACCGAGGGATGCTCGGCGCCTCCTTTGGACTCCCGACAATGACGAGGGTGGTCCGGTGGCGGTAATCCCCGCAGTGTCAGTGAACCGCGCGGAGCGATGTGCGCCGTCGTGTGATGCGCAGACCGTCTTCCCAGAGCTGCCCCACGAGCGGGGACGAGGTACCGGCGGTTGCGGCTGATGGCGGACGCGGTGGCCGGCCCTTGTGCCTGGAACGCCGTCAGCACCGCGCCTGGCGGCCGGAGTGGAGGGCTTGGCCGATCCCCCATCCTCCGGCAATCATCAGCAGCAGGCCCTGCACCAGGTGCACCCGGTCCTCGTTCTTGACGGCGTCGCCGGAGGTCTGGAGACCTCGCAGGTAGAGGCCGAGTCCGGTTCGCAGCCGGGAGTCGGCGTCGGTAAGGCAGGCCGGGGGCGGGGTCTTGTTCAGGTTGCGCTGGAAGGTGACCGCTTGCACTTGGGCGGTCTCGATCGCCCTCACGCACGCGACCCGGCTCCGGTGGCAGCTCGTGATGTTCGCGGTGTCGGCGACCAGGCTGGTGCCGTCGACGAGGATGGTAGTCACGTAGGCCCGGTAGACCTTCTGCTGCTGCTCCTCATTGGACCCGGTCCCGGATTTGGTTGGTGTCGGGGTCGGCGACACCGCAGGGGTCGGCGTCGCCGACGCGACCGGTGCGGGCGTGGGTGTGGGAGCCGCCGGTGCCGGACGGACGATCAGGATCACCAGAAGAATGACGACGGCCAGCGCAGCAGAGCCTCCCGAGATGGCCAGCACCTGACGCGTGCGCCGGGGCGGTCCTGACGTCGGGGACTCCGCGCCCGGCCCCGGGATCGGCCGATCGGAATCGGGCGGTGGCGTATCAGTCATCGGACAGACGCTCGTGCTCGGCAGCCCCCGGTGCCGGGTCACCGGCCGCCGCCTCCTTCTCGATCGTCCGCCTGTCCGGGGTCGCCACCGCCTGCGGGCCTTCGCCTCCGCTGTCAGTCGCCGGGCTCGAAACGTCGTTCGAGCGGGCTGACACCGCGCCAGTCGCCGTGGTCGCGGTCTCGGTCGGCGGCTTGATCGGCGGCCACACCGGGGCGGGTGCTGCCGCTGGCGGCTGCGTCTGGGAGCTCACGGAGACCGCTTGCCCGCCCGCTCCCAGCACGATCGCCGCCGGCGGCCACTGCACCGCCGGCTCTCCTCCGAGCCTCCTCAGCTCGTCCTTGACGGCCCCCACCGCCAGGGGGTCGCACCACAAGATGGCGGCCGCCGCGCCGACGGGCAGCACGTCCGCGGTGGCAGCTCGGCGCAGCTGCGAGAATCCGCGGGCGTCGTCGTTGATGACCCCCACCAGAAGCCCGACCAGGCAGCCGAGCGCGGCGCCGACGATCCCCGCGAAGAGCGCGGCCAGAAAGGCTGCCGCGACCGTCAAGGCCAGCTGCAAGGCCGACACCTCACCACCGCCGAGGACCCCGATGAGGCCGAGCACCCCCAGGATCAGGGTGCTGATCGCGAACGCCACCACCGCCGCCGCGCCCGCGGCCGGAAGCGCGAACAGGACCACGCCGACCACCAGCCCGCGCACCACGGCCCCACCGACCCGCAGGTGCTGTGGTGTGTAGGTGACGCTCTTGGAGATTCCCTTGGCGAGGACGGCCGCCGGTGAGATTCGGAAGACATGGTTGGCGCGCCTCCACACCTCCATCGCCCGGGCCGCTTCCTCCGCCCTGACACGGTCAGCGAAGACCGCGGCGATCAGTACTCGGCTGACCCGCGGCGCCGTGGCGCTCCTGGGCCACGGCCAGCGCCGCCCGGAGGGCTGTGCCGTGGTATCGGAAGCGGGCTCGGACACCGCGTCAGCTGCCCGGTGATGGCGTCGAGGCACCAGGAGCGTCGGTACCTCCGGCCGCCTCGTCGAGCTGTGCCGCGACCTCTGCGCGCAGCGCCTCCGTGACCACGTCCGCGGCCTCGGCTTGCAGCTCCTCCTCGAGCTCCCGGACCCAGCGCTGCTCGACGACCACAACCAGGGCCGAGGTGCCTGGCTTTAGGCCTTCGCCGATCTCCCGCAGTCGCGCGTCCGGGAAGCCGGAGTCGCGCAGCCGGTTGGCGAGCGCGCCGACCGCGGCGCCCCCGGCGGCGACCCAGCCGACCGGGCCGGCGATGAGTCCGAGCACGCCACCGACCACGCCGCCGATCACGGCGCCCTTGGCGACATGGTGGGATTCCTTGATCTCCAGCTTGTTCTCGTCGTCGCGCACGAGCACCGCCGCCTCTCGGACGCCCAGCACGGTGCGGTCGATGACCTTCAACTGCCGGAGGGCCTGAGAGGCACCGTCGGCGGATCGGAATGCTGCCACCACCACCTGGAGGGGAACGCCATCAACCATCTTCTTCACCTCTGGGAGGATTTCAACGGACGGGTGAGAACGGGAGTCGATGCTCGTGACCCGGTTCACGGGTGCCACCTCGCGCGAGCTGAGATCTGCTGGTCACTGCCCCTCGGGACGTGACTTGTGAGGAGTAGGCAGTTGCGATACCGACAGCGTGCGGGAAGGTGGGGTGAGGGAAGATCACCCGGGCCGGGGTGATTCTTCGGCGAGACCGAGTCTGGCGGCCACGAGGCCGTCCGCGACTCTTCTACCGAGCCAGCGCGTGTCGGTGGCTCGGTTGACCTGCTCTGGTCACTACCTCTCCGGCCGGGCAGGCTCAATGCCCGCAGGCTGCCGGCTCGAGGACGCGGGCCCGGTCCGGGGAACGTACAGGAGTCCTACCCTCCTGGCCCGCTCGACGGCGTCAGGGCGGGAGGCCGCGTCGAGCTTGCGGAAAATGGCTCGCACGTGTGTCTTGACGGTGTTGGTGGAGAGGAAGAGCTCGCCCGCGATCTCGCGCTGGGTGAGCCGCGAGGCCAGGTAGCGCAGCACGCGCAGCTCCTGCCGGCTGAGCGAGTCGGGGAGAGGCGTGGGTGGCCCATCGCGCGGCGGCAGCGAGCCCGCCAGCGCCCGGTCCAGGGCGGCGCCCAGAGATCGGGCGAACTCACTGGCGCGGACCGGCAAGAAGGGGCGCACCGCATCTGCGATCGGGGCCAGGTCGTCGCGGAGAGCGGCCATCAGACCCTCCTGCCCCGCGATCTCAAGCGCTTCGCCGATCAGCTCGGGGAAGTGCTGATCCCGAAGCAAGAGGGCACAGCGCGAGCGCAAGGCCCGATCATGCACCCGGGACCGAGTGGTGGTCGGCGGAAACCTTGGGTCGGCAAGTATCGCCGCCGCGTCGGCGGGGGCGTCCCGCGCGAGCGCGATCCGCGCTTCCAGCACCGCCCGTCGTCTGGACGGCCGCATACCTCGGGACCGCATCTCCGCCTCGCCTGGACTGCCCAGCGTCAGCGCGGCACGGCCCTCGAGGTCACCGACCAGGTCGAGCAGGACCGAGTCGACCGATGAGGCCAAGAAGGTCCGGGCACGGCCGGCCATGTCCAGCGCGCTGTCCACCTCACCGACAGACAGCCATACCCGGCCGAGGGCGACCGCGCTGAGCAAGGCGTAGGCAGGCCGGTTGCGCTCGACCATCGCGAGCGCCCGGTTCAACAACGCCTGGGCTTGATCCGTTTCGCCACGTTCGTAATGGATCCAGCCCAGCGTGCGCAGGGCCGGGTCGAGAGCCGGGTGATCCTTAAGCTGCAGGCGCTCGGCGACCGCCAACGCTCCCCGTGCCAGCCGGCCCGCCTGGCGCAGGCCGCCCTCGACTGTCCAGACCCACGAGTAGGCCGATGGCATCAGGACCTCGCTGAAGGCGGCGTTGGGCATGGGGTCACGCTGGCTGTCGGCGAAGGCAGCATGAGCGGCGGGGATGTCGTCGAGACACAGGTGGCACTGCATGGCGACGGATGGAACCGCACGAAGAAGCGGCTCGGAAGCCGGGTCGCCGTGCTGGCGGGCCAGTGCGGCATGGTGTAGCGACGCGGTCGCGTTGCCCCGAACCCCTTCCACAAAGTGGGCCACGATCTCGTAGCGGGCGAGCTGATCACTCAGGTCGGCGGGGGGGATGTGCCCAATCCGCTCGACCCACTCGTGCGCCTCCTCGATCCGGCCCGCCAGGTGCAGGAGCAGGGCGTGGTGGATCATCCGGGCCGGATCCTGCGCGACCCATCCGGTCCCCAATTCAGCCAACCACGAGTTGATGGTGGTGCCATCGTCGACGAAGTACGCCTCAGCGACCCGCTTGCGCACCAGGCCGAGCGCGTCCTCACCGTCACCGGCGCTGACGTAGTGGTGCAACGCGCGTGCGACCGCGCCCCGCGCGTCCAGTGCGACTGCGGCAGCCCGATGCAGCTCTTGCCGGCGGCGAGGGTCGGTGACCTCCAACCGAAGCCGTAACAGGTCCGCGAACAGCTCATGAAAGCGGAAGGTCTGTCTCCCGCCCACGGGGATGAGGAACAGGTTCTCGGTCTCCATCTGGCGCAGGAGCCGATCCGAGTCCGGGCGGCCGGTCACGTCCCGGCAGAGGGGGGCGTCGAACTGGTCGAGCACGCTGATCTCGGTCATGAACGCGCGCAGCTCCGGCGACTGGCGCTCCAGCACCTCCTCGATCAAGTAGTCGGTGACGACCCGTGTGCTCGCCGAGAACTCGCGGACGAACGCGTCGGGATCGTCCAGCCCCCGCATGGACAGCGCGGCCAGCTGCACCGCTGCCATCCAGCCCTCGGTGCGACGGGTCAACCGCTCGACGCTGTCGGACGCCAGGCGCACGCCGAAGCGATCCAGTACCAGTCCGACCTCTTCCTCAGTGAGCCCCAGTTCGTCCTGACGGATCTCGTCGAGCGCCCCGTGGACTCGCAAGCGCGCCATCGGCAGGTCGACATGGGACCGCATCGTGAGCACGAACCGCACACCGTCGGGCAGCCGCTCGAGCAGCTCGCCCAACTGGGGCATCGCTCCTTTCGCCAGATGGCAGTCATCGATGACCACAACCGCCCCACTGCCGAGGGCGGCCAGGTCGTTCACCAGCGCGATGGCCACCTCGACGTGGTCCGGATCCGGCTCGTCGAGCAGGTCGAGAGCGTGCGCGTACAGATCCGGCCATCGCCGGCGCAGGGCGTGAACCAGGCCCGACCAAAACCGGGTCGGCTCCCCATCCCGGCGGTCACAATCCAGCCACACCGAGGGGAGAGCTGACCGCTCACTCAGCCAGGAGGCCACCAGGGTCGTCTTCCCCGATCCCGGCAGGCCGATGACCACCGTCACCGCTCCATCCCTACCGGCATCGAGGCGGTCAAGCAACCCCGGGCGCGGCACGTAGGTGGCCGGGATACGCGGCGCCACGAACTTGGTGCTCGCAAACGCGATCGGCCCGGTCGAGGCAGCTGTCACCTCAGGCCGATCCTACCGGCGAGATGTCCCACGCTCAACCGGTCCGCACCGGGTGGCGGGCATGCAAACCCGAACGGCGGCGCCGGCGTGCTCTGACGCGATCACCAATCAGTGACCGCGGCTCCCGTGCAATCCACGGCGACCCCGGTGGACCATCTCCGGTAGGGCGGGCTCATCTGTCACCATCGCCCGGACACGGGTCGCCGACCCGGCGTGGGGTCTAGAGTGACTCCGGTCGGGGCCCGAGGCGCGGCTGAGGTGCTCGGCGCCCATCGGCGGCCCAGACCGCCCTTAATTTTGATGGCCCTGCCCGCAGAACCGGGAGGCGCGGCGCAGGACGGACTTAGAACTGCCATCGGTGTGGTGTTGCGAGCGCTCACGCACCTGCACGTCTGGCCTGCATGCTGTGGCGTCCCTGGCGAGCGCATTGCCCACGCTTTCGGCACTCACCCGCTGGCCGCGCCCTTGCCGCCCCACCGCCGGTCGACTCCGGATCCCCTGGGCACGGTCCGTCCCCGCCAGAGCCGGTCTACCCCAAGGTCACCTTGCTGCGGGTGATCCGCCCTCACCCTACCTACCCGCACAGTGGGGAATCGCACGGACATGACGAGGCCCGCGTTTATGGTCAAGAGGATCCACGTGCAGGTCGACAAGAAGGAGTCAACGTGTGCTGTCTGATTACCGTGCTGGCGTTGATCGGCCCGCGGGCCGCGATCGTGGTCTGGTGGCTGCTGACGCCCGCCCGCTGGGCCGTCGCCTTCCACAACTTCTTGCTCTGGCCGGTCCTGGGTTTCTTCTTTTTGCCCTGGACCACCCTGATGTGGGTGCTGATCGCGCCCACCGGACAGGTGATGGGGATCGGCTGGCTCTTCCTGGCACTGGCCTTCGTGGTCGACATCGCCGAGTGGAGTGGTGGCGCCTTCGGCAATCGCGGGCGTATGAGCCGGCGCGCCCCCGTCGCCTGAGGGGAGGGCACGCACACGTTTTGAATTCAGCTCAGTCCTGCCTTACGACTACACGATGATCGTGTTGGCGGTGCTGGCGGGAGCGCTGATGATCACGGGCGCCGTGGTCGGCCCTGAGACACGGGATGTGGACATGCAGACAGTCGCAGCCTGAGGCCATCTGTCGACAGATGTAGCGCCAAAGCCCCCACATCCGGGCCATCTCTCGACAGATGGCCCCCCTCGTGTGAGGTGTCGGGGTGCCGAGCGGTGTCGAGGTGGCGCGGCGTTACATGCCGAGGTACGCCTTCTGCACGTCCTCCGACGCCAGCAGGTCGCGACCCGGGCCTTCCATCACGATCGACCCCGTCTCCAGCACGTAGCCCCGGTGGGCGATCTCCAGCGCCTTGTTCGCGTTCTGCTCCACCAGCAGCACCGCGGTGCCCTGGGCGTTGATCTCGACCACGGTCTTGAAGATGGTCTCGATCAGCATCGGCGCCAGTCCCAGCGAGGGTTCGTCGAGCATGAGCACCCGGGGCCGCGCCATCAGGGCTCGGGCCACGGCCACCATCTGCTGCTCGCCCCCTGAGAGCGTGCCTGCGATCTGACCCCGCCGCTCACGGATCCGGGGGAAGAGTTCGTAGACCCGATCCAGGTCGTCCCGAATTCCCTGCCGGTCCCTGCGTCCGTAGGCGCCCATCTGCAGGTTGTCGGAGACGGACATCCGGGGAAACAGGCGTCGTCCCTCGGGCGAATGACTGATCCCGAGCCGGACCACGGTGGTGGGGGAGGCGTGGGTCAGATCCTTGCCGTCGAACAGGACCCGGCCGGCGGCGGCTCGCACCAGCCCGGAGATGGTGCGCAGGGTGGTGGTCTTGCCGGCTCCGTTGGACCCGATCAGTGCCACGATCTCGTGGGCGCCGACGCTGAGCGTGATGCCGTGGAGTGCGCGGATCCGGCCGTAGTAGGTCTCCACCCCCTGCACGTCGAGGAGCGCCATCAGGCCGACTTCCCGAGGTACGCCTCGATCACCCGCTGGTCGGTCCGCACGTCTTCGGGGGACCCCTCGGCGATCTTCTCTCCGTGGTCGAGCACTGCGACCCGGTGGGAGATGCCCATCACGACCTTCATGTCGTGCTCGATCAGAAAGACGGTGATGCCTCGCTCCAGGATCCTGTCCACCAGGCGCATTAGCGCCACCTTCTCCTGCGGGTTGAAGCCTGCCGCCGGCTCGTCCAGCAGCAAGAGGCGGGGGTTGGTGGCCAGCGCCCGCGCGATCTCGAGCCTCCGCTGCTGTCCGTACGCCAGGTTCCGCGCGTAGCTGCTGGCGTGCTCCAAGATGCCGACGAAATCGAGCAGCTCGCGGGCGCGCTCGGTCACCTCGTACTCTTCCCGCCGCTCCGCCGGCAGCTTGAACAATGAGTCCCACAGCTTCGCGTGCATCCGCACGTGCTGTCCCACCCGCACGTTGTCGAGCGCCGACATGTACTCGAAGAGGCGGATGTTCTGGAACGTGCGCGCGATCCCCAGCCGCGCCGCCCGGTGGGGCCGGGCGCCGCTGATGTCCCGGCCGCCGAACAGGATGGAGCCCGAAGTGGGCGGGTGGAGGCCCGTCACGCAGTTGAACAGCGTCGTCTTGCCGGCCCCGTTGGGACCGATCAGGGCGAACACCTTGCCCTGCTCGACCTCGAAGCTGACCCGGTCCACCGCCAGCAGCCCGCCGAAGCGCTTGCTGACCTCGGAGACCTCGAGGATCGCGCCCTCAGGCGTCGCGGCGTCCATCGCCTAGGACGGGGCCTCCACCACCTCGGTGACGGCGGCGTGCGTCAGCTCCTCCTCGCGGGCGCGGCTCGGCAACAGGCCCTGGGGCCGGAGCAACATCACGCCGACCAGGATCAGCCCGAACACCAGGTAGGTGAGGTTCTGGGCCTCCGACTGCAGCCCCGGCCATGCGCCGTGGGCCTGGTTGAGCCCACCCAGGCCGACGGCGTTGGCGAGCGAGCCCACCCAGTTGGGCAGGTTGGTCAGCAGGTAGAAGTCGATGAAGTAGATGGTCAGCGCGCCGATGATGACCCCCGGGATGTTGCCCATCCCTCCCAGCACCACCATCAACAGGATGGTCACCGAGACCACGAACGAGAAGTTGTCGGGGCTGACCAGTGAGAGCTTGGCGCCGTAGAAGCAGCCGGCGAATCCGCTGAAGGAGGCGCCGATGGCGAACGCCAGCAGCTTGGTGGTGACGGTGTTGATGCCCATCGAGGCCGCCGCCACCTCGTCCTCGCGGATCGCCATCCAGGCGCGTCCGATCCGGGACCGGCGGAGGTTGGTGACCAGGATGATGACGAAGAACAGCAGCAGCACCATGATCACGTAGAACGCGGTAGGGTCGATGAGCTGGAAGTTCCGCTCGATCTGGAGCGGCAGGCCGGCCCAAGGCCCGTCGATCCAGGCCGGCAGGCTGGGGGCGTCCAGCGCGGAGATGCCGTTCACTCCGGATGTCCACGTCGACAGGTTGCGGAACACGCGAGGGACGATCTCGCCGAACCCGAGCGTCACGATGGCCAGGTAATCGCCGCGCAGGCGCAGGGTGGGGGCGCCGAGGATGACCCCGAACAGGGCGGCCACCATCACGGCCACCACCAGCAGGAGCCAGAAGGTGATGTGGACCGCGTGGTGGAGCGGGGTGTCGGCCAGGTGGCTGGAGGCGAGCATCGCGTACGTGTAGGCGCCGATGGCGAAGAAGGCCGCGTAGCCGAGGTCGAGCAGCCCGGCGAACCCGATCACGACGTTCAGCCCCAGGGCGAGCAGGACGTAGACACCGGCGTCGGCGGCGGTGCTGACCAGGAACAGGCCGTTGCCCCCGGTGATCACCTGGACCACGCCCGGGAAGAAGACGGCCACCACGGCGAGCGCGAGGTAGACCTGTGTGTTCCGGTCGCGCAGGTCGATGCGCTGGACACGGACGCGCAGCGCCGAGATCACTTCTCGGGCACCCGCATCCCGAGCAGCCCGGTGGGCTTGAAGACCAGGACCAGGATCAGGATGGCGAAGATCACCACGTCGGCCCACTGGGCGGCGAAGTAGGCGGTCGTGAAGGCCTGGACGAGCCCGATTGCGAGCCCTCCCAGGGCCGCACCCACGATGTTGCCGATGCCGCCGAAGACCGCGGCCGTGAACGCCAGCAGGCCGGACTCGAACCCGAGGTCGAAGCGCACGGTGTTGAAGTAGAGCCCGAAGATGATGCCGCCGGCGGCAGCCAGCACCGCGCCCAAAAAGAACGCCGCCGAGATGGCCCGGTTGACGTCGATGCCCATCAGGAGGGCGGCGTCACGGTCCTGCGCGGTCGCACGCATCGCCTTGCCCAGCCGGGAGAGGTTGATGAACGCGGTGAAGAGTCCGACCAGCACCACGGCGGTGACGATCACGAAGGCGTCCTTGAAGCCGAACAGGTTGAAGCCCCGCACGATCACCCTTCCCTCCGGCAGCAGGTCGGGGTAGTGAATGTCGTTGGCGCCGCGCCAGAGGTACATGATCCCCTCGAGGATGAACGACATCCCGACCGCCGTGATCAGCGGCGCCAGGCGGGGGGCGTTCCGCAGCGGCCGGTAGGCCACGCGTTCGATGGTGACGTTGACCGCCCCCGCGATCAGCATCGTGATCAGGAAGACTGCGAGCAGGCCCAGGACGAGTGAGATCCCACCCGCGTGGCCCTCGACCAGCCCCAGCCCGCCGAGCAGGGGGAGGGAGATGAATGCGCCCAGGGTGAACACGTCCCCGTGCGCGAAGTTGATCAGCTCGATGATCCCGTAGACGAGGGTGTAGCCGAGAGCGACGAGCGCGAAGATGGCCCCATCGGCGATCCCGTAGACCAGGATCTGCACGAAGAACCCGGGGCCTCCCTTCGCCACTCGCGGGACCAGGAAGAGGCCGATGACGACCACCGCCAGGACGGCCAGCACGGTGGTCCCCACCACGCCGGAGGCGGCCGCGCGCAGCCGCCGCACCGTGTCCATGAATCCCTGCGGCTCCCGGAGCCGTCCCTGCCCCAATCCCGTTGGCGTCACCCTCTCTTCACCTCAAACCCACGGCGAACGCGGGGAGGGAACGACCCTCCCCGCGGTCCCCATGACTACGCCGAGTAGTTCTTCTGCTGAACGAAGGCCCAACCGACCGTGGACCCCGAGTTCTCAGCGGTGAAGCTGTGCGTGTTGTCGACGGGCAGGCTCTGGTATTCGGCGATCACCTGCTGCGAGTTGTCGCCGTTCTTGTCGAACGTGACCGGCCCCAGCACCGTGCTCACATTCTTGGTCTTGGCGATCTCCGCCATGACCTGTGAGCGGCTCGGCATCTTGCCACCGGCGTCATCGATCGCCTTGCCGATCGCGGCCAGGATGATCTGGGTGCTGGCGTACGCGGGCATCGTGTAGGCGCCGTAGGCGTTGGTGCCGGGGAAGGACTTCTTGAACCCGTTGATGGTCGCCTTCGCCCCGGACAGCGTGTCGGCGTTGACGGCGGCGATGGTGCCGTACATGCCGGTCGCGTTGTCGGCTGCGTCATTCAGGCACTGCGAGGTAACGATGCCGTCACCGCCTCCGAACCAGGCGTTGGCGGGGAAGATGCCCTTCATCTGCTCACGGACGATGCAGGCCTTGTTCGCGTCCACTCCACCGACGTAGATGCCGTCGGCGCCGGCGTTCTTGGCGCTGGTGAGGAAGGAGCGGAAGTCGGTCGTGGACGTGGGGTCATAGGACTGCGGGCCGAGCACGACCTGGCCGCCGTCCTGCTTGAAGCGCGCCGCGAAGGTCTTGGCGATGCCGACCCCATAGACCTCGGCGTCATCGAGCACCGCCACCTTGGTCAGGTGCAGGGTCTTGGACGCGTAGTCGGCGTTGGCGGGACCCTGGTGGTCGTCGGTGCCGGCGACCCGGAAGTAGTTGTTCTTGCCGCTCGGCCGCAGCGAGGACGGAGTGAACCCGGCGTAGGTCGCGCAGCCGCCACCCGCCGCGTACTCCTTGGTCAGGCAGGGGTTGGTGTTGGCGGGACTGATCATGGCCAGGTTGCCGCGGTTGGCGACCGGGATCTCGGCCTCGCCCACGTTCGAGTTGAAGGGGCCGACCATCGCCAGCACGTTGGACGTGGAGAGGAACTGCTGCACGTTCTGGGCACCCTTCTGCGGGTTGTGCACGCCGTTCACCGCGTCGTCCAGGGAATCGATCTTGATGGTGAAGCCCTTGACCGTCGGGTCTTTCTGAACCGCGTACTTGACCCCGTTCAGGGTCGGCACGCCGTTGGACGCTTCCGCTCCCGACATCGGAAGGTCGACGCCGATCTGGATGGTGCCCTTGCTGCTACCCCCGCCGCTCCCGGCGCCGCCGCACGCCACGGCGGCGAATCCCACCGCGACCACCACGGCCAGCGTCTTGAGACGACTTACATACCTCATCTACGGTTTTACCTCTGAACCCGACATCACGGTGGGGCTGCAGCGTTCCCTCGCCTCTCAGGATCTGCGGAGATGGCGAGCGCGAGCCGCGGTCGGGGCGGCCCCATTCACGTCGCGCACCATCCTGGGCACGCCCCGCGGGCTTGTCAAGCGGCCAGATGTCGCGCTCGGGCCGGCGCCGGTCTCAGGGCCGCCCGGAAGACGTGCCGGTCCCGCCGGGTCCGGGTCGCGTCCGTGCGGGGAGCGGGCTGAAGCATTTGTGCGGCGGGGTCTGGGCTCTACCCCCGAGATCGCGGGAGCTCCGCGCCGAGGCTTCCACCCGAGTTCCCCCGTGAAGGCAGGTCCCAGGCGCGCGCAGCACAGGTCACGCTCATTCGGGGCTCCCGGGGCGTGTGCAGACCCCGATCGCCGGCATTCGGGGCTCGCGGGGCGTGTGCAGACCCCGATCGCCGGCATTCGGGGTTGGATGGGGTGCGTTTGCCATGCGTTTGCCTGCGTTTGCCGGCAAAGTGGCCCCACCTATACTTGAGCGCTCCGATGGCGGATGCGGAAGTGCTCGAAGACGAGGAAGCGGCCGAGCGGCGGGAGCCCCTCTACGTGCTCCGGCACTCCACCGCCCACCTGCTGGCGGCGGCTGTCACCGAGCTCTGGCCGGGCACCAAGTACGCGATCGGGCCCCCCGTCGAGAACGGCTTCTACTACGACTTCCAGTTTCCGGAGCCGGTCTCGGAGAAGGACCTGCCGCGCATCGAGAAGAAGATGACGCAGCTCGTGCAGGCGAAGGTCCCGTTCCGGCAGGTGCCGCTCCCGCGCGCGGAGGCGATCGCGCGCTTCCACGAGCTGGGTCAGACCTACAAGCTCGAGATCCTCGAACACGAGGCCAAGGACGACGAGATCATCTCCTGCTACGCGACCGGGGACTTCTTCGACCTCTGCCGCGGGCCCCACGTCGACAGCACCGGCGAACTCCGGTTCTTCAAGCTGCTGCGGGTCGCCGGCGCCTACTGGCGCGGCGACGAGCACAACCAGCAGCTGACGCGGATCTACGGCACCGCCTGGCCGACCAAGGCGGAGCTCGACGACTACCTGCAGGCGCTGCGCGAGGCGGCGCAGCGCGACCACAAGAAGCTGGGCCGCGAGCTGGAGCTGTTCGCCCTCGACGAACGGGCCGGCCTTGGCAACGTGCTCTGGCTGCCGGACGGCGCCACCGTGCGTCGCGAGCTGGAGCGCTGGATCGTGGACGAACAGCTGGCGCGCGGGTACCAGCACGTAATGACGCCCGTCATCGCCGATCTCGAGGTGTGGCGGCAGAGCGGACACGCCGAGCTATACCGCGACGTCATGTTCCCGCCCATGGTCACGCCCGAGGGCCAGGAGCTGGAGCTCAGGCCGATGACCTGCCAGCACCACATCATGGTCTATCAGCACCAGCCTCGCTCCTATCGCGGCCTCCCGATGCGGATCGGGGAGGTGGCGAACCTCTATCGGTTCGAGAAGTCGGGCGAGCTGATGGGGATGATCCGGGTCCGCTCCTTCGCCCTTTCCGACGCCCATCTCTTCGTGGCCCCGGAGCAGCTGGAGGGGGAGGTGCTGGCGGCGCTGGAGCTCAACCGGTCGCTGCTGTCCACGCTCGGCGTCACCGACTACACCTACCGCCTTTCGGTGCGTGATCGCACGCGCACCAAGTGGATCGGCACCGATGAGCAGTGGGCCCACGCGGAGGCGGCGCTCATCTCGGCGCTCGACGCGGCCGGCGTCGAATACAGGGTGGGGCGGGGAGAGGCCGCCTTCTATGGTCCCAAGATCGACTTTCAGATCCGCGACGCGCAGCGCCGGGAGTTCACCAACAACACAGTCCAGGTCGACTTCAACAACCCCGAGCGCTTCGACCTCCAGTACGTCGGGGCCGATGGGGAGCGGCACCGCCCGGTCATGGTCCATGCCGGACAGGGGTCGATGGAACGCCTGGTCGCGTACCTGATCGAGCTCTACGCGGGCGCCTTCCCGACCTGGCTGGCGCCGGTCCAGGTGGCGGTGCTGCCGATCACCGACCAGCAGCTGCCCTACGCCGAGAGCGTCACCGACCGGCTGCGCCGAGGGCGGGTTCGCGTCGAGCTCGACGACAGCCCCGAGCGGGTGGGCAAGAAGATCCGCACCGCGCAGCAGCGGAAGGTCCCGTACATGCTGGTGCTCGGCGAGCGGGAGTCGGCGAGTGGCGAGGTCAACGTGCGGCGCCGCGACGGGCGCCAGGAGAGCCGGTCCCTGGACTCGTTCCTGGGTGACCTGCTGGTCGAGATCGCGGAGCGGCGACTCCCCGATTGAGCCGTCAGGCCCTACGCTGAGCGGCGAGATGAAAGCTGCCGTTCTTTCCGAGGTTCCGGGCCGGCTTCAGATCGAGGAGGTGGAGGTCGACCAGCCGCGAGACCACGAGGTGCTGGTCAAGGTCGTCGGGAGCGGGCTCTGTCACTCCGACCTCCACGCCATGCGCGGGCAGATCGAGGTGGCGCTTCCCACCGTGCTCGGCCATGAGGCGTCCGGCATCGTCGCCGAGGTCGGTCCCGGAGTCGAGAGCTTCCGTCCCGGGGACCACGTCCTCGGGTTTCTGTCCGCGTACTGCGGCGCGTGCGACTATTGCCTCTCCGGGCGGCCCACCCTTTGCCGGCAGAACTTCGATCGCGCGCCCGAAGAGCCTCCCCGGCTGCGGCGGGCCGACGGAACCCCGCTGTATCAGTTCGCGGGACTCGCCGCGTTCGCGGAGCAGCTCCTGGTCCACGAGCACCACCTGGTGAAGATCGACCCCTCGATTCCGCTCGACCGGGCGGCCCTGGTCGGCTGCGCGGTACCCACCGGCGTGGGGGCGGTGATCCGTACCGCCAGGGTGCCGGCGGGGGCCACCGTGGCGGTGATCGGCTGCGGCGGCATCGGTCTCAACGTGATTCAGGGAGCGACCCTCGCCGGGGCGCGGCGGATCATCGCCATCGATGTCGACTCCGGAAAGCTGGAACGTGCCCACGACTTCGGGGCCACCGACTTGATCGACAACTCGAAGGGTGACGCGCTCGAGCAGGTGGAGGCGCTGCTCCCGGGAGAGCTCGGTGTCGACTTCAGCTTCGAGGCGCTGGGACGCGTCGACACCTACCAGCTGGCGGCGGCACTGCTCCGCCCGGGTGGCACGGCGACCTTGATCGGGCTCCCTGAGCGGCGTCCCATACCGCTCCCGCCCGAGACCTTCAGCGGTGAGCGCAAGATCCAGGGCTGTGCGATGGGCTCGGTCCGTTTCCTGACCGACCTGCCCTACCTGCTGGGGCTCTACCGCTCAGGACGTCTGAAGCTCGACGAGCTGGTCTCGCGCCAGATCCGGCTGGAAGAGATCAACGAGGGCTACGACGCGATCGGACGCGGTGACATCGCGCGATCGGTCATCGTCTTCGACTGACGCGCCCTCTCAACGGGAGCGGGTGTTTGGGCACTGGAAGCCTGTGGTAGGCTTCCGGGTGAAGCAGGGGTGCCGCCCCTCACCTCCCGGGCCGGGCCCAACGAGGTTGACAACGCGGATGGCCCTCATATGCCGTCCGTTTTTTCGTATTTCGGAGGTTCACAAGCCAGATTTGATCGCAGAGGTAGCGTCCCATCGCCTTTAGGGAACTTCGTATCAACGAGCAGCTCCGCGCCTCAGAGGTGCGGTTGATCGACGACAAGAACAACCAGCTGGGCGTGCTCAGCCTTGCGGCCGCTCAGCGCATCGCAGGCGAGAAGGGGCTCGACCTGGTCGAGGTGGCGCCACAAGCACGGCCCCCGGTGTGCCGGCTGATGGACTACGGGCGTTATAAGTTCGAGGCCATCAAGAAGGACAAGGACCAGCGACGGCGCCAGGCGACCTCGCAGCTGAAGGAGATGAAGCTGCGGCCGAAGATCGCCGACCACGACTTCGACACCAAGTTCAAGGGTGTGCGGCAGTTCCTGGAGCAGGGCGAGAAGGTGAAGGTGACGATCATGTTCCGCGGCCGGGAGATGGTCCACCAGGACCTTGGGCGCAAGCTGCTGGACCGCGTCGCCGACGCCGCCAAGGAGGTGGCGACGGTGGAGCGGGCCCCCATCATGGAGGGCCGGAACCTGCACATGATCTTGGCCCCGACGCACAGGTCGCATGCGCACCAGCCGGCTCCGACGCCGGCGGCCGCCGCCCCCGCATCGCGCGGCTGAATACCACCACCCACCGACAAGCCAAAGACCACGAAGGAGGCTCCGTCAGAGCATGCCCAAGCTCAAGACCCGAAGAACCATGGCCAAACGCATCCGCATCACCCGGAACGGGAAGCTGGTGCACGCCGGTGCCTGGCGGAACCACAAGCTGCAGAAGAAGTCGTCCAAGCGGAAGCGCAATTTCCGGCTTGACAAGAACATCGTTCATGCCGACGTGACCGAGGTCCGTCGCTCGTTGGGAATCTAAAGAGAGATGGCACGCGTCAAGCGGGGCACCGTCGCCCACCGCAAGCACAAGTCGGTCCTGGCCCGGGCGAAGGGATACCGCTTCTCCCGCAAGCTGCTTTTCAAGCCCGCCAACGAGGCGGTCCTTCACTCCCTGGCCTACGCCTTCCGCGACCGCCGGGCCCGCAAGCGCGATTTCCGCCGGCTCTGGATCACGCGCATCAACGCCGCCAGCCGCCTCTCCGGGATGCCGTATGGCCGGTTCATGCACGGGCTCCGCGAGGCCGGGGTCGAGATCGACCGCAAGATGCTGGCGGATCTCGCCGTACGCGACGAGGGTGCGTTCAAGGCGCTGGTCGAGGTCGCCCGCCAGCACCAATAGCCTGCGGGTGGTGGACGCCGACACCCCAGCCGGCCCCGGCCACGAGGACGTCCGCCGCCTGCGCCGGCTGCACCGCCGCCGGGAGCCGGGCGCGGTCCTGCTGGAGGGACCGCGGGTGATCCAGGAGGCGGTCCGCCAGGGTGCGCACCTGCGCCTGGTCGCGGTCGCCGAAGGGATGGACTTCGAGGCGCCTGCCGATCGCGTCCTCCGTCTGACGCCGCGCGCCTCCGCGCTGGTGGGGGCCACGGTCGCGCCGCAGGGCGTGGTCGCCGTCGCGGACGAGCCGCGTGCCCAGGTGAGCGACGCGCTGGCACGGGCCCGGCAGGCGGGCTGGCCGCTGCTGGTGCTGGACGCCGTGCAGGACCCCGGCAACGTGGGTGCGATCTGCCGCACCGCCGCCGCCGCCGGCGCACCGGCGGTGGTGCTCCTGGACGGGTCGGCTGACGCGTTCGGGCCCAAGGCGGTGCGGGCGGCGGCCGGCGCCACCTTCGCGCTCACCATCGCACGTGGCACCTGGGAGGATCTCCGCGGGTGCAGCGGCTACGGCGCCGCGGCGCACGGCGGGCAGGCTCCGGACGCGTGCGACCTGGGGGCCTACGATCTCCTTTGCCTGGGCAGCGAGGCGCACGGTCTGCGACGGGACGATCTGCGTCCGCTGACGATCCCCATCGCGCCGGGGGCCGAGTCCCTCAACGTCGCCGCCGCGGCCGCCATCCTGCTCTTCGAGTTCCGCCGGAGGCTCCCCAACCGATGACCGACCCCGTCCAGCGAACGGCCGAGATCGCGGCCGCCGCCCGCGCCGAGATCGCCGCCGCGGCCGACTCCGCCGAGCTGGAACGCCTCCGGGTCGCCTACCTGGGCCAGCGTTCGGAGCTGATGGCGATCCCCCGCTCGATCCGGCAGCTGCCGTCGGAACAGCGCGCGGCGGTGGGGCAGGCCTTCAACGCCGCCCGCGGCGCGATCGAGGGGTCGCTCGCGGAGCGGGTCCAGAGCCTGGAGGAGGAGCGCCTGGCCAACCTGGCTGAGCTGGAGGCGATCGACGTCACCTTCCCCGGCCTTCCCCCCGAGGCAGGGCGCCTGCATATCCTGACCCTGACCCAGCGCGAGGTCGAGCAGGTGATGCAGTCGATGGGCTACTCGATCGAGCTGGGTCCCGAGGTGGAGACCGATTGGTACAACTTCGAGGCCCTCAACCTGCCCGTCGGCCACGCCTCCCGGGACATGCAGGAGACGCTCTTCCTGAACCAGGAGGAGACCCTGGTTCTGCGCACCCACACCTCGCCGATGCAGATCCGCTCGATGGAGAAGTACCGGACCCCGCCGATCTACGCCGCCGCCCCCGGTCGTGTCTTTCGCCGCGAGAACCTGGACGCCAGCCACCTGGCGCAGTTCATGCAGCTGGAGGCGATCGCGGTCGACGAGGGGATCACGGTGGGGGACTTAAAGGGCACCGTCGAGTACTTTTCGGCCGCGCTCTGGGGACCCGACCGAAAGGTGCGCTTCCGCCCCAGCTACTTCCCGTACACGGAGCCGAGCTTCGAGTTCGACGTCTCCTGCGGCGTCTGCGGCGGCCGCGGCTGTCGCAGCTGCGGCGGGTCGGGCTGGCTGGAGGCGGGCGGCTGCGGCATGATCCACCCCAACGTCCTGCGCAACGGCGGCGTGGATCCCGAGCGGTATTCGGGGTTCGCGTGGGGCTTCGGCATCGAGCGGATCGCGATGCTGAAGTACAAGATCCACGATCTTCGTCTCTTCTATGACAACGACCTGCGCTTCCTGGAGCAGTTCGCGTGAAATTCAGCTACGAGTGGCTCTGCGACCTGGCCGGGATCCACGACCGGTCGCCGGAGGAGATCGCGGAGACCCTGACCATGGCGGGGTTCAACGTGGATGCTGTGGAGCGGGTGGACCGGTCGGCGATCCTGGTCGGGCGGGTCCTGAGCCAGGAGCCGCACCCGTCCTCGAGGAGTCCGCTCTGGGTCCACCAGGTCGACCTCGGTGGGGAGACGCGGCAGATCATCGCCGGGGCGCCCAACGCGGGGCCTGGCGCCCTGGTGCCCGTGGCCCTGCCCGAAACCACCGTCCCGAGCGGCAAGTACGTCCGTGACGCGGAGATCGCGGGGGTGGCCGGACGGGGCATGCTCTGCTCGGCCGAGGAACTGCTGTTGCCGCCGGAACCGGCGGGCGGAATTCTGGTCCTGGAGGAGGGCACCCCAGGCCAGCGCCTTGACGAAGTCATCCCCAACGACGCTGTCTTCGACATCGAGGTGGGGCCCAACCGCCCCGACTGCCTGGGCCACCTGCACCTCGCGCGCGAGCTGGCGGCGGCGTGCGGAAAGACTCTGGAGCGGGACGTGATGCCTCCCTTCACGGGCGGCATCGAGCCTCCCGGTGCCGACCTGGCCCGGATCGAGATCGACGCCCCCGACCTCTGCCGCCGCTACATCGGCGCCGTCATCTCCGGCGTCACCATGCGGCCCTCGCCGGCCTGGCTGCGGCGCCGTCTCTTCACTGCCGGCGTGCGACCCCTCAACAACCTGGTCGACGTCACCAACTACGTGGCGCTGGAGTTCGGCCAGCCGCTGCACGCCTTCGACCTCCGCAAGCTGGACCGCGGCCCCGACGGCAAAGTTGAGATACGTGTGCGCCGCGGGATCCTGGGGGAGACGCTCGACTGCCTGGACGGCCAGACCCGGGAGCTGACGCCGGACATGCTCGCGATCGCCTCGCCCCGACGAGCGCTCGCCATCGCCGGCGTGATCGGCGGGACCGAGACGGCGGTCGACCAGAAGACCACGGACCTGCTGCTCGAGTCGGCCTGCTTCGACGGACCCGCCGTGCGTGCGACCAGCCGGGCGCTGAAGCTGCGCACGGAGGCCTCGACCCGCAACGAGAAGGGGCTCTCGCCTGAACTGGCGCTGGCCGGGGCGAGGCGGGCGGCGAGCCTCTACCGGGAGGTGGCCGGGGGCCAGGTCCACGTCGAGTGGGTCGACGTCTATCCCGAGCCGCTGGCGCCGGTCCGGGTCTCCTTCCGTCCCGAGCGCATCGACCACCTCCTGGGCGCCAAGGTGCCGCGCGAGGAGATGGAAGCGATCCTGCGCCGGCTCGGCTTTTCGGGCGAGGTGGCCGACGGTGTCTGGCACGTTTTCCCGCCCGTCTTCCGGCTCGACGTCCGCCTGCTCGAGGACGTGGTCGAGGAGGTGGGGAGGATCTACGGCTACGACAAGGTCCCGGCCACCCTGCCCGGAGGCCGCCGCTCGGAATGGCGGGTGGTGGTACCCAACCTGGAGCAATCGCTCGACCCCGCGCGGCACGCGCTCGCAGGCGCCGGGTACACGGAGATCGTGGGTCCCTCCATCGTGTCCTCCTCGCTGCTGAGCCGGCTCGGGGAGGGGGGTGCGATCCGGATCGCGAACCCGGTCTCCGAAGAGCAGGACGCGCTGCGCACCACGCTGGCCGCGACGCTGGCCCAGGCGGCCGCGCACAACGAAGAGCGGTTGCGGGACCAGGGTTTGCGGCTGTTCGAGATCGGGCGCGCGTATCTGCGCCGGCCGGGTGCCGGCTCCGACGCGCAGGCGGACGAGCCCTACCGGGTCGGCATCCTGGAGGCGGTGACCGAGTCGCCGGCGGCCGGGCGCGAGGCGTTCCTGCGGGTCAAGGGCGCGTTCGAGCGGGCGGCGCTGGCGCTCGGGCCGCACCACTTCTCGTACCGGCGGGCGGGCGGCGCCTCCTTGCTGCACCCCGGACGCGCGGCCACGGTGCTGGTCGACGGACAGGAGGCCGGGTGGCTGGGGGAGCTGCACCCGCTCCGCTCACGCGCGCTGAGCCTGCCCGGGCGGGTGGTGATGCTCGAGGTGGACGCGAGAGCGCTGGTCCGGAGCGAGACCACCCGGGTCTATCAGCCGCTGGCCCGCTTCCCAGCGATCGAGCGCGACCTGGCGGTGACGGTGGAGGAGCAGGTGGAGGCGGGGGCGCTGACGGCGGCCATCGAAGCCGGCGCGGGAGACCTGGCGGAGGCGGTGCGTGCCTTCGACGAGTACCGGGGTGACCAGGTCGAAGCCGGACGCAAGAGCGTCGCCTTCCGCCTCCGCTTCCGGAGCCCCGAGCGGACGCTGACGGACAAAGAGGTGGACCGGGCGATGAAGGACGTGGCGCGGGCGCTGGAGCGGGACTTCGGGGCCTCGTTCCGCGGCTGAGGCAGCGCGCTCAGACGCGCACGACCTTCACGCTCTCCAGACCGTCGAAGTCGGCGTCCTGCGTAAAGAGCGCGGCGTCGTGCGTGACGGCCGTCGCGGCGATCCACATGTCCTGGACTCTGGGACGGCGGCCCCTGCGGCGGGCTTCGGCCACGAGGCGGGCGAACGAGGAAGCGACGTTCTCATCCACCGGCAGCGCGGCGTAGTTCGCCTGGACCGAGCGCAAGGTCGCGAGTCGCTGGGCCCGGACAGCCACGCTCTCCGCGAGATGGACACCGAGCTCGAGCTCGGCCAGCGTGACGACGGAGACGGCGCCTTCGTCGGGCAAACTCTCTATCCCGAGCGGCCGGCCCTGCTCATCGGCGATGAAGACCGAGGTGTCGAGAACGCCTCTCACGGCTCCTCGATCGTGTCCGGCAGCGCCTCCTCGAGATCGCGCTTGAGGGCGGCGTCGGCTCGAACGAGCCCGGCCACAACGCGATCTCGGGGCACCCAGGCGGAGCGCCTGGGGAGGGGTATCAATTCCGCGACGGGGCGGCGGTCGACGGTGATCTGTAGATGCTCACCACTCTCCACCCGCCTCAGCACGTCGGCTGTCCGGTTGCGGAGGTCACGCACGGACACCTGCTCCACCGAGCAAGCGTAGCACATCGGCTACAACCGGCCTCAGCCGGAACAGCCTGAGCTCAGGTTGCGGCTGCCGGTGTCGTTGACCTCGGTGCGCGAACCGCACACCAGCTCGTTGTCGCTGCCGCCGAACTGGATCACCCCTGAGGTCACCTTCTGCACCGTGATGTGCTGGTTCTGGCCGCCGATGACCAGGGTTCCCGTGGCCTGGATCACCACCTGGTTGGTGGTGCCGGTGACCGTGACCGCGCGGCAGGGCTCGACCAGCTGGATGATGTTGGTGGAGCCCGTGATATGCACGGTCTGGCGGGCGGTGCACTCGTGGGCGAGCATGGTGTAGGACTGGCTGATGGTGAAGTCGGGTGAGGTGTTGTCAGCACCCGGCGGCGGTCTGGTGCTGCGGGGCGCCGGGTTCCCGCAGGCCGCGAGCAGCACGGTCAGCAGGCCCAGGGCGGCCCCCACCGCTCCTCGATTCACATAGCGTGATGGTAGCCGCCCGAGACGGGGTGACATTGCCGGCAACTGCACGTCATTCGGAGGCCGGTGGAGGTTGTAACGCCGGCAATTGCACCTCATCGGCATGCTTGGTCCCTGTCGGTTAGGCTCAGGACTCTGATGACGAACGAGGAGCTGTGGGCGCTGCTCCGGGAGCGGGCGGTCGAGATGCATGTCGCCGATCACCTCGAGGAGCGCCTGTGTCGCGGCGACCGGCTGCGGGTCAAGCTGGGCTGCGATCCGACCGCCCCCGATCTCCACGTCGGCCATCTGGTGCCACTCGACATCCTCCGCGCCTTCCAGGACGCGGGCCACACCGTGGTCTACATCGTCGGCGACTACACGGCGCTGATCGGCGATCCCAGCGGCCGCTCGGACACGCGGCCGCCCCTGAGCCGCGAGCAAGTCGATGAGAATGCCCGCACGTACTTCGGGCAGGTGGGCCGCGTGCTCGACAGGTCGAAGATCGAGGTCCACGGGAATGCCGAGTGGCTGTCCGAGCTGGGCGCCGAGGGGACCCTCAGGCTCCTCAGCACGCAGACGCTGCAGGCAGTTCTCGAGCGGGAGGACTTCGATACCCGGCTGCGCGAAGGTCTGCCGGTCTCGGCGCACGAGATCCTCTACCCCTTCAACCAGGCTTATGACTCGGTCGCCGTCCGCGCCGATGTGGAGATCGGCGGCACCGACCAACTCTTCAACCTCCTCTTCGGCCGTGACATCCAGCGTGCCTACGGACAGGAGCCGCAGGACGTGATGGTGTTCCCGCTGCTGGAGGGCACGGACGGCGTGCGCAAGATGTCGAAGTCGGTCGGCAACTACATCGGTCTGACCGACCCGCCGAACGACATGTACGGCAAGGTGATGTCGCTCCCGGACACGTTGACCGGGAAGTACGTGCGCCTCGTGTCGGACCTCCCAAAGGCCGAACAGGAGGAGGTGCTGTCGCGATCGCCGCGCGACGCCAAGGCAGCCCTGGCTTGTGCCCTGGTCACGCGGCTCCACGGGCCCGAGGCCGCACTGGAGGCGGAGGACGACTTCGACCGGAAGTTTCGGCGCCACGATCTTGACCACGCTCAGATTCCCTTGGTGGAGGTGCGACGGGGTGCCACCATCGCTGAACTCCTGGTCGCCGCGGAGGCGGTGCGCAGCCTCAGCCACGCCCGGCGGCTGGCCGAGCAGGGCGGTCTCTCGGTGGGCGGCGAGAAGGTCGGCCACGATCGTCCGGTCGAGGACGGCGAGATCGTGAAGGCGGGTAAACGTACCTTCGTGCGGGCCAAGGTTCGGTAATCTCCGAGGGCGGAGGAAACGTGTCTGGACATTCGAAGTGGGCCGGTATCAAGCACAAGAAGGCGATCGTCGACGCCAAGCGCGGGCAGACGTTCACCAAGGCCGCCCGTGAGATCACGATCGCGGCCAAGGAGGGCGGCGGCGACCTCGATGGCAACTTCCGGCTGCGGCTCGCGGTGGCGAAGGCCCGCGAGGTGAACATGCCCGCGGACCGGATTCAGGCCGCCATCGATCGCGGTACCGGCGCCGCCAAGGGCGACGCCCTGGAGGAGCTGCGGTACGAGGGCTTCGGCCCCGCCGGGGTCGCGATCATGGTCGACGCGGTGACCGACAACCGAAACCGGACCGCGCCGCAGATCCGCCATCTTTTCTCCAAGTACGGGGGCAACCTGGGCGAGACCAACTCGGTGGGCTGGATGTTCGAGCGCAAGGGCGTCGTCGAGGCCAACCTCAACGGCAAGGACTCGGACGAGGTGGAGCTGGCCGCGATCGAGGCCGGGGCCGAGGACATCGAAGAGGAGGACGGGCACCTGGAGGTGACGGCGCCGCCGGAGGCGTTCGAGGCGGTCCGCCAGGCGCTCGAGGGCCAGGGTGTCGAGATCGAGAACGCGGAGCTGACCATGCAGCCCCAGCAGACCGTGCCGGTCGACGAGGACCACGCCGCCCAGGTGCTGCGCCTCATCGAGTACCTGGAGGAGGACGACGACGTCCAGCAGGTCTACGCCAACTTCGACATCCCTGGCGACGTGCTGGAGCGGGTCTCGGAATCGATCTGAGGCCGGGGCGCTCCTCGGGTTGCCCCGCCGTGGATGACCTGATCCTGGGTGTGGACCCGGGGCTCGCCAACACCGGCTGGGCGCTCCTGCGCGACGGCCACGCCATCATCGACTGGGGCACGATTCGCACGCCGCCGGGGGAGACGGCGCCGCGCCTGGTGGAGCTGGTGCGGGCGCTGCGGGATGCGATCGCGCCCTATCCGGTCCAGGAGGCGGCCCTGGAGGAGCTCTTCATGGGCAAGAACGCGACCAGCGGGATTGCGGTGGCCCAGGCGCGGGGCGCCATCCTGGCCGGCCTCGGTGCCGCCGGCGTCGTCATCCACGAGTACACCCCGGCCCAGGTGAAGGCGGTGCTGACCGGCTATGGCTCGGCCCCCAAGCAGCAGGTGAAGCGCATGGTGGCGGCGCAGGTCGAGGACCCGGAGGCCGCACGACCCGACCGCCCGGCGATCTCCGACCATGCGGCGGACGCGGCCGCGATCGCCATCTGCCATGCGCGCAGCCGCCGGCTCCGCGCGCTCAGCGGCGGCGGCCCGGGGCGGACGCTGGCGGAGGCGGCCCTCAACAGGCGGCGGGTGCGGCACGCGTGATCGGCTACCTGCGGGGGACCGTCGTCCGGCGGGCGGGCGACCAGGTCGTGGTGGAGGTGGGTGGCGTCGGCTATTTGGTGAGCCTGCCCGCGGGGGCCCTGGAGCGGGTGGGACGGGCGGGCGCCGCCGCCGAGCTGCACGTCCACACCGTGGTCCGGGAAGACCAGCTGGCGCTGTTCGGGTTCCTGGACCCCAAGGAGCTGGACCTGTTCGAGCTGCTCATCCGGGTCGACGGGGTGGGCCCCAAGGTCGGGCTCGCGATCCTCTCCACGGCGAGCCTGGATGTGCTGCGGCGCGCGATCCTGAGTGGCGAGGTGGGGCCGATCCGCCGCGCGCCGGGGGTGGGCCAGCGGACGGCCCAGAAGGTGATCATCGACCTCCAGCCCAGGCTGGCCGCCGATGGTCAGGCGGTGGGCTTGGTCCCGGCCGCGGCGTCCGACCGGCGCCAGGCTCCGCCCGACGAGCGGGCCGCGCAGGTGGAGGAGGCGCTGCGGGGGCTCGGCTTCACGCCCGCGCTGGCCCGGTCCGGCGCGTCCGCGGTCGACTGGACGGCGCAGCCGACGCCGGAGGAGGCGCTGGCCACCGCCTTGCGCTCGCTGGGAGGCCGCGGGCGGTGAGCGAGCTGGTGCGGCCAGGTGAGGAGGGCCCGGACGAGGAGCAGTTCGACCGCACGCTGCGCCCGCAGCGCCTGGCCGACTACATCGGTCAGGAGTCGGTGAAGGAGAACCTGAGCATCCTGCTGGAGGCGGCCAAGCGGCGCGGTGAGCCGGTCGAGCACATCCTTCTGAGCGGTCCTCCCGGGCTGGGCAAGACCACCCTGGCGACGATCATCGCCAACGAGCTTGGGGTGCAGATCCGCACCAGCTCGGGGCCGGCCATCGACCACGCGGGCGCGCTGGGCTCCCTGCTCACCAACCTGGCCGATCGCGACATTCTCTTCATCGACGAGGTGCACCGGCTGCAGACGCAGGTCGAGGAGGCGCTCTACCCCGCGCTGGAGGACTTCACGTTCGACTTCGTGGCCGGCAAGGGAGCGGGGGCGGTGGCGATGCAGATCCCGCTCGCGCACTTCAGCTGCGTGGGGGCGACCACCCGCCAGGGGCTCTTGTCGGCGCCGCTGCGCGACCGCTTCGGCGCCTCCTACCGGCTCGCCTTCTACACCACCGAGGAGCTGGAGCGGATCGTCGCCCGCTCGGCCCGCCTGCTGGACTTCGAGATCGAGGCCGAAGCCCGCGGCGAGCTGGCGAAGCGTTCACGGGGCACCCCACGGATCGCCAACCGGCTCCTGCGGTGGGTGCGCGACTACGCCCAAGTCCGGGCCGAGGGGCGCGGCACGCTGGCCGTGACCCACGCCGCGCTGGCCAGCATGGACATCGACGAGATCGGCCTCGAGCCACTCGACCGGCGCCTGCTGGAGACCATCATCACCGCGTTTGACGGCGGGCCGGTGGGGCTGGACACGATCGCGGTCTCGCTGGCCGAGGAGCCCGCCACCATCGAAGACGTGCACGAGCCTTTTCTGATCCAGCTCGGCTTCCTGGCCCGCACCCCCCGCGGCCGCATCGCCACCCCGCTCGCGTACCGGCACCTCGGCCTGCGCCCCGCCGACGAAGGCCCCGCACAAGGGGCGCTCCCCTTCTGAGGTAGGGGGACATTGCCAGCATTGCAACCTCATCCGGGCCCGGATGAGGTTGTGACGCCGGCAATGTAACGCCACTCGGGCCCCGGTCCTCCGGACGACTTCGGGCTGGCGCCCGAGCGCTTCGCGCACGACGGTTGGGGACAATGGGTGCCGGTTGTGTGGCTGCGATTTGTCTTTCTTGGGTGGCTCCGCCCCCAAGCCCCCGCGGCGGCGCTTGCCGCCGAGCCCTGCCGGGTCCGCAGTGGTTGCTACTCGTGTGGTGGGGTGCTGGCGCGCTTCGGGCTATCGCCCGAGCTGCGCCCGCTTGTGCGAATCCACAGGGTTCCTACGCGAGCTCAACCGGGGGTCGTAGGCGGCCACGGGTGCTACCGACGACGGGGCTGCCGGCGATAGGGTGCGAGTGCTGGCGTTGCAACCTCATCCGGGCCGGAATCGGGTTACAACGCTGGCAGTGTCCCGGTAAAGGGCGGCCCCCGCTCCACCGGGCGATTCTTAGGGCGGCGTCAGTAGAATCCTGCTGGTTTTGCGACTCGTCCTCAGCTGGCCGGTGCGCGTGATCGTGGTCGCGCTCCTGCTCTTCACGGTGTTCGTCAACGGCGCAGGCTACTGGTACCGGCTGATCCATCACGACCCCCTCACCGGCAACGTGGCCGGGCTGCCGCCCACCTTCTTCGGCCAGCAGTTCTACATCCGCAAGGGCCTCGACCTCTCCGGCGGTTCCGACCTCCTGTTCCAGATGTCCGACTTCCCGCACGGGCAGTCCAGGCAAGAGGTGCAGCAGAACACCATCGCGATCATCCAGGCTCGGGTGAACGCACTTGGGGTCACGTCGCCTGTCATCACACCGGTCGGTGACGACAAGATCGACGTGCAGCTGGCCGGCGTCAACGCGGCGCAGGCGCAAGCCCAGATCGGCACCACCGCGCGCCTGGTGCTGACGACCTGGGTGCCGGACAAGAGCATTACGGCGCAGCCATTTCCCGGCTACAAGCCCCAGATCGTGTCCGACTTCAAGAGCTCCGACCTGCAGTCAGCCACCGCCGCCCTCAACTCCAGCGGCAGCGGCTGGGACGTCAACATCCAGTTCAACCAGGCCGGCGGCAGCATCTTCAACCGCGTCTCGCAGCAGGCGTACTCGGTCGGCCAGTCGCAGGGAAACACTGACCCCCAGGCGTTCATCGCGTTCTGGCTCGACCTGACCCAGCAGGACATCGACAACTGGAACACGGTCGGCAGCACCGTCTACGGCGGCAACTGCAGCTTCGGCCAGGTCAAGGGCTCCAAGTGCCTCACGAACGCCTTCGTCCAGCAGCCCAGCTCCACCCAGACGCAGATCACCGGCAACTTCACCTCGGAGAGTGCCAAGAACCTGGCCAGCCTGCTCAACGACGGCGCGCTCCCGGTCACGCTGACCCCGATCTCGGCCACCGATGTGGGCGCTCAGCTCGGCCAGGAATCGGTCAACCAGAGTCTGCTGGCGGGCGCGCTGGGCCTCGTCATCGTGGTCATCTTCATGCTCGCGCTCTACCGTCTCCCGGGGCTGTTGGCGAGCATCGCACTGTGCTGCTATGCGGGGCTCCTGCTGATGGTCTTCAAGCTGCTCGGGGTCACGGTCACCCTGGGCGGTTTGACCGGATTCGTACTGACCGTGGGGATGGCGGTGGACGCGAACGTGCTGATCTTCGAGAGATTGAAGGAGGAGTTGCGCGGCGGGAGAACGATGGCTGCCGCCGTGGAGCGCTCGGTGTCCCGCGCCTGGCCGGCGATCCGTGACTCCAACACCTCCACCCTGATCACGGCGCTCATCCTCTACGCGTTCAACACCGGCGACGTACAGGGGTTCGCGCTCACCTTGGCCCTGGGGGTGCTGGCCAGTCTGGTCAGCTCCATCATCATCACCCACAACCTGCTCGCGATCGTCCTCAACCTGGGTTGGGCGCGCACCAACTCGATCCTGGGAGTCCCGCATGGCCGGCCAGCCAGCGGTTAGCGCACAGACGGCCGGCGGCGCGGCAACGGCCGCCGAGGGGACTCAGTCGCGCCGCATCGACATCCTGGGCAAGCGCAACTGGTTCTTCCTGGTGTCGCTCATCATCATCATCCCCGGGATGATCTCCATGGTCACCCATGGCTTCTCCCTCGGGGTCGATTTTGTGGGCGGTAGTCAGGCCACCGTCTACTTCCAGCACCCAACTGACCTGGCCACCGTGCAGAGGGCGGTCACCGAGCTGGAGGGCAACTCAGCGACCGTCCAGCAGACGGCCGGGGGCACGGGCGCGGGCGGCTTCGTGATCACCACGCGGGCGCTCACACCGCGCGAGCAGACCGCGTTCGAGGCGAACCTGGCCGCCAAGGTGGGACCGATCAACCAGGGCAAGAGCTCCTACAGCCAGGTGGGGGCGTCGGTGGCGCAGAACACGGTGCGAAACGCGTTCGCCGCCGTGGTGCTGGCGGCGGTGCTGATCCTGGGCTACCTCGCCTTCCGGTTCCGCAAGGTCCCCGGCGGCTGGCGTTCCGGGCTGCAGTTCGGCGGGTCGGCGCTGATCGCGCTCTTGCACGACGTCTTCGTGTTGACCGGGATCTACTCCATCCTGGGGAGAGTCCTCAACCTACCCATCGGTCAGATCAACAGCCTCTTTTTGACCGCGCTGCTGACGGTGGTCGGTTTCTCCGTCCACGACACCATCGTGGTGTTCGATCGGATCCGGGAGAACCTGCTCACGACGCGCGGGCTCACCTTCGACCAGATCGCCAACCTGAGCCTGATGCAGACGCTCAACCGCTCGATCATCACCAGCTTCACGGTCGTGATCGTGCTGGTCGCCCTGGTCGTGTTCGGCGGCGCCACCATCCAGGGGTTCGTCCTGGCTCTGCTGATCGGGATCGTGTCCGGCACCTACAGCTCCATCTTCAACGCGACGCCGATACTGGTGGTGTGGCGGCGGCTCCAGCCTCTGCGTTGACGACGACGTGTCCCCTCAAACTCCCAAACACACACCCCATCCCTCCTGGCCCCTCCAGGAAGTGCGGGAGCTGATCGAGCCCAGTCTGGGCTCGCTCGGCTTCTCGGTCGACGAGCTGACCCGCACCGGAAAGGCGCTGCGGCTGGTCATCGACCGCGATTCGGGGGTGGTGTCGGTCGACGACTGCCAGCGCGTCTCGGAGCTGGTGGGCCCCCTGCTCGACCAGGCGGACCTGATCCCCGACTCCTACACGCTGGAGGTGTGGTCGCCGGGGGCCGAGCGCCCGCTCCGCAGCCGGGCCGACTACCTTCGCTTCATGGGGTTCCTCGTCAACGTGCGCGCGCGCAGCGGTGACGCCGAGCTGATCGTGGAGGGGACGCTGGAGCGGGTCGACGAGCGGGGCATCACGGTGGTCGGCCGCCGCAAGGGCGGAAAGGCCGGCAACGAGGTGTGTACCGAGATCGCCTGGCCCGACATCCAAGCCGCGCGCACGGCGGTGGCGCTCTAGTGCAAGTGCTGCCTGCCGAGACCCCGAGATGAGCCCAGCGCGCGGCAGCCGCCGTACCAGCGAACCGCCGGCGGAGTCCCTGCTGACCGCTCTGGAGGCGCTCAGCGCGTCGGTGGGCATCGCCAAGGAAGACCTGCTGGAGAACGTGGAGTCGGCGCTGGCGGCCGCGTACCAGCGAGCGTTCGACACGCCGGGCACGGTGCAGGTGACCCTCGACCCCGACAGCGGCGAACTCCGCGTCACCTCGACCCAGACCACGGGGGATGGCGAGGTCCGAGCAACCGAGCTGCCGGTCGACTCCTTCCGCCGCCTGGCGGCCCAGACCGCGCGTTCGGCGGTGCTCCGGCACCTCCACGACCTGGAGCGCGACCGCGCCCTGGAGGAGCTGAGCCAGCAGCATGGACGACTCGCGACCGGCTTCATCGACCGCCTCGACGAGCGGGGGGCGGTGATCGACCTCGGCAAGGTGGAGGGCTGGCTTCCGCGCGACGAGCAGGTGCCCGGCGAGCGCCTGCAGCCGGGGAGCCCGATCACCGTGGTGCTCCTGGAGCCGAACCCACAGCGCGGCCAGGTGCGGGTCTCCCGCGCCAATCGTGCCTTCGTGCTGCGTCTGCTCGAGGCCGAGGTGCCGGAGATCGCGGCCGGCACGGTCCAGGTGCGCGCGATCGCCCGGGAGCCCGGGCTGCGCACCAAGATCGCCGTCTCCAGCACCGACCCCGGGGTGGACGCGGTGGGTGCGTGCGTCGGCCCCCGCGGTGTCCGCCACCGCTCCCTGACCGCCCAACTGGGCCAGGAACATGTCGACGTCGTCGACTATGACCAGGATCCCGAGAAGTACGTGGCCGCCGCCCTCGGTCCGGCGCGCGTGAGCGGGGTTGTGATCGACCCCGAGACGCGGACCGCCAACGTCCGGGTGCCCCGCGACCAGCTCTCGCTCGCGATTGGGCGCGACGGCCAGAACGCCCGCCTCGGCGCCAAGCTGACCGGCTGGCGCATCGACATCAAGGCGGTCGGTGACGAGGCGCCCCGCAGGTAAGACAGGCGCAGCACCTCCCCAGGTTCGCTTGCACGTGAATCGTCATGCCGCGGGGGCGCACCAATACCCGATTGCCGGCACTCGAGGCTCATTCAGGCCCGGAAGTACTCCGGTTGCCGGCACTCAGGTGCCCGATGGCGTCGTGAGGCCCCCATTTTCAGAGGAAGGTGGAGATCGGTGGTGAGTGAGCCCGAGCGCACCTGCGTGGGGTGCCGCGGCAAGGCTCCTCAGCGGCAGCTGCTGCGGGTGGTCCGCGGCCCGGACGGAGAGGTGACCGTGGACGCGGCGGGGCGCTCCCCGGGTCGTGGCGCGTACCTGCACCGGGACCCTGCGTGCGTGGGGCTGGCGCGGCGCCGGCGGGCGCTGGAGCGGGCGCTCCGCTGCCCGGTCCCGGACCTCCTCTGGCCGGCCCTGGAAACGGCGTCGAGTTCGCCTCCGGCGTAGAGTGTTGCCTCTCTGGGTTGCGTTGGCGACCCACACTGCGGCATGCTCCCCGGCGGAGCAGGCTTCCCACGGAGGTTGGTCCTACTCTTCAGCATGAAGGCACACGAACTCGCGCGCGAACTCAACATCAGCCATTCCGAACTGGTCAACTTTCTGCGCCAACGGCGGCTGACCCGCAACGTGGCGGCCCCGCTGCCGCCGCGAGCCATCGACGCCGCGCGCGCGCAGTTCCGCCAGTCCGGGTCCACGCTCACCAAGACGGCGGCGCAGTCGCGGACGGTGCAGCTGCCACCCACGCTGACCGTGCGGGAGCTGGCGGACGCGTTCGGCGTCGACGCGGCGGACGTGATCAAGAAGCTGATGACCTCGGGCGTGCTGGCGACGACCAACCAGACGGTGGACTTCGGCACCGCGGAGACGGTTGGAGACGAGTTCGGCATCAAGGTCGAGCCGCGGACGGTGGCGGACACCGTCCAGACCGGAGACGGCACTGACCAAGGGGTCGTCACCCAGACCCGGCAGGAGTTCTTCAGCCTCGACCGCGAGGACAAGGGTGAGCTCGAGCCGCGGCCGCCGATCGTGGCCGTGCTCGGACACGTCGATCACGGCAAGACCTCGATCCTGGACGCCATCCGCCAGACGCACGTCGCCTCCGGCGAGGTCGGCGGCATCACCCAGCGGATCGGCGCCTACCGCGTGCAGACGGCGGAGGGCGACACCGTCGTCTTCATCGACACGCCGGGCCACGAGGCGTTCACCGCCATGCGCTCCCGCGGCGCCCAGGTGACCGACCTGGTGGTGCTGGTGGTGGCCGCCGACGACGGCGTGATGCCCCAGACCATCGAGGCGATCCAGCACGCCAAGGCGGCCGAGGTGCCCATCATCGTGGCGGTCAACAAGATCGACCTGGAAGGCGCCAATCCGGACCGGGTGTTCCAGGAGCTGACTCAGAACGGCGTGATCCCGCGGCAGTACGGCGGTGATACCGAGACCGTGCTCGTCTCCGCTCGGACCGGCCAGGGCCTCGACGACCTGCTCACCACCATCGTGCTCTCGGCCGAGATCCTGGAGCTCAAGGCCAACCCGCACCGTCCTGCCATCGGCACGGTGGTCGACGCCAACGTGGAGCGCGGGCGCGGCCACATCGCCACCGTGCTGGTCCAGAACGGGACCCTGCGCGTGGGCGACGACTTCGTGGTGAGCCACATCTTCGGGCGCGTCCGCGCGCTGCAGGACGACCGTGGTCAGCAGATCAAAGAGGCGGGACCGGCCACCCCGGTGGTGGTCTCCGGACTTTCGGACGTGCCCGGCGCGGGCGACATCTTCCAGATCGTGGCCAACGAGCGCACCGCCCGCCAGCTCGCCCAGCAGAAGCTGCAGGAGCGCCGGCAGCAGGAGATGGAGTCGGGATTGGGGCCGCGCCTGACGCTGGAGGAGCTGGGCCGCCGCGCGCAGGAGAGCGAGGTCCAGGAGCTCAACCTGGTCGTCAAGGCCGACATGCAGGGAACGCTGGAGGCGGTGATGTCCAGCCTTCAGAAGATCGAGGACCCGGTGGTCACGATCAAGGTCGTGGGCAGTGGGGTGGGCGCCATCAACGAGTCCGACGTGCTGCTCGCCAGCGTGTCGGGGGCCATCATCATCGGCTTCAATTCAAAGCCGAACACACCGGCCGAGCGGACCGCCGAGCGCGAGCACGTGGAGATCCGCTCCTACGACATCATCTACCAGCTGATCGAGGACGTCGAGCGCGCGATCCGTGGCATGCGGGAGCCGACCTATCGCCAGGTCCGCGAGGGCGCGGTGGAAGTCGTGATGCCGATCTCGGTCCCCCGCGTGGGCACGATCGCGGGCTGCCGCGTCACCGAGGGGAAGGTCTCCCGCGGGGGCGTGGCGAAGCTCTTCCGCAACCGTCAGCAGCTCTGGGAGGGCCAGATCCGGTCTCTCCGCCACTACAAGGATGACGTCCGCGAGATGTCGGAGGGCGATGAGTGCGGTATCGGCCTCGAGGGCTTCGACAGCTTCGAGGCGGGCGACGTGATGGAGACCTATCGTCTGGAGCTGGAGGAGATCTGACTTTTCTCATGGCCGGCCACCGCACCGATCAGGTCGGGGCGCAGGTCCGGGAGGAGATCATGCAGATCATCCGCCGCGAGCTCAAGGACCCGCGCATCGGCTTCGCCAGCATCACGCAGGTCCGCATGTCGCCGGACTTGCGGCTGGCGCGCGTCCGCGTGTCGGTCCTGGGCGATGAGACCGAGCAGCAGCGGACGCTGACCGGGCTGCGCTCGGCGACCGGCGTGATCCGGCACCAGCTGGGAAGGCGCCTGACCAACCTGCGCTTCTCGCCTGAGCTCCGGTTCGAGCTCGACCCCTCCATCGAGTATTCGGTGCGCATCTCCAAGCGGCTGCGCGAGCTCCTGCCCGAGGAGAACGGCGACGAAACCCCGCCTCCCCCTGAGAAGACCTCGTGAGCCAACCCACGCGCACCGCGCTCATGCGCAAGGGCCGCGGGAACGGGTTCCGCGAGGGCATCGACGAGCTGCGCTCCCTCCTGGAGCGGCATCGGGAGGTGGTGATCTTCGGGCACAAGGACGCCGACGGCGACACGTTGGGCTCCAGCCTCGCCTTCGCCGAGGGGCTGCGCCGGAGCGGTCACCGCGTCTGGGTTGTGATCCCGCCGCCACACCCTGAGCTCTACAGCTGGGTCCCCGGCTTCGCCGACCTGCGGGGGGAGCCTCCCGCCGACCTTCGTGACGGCATCGCGCTCTTCCTCGACGCCAGCAACGTGGAACGGACTGAGCAGGAGGCGGCTCACCTGGGGGAACGGGCCGCGGTGGTCAACATCGATCACCACGAGTCGAACACCCGCTTCGGCGGTCTGAATCTGATCGACGCGGGGGCGGCGGCGGTGGGACAGATGTGCCTTGGGATCTTCGACCAGCTGGGCTGGGAGATCACACCCACCATGGCGACCTGCCTCTACGCGGCGATCCTGACCGACACCGGCGGATTCCGGCACGGCAACACGGACGAGTCGGTGCTGGGGGACGCCGCGCGTCTGGCCGCCCTGGGCGCGGATCCAGCGGCGATCGCCGGTCGGATCTACAACTCCCGTCCGCTCTCGACGATGCGCCTGCAGTCGATCAGCCTCTCCTCGATGCAGGTGGAGGCGGAGGGCCGGATCGTGTGGGCGCGGGTGACCAGGCAGATGCTGCATCGGGCGGGCGCGGTGATGGCCGAGTCGGAGGGCATCATCGACGGCCTCAACTCGGTGGCCGGCATCTCGGTCGCGATCGTCTTCAAAGAGGTGGCGGCGAACCTGGTCAAGATCAGCGTCCGGAGCCGCGAC
Source organism: Candidatus Dormiibacterota bacterium (assembly GCA_963790575.1). Lineage (GTDB taxonomy): Bacteria > Chloroflexota > Dormibacteria > Dormibacterales > Dormibacteraceae > CAVTSA01. The sequence goes on along the minus strand of CAWBPD010000026.1, from coordinate 353,941 downwards.
GACGTCGACGCGGCGGCGATCTGCGCCATCTTTGGGGGCGGCGGACATCGGCGGGCGGCCGGCGCCGAGCTGCGGCTTCCGCTGAGGGACGCCATCGACGCCGTGCTCGGGATCGCGACGGAGGCAATCGACCGTGCGAGCGGCCGTCCTCAACATCGATAAGCCGGCGGGGATGACGTCGTTCGCCGTCGTCCGCCAGGTGCGGCAGGTGGCGAAGGTGAAAAGGGTCGGCCATGCCGGAACCCTGGATCCCCTTGCCACCGGCGTGCTGCCCATCCTGCTCGGCGGTGCCACCCGCCTCTCCGAGCTCGCGCACAAGCTGCCCAAGGCGTACGACGCCGAGGTTCTGTTCGGCGCCACCACCATCACCGATGACGCCGAGGCGGAGCGGCAGGTGGTGGCCGATCCGAGCCGGTTGACCGAAGACGAGGTGGCGGTGGCCCTGCGTGGATTCGTGGGCCGGATCTCTCAGCGTCCCCCGCTCTTCAGCGCGGTCAAGATCGACGGCGAGCGTTCCTACAAGCTGGCGCGGCGCGGCGAGGTGGAGGCGCCCCAGCCACGCCTGGTCGAGATCCTGGACGCGGACCTGCTCGAATTCACCGGGGGTCCTGAGGCGAGAGCGCGCGTGCGCATCGTCTGTCACTCGGGGGTCTACCTGCGTGCGCTGGCTCGCGACCTGGGCGAGCGGCTGGGGGTGGGGGGCTATCTGGGTCGGCTGGTGCGCACCGCGTACGGGCCGCTCAAGGTGGAGGACGCGGTCTCGCTGCACGGACTGACGACGAGTGAGGCGGTCGAGGCAGCCGCGCTTTCCCCCTCGGTGCTGCTGCCGGACATGCGCCCGGTGCGGCTCTCGGTGGAGCAGGAGGCGCTGGTGCGCGCGGGGCGTCCGGTGCGGGTCCTGCCGCCGCCGCCGCCGGGCCTGCTGCGGGCCCATGACGAAGAGGGCGGGCTGGTCGCCATCGGTCACACGGACCCGTTGCACCGGACCTTCGTCCCCGACAAAGTCCTGGCCTAGCCCGGTGTCGCGGCCCCCAACCTGCCGTTTCGCACGGAACGGACGCCATCGGGGCCCCCATACCCGCCCTTCCGCGCGAAACGGGGGGTAGGGCGGTGCGTACGCGGTTCGGTTTGGGCCCGCCCCGCATCGAGGGGCCCTGCGCCCTCAGCATCGGGAGCTTCGACGGCGTGCACCAGGGTCATCGAGCGGTGATCCAGCAGCTGCGGGAAATGGCCGATTCGGTGCACGGCGCGGCGGTCTGGATCTCGTTCGATCCCCACCCGCGGTGCGTCCTCGACCCCGCCAACTGCCCGCCGCAGATCACCACCCTGGAAGAGCGCCTGGAGCAGGTGGAGCGGCTGGGCGTGGACGAGGCCATCGTGGTCGAGTTCACGCGGGAGCTCGCCGGCTGGCCGCCGGAGGAGTTCATGCGCCGGGTCCTGGAGACGATGGACCTGCGGCGGCTGGTGGTCGGGTACGACTTCGCCCTCGGCCGCGCTCGGGCGGGGAACACGGAATGGCTCCGCGAGCACGGCCGCGAGCACGGCTACGAGGTCACGGTGGTGGCGCCGGTGGGGGCCGGCCCGGGGCGCGACGAGGTCCACTCCTCGGAGGTCCGCCGGCTGCTCACCCTGGGCGAGGTGGGGCAGGCCGGCGGCGCTCCTGGGACGGCCTTACTCGCTGCGCGGGCCGGTCGAGCAGGGGGACAAGATCGGTCGCACCATCGGCTTTCCGACCGCGAACCTGGCCATGCCCCCGGGCAAGCTGATCCCCGCGCGCGGCATCTACGCGGGCTGGGCGCGCGACCTCACCAACCCACCCCACGAAACTCCGCAAGCTCCGTTTCGCGGGGGCCCCGGGGAGCCCGCGGTTCGGCGCCAGGCGGCGATCTCGATCGGGTACCGGCCCACGTTCGACAAGACCGAGCTGCGGGTGGAGGCTTTCCTGCTCGACTTCGATGGCGACCTCTACGAGCACCGGCTGGAGCTGGAGCTGGTCGCCCGGCTGCGCGGCGAGGCCAAGTTCGCCACCGTGGATGAGCTGGTGAAGGCAATGCACCGGGATGTGGCCGACACGCGCCGCGCGCTGAGCGAGCCGGACTGACGGCATGCTCGCTTGAGCCGTCCCGCGAGAACGAGTGCGGTCCAAGGCAGACTCGGCCCTGGCACCAGCCCTGCTATGATTTAGGCATGCCTCAAATTGCTGAGGGGGCTAGCCAAACTTCTGGTCTCAGCCAGAGCCAGGGCGACTACCTGAAGGCGCTCTACCACCTGGCGGACGGGGAGCCGGTGGCGGGCTCGCAGCTTGCCGAGCGGCTCGGCGTCTCGCCGGCGTCGGCGACCGAGATGCTCTCCAAGCTGGTCGTCCAGGGCTTGGTCAGGCACGAGCGGTACCGGGGCGCCGCGCTCACCGCCGAGGGGCGCCAGGCGGCGCTGGCGTTGATCCGCCGGCACCGCCTGGTCGAGGCGTTCTTGGTCCGCATCCTCGGCTACACGTGGGACGAGGTGCACGCGGAGGCGGAGCGCCTCGAGCATGTGGTCTCGCAGCGGATGGAAGAGCGCATGTTCGAGGCGCTCGGACGGCCCGAGGTCGATTGCCACGGCGACCCCATCCCGAGCCCGGAGGGAACGATCACCGACATCCGTCACCCCTCCCTGCTGGAGGCGTTGCCGGGCGAGCACCACACGGTGCGGCGGGTCTCGGACGCCGACCCGGGGCGGCTCCGACTGATCGACGAGCTCGGCCTGCGCCCCGGCGTGGAGGTGACGGTCCTGCGCGAGAGCGCGTACGAGGGACCGCTGCTGGTGCGGGCCGAGAACCGCGAGGTGGAGGTGCCCCTGGGCGCCGCGCGGGGGGTGTTCGTTGCATAAGTCGCCGGACGCGATGCGCCCCACTCGGCTCGAGGATGGCGGCCACGGGATGGGGGCTTCCGCATGAGTGCCGAGGAGGCGCGGCAGGCGCGCGAACGGCGGGCGTCCGACCAGTTGCAGGGAGTGGTGCCGCGCGACCCGGCGGACCAGGCCGGCGTCGCTCTCCCCGGCGAACGGCAGGTCGCCGACGCCGCCCACCGTTCCCTGCGCGGCGACGTCCGTGGCCCGCGGGCGTTGCTGCCGTTCATGGGTCCCGCCTTCATCGCCGCGGTCGCGTACGTCGACCCCGGGAACTTCGCCAGCAACCTGACCTCCGGCGCCACCTACGGCTACCTCCTGCTCTGGGTGGTGGTCGCCGCGAACCTGATCGCGATGGTGGTGCAGTCGCTCTCGGCGCGGCTTGGGATCGCCACCGGTCGGAACCTGGCCGAGGTCTGCCGGGAACGGTTCCCGAGGCCGGTGGTGTGGGCGCTCTGGGTGCAGGCGGAGTTGGTGGCGATGGCGACCGACCTGGCCGAGTTCGTGGGCGCCGCCCTGGGCCTCAACCTTCTATTCGGGATCCCGCTGCTGCCGGCGGCGCTCCTGACCGGACTTGCCACCTTCGCGATCCTGACGCTCCAGTCACGGGGTGTCCGGCAGCTGGAGGCCGTGATCACGGCGATGGTCGGGGTGATGGTCCTCGCGTTCACGGTCCAGATCGTGCTCGCGCGGCCCTCGGTGCCCGAAATCGTGCGCGGCTCGCTGCTGCCGCGGTTCGACGGTGCGCAGTCGATCCTGCTCGCCACCAGCATCCTGGGCGCGACCGTGATGCCCCACGTGATCTACCTCCACTCGGCGCTCACGCAGCGTCGCGTGGTGGGCCGGACCGCTGAGCAGCGGTGGCGCATCTACCGGTTCGAGCGTCTCGACGTGATCGTGGCGATGGGCGTCGCGGGGGTGGTCAACATGGCCATGCTGGCGCTGGCGGCGGCGGTGTTCTTCCACCGCACGGGGACCGACATCCAGGACCTCAACCAGGTCGCCGCCACGCTCGGCCAGGTGCTGGGTTTCCACGCCAACTGGATCTTCGGGCTCGCCCTGCTCGCCTCTGGGCTCTCGTCGTCGTCGGTCGGAACGCTGGCCGGTCAGGTCGTGATGCAGGGCTTCATCAATCGGCGGGTGCCGGTGCTCCTGCGGCGGGTAATCACCATGCTGCCCGCGCTGATCGTGATCGGGATCGGCCTCGACCCCACCCACGTCCTGGTCCTGAGCCAGGTGGCGCTGTCCTTCGGCATCCCGTTCGCGCTGATCCCACTGGTGCTGTTCACGCGCAGCCGGCGGGTGATGGGGGCATTGGTGACCAACCGCCTGGTGAACGCGGTCGCGTACGTCGCGGTGGGGTTGATCGTCGCGCTCAACGTCTTCCTGCTCTGGCAGACCTTCGGCGGCTCGTAGCCGCACCACCGCCCCGGGTGGGGTGAGCCCTGCTACCTTCAGGCCCGGTGAAGGACGCGCTGGTCATCGTGAACCCGGCCTCCGCCGGCGGTCGCACCGGCCGGACCTGGCCCGTGGTCGCGGCAGCCTTGCGGGAGGCGGGGCTCAACTTCGACTCGGCGCTGACCACGGCGCCGGCCGAGGCCACGGTGCTGACCCGCCAGGCGCTCGACGAGGGCTGGCCGATGGTGGTGGCCGGGGGAGGGGACGGCACCATCCACGAGGTGGTCAACGGCTTCTTCGACGAGGCCGGGCAGGCCGTCGCCTGCGCCACCCGGCTGGGATTGGTCCCCCTCGGAACCGGTGGAGATTTCCGCCGCACCTTCGACGTTCCACTCGACATCAGGGCGGCCGCTGCTGTCCTGTGTGCGGGGCGGACCCGTCGCATCGACGTCGGCCGCGTGACTTTCGTGGCGCACGATGGCTCGCGCGGCGCCCGCATCTTCTGCAACATCGCCGACGTCGGCCTGGGCGGCGAGGTGGTCCACCGCGTGAACCACGGTGTGCGGCTGGGACGCGGACAGCTGACGTTCCTGCTCGCCACCGCGGTCAGCCTGCTCGTGTGGCGGAACCCGCGGCTGCGCGTCGAGGCCGACGGTGAGGTCCAGGAGCTGACCGCGCAGCAGGCGGTGGTCGCCAACGCGAGGTACTACGGTGGCGGCATGTGCATCGCCCCTGACGCCGAGCCCGACGACGGGCTGCTGGACCTGGTGCTGGTGGGAGACGTGGGGAAGCTCGAGAATGTGCGGCTCCTGGGGCCGCTCCGGGCGGGAACCCATCTGGCGGGCGGCTTCCCGATCACGACCCGGCGGGTGCGGCGGGTGACGGTGGAGGCCGACACCAGGGTGCGCGTGGATGCCGACGGTGAGCAGCCGGGACTCCTGCCGGCGACGTTTGAAGTGGTCCCGGCTGCCGTCGAACTGGTGGTCCCGTGACCCGAGGGCGGGTCTCGTCTCCGCATCGAACGGCCTCCGAGATCGGGGCTCAGGTCCTCCGGGAGGGAGGCAACGCGGTGGACGCCGCGGTAGCCACCGACGCCGCCCTTTGCGTCATCTACCCGCACATGACATCGGTCGGCGGTGACCTGTTCGCGATGGTGTGGCCGGCCGGGGCGCCGGCGCCCTACGGATTGGCCGGCGCGGGCCCCTCCGGCTCCGAGGCCACGATCGAGGCGGTGCGAGCTGGGGGGCACACGCGGATGCCGGAGCGCGGGGCGATGACGATCACCGCTCCTGGCACGGTGGAAGCCTGGGGGCGGCTGATCGAACGCTTCGGACGGCTGGGCCTGGAGCCTCTGCTGGAGCCGGCGGTGGCGCTGGCCGCCGACGGGTGGGTGGTGGCGCCGGGGGTGGCGGAGGGCATGCGACGCACCGCCGACTGGCGCCGCCTGCTCCCCGAGACCTGGACGCTGTGGCCCTCGATGGCAGAGGGCATGACGCTGCGCAACCCGGACCTGGCCGCGGTGCTGCGAGCGGTCGGCAGGTACGGGTACAGCGTCTTCTCGGCCGGGGACGTGGCCGACGCCATCTCGCAGTCGGTGCGCGAGGAGGGCGGGTTTCTGCTCCCGTCCGACGTCCGCACCCGTTCTTCCTGGGTGACGCCGATCTCGTTCTCGTACCGCGACCACCGGGTGTGGGAGATGCCGCCACCAACGCAGGGCCTGGCCGCGGCGGGACTGCTCCGCCGCTTCGAGGCGTACGCGCCGGAGGACCTCCTGGGCGAGCGGTTCGGGGCCATCCTGCGGCGCGAACGCGAGACCGTGTACGGGCTGCGCGACCGGTACATCACCGATCCCGACTTCGCGGACGCGCCTCGCGAACCCTTCCTCGACCCCTCCGTCCGCGGTGCCCTCGCCGGTCAGCCGCCTGCCGACGGCGACACCATCGCGCTCACCGTGGTCGACGACGAGGGGACGTTGGTGAGCATGATCCAGAGCGTGTCCGGCTCCTTCGGCTCGGGGGTGGTGGCGCGGGGCACCGGCATCCTGCTCCACAACCGCGGCAATTACTTCAGCCTGGATCCGGCCCACGTCAACCGGCTCGAGCCGCACAAGCGGACCATGCACACGCTGATCCCCGCCATGGCCGAGGGACGGGGACGGCGGATCGCCTTTGGCACCATGGGCGGGGACGGACAGGCGCAGCTGCAGACGCAGGTCCTGCTCCAGTTGGTCGACGGGGGCCGCAGCGCACAGGAGGCGGTGTCGGCGCCGCGCATCCGGGTCGCCGATGCCACCACCACCTGGGTGGAGGCCGACCACCCGCACGCCCGGCCCTGGCTGCGCTCGCTGCCGGGAGCGGTGCCGCTGGCCCCGGCCGACACCTCCTTCGGCCACGCCACCGCCATCGTCGCCACCGCTGACGGCACCTGGGACGCCGGCGCCGACCCCCGCTCCGACGGCGCCGTCGCCAGGGCGTGAGGGCGCTCGATGGCGTGCGTTTGCCGGCAAGACAACCTCACCCCGCCCCGAATGACGTTGTTCCGCCGGCAATGTCACCCCACGCCCGCGCCGCGCCCTCACCTCTCGCCGCACCTGTCGCCACCCGCGGCCCACGCATGAGCTCCCGTAGGAACCCTGCGGCCACGCACCCAGCGGGCGCAGCTCGGGCGAAGCCCGAAGCGAGCCCAGCACAAGCTCACAAGAGCACCCTCACTGCTGGCCCGGCAGGGAACGGCGGCTAGCGCCGCCGGGGGGCGCGGGGGGCGCAGCCCTCCCGAGAAAAACAATCGCAACCACACAACTCGCACTCCCGGTACCCAACCGCCGTGCGCGCAGCGCTCGCGCGCGAGCGCGAAGTCGTGGAAGCGTCAGTGACCCGCAATCCCCCCGACCGCCCTGCGTATACTTTCCTGCTGGTTTGGCAGTCGACAGCGAACTTAGAGGACGTCTGATCGCGGAGCACCGCACCCACGAGACCGACACCGGCTCGCCCGAGGTGCAGATCGCGATCTTCACTGAGCGTATCAGGCAGCTCACCGAGCACCTGAGGGTGAATCACAAGGATCACCATTCCCGCCGCGGGTTGCTGGTGCTGGTTGGTAAGCGGCGCCGGCTGCTGAACTATCTGGCTCGCAATGACATCGAGCGCTACCGAGCGCTGATCGCGAAGCTGGGTATCCGGCGGTGATTGGATCGGGCGTGGAGCGATTCCACGTCCGACCTTTAGATTCGGGGGGGACTCAGGCCCCTACCACCCGGCCCCGCAGGCCACCTCCGGCACGGCTCGTGAGGAAGTGCCTCGGCTCCGGTTGCTAGGCTCCTGACCTCCCTCCCAGACGGAGGAACAAACGTGGCAGTAGTCACCAAGTCTGTGGAGATCGCGGGTACGACCGTGACCTTCGAGACCGGGTCGGTCGCCGAACAGGCCAACGGCGCGGTCATCACGCGGGTGGGAGACACGGTCGTCCTCTCCACCGCAACCATGTCCAACTCCCCGCGTGAGGGCGTGGACTTCTTTCCCCTCACCTGCGACTACGAGGAAAAGCTCTACGCCGCGGGCCGCATCCCGGGCGCCTTCATGCGCCGCGAGGGGCGCCCGAGTGAGCAGGCGATCCTTACCGCCCGCCTCACCGACCGGCCGATCCGCCCCCTCTTCCCCAAGGAGTTCCGGAACGACGTCCAGGTCGTGAGCACCGTCCTCTCGGTGGACATGGTGCACGACCCCTCGATCCTCTCCATCAACGGGGCCTCGGCGGCACTCACCATCTCCGACATCCCCTTCCAGGGGCCGATCGGCGCCGTCCGCGTCGGTCGCCTCGACGGGCGGTTGGTCATCAATCCCTCGATGGAAGACATGGAGCGGTCGGAGCTGGACCTGGCGGTGGCCGGCACCACCGACGCCATCCTGATGGTGGAGGCGGGTGCCAAGGGCGTCAGCGAAGAGGTCGTGGTCGAAGCCCTCGAGCTCGCCCACACCACCATCCGGCAGATCTGCGCCGCCCTCGACTCACTGCGCGAGCAGGTGGGCCGGGAGAAGGTGACGGTCGAGCCCATCGAGTACGACGCGCAGCTGGTCGCCGCCGTGGACGGGTACCTGTCCGAGCGGCTGGACGCGGCCGCCTACGACCCCGACAAGGCGGCGCGGGAGGACCACATCTCGGGCCTCAAGAAGGAGACCCGCCAGGCGCTGGCGGAGCGCTTCCCGGAGCACGAAGCCGAGATCGGCGAGCTGTTCGAGAAGAAGCTCAAGGATCGGGTGCGGCAGCGGGTCATCGAGGAGGGGATCCGGATCGACGGCCGCGGCACCACCGATATCCGGCCGGTGTCGGTGCAGGTCGGCATCCTGCCCCGCACCCATGGCTCGGGCCTCTTCCAGCGCGGTCAGACGCAGGCGCTCTCCATCGTGACCCTGGGGACCTCGGGCGATGCCCAGAGGATCGACGGGCTCGGGCTCGAGACCGAGAAGCGCTACATGCACAACTACAACATGCCGCCCTACTCCACGGGTGAGGCGCGGCCGCTGCGCAGCCCGGGGCGCCGTGAGATCGGGCATGGAGCGCTGGCCGAGCGGGCGCTGGTGCCGGTCCTCCCCGGGATCGACGAGTGGCCGTACGTGATGCGAGTCGTCTCGGAGATCCTGAGCTCCAACGGGTCCACCTCGATGGCCTCCGTCTGTGGCTCGACGTTGGCCCTGATGGACGCCGGCGTCCCGATCAAGGAGCCGGTGGCGGGGATCGCGATGGGGCTGGTCACGCGGGAGGGCAAGTACGCCATCCTGACCGACATCCAGGGCGTCGAGGACGCACTCGGCGACATGGACTTCAAGGTCGCCGGCACCCGCGACGGGATCACGGCCCTCCAGATGGACATCAAGGTCAAGGGGCTCGCGCGCGAGACCATGGCGCAGGCCCTGGCGCAGGCCAAGGAGGCCCGCCTCTTCATCCTCGACAAGATCGCCGAGGTGATCCCCGGCCCGCGCACCGAGATGAGTCCGTGGGCCCCGCGCATCACCACGCTTCAGATCAACCCGGACAAGATCCGCGACATCATCGGCCCCGGCGGTAAGATCATCCGCCGCATCGTGGAGGAGACGGGGGCGCAGATCGATGTCGAGGACGACGGCCGGGTCTTCGTGGCCAGCGCCGATCAGGAGGGTGCCAGGCGCGCCATCGACTGGATCAAGAGCCTCACCGACGAAGTCGAGGTGGGCAAGATCTACACCGGCAAGGTGGTGCGGACGATGCCCACGCTGGGTGCCTTCGTCGAGATCCTGCCCAACCAGGACGGCCTGGTCCACATCTCCAAGCTCACCGACCACCGCGTCGGGCGCACGGAGGAGGTCGTGAACGAGGGCGACCGCATCGTCGTCAAAGCGGTCGAGATCGACGGCCAGGGACGCCTCAACCTGAGCCGGCAGGCGGCGATCGAGGAACTCACCTCGAAGGGGGAGGCGATCGTCGAGGAGATCGACATGGACAAGGTGGCCGAGGCCCTCACCCTGCCGCCCCCGGAGCCGAGCTCACGACCGCCGCGGCGGGGCAACGGTCGCCGGGGCGACCGAGGCTGACGCCGACGGCTCCCGTGGAGTCGAGCGGCTAGATGGCGACCGCCGAGGACCGGCGCGAGGCCGAGAAGGCTCGGTTTCGCGCCGCGTTCGAGGCCATCCCTCCCGGAGCCTCCTACTCCTGGCGCCGGACGTTCACCGAGGGCGACGTCACCGCCTTCTGCGGCGTGACCGGGGACTTCAACCCCTACCACCTGGACCAAGAGTTCGCCGCCACCAGCCGCTTCGGACGCCGCATCGTGCCCGGCCTGCTGACGGCGTCGATGTGCACGCACATCGGCGGGCTCCTGGGCGTGCTGGCATCGGAGATGCGGTTCGAGTACCTGGGGCCCGTGTTCGTGGGCGACACGGTTACGTGCACGGTCCGCTTCACCGACCGCGACCAGGCTCGTCTGCGGCTGGGTGGTGAGGTCAGCTGCGTGAACCAGCAGGGGCGGGAGGTGCTGCGGGGCAGCTTCAGCGGGGTTCCGGCGCAGGTGCGCCTGCGCTGACGGCGTGCCGACGCTCTTACCAAGGCCTGACCGCGGTCATTACCCGCCTCATGCCAGTCTCATGCTTGACTGAGGGCGTGTTGAGTCATCTCATTCGTCCCAAGCACTGGATCGTGGCCGCCGCGGCAGCGAGCGGGTTGATGCTGGCGGCCGGCGGCGCCACCGCGTACGCGGCGTCGAACGCCGCCTCGCCGCGGCCGGCGGCCACCCCCTCCGCGACGCCGACCGCAAAGCCGGGCGCGAAGGCAGGTGCCGCGCGCCGCGACCTGCTGTCCCGGGCCGACCACGCGACGCTGGAGATCCGCGAGAGCGGCAAGTGGGTCACGGTGAACGTGGATCGCGGCAACGTCACGGCCGCCTCGACGTCGTCGATCACCTTGAGCCGGCCCGACGGTCAGTCGGTGACGTTGCAGCTCTCCTCCACCACCAAGTACCGCGGCAAGCAGGCGACCAGCGCCTCGGCGTTGAAGACCGGAGTGCGGGCGGTCGTGGCCTCCCAAAACGGAGCCGCGATTTCGGTGACCGAAGGGGCGAAACCGCTGCCCGGGCACTGAGCGCGGGCGCACGATTCCGCCGGGCTGAGTCGATCCCTACGTCACTCAGGCCGGACTCGCGACCCGAAGGCCGTGCCACTGGGCCGCGTTCGCGAGGCGTTCGTCATAGGTGACGAGGGCATCGACGTGATCGCCGAGCGAGCGGGCGGTGGCCAGGTGGATCGCATCCAAGGACCGGAGCTCCGGCGGTTGGAGCATCCCGGCGTCCGCGCTCAACGAGGCGTCCAGGGGGATCAGCACGACGCCGCGAAGCAATGTGTGGACGCGGTCCATCCGGCCGGGTGCCAGATTCGCTCTCGTCGCCGCGCGCAGCGCCTCGGTCCGCAGGAGCGTTGACGAGACCCACCGTGTCCTCTGGGTGAGGTAGCGTCGCAGCTCGGCGATCTCTCCTTCGGGGAGGAACAGCTTGACAAAGGCCGAGGAATCCAGGTAGACGGAGTCATCGCTCATTCGCGCGAAGGTCCATCAGCGCGTCGAAGGGCGACCCTTCGCCGGGCTGGCGCGGCTGGGGCGGGTTCGCCTCCAGCTCGTCCGCGAGGTTGAACTCGGCGGGGACGAGACGACCCTCGGCGAGGAGCCGATCCCAGAAGTCCTGGTCATCTCGCAGCGGCACGATCATCGCCACCGGGCGCCCGCGCTCGGTGATGCGAATCGACGCGCCCTCTTTGACGCGCCTCACCACGGCGCTCGTGTGTTCCTTCAACTCGCGGATGCCGACCTGGCGGTCGTCTGGCCTCATTCCCCCATGGTATCCCATGCGTGTGGTCCCATGTGGTCTCTTCCGCGCGCTCTCGGTCACCTGCGCTCACCCCTGGCCGAGCCACCGGTTGTGGCGGTGGCGACCCATGATATGGGCATGACACGCATAGCCCTCGCCGGGTTTCGCGGCCGCGTAGGCCAGGCCCTGGTGCCGGTGTTGGAGACGGCGCCGGACATCGACTATGTGGGTGGCGTCGGGCGCGGGGACGATCTCGGCTCCTTCCTGCGGCGACACCGGCCGGAGATGCTGGTCGACTTCACACACCCGAGCGCGGCGCTTCACAACGCGCTCGCCGCGGTCGCCGCCGGCGCGGTCCCGATCGTGGGAACCAGCGGGCTTCGGAGGGAGGAGGTGGCCCGGCTCCGCACCGCCTGCGGGGCGGCCGGCCTGGGCGGGATCGTGGCTCCCAACTTCGCCGTCGGTGCCGTGGTCATGATCTGGCTGGCGGCGCGCGCGGCCCCCTTCTTCGACGGCGTCGAGGTCCTGGAGATGCACCACGACGGGAAGACCGACGCCCCCTCAGGCACGGCCCTCGCGACCGCCCGCGCGATCGTGGCCGCGAGACCCGGGGGGTTCGAGGCCAAGCCGGCGACCAAGGAAAACCTGGCCGGCACCCGCGGGGGTGCCCTGGAGGGCGTCGCGATCCACTCCGTTCGCCTGCCCGGCCTGGTCGCCGATCAGGAGGTTCACTTCGGGCTCCCGGGGCAGGTGCTGACGATCTCCCACCGCACCACTTCGCGCGACGCCTTCGCGCCCGGCGTGCTGCTGGCCATCCGCCGCCTCCGGAAGGAGACCACCTTCTACGACGGGCTGGGTGCGCTGCTCGGCATCCCGTGACACTCGAGGTCCGGCCCGCTGGTCCCGAGGACGAGGCGTGGGTACGGGCCACCCTCCACCAGCGCTGGGGTGGCCGGGTGGTGGCCCGCGAGGAGGTGTTCGACCTGACCCGGCTTCCGGCCCTGGTGGCCTGGATGGAGAGCCGGCGGGCGGGCGTGGCGACCCTGCGGCGAGATCCTGCCGGCGACGCCGAGCTGATGAGCCTGGACAGCCTGGAGGAGGGGGGCGGGGCGGGCTGGCGCTGATCGAGGCCGCCTGCGAGTGGGCGCGCTCCACCGGCGCTCGGCGGCTGCTGGTGGTGACCACCAACGACAACCTCCGCGCGCTCGGCCTCTATCAGCGCCGGGGTTTCAGGCTGGCGGCGCTACGCTGCGGCGCCGTCGACCAGGGGCGCCGGCTCAAGCCGGAGATCTCCGAGGTGGGGGAGGGTGGCATTCCACTCCACGACGAGCTGGAGCTGGTGCGTCTGGTTCCATAGGAGCGCACCATCTTGGTCATGAAGATCAACCATCAGGTGGTGGTGTTCGACGCGGCGGACCTGGCCGGCGAGAGCCGATTCTGGGCCGGCGTGCTGGGCGGGACGGTCGACGCGGAGGATGACTGGCACCTGGTGCTCGTGGACGGCGAACCCCGGGTGGGTGTCCAGCTCGCGCCCAACCACGTCCAGCCCGACTGGCCGGATGGGACACCGCAGCAGATTCACCTCGATCTCTGGGTCGATGACTTTGCTGCCGCTCACGAGCAGGTGATGTCCTTGGGCGCGAGACTGCTGCAGCCGGCCGGGGAGAGGCCGCCCGAACGCCCGGACAACTTCCAGGTCTACGCAGACCCGGCTGGGCACCCCTTTTGCCTCTGCTGGGTCTACCGCTGAGCGCCGGCCGTACCTGCCCTGTTGGGTTGACTACCGCGGCGGTTGCTGGAGTGAGAGCACGTTGCCGTCGGGATCGGCGAACCAGGCGATCCGGCTGCCGCCCGGTGCCGTCCAGGCGTCGTGCCCGTCCTGCTTCAATCCCGGGTAGCGGATGAACGCGACCCCCTTCGCCCGCAGGTCTTCGACATCTGCGTTCAGGTCGTCCACCATCCAGCCGAGCACGGTGTAGGGCGCGGCCGCTTTCTCTTCCACACGTGTGACCCGGAGCTGCGACCCGCCCCCGTCGAGCACCAACGCAAAGGGGGTGCGCTCGATGAGTGGGAGCCCGAGCCGGTCGACGTAAAAGGCAGCGGCACGATCGAGGTCGGCGCAGGCGACGAACGCGACCAGCCGGGCACTCGGAACCACCGGCTGAACGCTAGCATCGCGGGATGCGACACGCCTTCGGCGCCGACTTCGACGTCCCCCTCGGCTACCTCGACACAGCGAGCATCGGCGTGCCCTCGGTGGCGGTCGCGGACGCGGTGGTCGGGACCGTCGAACGCTGGCGCCGCGCTGCCGAGGGGCCGGGCGAGCACGACGCCGCGGTGGAGCGGGCGCGGGAAGCCTTCGGCCGCCTGGTCGGGGTGCCCGCCGCGCAGATCTCCATCGGCGCCACCGTCTCGCAGCTGGTGGCGCCGGTCGCCGCCGGGCTGCCAGACGGTGCGCGAGTGGTCACCGTGGAGCGCGAGTACACGAGCGTGACCTTCCCCTTCGCGGCCCACGCCGGGCGCGGGGTGTCCGTCACCGAGGTGCCCCGCGACCAACTGTACGACCGCATCGCCGGGCACGACGTGGTGGCGATGAGCCTGGTCCAGTCCGCCGACGGCTGGATGGTCGACCCCGACCGGCTCCGCCAGGCCGCCGAAGCCGCCCGAGCCATGGTGGTGCTGGACGCGTCGCAAGCCGTCGGCTGGCTGCCGCTGCGTCTCGACTGGGCCGACTTCGTCGCCGCCCACGGGTACAAGTGGCTCCTGTCGCCGCGTGGCGCGGCCTGGCTCTCCGTCCATCCCCGCGCCTGCGAGCGCGGCCTCCCGGTCGCCGCCGGCTGGTACGCGGCACAGCCACCCGCCGATCCCGCCTACGGCCTACCGCTGCGACTGCGCCCGGACGCACGGCGGTACGATCTGTCGCCCGCCTGGCTTTCCCAGGCCGGGGCGGCGGCGGCGCTGCCCTACCTAGCCGGCCTCGATCTGGAGGCGGTGCGCAACCACAACGTGGGGCTCGCGGACCGCTTCCTGCGCGGACTGGGGCTGGAGCCTCGGGGCCAGGCCATCGTCTCGATCGACGCCGACCAGGACCGGCTGCGGCGGGCCGGGGTGGTGGCTCCCCTCCGGGACGGCCGCACCCGCTTTTCATTTCATCTTTACAACGACGAGGCGGACGTGGGGCGGGCACTGGAGGCGCTCGCCTGACCCACACTGGTGCGTGAGGGGAACTCTCGATCACCCGCCGCGCGGGCCGTCAGTACACTCTTCCGCAAATGACGAGCCCGTCCCGTCTCTTGAGCGTGGCCGTGGTCGGCGCCACCGGCGTCGTCGGCCAGGAGATGTTCCGCGTCCTCGAGCAGCGTGCCTTTCCGATCGGCAAGCTCAAGGCGCTGGCCTCCAAGCGCTCCGCCGGGTCTCGGGTTCGCTGCGACGGGCACACGGTGGAGGTCGAGGAGCTCACCGATACCTCCTTCGAGGGGGTCGACCTAGCGCTGTTCAGCGCCGGGTCCGGTGCGTCCCTGCAGTACGCGCCGATCGCGGCCGAGGCGGGTGCGCTGGTGGTGGACAACTCCTCCGCCTGGCGCATGCAGGAGAACATCCCGCTCGTCGTGCCGGAGGTGAATCCGGCCGACATCCAGGACTCCGAGGGCATCATCGCCAACCCCAACTGTTGCGCCATCCCGCTCACGGTGGCGCTGGAGCCGATCCGGCGGCGGGCCGGGCTCCGCCGCGTCGTCGTCTCCACCTACCAGTCCGCATCCGGAGCCGGCAAAGAGCTGGTCCAGGAGCTGGCGGGACAGATCAGCGCGATCGCGCGCGGAGAGCCGGTGGAGCACGCCGTCTATCCCCACCAGCTGGCCCACAACGTGGTCCCCGGCGGCTGGCCGCTGGAGGACGAGGACTACAACGAGGAGGAGATCAAGCTCCGCAACGAGACGCGGAAGATCCTCCATCTGCCCGAGCTGCGCCTGGCCGCCACCTGTGTGCGGGTACCGGTTCCGGTGTCACATGGAGAGTCGGTGTTCGTCGAGACCGAGGAGCCGCTGGGCCCCGATGCCGCCCGGCAGCTGCTGTCCGCCGCACCTGGGGTGGTGGTGCAGGACGACCCTCGGAGGCAGGCCTACCCGACGCCGGCGGCAGTCGCGGGGACCGACGACGTGTACGTGGGGCGGATCCGGCGCGACCTCTCGCAGGAGAACGGTCTCGCGCTCTGGATCGTGGCCGACAACCTGCGCAAGGGCGCTGCGCTCAACGCGATCCAGGTCGCGGAGCGCGCCATTCAGGAGGGGGTCCTGTAACCATGCCCGAGATCGGACGGCTGCTGACGGCGATGGTCACGCCCTTTGACGAGGAGGGCAACCTGGATCTGGAGGGCGCGCAGGGGCTCGCCCGGCGGTTGGTGGAGGACGGCTCAGAGGGCGTGGTCGTGTTCGGGACCACCGGCGAGTCGCCGACTTTGACCGACGGGGAGAAGCTGGAGCTGCTGCGGGCGGTGCGGGTGGCGATTCCCGAGCACGCGGTGGTGGCGGGGACCGGTACCAACGACACCCGCCACTCGGTGGAGCTCTCCGAGCAGGCGATGGCGGCGGGCGCCGACGCCCTGCTGGCCGTCAACCCCTACTACAACAAGCCGTCGCAGGAAGGGCTCTACCAGCACTTCCGCGCCATCGCCGAGACCGGGCCCACCATCCTCTACAACATCGCCGGCCGCTCCGCGATCAACCTCCAGCTGGAGACGACCCTGCGCTTGGCTCAGCTCCCCGGCATCATCGGCACCAAGGAAGCGAGCGGCGACCTGGACCAGATGAGCTTCACCTGCGCCGGCGCGCCATCCGACTTCCGGGTCTGGTCGGGTGACGACATCAAGACGCTGCCGCTGCTGGCGGTCGGTGGGTATGGCCTGGTGTCCGTCACCTCCCACCTGGCGGGGCGCGCGCTGCACCGACTGATCGACCTCTACGTGGCGGGTGAGGTCGCGGAGGCGGCCGCCCTGCACCACCGGCTGCTGCCCCTGATCAAGGCGGTGATGACGACGCAGTCCAACCCGATCCCGGTGAAGTCCACGCTGCGTGCTCTCGGGCAGCGGGTGGGGCCCTTCCGGCTGCCGCTGGTGGCGCTCACCGAGGACGAGCTGGCCCGCGTGCTGCGCGTCGTGCACGAGGCGGGATCGCTGGTCGATCTGGCGGTCGCCGATCCTGCGTGACGTGACTGCCCAGCCCTCGTCCGGGCGGCTGCGCTACGTGCCGTTGGGAGGGCTGGGCGAGGTCGGCCTCAACATGTTTCTCCTCGAGTGGGAGAAGCAGATCCTGGTCGTGGACGCGGGTCTCATGTTCCCGCACGAGGAGACGCCCGGCGTCGACCTGATCGTGCCCGACATCAGCTATCTGCTGCAGCCTGGGCGCCGGGTCCTCGGGATCGTGGTCACGCACGGACATGAGGACCACGCGGGCGGGCTGCCCTTCCTCCTCAAGAAGGTGAACGTGCCGGTGTTCGGGACGCGGCTCACGCTGGGCCTGGCCCAGCACCGGCTGCGCGAGTACCGGGTGCTCCAGGAGGCGGACCTGCGCACCATCGCGCCCGGGGACCGGGTCCAGCTGGGGCCGTTCCGGATCGAGGCGTTGGCGGTCTGCCACTCCATCCCGGATACGATCGCGCTCGCGATCCAGACGCCGGTCGGCCGCGTCGTGTACACCGCCGACTTCAAGCTGGAGACGGATCCGCCGTATGGGTACGGCACCGACTTGGAGCGCTTCCGGCGGCTTGGCGCTGAAGGCGTGCACCTGCTGCTGAGCGACTCCACCAACGCCGAGCGCGATGGGCACAGCGGATCCGAGCGCGATCTCGGGCCCACCTTTGAGCGCATCTTCGACGAGGCTCCGGGCCGCATCATCGTGACCACCTTCGCCTCCAACATCCACCGCATGCAGCGGGTGATCGAGTTGGCGGCGCAGCACGGGCGGCGGGTGGCGGTCGCCGGTCGCTCGATGCGCAACGCGTTCCACACCGCGCGCCAGCTGGGCTATCTCGAGGTGCCGGAAGGGATGGTGCTGCGGCTGGCGAAGGCGGGTGAGGAGCCGCGCCTGGTCCTGATCACGGCCGGCAGTCAGGGTGAGCCGGTGTCGGCGCTGGCCCGCTTCGCCGCCCGGCAGCACAAGGACGTCAACGTGCGCGAGGGCGACTGGGTGGTGCTGTCGGCGCGGCCGATCCCGGGCAACGAGCGCCTGGTCCAGCACACCATCAACAATCTCTATCGCAACGGTGCGGCGCGGGTCTTCTACGCCGAGTCGGACCGGGTCCACGTCTCCGGCCACGGCTACCGCGACGAGCTGCGGGAGATGATTCGGATGACGCGGCCTCGGTTCTTCGTCCCCGTCCACGGCGAATACCGTCAGCTCCACCTGCACGCGCAGCTGGCCCGGGAGGAGCTTCCATCGGAGCGGGTCCACATCCTCCTGGATGGTCGGGTGCTCGAGGTGGGGGAGGACGCGCTGGCCGACGGGGGTCCCTCCGGAGCGGGGCTGGTCTACATCGACGGGATCGGGATCGGGGACGTCGAGCAAGTGGTGCTCCGCGACCGCCAGCTGCTCTCCCAGGACGGCGTCCTGATCGTGACCGCCACCGTGGAACGGGACACGGGGCGCGTGCGCACGCGGCCGCAGGCGATCTCGCGCGGGGTCATCGCGCCGGAATCTGCGGCCGACCTGGAGGAGGCGGCGTCCTCGGCCGCGGCGAACGCGCTGCGGGGTGCGGTCGACCGTGACGACGTGGCGGTGCTGCGCGAGCGGGTGCATTCGTCGGTCGCCCGCGCGGTGCACCAGCGGGTGGGACGGCGCCCGCTGGTGGTGCCGATCATCACCGAGGTCTGAGGAGCGCCCGGGCCGCGCCGCGCCAGCGGTGGTGCACCAATGGCCCTGTCCGCGCACTCGGAGTGAACTGCTGGCGCACCCCCCTGGTGCACCACCGGGCCCCTTGGTGGCAGGGGTGACCCCCGTTGGTGCACCACCGGGCCCTTGGTGGCAGGCATGACCCCCGTTGGTGCACCACCGGGCCCTTGGTGGCAGGGGATACCCCCGTTGGTGCACCTCCGGGCCCTTGGTGGCAGCGGGTAAGCCCCGCTGGTGCACCAACGTCCTTCGCGTAGGGGCGGCTTACGCGGGGTCGCCTGGCCACCGATATACTGACTTCCGGTGCCTGACGGCGCCGAAGTGGTCTCAGCATTGCCTCGCAGCACACATCACGCGACCCGTCGGCCGGCTCGTCGCTCTCGAGCGAGCGCTCCCCGCGCGCGTCCGAAGGCCGCCCGAACTGCTCGCCCTCGTCCCAACGTCCCCGCGCTCACCGCGGCCCAACTCCAGGAGGGGAGCGGCGTCCTGCTGGCCGGACTTGGCGTGCTCGGTGGCCTGGCCATGCTGTTCGGGGGCGGCCCGGTGCTGCACGGACTGAACCAGGCCATCCTGGGCGCCTTCGGGGTCGGCTGGCCTCTGATGGTGGCCGCCGTGATCGCCTTCGGGGCCGTGCTGGTGGTCCCATCCGTCCCGCTTCCCACCCCGCGGATCCTGGCCGCGAGCGCGGCCAGCCTGCTTTCGCTGTTCGGCCTTCTGAGCCTCGCCTCCCGGCATGCGGGCGGGGTGTTGGGCCTCGCCATCGCCACCCTCCTCGCCGATCTCATCAGCCGCCCCGGCGCGGTCGTGGTGCTGGTGGCTGTCTTCCTGGTCGGTGTGATCATGGCCTTCCGCTTCAGCCCCGGCGGGGTGATCCTGCACGGAGCCCGCGCGGCGCGCGCCGCGTACCAGGAGCGGCAGCGGCTGAACGCGCTGGTCGGGCGGGCCCGCGGGGAAGGCGACGAAGCAGAGGCTCATCCGCGCGCCCTGCCGGCGGCTGTGATGGAGCCCGTGATGGCGGCGAGCGTGATCGCGCCTGAGGAGCTCGCGCAGGGCCAGGCGCCGCTCTGGGCGCCGCCGGACCTGGAGCCGGAGTCGGGTCCGCCGGCGCCCGCCGCCCCCTCGAACCAGGCATCGCTGCCGGAGCCGGCACCGGAGAGCGAGGCGCCGAGCCCGGCCGAGGAGCTGGCGATGCGGCGCGCCGCCGCGGTCGAGCCGGCGACGCCTCCGCTCCGGGTCGCCGCCGAGCCGGAGGACGACTACGACGAGTGGGCGGGGATCACCTGGAAGCTGCCGCCGATCTCGATCCTGGACTCGGTCCGGGCCAAGCGTGAGCGGTTGGAAGACGAGATCAAGCGCAACATCCGCACCATCGAGGTCACGCTCGACACGTTCGGTGTCCACGCGCGCGTGATCGGGGTCAATTCGGGACCGGCGGTGACCCAGTACGAGCTGCAGCCGGCGGCGGGTGTCGCGGTGAAGCGCATCGTGGCGCTCCAGAACGATCTCTCGCTGGCGCTGGCGGCCTCGCCGCTCCGGATCGAGGCTCCGATCCCGGGCAAGTCCGCG
Organism: Candidatus Dormiibacterota bacterium; assembly: GCA_963790575.1. Lineage (GTDB taxonomy): Bacteria > Chloroflexota > Dormibacteria > Dormibacterales > Dormibacteraceae > CAVTSA01. The sequence goes on along the minus strand of CAWBPD010000026.1, from coordinate 333,883 downwards.
GTCGGCCTCGAGGTACCCAACAAGGCGCTGCAGATGGTCACCATCCGCCAGGTGGTGGAGTCGCCGACCTTTCCCGGAGATCGCCAACTGCCGGTGGTGCTGGGCAACGACGTGGCCGGGCAGCCGATCGTGGGCGACCTGACCCGGATGCCCCACCTCCTGATCGCGGGGGCCACTGGGCAGGGCAAGAGCGTCTGCATCAACACCCTGGTCTCAAGCCTGCTGTTGCAGACCACGCCCGCGCAGCTGCGACTGGTGATGATCGACCCCAAGCGGGTGGAGCTCACCTTTTACAACGGCCTGCCCCATCTGAGCGTCCCGGTCATCGTCGAGCCGCACCAGGCGACGGCGGCCCTGCGGTGGGCGGTGATGGAGATGGACCGCCGCTACAAGCTGCTCTCGGGCGCCTCGGTGCGGAACATCGGCGCTTACAACGAGAAGGCGGCGCGGCAGGACGCGCGGGCCCTGCCCTACGTGGTCATAGTGATCGACGAGCTCGCCGATCTGATGATGACCTCGGGCGGCGAGGTGGAGGACCTGGTCTGCCGCATCGCGCAGCTGGCGCGCGCGGTCGGCATCCATCTCGTGCTCGCAACCCAGCGGCCGTCCACCGACGTCATCACCGGCCTCATCAAGGCCAACATGCCGTCCCGGATCTCGTTCGCGGTCGGCTCGCAGGTGGACAGCCGCGTCATCCTCGACACGCCCGGCGCCGAGAAGCTGCTCGGCCAAGGCGACATGCTGTACCAGCCGATCGACGCCGGCAAGCCGACCCGCATCCAGGGCGCGTTCATCGGGCCGACCGAGCTGGAGCGCCTGATCGCGTTCTGGAAGCAGCAGTCGGAGCCGCACTACATGGAGTCGGTGACCGAGCAGGTGGGGGGGGCGGACGGTGACGAGGAGGGCGGCGGGCGGCGCCTGGACCCGCTGTTCGCCCGTGCCGCGCGCGCCATCTGCGCCGAGGGCACCGCCTCCGTCTCACTGGTCCAGCGCAAGTTCAACGTCGGCTACTCCCGGGCCGGCCGCATCGTCGACCAGCTGGCCGAGTACCGGGTGATCGGCGCCTACCAGGGCTCCAAGTCGCGCGAGATCCTGATGACCTCGTTCGACGTCGACGACCTGCTGGAGCGTCTGGGCCTGGAGTAATCCCCGGGGACGGGCCCGGGTCCACAATGGGGGGGAGGCAGACGTGAACCTCCCCAATGCCCTCACCCTGAGCCGTCTGGTCGCGATCCCGGTCTTGATGGCCCTCCTCGCGGTCTCCTTCCCCTTTCATGATCAGATCGCGGCCATCCTGTTCGTCCTCGCCTCGCTGACCGACACGCTGGACGGCAACCTGGCCCGCGCGCGCCACCAGGTCAGCGAGCTCGGCAAGTTCCTGGATCCCCTGGCCGACAAGCTGTTCGTGCTCTCGGTGCTGATCGCCCTGGTCCAGGTGCAGGTGGTGCCGGCCTGGGTGGTTGTGATCATGTTCAGCCGCGAGCTGCTGATCACCGTCCTCCGTTCCCTGCGGGCGAACCAGGGGGTCGTCGCCGCCACCCCCTTCGGCAAGACCAAGACCGTGATCCAGATCGTCGCCGTGGTGCTGCTGATCCTGGTCCGGCCCTACCCGGTCCTGCAGATCCCGGCCTGGGTCGTGATCGGCGTCGCGCTGCTCTTCACGGTCGCCAGCGGCATCGACTATCTCTGGCGCTTCCGGGCCGTCTGGTTCGGCACCCGGGGCGCGGAGAAGGCGCAGAAGACAGGGGCGTTGCGGGCGGACACGGAGAGCGAGAGCCTCCCCTTGGCGCAGACGCTTGCCGACCAGCTGCAGCGGGCGGGTGCGACCATCGGCACCGCCGAATCCTGCACCGGTGGCCTGCTGGCCGGAGCGCTCACCGACCTCCCCGGCAGCTCCGCCTACTTCTGTGGCGCCATCGTGGCCTATGCGAACGAGACCAAGCGCGACCGCCTGGGCGTGCCCGAGGACCTGCTCCGCACCAAGGGCGCGGTGTCAGCCGAGGTCGCCCAGGCGATGGCGGAGGGCGCCCGGGCCGCCCTCCACACCGACTACGCCATCTCTACCACCGGCATCTCGGGGCCGGGGGCGGACGGCACCTCCAAACCGGTCGGCCTTACCCACATCTGGGTGGCAGGCCCGGCCCGGGGCGCCGGCCGCCGCTTCGTGTTCCCCGGCGACCGCGCCCAGAACCGGGGTCAGGCCGTGATCGAAGCACTTCGTCTGGCGGTCGAGCAGACGGCCCGGCTTGACACGGCGAACACTCGTTCGTAGACTATGGCAGCGAGACAGTATCCCTCCTCCCGTTCTTCGAGACCGGTGTTAAGAGACCAGACACCGGCCTCGGAACCGCGGAAGATCGACACACCAACCGCAGCAGACGACACACGAACCAGGAGGCACCCATCCGTGGAGAAAGAGAGGGCACTCAACACCGCCGTACAGCAGATCGAGCGCCAGTACGGCAAGGGCGCGATCATGCGCCTCGGCGAGTCGGCCGCCAACCGTGAGGTCGCGGCCATTCCCACCGGATCTTTGCCGCTGGACCTGGCGCTCGGGATCGGCGGGGTGCCGCGGGGGCGCGTGGTCGAGATCTACGGCCCCGAGTCGGCCGGGAAGACGACCGTCGCGCTCCACGTGGTCGCCGAGGCGCAGCGCCAGGGCGGGGTGGCCGCCTTCGTGGACGCCGAGCACGCGCTGGACCCGCTCTACGCCGGCCGCATCGGGGTCAACATCGACGAGCTCCTGATCTCCCAGCCCGACACCGGCGAGCAGGCGCTGGAGATCGTCGAGGTTCTGGTCCGCAGCGGCGCCGTCGACGTCGTGATCGTGGACTCGGTGGCGGCGCTGGTGCCCAAGGCGGAGATCGAGGGCGAGATGGGGGACAGTCACGTGGGGCTCCAAGCGCGCCTCATGTCGCAGGCCCTGCGCAAGCTGACAGGCGCCATCTCCAAGTCGAGCACGACCGTGATCTTCATCAACCAGCTGCGCGAGAGAGTGGGGGTCATGTTCGGGAACCCGGAGACGCAGCCGGGTGGCCGGGCGCTGAAGTTCTATTCGTCCGTCCGCCTCGACATCCGCAAGATCGAGGTGCTCAAGTCGGGCCTCGACTCGGTCGGTTCCCGGGTCAAGGTCAAGGTGGTCAAGAACAAGGTCGCGCCGCCGTTCCGCCAGGCAGAGTTCGACATCATGTTCAACGAGGGCATCTCGCGCGAGGGGGGCATCCTGGACGCCGCCATCGAGCAGGGCCTGGTCGAGAAGAGCGGGACCTGGTTCTCCTACGGCGACATGCGTCTGGGCCAGGGGCGCGAGAACGTCCGCAACTACTTGCGTGAGAACCCCACCCTGACCGGTGAGATCGAGCGACAGGTCCGCGAGAAGGCCGGGGCGGTCGGCCCCGCCGTGGCTTCTCCCGTCGCCCTCGCCGAAGAGGCGGTGGCCGGGGAGCGGATGTAGGCGCGTGGCCGACGGCTCGCCGCCCGACGCGTTCGAGGCCGCGATCCGCCTCCTCGCGCTGCGGCCCCACAGCGCGGTCGAGCTGCGTCGCAAGCTCCGCCACCGCGGGTGCCCGCGGGATGATATCGACGCCGCCCTCGAGCGCGTTCGAGACCTTGGGTATCAGTCCGACACCGCCTTCGCGGACAGCCTGGTCCGCGCCCGCGCGACCAGCCGGGGACGGGTGGCGATGGCGGCCGACCTGGCCGCGCGCGGCGTCGACCGTGCCGTCGCCCGTGAGGCGCTGTCGGAGATCACGCCGGAGGCCGAGCTGGACGCGGCGCGCCGGGTCGCGGCCCGGATGCCGGGCGTGGAGCAGGCCCGGTTAGGGGGCCGGCTGCAGCGCCGCGGGTTCAGCAGCGAGACGGTGCGCCACGTGCTGCGGGAACGCGCGGCCGACCGGGGCGAGGACCCACTCGACTGAGCAGGCGCATGCAGGCGACTCCGCCCCGGCTTCGAGTGTCCGACGCCGAGCTGGAAGAACTGCGCCGAAGACTCCGCGCGAGCCGGTGGCCTGACCGCTGGCCACTGAGCGGGTGGGCGGCCGGCACCGACGCCGTCGAACTGCGCCGGCTCGCCGACTACTGGGCGGAGGGCTTCGACTGGCGCGAACAGGAGGCGGTCATCAACGCGCTGCCGTCTCGCTCTGAGACCGTGGCCGGGAAGCCGATCCACTACCTGCGGTTCGATGCCGACCGCCCCGGCGCCACGCCGATTCTCCTCACCCACGGTTGGCCCAGCACCTTTCTCGAGCACGTGGAACTGGCGCGGCGCCTTGCCCACCCTGGCAAGTACGGGGCCCGCGAAGAGCCGGCGTTCACGGTCATCGTCCCCTCGCTGCCCGGCTTCCCGTTCTCCCCCCAACGGGACGAGATGCCGGCCGTGCCCACCCACGAGCTGTGGCACCGCTTGATGAGCCAGCTTTCCCTGCCCAGGTATCTCGCGCACGGAGGCGACCTCGGCGCCGGCGTCAGCGCCCGGCTCGCCGCCGCCCATCCGGACGCGGTGTTGGGGATCCATGTGCTGGCGGTCGCGGACCCCGCCGACCAGCAGGACCTAACTGGTGACGAGCTCAGCCACCTCGCCGAGGCCGCTCGCTGGTACGCGGAGGAAGGCGGTTACGAGCACCTGCAGCGGACTCGACCGCTCACCGCCGCCTACGCCCTGACCGACTCCCCCCTCGGTCTGCTCGCGTGGATGCTGGAGAAGTACCACGCCTGGGTCGATGGCGGGGGCGAGCGCCCGGGGATCCCTGACGACCTCATGCTGACGCAGGTGAGCCTCTACTGGTTCAGCGGCGCGATCGCGAGCTCGTTCCGACCCTATTGGGAGCATCGGACGTTCCCACCCGGCCAGCTCAAGGTCACCGTTCCGACGGCGGTCGCGGTGTTCCCGGCCGACCTCGTGCACCCGCCGCGAAGCTGGGCGGAACGCAGCTACGACGTCACCCGCTACACCCGCATGCCCAGGGGCGGACATTTCGCGGCCATCGAGCAGCCGGATCTGCTCGCCGCCGACATCCGCGCCTTCGCCCGCTTGCTGCGGAGTTGAGCCGGGACGCCGGGTCGGGCCGGGTTCAAACCCTGGAGTAGAATCCCCCACTGACCCGTGGTCTTAACGATCGCGGGCTTCTGAGGACCCATCTGACCGACGTCGGCGGCGCCGGCTGTCGGTTAGCACCTTTACAACCGAATACCGAGGTGAACCAACCATGCCGACATTCGTCATAGACGCGTTGGTGGCCATCGTCGCGATCTTGATCGGAGCTGCAATCGGCTACGTCGTCGCCCGCCGGACGATCGGGCAACGGCAGGACCTGCAGCTCGCCGAGGCCGAAGCCCGCATGAAAGCACGCATCGCCGAGGTCGAGCGTGAGACCAAGGAGAAGCTGCTCGAGGCTAAGGAGGAGGCGGTCAGGATTCGCGAGGCTGCCGAAAACGAGGCGCGCGAAGCGCGGGCGCAGGCCCAGCACGCGGAGCGCCGCCTCCAGAACCGTGAAGAACACCTGGAGCGCCGCACCGAGCAGATGCAGGACCGGGAGCGGGAGCTGGTTACCCGCGAACGGTCGATCGACGACCTGCGCGCTCAGGTCGACGAAACGCTGACGGCCCAGCTGCGTGAGCTGGAACGGGTCGCCAATATGACCCGTCAGGAAGCGCAAGGCATCGTCATGGGGCAGGTCGAGCAAGACCTGCGCAACGAGATCGCGCGCAAAGTGCGCGAGGCCGAGTTGCAGGCTCGAGACGAGGGGGAGAGGCGTGCACGCGCAATCGTCACCGAGGCGATCCAGCGTGTGGCTGCCGATCAGACGGCGGAAAGCTCGGTCTCCGTGCTGCCGCTGCCGAACGAAGAGATCAAAGGCCGGATCATCGGTCGTGAGGGGCGCAACATCCGTGCGCTCCAGCAAGCGACCGGAATCGACCTCATCGTCGACGACACGCCCGAGGCGGTCGTCATCTCCGGGTTCGATCCGATCCGCCGCGAGGTGGCCCGGGTCGCGCTCAACAAGTTGATCGTCGACGGTCGCATTCACCCCGCGCGCATCGAGGAAACGGTCCAGAAGGCGCGCGAGGAAGTCGACCGGCGGATCAAGGAGGAAGGCGAGGCGGCGGTGCTGGAACTCGGCCTCCAGGGACTGCACCCGGAGGTCGTACGGCACCTGGGCATGCTCCGCTTCCGCACCAGCTACGGCCAACAGGTGCTGAACCACTCCAAGGAGGTGGCCTACATGGCCGGGATGATGGCGTCGGAGATCGGTGCCGACGTCCGGACCGCCCGGCTGGCCGGTCTCCTGCACGACATCGGGAAATCCATCGACCACGAGGTCGAGGGATCCCACGCGGTGATCGGCGCCGACCTGGTCCAGCGCCACGGCGTCCCGCAGCCGGTGGTCCACGCCGTGCGGTCCCACCACTACGAGGAGGAGCCGCGCACGATCGAGGCGCTGCTCTTGATCGCTGCCGACGCCATCTCGGCCGCCCGCCCGGGTGCGCGCCGGGAGACGCTCGACGCGTACGTCAAGCGGCTCGCCAAGCTGGAGGAGATCGCCAACTCGTTCGGCGGCGTCCAGCAGTCCTTCGCCATCCAGGCCGGACGGGAGGTCCGCATCCTGGTCAGACCGGATCAGATCGACGACGCCCAGTCGCAGCTGCTGGCACGGGACATCGCCCTTCGTATCGAGGGGGAGATGAGCTATCCCGGGCAGATCCGGGTGACCGTGGTCCGCGAGACCCGCGCCATCGAATACGCTCGCTGATCAAAAGAGGCTCCGCCATCCGGCGGGGCCTTTTTTTCTTTAGCGGCCAGGGACCTGCCGGCTGAGCTGGTCGATAGTGGCGACTTTCACCAGGGGCCGCACCGCACCCGCGAGCTGGGCGTCGAGGGTGATCAGAGCATCCGCCTGGATCTGGGTCAGTGCCACGTACTCCGCGGTGAAGGTATCCGCCCAGCCCAACTGCGCTGCGACCCTCCACGCCACGCCCTGAAGGTGACGGTCGCCGAGCAGACGGATCCGCAGGCTGCGAACGTGGTCGAGCTGGGCCGCGGCCTCCTGCCGGCGCAGCTCACCCCGCCGTACCGCCCCGTAGAGCAGCGCGAGCATCTGGGAACGCAGCAGGGTCGGCGCCACCAACTTGTGGTCGTCCGCAACCACGGTCCGGGTCCGTGCCAGCTCCATCGCCACGTCAGGAGTGATGACGTACCTTGTCATGCCGGCCTCAGTCCAGGTTCCGGCGGACGGTCGCGAGCGCTCGCACCAGGGTCGCCCGCTCGGAGGAGTCCAGCGACGCCAGGGCCCGCTCGGTCAGGCGCTCTCGCTCCTCCTCGATCACACGCTCCAGCCCCCGGCCACGGTCGGTCAGGAACAGCCGCACCAGGCGGCCATCGCGCTCGTGGGGACGGCGGGAGAGCAGACCCGAGGCCTCCATCCGGCGCGCCGCCCGGGTCACGGTCGGCGTGGCCAGCTCCAGCCGGCGGGCCAGCTCACCTGGTGTGAGGCCGTCCTCCTCCCACAGGCACTGGAGGACGTATTGCTGCCCGTTGTGGACGCCGTGCCGCGAGAAGGCGCGGGCAGAGGCCTGGGCGAGCGCGCGCTTGGCGGCCCAGAAGACGGGTTGGAAGTCGTGCGTCGGATCCTCTGCCACGTTCGTATCTCAGGGTAAGCGATTGACATCGTTAGTCGGCTCACGTAAATTGTGAGCCGACTATCGATCGTTCCTAAGACTATCGATCGTTCCTAAAAGGAGGCACCGTGAAGCTTGGGATCAACGTCGCCACATTCTCATGGGACCTACCCAGGTCTGAGATCGGCCCCATGGTGGCCGGCATCGCCGAGGCCGCCGACGAGGTCGGTGTCGACAGCCTCTGGACGATGGACCACTTCTTCCAGATCCGCATGACCGGCCTGCCGCCCGAGTCCCCGATGCTGGAGGCGTACGCGACGCTGGGGTTCATGGCGGCTCGCACACGTCGGATTCGCCTCGGCGCGCTGGTCACCTCCGTCTCCTACCGTCACCCGGGTCCGCTGATCAAGCTGGTCACCTCGCTCGACGTGCTGTCGGGTGGACGGATGGTGCTCGGCGTGGGGGCGGGTGCGCCCTTCTCGGCTCCCGACTTCGATCCGCTGCATCCTGACCCCTCGCGCGAGCCCAGCATGATGGAGCAGCACGAGGTCGGTGGTCTCGGCATCCCGTTTCTGTCACTCGGCAAACGCTTCGGCCAGCTCGAGGAGCTGTTGCAGATCGCGCACCAAATGTGGCGGGACGACGACAGTCCCTTCGAGGGCACCTACTACCGGCTCAACCGGACCCTGAACTCCCCCAACAGTGTCCAGCGGCCTCACCCGCCGATCCTGATCGGCGGCGCCGGCGAGCGCCGGACGCTGCCCTTGGTGGCCCGGTACGCGGACGCCTGCAACCTCTTCGACAATCCCGAGCGGTTCCAGGAGGAGCTGCCGCACAAGCTGGAGGTGTTGCGCGAGCACTGCCGTGCCATCGGTCGCGACCACCGGGAGATCGAGAAGACGGTGGCAGTGGGCGACATCGACGTCTGCGCCGGCGACCAACTGGTCGAGCACCTGCAGAGACTGGCCGGGCTTGGCATTCAGCACGCGATCCTGGGCGGACCCGGTGGAGGGCGGCCGTGGGACCAAAAGACGCTGGAGGCGCTGGCTCCGGTCGTGGACCGGGTCCACCAGATCGAGCCGGCCGTGCTGGCCGCCTGAGCATGCGCAGCGGCCAGGACGCACATCGGTCAGGGGGTCGCTAGCCTCGCTCCACGGCGCGACCGCAAAAGGCTGCCAGTCGGTCGATCGCCGGCGCGTCCTCTGAGACCGGCTGCGCGGGAGCGAAGGGAAGTCCTTCGCGCGGACGATCGCCCAGCTGGTGACGGACGCCCGCCAGCGCCGCCTCCGCCAGGTCGGCCGGCAGGCCCTCTGTGGACTGGCCCGTGGCCCGCGCCAGGTCCCAGCCGTGGATCAGCTCCTCGGTGCACCGGAGCTGCACCAGGGCAGGTCCTGGAATCGGGCCGAACGGGGAGTTGTAGGTACGCTCCATCGCCCCCTCCGGCGAGAACGCCTCTCGCAGGCTCTGAGTGGAGGCCCGGTACGCGCCCGCTCGGTCCGCCGCCGCCCCCGAATCCGCCGGCGCGCCGGCCGGTCCGCCACCTTCCTCCCTGACCCGAGAGGCGACCCGGCGGTTGCCCTCGATGAGGTGGTCCACCAGTTGACCGACGTTCCACTCGGTGCAGGGCGTGGAATCCGACCACTGGTCGGGCCGAACCCCCTCGACCAGATGCCGGACCGAGCTGACGACGCGATCGAAGGTACTCAGGGGTGATGCTTGGTCGCTCATGACGGCCGCATCCTCTCACAGGCGTGAGCTACTGCGGGGTGGAGCCGCCGGCCCCTCGATAATCGTGGTGATGGGTGACCCGCAGGCGCTCGCCAGACCCGCAGGCGCGATCGCGGACCTCGCCGATACGGTTGGGCGGCGGCTGCCCTGGCGCCCGCGACTGGCCACGCCGAAGCGGAAGATCGCGGGCAGCGAGAGCGCGAGCGCGATCGTGCTCGCCGCCGCCGTGGTGGCCTCGCTGGTGTGGGCCAACGTCGATGCCGCCAGCTACACCGGCCTGTGGGGGACGCCACTGTCGATCGGCATCGGCGGACGGGGCCTGTCGATGAGCCTGGTGGACTGGGTCGACAGCGGGCTCATGACGTTTTTCTTCTTCGTGGTCGGGCTGGAGGCCCGGCGAGAGTTCGACGTCGGCGATCTGCGCGAGCGCCGCCGGGCGGTCCTGCCCCTGGCGGCGGGTCTGGGCGGTATGGCGATCGCTGTCGCGCTCTACCTGGCCTTCAATGCCGGGCATGTGGCAGCGCGGGGCTGGGGCGCGGCGATGTCGACCGACACCGCGTTCGCCCTGGGCGCCCTGGCGCTCGCCGGACCCCTCTACCCCCAGCGGCTGCGTGCGTTCCTGGTCACGGTGCTGGTCGTCGATGACGCGCTCACCCTGGCCGTCATCACCGTGGTATACGCCGGGCGGCCGAACGTGGCGGCTCTGGTGGTTGCGATCCTCCTGTTCGGCCTCATCGTCCTGGCGGTGCGTCTGCGGCTGCGCCAGGGGTGGGTCTATCTGGCCGGCGCGGCCGCCGTCTGGACCGCACTCAGGGAGGCCGGGATCGACCCGCTGATCGTGGGGCTCGCGATGGGCCTGCTCACCTACGCGCGTCCACCGGCACGGGCCGACCTCGAACGGGCCTCGGTCCTGTTCCGCGGCTTTCGCGAACAGCCGACGCCCGAGCTGGCCCGCCTCGCGGGAGGTGCGGTGCGGGCGGCCGTATCACCGAACGAGATCCTCCAGGAGAGCCTGCAGAAGTGGACCGGCTACGTCATCGTGCCGCTGTTCGCGCTCGCCAATGCGGGGATCGCGTTGAGTGGGCCGTTCCTGGTGGGCGCCTATACCTCCCGGGTGACGCTCGGGATCATGGCCGGCTACGTGATCGGCAAGCCGGTCGGCGTCTTCGTCGCGTCCTGGTTGACGAACCGCCTCTCCTTGGGACGGCTGCGGCCGCCGGTCGGGTGGGGTGCCGTACTGGGGACGGGTACGCTGGCCGGCACCGGGTTCACGGTCTCGCTGCTCGTGGCTTCGATCGTGCTCCGCGGCGAGGAACTGCAGCAGGCCAAGGTCGGCCTGCTGACCACCATCGTGCTGGGCGGCGTCATCAGCTGGGGTCTCTTTCGTGCTCTCAAGCTGCTTCCCAAGCGGCTCAGGGCCCGGTTCGTGCTCGGCACCACGGCGTCCATCACCGACCTGGGCAGCCCGGTCGACCTGGGGCGGGATCATGTGCGTGGACCGACCGACGCGCCGGTCACGCTCGTCGAGTACGGAGACTTCGAGTGCCCCTACTGTGGGCGGGCCGAGCCGTCCGTCCGCGAGCTTCTGGCCGAGGCCGGGGATCTCCGGTATGTCTGGCGCCACCTCCCGCTCGACGACGTCCACCCGCGCGCCCAGCTGGCGGCCGAGGCGGCCGAGGCGGCGTCCAACCAGGGTGCGTTCTGGCCCATGCACGACCTCCTGATCGACCACCAGGACCATCTGGCACTTTCCGACCTGATCGGGTACGCCGAGCAGCTGGGGCTGGACAGGGAGCGCTTTGAGCGGGACCTGGAAGAAGGCGCCGGGGCCGCCCAGGTGGCCGACGACCGCGAGAGCGCGGAGCTCAGCGGCGTCACCGGCACCCCATCCTTCTTCATCAACGGCCAGCGGTACCGCGCGGCCTATGACCTGCCGACCCTGACCCAGGCGGTCAAGCTGGCGCGGATTCGAGCCAGCCTCGGCGTCGCAGCTCCGGCCGACGCTTGAGGCTTGCTCCATACTCACCGCTCGATGCCGGACGAGCTGCGGGTGCTGTTCGTGGGCGACGTGATCGGCCGGCCGGGCCGCCACTCGTTCGCCCAGCTGGTGCCGCGGCTGCGGGAGGAGCTGGCGCTCGACCTGCTGGTCGTCAACGGGGAGAACTCCGCCGGCGGATTCGGGATCACGGCCGCCACCGCGCGCGAGCTGCGAGAGGCGGGAGCCGACGTGGTCACGACCGGCAATCACGTCTGGGACCACAAGCAGTTCCTGGCGGAGATCGAGCACGAGGACCGCGTCCTCCGTCCCGCCAACTACCCGCGCGGGGCGCCGGGGCGCGGCGCGCTGGAGATCGAGGTGCGGGGAAAGACCGTCCTGGTCGTCAATCTCCAGGGCCGCACGTTCATGACGGCGCTCGACGACCCCTTCCGGACCGTCGACGCGATCCTGACCGACCATGTGGGCGCCGACTGCGTGATCGTCGACATGCACGCGGAGGCGACGGCGGAGAAGGTGGCGATGGGCTGGCACCTGGACGCGCGGGCCTCGCTGGTGGCCGGAACCCATACCCACGTGCCCACCGCCGACCAGCGCATACTTCCCGGGGGGACCGCCTACGTGACCGACGTCGGAATGGTCGGCCCGCGCGACAGTGTGATCGGGGTGGTCCCGCAAGCATCGCTGGCGCGCTTCCTCACCGGGATGCCACAGCGCAACCTGGTCGCGTCGGGTCCCGTGACTTTCAACTCAGTACTCGTTACGATGTGGGGGCCACAAGGACAAGCCACAACGATCACGCGCGTCGACAGAGAAAACGCATGATGGGAGAAGTTGCAGCAATGACACAGAACGGCCGGCCTGCGGTCGAGGTGCTGAAAGTGTCGGCCTCCTCGAAGCCGGTCGCCGTCGCGGGTGCGATCGCGGGCGTCATCCGCACCCAAGGCAGGGTGGAGGTACAGGCCATCGGCGCGGGGGCGATCAATCAGGCGGTCAAGGCGATTGCCATCTCTCGGGGGTATGTGGCGCCGGGGGGGATCGAGATCGTCTGCATCCCTTCGTTCATCGACATTTCGATCGATGGTGAGGAGCGCACCGGGATCCGTTTGCTGGTCGAGGTGCGGCACCCCGTCTGAGCGCGTCGTCGCCGGGCGCCCAACCCCGGCCGGGTAAAGTGGCCGCAGCGATGCCGAGCCCCACCCCACGAAACTCCGCAGGCTCCCCACCCGGGATGGTTTCGCGGTGGCCCCGAGGTCGTAGCTTCCATGTCTGGACCATCGGGTGCCAGATGAATCTCGCCGACTCGGAGGCGCTGTCGCGTCAGCTGCTCGCCGCCGGTTTCGCGGAGGAGCCAGACCTGGAGCGCGCGGACATCGCGGTCCTCAACACCTGCGTGGTGCGCCAGGCCAGTGAGGACAAGGTCTACTCGAAGCTGGGTGAACTGCGCAGCTGGAAGCGGCCCGAGCGCACCATCGCGGTCACCGGCTGCCTGGTGGGGAAGGAGGGGGACCGCCTGCAGAGCCGGTTCCCGCACCTCGACGCGGTGGTTCCGATTGGCGACGGGGCCCGCTTCGTCGCCGACCTGGAGGCGCGCTACGACCTGACGCAGGGCGAGCCGCTGCCAGCGGCGGGTCGGACCGGCGTCAGCCACTTCGTCAACGTGATCCAGGGCTGCGATCACAACTGCACCTTCTGCATCGTTCCCAAGGTCCGCGGACGAGAGGTGATGAAGCCGCGGCCGGCGGTGCTGGAAGAATGCCGTCTGGCGGTGGCCGAGGGCGCGCGCGAGATCGTCCTGCTGGGACAGAACGTCGACGACTATCGCGACCCCGAAAGCGGTGAGGGACTGAGCCACCTGGTGGAGGCGGTGGCCGGGATCGAGGGCCTCCGGCGGGTGCGTTTCATGACCTCGCATCCCCAGGACCTGGAGCCCCGCCTGCTGCGGGTGATGGCCGAGCACCCCAAGATCGCGCACGAGCTCCAGCTCCCGATCCAGTCCGGCGACGACTACATGCTGAAGCGGATGGCCCGCGGCTACCAGGTGCGCCACTACCGGGCGCTGATCGACCACGCGCGCCGCCTGATGCCCGACCTGGGCCTCTACACCGACGTGATCGTGGGCTTCAGCGGCGAGACCGGGGAGATGTTCGAGCACACCCGCGGGCTGCTCTCGGAGCTGGAGTTCGACGTCGTGCACCTGGCCCAGTACTCGACGCGGGGCGGCACCTACGCCGCCGATCACTGGCCCGACGACGTGCCGGCGGAGGAGAAGCGACGGCGGATCAACGACCTGCTCGAGCTCCAGCGAGGGATCGCCCGCCGGCGAGCCGAGCGCTGGATCGGGCGCACCGTGGAGGTGCTGGTGGAGGGCGCCGACGAGCTTGGCCGGCCCTTCGGACGCTCGCGGCAGGGCAAGCGCACGGCCGTGCTCGGTGCCTGCCTGGCGCCGGGCGGCCGGGTGCCGCTGGCGCTCGTGGGTCAGGAGCCGCGCACCCCCCTCGAGCCGGGGGAGCTGGTCGGGGTCCGGATCGAGCAGGCGACGGCGGGCCAGCTGGCCGGCCGCCCGGTAGGCGCCCGGCAGCCGGTAGGCACTCCACAGCTGGTCTGATGGCCCGGGCGGGCGGGGAGACGCCCGCCATGCGGCAGTACTGGGAGGCCAAGCGGCAGCACCCGGACGCCCTCCTGCTCTTTCGCATGGGCGACTTCTTCGAGGTCTTTTTCGACGATGCTCGCGAGGCGGCGCCGATCATGGGCGTCGCGCTCACCTCCCGTCCCATGCAGGGCGGCCGTCAGCCGATGTGCGGCGTGCCGCATCACGCGTGGGAGTCGTACGTCGGCAAGCTGCTGCGCGCGGGCAAGAAGGTGGTCCTCTGCGACCAGATGGAGCAGCCGAACGGGCGCACCGTGGTCCGCCGCGAGGTGACCCGCGTGCTCACCCCGGGCACGGTCCTGGAGGACGCATACCTGGAGCCCGATCGGTCCAACTGGCTGGTGGCGGCGGTCTCGCGGGGGGCCGAGGCCGGGCTCGCCTCCTGCGACATCTCCACCGGCGAGCTTCAGCTCTGTCAGCTGCCGGCGGAGCGGCTGCCCGCGGAGCTGTCGCGCCTGCGCCCGGCCGAGCTGCTCACCACGCCGCCCCTCGAGGCCTACCGCTTCGACCCCGAGCGGGGGCGCCAGCGCCTGCGCGACCTCCTCGGCATCACGGTGGTCGAGTCGATCGGCGCGGAGGCGGCGCCGCTCGCGATCGGCGCCGCCGGGGTGGTCCTCGACTATCTGCGCGAGAACCAGGTGCAGGTCGTCCCCGGCCTTCTCCGCGTCGCCAGCTACTGGCCGGAGACCACCATGCAGCTGGACGAGGCGACCGTCCGCAACCTGGAGCTCGACCAGCTGATCCGCCTCGTCGACCGCTCGACGACGCCGATCGGGGCGCGGAGGATCCGGCGCTGGCTGCGGGCGCCGCTGCGCGAGACAGAAGAGATCGAGCTCCGGCTGGGCGCCACCGAGGAGTTGGGGGGGCCCATCGGCTCCATTCTCCGAGAGGCGCTGCGCGGGGTCGCGGACCTGGAGCGGCTGGTGACGCGGGCCGCACAGGGCCTCTCGGGACCGCGGGAGCTGGCGGCGCTGAGGAGGAGCCTGGAGGCGCTCCCCGAGGTGCGCCAGGAGGCGGAAGCGGCGTCGTCGCTGGCGGTGCGGCGGCGGGCGGCGGCCGTCGAGGGAGCGCCGGAGGTGGCCGATGAGCTGCGCCGGGCGCTGGTCGATGAGCCGCCCGCCATCCTGCGGGAAGGTGGCGGCGCCATCCGTGACGGCTACGACGCCGATCTGGATCGCATCAAGGAGGCGTCGCGGGGGTCCCGGGAGTGGCTGACGGCGCTGGAGGCCCGTGAGCGGGAGCGGACCGGGATCAAGAGTCTCAAGGTGGGCTACAACCGCGTCTTCGGCTATTACCTCGAGATCTCCCACGCCAATCGCCAGGCGGTGCCCGACGACTATGAGCGGAAGCAGACGCTGAGCACCGGGGAGCGCTACCTGACGCCGGAGCTGAAGACCCACGAGGCGCTGGTGCTGGGCGCTCAGCAGGACTGCCTGCGCCGGGAGCAGGAGCTGCTGGCCCAGCTCTCCCGCCGGGTCCAGGAGGCGGCGCCCCAGCTGCTGCGGGCGGCGGAGGCGGTGGGCGAGCTGGATGCGCTGAGCGCCTTCGCGGCCGCCGCCGTCGACTACGGATGGAGCCGGCCCGAGATCTCGCAGGGGCTTGAGCTCTCCATCCGGGGCGGCCGGCATCCGATCGTGGAGCAGGCGGTGGCGCTGGGTGAGTTCGTCGCCAACGACACCCACCTGGCTTGCGATCGGGACCAGATCGTGATCCTGACCGGCCCCAACATGGCCGGCAAGTCGACGTATCTGCGGCAGGTGGCGCTGATCGTCCTGCTCGCCCAGTGCGGCAGCTTCGTCCCCGCCGAGCAGGCCTCGATCGGCCTCACGGACCGGGTCTTCACACGCGTCGGCGCCCACGACGACCTGGCCGCCGGCATGTCCACCTTCATGGTCGAGATGGCGGAGACGGCGAACATCCTGAACCACGCCACCCGCAGCTCGCTGGTGGTCTTCGACGAGGTGGGCCGGGGCACCTCCACTTACGACGGACTCTCGATCGCGCAGGCGGTGGTGGAGACGATCCACGACTCGCCGCGGCTCGGCTGCCGGACCCTGTTCGCGACCCATTTCCACGAGCTGACCGCACTTGCCGACCGTCTGCCTCGCGTGCGCAATCAGCGCGTGGAAGTCCAGGAGGAGGGCGACACCATCCGCTTCCTGCACCGGGTGGTGCCAGGGGGTGCCGACCGCTCCTACGGTATCCACGTGGCGGCGCTGGCGGGACTTCCCGGACCTCTCATCGCGCGGGCGCGACAGCTGCTGGCACAGTTGGAGAGCGAGCGGCCGCTGGAGCCGCCCGAGCAGCAGCTGGGGCTGCCCCTGATCGCCGCCGAGGATCCGCTGCGGAAGCGCCTGCGGGACGTGGACCCGAACCGGCTCACCCCGCTCGACGCGCTGCAGACGCTGTTCGACCTGCACCAGGAGGTCGAAGAGTGATCACCATCCTGCCGCCCCCGGTCGCGGACGCGATCGCCGCCGGGGAGGTGATCGAGCGGCCGGCCGCGGTGGTGAAGGAGCTGGTCGAGAACGCGCTCGACGCGGGCGCCCGCCAGATCCAGGTGGACGTGCGGGGCGCGGGCCGCACCTTGATCCGGGTCGCCGACGACGGCGGCGGGATCGAGCCCGACGAGCTGGCACTCGCCTTCCAGCGTCACGCCACCAGCAAGGTCCACGACCTGGAGGACCTGCGGGCGATCGCGACGCTGGGCTTCCGCGGCGAGGCGCTGGCGTCGATCGCGGCGGTGGCCGACGTCGAGTGCCGGAGCCAAGCCGCACGGGTACGCCTGCGCGGCGGTGCGCTGGTGGAGGAGGGGGTCTCGATGCCGACCCCGGGCACCGTCATCGAGGTCCGGGACCTGTTCGGCGCCACCCCCGCCCGGCTGCGTTTCTTGAAGTCGGAGGCGACCGAGCAGTCGCTCTGCCTGCGTGCCGTGCAGCCGTACGCCATCCTCTACCCGGAGGTCCGCTTCACCGTCACGGCCGATGGGCGGACGGCGCTCCGTACGGTGGGGGCCGGCGATCGGCGCGGGGCGATGACGGCGGTGCACGGCGAGGGGGTGGGGAGTGCTCTGCTCGAGGTGGCCGGCGACGGGATCTCGGGCCTGGTCTCGGAACCGCGGCTCTCCCGCGGGACCCGGGACGCTCTCCTGCTCGCCGTCAACCGCAGGCCCATCGCCTCGCGCTCGCTCGCCTACGCGGTAGAGGAGTGCTATCTGGGTGCGCTGGAGCGGGGCCGCCACCCGGTGTGCGTCCTCGATCTCGAGCTGCCTCGCGATGCTGTCGACGTCAACGTCCACCCCACCAAGCGCGAGGTCCGTTTTCACGACGAGCGCGAAGTCTTCGGACGGCTGCAGCGCGCGGTCCGGGACGTGCTCACGGACAGCCGTCCCTTCAGCCTGCGGCTGCCGCCGGAACCGGAACCGGAGCCGGACGTCACCGGCCGCCCCCAGCCATCGCCGGCGATGCGTTCACCCACGCTCCACGAGGCCGCTGTCACGTTCTCCGCCCCGGTGCCCGACGCCGCGGACGCCGGCCCGGGTGTGCTGCGCGCGCTGGGGCAGGTCGACGATGCGTACCTCATCTGCGAGGGCGAGGACGGGGTGGTGCTGGTCGACCAACACGCCGCCCACGAGCGGGTCCTCTACAACCGGATCCTGTCCGACCTGGCGGGTGGGACGCCGGTCACCCAACCGCTCTTGCTGGCCCAGGTGGTGGACGTGGAGCCATCGCTGGTGGCGACCGCCGAGGACCAGGGCGATCGCGTGCGCGCGCTGGGCTTCGAGGTGGAGGCGTTCGGCCCCGGACAGCTGCGCCTGCTCGCAGGCCCCGCGGCGACCCCACCGGGCCGTCTCGCCGAAGCCCTGCTCGACCTGCTGGCGGTGCTGACGGAGCAGCGACACGACGGCAGCTGGGAGGCGGCGGCGGCGTCGGTCGCCTGCCACTCCGCGGTCCGGTTCGGCGACCGGCTGGAGCTCGCCGAGCAGCGCCGGCTGCTGGAGGAGCTGACGGCCACCCGCAACTCAACCACTTGTCCCCACGGGCGTCCGACCCGGCTCGTGCTCTCCTGGCCTGAGCTCCGCCGCCACTTCCGCCGCAACTACTGAACCCCTTTCGTGACCACGCACCCGCCGTTTCCCGGGGAAGGGACGTCCGAGGGGCCGCTTCCCGGGAAACGGCCCCTGGCGACGCGTCCGCGGGTGCTCGCCATCCTGGGGCCGACCGGCGCCGGCAAGAGCGACGCCGCGTACGCCATCGCCACCCGGCTCAACGCGGAGATCGTGGTCTGCGACTCCCGCCAGGTCTACCGGGAGCTCGACATCGCGACCAACAAGCCGCCCCCCGACCAGCTGGCGCGTGTGCCTCATCACCTGGTGGGCGTGGCCGATCCACGGGACACCTTCACCGTCCACGACTTCCAGCGGCTGGCCACCCCGGCCGTGGGGGAGATCACGGCGCGAGGACGGGTGGCGGTCCTCGAGGGGGGGTCTGGGCTGTGGGCCGACGCCTTGCTCGACGGCTACGCGTTGCCCGGCGGCGCACCTGGCGAGGAACGGCGCGCGGAGCTCGCGACCTTGCCGCTGCCCGAGCTGCAGGACCGGCTCCGCCGGCTGGACCCCCGGGCGGAGGTGGACTGGCAGAATCCCCGCCGGCTGGTGCGGGCGATCGAGATCCTGGACGAGCTGGGTGGTCCGCTCGCCCGGCACCGGGAACGCACGCCGCCCGACTGGGACGTCCTGCGGTTGGGCCTCGAGGTGCCCCTGGCGGACCTCGACCGCCGGCTGCGCCGGAGGTCGGCCCGGCAGGTGGCACGCGGCCTGGTGGAGGAGACGCGGCAGGCGCTGGAGCGCGGGGTGCCCGCCTCGGCACCGGTCCTGTCCGGGATCGGGTACGCCGAGGCACTGGCGTTCCTGCAGGGCGAGCTGGCCCCGAAGGAGCTCCTGGCCGCGATGGCGCGGGCCAACGGCCGGTACGCGCGGCGCCAGCTGCGGTGGCTGCGCCGAGATCCGCGTATCCGCTGGGTGGATGCAACGGATGATCCCAGCGGTCGTATTCTCAAGCTCCTTTCCATGACCGCTCCGCAGTTCCTCGATAGCCCACCCCGCGAAACTCCGCAAGCTCCGTTTCGTGGGGGCCCGAGGCTTTGCTGAACACCGCCGAGCGGCGCGACCGCGCCTACCTGCTGGGCGTCCTGCTGCCCGGCACCGAGCCGGCCCGGCTTGAGGAGCAGATGACAGAGCTCGCCGAGCTGGTGCGCACCGCGGGTGCGGATCCTGTCTGCACCGACCTCCAGCGGCGGGCGGCGATCGACCCGGCACTATTCTGCGGTCGGGGCAAGGTCGAGGAGATCCGCACCCGGCGCGGCGAGTTGGAATTCGATCTGCTGGTCTGCAACGAGGACCTCTCCCCACGCCAGCAGCGGAACCTGGAGCGGGAGCTGGCGGTGCCGGTGCTGGACCGGACCGAGATCATTCTCGAGATCTTCGCGCTGCACGCGCGCACCCGTGACGGTCGCCTGCAGGTCGAGGTGGCACGGCTGCGCCACTGGCTCCCGCGACTGGTGGGCGCCTACGACGTCAACCGACAGATGGGTGGCCGCGGAACCCGCGGTGGCCCCGGCGAGCAGCAGACCGAGATCGAGCGCCGCCGCGTCCGGCGTCAGGTCCGGGACCTGGAGCGCGAGCTGGAGCAGGTGCGGGCCCGCCGCGAACAGCAGCGCCAGGGCCGCCACCGGGCCGACCTGATCACGGTCGCCATCGTGGGCTACACCAACGCCGGGAAGTCCACGCTGCTCAACACCATGACCGGTGCCGGCGTGCCCGCCGCGCACCAGCTGTTCGCCACCCTCGACCCGACCACGCGCCGGCACCGGACCGCGAGCGGCCGCGAGCTGCTGTTGAGCGACACCGTCGGCTTCATCCAGAACCTGCCCACCGACCTGGTCGCGGCGTTCCGCTCCACCTTGGAGGAGGTGACGGAAGCCGATGTCGTGCTCCACGTGGTCGATGCGAGCGCCGCTTCCGCCCTCGATCAGGCGGCGACCGTCGACCAGGTGCTTCAGGAGCTGGGCGCGGGGGAGGTACCGCGCGTGGTCGCGCTCAACAAGATCGACCTCCTCGGGGTGGCCGGCCTGCGCCGGGTACTGCCCGGGTTCCGGGTCCGGTACGGCACGGTCGTCCCCATCTCGGCGCAGACGGGCGCCGGCCTCGACGAGCTGGACACGGCGCTGGCAGAAGCGGATCAGCGCGCGCTGGTACCGGTGCGCCTGCTCGTCCCCTACGGTCGCGAGGGGGTGATCGAGGAGCTGCGGCGCGAGGGCGTGGTGGAGGACACCGAATACACCGACCGCGGCACGTTGACGCTGGCCCGCGCGCCCGAGCAGGCGGTGTACCGCTACCGGGAGCTCGCGGTGGACCGACCGGATAGGCTCGTCGGAGATGACTGACCCCGACCCGGACGAACTCCAGGCTCGTATCGAAGCCGCCTATGCCCAGGGCGGGCAGGACAAGGAGGCGGTGGAGTGGACGATCGCCGGCCTCGATGACGGGAGCCTGCGCAGCGCCCAGAAGCATGCTGGCCGGTGGGTGGCCAACGAATGGGTGAAGAAGGCGATCCTCCTCTACTTCAAGCTCTACGAGATCGAGACCATCGAGACCGGGCCCTTCGAGTACCGGGACCGCATCCCGCTCAAGCACGACTACGAGGGCGCCGGCGTGCGGGTGGTGCCCCCGGCGGTGGCGCGCTACGGCTCACACTTGGAACGCGGCGTGATCTTGATGCCGTCCTACGTCAACGTCGGAGCCCGCGTGGGCGCCGGCACCATGGTCGACACCTGGGCCACCGTCGGGTCCTGCGCGCAGGTCGGCAGCGGCGTCCACCTGGCAGGCGGGGTGGGCATCGGGGGCGTGCTGGAGCCCGTGCAGGCGCGGCCGGTGGTCATCGAGGACGGCTGTTTCATTGGTTCGCGCGCGGTGGTCACGGAAGGCGTGGTGGTGGGGGAATGGGCGGTGCTGGGCGCCAACGTCGTCCTCACCGGCTCCACTCCCGTCATCGACGTCACCGGACCCTCTCCGGTCGAGCACCGGGGTGAGGTCCCGCCAGGCGCGATCGTGGTCCCGGGGACACGTACGCGCACCTTCCCGGCGGGCGAGTACCAGCTGGCGTGCGGGCTCATCATCGGGTGGCGGAGCGACGCCACCGATCGCAAGCTCACGCTCAACGACCAGCTGCGGGAACTGGGCGTCGCCACCTGACCTGCTGGTGCCCGAATGCCACCCGAGTGCCGGCACTCGGGGGTTGGGGCGGCCGCCAGAGGACCTGAGTGCCGGCATTCGGGGATTCCGAGAGCAGCGCAACCGCTCAGCTTCTAGGACCTACCTCCACGCGACGGCGCACCTCCGCCTGGCCCTTGGCATCGCGCGGCAGGTCCCACCAGCTCTCGATCCACCAGGTGGCGCCGGCGTCCTCGAAGTCGGCCGGCCGCTCCCGGCGCTGAATGAAGCCGCCCCAGGTGTCTCCCTCCACCACCACGTCGTAGGGCTCGGCAGCACGGCCCTCCGCCTCGCGCAGGCGGCTCACCTCGCCGGCGATCTCGCGCAGCGTGGCGGGGGTGAGCGTCTGCCACCTCCCCCGCCCGTCGACGCTGGCCGGGAGCAGTCCGTTCCAGCGCGCGGCGCGCTCCAGCGATCGCTGGCGGGCATGGTCCGGCACGCGCAGTCCGACGACCCATACCGGCGGGTGGGGCCGCTGCACGGTCGGAGGGGGCGCCGCCGGGCTGACCTCGGCCGGGAGGTGGGCGGAGTAGTGCCTGCCTTCGAACGTAAGGGGGCCGCCGGCGCAGAGAGCCGCGAAGATGGCGAGCGACTCGTCCAGCTTCTGTGCCCGCGTCCGGCGCCCTTCGTCGGGCTCGAAGGCGAGCCAGTTCTCGTTCAGCGCCCCGAGGCCGACGCTCAGGATCACGCGTCCGCCGCTGAGCCGGTCGACGGTCCCGACCCGCGAGGCCAGGTCCCAGGGCCGAATGCGCGAGGCGGGGGTCAGAAGCGTGCCCAGCCGGATCCTCCGGGTGCGCACCGCGGCGGCTCCCAACGTCACCCAGGCGTCGACCCCGAACACCGACTCCCAGGTGAACACGGCATCCCAGCCATGCTCTTCACCAAGCGCCGCCACCTCGGCGAACTCGGCGGCGTCGGCGGCCGGGACGACGAACCCGTAGCGCACGCGACCGGCCGTTGTCAGTAGGTCCTGAGCACGCCGCGGACCGCGCCCACCATGTCCACCTGCTCGGGCTCGATCGGCGCGTAGTCAGGGTTCTCCGAGAGCAGCCGGACGTGGCCCCGCTGCCGGTCCAGGCGCTTGACGGTCGCCTCGTCGCCCACCAGCGCCACCACGATGGTCCCGTCCGGCGCGTCCTTCTGTGGCCGCACGATGACCATGTCGCCGTCGAGGATCCCGGCGCCGACCATGGAGTCGCCGCGCACCCGGAGCCCGAACCAGCCCTCCTGGGCGATCTCCGGGGACAGCAGCAGGTGGTCCTCGATGTGCTCCTCGGCCAGGATCGGGGTGCCGGCGGCCACGTTGCCGACCACCGGGACCGCCACCGCTTGACGCCGCATGCGGGCGGTGTCCACCTGCTCGACCAGCTGTACGGTGCGCGATTTGGTCGGATCGCGGCGGATCAGGCCCAGCCGCTCGAGCTGGTTCAGGTGGTTGTGCACGGTGGAGCTGGAGGAGAGCCCCACCGCCTCGCCGATCTCGCGGACGCTGGGCGGGTAGTTCCGCTCACGCGTGACCTCGCGGATGTAGTCCAGGATCTGCTCCTGCCGTCCGGATACCTGTCGTTTCATCGATCTGCGCCTCGCTTGGCAATCGGAATGCTGGGACGTCACGCGGACCTCGCCGAGCACCGCCTGAGAACAGAACGTCTGCTCGCCGGGAGGCCCGCGGGCTTCGGCTCATCCTAGCAAAGAAAGCGTCTGTTCGGCAAACTCTTGTTCGCCCTTGACATTCGAACGTCTGTTCCGTATGGTCCGGGACGAGGAGGAGGCGAACGGATGTACGAGCGAGTCAATGGTGTTCCCGGTGTTGCACGAGCCCGCCGGTTCGGCTACAGCCGGCTGACGGTGCCGCGCCCACGGCGTCGGGTGGCACGGTGGAGGCGCACGGTTCGCAATCTCGCGATCGGCGTCGCCGTACTGGCGCTGCTGTTCCTGATCTTCACCAGCCGGGTGATGGGGGCGACGCCGCCCCGGCCGGCCCAGGTGGTGGTGGTGCAGCCCGGCCAGACCGTGTGGTCGATCGCGGAGGCCCGGTTCCCGAACCAGGATCCCCGCCAGACGGTGGACGAGATCGACCGCGCCAACCATCTGCATGGAGGCGTTGTATACCCGGGTGAGCGCCTACGGCTGCCGGCCGCCTGAAGGGCGTCCGCGGCCGCGTCTCGTAGGCTCGAGGCGATGGCGGTCGAACTGGTCGGACGATCCGGATGCGGGCTCTGCGACGAAGCCGGCGCGACACTGCGCGCGCTGGGCGTCGAGTTCGAGGAGCGCGATGTGGACGCCGACCCGAACCTCCACCGGCAGTTCACGGACCGGGTGCCGGTGTTGCTGGTGGATGGACGTGTCCGGGCGGAGGGCCGATTGCACGCGGCGTCGATCCTGCGCGCGCTCGCCGGGTGAGCGGAGTCGCGCGGCGTTGCAACAGGAAGGGCCGCCGAGGCAAAGCCCCGACGGCCCGGAGGGAGGGAGGATGTCTTTGTATTGCGGGCCCTCCCCAACGAGGGCTTGGTGCCGAGTCTAGCGGAGTACGCGGCTTGGCGCGCACTGGTTTGGATTGTTCCTTGGGACTCTTGGGTATAAACAAAGTGAATGCCCTACCCGCTGGTTTTCTGCTGCCCGAAGTACCCATGAGCGACACACAAGCCCCAGGCCGCGCGCCCGCGACCGACGTGCATCGCCGCGCCGATCTCCGCAACCTGGCGATCATCGCCCATGTCGACCATGGGAAGACGACCTTGGTCGACGCGCTGCTCAAGCAGAGCAACACCTTCCGCGCCAATCAGGAGGTGGGAACGCTGATCCTCGACTCCAACGCCCTGGAGCGCGAGAAGGGCATCACCATCCTGGCCAAGAACACGGCGGTGCGGCATGGGGAGGTCACGATCAACATCATCGACACCCCCGGGCATGCCGACTTCGGTGGCGAGGTCGAGCGCGTCCTCAACATGGCGGACGGCTGCCTGTTGCTGGTGGACGCCGCGGAGGGTCCGATGCCGCAGACCCGGTTCGTTCTCGACAAGGCGTTCGAGGCGGGTCTCCGACCGATCGTGGTGATCAACAAGCTGGACCGGCCGCACGCGGATGCGGCGCGCGCCCTGGAGGCCGTCCACGACCTGTTCCTGGAGCTGGCACGCACCGAGGACCAACTCGACATCCCGGTCGTGTACACGATCGCCAAGGAGGGACGTGCGGGGTTCGCTCCGGAGCGTCTGGAGGCATCGCTGGAGCCGCTCTTCACCACCATCCTGGACCACGTGCCGGCGCCGCTCGCGCTTGACGGACCCTTCCAGATGCTGGTCGCCAACCGAGGGCATGACGACTTCACGGGGACGCTCGCCATCGGCCGGATCACCCGCGGGTCGGTGGCTCCCGGCCAGGCCATCAGCGTGCTCGGGATCGAAGGGATCCAGCCCGCACGGGTGGGGCAGGTGCTGCGCTATCAGGGGCTGGCCCGGGTCCCGGCGGAGGAGGCGCGGGCGGGGGACATCGTCCTGCTGACCGGCCTTGACGAGGTGGCGATCGGCGACACGCTGAGCGACCCCGATCACCACCAGCCCCTTCCGCGGATCGAGATCGACGAGCCCACCGTGCGCATGACGTTCGGCGTCAACACGTCGCCGGTGGGAGGCCGCGAGGGCAGGTACACCACCTCCCGGCAGTTGCGGGCGCGGCTCTGGCGGGAGCTCGACACCAACCTGGGGCTGCGGCTGGAGGACACCGACACCTCCGAGCGCTGGCTGGTCAGTGGGCGGGGCGAGCTGCACCTCTCGGTCTTGATCGAGACCATGCGGCGCGAGGGGTATGAGCTGGAGGTCTCGAAACCGGAGGCGATCGTCCGTCGCGACGCCGGCGGACGCCTGCTGGAGCCGTTCGAACGCGTGACCATCGAGGTCGCCCATGACTATCTGGGCGCGACCTCGGAGGCCCTGGGCGCCCGGCGCGGCGAGATGACCTCGATCGACTACGACGGGGAGGGGCAGGTCCGCCTCCAGTACACGATCCCGACCCGGGGCCTGATCGGCTTCCGCAACCAGTTCCTCACCCTGACTGGGGGGACCGGCCTGATCGCGTCGCTCGCCGATGGCTACCGGCCCTGGGCGGGCGGGCTGCGCAACCCGCGCAACGGGGCGCTGGTCGCGTCCTCCGCCGGGACCGCGCTGACCTACGGGCTGGCCAACGCGCAGGAACGTGGCGAGACCTTCATCGAGCCCGGTGAGCAGGTGTACGAGGGCATGATCGTCGGTCTCCAGCGGCGCGCCGGGGACATGCAGGTGAACGTGTGCCGGGAGAAGAAGCAGTCCAACGTGCGCAGCTCGACCGCGGACATCGCGGTCCGGCTTGTGCCGGCCACCCGCCTCAGCCTCGAGCAGTCCCTGGACTTCCTGGTCGACGACGAGCTCCTGGAGGTCACGCCGTCCCACCTGCGCCTGCGCAAGCGGCATCTGACCGAGGTGGACCGGGCCCGTGCCCGGCGCCGGGCGATCGCGGCCGGCACCGCGCCCTCCTGAGCTCGAAGACGAAGGTAGTGACCGGTGCGGGTTCGCGCGCCTCGGCCAGCGTCCGTTCAAGGCTCCGGCGGGGGGCCTGACCGGCGCCGGTTCCTGAAGCGCTCGCTGCTGCTTCCGCTTTTGCTGGCGGTCGTCCTGCCGCTGTTCGCGACCGGGTGCGCGTCCACCGCCACGACGCTGGCGGACCTGGCCCCGACGCTGAGCCTCCGGACGCTGAACGGCACCACCGTGGCCTTCCAGAACGGCGTCCCGGTGCCGGGCTTCCAGCGCCAGGCGCGGCCCACCCTCGACCTCGACGGGAGCTGGAGATGGCAGGCGGGGTCGATGGACGACGCACTCTCGCTGGGTGCTCGCTCTCGGACGCTCCCCCTCATCGAGCGCGGCGCCGCCGGCCGTCAGCGCGTCGCCTACGACGATCAGAGCTGGGCATCGGTGGCGGTCCCGAGCAGCTTCAACAACCCCCCGCAGAGCGTCGTCAACGGTGGCTGGTACCGGCGGACGTTCGAGGTCCCGGCGAGCTGGAGCGGGCTCTCGACGACGCTGAACCTGGAGGCGGTCAACTACGTCGCGGATCTGTGGCTCAACGGCCATTACCTGGGCTACCACGAAGGCGGATCCACCCCGTTCGCGTTCGACGTCTCGCGGCGGCTCAAGGTGGGGGCCCAGAACACCCTCGCGGTCCGGGTCGACAATCCGCCCTGGGGCACCCGTGACGACATCGTGCCCTGGGGACTGGCCGACTGGTGGAACTACGGGGGCATCCTGTCCGACGTGTGGCTGGAGGCCTCGAACCCGGTGCACGTGGTCCGCGCCGACGTCACGCCCCACCTGGACGGGGCGGACGTGGGGTTCGTGATCGCCAACCAACAGCACCGGTCGATGGCGCCCGAGGTCACGGTCGCGATCCTGCCCGCCGCCACCACGCCCGCCAACCTCCTCAATCCGGACGCCCTCAGCCTGGTGCCCACCGGGGCCACGCCCCTCGTGCAGCGGACCCAGCAGCTGCCCGCTCTCGATCCGGGCAGCTATTACCGCGGGGACGCCTCGTTCGTGCTGCGGAAGGTCGACTACTGGACGCCCTCGACACCCGCGCTGTACGTGGTCGAGGTGACGATCACGGTGGCACAGGACACGGTGGACCAGTGGGCGGACAGCTTCGGGCTCCGCCAGATCAAGGTCGACTCCAGCCGCTCCCGGCTCCTGCTCAACGGTGAGCCGGTGGCCTTCCACGGCGTCGACCTGCAAGAGCAGCAACAGCAGCCGGTGTCGAACGGCGCCCCGCAGGGCGGCCCTGTGACGACTGCCGAGCAAGCGCTCAGCATCCTGCGGCAGGCACAGGAGGTGGGCGCCGACTTGATCCGGGCCGGCCACCAGCCACCCGTGCACTGGCTGCCGCTGCTGGCGGACCGGCTGGGGGTGGCGCTCTGGGAGGAGATCCCGCTCTATCACGAGACCCCGAAGACTTTCTCGATCGCGATGAACCGGGGGATTCCCCAACAGATGCTGGTCGAGATGGACCTGCGCGACCTGGACCGCCCCTCGGTCCTCTTCCATGGCTTCACCAACGAGTCGACCGGGACCGGCGAGCGAGAGAGCGTGCTGAGCACCCTGCGGGACCTCGACCGGCAGGTCGACGGCACCCGCCTCACCGGCCAAGCGGCGCTTGGCTCGGATCCGGCCGACCCCACGCAGTCCCCGCTCGATGTGGCCGGGTTCACGTGGTACTGGGGCGTCTTCTATGGCGGCCCGCTCAGCGAGCAGCTGATCGCCCGGGAGCTGGCGCGCGCCCACCGGGCCAACCCCAACAAACCGATCATGGTCATGGAGTTCGGGTACTGGGCGGACTCTCCAGGCGGCGAAGCGTATCAGGCCTTCCTCGCCCGGACCACCTACGCCGCGATGCGCCGGTCGTTCGACACCGAGCGCGGCGGTTATCTGGGCGCTGCCGTGTGGTGGTCGCTGGACGACTACTGGACGGAGCGCCCCAACATCGGCGTCGAGAACTTCGGCCTCTTCCGGCCCGACGGCTCGCTGCGCCCGGCCGGGAAGGTGCTCCAGGACGCGTATCGGACGTCACCCGGGGGCGGGCCGCCGGCGGCGGTCACAAGTGGGGGAGCCGGACAGCCGGCTCCTCAGGCCACTCCCGGCTGGACGGTCGCGCTCTCGGCGGGCTACGCCGTGGCCCTGCCCGCGCTCACGGTCCTCGCCCTGATCGCGCTCTTGGTGGGCCTGGGACACGTACGCCGGCCACGGAAGATGGGCACGTGATGACAAGGGGGACACGGGCCCGCCTGGCGCGGATCCCGGTGCGGGCGGCGATGCTGACCGGAGCCGTGGCGGGCGTGGTACCCGGGCTGTTCGTGGGCTGCCTGCTGGGTGCCTTCGTGAGCTGGGCGAGCGGAGCCATCGTGTACTGGCAACGGCAGCTCGGCTTCACGCTGGGCGTGTCTCCCGACCTGCTGCCATTCGGCGATCAGGGTCCGCTCCTCTCGCAGCTGAGCAGCGACTGGCCGCTGGTGGTGCCGGCGTCCGGGATTGCGATGGCGATCTTCTGGGGCGTGATCGCCTCGCTCAGCTTTGGCCTGTTGGGGTCGGCCCTCAACGTGCTGGGAGTCGGGGCCGTGGTGCGCCTCGACGTGGAGGTGGATGATCCCGGACTCACCCGAGATGATGCCGGACTCACCCGAAAAGATCCTGCAACTCCTCCTCGAACCGCTCCAGGGTCACCTCCAGCAGGGCGCCCCGGAAGCTGAACGCCGCCGCCCGGGCGTGGCCGCCTCCGCCCTGACGCTGGGCGATCGCCGCCACGTCGACCCCTCGACCGCGCAACGAGACCGTTCGCTTGCTCGGGTTCACGACCGCGGTCGCGTCGGCGCCGAACCGCGCCATCAGGCGTTCTGAGACCTCGGACTGAAAGGACTCGGCGTAGCAGATGGCCCACGTGACCCCTCGCAGGTCGCGCAGGATGGCCTGTTCGGTCTTGCGGGCCAGGTAGCCCTCGCGCCGGGACTCCTCCAGTTCGAGCACCAGTCGCTCGCCCTCCGTGAACTCAACGATGGGGTCGGCAACGAACCGGCTCAGGAATCGCTGCGTGCCGAGGAGCCCGAGGAGCATCGCGAGGCGTTGGGAGCGGGGGTCTTGGTGGTGCCAGAGGTCGTGGTCCTCGACCAGTGCCGCGAAGTCATGGAAGCGCGCGGGGCTGCCCAGGTACGCGAACAGCAACCCGGTGGCGCTGTGCGTCTCGTCGATCGTCGCCCACGGCTTTCCCGTCAGGTGGTCCGAGCTGCGGTGGTGGTCGAGGAGGTGCAGCTCGCCGCCCGCCGCCAGCCACTCATCGATCAAGGAGGCGGTGCCGCCGTCGACCCCGTGGTCGGTGATCAGGACCCGGTGCTGCGGCGCCTCCGCCAGGCGTTCGGTGATGGTGGCGCGGACCTGCTCGTCGATGCTTCCGTTGTCGACCAGCCGGGCCGGCGCCGCGTTCTCGACCGCTCCCTGGACCAGCACTGCGCAGCCGGCGCCGTCCAGGTCGGTGTGGGTGAGAAGCTGCGTCCGGCGCATCCCCTCAACCGTACGCGACGCGAACTCGACCGCCGGCCCTCAGGACTCGCGCACGGGGGCTGCCGCCGGCCGGACGGCGGGTCGTTCACCCTGACGTCGCGGCCGCCTCACCTTGCGGTAGTTGGCGAGATAGTAGGAGCCGATCACGAAGGCGGCGGCCAGTGCCATCCCCGCCAGCGTCTCCCAGTTGGCGAAGAGCGACAGCCAGGTGCCCGTCCAGGCCGGAAACTGGATCCCGAAGGGGAGTGCGGTGGCCGGCATCCAACCGGCCAGCTGCAGCTCGTTGATCTCCTCGCCGACCATGACCAGCAGCACCGCGCCGAGCATCACCCCGGTCAGCGTGAGCATCCGCTTGTAAGGCAGCCGGCGATGGATGACGAAGGTGAGCGTTCCAACCGCGGCCGTCAGGTAGAGGCCGATCAGGACACCCAGGAACACGGTCCAGGTGCTCGACTGCAGGCGCAGCGTCTGCAAGAACAGCACCACCTCGACGCCCTCGCGATAGACGGAGGCGAAGCCGACCAGGCCGAGACCGAAGAGCAGGCGCCGGCGGGGCGAACCCGGAAGTGAGAGGCGGCGCTTGGCGCGGTTGTGGGTCTGGATCCACCCCGTCCAGTAGAACTTGTGGAAGAACCAATTCATGACCACGAGCAGGACCACGACCGCGACCAGCCCGGTCACCGCCTGGACCTGCAGCTCGGGCGCGTTCACCGAGTTGAGGATGGCGACCACCACGAACCAGGTGGCGACCGAGGCGGCGAAGCCGATG
This sequence comes from Candidatus Dormiibacterota bacterium, assembly GCA_963790575.1. Classification (GTDB taxonomy): domain Bacteria; phylum Chloroflexota; class Dormibacteria; order Dormibacterales; family Dormibacteraceae; genus CAVTSA01. Next base: position 303,787 of record CAWBPD010000026.1, on the reverse strand, counting down.
AGGCCACCGGTGGCGACCGGCCGCCGCTGGCCCGCGTGGGCGCCCAGCATGCTGGCCGTGACGGCGGCCAGCACCAGGATCGTCTCCAGGCCTTCGCGGAAGACGAGGATGCCGGCGCCGATGACCACGGCGCCACCCGACATCCGGCGCGCCGCGCCCGGGACGGTTGGATCCGGATTGCCGGCGAAGGCCACCGCGGCCCAGGTCAAGGCCGCCAAGACCAGGAACACCGACAGCCCGACCGCGACCAGGCCTACCCTTCCCCAGACGGCTCGGGACGTCCTGACCCCTAACGTGTCCAGCGCCATGTGCTCTTGCGTAGCTTACGTTAACCGTCGAGTTAGTTGCGGCTAACGCCCGAGAGCCCAGCCCCTCTCACACACCCTGCCCCCACCCTCCCAAGGGGGGCGGGCCCAAAGTGGCATTTCGGAGGGGCCGTGTCAAGAGGGGTTGTTAAGACCCGGAGGTGCACCAACGGGTGCCATCCCCGCCCCGAGTGCCCCGCTGGTGCACCAACGGGGGGCTATACCAGGGTGTTAGGACCCGCTGGTGCATCAACGGGCCCCTCAGCCCCCTGGCCTGCAACCCGAACCGACCCGCGGGGTGTTGATGGGGTGTGGCAGTGCCCGTGATCGAGCCCGCGCCCCCGGACCGCCGAGCCCCCGCGCCCGCCCGCCCGGCCGCCGAAGTCGCCCTCGCGACCCGCCTGGCGGCGGACCTCGACAGCAGCTTCGAGGAGTTGGTCGTAACCCATCAGGACCGGCTCTACGCCTTCCTGCTCGGTATGACGGGGGATGGGGGCCAGGCGGAGGACCTCGCCCAGGACACGTTGTGGAAGGCGTACCGGGCCCTTCGACGGTATCCCGCGGCGCGGGTGGCGGAGCTGCGCTTAGGGCCGTGGCTGCGCCGGATCGCGCTCAACACGCTGCGCAACGCGGTGCGGGGCCGGCATCGCGAGCAGGTCGTGGCCGCGGATCCGCCCCCGAGCGCCGATCCCACCCCCGACCGGAACCCCGAAGTGGTCACCCTTCGACGCGAGGAGCAGGAGCAGCTGCTGCGTGCGCTGGCGGGCATCGCCGGGCCGGCGCGGGCGGCGATCCTGCTCCGGCACGCCGAGGACCGGCCGGTCGAAGAGGTGGCGGCGATCCTGCGCCTGCCCGAGGGCACCGTCAAGTCACACGTCCACCGCGGCCTGGCACGTCTGCGCCGGGTGCTGCAAGAGGAGGAGATCTGATCCATGGCCGAACCTGACCGCGCCTTGGAGCGGCTGGCCGCCCTGGGGCGCACGCCGGCGCCACGTGGCGTCCTGGAGGCGGTGCTCCAGCGGGCCGGCTCGGGCTACTGGTACGCCCCGGCCGAGAGCCCGCTCGGGCCGGTGCTGGTCGGTCACGGCCCGCGCGGGATCGCCGGGGTCCGGCGGGCGGCGGACGGGCACCAGGTGTTCGAGGCCTGGTTCCGTGCCGAGCATGGCGCCACCATCCGGCCCGAGCGGGCCCTGCCGGACGCGATCCGGCAAGTCTGGGAGGCTTGTCTGGCGGGCCGGCGGGTGGTGGTCCCCCTCGATCTGGGCGGGCGCACGCCCTTCCAGCAGTCGGTGCTGCGCGCCGCGGAGACCATCCCCCGGGGCCAGGTCCGGACCTACGGTTGGGTGGCGCGCGAGATCGGGCACCCGGCCGCGGTGCGGGCGGTGGGAACGGCGCTCGCCCGCAACCCGGTGCCACTGGCGATACCGTGTCATCGGGTGGTCCCGTCCGACCTCCACCTCGGCAGCTACAGCTGTGGCGGCCCCGAGCAGAAGCGCCAGGCCCTGGCGTCCGAGGGTCTCGACGTCGATCGCCTGGAGCGCCTGGCCGCCGCCGGTGTGCGCTACCTGGGGAATGACACCACCCACGTCTTCTGCACACCCTCCTGCGCCGCCGCCCGCCGGATCCGACCCTCCCACGAGGTGCGTTTCCGCTCGGAGCACGAGGCCCGTGCGGTCGGCTACCGGCCTTGTTCGGTGTGCCGGCCGGCGGCCACGGAAGCCGCCTGAGTCGATCGGGCGGCTCCTGCTAGATGAGTTTATCCAAACCATCAGTGGTCTCAGGTGGGAGTTGACCCCGTGCTCGCGATGGTTGAAGCCCAGGCCTTCCACCGCCGAACTCCAGTTGCCGACGTCGGCAATTCGGAATAACTCATCTAGGGGGCGGCCACCTCCGCCGGCGGCGGCTCGGCCCCTTGCTGCGCCACCTGAGCGCGGGTCTCCCTGGCGGTCCGCAGCGGGAGCTCGGGCAGTGCGAGAGCGAGCAGGAAGCCGACTCCGAGGACAGGCGCGAGGTAGAGGAAGAGGGGGGTGAGCGCACTTGCGTAGGCGTGGATGAATACCGTCTGCAGCGCCCCGGGCAGGCTGCGCACCAGGGCCGGGGTGAGGCCGCTGGTGGCGGGCACGTGCGCAGCCAGCGCAGGCGGAATGTTGGCTGCGATGTTGGCCGTGAGACGGTTGGCGAAGAGCGAGCCGACGACCGCGCCGCCGACCGACGACCCGATCTGCCGGAAGTAGTTGGCCGAGGAGGTCGCGGTGCCCAGGTCGCGGACCGGGGCCGCGTTCTGCACCGCCAGCGTGAGCACGTTCATCAAGAGTCCGAGGCCGGCTCCAAAGATCAACATGAAGAGGCTGTTCTCGAGGAACCCGGTGTGCTCGTTCATCCGCGACATCAGCACCATCCCGAAGGCCGCCACGGCGGTCCCCACGATGGCGAAGATCTTGTAGCGGCCGAGGGAGGCGGTCAGCGCCCCGGCGGTGACCGACGTGATCATCATCCCGACCACCAAAGGCAGCAGGAGCAATCCGGAGGCGGTGGCGGAGACCCCTTTCACCATCTGCATGAAGGTGGGCAGGTAGGCGAGGGCGCCGAACATCGCGAAGCCGGCGAAGAGCCCGATCACGACCGAGATGCTGAAGGTGGGGATGGCGAACAGTCGGAGCGGCATCAGCGGTTCCGCCGCCTCTCGCTCGGCCCAGATGAAGAGGCCGGCCGCGACCAGGAATCCAAGCGCGAGCAGCCCGATCTGCCACGAGGCCCAGTGGTACTTGGTGCCCGCCCAGCTGGTGAGGAACACGAGCAGGGTGGAGATGCAGGCGATGAGGAGGGCACCGAGGACATCGAGGCGCGGTCGGTCGCCCTGCCGGGTGCGCGCCTGGAGCACTACGAAGACGACGGCCAGCGCCGCGATGCCGATCGGCACGTTGACGTAGAAGCACCAGCGCCAGCTCGCCGTGTCGGTGAAGAAGCCACCCACCAGCGGGCCGAGGAAGGTGCCGACCCCCAGCACGCCCATCATGGGTCCCATGTAGCGGCCGCGCTCGCGCGGGCTGACGATGTCGCCCAGGACCGCCTGAGCCGAGATCATGAGGCCGCCGCCGCCGACCCCCTGCAGGGAGCGAAACGCGATCAGCTCGGCCATGTTCTGACTCGCCCCGCTGAGGACCGACCCGAGGACGAAGACCGAGATCGCGAACAGGAACAGGCCCTTGCGGCCGATCAGATCCCCGAGCTTGCCGTAGATCGGCAGCGCGATGGTCGAGGTCAGCAGGTAGCCGGTGATGACCCACTGCATCTCTTCCAAGCCGTGCAGGTCGCCCACGATGGTGGGGAGGGCCGGGCTCACGATCGACTGGTCGAGGACCGCCATTAGCATCGCCAGCATCAGCGCGCCGAAGATGAGGTTGATCCGCCGACGCGACAGCTCCTGATCGGCGCTGGGTAGCGGCACCGCCCGCCCGGTTGCCATCCGTTCGCAGCCTCCTTTGGGACTAGTTTCGCGTGGGCGCGACGCTCATTGCCAGGAAACGTCCCACTTCGCGCGCGAAATTGGGTCCCGCCGCCGGGAAACGGGCCGGAATGTCCGTGTGCGCGGGGTGGGTTCCAGCCGGCATGGATATCGGCACCTTCGGGATCTGGAGCAGCCTCCTCCGCAACTCGCCGGAGCAAGAGGCGGTCGACGCGGCGAGGCAGGTCGAGGCGCTCGGGTTCACCACCGCCTGGCTGCCGAGCGGCGAGGTGGGCCAGCTGGAGCGGGTGCGCGCCCTGGTCGCGGGCACGACCACGCTGCGGGTCGCGACCGGGATCCTCAACGTCTACCGCGAGACCGACCCCGAGCGCACGGCGCAGGTCTTCCACGAGATCGACGCTGCCGGTCCCGAGCGCTTCCTGCTCGGCCTCGGCGTCGGGCACCCGCAGGCCCTGGCGCCCGGGCAGTACGGGCCGCCGCTCGAGACCATGCGCCGTTACCTCGACGGTCTCGATGGGGCCGCGCACCCGGTGCCGCCCGGGCGGCGGGCTCTGGCGGCGCTGCGGCCCGGGATGCTGCGCCTGTCACGCGACCGCTCGCTGGGTGCTCACCCGTACCTGACCACGCCCGAGCACACGGCGCGGGCTCGTGAGATCCTTGGTCCCCAGGCGCTGCTGGCACCGGAGCAGGGGGTGGTGCTGGAGACTGATGCCGGCCGGGCGCGGGCGACCGCTCGCGCCAACCTCGAGCGCTACTTCCAGCTGACCAACTATCTGAACAGCTTCAGGTGGCTTGGCTTCGAGGACCGGGACTTCGAGAACCGGGGTAGCGACCGGCTGATCGACGCCCTGGTGGGCTGGGGCGACCTGACGGCGGTCGCGCGGCGGGTGCGAGCGCACCTGGAGGCGGGCGCCTCGCACGTCACCATCCAGGTGCTCACCGACTCGCCGCAGGCATTTCCGGTCACCCAGTGGAGGGCGCTGGCCGAAGCGTTGATCGAGTAGTCAGCGCCCCGCACCGCGCCGGGCACTGACTGTCAGTCTTTACCGCAGCGCGATTGGCGTCTACGATGGCCGGTGCTATGACACCGGGGGTAGGTGCCCTGTGGCCGCGTGCTGGCCGGCCCGGGCCCGCTGCCGGGCGGAAGAACTCTTCCCTTTGGGGGGCCAAGAAAGCATGCACGGAATCGTTTGGCGTCTTCGTCGCGTGTTCGCGCGAGCAAGGGAGGTGACCGCGCCCAAAGGCCGGGCCCCCGGGTTGGGGGCGAAACCCTGGGCGGCGCGCGCAGGGGCCGCCATCGCGGCGGCGTTGCTGATAGCGGCCTGCGGTACCACCAACGGGAGCGGCTCGGGCACCAAGAGCGGCGCCACCCTCACGTTCGCCCTGGATGAGGATGTCGCCGGCTTCAACGTGCTGAACGCAGCCGAGAATGAAGCGGTCTTGGGCGAGATGCTGACCCACGTCTGGCCGCAGGCCTACACCATCAATCCCGATCTCAAGCCACATCTCCAGACCGACTTCGTGACCAGCGTCAAGATGACCAGCACCAATCCACAGACGCTCGTCTATCAGATCAACCCCAAGGCCACCTGGTCGGACGGCGTGCCCATCAACGCCGCAGACTTCATCTACAACTGGCAGGCGCAGAGCGGCGACCCGAAGTACACGGACGTGGGCGGTCAGCCCTACCAGCCTGCGACCACGACGGGTTACAGCTCGATCAAGTCGGTGACCGGCTCCAACAACGGCAAGACCGTCACCGTGGTCTTCTCATCGCCGTTCGCGGACTGGCAGAACCTGTTCCGGCCCGTGGTCCCGGCGCACATCGCGAAGAAGGTTGGGTTCAACACCGGTTTCGCGAACTTCGGCCCCGAGGCCCAGGTCTCCGGCGGCCCCTACATGATCCAGAGCTACAGCAAGGGTCAGGACCTGGTCGAGGTCCCCAACCCGCACTACTGGGGTCCCAAACCAAAGCTGGGCAAGCTCGTCTTCCGCTTCATCCTCGACGACAGCCAGCAGCCGGCGGCGGCGCAGAACGGCGAGGTCCAGATCGTGAACCCCGTCATCGCCACCATCCCGTTCATGGGCTCCATCAAGAGCATCTCCAACTTCACCAGCCGGGTGCTGCCCGGGCTCGGATACCAGCACATCGACTTCAACGAGGCGAACTACTACCTCTCGAACCCCGACATCCGGCATGCGATCGCGTACGGCACCAACCGCAACGAGATCGTCCAGCGGACCGCCGACGAGATCGACTCCAGCGTCCGGCCGCTCCAAAACCGAATCTACATGTCGACCCAGCCGCAGTACCAGAACACGAGTGGTTCCTATGGCAACTACGATCCCGCGAAGGCGAAGCAGCTGCTCCAGCAGGCGGGCATGTCGATGGGGTCGGACGGCTACCTTCACCCCAGCTCCGGCCCCCTCGCGGGTCAGGACCTCACCTTCACCATCAGCTCCACCTCGAACAACGCGGTCCGGGCGCAGATCGAGGAGCTGTTCCAGTCTGAGATGAAGGACCTGGGCATCAAGATCAACATCCAGAACTACCCCGCCAGCACCCTGTTCGGGACCGTGATCCCGAAGGGGGAGTTCGACATCAACGAGTTCGAGTGGGTTCAGTCCCCGTTCGCTTCCGGGACCCAGGCCATCTTCTGCTCCTACACCAACCCCAACCTCTGCGGCTCCAACAATGACCACTACGCGAACCCGCAGGTCGACAAGCTGCTCCAGGAGGGCGTCAACTCCTCGAACTTGACCCAAGAGGCCAAGTACATGAATCAGGCGGACGCTCTGCTCTGGAAGGACATGGTGTCGCTGCCGCTCTTCCAGCAGCCCGACTACGACGCGTGGTCGACCAAGTACGCCAACATCGTGCCCGACGCGAGCGATGGCCTGCCCTGGAACGACCAGCAGTGGGCGATGAAGGCCACAGCCTAGAGCTGCTGACCTCGACGTTCGCAGGGTGGCGGCGGTGTCCGGCCGCCGCCACCCGCTGAAACCGCTCTACCTGCGCGCGGGGGGCGCCACGCGAGGCGGCGGCTGCACCGCCGGAGGCTGCTCGGGCAGCTGCGGGCGGTTGGCCACCGGACCGGTTCCGTTCGCCACGCTGTCGCTCTCGCTCCCGCCGCCGACGTTGTCGCGAACCGACTTGTAGACCGCCAGACCCTGGCTCACCAGCGAAGCCACCAGGTCGGTCAGACCCTCCGAGCCGTTGAGCACCGTGAGGTTCGATTGGGACAGCCCCTGCGCGGCTTTCTCCACGATCGTCGGGAGCTGTTGGATCAGTGCCTGGTCGAGGGTGACCCGGTTGCTGGAGGCGGCGGCCGCGGCCCTCACCTCGGTGCTGTTGGCCTCGGCCTCGGCCATGATCTGGATCTTCTCGGCGTCGGCCTGGGCGGGCTTGATGACCTCTGCCACCAGCTGTTGCTGGCGAAGCTCCGCCTGCCGCTGGGCGAGGGCCGTCTGCTCCCGGATCACGTCCTGCTGAGCCTGCGCCTGAGCCAGGGGTCCCGCCTGCGCCGCCTTCTGCTGGGCGCTCTGGGTCTCAGCCTGGAACCCGGCCCGCGCGATCGCGGTGTCGCGCTCGTACTGCGCCTGCTGCCGCAGCGACTCCTGCTGCGCCTTGGCCGCGTTCTGCGCCGCCTGCGCCTGGGCGATCTGCGCCGCCTGCTGGATGGCGGCGTTGTGGGGCGCCGCGAAGGCCCGGATGTAGCCGAGGTTGCCGTCGTCGATGGACTGGATCTGGAGGGCGTCGACGATCAGACCCATGCGCGCCATCTCTTCCTTGGAGGCGTCGAGCACCTGGGTAGCCAGTGCCTGCCGCTGAGTGATGATCTCTTCCACCGTCATCGATCCGATGATGGAGCGCAGGTGCCCGGCGAAGATGCGACCGGTCAGCGTCGGCATCTGACTCTGATCGGACAGGAACCGTTGGGCGGCGTTGACGATGCTGGCCTGGTCGTTCCCCACCTTTGACGCGATCACGGCCTTGACTATCAGCGCGATGCCCTGCCGGGTGACGCAGGGCTCGTCCACCTCGGCCTCGAACATGGATAGCGTCAGGAATCGCACCTTTCGGAAGAACGGCAGCACAAAGGCGCCGTGCCCGGTCACCACGCGGAACGGCATGGCGCCCGAGCCGCGCCCTCCGGAGACCAACATCGCCTGGTCGGGCGGCGGAACGCGATAGCCGAGCATTACAAACTTCTCCTTTAGGTCGTGCCGAGAGCGGGCTCGGGCTCATCCCAGGGCGCGACGAACACCGTGCGGGGCCCCAGGCTCTGGACGCAGAGAACGGAAACGCCCTTGCCGACGGGCTGCGCGGACCGGGCGATGAAGACCTCGGACCCGCCGCGGATCTCGATCTCGACCTCCCCGGGGCCCTCCCCACCCCGGGACGCGGTCACCATCACACCCTGAAGGCCAACCGGCGATTGGGCCGATCCCGCTTCGTCCTCGGGCCAGGAAGCCATGACCGAGACCCTACCCCTCCTGGGTCCCGGTCGGGTCGTAGATCTCAGCTCGAGCATCTCCAACCGCACAACGCACGGCGGCGGAAGCGGGGTCGGCGCGCGCATCGTAAAGTGTGGCGGCCAGGTTGTGACCACCTACGGAACCGCGCTCCAGCACGAGCATTCGGCTCAGCACGCCATCCGATTGCGGACTGAGATCGCCCGCCTCCAGCACCAGGTCGCCGGCGACCGCGAGACCGAGCGGCTGCGGGCCCGCCTCGACGAGGCGCGGGCCCGCAAGCAAGAGTTGGAGCGCCGGGTGCGCGAGGTGGATCGCGATACGGAAGACCGGCGCGCCCGGACGGCGGCGCGGGAGCGCGAGCTGATGAGCGGGCACATCGGGAGCCCGGCCGGCCTGATGAAGCTGCGCCAGGAGGTGGAGCACCTGCAGCAGGCGCTCGGGGAGGCCGAGGACCGGGAGCTGGCCCTGCTCGAGGATGTGGACCGGCAGGACGCGGAGATGCGAACCCTGGAGGAGACGTTCGAGCACCGGCGTGCCGAAGTCGCCGGCGCCTCGCCTCAACTCCGAGAGCGGCTGGAGGCGGCGAACGCGGAGTTGGAGCGCGTGGAGGCCGAGGTCCGGTCCACCTGGGAAGACCTACCGCCTGAGTGGCAGCGGGCCATCGAACGGATCCACGACCACCATGCCGACGCCGTGGCCGAGATGAGCGACGGACTTTGCGGGGCCTGCCACGTGGCGGTCACCTCGAGCGGCCGCCAGGCGCTGCGGCACGGCGCGCTGCTCACCTGCGACAACTGCGGCCGGCTGCTGGTGCCGGTTTGACCGCACGCGAGCGTTCCCGAGAGGGGAGGGGAGCGGCGTCCGGGAGCTTGACGGAGGGCGCGCGAAAGAAGTACCCGTGCGGGGATCAGCTCCGTGGTAGGGCGCCGGGCACATGCGAGGAGATCGACCATGATGGGGGCGCGGATCACGCGATGGGTCGCGGGCGCGACGGCGATCGGGTCGTGGGCATCCTCTGTTCGACGGTGGGTGCCCAGGCCGCCCCAGAGTCCCTGCCCGGGACCACACAGTTCTACGCGCCGGGGTTTCGAGGTGCCCGCTACTCCGCCGGAAGCGTAGGGGCGATCGCGTCGAGCCACCCCTCGAGCCTCCGCGGCGAGGTGAAGCGTGCCACCTCCGGGCCGCCGGGGTCGGCTGACCAGGCGCGGATCCGGGCCCGCTTGCGCGGGAACGAACGGAAGTGCCAGACGATGATGGAGTCGCGCGAGAGCGCGGTCCGCAGGCTTTCTCGATTGCCATTGCAGATCTGGCGGCGGTCAACGATGCGCGCCGCGGTCCGCCGCAGCAGGCGAGTGAGGGACACCCAGCGCGGAAAGTCGAGCGCGACGATCAGCTGGGCCCGAGCCAGCGGAATGTCGAGCCACTGGCCGTAGGCGGTGTCGAGGATCCACCGCTCGCGACCGCAGATCTCAGCGATCCGTCTTCGTTGTTCCTCCGGCGGGACCGGCACCCAGTTCCGATCCCAGGTGAGGTCGTCGACGGAGTACCAGGGCAGGGCCGTCTGGTCGGCCAGCCGGGCCGCGTACGTCGTCTTGCCGGAGCCCGTGACCCCGTACAGCAGGATGCGCTCAGGCATTCGAAGGGACGGTAGCAGTTGTCCGTGGCTACATGATGCTATCGATAATGACCCTTTACGATAGCATAGCCATCGAAAGAGGGCCGAGTGTCCGCACTCGGACGTCAACCGGCAGGGTTTGGCGTTCTACTGCGGACACTGGTACGCTTCGGCGCCGCGGGTAGCCTCGTGGGCATGGCGGGCTCCGTTCCGTCGGTCGAGCTGGCGGTGGGCACGCGCACGATCCGGCTCACCAATCCCGATCGCGTCTACTTCGCCGATCGCGGCGAAACCAAGCTGGATCTGGCGCGCTACTACCTGAGCGTCGCCGGCGAGATCACGCGGGCGCTGTTCGAGCGGCCGACCATGCTGCACCGGTATCCGGCCGGGACCGGCGGCGACAAGGTCCACCAGAAGCGACTGCCGGCGGGCGCGCCCCCCTGGGTCGAGACGGTCCAGATCCGGTTTCCGCGCTTCGGCCGCACCGCCGACGAGCTCTGCGTCACCGAGCCCGCGGCTGTCCTCTGGGCGGTCCAGATGTCGACCATCGAGTTCCACCCCTGGAACGTTCGCCGGGCCGACACCGAGCGACCCGACGAGTGGCGCATCGATCTCGACCCGATGCCCGAATGTACGTTCGCAACCGTGCGGCGCGCCGCCCACGTGGTCCACCAGGTCCTGCTCGAGCTTGGCGCCAGGGGCTGGCCCAAAACGTCGGGTGGCAACGGGATGCACGTCTACGTGCGCATCCGGCCCGAGTACCCCTTCGCGGACGTGCGGCGCGCCGCGCTCGCCTTCGCTCGGGAGGTCGAGCGGCGGGCCCCGGCCGCGGTCACGACCAGCTGGTGGCGTCGGGATCGCGACCCGCGCAAGCTGTTCCTGGACTACAACCAGAACGCGCGCGATCACACCATGGCGGCCGCCTACTCCGTTCGCGGCAACCCGCGGGCCACGGTGTCGTCGCCGGTTCGCTGGGAAGAGATCGACGATATCGCGCCCGACGACTTCACGATCGCGACCATGCCGGCCCGGGTGGCCGCGCTCGGCGACCTCCACCGCGGGATCGACGAAGCGGCGTTCGACATCTCGCCGCTGCTCGACTGGGCGCGGCGGGACGAGTCGAACGGCGCCGCCTAGGCGCTGCGGGCGAGACCGGTGCCGAGGAGGGCCGGTTCGGAGAAGCCGTCCAGGCCGCGCAGCATCAGCAGCAGCGGCAGCGCGGCGTCCTCGAACTCGGCGCGGGCGCGGTCCACATCCACGCTCGGCTGCGCCAGCAGCGCGATCGCGGCCTCCAGCGCGACGATCCGGCGCACGACCTGGCGCTCCACGGCGGGACCCGGCGCCGTCGGTCCCTCCGCGGCCAGCTCGGCGGCCCAGCCGCGGCGGATGTTGCGGGCCTGCTCCAGCAGCTTGCGGACCGCCGCCTCACGCGGTGTACGGTCGAACGGCCGGTCCCGCAGACGTGCCAGTTCGGCGGCGTGCAGCCGCACCAGCCGCAGTACCCGCATCTGCGTCATCAGGGTCCGCATGCTTACATCATACCAAACGCCTGTTCGAAATGATCGGGGAAGACGGCGTTCGGATGTCCCCGCCACGGCGCGCGCGTGAGGCCTACGCTGCGACGCCGTGGAACCATCCAGCCTGCGCGCGATCTACCTGAGCGGCCCCATGGTCTACTTGCGCGCGCCGGTCGAGAGCGACAAGGAGCACGCGGCGGCCTGGCTCGACGCGACCTTCCCCACCAACGCCCCGGCGGCGGAGGCGGTCCTCAAGGACGAGCACAAGGCGCCCTTCTGGGAGCGTCCCAACCTGCGCCTGATCATCGTGCGAGCGGAGGGCGACACGGTGGTGGGCGGGATCCGGGTCTCCTGGGGCTCGGAGGTGCGGCGGTGCCGTCTCGAGTTCTCGATGGCCGGCTGGGAACCGGACCAGGATTCGCTGCGTGCCGCGGCGCTCCGGATCGCGGTCCGCTGGCTCCGCGACGAGTGGGAGGCGATGGTGGTGGGTGTGACGCTTCCCGCCGACCAGGTGGAGACGGTGCGGGCAGCGGAAGAGATCGGGATGCAGCAGCACGCGACGCTGCGGGAGTGGTTCCTGCGGCCCGGTGGCCGCGTCGACGCCCTCGTCTACGAGGCTTTGAACCCGAACTGGGTGGTGCGCGATGCGTAACCCGGTCCTGGTCGCCGAGCGGATCTACCTGCGCGCGGTGGAGACCTCCGACGCCGAGCTCTTGGCCCGGCTGGACGCGGTCGAGGAAGACACGTTCATGTACCGCGAGCGCTTCCCCACCAGCCCGCTCGATCATCTCGCCCGGACTCAGGGTGCCTACAAAGTGCGACCGCCGCACGAGATCGCCTTCGCGGTCTGCCGTCGCGAGGATGACACCCTGCTGGGCATGGTGGGTGTGGACAGCATCGACTGGCTGCACCGGACCGGAGAGACGTTCAGCTGGCTGGGCCCGGCCGGGATCCGCGGCCAGGGGTACGGCACCGAAGCCAAGCACCTGCTGCTGGGGTACTGCTTCGATCGCATCGGCCTCCACGTCCTTCGCTCCGAGGTGGCAGAGACCAACACCCGCTCAGCGGCGGCGCTGCTGAAGCAGGGATACCGGAGGGCGGGCGCGCGCAAGTGGCACGACGTGAAGGGCGGCCGGTACATCGACGAGCACCTCTTCGACCTCACGCGCGACGACTGGCGCCGGGCTCACGAGTCCGGGCGAGCCTCCTCGGTCCGCGATGCGTAATCCGCTCCTGATCGGCGAGCGTGTGTACCTGCGCGCGCTCGAACTCTCCGACGCGGACCGACTGGCGTGGCTTGATGCGGTCGAGGAAGACACGTTCATGTACCGCGAGCGGGTCCCGACGAGCCCTCTCCAACGCGTGGCCGGGATCGAGCAGGAGTACCGGACGCGCCCGCCGGACAGCATCGCGTTCGCCGTCTGCCTCCGCCAGGACGACAGCCTCGTCGGCGTGGTCGGCGTGTTCGACCTCGACTGGGTGCACCGGAACGGAGAAACGTTCAGCGGCGTGGGCCCGGCCGTCATCCGGGGCCAGGGGTACGGCACCGAGGCCAAGCACCTCTTGCTCGGGTACTGCTTCGAGAGGATCGGGCTCCACGTGCTGCGCTCCGAGGTGGCGGAGACCAACACTCGCTCGGCGGCGGCGCTCCTGAAGCAGGGTTACCGGAGGGCGGGTGTGCGCAAGTGGGTGGACGTCAAGGGTGGCCGGTACATCGACGAGCAGCTGTTCGACGTGACGCGTGCCGACTGGCGTCGCGCCTATGAAGCCTGGACCGCCTCGCGCTCCGCTGAGGCCTGAGAGGGGTCCCGCAGACCGGCGAACAGGTCGGTCTCCGGGAGCGTGGCGGGGATGGTGGTGCCGGCGAGCGTGAACTCCTCGTTGGGTGCCATCTCCTGTTGCAGGTCCATCGGCGCCTTGAACCACCGACCCTCGGGGTCGACCTGGCTCTCGTGCGCCTTGAGGGCGGCGTCGCGAATCGGGAAGTACCGGGCGCAGTCGATGTAGGTGGTAGTGGGCGGCCGCAGACGCACCGGCATCTTCGCGAACCACTCCAGCATCTCCGCGAACGGCGATTCGAGGCCGCGGTCGAGCATCGCCTGGTGGATCTTGAGCAGGCCACCCCGCCACATCCCGCCGTTGTAGTAGAGCTTCGAGACCTGCCAGGGCTCCCCGGCGTCCGGGTACTGCTCGGCGTCGGCGGCCGCCCTCAGCGCCGCCATCGAGACCTGGTGGGTCATCAGGTGGTCGGGATGGGGGTAGCCGCCGCTCTCGTCGTAGGTCGTCATGACCTGCGGCCGGAACTCGCGGAGGATCCGCACCAACGCCCCCGCCGTCACCTCCAGCGGCTGCAGCGCGAAGCAGCCCTCGGGCAGCGCCACCGGCTCGGGGCCATCGCGGGTGAAACCGGAATCGACGAAGCCGAGCCAGCGATGTTCGACGCCGAGGATCGCCGCGGCCCGCTCCATCTCGCGACGCCGTACCTCCCCCATGTTGGCGGCCAGCGTCTCGTCGCCCTCCAGCGCCGGGTTGAGGATGCTCCCCCGCTCCCCTCCGGTGCAGGTGACGACCATGACCCGGACGCCCTCGCGGGCGTATTTGGCCATGGTCGCCGCCCCCTTGCTCGACTCGTCGTCGGGATGGGCGTGGACACAGAGGAGACGGAGCCGGCGGGAGTCGCTCACCGGCCGCTCCCGAGCCTGGCCGCGGGTGGCGCGGCGCTGAAGGTGGATCGCATGTCTCTATCGTGCCAATCGCAGCCCGCGGATTGCGTCCGTCCTCCGACCGATGCCGGGCGGCCGGTCAACCTGACCGGTTCCGCCGGGCGTGCCAGTAGGCCTCGATGCGGCCGAGCTTGGCCAGGAATTCCGAGTCCTCCCCGTCGGGGAGGTCGGAGGGCGCCGAGAGCCGGAACGACTTCCCCGACGAGAGCTGCACCCGGACCCGGGTGCCGTGCGCGCTCCTGGCCTGGGCCCGCGTGGTCTGGATCGCGGACACCTCTGACCAGCGTGCCCGGCGCTTGACGATCCCTCCGGTCCGGATCCCATGCTCCGAGAACACGGTGCGAGCGATGGCGCCGTTGAGCGTCAGCGGCGCGAGGACGAGACCGACTCCACCCGGGAGCACGAGCAACCCCGTCCACCCGCCGGCAACGTGAGGCGCCACGGCCACACCCAGGACGCCGAGCAGAACCAGAAAAACGCTGACGGCCGCCCAGATCAGGTACGTCCGTCGCTGCCGCGGGCGGAACTCCAGTACGTCCACCGCCGGATGCTAACCGGGCGGCAGGGTTGCGGCGCCGGCGCGGGTCCGGAGGGTTGCGGCGGATCGCCGCCTGTGGCCAGAATGGAACATATGTATGGGGTATCTGCTTGAATGCAGTAGCCCCAGTATCTTGTGCTCGTGGCAGATGAAGATCACCCTCAAGCCGGTCGCGACTACCCCGGAGGCTGGCAGGCATTCGAGCGATGGTTTCCGGACGAGGGCAGTTGCGTCGAGTTCCTGGCCCGTGTGCGGTGGAAGGCTGGCTTCGTGTGTCCGGCATGTGGGCACGGGGACGCCTGGAAAGTGGCCGGGCCCCGATGGATGTGCCGGCGCTGTGGGCGCAAGACGTCGGCAACCGCGGGCACGATCTTCCACCGTTCGCACCTGCCGCTCCCGACCTGGTTCGCGGCTATGTGGTTCATCTGCGCCCAGAAGAACGGCGTCTCGGCCCTGGGTCTGCAGCGCGTCCTCGGGTTCGGCTCGTACCAGACCGCCTGGGCCTGGATGCACAAACTGCGCCGCGCCATGGTGCGTCCGGACCGCGAGAAGCTCGGAGGTCCAGGCCGAGTGGTCGAGATGGACTGCACCTTCATCGGTGGCCGGACGCCCGGAATGAATACGCCGCGGTACTACAACAAGGCCGAGGTCGTGATCGCGGTCGAGCATGCCGCGGCTCAGATGCGAGGGCTGGGTCGCATTCGGATGTCGGTCATCGACCGGACGCGTCGAAAGCTCGACCTGGTGAGCTTCGCGAAAACGAACGTGGCCCCGGGATCGATCCTGCAGACGGATGGCGACCCCCTTTACCAGGACTTCGGCGAGAAGGTCGGAGTGACCGTCGATCAGCGGACCATCGAGCACTCCGGCTCGTTGGCGCACGAACTGCTGCCGGGTGTCCACCGAGTCGCGTCGCTGCTCAAACGCTGGCTCGCCGGAACCATCCAGAACGGCCTGGACGCCCGTCAGCTCGGGTACTACCTCGACGAGTACACGTTCCGCTTCAACCGTCGAGCCTCCAAGGCTCGCGGGCTGCTCTGGTACCGGCTCGTGGAGCAGGCCGTTGCCACCGATCCTCATCCGTACTACGAGCTCATCGCGCCCCGGAGCGATTACTAGATCTTGGGGGCGCTGCACTCAAATGGATACCCCATACATATGTATGGGGTATCTGCTTGAATGCAGTAGCCCCAGTATCTTGTGCTCGTGGCAGATGAAGATCACCCTCAAGCCGGTCGCGACTACCCCGGAGGCTGGCAGGCATTCGAGCGATGGTTTCCGGACGAGGGCAGTTGCGTCGAGTTCCTGGCCCGTGTGCGGTGGAAGGCTGGCTTCGTGTGTCCGGCATGTGGGCACGGGGACGCCTGGAAAGTGGCCGGGCCCCGATGGATGTGCCGGCGCTGTGGGCGCAAGACGTCGGCAACCGCGGGCACGATCTTCCACCGTTCGCACCTGCCGCTCCCGACCTGGTTCGCGGCTATGTGGTTCATCTGCGCCCAGAAGAACGGCGTCTCGGCCCTGGGTCTGCAGCGCGTCCTCGGGTTCGGCTCGTACCAGACCGCCTGGGCCTGGATGCACAAACTGCGCCGCGCCATGGTGCGTCCGGACCGCGAGAAGCTCGGAGGTCCAGGCCGAGTGGTCGAGATGGACTGCACCTTCATCGGTGGCCGGACGCCCGGAATGAATACGCCGCGGTACTACAACAAGGCCGAGGTCGTGATCGCGGTCGAGCATGCCGCGGCTCAGATGCGAGGGCTGGGTCGCATTCGGATGTCGGTCATCGACCGGACGCGTCGAAAGCTCGACCTGGTGAGCTTCGCGAAAACGAACGTGGCCCCGGGATCGATCCTGCAGACGGATGGCGACCCCCTTTACCAGGACTTCGGCGAGAAGGTCGGAGTGACCGTCGATCAGCGGACCATCGAGCACTCCGGCTCGTTGGCGCACGAACTGCTGCCGGGTGTCCACCGAGTCGCGTCGCTGCTCAAACGCTGGCTCGCCGGAACCATCCAGAACGGCCTGGACGCCCGTCAGCTCGGGTACTACCTCGACGAGTACACGTTCCGCTTCAACCGTCGAGCCTCCAAGGCTCGCGGGCTGCTCTGGTACCGGCTCGTGGAGCAGGCCGTTGCCACCGATCCTCATCCGTACTACGAGCTCATCGCGCCCCGGAGCGATTACTAGATCTTGGGGGCGCTGCACTCAAATGGATACCCCATAACATATGTTCGACCACACTCCGGAATCCCTCTCGCTCCTCTTCCTGGACCGTGCCAACGCCGGCGACGTGGAGGGCGTCCTCGAGCTTTACGAGCCGGGCGCGGTGGTCGCCTTCCCGAGCGGGCTGCGTGCCCTCGGGCACGATCAGATCCGCCGCGCCTACGCCGAGCTGTTCGCCGTGCAGCCGCGATTTTCGCCCGGCGTCGCCCGCCCCACCCTGATCGCCGGCGACGTGGCTCTCACCGCGACGGTGCTGCCCACCGGGACCGCAGCCGAGGTCGCCCGCCGCCAGCCCGACGGCACCTGGCGCTGGGTCGTCGATGACCCGGCGATCGCTTACTGAATCTGACGCGAGGGAGACGGATGACGGAAACCGCACGCGAACCAGAGGACCTGGCACGGCTCTTCGTCGAGCGGGCCAACGCCGGCGACCTCGAGGGGCTGGTCGCGCTCTACGAGCCGGACGCGGTGTTGCGGGTCGGGCCCGGGCGGGTGGCGCGCGGTCACACCGCGATCCGGGCCGTGTACGCGGAGCTGCTGGGGTCGCGGCCGCACTTTGAGCCGGGCCGCCCGCAGGAGACGGTGCGCGCCGGCGACCTTGCCCTTACCTCCAGCGTGGTCGCGACCGGCACGACGGCTGAGATCGCGCGGCGCCAGCCGGACGGGACCTGGCGCTGGGTGGTCGACAACCCGGCCATCGCCTGACCCGCGCTCCCGGATCTACTCGTCGGGCAGGCGGATCGGCGCGGACGGCGGGCCCTCATGGAGCAACGCCGTCAGCGCTGAGGCCAGCGGCACCGGGTAGAGCCGGTCCGGGGTCGTGCGCAGCTCGGCCAGCGTCCACCAGCGCGCGCCCACGATCGACTCCTGCTCCACCTCGTCCTGCCCGCTGCGGTCGACGGCGGTCTCCCCGGTCCGCACCAGGTAGAAGGTGTTCTCCTGGTCGACCGCTCGCCCGTTGAAGACAAAACGGTTGCGGAGCAGCCAGACCGGGGGCCCGACCTCGAGGTCTTGGATTCCCACCTCCTCGACGACCTCCCGTCGCAGCGCCGTCTCCGGCACCTCCCCCGGATCCAGCCCCCCGCCGACGGTGAACCAGAACCGGCCCCGCTCGGGACGCGAGGGGTCGTGCCCGCAGAGCAACAGGAGGCGGTCGGTGGGGTCGAGCAGCAGCGCGCGGACCGCCGCTCTCACGCCGGTGTCAGCGCGGCCCGGATGGCGGCCGCCAGCTCGGCCGCCGCCGCTCCTGGCGAGTCGGCGTACAGCACCGACCTGCTGGCGGAGATCAGACAAGAGGTCAGATCGTCGGACAGCGCGGCGCGGACCGAGGCTTCCAGGTCTCCCCCCTGCGCCCCCACGCCGGGAATCAGGAACGGGAGCTCCGACCGCCGCCGCACCTCCTCGATCTCGGGCGGCGCCGTGGCCCCCATGACAAGACCGACGTTGTGAGCCTCGTCGACAGAGGCGGCCAGCTCGGCCACGCGCTGATAGAAGGGGGCTCCGTCCGCTTCCTTGTACTGGAGGTCGGAGGCGCCGGGGTTCGAGCTCCGGCAGACGACGTACACGCCCCGGTCGGCGTATCGAGTCAGCTTGCGCAGCGAGTCGGCTCCGTGATACGCCTGGCAGGTGATCGCATCCATGCCCAGCGCCCCGAACGCCGCCTCGGCGTAGCGCGCCATCGTGTTGGGGACGTCCGAGCGCTTGGCGTCGTACAGAAACGGCACTTCCGGCGGTGCCTCCTCGCGCAGCCGGCGCAGCGCGGCCAGGCCGTTCGGCCCGTACTGCTCCCAGAACGCCGAGTTGGGCTTGTAGCAACAGGTGTGCGCGAGCGTCTCCCGGATCACCCGCGAGCAGTGGCGGTAGGCACCCTCGGCGCCGCCGGGGATCCGATCCTGATCCGGGTCCAGGCCTACGCAGAGGTGCGAGCCGGTGCGCGCGATCCCGGCTCGCAGCCGCTCGAAGTAGGTCAAGCTACTTCGCCATCGGGATCGCCGCGTACTTGCCGGCCAGCCGCTCGCGCGTCTGCCGGCCGCGCTCGGCGAGGCGGCAGTAGGAGCAAATCCTGCCGGTGGCGGGCTGGCCGCAGCGCTCGCACGGGTGCAGCTCGGTGGAGGGATCGAACGTACCCTGGGCGACGGCGTTGCGGCCGCCCTTCAGGTACCCGACCAGGAAGCGATGCTTGGCGCCCGGCTGCTGCTCCTCGAGACCGTTGAGCAGGTCTTTGTAGGCCAGCGACTTCGCGCCCTTGGCCATCGGGCACTCCTCCAGGATGTAGTCGATGCGTGAGATCACGCTGTAGGCGGCGGTCTCCCGCTCCGAGAGGCGGTAGAGCGGCTTCACCTTGCGCACCAGGCCCGGGTGGGTGCTCTCCAGTACCGGCCCTTGGCGGCCCAGGTAGTCGATGTTCCAGTGGACGATGTTGCCGAACAGGGTGGCTGCCTCGTCGTCCAGGTTGTGGCCGGTGGCGACCACGTCGTAGCCGAGGTCGAAGGCCAGCTTGTTGAAGTGGTACCGCTTCACGGCACCGCACGCGGCGCAGGGCTTGTGACTCCGCGCGTCGCGCAGATCCGGCACGTCGAAGCCCTCCTCGCGCTCCAGATCGACCTGGTGGAGCGTGAGGCCGTGCTGAGCCGCGAACGCCTCCGACTTCTCCTGCGAGCGCCGGGAGTAGGCGCCGATCCCGAGCCGGATGTACATGCCGTCGGCCTGGTAGCCGAGCTCCGTCAAGGCATGCCAGAGGGCGAGGCTGTCCTTACCGCCCGAGACCGCGACCAGCACTTTGTCGGCGCGCCGGAACATGCGGTCGTGATCGATGCGCTCCTGGACCTGCTTGCGGAACCAATCGGGGTAGCAGCCGGCGCAGAAGGCGATCCGGCTGCGCCGGATCTCTACGTTGGCGGGCTTGCGGCAGGTGTGGCAGTACATCAGCGGCGCCCTCCCGAGATCACGGGGAGCACGTCCACCCGATCGTCGTCGCGCAGGCGGGTGTCCCCGGTCAAGATGTCCTCGCCGCGCACGACGAGGTGGGCGTCCTGGTGCAGCCCGAGACGGCGCAGCGTCTCGGCAACGGTTCCCGCCTCGACTTCGCGCACCGCGCGGTCGGGGAGGATGGTGACCGTGACCATGCGCTCCATTATCCGAGGCGCGACCAATAACCCCGCTTTCACGCGAGAGGGGCACCATGGCGGGGCCGATGAGCCCACTTTCACGCGAAAGCGGAAGTCAGACGGGTGGACTACCGCGGACCCAGGCCGGTCCGCCCGTCGAGCAGTTCCCGGGCGATGTCCAGGTGACCGGCGTGCCGAGCCGTCTCCTCGATCAGGTGGAGCAGAATCCACCGCAGGTCGGTGGCCTCCCCCGGTCCCGCCCACGGGGGCCGGAAGCGGGGAGCAGTCTCGAGTGGTAGGTCACGGAGTGCAGCGTCATTCTCGGCGCACTGCCGGCGGTATTCATCGATCACCTCGGAAACCGGGCGATCGGTGAGGAAGGGACCCCACTCCCCGACCTCGGCCGAGTCGTCGAGGGGAGGGATGGGGCCACGCGTGCCGAGCAGGACAACCTGGATCCAGAAGAATTCGGCTCCCGTCAGGTGCTCGACGAGACCGAGCGGGGTCCAGCCGGAAGGGATCACGGAGATGCGCAACGCCGCCTCCGCCAGTCCGTCAAGGATGGCGAGCACGCTCTGCCGCTGCGCGGAGAGGAATTCGAGCAGCGCTGCCCGCTCGGGATCGTAGCTGTAGTCACGGTCATGGAGTGCCATCGAAGGACAAGACGGCGCCGCGCCCCCATACTCATCGCGGTGAGTGAACTTTCCCCGCTGATGGTCGGAACGGACCTGGGCGACGCGACCGTGTTCGAGCGACTGGTGGAGCCCCTGCGGCCGCAGTTGCGTGCCCATTGCTACCGGATGCTGGGCTCGATACACGACGCCGAAGACGCGGTGCAGGAGACGTTGCTCCGCGCCTGGCGGGGCCGGCATCGGTTCGAGGGGCGCGGATCCTGGCGCTCCTGGCTGTACGCCGTCGCCACTCGCACCTGCCTCGACGCGATCAGGACCCGCAAGCCGCACGTACTGCCGGCCGACCTGGGCCCTCCGAGCGACCACGCCGTGGTGGACGACACCGCGCTGGAGGGAGTCGCCTGGCTCGGCCCCTACCCGGATGCTGAGGCGGCCGCGGGCCAGCTCAGCCCCGAAGCCCGCTACGAACAGCGAGAGGCGGTGGAACTCGCGTTCGTGGCCGCACTCCAGCATCTGACCGGGAACCAGCGTGCCGCGCTGCTCCTCTTCGAGGTGGTCGGGCTCTCAGCGGCCGAGATCGCCACCATGCTGGGCACCTCGGTGGGCGCCGTCAACAGCGCGCTGGAGCGGGCGCGCAAAGCACTCGCCGCCCGCGCCCCCGAGCACAGCCTGCAGCCGACGCCGCGGCGGCTGGACGACGCCCGCCTGCGCGAGGTCGTGAACCGCTACTGCGCCGCACTCGAGCGAGGCGACGCGGCCCTCCTGACCTCGCTGCTGACCGAGGACGCCACCTGGTCGATGCCGCCGCTCCCACACTGGTATCGCGGACGGGCGGCGGTGATGGACTTCGCCGTGCGGGTCCCGCTCGGAAGCTGCGGGGCCTGGCGCCACCTCTCGACCAGCGCCAACGGGCAGCCGGCTGCCGCCCTCTACCTCCGTCCCGAGGGCGCCGGCGCGTATCGGGCGTGGTCGATCAACGTGTTCGGGTTCCGGGGTGGGCAGATCCACGAGATCACCTCGTTCCTTGATGGGACCGCGTTCGGAGCCTTCGGGCTGCCCTCCCACCTCGACTGACCGACCCTGCCCCGCCCGAGTGCCGGCACTCGGTGCACGCCGGTGCCCCTGCCCCACCCGAGTGCCGGCAGTCGGTGCACCCCGGTGACCCTGCCCCGCCCGAGTGCCGGCAGTCGGTGCACGCCGGCGCGGATCGTGAATCGGATCCAGAGGCTAATCCGTTCTCGAAGGCGCCGCCCCGTCCATCAGCTCGATCCGCAGACCAATGGCGCCCGCGTACTTCTGAAGCGTGGAGAATTTCGGATCGATGGCACCACTCTCGAGCCTGGCCACCGCCGGCTGCCCTGTGCCCATCCGCACGGCGACCTGTTGCTGACTGAAACCATGCGCCTCACGCAGGCTCGCCAGGTTGCTCAGGAAGCGCCGCCGCTGGACGCCGAGCTCAACCGCGTCCCGTAGCCCTGGATGCTGCTCGTTCTCACGATCGATCAATTCATCCAGCGAGATGGCCCTCTCGGGCACAGCCCCGTGATTCAGCCCCGCCATACCATGCATGTTATACGAGCAAGCCGGCATCCGGATCAAGGGGCCCACGTTTCCCAGGCACGCCTGGCTGCGGTGATCCGGGTGGCTGAGGTCATGCCTCCAGCGTCAATCCAGAAGGCGTTGACCGCCAGGGCGACCTCCCGGTCCCCCTTCACACCTCGGGCCAGGAGCAGCCGCAGCCGGCGACCGGGTTCCCACGCGAGATCGAAATGGTAGATGTTGCCCTGGTCTCGCTCGAGCAGCTCGTCTCCACGCTCGATGGCTCGCAAAGCGATATAGACCTCCTTTCGCCGAGCGATCGAGAGCCTGAGAACAGCCCTCGTGAACGTCGGATGAGCGACGATGGCCACCGTCCTATCCACGGAGTCGCCGCCTCGGGCTCCATGCCCCGAACACCCGCTGATGGCGCAGCTTCTGCGCGACGGTGTCAGCCTGGCGCCACAGGTCCTCGATCTCGGCGTCCGGAAGGGGGCCTCCAAGCTCGTGCTCCAGCGCCTGGACGCGGTCGTAGACATGCTCGAGATCGGTCCAAAGAGGACCGGGCAGGTATCGCGCCAGAACCAGCCTGGTTTCCCGATACGCCTCGGTGCTCAGCACCGTGGGGAGATGCACGCCCGCTGCCCCCTCGCGCTCGATGGCGCGCAGCGCCGCAGCCGCTCGTGACAGCTCGCCGGCCACGACGCGACGGGCACCGCGGAAGTCACGCCACTCCTCAAAACCAGCTCGCCAGAAGACCCCGATGAGGGCAGCACCCAACGCGATCAGGACCGTTCCCCACCATGGCATCTCAACTTCATCTCCCGCAGGGCGTCGCGACCCGTCCTGGAGTCGCGCTGGATCACATTGCCACATTCGGCTTCAGAAGCCGACGGTGCGCGGTCGCTAGGCCAGGGTCCTGGAGGGTGCGGGTCGTGCACGAGCCGGCGCTAATGTGATGCATCCGACGGTCACCGCCTACCAGCTGGGGGCGGAGGGATGAGCCGAGGGCGGGAGACCGCAGTTTCCGGCGTACGATCCTGGACCCAGGATCATGGGCGACGACGACTCCAGCCGGCCGGCCGCCGTCACCGACGAGGGCCTCCGCCTCTCCGCGACCTCGCGCACCGAGGCGTTCAGCGACGGCGTCCTCGCGATCGCGATCACGCTGCTGGTGCTCGACCTTCACGCCGACGTGCCGGCCCACGGATCCCTCTTTCTGACGCTGGTCCATCAGTGGGCGGCCTACCTGGCCTACCTGACCAGCTTCCTCACCATCGGCATCATCTGGCTCAACCACCACGCCTTCTTCGAGCGGCTGCGGGCCACCGACCGCACCCTGCAGTGGGGGAACCTTTCCCTGCTCCTGTTCGTCGCCTTCCTCCCCTTCCCGACCGCGATCCTCGCCGCCCATCTCCACGATCCGGGGTGGAACGGGCGGGTGGCGGCGGTGCTCTACGGGCTCACGGGCGTCCTCATGACCCTCCCCTGGGTGGGGCTCTGGAGGCACCTGGTGCGAGTCCCCCACCTCTTCCTCGCCCCCTTCGACGCACCCTTCGCCCGCCGGGAGGGGGTCCGCGCCTGGGTCGGGGTCTTCGCCTACGCGGGCTGCGCGGCGCTGGGCCTGCTCTCCCCCTACCTGGCCGCGTTCCTGTATCTCGCGATCGCCGTCTTCTACGCGCTCACCAGCAGCGGCTGGTCGTCGCTCCCCGGACGGCGCCGGCAAAACACCGCTTGACCTTGTCCCAAGGGCAGGCTTCACGCTGTCGGCATGAGCACGGAACCGACGATCACCGAACGCTCGGCCCAGCCCTACGCCGCGATCACGGCGAAGGTCACGATGCAGAACCTCGGCGAGGTGGTGCCGCCATTGAATCAGGAGGTCTTCGGGTGGCTCGGCCGGCATGGCGGCCAGCCGGCCGGGCCGCCGTTCTGGAAGTACAACGTCATCGACATGGAGCGCGGGCTCGAGGTCGAGGCGGGCGTGGCGACGACACAGCCGGTCGAGGGTGACGAACGCGTGCATGCCGGCGTGCTGCCGGCGGGCCGGTACGCGACGCTGCGGCACGTCGGTCATCCCAGCACGCTGATGGACGCGACGGCCAGGCTCCTGCGCTGGGCCGATGAGCACGGACTCACATGGGACGTGTCCCAGTCGCCGGAGGGCGAGCGCTGGGGGGCACGGCTGGAGCTGTATCTGACCGACCCGCGCGAGCAGCCGGATATGAACGCGTGGGAGACCGAGCTCGCGTTCCGGCTCGCCGACCCCAGTGGCCCCACGTGACGGACGTGTGAGCGAGCCTGGCGAGCGAATGCTCGCGATCGGCACCTTCGCCCGGCGGTCGCGGCTCTCGATGAAGGCGCTGCGGCTGTACGAGCGGCTGGGTCTCTTGTCCCCGGCCCGGGTGGACCCCGAGAACGGCTACCGCTGGTATCGGGAGGAGCAACTGTTCACGGCGCGGCTGATCGTCGCGCTGCGGCGGCTCGACATGCCCCTGTCCGAGGTGTCGAGGGTGGTGGTCACCCCGGGCGACGACGGTGCCCGCCTGATCGGGGCCTACTGGGAGGAGGTCGAACGGCGCCTTGCCTCCCAGCGCGAGCTCGCAAGACGGGTGCGGCAGAGCCTGGCCTGCGGCGAGGCATCGCTCGAGGCCTTCGACGTGCGAGAGCGCACCGTGCCCGGGCAGACCGTCCTCACCGAGCAGCGGGCGACCTATCTGCAGGGGCTGCCGGCCACGATCATCGGCGCCAAGACGTTGCTCCGGAGGTCGGCCGGAGCGCACGGGGGAGCCGCCGGTGAGCTGTTCGTGGCATTCCACGGGGAAGTCAACGAGGACAGCGACGGTCCCGTCGAGGTGTGCTTGCCGGTCGCGACCGCCTCGGCGCAGACGCGGCTTGAACCCGCGCACCGGGAGGCCTACGTCAAGGTCACGGCGGCGCACCTGCAGTGGCCCCACATCCTGTCGGCGTACGACGCGGTCGAGCGGTGGATCGACGCTCGCGGCCGGGTCAGCCTGGGGCCGCCCCGAGAGGTCTACCGCGACGGCGCCACCCCGGAAGGCGCGGCGCCGGATGAGGAGGTCTGCGACGTCGCCTTTCCGATCCGCTGACGCCGCCGCTGGCCGCTCCTCACCGGACGCAGGGGCGGGCGCAGAATAGAGGTCCGTGGAAACCGACGTACCGCGGACCTTGCGAGTGGCGCTGGCGCAGTTCAACGCCACCGTGGGTGACCTCCACGGGAACACCGACCGCATGCTCGAGTGGATCGAGCGGGCGCGGGGTGAGCGTGCCGACCTGGTCGTTTTCCCCGAGCTGGCGGTCACCGGTTATCCCCCCGAGGACCTGGTCCTGAAACCGTCCTTCGTCCGTGACAACCTCCGGCATCGGGACCGGCTGGTGGCGGCCTCCCACGGCATCACGGTGATCGGCGGTTTCGTCGACCTCGAGCTCGACATTCACAACGCCGCGTTTGTGGCCCGGGACGGAGAGCTGCGCGGCGTGTACCACAAGATCTACCTGCCGAACTACGGCGTCTTCGACGAGCAGCGCTACTTCCGCGCCGGCCGGCGCTGCCCGATCTTCATCATCGACGGCGTTCGCGTGGGCGTGTCGATCTGCGAGGACGCCTGGTACCCGGCGGGGCCCGTCTCCCTGCAGGCGGAGCTGGGCGCCGAGGTCCTGGTCAACATCAACGGTTCCCCGTTTTATGCCCGCAAGCGGCTCTCGCGCGAGCAGATGATCGCCACCCGTGCGATGGACGCGCGCGCCTTCATGGTCTGGGTCAACACGGTGGGCGGTCAGGACGAGCTGATCTTCGATGGCAACAGCTGCGTCTTCGATCCCTCGGGCGCGGTCGTCGCCCGCGCGCCCTCGATGGCAGAGGAGCTGCTGGTGGCGGACATCGACGTGGGCGCGGTGTTCGGCGAGCGCCTGCGTGACACCCGGCTCCGCAGCGAGACGGTGGGGCCGGTGCAGATCGACCTCGACCCCGACGAGGTTCTGGTCACCGAGCACCCGCGCTCGCGGCCGGCGGGCCCGCCGCGCCGGCCGCTTGCCACGCCGCTGGAGGGGGCGGCCGAGGTCTACCAGGCGCTCGTCCTCGGCACCGGCGACTACGTGCGCAAGACCGGGATCTTCGAGAAGGTCCTGATCGCGCTCTCCGGTGGGATCGATTCCTCGCTGACGGCGGCGGTGGCGGTGGACGCGCTCGGCCCCGAGCGGGTGGTCGGCGTCCTGCTCCCGTCCGTCTACACGTCGCGGTCGAGCAACGACGATGCGCTCGAGCTGGCCCGGGCCCTCGGCATCGAGACCCTCGAGCTGCCCATCGAGCCCGGGCGCGAGGCGTTGACGCAGACCCTGGCTGAGACCTTCCGGGGCCAAAAGCCGGGCCTCGCGGAGGAGAATCTGCAGGCCCGGATCCGGGGCACGCTGATGATGACCCTCTCCAACAAGTTCGACTGGCTGGTCCTGACCACCGGCAACAAATCCGAGCTGGCGACCGGCTACAGCACCCTCTACGGCGACATGGTGGGCGGATTCGCGGTCTTGAAGGATATCCCCAAGACCCTGGTCTTCGAGCTCAGCCGCTATCGCAACGCCCTGCCCCCGGTTCCCGTCATTCCCGCCAACGTTCTGGTCAAGGCACCCTCGGCGGAGCTGCGCCCGGACCAGCGCGACGAGGACAGCCTCCCGCCCTATGCGCAGCTCGATCCCATCCTCCAGGGCTACGTGGAGGAGGACCGTTCGCCCGAGGAGCTGATCGCCGCCGGGCACGATCCCGACCAGGTCCGCCGCGTGATCGCTCTCGTGGACCACAGCGAATACAAGCGACGCCAGGGGGCTCCCGGCATCAAGGTCACGCCGCGGGCATTCGGCCGTGACCGCCGGATGCCGATCGTGAACCGGTATCGTCCTGACGGGTTGCGTCTTATACCCCACCTGACTCCGCCGGCCCGGTCCCGCAGAGACCCCGGAGTCAACCCACCCGAGAACGACAACGCGTCGGCTGGACGGCGCGACCCGGGGAGCGACGACCGCGGAGTGGCGCGCGCCACTAGAAGGAGAGCCTGACGTGGCACATGAGGTGCGAGAGCGAGACGGCGCGTCCCCATTGGTGGACGGCCAGATCCGCCTTCAGCGGCCGCCGGAGGAGATCGAGCTGCGATCCGAGGACCGCGATGATCTGCTCCGGCTCTACCGGCTGATGCTGCTGGTGCGGCGGTTCGAGGAGCGTGCCAAGGTCGAGTACACGCACGCCAAGATCGGTGGCTACTGCCACCTCAACCTGGGTGAGGAGGCCACGGTCGCGGGCGGCATACTGCCACTGCGGCAGAGCGACTACTTCTACACCGGGTATCGCGAGCACGGGCACGCGATCGCCCGCGGCGTCGAGGTGCGAGCCGTGATGGCGGAACTGTTCGGCCGCGTCGACGGCACCTCGCACGGGCGTGGCGGCTCGATGCACATGTTCGACTACGAGCGTCGCTTCATGGGCGGGTATGGGATCGTGGGTGGCCACCTTCCGCTGGCGGTGGGCGCCGGCTTCGCGCTCAAGTACCAGCAGCAGGTGCTGGGGCAGGAGCCACCCGAGGGCGGCCAGGACATCGTGTTCTGCATGTTCGGCGACGGGGCGACCAACATCGGCGCCTTCTCCGAGTCGCTCAACATGGCCAAGGTCCTCGACCTTCCGGTGGTCTGGTTCTGCGTCAACAACCAGTACGGGATGGGCACCCCGGTCGACCGTGCGTCGGCGGAGCCGGAGATCTACAAGCGCGCCTGCGCCTACCGGATGGAGTCGGTTCGCGTCGACGGGATGGACGTCCTGGAGGTGCTGCACAAGACCGCCGAGATGGTCCGCAAGACCCGCGAGGACTCCCAGCCGCGCCTGATCGAGGCGGTGGCCTACCGCTACCTCGGCCACTCGGTGATCGACCCCGACCGGTACCGCTCGGACGAAGAGAAGGCGAAGTGGCGGGAGGCCGACCCGGTGATCTCGTTCGAGCACCGGCTGGAGAAGGCCCGCATCGCCAGCCGCGAGGAGCTGGAGCGCGTCGACGACGACGTCCAGGCCGAGATCGACGAGGTGGTGCGCTTCGCGGACCAGAGCGAGAACCCGAAGGTCGAGGAGCTCTACCGCTTCCTCTACGCCGGGCAGTTCGAGGACCAGGAGGGCCGCCGTGC
Organism: Candidatus Dormiibacterota bacterium; assembly: GCA_963790575.1. Classification (GTDB taxonomy): domain Bacteria; phylum Chloroflexota; class Dormibacteria; order Dormibacterales; family Dormibacteraceae; genus CAVTSA01. The sequence continues at coordinate 275,469 of CAWBPD010000026.1, read as the reverse complement.
CTGAGACGCTCTACCGGGTCGCTCTCCGCGAGGCCCTCGATGAGGAGCTGGCGCGCGACGACCGCGTCTACCTGATCGGGGAGGAGATCGGCACCTTCGGCGGCTCCTACCGCGTCACCGAGGGCCTGCTCGCCAAGTACGGGCCCATGCGTGTGGTCGACACCCCGATCTCGGAGGAGGGCTTCGTCGGCGCGTCGATCGGGTCCGCGATGTGCGGGTTGCGCCCGGTCACCGAGCTGATGACGGTCAACTTCTCACTGGTCGCGTTCGACCAGATCGTGCAGAACGCGGCCAAGGCCCGCTACATGTTCGGCGGCAAGGTGACGATCCCGCTCGTCCTGCGCATGCCCGGCGGCGCCGGCCATCAGCTCTCGAGCCAGCACTCGCACAGCTTCGAGAACCTCTACGGCTCGATCCCGGGCCTGGTGGTGGTGGCGCCCACCACGCCGGCCGACGCCAAGGGGCTGCTCAAGGCATCGATCCGCGACGACAACCCGGTGATCTTCCTGGAGTCGATGTCGCTCTACAACACCCGCGGTGAGGTGCCCGAGGGAGACCACACAACGCCGTTGGGCAAGGCCGAGACCAGGCGTCGGGGCAGCGACCTGACCGTCATCGGGGTGTCGCGCCAGGCGGTGCAGGCGGTGCAGGCGGCGGAGAGGCTGGCCGAAGACGACTACGACCTGGAGGTGATCGACCTCCGCAGCGTGCGCCCCATCGATTGGGAGACGCTGGAGGAGTCGGTGCGCCGGACCAACCGGTGCGTCATCGCCGAAGAGGGCTGGGCGACCTATGGCGTCAGCGCGGAGCTGGCGGCCGGGCTCCAGGAGCGGTGCTTCGACCACCTGGACGCCCCCATCCTTCGCCTCGGCGGCGCGGAAGTGCCGATGCCCTACAACCAGTACCTGGAGAAGGCGGCGATCCCCTCGGTGGACGGGATCGTGGAGCTCTGCAAGCGGGCGCTGCGCTGAGCCGCACCCTGCAGTTGGGAGACAGTCGATGGCCGATGTGAACATGCCCAAGCTCTCCGACACCATGGAGGAGGGCACAGTGCTCACCTGGAAGGTCCAAGAGGGCGACCAGGTGAAGCGGGGCGACGTGCTCGCCGAGGTGGAGTCGGACAAGGCGAGCTTCGACCTCGAGGCGGAGGCTTCGGGGTACCTGCACATCGTCGTCGACCAGGGGAAACCGGTCCCGGTGGGAGACCTCATCGCCCGCATCGGGGACGCCAAAGAGGCGCCGCAGGAGGAGGCACCACCGGCGGAGCAACCGAAGGCGGAGGAGTCGACTGCGGAGGCGGCGGAGGAGCCGAAGGTGGAGGCGGCTCCGGCTCAGGAACCCGAGCCCGCGGGTGAGGAGACACAGCACCCGGCAACCACCGAGGCCGCACCGGCGCCGGCAGCGGCCGGGGGCGGCGCCGGCGAGGAGCGCCTTCCGGAGGGCGTGCGCGCCTCGCCGCTGGCCCGGCGCCTGGCGCGCGAGAACGGGGTCGACCTGTCCCGCGTGAGGGGCAGCGGCCCGGGCGGCCGGATCGTGAAAGAGGATGTCCAGCGGGCGGCGGAGGCGGCGCAGGGTGCTCCGGCCCAGGCCCCGGCTCCGGCGGCCGCGGGGGCGCCGGCCCGGACCGCCCCTCCCCGACCCACCGAGCCCGCCGAGGTGGTGCGGCCGACCCGGATGCAGGCGACGATCGCCAAGCGCATGGCGCTCAGCCGCAGCACCGTGCCCAGCTTCTATGTCACGGTGGAGGCACGGGTCGACGAGCTGGTCGCGCTTCGCCGTCAGCTCAAGGACTCGGTCCCGGCGGCGGAGCGTGTGACGGTCACCGACTTCGTGACGCGCGCGGTCGCGATCGCGTTGACCCGGTTCCCGGAGGTCAACGCCAGCTGGGTGGAGGACCACTTCGAGCGGAAGCGGGCCGTCAACATCGGCATCGCGGTGCCTCCGGCCGAGGGCATGGGCCTGCTGGTGCCGGTGGTCCACGACTGCGACCAGAAGGACGTGATCCAGATCTCGCTCGACACCCGCCAGGCGATCGAGCGATCCCGCGCCGGACGACCCTCCGACGCCGACCTTTCGGGCGGCACCTTCAGCATCTCCAACCTCGGCATGTACGGGGTGGACGAGTTCGAGGCGATCATCAACCCGCCGGAGTCGGCGATCCTGGCGGTGGGCCAGATCAAGCAGGTCCCGCTGGTCGAGAACGGCCAGGTCGCGATCGGCTCCGGGATGCGGATGACGCTCTCCTGTGATCATCGGGTCTTCTACGGGCAGACGGCGGCGCAGTTCCTGGGCGAGGTCCGCTCGCTGCTCGAGAAGCCCCTCATCCTGGCACTCCCCCCCGCTCCGCCCGGGTGACGCCGGCCGACGAGCGGCGGCATCTGGCCGAGGGCGCCGGTGCCGAGGTCCCGCCAGGGGCGCTGGATGTCATCGAGGTTGAGGCCGAGGGGGGCGCCGGGCGCGCCCTGGGACGTGTACGCGAGGCGCTGGCCCCCGTGCTCGACCACCAGGAAGGCGCCTGGCCGTCGCTGGACGAGTGGAAGACGCTGCTCCCGGCCTGGTTCGTGGCGGCCTGTGTCGACGATCGCCAGGTGCGGGACTGCGTCCTCGATCGATGGTCACTCCGGGCCTGGCTGCACTGGCTGCAGCCGGACCAGCGGCAGTGGCGGTGGTGGGGCGCCGAAGTCGTCGACGAGACCCACCTCCGGGTGCGGCTGCTGCCGCTCTCGGACCCCTACCTCAAGGGCTCTGTCAACTGGCTGCTGGCGGTGGCGGGCGCTTCCGCGTAGGAGGCTCGAGCCGCCGCGGCGGTGGCCGATTCCTCCGCCTCATCCGGCAGTGGGTTCGGCGCCTCGATGGTGAGGCGATTCCCGGTGCTGCGGTCGAGCACCAGCGTCAGGTGGATGCGGTCCCAGCGGTCGATCCACGCCGTCAGGTCCCCGCGCTGGCCGCGCACCAGCCGGCGGCTGATCGCGAGCCCGAGGCCGGCTCCGCGCCGGGTCGAGGAGCGGGCGGGGTCGGCGCGATAGAAGCGGTCGAAGATCCGGTCCAGGTCCGGCCGGTGCTCCCCGATCGGGTTCGAGATGTCGACCACTACCTGATCGGCCGTCGCGCTGGCGGCGATCTCGATCCGTGCCTCCGGGGGCGCGTACCGGACCGCGTTGTCGACCAGGTTCTCGATCACCTGCACCAGGCGATCGTGGTCGGCGGCCACTGGCGGTAGCGCCGGCAGCCGGAGCTGGATCTGCAGGTCGCGGGCGGCCGCGCGGGGATGCACGATGGTGACCGCCTGCTGCAGCATCGCTCCCAGGTCCACCGGTCCCAGGTGATACTCCAACTGGCCGGATTCCGCCCGAGCCAGGTCCAGCAGCGCTTGCGAGAGCGCCAGCACCCGCTGCGCTTCCTCGTTGACGATGGCGGCCGCCCGCCGCTGGGGCTCGCCTTCCGGCAGGCTGCCGTCGGTCATCGCCTGGCTGAAACCGATCAGGCTGGTCAGCGGCGTCTTCAACTCGTGCGAGACGTCGGCGAGGAAGTTGCGCTGCTGGGCGCGCGAGGTCTCCACCGCCTCCGCCATCCGGTTGAAGGCCTCGGTGACCACCGACACCTCACGCGGTCCCTCCACCTTGGCACGCCGGCTGTAGTTGCCGGCCGCGATGTCTCCGGCGGCCCGCTCCAACTCCGTCAGCGGGCGGGTGAGCGCCCGGCTCAGCAGGAGGCTGACCGCGATCGCCAGGATCAGCGCGGCGCCGGCCGCCTCCAGGACCGGCGGGATGACGATGCGGGCGGCCTGGTTATAGACACTACCCCGGGGGACGGTAAGGACCACCCACGCCACGTGCACGCCTTCCACCGGTGTGGCCGCGAAGAGGAAAGCCTGGCCGTCGATGTACCCGGTCCCGGAGAGAGAGGGGTCGCCCACTTTGGCGGGGTGCGGGAATCCGAGCGTCCCATGCGGCAGCACCTGCGTCTGGTAGAGGTAGGCCTGAGAGGAGTAGAGGACGGTGAGGTCGCCGGAAAGGACGATCAGCTGCTGGTCTCCGGTGAGCGATAGATTCTGCATCCGGTCCGCCAGCTGGCACAGGTAGAGGTTGGAGATGTGCGCGCTCGGTGGTCCCACGCTGCTGGAGTTGTCGGAGCCGCACCCGGTCTGGGCGGCGGCCGCGGCGGTGTCCGCGGTCACCACCTGTGTTCCGATATTGCCGACCGCGTTGGTGAGGGAATCCTGGGTGCTGGTCAGCTCCAGGCGAGTCACCAGCAGGACCGAGATGATGCCGCTCACCACCAACGCGACCAGCACCAGCCCGATCGACGCCATCAGCAGCCGGACTCGCAGGCTCCCCATCGCCGGACCTCAGGTGTCCTTGGTCTCGAACTTGTAGCCGACGCCCCAGACGGTGGTGATCGCGACCCGATCCACCCCCGCGCGAGCCAGCTTGTCGCGGAGCTGCTGCACGTGCACGTCCACCGTGCGCGTGTAGCCGGAGAAGTCGTACCCCCACACCAGGTCGAGCAGCTCCGAGCGCTGGAAGACCCGGCCCGGATGGCGGGCGAGCATGGTGAGGAGGTCGAATTCCTTGGGGCGGAGCTGGATGCGCGCCTCGCCGTACCGCACCTCGTGACGCTCGATGTCGATCTCGAGGCCGCCCGTGCGCACGACCTTGGGCTCATCCGGCTCGACCTGCGCGCGCCGCAGCAGAGCTTTGGTCCGCGCCACCAGCTCCTGCGGGTGAAAGGGCTTGGTCAGGTAGTCGTCCGCCCCCAGCTCGAGGCCGACCACCTTGTCGGTCACCTCGTCGCGGGCCGTGAGCATGATGATCGGGACCTGGCTCTGGCGACGGATCTCCTTGCAGATGGTGAGGCCATCCTTGTTGGGAAGCATGACGTCGAGCACGACCAGGTCGGGACGGACGTCGGCGAACCGCTCCACCGCGGCGGCCCCGTCCTGGACGCCCACACACTCGAAGCCCTCCCGTGCCAGGTACAGCCGGGCCAACTCCACGATGTGGTCCTCGTCGTCCACCACCAGGACCTTCTGCGCCATCATGGCTGAGCGTACAACGCACGGTTCGGCGTGAGGGCGCGCGCTCATTAACCCCGATATTTCACGTGGGGCGCTGAGCGAGGGCAGCGTAGAGGCAGGAAAGGTGCCTGTCCAGAACTGGGAGAATGCGGTTGCTCACTTCCGATTCGTCCAGCCGAGGAGGCACCTTTCAGGTGAAGCGTAGCAGCATTCGTCGCCCTTCCTTCGCAGTCAGCGCCGACGGCTCCGGGCTCGTCAATCACGCGGGCGCCGCCGCACTCCGCGAAATGGCCGATCGACTCGGCTACACGCAGGCCCTCTGCCACGGTCTCGACCCGCGCCATTCGCCTCGCGCCGTCCATCACCCAGGCCTCGTCCTCACCGATCTCGTCGTCAGCATTGCCGACGGCGGTGACTGTCTGAGCGATATCTCCACGCTCCGCGATCAGCCCGACCTCTTCGGCCACGTCGCCTCCGTCCCGACCGCCTGGCGCGTCATCGAGCGCCTTCATGAAGCCGACCTGGAGCGCCTGCGCGAGGCGCGAGGGCAGATGCGCCGGCGAGCCTGGCAGAGCGCCGGCACACCCGAGCTGCTGGTCCTCGACATCGACGCCACCCTGGTCACCGCGCATTCCGAAAAGGAGCAGGCCTCGGGCAACTACAAGCACGGCTTCGGCTACCATCCTTTGACTGGCTTCCTGGAGGCCACCGGCGAGGCGATGGCCGCCGTCCTGCGCCCGGGCAGCGCCGGCTCCAACACCGTCACCGATCACCTCGAGGTCTTCGAGCTGGCCTGCCGGCAGCTCCCGGAGTGGGTGCGCGACGCCCCCCTGCTGGTGCGCTGCGACAGCGCCGGCGCCACCCACAAATTCCTGGAAGGCGGTGCGCGCTCGCGAGCACACCAAGTTCTCGGTCGGCTTCGATCTCCGCGAGGACGTCCGCGAGGCCATCCTCTGTGTTCCCGAGGAGAGCTGGACCCCGGCCATCCGCCAGGACGCCGAGGAGCGCGAGGGGGCGGACGTCTGCGAGCTCGTCGACCTCGATCTCTCCGCCTGGCCCTCAGGCACCCGCGCCATCTGCCGCCGTGAGCGTCCCCACCCCGGTGCCCAGCTCTCCTTCACCGACCACCAGGGCTGGCGCTTCCAGGTCTTCATCACCGACCAGGAGGGGTCCGATCTCGCCCTCCTGGAGGCACGCCATCGTGCCCGCGCCCGCTGCGAGGACCAGATCCGCTGTGCCAAGGAGACCGGGCTCCGCGCCTTCCCCTTCCGCGACTTTCTGCCCAACCAGATCTGGCTGGAACTGGTGCTTGCCGCTCACGACCTGCTCTGCCACTTCCGCCGCATCGCGCTGCGCGGCGCGGCCCAACTCTGGGAACCGCGCACCCTGCGTTACCGTCTCCTGCACACCGCCGGGCGCCTGGTCCATGGCGGCCGCCGCCTCCTCCTGCGCCTGCAGTCCAACTGGCGCTGGAGCGAGTTGCTGGCCACCGCCTTCACCCGCATCCGACAGATCCCGGAGACCTGATCCCGGCCCACCACCACCCGGCCGCCTCGACCGATCACCGCAGGGGGCGAGGTCGGCACGCCTCTCGAGCTCGCGCGCGCCCCATGTCCGGGCCCCCGACGGCATCCGCTCCGGACTCTCGACCCTGGCGAAAGCCATGAACCCAACGCGACGAACCCATCAGTCGGGCGCGAATGTCAACCTCAGCCCTCTCCGTCCTTGACTGCGCACCCTCCGGAAACCTTCATGAAAAATCTGGGTTAAGGGCCGACTGTCCGCACTGAGACCTTACCCCGCGCGTTTTGAGGTCCCGGTGCGGACAGTGGGCCCTTGGCCGCGGCCCTGGTTGCCGCCACCGCGTTCGCCGTCTTCGAGTGAAAGCTGGCTCATGATGGGCCCATAGCACGGTTCTTGGGTGAACAGGTGGATGTCGCGGCCGCGCAGCGCTTCCTGCGCGGGCGGTTTGGCGGCGACGTCGAGGTGGGACCCGACCTCCCGCAGGGGGAGTGGTCGCGCGCCTACGCGTTCCGGCACGCGGGACGCGAGCTGGTGGTGCGGTTCAACCCCGACCGTCACACCTTCGACGTCGACCTGCTGGCCCTCCGTTTCGCGTCGCCGGCGCTCCCGATCCCGGCTGTCTTCGAGGTGGGCGAGGCGGAAGGCGCCTACTACGCGATCTCGGAGCGTGCCTTCGGTGACTTCCTGGAGGATCTGCCGCCGGAGCGGATGGAGGCGGCGGCGCCTTCGGTCCTGGCCACCTTGGACGCGCTGCGCACGGCCGACACCTCAGGGTCGACCGGCCTCGGCCCTTGGGACGCGCGGGGAAACGGCCGCCACCGCGACTGGCGGGAGTTCCTGCTCGCCGTGGACGGTGGGACGCCGGAGGCCTTCCGCTCCACCTGGCGCGGTGACCTGGCCGCCTCCGACCTAGCCGACCGGACCTTCCGCCGGGGCATGGATGAGTTGGAGGCGCTGTCCGGCCGCTGCCCGAACCGGCGCGATCTCCTCCACTCGGACCTGCTCAACCGCAACGTGTTCGTCTCCGGGGCCCGCGTCTCGGCGCTGATCGACTGGCAGTGCGCGCTCTACGGCGACCACCTCTACGAGCTCGCCTGGTTCACGTTCTGGGGTCCCTGGCACCGCGGTATCGCCGCCGCCGGTCTGCGCGAGCGGGCGCTGGACCACTGGCGCGCCGCCGGGGTCGACCTCACGGACTTCGACCTCCGCCTGCGCTGCTACGAGGTCCGCATCGGGGTCTCGCACCTCATCTACAACGCCTGGCGGAGGGACCTGCCCAACCTCGAGGCCACGGCCCGCCGCACCGCCCAGGTCCTCGGCTGACTGGGGTCAGTGGCGGCCCGCCCGCTCGCCCTCCCGCGCCGACGCCCGCAGGACCAGCCGCAGCGGGTTGCCGGCGAACCCGAACTCAGCCCGCAGCCGGTTCTCCAGGTAGCGCCGGTAGGAGAAGTGCAGGAGTTCGGTGTCGTTCACGAACAGCACCATGGTCGGCGTTTCCGAGCGTGCCTGGGTCGCGTACTTGAGGTTCAACCGCTTGTTCCGGAAGGACGGCGGGGGATGCTCCAGGAAGGCCTCCCGAAGCACCTGGTTGAGCCGGCTGGTCGGCACCCGGACGTGGCGCTGCCCCACCACCTCGAGCGCCGTGGGCAGGATCTGCTGGGTCCCGCGGCCGGTGCGCGCCGAGGCGATCACCACCGGCACGTGCGGCGCGAACCGCAGCTCGCGCTGGACCACCTCCTGCCAGTGGCGCCGCTGGCTGTCCTCTCCCTCCAGCAGGTCCACTTTGTTGACGACCACGACCAGCCCCTTGCCCGCCTCCAGCGCGTAGGAGGCGACGTGCTGGTCCTGCCGCAGCACGCCCTCGGGACCGTCGAGGACCAGCAGCACACAGTCGGACCGCTCCATCGCGTTGATCCCGCGCAGCAGGGAGAAGTGTTCGGCACGGTCCCGAGCGGCGGCCCGGCGGCGGATCCCGGCGGTGTCGATCAGCGTCATGGGCAGGCCGTCGAACATGACCTGGGTGTCGACCGGGTCACGCGTGGTGCCCGGCGTATCCGCGACCAGCGCCCGCTCGTCGCCCAGCAGCCGGTTCAGCAGCGATGACTTCCCGACGTTCGGGCGCCCCATGATCGCGAGCCGGGCGACCTCCTCCGGCTCCTCCTCCTCGGGCGGAGCCGGTGGCAGGCGCTCGACGATGGCGTCCAGCAGATCGTCGACGCCGATCCCGTGCTGGCCGGACAAAGAGACGACGGGTTCGAGGCCCAGCTCGTACAGCTCGTGCCGCAGATACGGCGTCCCATGGTGGTCGGCCTTGTTGGCCCCGACCACCACCGGGCGTCCGGAGCGTCGCAGCATCTCGCCGATGTCGCGGTCGATCGGAGTCAGGCCCTCCCGAGCGTCGAGCAGCAGCACGATCACGTCCGCCTCATCGATGGCCAGTCGCGTCTGCTCGGCCGGATCGGAAGACCGCAGGCCCTCCAGCACGTCGAGGCCCGCGGTGTCGATCACCGTCATCTCCCGCCCTTCCCAGTCGGTGGTGCCGTAGAGGCGGTCGCGGGTCAGGCCCGGCTCCTTGTCGACGATCGCCTGGCGCCAGCCGACGAGGCGGTTGAAGAGGGTCGACTTGCCGGTGTTGGGCCGCCCCACCAGGGCAACCAGGGGACGGGCCATGACGGCCATTGTCCCTGCTTCCCGGCCCCCGATGACGAGTCGCGCACAATGACAGGCGTGCTCGAGAGCCGCGTGGTCCTGAAGGAGAACGACACCTTTTGCGCCTCCGACGACCATGGTGATTTCCCCCAGGACGACGAGCGCGGCTTCGGTCTCTACCGCCAGGATTGCCGCTTTCTGAGCACCTACGAGCTCCGGCTCAACGGAGAGACGCCGATCCTCCTCAGCCACAGCGTCGACCGCGCCTACGTGGCCACATTCCAGATGGTCAACCCGGAGCTGGTCGGGCTCGACGGTCAGACGATCGCTCAGCAGACGCTCAGCATCCGGCGCAGTCGCTTCGTCCACGACGGGCTGCACGACCGGATCGGGCTCCAGAACTGCACCGCGCGCACCATGCAGCTGGAGCTGGAGCTGCGCTTCGGGGCCGACTTCCAGGACATCTTCGCGGTCCGCAAGTACGTCACGCCGCAGGCGCTCGGGTCCCTTTCCCAGCCGCGCCGCGAGCGGGGCCAGCTGATCTTCGGCTACGAGGGCCTGGACCGCGTCCGGCGCCAGACCCGGATCGTGGTCAGGCCCGAGCCCACGGTTCACGAGGACCGGATCTCGGTCCGCATCACGCTCGACCCGCACGAGGTCTTCGTCTGCGTGGTCGGCATCCACGCCGTCCTCGACGGCGACTTCGCCCGCATCGCCGATTTCGACCGGGCGCTGGCCGGGCTGGAGGACACCTACGACCGCTGGAACCAGCAGTCGACCCGTATCCACACCGACAACGAGCTCTTCGACAGGGCGTTGCTGTGGCGCAATCAGCAGGACCTGCGGGTCCTCGCCGACGAGCGTCCCACCGGGCTGCTGCCGACCGCCGGGATCCCCTGGTACGCCGTCCCCTTCGGCCGCGACGCCCTGATCACCTCCCTGCAGACGCTGAGCTTGAATCCCGAGCTGGCTCGCGGCAGCCTCCGCTACCTGGCGCAGGAGCAGGGGACGGCCACCGATCCGGACCGGGAGGAGGAGCCGGGCAAGATCATGCACGAGATCCGCTTCGGGGAGCTCGCGCACCTCCACCAGGTGCCCCACACCCCGTACTACGGCAGCGTCGACGCCACCCCGCTCTTCCTGGTGCTCCTGGTCGAGCTGCTCGACTGGACCGGCGACGTCGAGCTGCTCACCGAGCTGTGGCCGCACGTGGAGGCGGCGCTGGAGTGGATCGATCGCTACGGTGACCAGGACGGCGACGGCTTCGTGGAGTACGCCGAGCACGCGCCTGAGCGCAAGTATGACCGCGGCTGGGGCGTCCGCAACCAGGGCTGGAAGGACTCCGCCCAATCGCTGATGTCACCCGACGGGCACCCGGCCAAGCTTCCCGCCGCCCTGGTCGAGGTGCAGGGCTATGTGTACCAGGCCAAAGTCGGGCTCTCCCGATGGTGCCTGCGCACCGGCCGTGCCGCCCTCGCCCAGCGCCTGGAGGCCGAGGCCGGGCTCCTGCGGGAGCGGTTCAATCAGCGGTTCTGGATGGCCGAGGCCGGCTACTTCGCGCAGGCGCTGGACGGGGACAAGCGGCAGGTGCCGTCGGTCACCAGCAACCCCGGTCACTGCCTGTGGTCGGGGATCGTGGACCCGGAGAAGGGGGCGCGCGTCGCCGCCCGCCTTGTCGCCCCCGAGCTGTTCAGCGGCTGGGGGGTGCGGACGCTCTCCAAGGAAAGCCCCTTCTACAACCCGATGAGCTACCACAACGGGTCGGTATGGCCCCACGACAACTCGATCATCGCCCACGGGCTGCGGCGCTACGACTGCGGGGCCGGCGCCGAGACGGTGGCGCGAAGTGTCATCGAGGGCTGCATGCGCTTCAGCGACGATCGCATCCCGGAGCTGTTCTGCGGCTTCACCCGCGACCTGCGCTTCAACTCCGCTCCCGGTGAGTACCTGATCAGCTGCAGCCCCCAGGCGTGGGGCGCGGGCTCGCTCTTCCACTTCATGCAGACCCTGCTCGGCATCGACGCCGATGTCCTCAACGGCCGGGTGCGGATCGACCCGGTGCCGACCGACCTCTTTCACGAGGTCGAGATCAGCGGGATGCGGGTGGCCGACGGCACCCTCGACTTCGCGGTCCAGTACGACGAGGACGGAAAGCCGCAGGTGTCGGTCCAGCGGCGGCCGGCGGCGATCAAGTCGATCCGGCTGGGTCGCGCGTGACCCGCCGTCTGGCGCTCGTCCACTACACCGCGCCGCCGGTGTTGGGGGGAGTGGAGGGCATCCTCGGCGAGCAGGCGCGCTGGCTGCGCCGGCTCGACCACGACGTGAAGATCGTGACCGGCCGCGGCGACGGCGTCGTGATCCCCCTGCTGGACTCCCGGCACCCCCGCGTCGAGGCCCTGGCGCAGGCCCTGGCCGCGGGAGAGGAGCCGGTGCCGGAGTTCGAGGCGCTGACCTCGGAGCTGCTGGCCGAGCTCACCCCCCACCTCCAAGACCGCGACTGCGTGATCGCGCACAACGTCCTCACGATGCCGTTCAACCTGCCTCTGGCCCGGGCGCTCACCCGGGTCCCCGCCCCTCTTGTGGCCTGGACACACGACCTGGCCTGGATCAATCCTCGCTACCTGGCCTTCCAGCGCCCAGGTCCCCTGCTCGAGATCCTGCACACCGCGCAGCCGGAGGTCCGCTACGTCGCCATCTCGCAGGTCCGCCGGCGGGAGATCGAGCACACCCTGGGCCTGCCGGCCGCCCAGGTGCCCGTGGTCCCGAACGGCATCGACGCCCCCTCCTTCCTGGGTGTGTCCGGCCAGGCGCGCGAGGTGCTGCGGCGGGCCGGCGTCACCGGCACCCGGCCGCTGGTGCTGGTCCCGGTCCGCGTCACCCAGCGGAAGCGGCTGGAGCTGGCGGTGGAGGCGGCGGCCGTGCTGCGCCGGACCCACCCCGGGCTCCAGGTGGTGGTGACGGGGCCGCTGGGGCCGCATGACCGTGCCAACACGGGGTACGCCGCCAGGTTGGTGGAGTTGCGGACCCGCCTCGGCCTCACCAGCGCCGTGCACTTCCTCTTCGAGGCCGCCGGCCCGGGGGATCCGCATCCGGTCTCGGGCGAGATGGTCACCGAGCTGTACCGCCTCTGCGACCTGGTGCTGCTCACCAGTGAATCCGAGGGTTTTGGTCTGCCGGTGTTGGAGGCGGCGCTGAGCCGGGCGCCGGTGGTCACCACCGACCTGCCGGTGCTGAAGGAGGTGGCCGGCGGCGAGGCCCTGCTCACCTTCCCGCTCGACGGCGACGCGGCCCAGGTGGCGGCGGCGGTCGAGCGTGGACTGCGGTCGGAAGCTGCGCGCCTGCGTCTGCGGGTCCTTTCCAGGCATGATTGGCCGGCCGTGATCGAACATACGCTGGCGACGCTCCCCACTGTCGAACCAAAGCAGGCCCGGGCGTGACCGACCCCACGGTGAACGCACAGCGGCGCGGGTTCCGGCTGCTGGTTCCGATCAGTCGCGCCCGGCACGTGGACCAGCTGCTGCGGATCGCCAACGCCATCGCGCAGGTGGAGCACGGTGCCGGCCAGCTGCTGGGCGTGGTGGAGATGAGCGCGGAGCGGCCGATCGCGCAGAACGTGACCGTGGCCCGCCGCTACCGCGAGCTGCTGCGGCGCACCACCGAGCTGGGCGAGCGCGTCCCCACCCCGCTCACGGTGCAGGTGCGCGTCGCCTACACCATCGCCCAGGGCATCCGTGAGGCGGCGGTCGAGAACGGCAGCGACCTGGTGGTGCTGGAGTGGCCTGGGCCTGGCTCGCAAAGGGCAGAGGACCCGGATCTCATGGACCTGGCCGCCGATCCTCCGGCCGACCTGCTGATGGTGCATCCGCACCTGGAGGCGGCGGGGAGGAAAGGTGTCCTGGTGCCGGTGCGCGGCGGCCCCAGCGCCGCGCTCGCGCTGCGGGTGGCCCTGGACGTCGCCCAGGCCGCGGACACCCACCTGACCGCCCTCCATGTTTACGACCCCTCCGAGGCCGGCGAGCGGCGCCACCGTGAGGAGCAGCGGTTCCGGCGGCTGCTGCGCGGGATCGACCCCGGCCGTCTGCGCGTCGTCGAGCTGGACGCCACCGGTCCCAGCCAGGCGATCAGCGCCGCCGCCGCCCAGCACGCGGTGGTCGTGCTCGGCGCCTACGCTGACGCCCGCACCCCGACGCTGGTCGGCGCCCGGCTGGAGGAGACGGTGCGGAACCTTTCCTCGACCGTGATCCTGGCCAAGAGCCGCCGCCCGCGGATCGAGACGCCGGCGCCGGTGACGCTGGCGCCGCCCCAACCCCGCGTCCACGCCGACGTCCAGGCGGTGGTCGACCGCTGGTTTGCCGAGAACACCTTCCACGCCCGCGAGTTCCACGACGTCGAGCGGCTGGTCCGCCTCAAGCACCGGCAGGGGCTGACGATCTCGGTCGGGCTGCCCACCCTCAACGAAGAGGCGACCATCGGCGAGGTGGTCTCGACCTTAAAGCGCGACCTGATGGACGAGTGTCCGCTCCTCGACGAGATCGTGGTGGTCGATTCTGGGTCGGAGGACCACACGGTCGAGATCGCGCGAGCCCATGGGGTCCCGGTCGTTCAACACCCAGCGATCCTGCCCGAGATGGGCGCCTTCACCGGCAAGGGCGAGGCGCTCTGGAAGAGCCTGCACCACCTGTGCGGCGACATCGTGGCCTGGTGCGACACCGACATCTCGAACATCCATCCACAGTTCATCTACGGGATCGTCGGACCGCTCCTCACCGACCGCCGTCTCGCCTACGTGAAGGGCTTCTACCGGCGGCCACTCAATTTCGGAGGCGAGGTGCAGACGGCAGGCGGCGGACGTGTCACCGAGTTGATGGCGCGGCCGGTTCTGAACCTCTTCTACCCCGAGCTTTCAGGCCTGCTGCAACCCCTTTCGGGCGAGTACGCCGGCCGCCGCGAGCTGCTCGAGCGGCTGCCCTTCTTCACCGGCTATGGAGTCGAGATCGGGCATCTCATCGATATCCTCGACAACTTCGGCCTCAACAGCATCGGCCAGTCAGACCTTGGCGTCCGGATCCACCGCAATCAGGACCTTTTCGACCTCTCCAAGATGTCGTTCGCGATCATGCAGGTCGCGCTGAAGCGGCTCGGCGACCGTCACCGCGTCCACCTGCTGGAGGAGGTCAACCGGTCGATGAAGCTGATCCACTACTCGGCCGACCGCTTTTTCCTGGAGGTGAAGGACATCGAGGATTGGGAGCGGCCGCCCCTGATCACGCTCCCCGAGTACCTGGCCAGGCATCAACCAGAGGCGGCACCCGCGCCCGCGTAGCCTTCCCGAGTGCTAAGCCCGAATGCCGGCATTCGGGGTTCCCAGCATGGCCCCAGCGGCCCGAGTGCCGGCATTCGGGGGTGTCCGGGTGGGCCGTGGGGGACGCAGAGGTCAGCCGGCGCTGGGCTGCGAGGTCGGGTCCCGCTCCTGGTCCCGTACCCACATCCCCACCAACCCGCGGAAGTGTGCCAGGAACCGTTCTTGCTCCCACTGCGGGTAGGTGGCCCGCACCGTCTCCACCAACAGGGCATCGAACTCCGGCCCCGCGAACCATTCCAGGGCGCGTTCGTCGAAGCCGCGCAGCCGGGTCTGGCACCACTCCGCGTAGCGCTCCGCGTCGAGGTGCTCGTCGGCCAGGGCCAGATACCGCTCCAGTTTTTCGCGGTAGGAGAGCGTGCCGTCGTCGGCGACTTCGAAGTAGCGGCGGATCTCCAGGTCCAGGGGGTTCCGCCGCCGGGTCACGAGGCAGTAGGCGGTCCACTTGACCAGCGCCGAGAGCGCCCACGGGAAGTAGTAGTGGAGTGAGGTGACCGCGATGTCGGGGCAGGCGTTGGCGTAGTCGATGGGATAGACGTCGTCGCCCTTGACCAGCATCTCCGCCGAGTTGAACTCCCAGCCGAAAAACGCGTTCACGATGCGGTTGATCGCCCGCACCTGGTAGCCGCTCTGCTCACTCAAGAAGTGGTGGGAGACTGCGTACCGGTCGTGCATCGGCAGCTCGGGGCGGAAGTCCATGACCATCGTCTCGGGCCCGATCGACAGCGCCCGCGCGAACTTGTCGTAGTCCACCGTGGCCTGCAGGTGCATCAACATCTGCCCCGACTCGTCGTAGGCACGATGCAAGTCCTCCGAGCTCTCGATCCGGGAGACGCCGCGCCAGCCCCCGCCGTCGAAAGGCTTCATGTAGAGCGGGTAGCCGAGCTCGTCGGCGATCGTGTCGATGGAGAACGGCCGGTTGTACTTCGCCGAGGTATAGGCCCACCGGACGTTGTCGACGGGGTTCTTGAAGGGCACCAGCACGGTGTCGGGAATGTGCAGCCCGAGGCGGAGCATCGCGCAGTAGGCCGAGTGCTTCTCCATCGACTGGAACGTGAAGGGGTTGTTGAGCAGGTAGGTGTCGTTCATCAACGCGGCCTTCTTGAGCCACTCGCGGGGGTGGTAGTACCAGTAGGCGAGACGGTCGATGACGAGGTCGGACCGGACCCGGTCGGTCAACTTGAAGGGCTCGATGGTCAGGCGTTCGGAGCTGAAGGTGTGGATCTCTCCGTCGTCGCCCTCGATCGGCCCCAGCAGCCCGAGCAGCGCCTCGAAGGTACGGGGCCAGTCCTCCTCGATTCCCAGCAGCAAGCCCACCAGGTGCTCGGTCATCGCCGTCCTCCCCGGCTCTGCCGCGACATCAACGCCTGGATCCGGCTGATCACCGCCCCAATGGTGCACCAAGTCGGAGTGCGGTGGCGATGGCAGCGACTTCGGCATCAGTTCCCCGGCCCGTACCCTTTCCGGGCGTGAACGTCGTCTTCGTGGAGCCCTCCTTCCCGGCCAACCAGCGGAAGTTCGTGGCCGGCCTGGCGCAGGTCGGCGCCGCCGTGATCGGGGTCGGCGAGACCCCGGAAGATCAGCTGGACGGTGATCTCCGCTCTCAGATGGCGGGCTACTACCGGGTCCATAACATCACCGACGAGGGCCAGCTCGACGCCGCGGTCCGCTGGGCCCAGTCGAACTGGTGGGTGGACCGCCTGGAGGCCACCATCGAATCCCACCAGCTGCCGGCCGCCCACGTGCGCGAGGCACGGAACATCCCCGGCTCCTCGGTGCGCACGACCTGGCTCTGCCGCGACAAGCCTTCGATGAAGGAGGTGCTGCGCGAGGCAGGTGTGCCCACCGCGGCGTCGACGGCGGTGCACAACGTCGGCGAGGCCCACGCGTTCGCCGAGGCGGTCGGATACCCGCTGATCCTCAAGCCCCGTGCCGCGGCCGGGGCCCTGGGAACGACCCGGGTCAATTCCGCCGAGGAACTGGAAGGCGCTCTCTATGCCTTCGGCGACGCCGACTCGATCGCGATGGAGGAGTTCATCGAGGGGCACGAGGGGTTCTACGACACGATCACCGTGGAGGGGGACCCGGTCCACGAGTGGATCACGCACTACTACCCCAACGTGCTGGACGCCATGCGCCACCGCTGGATCTCACCGCAGTTCATCACCACCAACCGGATCGACTCGTCGCCCTTCTACCGCGAGGTGCGAGAGCTGGGCCGGCGGGTGATCGGAGCGCTCGGGATCGGCACCTCGGCGACCCACATGGAGTGGTTCCACGGGCCCAAGGGGCTCCGCTTCAGCGAGATCGGCTGCCGGCCGCCGGGGGTCGGTGCCTGGGACCTCTACTCGGCGGCCAACGACGTCGACGTCTACCGCGAGTGGGCACACGCGATCGTGTACGGGCGTCCTGATCAGGCACTCTCCCGCCGCTACTCCGCCGGCATGGTGGCGCTGCGCCCCGATCACGACGGCCAGATCCAGGGCTACGGCGGTCTCGACGAGATGTGGGCCAGCGCGGGCGACTCGATCATCGACACCCACCTCCCTCCCACCGGCACTCCGACCCAGCCGGTGGCGGCGGGTTACATGGCCAACGCCTGGGTGCGGCTGCGCCACCCCGACTACGACCACGCACGCGAGCTGCTCGACTTCGTGGGCCGGACGGTGCATGTCTACGCCGGATAGCGCTGCCGCGTGCGCCACTCGCGCCCCCCGCACCACCGGGGGGGCGGGTGCGATCACGGTGCCGGCCCCCGCCGACGTCACCGTGCCCCCCTCGTGGCTCGCCATCAGCCGTCTCCGCTCGCGCTCGCCGCTGCAGGCCGCCGATGTCGACGCCTTCCTGGCCCGATACAGCTCGCCCATCGTGGAGGGGCCATACGCGACCTTGCTCTGGCGGGGCGAGGCGGACCAGGTCCGGGTCCGCCACAGCATCGCCGGCTTCCTGAATCCGCTCCCGATGGGGCGGGTGGCGGGGACTGATCTCTGGGCCAAGACGATCGCGCTTCCCGGGGGTTCGCGGGTCGAGTACCAGCTCGAGTCCATCGACTCCTCGGGGGCGGGCCATCGCTTCAACGACCCGCTCAACCCCCGGCTCGGATGGGGGCCCTTCGGGGCCCAGTCGGTGTGCGCGGCGACCGGGTACGTCGATCCCGAGTGGGCGGAGCCCGACCCGGGAGCCGAGGCGGGCGCGCTGGTCGACGCCGGTTTGTTCAGCTGCGCGCTCGGCCGCGAGGTCGAGGTCCAGGTCTATCTCCCGGCCGGCTTCCGTCCCGGACGCGGCCGGCCGCTGGTGGTGGTCCACGACGGGAGCGATTTCCTGCGGTACGCGGCGGCACGAACGGTCCTCGACAACCTGATCCACCGCGGCGAGGTGGCGCCGCTGGTAGCGGCGTTCGTCTCCGCGGGGCCCGGGCGTCTGGTCGAGTACGCGAACGACCCCCGGCACGCCGCGTTCCTGGTGCGTGAGCTGCTGCCCACCCTGTCCCGCCGGTTCCGGTTCGTGCCGAGGCCGGACCAAAGGACGCTGATGGGGTCCAGCTTCGGGGCGATCGCATCTCTCTCCACCGCGGTCCGCTATCCGGGGCGGTTCGGGTCGCTGCTGCTGGAGTCGGCCTCGCTCGTTTTCAGCGACGGTTCCCGGCGCCCCAGCGCCCACTCCGCGTTCGCGCCCGTGATCCGCTTCGTCAACGAGTACCGGGCCGACCCCCGGCCGGTGGTGCGCCGGATGTACCTTTCCTGCGGCGCCTTCGAGCCGCTGATCACCCCCAACCGCGCCATGGTCGAGGTGTTCCGCGCCGCGGGCATCGAGGTCCGCTACCGGGAGGCCTTCGACGGGCACCAGTGGGTGGACTGGCGGGACCGGCTGCGCGAGGCCCTGACCTTCCTTCATCCCGGCCCTGCGCTGGGGGACAATGGCCGGCAGCCAGTATGAGCGATATCAAGACCGCCGAACGCTGGTACTCGCCACGGATGCACCGCGACCTGGCCGTCGCCCGCTGGGGACACTACGGAGCCCCGGTGCTCGTGCTCCCCACCGCCGGGGGCGGCGCGGAGGAGATCGAGGAGCGCCGGCTGGTCGCCCACCTGTGGCCCCTGGTCGAGGCGGGACGGATCAAGGTCTACTCCTGTGATTCCACCGCCGGGCAAGCGATGACGCTGAAGGAAGGCTCGGCCGAGTTTCGCGGCTGGCTGTTCAACCAGTTCCAGCAGGCGGTCGCGGAGGAGGTGGTTCCGGCCATCTTCGCCGACTGCCAGGGACCACAGGAGGTGATCGTGGCGGGCGCTTCGATCGGGGCCTTCAACGCGCTCGCGCTGCTCTGCCGGTATCCGCGCCTGTTCCGGACCGCGATCGGGATGAGCGGCACCTACGACATTGAGGGCTTGGTGGGCGGCGGATCGGAGGACCTCTACCACGCCTCGCCGCTGCAGTTCCTCCCCGGGCTGGGCGGCCCGCAGCTGGACCAGCTGCGGCGGCGCTTCTGTGTGCTCGCCTCCGGTTCCGGCGCCTGGGAGAACGTCGGTGAATCCTGGCGCGCCGCGGCCGTCCTCGGTGAGCGGGGCGTGCCCAATCGCGTCGACGACTGGGGAGGGGGCTACGAGCACGACTGGCCCACCTGGTGGGTGATGCTCCCCCAGTACCTGAGCGAGCTTGGCCTGAGGGTGGCGAGCGAGCGGAGTTCGGTGGGGTGAGAAGGTAGGCTCCTCAGGTGCACATCGACTTCTTGTCCTCCGCGCGGACCAGCCTCGGCGTGGAGTGGGAGCTGGAGCTGGTCGACCGCCGCACCCGGCAGTTGACACCGGTCTCCAACGCGATCCTGGCCGACCTCTCTCAGGACGGCGACGGGGTCCACCCGAAGATCAAGCACGAGCTGTTCCAGTCCTGCGTGGAGGTGATCACCGGGATCTGCCAGACGGTCGGCCAGGCGACTGAGGACATCGCCCAGACCACCCGGGTGGTGCGCGACGCGGCGGCGGCATACGACGCGGCGATCATGTGCTCCGGGACCCATCCCTTCACCGACTGGACGACGCAGCCGTTCACCGAGAACGCGCGCTACGCCGAGCTGATCGAGCACCACCAGTGGATGACGCGACAGCTGCAGATCTTCGGCGTTCACGTGCACTGTGGGGTGCGGTCGCCTCAGAAGGCGATCCCGATCGTCAACGCACTCCTTCAGTACCTCCCCCATTTCCTCGCCTTCTCCGCTTCCAGCCCCTTCTGGGTCGGCTGCGACACCGGTCTGGCGTCGTTTCGGAGCAAGCTGTTCGAGGGGCTACCGACCGCCGGGCTCCCGTATCAGCTCGCGGGCTGGGAAGCATTCGAGTCGTACCTGAGCGCCTTGATCAGCGCGCGCGCGATCAGCTCGATCAGGGAGGTATGGTGGGACGTCCGGCCCCACCCGGGCGTCGGAACGGTGGAGCTGCGGATCTGCGACGGCGTCTCCACGCTGCGGGAGATCGCGTGTATCACCGCGCTCTCGCAGTGCCTGGTGGAGCGATTCGACCGCCAGCTCGACCAAGGCTATACGCTGCCCATGCCGCCCCCCTGGCTGGTTCGCGAGAACAAGTGGCGGGCGGCACGGTACGGCCTGAACGCGGAGCTCATCGTCGACAGCGCGGGGACGACACGCCCGGTCGCGCAGTCGATCGAAGACCTGGTCGAGGACCTGCTGCCTCTGGCCCGGCGGCTGGACTGCGCCCAGGAGCTGGCCGCGATCCCGGGCATCCTGCGCGACGGCGTCTCCTACCAGCGCCAGCGGCGGGTCGCGGCCGAGCACGACGGAGACCTGGTCGCTGTCGTCGACGCGCTGGTCGACGAGATGGAGGCCTCGCTGGCCTGAGCGAGCGCACCCGGCGTTCCCCCCGCAGGCCGGTTCCGAGCACCCTTGATCCGCAGCGTGTACCACCCCGAATGCCGGCACTCAGGGCCTCCACCGGCACCGCCCACCCCGAATGCCGGCACTCAGGCCCCCATCACATCCACCGCTTCGTGAACCGCCTCCAGGGAACTGAATCTCGGTCGGTACCCGAGTAGGTCACGCGCCTTGGCGATGCTGCAGTTGGGGCTGTGCGCCATGTGGCTCCAGGTCGCCGCCGCGTCCTCCTCTGACACCGTGCCTTTCCACTCTTCCCAGGGCAGGAACTGGAGCGAGGCGCGCTGCCCGAACCAACCGGCCACGACCTCGGCGTAGCCGCGCAACGTGAGAGCGGCCGGTGAGACCACGTGGAAGGCCTCCCCGACCGCGACGCTGCGCCGCGCCATCGCCCGCGCGAAAGCCTGCGCGACGTCGTCGGCGTGCACGTGGTGCACCGTCTCGAGTCCGAGATTGGGGAGCGTGAGCGTGTCACCGCGAGCGAGCGTGGTGAAGACCTCGGGGTTGAAGTTGCCCTGCGGATTGACGATCGGCCAGTCGGGACCGACGATGTGGCCGGGGTGGAGAACGGTGGCCGGGAACCCGCCCCTGCGCGCCTCGCCCAGCAGATACGCCTCGATCGCCGCCTTCTGCCTGCCGTAGTCGTCGAACGGCCGGCGTTCTTGCTCCTCGGTGGTCGGGACCTCGACGCTCGGGCCGTGAACCCAGATGGTGCCGCAGTGCAGGAAGTGCTGCAGCCGGCCTCGGAGGGCGCCGACCAGCTGGTCCGCGCTCTGCACGGTGAAGCAGGTGAGATCGATCACGACGTCTGGACCCAGCTCGGCGATTCGCGTCCCGAACGCGTCCTCCGCCTCCATCTCCTCGCGGTCCAGCAGCACCTTCTGAACCGCGCTCCAAGTCCCATGAGCCCGGTACGGCTCCCGCCGGCCCCTGGAGACACTGACCACGGCGTGCCCTGCCTGCACCAGGCGTGGCACCAGGTAGGTGCCGATGTGCCCGGTCCCGCCGATCACCACCACCCGCACTCGACCACCTCCATCACGCTTGCCGACCTCTCGCTAAGGTAAGGCCCGCTGGTGCACCGATGGGGTTCAGGGAGGCGCGTCAATGACATTGATCTCGCGTGAGAGGCAGGAGCTCGCCATCGGCCTGGTCGGCGGCGCGACGGCGGTGCTCGACCTGCGTGGCACGCGCTTTGTCACCGACCCCACCTTCAGCCCGGCGGGGGCCTATGGGATCCTCAGCCGGACCGTGCCACCGGCGCTGACCGGGGACCAGCTGGGCGCCGCCGACGTGGTCCTGCTCAGCCACGACGAGCACGCCGACAACTTCGACCACGCCGGGCGCGAGTACGCGTTAAGGGCGGGGAAGATTCTCACCACACCCGGAGGCGCGGGACGGCTGGGCGGCATCGCCGTCGGGCTCCCCACCTGGGCGGGCACCACCGTGCCCCTGACCGGCGGCGGCGAGGTGACGGTCGAGGCCGCCCCCGCCGTTCACGGTCCCCTCGACGGAGCCACCGACGCCGACGGCAACGTCAACTGCGAGGTGACCGGATGGGTGCTGAGCGGTGAGGGCCTGCCCACCATCTACGTCAGCGGGGACAACGCGTCGGTGGGCGTGGTCGCGGAGGTGACCGCCCACCACCCGCGGATCGACGTCGCGGTCCTCTTCTGCGGGGCAGCACGGGTGGCGCAGCGCGAGCGGGGCCGGCCGCTGACGCTGACCAGCGAGCGGGCGGCGGATGCCACGGTGCTGCTCGGGCAGCCCTGGGTGATGCCGGTGCACTACCAGGGCTGGGCACACTTCAGCGAGGGCCTGGAGTCGGTGATCAAGGCGTTCGAGGACGCGGGGGTGCGCTCACGGCTGCTGGTCGCCGACCCTGGCACCTGGTCACTCATCGGGCTCCCACAGGACCCCGCCGGCTAGCGCGACCGGCCGTTGGTGCACCAATTGCCCAGACCAGGGGACACAAGAGGGCCGTTGGTGCACTGTGCACCAACGCGCCCTGGGTCAGACGCGGGCCAGCGCATCCAGCCGGGCGACCGTGGCGGCGTCCAGGCGCACCTCGCCCGCGGCCACGTTCTCCTCCAGGTGCTCGATGCTGGAGGTGCCGGGGATGAGAAGGGTGTGTGGGTCGTGGGCCAGCAGCCACGCCAGGCCGACCTGGGCCGGTGTCGCCCCCACCGCGGCCGCCGCCTCGATCACGGCCGGCTGCTCCGCCACCTTGGGCTGACCTGGAAACGCGGACCCCAGCGGGAAGAAGGGCACCCAGGCGATGTCGCGATCCCGGCACAGCTCCAGCAGCGGCTCCGCCGAACGGTCGAGCAGGCTGTAGGCGTTCTGCACGCACGCGATCCCGGCCGGCAGGGCCTGTTGCAGCTCGTCCAGCGTGCAGTTGCTGAGACCGATGCCGCCGATCTTGCCCTCGTCCCGAAGCTCGACCATCTCGGCCAGCTGACTGTCCAGATCGACGCCGTCGTCATCGGGGTGATGCGAGGCGCTCTGCGCGCCGCCGCCCATCAGCCGGAGGTTGACCGCTCCCAGCCGCTCGGTCTCGAGCGTGCGCAGGTTCGCCTCCACCCCCGCGCGCAGCTGCTCGGGACGCTGAGCGCCCACCCAGGCGCCCTGGGAGTCGCGATTCGCGCCCACCTTGCTGACCAGCACCAGGTCGGCCGGGTACGGGTGAAGCGCGGCATGGATCAATTCATTGGCGACGCCCTGGCCGTAGAACTCAGCGGTGTCGATGTGGTTGACGCCCAGCCCGACCGCCCGCCGCAGCACCGCCAGAGCCGCTCCGCGATCACGCGGTGGTCCCCATACCCCGGGGCCCGGGAGCTGCATGGCGCCATAGCCGATCCGCGCCACCTGCCGTCCGGCCAGCGTGGCGGTGCCTGCGGCCGACGAAGCCTTTGGAAGGTTCGGTCTCTCACCCATGCCGCCATTGTATCCAAACCGGAGTCATCCTCCGATTCCGTGCCCGCCTTGCCATGCGGTACCGTTCGATCTCGGTGTGAAGCGTCTCGGCTACCTCTCGTTCGGCCACTGGTCCGATTCGCCTTACTCGCAGGCCGTGACCGGGGCGGACGCTCCGCTCCAGGCTGCTGGCCGCGATCGGAGCCAGGACCTCCCACATCGAGATCGGCACCGCCGTCATCGACATGCGCAACGAGAACCCGCTCCACATGGTGGAGGACGCGGGGGCTGCCGACCTGATCGGCGGCGGCCGGCTGCAGCTGGGGATCAGCCGGGGCTCCCCCGAGCAGGTCATGGACGGCTGGCGGTACTTCGGGTACCGCCGGACGAAGGGGAGACCGACGCGGACATGGCGCGCAAGCGGACCGAGCTGCTGTTGGAGGTGCTCGAGGGCCGTGGCTTTGCGCGGCCCAACCCGAATCCGATGTTCCCCAAGCCATCCGGGCTCCTGCGCCTGGAGCCTCACTCGGAGGGCCTCCGCGAGCGCATCTGGTGGGGCGCCGCCTTCGACGCCACCGCCGCCTGGGCCGCCAGACTGGGCATGAACCTCATGAGCTCCACCCTCAAGGACGACGAGGGCGGCGCACCCTTCCACGTCCAGCAGGCCGAGCAGATCCGGGCCTTCCGCCGGGCCGAGCCGGAGGTGCTGGTGGAGCAACTGGCCGGCGACGAGGCGATCGCGGAGGCGGATACGCTGCTGCTGACCATCCCCAGCCAGCTCGGCGTGGAGTACAACGCGCACCTGCTGGAGAGCATCCTCTCCCAGGTCGCGCCCGCCCTCGGCTGGCGCTGAGGTGGAGGAACACGTGCACCGCCGCCGCCGTGGACACTACGGCGTGGACGGCTCCTTCGAGCTGGCGTCCCTGGGCTGGCAGGTGGGATTCTGGGCGGCGGTGATGACCGGGCTGGCGGCACTCACGGCCCGGGGCGTCGCACGCCGCCGCCCCCTCCAGGCACTGCCCCCGGGCCTCGTCATGAGCGGCCTCGGAGCCACCATCGCGCTCTACCTGCAGGCCACGCTGGCCGGGAAGTTCGTGGTCTGGAAGCGATTACTGGACGCGCTGGAGCTGCGCGGCGACGAGCGCGTACTCGATCTCGGCTGCGGACGGGGAGCGGTCCTGATGGCCGCGGCCCGACGGCTCGAGCGCGGCCACGCCACCGGCGTCGACCTCTGGCAGCCCGACCAGTCAGGGAACTCGCCCCGCCAGACGTGGCAGAACGCGGAACGGGAGGGTGTCGTGGCCACCGTCTCGCTCGTCACCGCGGACATGGCCCGGCTGCCCTTCGCGGACGCCGCGTTCGACGTCGTGGTCAGCAACCTGGCTCTCCACAACCTGCCCGGCGAAGGTCGCGATCGGGCCGTCGACGAGGCGGTGCGGGTGCTCCGGCCGGGCGGACGGGTCGCGCTGGTCGACGTCGGCTTCACCCGCACCTACGCGCGCCGGCTGCGGGAAGCCGGAATGGCAGGTGTCGAACGCAGCCACGCCGGCTGGCGGATGTGGTTCGGCGGCCCCTACTTCCCCACCCACATCGTCACCGCCCGCCGTCCCTCCTAACCCATAACGGGGAGTGGGTGTGGTGTGCCTCACCAGCGGTCGAGTCCGACCTGGTAGAGCATCAGCGCCAGCGTCTCCTCTCCCCACTGCGCCAGCTTGGTGCGGTTGGTCCAGCTCAGATCGAGATAGGAGTCCGGACTCACGTAGGCGGCCGTGAACCCGAGCGTGAGGGCCATCTGCTGTGCCCGCGCCGAGGCCAGGGGATCGGTGACCAGGATCACGGTGTGGAAACCATGCACGCGCCCCAGCGCCGCCACGTTGGACAGGCTCTGCCAGGTGGTGCGTCCGGTGTCCTCGAGGTAAAGGTGGCCCGGCGGGACCCCCTGCTGGAGAAGCCACCGGGCCGCCACCGAGGCCTCGGTGTAGCCGGAGGTGTCCCCCGGCTGCCGTCCACCGGACGTGATGATGGCGGGCGCCAACTCGGCGCGGTAGAGCTCGAGCGCGTGGAGGAGCCGCGCCTGCAGGATGGGTGACGGCTTGCCGTCGTACTGGGCCGCGCCGAGCACCACGATCGCGTCCGCCCGGTGCAGCTGGTTCTCGTGCGACACGGCGAAGACGCGGTACGCGGTCACCCCGGCGAAGACTCCGAGGGCGATGAGGACAGCGGCGAGGAGCGCAAGGAACGCGGACAGGACGCGGCGCACGAACGTCCCATCCTACGGTGCGCGCGGTGGGACCGCCTCAGACGACCGTGTATGGCTCTTGGTGCATGGGGCCGCCGTCCCGCTCGGCGACGAAGAGGTTGGCCTCGGCCGGCTCGCCTTGACGGCAGGAGACGATGAGGTACCCGGGGCCGGCCCACGATGCCGCGGCGTCCGTGACCGAGGCTCGCGCGGGGCTGTCCGGGTGGCTGTGGTAGTAGCCGAGGAGCGTGAGGCCTCGCCGGTCGAGGTCGCGCTGGATTCGGATCTGGTCGCGCGGGTCCATCAGGTAACGATCGCGGGCCCGCTCCACGTTCACGTTGCGCACGCGATGTGCCTCGGTCACCAGGCTGTCCCCGTCGCGACCGGCCATGATCCCACAGACCTCGTTCGGATACCCCTCGGCGACGTGCGCGTGGATGGCCTCGAGCGCGCGGGCTTCGATCCTCACCGTTTGACCTGGTAGAGGCCCGCCGACAGGTACCGATCGCCGCCATCCGGGAACACGGTGACCACGGTGCCACGGGCGCCGTCACGCGCGAGCCGCTCGACCGCCCACAACGCCGCCCCCGACGAGTGGCCCGCGAGCAAGCCCTCCTCCCGGGCCAGTCGGCGCGCCAGCGCGTAGGCCGGCTCGGTGGGAGCTCCCCAGACCTGGTCCGCCACCCCCGCGCGCCAGATGCCGGGCACGATCGCGCTCGGCAGATGCTTCAGACCCTCCAGTCCGTGGAACGACTCCTCCGGCTGCACCGCGATCGCGGCCAGGGCGGGCATCGCCTCCCGGAGCCCGGCCACGGTCCCGACAAAGGTCCCGGTCGTGCCCAGCCCGGCGACGAAGTGCGTGATCGACCCCGGCACCTGACGGAGGATCTCGCGGGCGGTCCCGGTGCGGTGGGCCTCGGGATTGGCCGGATTGTTGTACTGGTCGGGGTAGAAGTAGCGGTCGGGGTCCGCGGCCACCAGCCGCTGGCAGTGCCGGATCGCCCCGTCCGATCCTTCCATGGGGTCGGTGTAGAGGGGCTCGGCGCCGTAGGCAAGCGCCAGTTCCTTGCGCTCGCGGCTCACGTTCTTCGGCATCACCAGCTGCACCGAGTAGCCCTTGGCTGCCCCCACCATGGCGTAGGCGACACCCGTGTTGCCGGAGGTGGAATCGATGATGATCTTCCCCGGCCGCAGCATCCCCCGGCGCTCGCCGTCTTCGATCATGGCCAGTGCCGCGCGGTCCTTGACCGAGCCCCCGGGGTTGAACCACTCCAGCTTGGCGTACACCTGCAGATCGCGATTCACCGCGTCAAAGAGCCGGATCCGCACCAGCGGAGTGTTCCCGACCAGCGCCGTGACGCCGGCCATCGTGGTCTCGAGGGCCATACGGTTTTTACAACTGATGCAGAAGCGAGTTCTGTTCCTTCACATCATCACCTGGGGATAAAATGATATCGTCGCTGTAATGAAAGGGATTTCCGGACCCAAACCTCCGGGTCAAGCGGGTCGGAAATCCCGGGATGCTCGCCGCGGAAAGCCGAGCCAGGATCCGCTGCTGAAGGCGGTCTCCATCGGTGTCGAGCCGCGGCCGGCGGTGCTCCGCAAGGACGGCGCCAAGGTCGGCAAGGCTGATGGCGGTGCGCCCCCAGCCGACCTGACCTCCCTCGCCACGGTTCGCCGGAGCGGGGTGCGCGGCGTCTTCAAGCTGCTGGGGCCCGGCCTGATCACCGGCGCCAGCGACGATGACCCCAGCGGCATCGGCACCTACTCCCAGGTCGGAAGTCAGTTCGGGTTCGGCGTCCTCTGGACCGCGATCTTCACCTTCCCGCTCATGCTGGCGGTCCAGGAACTGTGTGCGCGCATCGCGCTGCAGACCGGGGTCGGGCTGGGGACCTCCCTGCGCCGGAAGTTCCCGACCTGGCTGGTCGGGGGCTGCATCGGCGCCCTGGTGATCGCCAACACGATCAACCTGGGCGCTGATTTGGGCGCGGTCGCCGCCGGTGGCTCGCTGCTCAGTCACGGCCGGATCCCCACGCTGTGGCTGATCGCCCCGGCCGCGTTCCTGATCCTCGGCCTGCAGCTCTTCGTCAGCTACCGGCTGGTGTTCAACGTGTTCAAGTGGCTGACGCTGTCGCTGTTCGCCTACGTGATCACCGGCATCCTGGCGCGTCCCCAGGCGTCGACCGTGCTGTTCGCCACGTTCGTCCCCCACCTGGAGTTCAGCGAAGGTTTCCTGCTCGCCCTGGTCGCGATCCTCGGAACCACCATCTCGCCCTATCTGTTCTTCTGGCAGGCGTCGGCCGAGGTCGAGACCATGCGCGCGGCGGCCCTGGAAACGGTGGCACAGCGGCGGGGGGTCAAGCGCGCGGAGCTGCGTGCGGCTCGCCTCGATATCGCGATCGGGATGTTCTTCTCCCAGGTGGTGATGTACTTCATCATCCTCACTTCCGCGGCCGTCCTCCACGCCCACGGCAAGACCAACATCCAAACCGCCGAGGGGGCCGCGCAGGCCCTCACCCCTCTCCTCGGTCCCTTCGCCTTCGTCGTCTTCGCGCTGGGGATGATCGGGACCGGACTCCTCGCCATTCCCGTCCTGTCGGCGTCGGGCGCCTACGCGGTCAAGGAGTTCTTCGGGTTCAAAGGCGCTCTGGACGCCAAGCCCTGGTACCGCCCGACGTTCTACGTGCTCATCGTGGTGGCGACCGCGGTCGGCGCGCTGATGAACTTCCTCCACGTCGACCCGGTGCACGCGCTCTTCTACGCGGCGGCCGTCAACGGAATCGTGGCGCCGCCGCTGTTGGCCCTGATCGTCCTCCTCGGAAGTGACTCGGGGTTCATGGGTAAGCGCGTGAGCGGTCCCCTGAGCCGGACCTTGGGATGGATCGCGACCGCGGCCATGGGGACTGCCGCGGTCGCCTTCATAGCGTCGTTGCTTCGGTTCTGGCCGAAGTAGGGCCAGAGTCCGGCACCGCGGCGACGATCAGCGCCGCGGCCTGCTCGACCGGCATCGTCGTCGGGTCGAGCGTGACGTCGAAAGAGGTCCCATCCTCGGCTCCGTACATCGCGGAGACCGTCGCCTGCTGCCCCGCATCCTGGTCGCGCAGCCGCGAGCGCGTGGCCGAGAGCGGCTCACCGTCCACCCGGGTCAGCTCGGCACGACGCTCCAGCGGTGCTTGCAGGCGGATCCGGAGCGCGCGCGGGCCGGTCAGCGCCGGCGGCGCGAGCGGGCTCACG
The DNA here is from genome assembly GCA_963790575.1 of Candidatus Dormiibacterota bacterium. Classification (GTDB taxonomy): domain Bacteria; phylum Chloroflexota; class Dormibacteria; order Dormibacterales; family Dormibacteraceae; genus CAVTSA01. The sequence goes on along the minus strand of CAWBPD010000026.1, from coordinate 246,653 downwards.
ATCACGCCCCCGGTGTTGGCGGTCATGAGATCCAGGGTGGTGCGCAGGAGCCAGGCGGTCGTGAACGGCCGCCGGGCGCCGTCGCCGCCGTTGTCGAGCCGCGTCGCCACACGCTCCAACCAGCGCGGTGAGCGGCGGTCGTCCCCGAGGACCGTCTCCACCGCCCCCACCCACCCGTCGAGGCGCGTCGAGAGATCGTGCAGGGGCAGGCCCAGCACCTCCGCGACCTGGGTGGCGATCGGCGCCGCCTCGATGCCAGGCGCGGCGGAGATCCCGACCACGGTCCCCGCCGCCGCCACGGGCGCGCGCACGGACCTCCCCGAGCCCGTGGCGCCGGCGGCGTCGAGCAGTGACTCGTGCTCCCGGTTGCGGCGCGCGCCGGTGAACCGCGAGACCAGCGAGTAGACGACCGGAATCAGCACCAGCGTGAGCACGGTGCTGCTGGCCAGCCCGCCGATGACCACGATCGCGAGCGGCGCCGAGATGAAGCCGCCGCCGCTGCTGTTGCCGCTCACCGCCAGCGGCGTCAACGCCAGCACGGTGGCCACGGCCGTCATCAGGATCGGCCGCAGGCGGCGCCGCCCACCCTCGATCAGGGCGTCGTGGAGGGGGAGGCCCCGGTCGCGGTACTGCTCCACCAGGTCCAGCAGCACGATCGCATTGGTGACCACGATCCCGACCAGCATCAACAGCCCGACCAGGGCCGGCAGGGAGAGGGCGGTGCGCGTGACGGTGAGCGCCACGATGGCGCCGATGGCGGCGAAGGGGATCGAGAAGAGCAGCACGAAGGGCTTCAGGAAGGACCGGAAGGTGGCCACCATGATCAGGTAGACGAGCCCGATCGCGGCCAGGATGGCGAGCTCGAACTGGCGCAGCACCGTCGAAAGGTCCGCCAGCGTGCCCGAGTTTCCGAGCGTCGTCCCCGAGGGCAGCGAGAGGCCGTTCAGCTTGGTCGTCACCTCGCGCTGGATCGCGGACTGGTTGTCGCCGGTGACGGTGGCGGTGACGGTGGCGGCCTGCTGATCTCCGCTGCGGTCGATCGAGGTCGGGCCGTTGACCTGTTCCAGGGTCACCAGCGAGGAGAGCGGGACGGTGCCGTGCTGCGTGGGCACCGGCAGGGTTCCCAGGTGCTGGGGTGTCCGCCGTCTCCGGTGGGAGCACCACGGACACGTTGACCGACCCCTGCGGAAGCCGCGCCTGCGCGGCCACCGAGCCCGAGACGGCGGCGCTCACGATCGAGGCGACCTGCTGGAGCGTGAGCCCCGAAGAAACCAGCTGCGGCGTGGGCACGAGGTTGATCTGCGGCTGGTCGGCGGCCAGATTGGAAGTCACCTGGGAGAGGCCGTGGATGGACTGGAACGCGTGCACCACCTGGTTGGTCGCCGTCTGCAGCTTCTGAACGTCGCTGTTCTGGACGGTCTCCGTGATCTGACTGCTGGTGCCGGCGGTCGAGGCGCCTTCGACCTGGACTATGGCCGGCCCCTGGTAGTCGTGTTTGATGGCGCTCTGGACGTCGCCCCGGACCGTGGTGTAGTCGGCGTCCTGAGCCAGCACCACGGTGACGGTCGCGGTGGTGGGGTCGGGAGGCACGGTCCCGGGTGGCGCGAAGGGGTCGATCACCGTGCCCACCACCGCCTGGTAGGCGGAGACGCCGTGGACGCCCTTGATCAGATGTTCGACCGCCATCGTCTGGGTGTTGGTCTGCTGGAGCGTCGCGCCCTTCCCCATCGCCACCGAGACCGTGAAGGTGGAGCCGCCCGACTGATCGATCAGGTTGATCCGCAGCCGCGGAACCAGCGTGAAGGAGCCGAGCAGGAGCACCACCGCGAGCGCGACGGTGAGGAGCCGGTGGCCGAGGGCCCAGCGGACGGTGGGCACGTAGACCCGCTGCATGAGGCCGCGCGCCGCGTCCGCCACCACCTTCTTGGGCCGCGGTATGAATCGGGAGGCGACCAGGGGCACCACCATCACCGCCACCACCAGTGAGGCGAGCAGGGCGACCACCACGGTGATCGCGAAGGGGCTGAAGAAGTCGCCGGCGATGCCGCTCAGGAACACGATGGGCAGGAAGACCGCGACCGTGGTCAGGGTGGAGGCCGTCACCGCGCCCAGGATCTCCCGGGAGGCGGACAGCGCGGCCGTGACCGGATGCTCGCCCTCCCGCACGTGGCGGGTCACGTTCTCCAGGACCACGATCGAGTCGTCGACGACGCGGCCGATCGCGACCATCATCGCCCCCAGCGTGAGGATGTTGAGCGTGATCCCGGCCGCCCAGAGGACCAGCAGCGCCGCCAGCAGGCTGGTCGGGATCGAGATCGCGGCGACCAGGGTGGCACGGACGCTGCGCAGGAACAAGAAGATCACGAGGATCGCGAACAGCGCCCCTAGGAGGCCCTCGCGGAGGATGGAGGCGATCGCCTTCGTGATCGGGGTCGCCTGGTCCTCGATGACTTTGAAGGTGACGTCGCCGCCCATGCTGTTGCGGATGGAGGGGATCGCGCCCCGCACCTCGTTCGCGACGTTGACGGTGTTCGCGGTCGGGGTGGGCAGGATCTCGAGGGAGATGCTGGGGTTGCCGTTGGTTCGGGTCAGCGTCCCCTCGCTGATGGAGAGCAGCTGGACCGAGGCGAGCTCAGAGAGCGGGACCGTGGATGTGACCGGGATCGTCTCGATCTGCTGCAGGCTGGTCAGCGAACCCGATACCTGGACCGGGATCGAGGTCCCGTTGTCGTCGACGCTGCCCACCGACTGCACCAGCGAGGCCTGCTGAATCGCCGCCACCACGGCCTGCTCGGTGATCCCGTGCGCGGCCAGACGGGCAGGGTCGACGGTGACCAGGATCTGCTGGGTGGGCGCGCCCGCGACCTGCACCGTGGAGACCCCCGAGAGCCCCTGCAGCTTGGGCACGGCGATCTGACTCAGCTGGGTGGCGAGGCTGCCCAGCGACTCGTTGCCATAGACCGAGTAGGTGAGGACCGGAAGCAGCGCGGTCGAGAAGGCCGTGATCGACGGTGCGCCGGCGGTGGGCGGGAACTGCGCCTGAGCCTTCTGCAGCGCCGAGGCGAGGTTCTGCTGGTCGGTCTGGCTGTCGGTGCCGTCGTTGAAGGTCACCTCCAGGATGGAGACGCCCGCGCTCGACCGCGAGAGCACGGTGTCGACGTTGGAGGCGCCCTGGACAGCGGCCACCGCCGGCTGCGTGATCTGCTGGTCCACGACCTGGGGCGAGGCGTTCTTGTCGCTGATCACGGCCACGAACTCGGGCACGGTGATGTTGGGCAGCAGCGCCTGCTGCAGCTGGGTCGCGGCCAGGATGCCGGCCCCGAACACGAGCAGGATCGCGATCAGGACCACCGGCCCGGAGCGCATGGAGAGCCGGGTGAACCAGGACATCGCGGTCGAATTCTCCCTCACGTGCGAGCGCTGCCGCCTGGTCGCATCTGGCGAGCAGCGAGGTAGACTGCGTCGATAATTTAGACTCAGTCTATCAGTCCCGGGTGGAGAGCATGACGGACCCCGATCGGTCGCAGGTGATTCCGCTGCGAGAGCAGCACCGCCGCGACACCCGGCGCCACATCGTGGCCGCGGCGCGGGACCTGTTTCAGAGCACCGGCTTCACCGCGACCACCATGGACGCGGTGGCAGAGCGGGCGGGGGTGAGCCGCGCCACCCTGTTCAACTACTTCCCCAGCAAGCAGTCGCTGCTGCTGCCCTTCGCCGGCCAGTTGATGCGCACGCGGGTGCGGCCAGAGGTGGCTGCCGCAGTCGACCCGTGGCCGGGATTGATGCCGGCGCTGGGCGCCTGCTTCGACAGCGTCGAGCGGCACATCTTCTCGCTCCCTGACCTGCGCGGCGGTTTGCGAGAGGCGGTGCTGACGGAGGTCCGGCAGCCCGACCAACCGCACTCGCGCCCGGACGGCGACGTGATCGAGTTGATCCTGGAGCGGGCGGCCGCCCACGGCGAGCTGCGGTCAGACCTGCCGGTGGCCGACCTGGCCCGGTTCGTCAACCTCCTCCTGGTCTCGGACCAGCTGGCACCCGACCCCCAGGCCCGGGATGCGGCCACCTGGGAGCGCCGCCGGGACCGGCTGCTTCGCTTCCTCAGCCCCGGCCTCCTTGCGGAGGGCTTTCCGCGCGTGTAATCTTGTAATCATGAACGAGCAAGAACTCGGTGCCGTACAGGGTTGGTTCGCCGGGCGCCTGCCGGAAGGCTGGTTCACGGGCACGGAGGTCACGGTCGAGGACGACCAGATCGTCGTCATGGGCACGCTGCCGGATGTGGAGCTGGACGCAGGCGCCACACCGGAGTTCCGGGAGAGCGCAGAGGCCGGTCGCATCGCCCGCTTCCGGGAGCAGACGCGCGGCCAGCGGATCGCGATCGCGCGCGAGGCCGAAGAGCGCTTCGGGAGGTACGTGACCTGGGGTGCCCGGCTGGGCGGCGTCACCAAGCGCTTCACCCCCGGAGGCTCTGGTTGGCGTGGAGGGCGGCGGGGCTTCGGTGCCGGCTGGGGCCATCGCGGCCCGGGGTGGCGGCACGCCGCCTGGTGGACGTCAGGACCCGACGTGCAGACGTTCTGACCGCTCAGACCGTGTGGATCAGGGCCAGGCCGAGCACCGTGAAGACGGCACCCAGCCCATACCCGATGACGGAGCGCCGCAGGACGGTGCCTCCCTCGGGGGCGAGGATGTTGAGCACGGCTTTCCCCAGTAGCAGCCCGCCCCCGAACACCACCACGCTCGGCCGGTGGCTGAGCACGCCGGCCATCACGACGGCGCAGAAGAGCACCACCTCCCCCAGCTGCAGCAGGGTGTAGAGCCGCACTCCGTCCACACGCCGGCCCGGCGCCCCGGCTAGCGCCTCCGAGCCAGGCGGCTCGCCCCCGCGTACCGGGCGGCGTCGTCGAGGTCGGCCTCGATCTCCAGCAGCCGGTTGTACTTGGCGACGCGGTCCGACCGCGCCGGCGCCCCCAGCTTGATGAGCCCGGTCCCGCCGGCCACCGCGAGGTCGGCGATGGTGGTGTCCTCGGTCTCACCGGAGCGGTGGGAGATGACCGAGCTGTAGCCGTTGGAGCGCGCCAGCTCGATCGCCGCCAGGGTCTCGGTGAGCGTCCCGATCTGGTTGACCTTGATCAAGATCGAGGTCCCGACCCGGCGGTCGACGCCCTCCTGGAGGCGTTTGACGCTGGTCACGAAGATGTCGTCACCCACCAGCTGCACCTTGCTCCCGAGGCGCTCGGTGAGGCGGGCCCAGCTGTCCCAATCGTCCTCGGCCAGGCCGTCTTCGATGGACACGATCGGGTAACGCTCGACCCAGCTCGCGTAGAGGTCGATCAGCTCGTCCGGGCTCAGCGTGCGCCCCTCGCCTTCCAGGTGGTAGGCGCCGTCGCGGAAGAACTCGCTCGCCGCCGGGTCCAGGGCCAGCGCGACGTCGTGACCGGGCCGGTATCCGGCCTTGTCGATCGCTTCCACGACCAGGGCCAGCGCCTCCTCGTTGGACCCCAGGTTGGGTGCGAACCCGCCCTCGTCCCCCACGCCCGAAGCGAGGTTGCGGGAGGAGAGGATGCTGTGCAGCGCGTGATACGTCTCCGCCACAGCCCGCGCCCCCTCCGCGAAGCTCGGCGCCCCCACCGGGCAGATCATGAACTCCTGCACGTCGACGTTGTTGTCGGCGTGCGCGCCGCCGTTCAGGATGTTCGACATCGGGAGCGGGAGCACGGTCGCCATGGCGCCGCCCAGGTAGCGGTAGAGCGGCAGCTCGAACGCCTGAGCGACGGCGTGCGCGACCGCCAGTGAGACGCCCAGGATGGCGTTGGCGCCGAGCCGGCTCTTCCGCTCGGTGCCGTCGAGGTCGATCAGCGCCTGGTCGATGCCCCGCTGATCGGAGGCGTCCGCGTGCTCCAGCGCCTCCTGGATCTCGCCGTTGACGTTGGCCACCGCCTGACGGACGCCCTTCCCCCCGTAGCGGCCGGGGTCGCCGTCGCGCAGCTCCACCGCCTCATGCGCCCCGGTCGAAGCTCCCGAAGGCACCGTCGCGGTCCCCGACGAGACCGAGGTCTGGACCGTGACGCGCACGGTCGGGTTGCCGCGCGAATCCAGAACCTCGAGGGCGGAGATGTCTTCGATCGGTAGCACGCCGCCAGTCTAGTGAGCCACCGAGAAGCCGTACGTCAGCAGCGCCTGCGCGTCGTCGACGTCGGTCGGCGAGTTGAGCACGATCGCGAGCAGGGTGCGACCGCCGCGCTGATCGGTCGCCGCGAGGCAGTAGCCGGCATCGTCCGTGAACCCGGTCTTGAGCCCGTCGGCACCCGGAAAACCGCGCACGACGGGCCCGATCAGCGACCGCAAGTCGTATGCCTTGTGCGACGAGGTCTGCGGAATCTGGATCTCCTTTTGGTCCGAGATCCCGAGCAGCTCTGGCTGTTCGCTCACCACCTGGGCGGCGACCACCGCCAGGTCGTAGGCCGAGGCCACCTCACCGGGTTCGTCGAGGCCGGTCGGGTTCGCGAAGGTGGCGCCGGGCAGCTGCCAGGATCGCACCAGCGCGTTCATGTCGGCGATGAACGCAGCCTCGGGCAGGACGGCCTGGGCCAGGACCAGCGCGGCGTCGTTGGCGGATACCAGCAATATGCCCTCGATCAGCTCCTCCACCGTGAGCTGCTCGCCGGCGCCCAGGCCCATGGTGGTCTCGTCGGGCCCTACCTGCGTCGCGGCGTAGGGGACGGTGAGGACCGTCTGCAGGGAGGCGTGGCGGAGCGCGACCAGGATCGTCACCAGCTTGGCCAGACTGGCGGTCGGCAGCGGCGTCAGCGCGTTGTTCTCGTAGAGGACCTGCCGGCCGGTCAGGTCGACCAGGATCGCGGCGCGGTCCTGAAGGGTCGGTGCCGGCCGGGTGCTCACCGAGCCGGCGCTGAAGTAGGCGTCGGAGGGGACCGGCCAGGGGATGAGTAGCCGGTGGGCGGGTAGCGGCGCGCGCGCGACCGACGCGATGCCGCCCGTCGTCTCAGTGCTCGCTTCGCGGGCCGGCTTTCGAAGGTCGCCGGCGCCGATCAGCAGGCCGGCCAGCAGGACCGGGAGCAGCACCGTCGCCAGCGCCGGGACAAGGGGAGCCTTCCGGAGGTCCAAGATCCGCGCGCGGAGGGCGGTCCAGTCGTCACTCATGGCGCAGGTCGGGGAGGGAGGTGAGCTCCTCCTCCATCGCCAGCAGACGCGCCACGTACGGACGGAAGGGGCCGCCCAGTTCGGCGGCCGCGCGCCACACGGCGGGATCGCTCTCCTGGCGGCGGGCGTCGAGCATCAGCCGGTGAGCCGGAACCAGATGTCCGCCGTGGGCGAGCGTCGACTCCACGATGGTCCCGAGCCACGAGTCGAAGAAGGCGATCTCCTGCCGGTCCGGGGAGTCGGCGTCGGCGGCCGGAAAGGGGGCCGCCCGGTGCTCCGCCCACAGTCCCGCCAGGCGCTGGGCCTGGGGCAGAAGGGGTGAGCGCCCGCCCGTGGACCGGCCCACCTGACTCAGCCCCCGGCCCGGATCCGCTCCACGATCGCGTCGGCGACCTGGCTGGTGCCGACCGCGGTCTCATCGTCGCGCCGCGGCTTGAGGTCGTAAGTCACCGACTTGCCCTCGCGCACGACGTCCGCGATGGCGCCTTCCAGGGCGTCCGCCGCCTGGTCCTCGTTGAAGTGCCGGAGCATGAGGACGCCGGAGAGCATGACCGCCATCGGATTGACCTTGTTCTGCCCCGCGTACTTGGGCGCGGAGCCGTGGGTGGCCTCGAAGACGGCCGCCTCGGTGCCGATGTTGGCCCCCGGCGCCAGTCCCAGCCCACCGATCAGGCCTGCCCCGAGGTCGGACACGATGTCGCCGTAGAGGTTGGGCAGGCAGAGGACGTCGTACTCGTTGGGGCGCAGGACCAGCTGCATGCAGACGTTGTCGACGATCCGGTCCTCGAACTCGATGTCCGGATTCTCCGCCGCCACCTCGCGGCCGACACGCAGGTAGAGCCCGTCCGTGAACTTCATGATGTTCGCCTTGTGGACCAGGGTCACCTTCTTGCGGCCGTAGCGCCGCGCGTAGTCGAAGGCGTACTGCACGATGCGCCGCGACCCCGAGATCGAAAGCGGCTTGATCGAGAGCCCGGAGTCGCGCTTGATCGGCTTCTCGGCCCGCGCTGAGATCTCTTCGATCAGCGCCAGGCAGTCGGGGGTGCCTTCCTCGAACTCGATCCCCGCGTAGAGGTCCTCGGAGTTCTCCCGGATGAACACCAGGTCAACGTCGTCACGCACGTTGCGGGCGCCGGCGTAGGCCTTCACCGGGCGCACGCAGGCGTAGAGGTTGAGCGCGTGGCGCAGGCCCACGTTGACACTCCGGAACCCGGTGCCGACCGGGGTCGTGATCGGCCCCTTCAGCGCCACCTGGTTGCGCCGGATCGAGTCGAGCACATGGTCGGGAAGCGGCGTCCCGTAGGTCGCCATCACGTTCTCGCCCGCCTGCTGGACGTCCCAGTCGAAAGCGACGCCGGTCGCCTCCAGCACCCGCACGGTGGCGTCGGCGATCTCGGGCCCGACTCCGTCCCCCGGTATCAACGTGACGGCGTGACGCGACAAAGCACAAACCTCCCTGGGCGAGCGGCCGGGAACCCTCTATTTCTGGAAGTAGTCGGCGTTGATCTGGATGAAGTTCGACCACTCGCCGGGAACCTCATCTTCGGGGAAGATCGCGTCCACCGGACAGGGGTCGACGCAGGCGCCGCAGTCGATGCATTCTTCGGGGTCGATGTAGTACATGTCGGCGTCATCGTCGGTGTGGATGCAGTCGACCGGGCACACCTCTACGCACGAGGCATCCTTCACGCCGATGCAGGGCTGCGCAATGACGTAGGCCACAGTCCCCTCACTGTACCCGCCACCCTCCTTCGCCCGACGGTTCGGCACCGCTCGCTGAGGTAAGGTGTGCCCATTCCTCCGCAGAACTCGGCGTCGGTGGCGTCTGCCGGCGCACCCGCGACCCCGTTTCTGGATCGGATGCCGGAGTTGGTGGCGCACCTCGACGCGCCTCACGGCCCCGAAGACTGGCGCGCACGCACGCCGTCCGGCGAGGAGGTGCTGGCTCGCCGCCTCCAGGTGCCCGACACCGAACGCACCACGATGATGGACCGCCTGCGATGGCTGCGGGAGGCCGACCCCACCGGTCTGCTCCCGCTGCGGGGCGCCGCCGGCAACGCCGACGGCGTCTGGGTCCTGCTGCGCCCGGTCCCGGGCTCGCCGCTGGGGGCGGTCACCGGGATCGAACCGCTGACGCCGGCGGAGACGGCGGCGGCGGGCCGATCGCTGTTCGGCGGACTGGCCACGCTGCATCGGATCGGGCTCGGCCAGCTGGTGGTCCCGAGAACGATCCTGATCGACACCGACGGCAAGGCACACCTGGACGGACCCTGGCTGCCGGTCGACCCGGCGGCGCGCCCCGGTCAGGTCCGAGCCCTGGCCGAGACGCTGGTCCAGGCGATGGGCGTCACCGTCCGGCCGGATGAGGAGCTGTCCACGGCCGAGCGGCAGTCGCCGGGGCTGATCGCAACTCTGCGCGGGATCGCCGGCGGTACCGCCGTCGACGCCGCCACGGCGGCGGCGCTCCTGGAGGAGTCCGCCGGCGCACTGGCTGCGCCACCTCAGGTCGCGCGCAGCGAGCGGACGCTCGCAGAGCGGGTCAAGCGGCTCCTCTCTGGGGGCGCCGCCTCCGGCTCGCGGGGTCCGGCCGCGCGTGTCCGCCGCGTGATCGCGCCGGCCGCCGCGGGCGCGGCCGCCAAGCCCCGCACGGCGCCTGCGCCGCCGGTCCGCATCGGACCTCGCATGTCGGAGAAATCGGCCTGGAATGCTCAACCCGCCCCCCGCCGCCAGGCGGAGGGTTCAGTCCGGGCCTCCACGGTGCTGGCGGGGTCGCTGATCGGCCTGGTGCTGCTGGTGGCGGTGTTCGGCGCCTGGACGGTGCTCACCCGGCGGGCGCAGCTGGCGGCGACCCCTCCCCCCCACACGGCGACGCCCACCCCGGCGCCGACGGCTCCCCCCTCGCTCGCCCCCTCCAGCGCCGATCCCGTCGCCAGCGTGGCGCTGACCACCGACCAGGTCGGAAGCTGCTCGCCAGGCCAGCCCTGCCAGGTGCAGGTCAAAGTCAACTTCTCGAGCGGCTCCCACTCCGCGACCTGGAACTTCTACGTGACCAATCTGTGCACCGGCAAGGTCACACAGATCGGTTCCGGGAGCGAGGACGTGCCCTACCCGGAGTACGTTTATGCCGACTCCACGGTGAACATCCCCGCCGGGAACTCGCTGGAGCTGGTCGCGAAGACGACCGCCCCCGCGGTCGCGGCGTCCTCACCCCTCAAGATCGGAAGCGGGAGCTGCTGAGTTCGGCAGTTTTGCCGCCTGCTCCCGGTAGGCGGGCAGCAGGACCGGATAGCGCTGGTCCCAGGCGGGCAGTTCCCCGCCCCGCAGGTCGGCCTCCAATGCGTCCAGGTAGATGTGCCAGCCGGCGCTGTAGCCGGCGGCGGCCGGTTCTGGAAGACGCCGGTGATCGAGCACGAGCCGGGTCCCGCTGCCTTCCGGTCTGAGTTCCACCGCGACGATCGAGTCCGCCTCCGCCTGGAACTCCCAGGTCACCTCCAGTCGTCGAGGCGGGATGCAGACCTGGATCCGGCCCTGCGTGCGCTGGTCCGGGTCGTCCTCGTCGAACACGATCCGAAACGAGCCGCCCGCGCGCAGATCGCCCTCCACGCGCGCGAACCAGCGGGCGAGACGCCGAGGCTCGCTGATCGCCGACCAGAGGTCCTCGGCGCTCGTGTCGTAGGTGCGCTCGAAATGAACCGATGGGGTCCCGCCATCCACGCGCAGGGCACCGAACGTCTCAACCATGCTGTCTCTCCTCTCCCGACCGTTCGGTCGCGGTCCGTGTGGCCCGCTTACCTCGTGCGACCTCCGTTTCGAGCGCATCCAGCCGCTGGCTCCAGAGGCCCCGGTAGCGCTCGAGCCAGGCATCCACCTGGCCCAGTGACTCCGGTGCCAGCCGGTAGACGCGCCGGCGGCCCACCGTCCTGACGTCGATCAGGCCCGCCTCGCGAAGCACCCGCAGATGCCGCGAGACGCCCGGCCGGGCGATCGGGAAGCGTGCCGCCAGCTCTCCCGCCGTCTGGTCCGAGTGGGCCAGCTGCTCGACGATCTGAAGCCGGGTGTCGTCCGCGAGCGCCGCCAGCAGGTCCCTCACGCCACCGAACTGTATCCGATCAGTTACGTAACGTCAAGGTTACGCGTCGGTGAGGTCGACCTTCTTCCCGGGGTTGAGCAGATTCCGGGGATCGAAGAGCCGCTTCAGCTCGCGCTGGAGCGTCAGCTCGACGGCCCCGAACTGGCGGCCCAGCTGCGCTCGCTTAACCAGGCCCAGGCCGTGCTCCCCGCTCACCGTCCCGCCCAGCGCCAGGGTGCGCTCGAAGAGCCGCTCCGTCCCCCGCGCCGCCCGCTGGACGTCCTCCGGATCCTGGGCGTCGATCATGAACGTGGCGTGGAGGTTTCCGTCTCCGGCGTGGCCCCAACTGCAGGTCTCGAGCCCGGTCTCCCGCGCCAGCTCGTCGACCAGCGCGATGGCGTCCCCCAGGCGGTCGAAGGGCACCGCGATGTCCTCCGACATCTTGCCGCCGTGACGGGCGGCGACCCCGAAACTGACGCCGGACCGCCAGCGCCAGAGTGCCCGCTGTCGGGCCGGCGTGGCGAACGCTTCCACCAGCACCGCGTCCTCGCCCAGCACCTCCTCCAGCTCCCGGGCCAGAGACTCGGCGGCGTCCCGGGTGCCGTCCGCCTCCGCGACCACCAAGAAGCCCGCCTGCTGGGGCAGCGGGCTGGGAAAGGCGGCCCCGGTGGTCGCGAGCGCGGTGCCGTCCAGGTACTCGAGGGTGGCCGGCTGGAGCCCGTAGCCGAGCACCCGGCCCAGCGCCTCCACGCCGTCCGCGGCGGTGCGATAGACCGCCGCGACCGGGACCTGCGCCTCGGGTGCGGGGAGCAGCCGGAGCCAGGTCGAGGTGACGATGCCGAGCGTGCCCTCGGACCCGATCAGCAGGCGCTTCAGGTCGTAGCCGGCCACGTCCTTGCGGAGCGGGCCGCCCAGCCGCACGGTGCGGCCGGGAGCCACCACCGCCTCCAGGCCGAGGACGAAGTCGCCGGTGACGCCGTACTTGAACGAGTGCGGCCCACCGGCGTTGCAGGCGATGTTGCCGCCGATCTGGGACTGTTCGCTAGCTCCGGGGTCGACCGGGAAGTACAGCCCGTTCTCGCGCGCCGTCTCGTGCAGCCGGCCGGTCGTGACTCCGGCTTCGAGCTCGACTCGCCAGTACTCCGGGTCCAGCCGGCGGATGCGGTCCAGGCGCTCCAGCGACAGCACCACGGATCCCTCGGTCGGCACCGCGCCGCCGGCGAACCCGGTCCCGCCCCCCCGCGGGACCACCGCGATCCCCCGCCCGTAGCACCAGGCGACGGCCTCCTCGACCTCGGCCGGGCCCGCGGGCGCGAGCACGGCGGCGGCGCTGCCCTGCAGCCCTTGCATCTCGGTGGAGTCGTGGAGGTACGGCTCTTGGGCGCCACCCCGGCGGAGGGAGTCCTCGCCGAACCGTGCCGCGAGGTCGCGCTCCAGCGCCTCCTGTGTGGCCTGGTTCATCGGCGGCTGCTCACCCGATCATTCTGAGCGGGCGGCACCTCTGGCAGCCTATGGGCATGCGGAGCTACGCCTGGCGGCGGCTCGACACCTCCGGGCTCGAGCTTGCGACCTGGCGGCCCCGGGCCGACGGCGCCGTGCTCGAGGGCCGCGTGCTGGTGGTGGAGGGCGGATCCCACCTGTCGGTCGACTACCGGATCGAGGTGGACGCGCGGTGGGTGACGCGCCTGGTCGACGTCGACCTGGTGAACGACGACCAACCCGCCGCGCTGCGACTGGAGCATGACGGCGAGGGGCGCTGGCAGCGCGACGGCCGTCCCGAACCCGATCTGCGGGGCTGCCTTGACGTCGACCTCGAGGTGACTCCGCTGACCAACGCGCTCCCGGTCAACCGCCTGCATATGGCCGAGGGAGCGGCGGCGGATGTCCTCGCCGCCTGGGTGCACTTCCCCGGGCTCGCGGTTGAGGCCGCGCCCCAGCGCTACCAGTGCCTGGCCTCCACCACCTACCGCTACACCAGTCTCGGCAGCGGCTTCACCGCTCAGGTCGAGTTCGACGAGGATGGCTTTCCGGTCATCTACGAGCGGCTCTGGCAGCGTGCCTGACCTGCTCGGCCAGCTCCGCGATGGCGACTGGACGCGAGGTGTCGACGCGGAGCAGCGGCCAGGGTCCCGCCAGCGGCCGGTCGGTCGGATCGTCGGCGGTCTGGGCGGCGTGCTCGAGATCGAAGTGCACGGGATGGCGGGTTCCCTGCCGCTCGTGGATCCGCTCCAGCCTCACCGCCACCTCACAGTCGCAGTAGACCTCGACCAGAGGCGGCGGCAGGCGGCTCAGGTCGGCGAGGTCGAGCCGGGCGCGCCAGGGGCTGTCGTAGACGCCGAACCCGATGTCGCGCATCAGCGCCCGCAGCACCTGCAGCGAGATCGCTCCCAGGCGGTGCGACGCCTCGTAGTCGGCGGCTCCGATCGCGTCCCCGAGCGCCTCCTTGATCGCGTCCTTGCGGATCAGCGGCAGACCCAACTCCTCGGCCAGCGGCCGGGCGAGCGTCGTCTTGCCGCTGCCGGGCGGGCCGGAGACGACGACGAGGAAGCGGTCGCTGCACTGCACCGTCCTCCATGGTGGGCCAAGCGCAGATGGCGGTGACCGCGCTCAAGCTGCTCGGCTTCGTCCTTCCCCTGGGTGTCGACTCGTTCGCGGTGGCGGCAGCCGTCGGCGCCCTCCGCGTCCGGGGACGTGCGCGGCTGCGCGTCTCCCTCGTGTTCGTCGTCTTCGAGGCCGGGATGCCACTGATCGGTGTGGCGCTGGGCGCTCCGCTGGCGCGCGCGATCGGAGCGGCCGCGGACTTTCTGGCAATCGCGGTGCTGATCGCCCTTGGTCTCTGGATGCTGCTCTCGCGCGACGAGGAGGACGAGCAGCGGGCGGCCCGGTTGCTCTCGGCTCGCGGCCTCCCTCTGATCGGCCTCGGGCTCTCCATCAGCCTCGACGAGCTTGCGATCGGCTTCAGCCTCGGGCTCACCGGGCTTCCGATCGCCGCCGTGGTGGCGGCGATCGCGGTGCAGGCCCTGGTCGCCTCCCAGCTCGGCATGGCACTCGGCGGGCGCCTGGCGGAGCACTTCCGCGAGGGCCTGGAGCGAGTCGCGGGGACGGTGCTGATCCTGCTCGGGCTCGCGCTGCTCGCGGAGGCGCTGGTCGGTCGGGCCGGCTGACCCAGGGCTGCGGCCGGCCCACGGCTATGCTCCCGCTCTCGAGTCTCCTGGCGTTTCTCGCGAACGGGCCCTGCGGCAGGGGTTCGTGGTCGGCCTCACGAACCCGAAGACGACCATCTTCTTCGCCGCCATCCTGCCGCAGTTCGTCGATCCCTCCCAAGGCCACGTCCCGATCCAGATGCTCCTGCTCGGGTCAACCTTCCCGATCATGGCGGTCGCGCTCGACAGCTGCTGGGCCCTCGGGGCCGGAACCGCTCGCGCCTGGTTCGCCCGCTCGCCGCGCCGACTCGCGATGGTCGGTGGCGCCGGGGGGCTGGCCATGATCGGAGTGGGTGTCGGCCTGGCCGTAAGCGGACGGAGGGACTGAGGTATCGTCCGCGAGTGGCGGCCACTCACCCCTTCGCGAGCATTCCCGTGCGCGACCGAGACTAGGCGGTGAGCTGGTACGAGCGCTTTGGGGGGCGGCGCCGGACCTGATCCCGAACGACGAGGCGGCGTGGCGGTTGATCGACACGGGCTGGATCTACGTCGTCGTCGACGGGGACCGAGCCGGCTCCGCGCTGCATACGGTTCTGGTCGATGACATCGACGCGTTGCTCGGTGCCCTGGCCCAGCGTGGGATCACCAGTGGTCCGCTGGAGACCATAGAGGACGTCGGGGTGCGCCACGCCTACATCACCGACCCTGATGGCAACCGCCTGCAGGTAGGCCGACCGCCTCGCTAGGCGGTGCCGTCGCGGGTGCGGACGCGGCGCCAGCGGTGTCGGGGCACCACCAGGTACTCGGTGCCGTCCGGTCGCAGGATGACCACCCGATCGGGCGTCACCTCGGCGGTGCGGTAGCCCGCCTCATGGAGCGCGAAGTGGTGACGAGGACAGACGAGTCCCATGTTTTCGTGGTCTGTAGCGCCACCCACCGACCATGCGTCCCAGTGATGAGGAGTGCAATCTTTGGGGTGCCGGCCGCACCAGATGCAGCCGCCGTCTTGCAGATCCAGGGCCTTGCGCTGCGCCACCGTGGTGGTGCGGAAGGCGCGCCCCATGTGCAGCACGTCGACCACGCCGTCACCGCGATCGCCGACCACCGCGATGCGGGCGAGGGCGTCGCAGGCGATCCGCTTCCCACCCCACGAAACTCCGCAAGCTCCGTTTCGCGGGGACCCCGGGGAGGGCGGTCTCGCCCGAGACCGGCGTCCCCCAGTCGATCTGGGGTGCCGGTGAACCCTCGTCGCCGCGCAGCGTCTCGGCGTTGGCGACGATGGTGAGGTGCGGCTTTTCCTGCCCATGCTCAGGAAGGTCGCCGTAACAGAGCCGGTGCTCGGCGAGCTCCGTCAGCGCGTCGGCACGGACCTGAGAGGGCGTGCGCTCGTCGTCCGCCGGCCGGAAGCGCTTGTCGTCGTTGGCAATGGATTTGAGCGCGATCTGCAGGAAGGTGCCACCCACCGGGTCCAGCTCGCCAGCGCAGCTGAACCACCCGTCGACCTGGCGCTTGAGGTCGAAGAACCGGTGCTCCCGCTCCTCGCGCACCACCTCGTTGTGGGCATGTCGGTCGAGCAGGTGGAAGAGCCGGGAACCGTGTGCCCGCAGCTCCGCGTGGTCCATCTCTCTGGCCGCGAAGAGCATCTCCGACTCCATCCCCAGCACGTGCTCGGGCGTCAGGTGCTTTTGCACTCGCCGCAGGGTCTGGAGGATGACGGTGGTCGCCTCGGGTGAGACCTCGCCTCTGTGAACTTCCTGGTTGAGGTCCGGGAACTCCTCCAGCTCGCAGGCGGTGCAGACCGTGGCGTAGGCCGCGTTGGGCCGCATGTGGAGTCCGCTGGAGAGCCGGTCGGCGGCGGTGTCGATGTGGTGTGGGTCCTCTTTCTCGATCCGCTTCAGGACCTTGATGTGGTCAAGCTCGATGGCGCTGACGCAGTTCTTGATGCGGTGGAGGATCTGGATCCGTGCCCAAGCCTTGTTGGGGTCCTCGGGCAGACCCACCTCCTCGAGGGCGCTCAACAGTCGCTTGAGATCCTCGTCGTCAGCTCCCAGCCAGAGTCGCTCTGCACTCGGGGAGACCTCCACCAACATGCCTCAATTCTACCAGATAACAAACGTATGTACGGGACATTTACAGGACATCGTATCCTCAAAGCCCCAGCGACGGTTCTAGCCTCACGGGCGTGAGAGCCGCGGTCCGCGACCGGTACGGAGGGCCGAGATGGTCCAGATCGCAGACGTCGAGAAGCCCACGCCGCAAGAGGGCGAGGTCCTGATCCGGGTGCACGCGACGACGGTGAACCGCATGGACTGCGGCGTCCGCTCGGCCCACCCCCTCGTCGCCCGGCTCTTCTACGGGCCAGTGCGGCCGCGCGCTCGCATTCTCGGCAACGAATTCGCCGACAAGGTGGAGGCGGTCGGCCGAGGCGTGACATCGTTCCGGCCTGGCGACCGGGTCTTCGGGTCCAACGCCGGGTTCGGTGTGCGCGGCGAATTCGGAGCACGCCGAGTACCTGGTACGCATTGGGGATGATCGACCCGGCGGGGATCAAGGGGGGGATGTGATGGTCTACGGTGCCACCGGTGCCATCGGGTCGTCCGACGTTCAGTTGCTGAAGAGCATCGGCGCCCGCGTGACCGCCGTCTGCGCGACGCCGCACCTGGAACTGGTCAGGAACCTGGGCGCCAACCGGGTTCTCGACCACACCGCGAGCGACGTCACGCAGGACGACCAGCGGTACGACGCGGTCGGCAAGACCACGTCCGGACGCTGCCGGCGGCTCCTGAAGCCCCATGGTCTCTTCCTCGCGACCGATGGCGGGCCGTACTGGCAGAACGTGCCGCTCGCGATCTCCACGCGCGGCCGGCGGGTGGTGATGCCCATGACGCGCGCCAGCCCGCAAGCTGTGGCGCGCGTCCGGGAGCTCATCGAGTCGGGTCGGTTCCGGCCCGTCATCGACCGTCGGTACCCGCTGGAGCGGATCGTCGACGCGTACCGGTACGTGGACAGCGGTCAGAAGGTGGGCGGCGTCGTGATCTCCGTGGTGCCGCCGAACGGCACGGGGTGAGCATCCGGAGCGGCGCGTCACCGATGGTGCGGAGCCGCACCTAGACTCGCGTGCCATGTTCACGCCGCAGGATCGCGACCGAGTCCGCGGACGCCTGCTTCGATGGGCGCGTACCGACGACCGGATCACCGCGGCCGCGATCACGGGCTCGGGCGCCATCGGCGCGGAGGATGCATGGTCGGACATCGACCTCTTCTTCGGGGTCGCCGTCGATCCGATCACCGTGCTGGAGGTGTGGACGGAGCGGCTGCGAGAGACCCTCGACGCCCTCCAACTGTTCGACCTCCACTCGGGCGCGGCGACTTACCGCGTCTTCATGCTGCCTTCCGGTCTGGAGATCGACTTGGCCTTCACGCCGGCGGCCGAGTTCGCTGCGACCGGTGCCCGCTTTCGAATCGTCTTCGGCGAGCCGGTGGTGCGACCGACGACGCCGGCTCGCGCCCCCTCCGACGTCTCCCACATGATTGGGCTCGCGTGCCACCACGTGCTGCACGCCAGGGCGTGCGTCGAGCGCGGCAAGGTCTGGCAGGCGGAGCACATCCTGCATGCGCTGCGCGACCACATCGTCGCCCTCGCGTGCCGGCGCCAGGGTCTGGACTCCTTCTTCGGGCGGGACCTCGACCGGTTGCCGGGCCAGATCACGACGTCGCTGGCCGCGGCGCTGCCGAGCACGCTCGATTCCCATGAGCTGAGGAGGGCGCTCCGGGCGGCGACCGACTGCCTGCTGTGCGAGATCCGTCACGCGGACCCCGATCTCGCGGATCGGGTAGCGCCTGTCCTTGCCTGACGACCGCCGCCTTAGTTTCCGGGCAGAGTGGCGAGGTCGGCCATGAAGATCTGCCGGTCCTCGTCCTCAGCGATCTGCGCGCCGGCGGCCGCAGCTCGTCGCGCGAACTCCGCCGCCTGTTCGCCCTCCCCGGCCAGCGCCAGAGCACGGGCCATGCCCTCGTAGGCGAACGCGAGGTCGAAGTCGCCGACCCCGACCTCCTCGGTGATCTCGAGGCAGCGCCGGGCGTGGTGAAGCGCCTCGTGGGGGTTGCCAAGCAAGACATAGATACGGGCGATTTGCCACTCGCCGCGGCCGCCGTTGACGGCCGCACCGACGCGGCTCCAGTGAAACCGCGACGCGAACGCGGCGAGGAGCATCTCCTCGTCCTCCGCTGCCGTCCGGTCCTCCTTCTCGATCAGTTCCCAGGTGTGGTTGAAGCACCAAGCGCCGAGCTCACGGTCAAGCTCGTCAGACACGGGATACGGCTGGCCACGTGGCATCTGCTCTCCTCAGGACTGGGCTGGCTTGGTCAATGACCATTTGACACCTGCTGTCCCTGCCTTGGTGAAAACTTCCGACCGGCGTCCTCGTAGTGTTACCTGTCCAGACCTGGCAGAGCATCCGCGACGGTTCGGAGCCCCGCCAGGACCAGCGTCACCCCGGGGCTTGTGCGGCCCGGCTTCTGCTCGGCCGCCCCGGCACGCAGTCAAGGAGATACCGCGAATGAGAAGCCATGATGCGGCGCCCGACCCGCGGACCAAGCCATCCGGACTGGCCGTCCCCGCCCCCCACGACCACCATCGCCTCAGCCGGCGTGCCGTCCTCGGTGGGGGGACGCTGGGTGCGACCGCGGCGGCTCTCGGGGCGCTCACCCCTCTGACCGCGTTCGCGAAGTCGACCTCGCATTCGGATTCGCTGACCCAATACTTCGACATCCTGGCGACTGGGGAGGCCCTCTTCACGACCTTCTATCAACTCGCCGTCCTCCACCACCGTGAACTCGGGCTCAGGGGTGCCGCTCTGGACGCCATCCAGGCCATCGCGACCGAGGAAGAGATTCATCTACGGTTGGCGCGGGCGGAGGGTGGAACTCCGGCGACGCTTCACTTCAGCTTCCCGGACGGCGCGGCGACCTTCAGAGATCTCGGCAAATTCCTGCAGACCCAGCAGCTTGCCGAAGAGCTGACCAACGCGGCGCTCAACGCCTGGGTGAGCGACATGGCGACCCAGGGGCAGGTGCGCCTGGCCCAGTTGGGCGCTCAGCTGCAGCAGGTCGAGGGTGGTCACCGCGCCGTGGGCCGGGTGCTGGCGGGAGCACTGCCGTACGACAACTGGGGCTTCGGTCCGGTGGTACTGGACTCGTTCCTACAGGTGCCGCAAGCGGTCACCGCCGCCGGCTTCTTGAGCCCGCGACCGGGCAACGACTTCCCCTTCACCCCGGCACCCGCCGCCTTCCCCGGCGTCGTCAACACGACCCCGGGCCAGCTGTGACGGTGAGATAACCGCGTCCTCGTCCGGGCCATCCAAAGACGGATGGCCCGGACCGCACCGCGGCCGTGATCGTCCCGCGAGCCGGTCTCAGTGCACGACGAAGTGAAGAAACGTGTAGACCATGATGACGAGGACGGCGGTGCCGCCGAGCGTTGCCAGCACCCTTGCCACGTCTGCGGCCTGAGCCCGACACCGACCCGCTTGGGCCGCCGCCTCGAGGGTGGAGTAGGCGTAGATCCCACAGGAGGTGCACTGGGCGTTGATGACTGAGCGCCAGACTGCGAGTTGCCTCACTCGACAACGTCGGCGCGACAGCTGGATGCGTAGTCCGCGGCAAAGGCCTCCACATTCGCATCGGCCGCATCTCCGTCGTGAACCAGGACCCGCGTCCGGAATGAAAATGGCCCCCCACTCGCAGTCGGCGGGGGATAGTGAGCCTGAGTCAGCTGCTGCGCCGTCGCGTACTTCCCGGTCAGGTTGGGAAAGCCGTAGTTGCTGGGGTGATCGAACAGCGCGATTCCATTCCACGGACCCGTGCCGGGCCGGCTCGAGCGGCGGAGCCTGCCGGGGAGGTCGACGAGCTCCTCGGGCGGCCCGTCCGGCGGGCCGGGCGGAGGATCCCCGGTGGGCCCCGAGGCATCGATCCACCGGGCGGGGTGGACAGGGGACAGGCCATCCCGCTCGGCCTCAGGGCTCCGGTCGGCCTCGCGGTCGGCGGTGGTGTGCCGCGCGTCGCCGAAGGACCGGGGGGTGCGGATCATATAGATGAAGGGCCGCGTGCCTCGGTCCGCCACCGTCAGAATCGTGGACTCGAGGTCGATGAATCTGGCCGCCTCACTGGCCCACCACCAGCGAGTCGTGCGCACCTCCTGGGCGAAGGGCTCACCATCGGCGTTCACATAGGTCAGATCGTGTACCAGCTCGCCGAACACCGGCCCGCCGCGCACAACGCGGAACCCACGATGGAGCATCCGGCCACCCGGCCCGTAGGGCGGCTCGTCCCAGTCGGACCAGATGTTGACCGAGCCGCCCTCACTGTGACCTCCGTAGTTGAGGGAGAGTCCTGTGTGGTGGGGGTGATCTCCGGATCCCTGGCCACGGACGAGACTGGCTCCGGACGGGCCGACGATGGGCCAGAAGTACGGCCGTCGCGTACCCCTCACGATGTATGTGGCAAAGCGACGGTCGCCGACATCCAATTCGACGCGATCCAACTTGCAAGTGGCCCTCGCCACCAGACCTGCCTCAGCCTCCGACTCACCTGCCGCGTCGATCGAGAACGTCCGAGTCTCGCCGGCTCTCAATGGCTCTCTCACCACGAACGTCAGGATCTCGGTCCGGCGCTCATACTCGCCGGTGAAGATCTTCCTGGTCACATCGTCACTGACTGAAACTGTTCGGTTGCCCTCTGACGACGCGCCCGCAGGCAATCCCAAGCGGGACGCAGGCACCCGCACGCGCACCAGCGTCGCGGTCCGGTCCAGCCCCCCACTGTGAACTGCGATACGCAACGTCGTCATCTTCATCGCGGCAGCGCGTCAGACATCGACATCCGGCCACCCCCGTCGCGAGCGGACCTGTACGCACTGTCGACGAGCACATGCACTCGCATCGCGTCATCGAAGGTCGGCACCACCCCACCTCCCCCGCCGGCCATGCGGACGAACCCCTCATGCGCGCTGGTCGGAAGCCCTCGTTCCATCGCCGCCTTTGCCAACTCCGCTTCATCCAGTGTGAGCTGCTGGGGCCCGGGCCCGAATCTCCTCAACCGCGAGTGGCCCTCCAGCAGGTATTGGGAGTTTTCGCACACGATCCAAAGCTGCCTCGAAGACAGCTCCGGGACCCAGCGGTCATGCCACGAGATAGCGAGCGATCCGACTGCGCCCGACCTGTAGGACAGGGACACGGACGCCGCGTCCTCGATCCCAGGGGCGCGCCCCTGAGCGATAGAAGCCTTGAGCGAGCCCACCGGTCCGGCCACCCATTCGAGCAGATCCAGATCATGGAATCCGACCTCGAGCAACACCCCTCCACCGGCCACCACCAGGTCACCACGCCAGCCCGACGCCGCGAGGTCGCGGTTTCCCATCTGCGTGTGCATGGTCACCGAGAGGACCCTGTCCCCCGCCTCGGCGAGCAGCGCCCGAAGAACCGCATACCCCGGCACCCACCGCAGCGGGAGCCCGACCTGGTGCGCCACCCCATGCCGCCGCACCGTGTCGAGCATCGCGCTCGCCTCCTCCACGGTGGGCGCCAGCGGCTTCTCGCAAAAGATCGTGAGACCGGCGCGGGCGGCGGTCTCCACCGCCACCCGATGTGCTCCCGTCCAGCTGCACACGAAGACGGCGTCATTGCCCGCGGCCAGCTCCTGCAGGCTCGTACGGGAGGCCGCGCCACAGTGGTCGGCCAGGCCCGCACACCTCGACTCGTCGATGTCGTACACCGAGGTCACGCGCGCATCCGGCAGGGCCAGCAACGCGTCCGCGTGATGCCTTGCCATGTCGCCGGCGCCGACGATTCCGATGCGAAGCATTCGAACCTCCCTCACCCGGTCCCGGTCACGATGGTCCCGCCGGGGACGCGACCGCCCGGCCTTTCACGATGACCTGGTCGACGAGCGGAACGCCGTACTCGAAAGCCAGCAGCTGATAGTGCTCGACATTCGTGATCAGCAGGTCCGCCTGCTTCCCCGGTTCCAGCGTCCCCACCCGATCGAGCACACCCAGCGAGTACGCCGCGTTGACGGTTACCGCGGAGATCACTTCTTCCGGCGTCAAGCGGTACCAGGGCGCGGCGAGCGCAATCGTGTTGAACAGAGACGGGGCGTGAATACTGGAGCTGAAGTCGGTCGCGATCGCGAGTGGAACCCCGACGTCGATGAAGGCTCGCGCGTCTGCCCGCGGCCACAGGTAAAAGAGCTCTGCCATCGGGAGCAGGACCGCCACCGTGTCGGTCGGCCCGACGGCTTCGATCTGCGCGCGCCGCAGGGCGGTGAGGTGGTCGCCGCTGGCAGCCCGGTTCGCGACCGCCAACTGCCAACCCCCGCTGACCGCGGACCCGTCGGCGTGGATCCGGCTTCGCAGTCCCACCTCCGCCGCACAGGTGATGATCCGTTCCGCGAGGGATGGTGGAAACGTTGAGCCGCAGTCGGTGTCATTGAACCGGGCGATCCCCTGCTCCTTCACCCTGGGGAGCATCTCCTCCACGATGAGGTCGCCGTAGCGCTCCGCACTGGGCTGTTCCCGGGGCAGGATGTGAGCGCCCAGGAACGTGGGGACGACGTTGAGTGCCGTGCCACGCGCCTCCTCGCCGATCAGTCGCAGGTGGGTGAGCTCGGTCTCGACCGTCTGGCCGTACCCACTCTTCGCCTCCACGGTGGTGGTGCCCGACCGCAGGATGGCGTGGAAGTGGTTGCGGAGCGCCGTACGCAGCTCCTCCTCCCCGGCCGCCCGGGTCCGCTGCACCGACCACCAGATCCCGCCGCCCTCTGCCTCGATGTCCGACATCTCGGCACCCGCCAGACGCTTTGCGTACTCGGCATACCGAAGACCGGAGAACACCGGGTGGGTATGCGCATCCACCAGGCCCGGGAGGACCACCTTCCCGGTGGCGTCGATCGTGGTCGCTCGGCTCAGGTCATAGCGGCCGGCGATGGCGGGTGTCGGACCGACGTCCACGATCGTGCCGCGAGAAGCCACCAGCGCCCCATCACGCACCACCCGCAGGGTTCCCTGCTCGGCGCCGCGGCGAGGCCCGGAGGCACCTTCGCCGACCTGCACGATCTGGTTCGCGTGAAGAACCGCGAAGTCGATGCCGGCGGCGCCGCCTGGCTCCCCGGCCCGGACGCCGCTCATCGGTGCGGCACCGACGGCAGTTGCTCCAACTGAGAGACGGGATTGTTCAGGGCGGACGGGCTCATTCAGTGCTCTCAGCTTATCCGGCTCTTCTCAAAGTCCCGTGGCTGGGCGAACGACGAGAGCAGAAGTCGGCCCCCCGCCACCAGTGGACCTGCCACCAACGCTCATCACCCCCGCCCTCACGAAACGGGCGGGAAGCCCCTACGCGGGCGGCTCGTCGAAAACAGCTCCTGCCAACCTCTGTGGTGGACCCGCCGGCCGCTCGGTGGCGAGGGGGACTGGTGATCCCGAGCGCCACCTAGGACTCAAGCGGTAGAAGTCTGTGGAAGATGTGGCGGAGCTGGGCTATGCGGCCTTCGCGGTCGGTGTGCTGTACACACTGCCGAGCGTCTACTGGGCGGTAGGAGGGGCCCTGGGCTTGAGGACGTTAGGAGGCCAGCTCGAGGCGATGGGCTACGCCAGTGAGCCTACTGCCGTGGCACTGGCCTCTCTGGCAGCAGGACTGAAGCTGGTCGCTGCGGCACTCGGCCTCGCAGCAGTCCGGGCCTGGGGCCGCCGCCTTCCGAGACGGCCTTTCCTCGCTATGCTCTGGAGTGCGGCTGCGATTCTTGTCCTCTATGGTGGCACACTAACCTCTGCAGAGGCATTGGTACAGATTGGGATCATCGGTGCCTCGACCGACATGGACTGGTATGCATTCCACTGGCACCTTTTCGTGTGGGATCCGTGGTTCCTCTTTGGGGTTTGCTGCTGACTGTAGCCGCATACAATTTCACGCGGGGGTCAGGCAATCGTCAGTCAACCGGGCGGGCCATGCACGGTGGATGCAACCGTAAGGTCCCGTAGCGGTTCATCACGGTCGCCAGTCGAGGAGCTCTTGGAGTGTGGCATAGGAACCTTGCGCACCGGAATGGGTGGCGGCCCAGGCTCCGGCACGCGAGGCGAACCGAGCCGCATCCACCAGCCCGGCACCGTCGGCCATGCGTGCGGCAATTGCACCGGTGTACGCGTCACCGCTGCCGACTGTGTCGACCGCCCTGACTCGGACCGGCGGTATGGGCGTGACGGCACCGTCGAGTACAACAGAGCCGTCGCTGCCGAGGGTGACCACCGCGCGTTCGATTCCCTTTCCTCGGATCGTCTCGTAGGTCCGTTCCCAATCCGTCGACGGGGTCAACTCGCCTTCGGCATTCACCAGCGCGGCCGCCTCGTTGCCGTTGACCACCAGCAAGTCGGTCAACCTCAGAAGCTCCGACGGAACGTGGCCATATGGGGACAGGTTCAGCACCACCCGCACACCGTAGTGCTGAGCCCGACGAGCAGCCATCAGGACCGATTCGACTGGTACCTCCAGGCACAGGCAGAGGACGTCCGCCTCGCGAAGTACGTCGTTCAGTCCGTCAAGTGTGTCCGCCTCTAGATGGCCGTTGGCGCCGGGGGACAGCACGATGGTGTTGTCTCCGGCTTCATCCACAGTGATGATTGCCATTCCGGTTGCAACCCCGTGGAGGCAATTGACGTGTGAAACGTCGACGCCAGCCCCCCTCAGAACGGTGAGAAGGAATTCGCCATGACTGTCCTGACCGACTGCGCCGACCAAGCTCACGGCAGACCCGAGGCGGGCACACGCCACCGCCTGATTCGAGCTCTTGCCTCCTGGCGCGGTGACGACATCGGAGCCGTGCACCGTCTCTCCCCGCCTCGGGAGTCGTTTGGTGCGGATGGTCAGGTCGGCGTTCAGCGAACCAACGATTGCGACCCGAGGCTGCTTGCTCAATGCCCCGTCCTCTCACGAACTGTCAGGCTGGCATCCTCCGCGTTCACCGGACGTGGGATCAGGAATGACACTGCCAGCGCAGCCCCGATGATGACCATCCCCAGCAGCAGCCCGCTGACATAGCCGGCGGGTGAGTGCGAGCCGGCCGGGCTGCCGGCCACCTGCAGAACGGGGAGGATCACGAAGCTAAGGCCCGCGCCCAGATTGAACGCCCCTGCGTTCATGCCGGGCAGGAAGCCCGGGTTGTGCGGGGGTGAGAGGACGATGCCCAGGCCGTTGAGCATTATGTTCGCGGTGCCGGCATACGTGATCCCGAGCAGCAGCGCGCCGGCGACCAGGAACACAATCGAGTGCACCCCCAAGATCGCCATCAGTGCGATTGAGACGACGGAGCCGATCAACCCGATCCGCAGGACTGCGCGATAGCCGAGGCTAGGAGCGAGCCGACCGGCGAACGGTCCCACCAGCCACCCGACCAACGAAAAGGGCGTCAGCAGGAGCAGCGACGCGACATCTGCCTTCAAACCGAATCCGGCAGTTCGGTTCTGTGCCAGCGAAATGGCCAGCCCGTTGATGCTCGCGAACACCCCGGTCAGTGTGAGGGTGGTCGTGAGCAGGAGCGCCCAGGTATGTCGGCGGCGGAGGTCTTGGGGGGAGGCAAGGGGACCTTGAGCATGATTCTCCTGCCACCAGAAGGAAGCGAACGCCGCTATCGCCACCAGCGCCAGGATCCCCACCAGCACCCAGTTCGCAGCTGCCAACTGTTCGGCTTCATTCAGCGCGATGAGAAGGCAGCCCACGCAGACGACCAGTGTGCCGACACCGAGCCAGTCCATCGAGGTGCCGGCAGACGGTCTCGAGTCCCTGCACCAGAGCCACACCATGATCAGCGCGATCACCGCGATCACCGCCGTGCACCAGAAGATGCTGCGGAATCCGAAGTACGTTGCCAGGAATCCACCGGCAAGGGCATCCACCCCCGCGATGCCGCCGTTGACCGCAGTCACCACTCCCATCAAGGTGCCGTACCGCTTGGGTTCCGTCACTTCCCAGCGCAGCATCAGCAGGGCCATGGGGACCACCGGCCCCGATGTGCCCTGCAGGATTCGGCCCACGTAGAGCACCCAGATGTTGGGCGCTGTGGCGGACACGACGTTGCCCACCAGCATCACGGCCAACATGCCGAGCAGGATTCGCTTCCGGCCGACGATGTCGCTAAGCCTTGGCAGGAAGAGAGAAAAAAGCGCTGCGGACGTGAAGAAGACGGTCTGGGACAGGCCAGTGGTCGCCTCGCTGACGCGTAGTTCGCGCGCCATGGTGACGAGGGCCGGGCTCAGCATGCTGGCGTTCAGCTGGAAAGCGATGCACGCGGCGAGGAGAGCGATCACCAGCGCCGCGGTCGCCCTCGCAGATAGGGGAAGTCTGCTTGTCTCGGTGCTCATGAGAGCCCTCCTTCGCCGATGCGGCGAAGAGAATCCACCACGAGGCCCCAGAACCTCTGGTGATCGAGCTGCACCGCCACCTGCGTGTGGCAGTTGACGGGTGCCGGCTTCCGGAAGTCAGCCACCGTCATTCCCCTGGTGAGCCCCCCACTCAGCTCGATGTCGACCGGAGCCGCCCGCACCGACACCGCGGCCGGATCGATCACCCTGGCCACCGCGCAGGGGTCATGCACCGGCGGGGAGCCGAACCCCTGCTGCTCTTGGTAGGTCCGGCCATAGAACTCCAACAGATCCACGACAAAGCGGGCGGGCGGCGTCTGAAGCGCAGCGATCGACTCGATCACCTGAGGCGTGGCGAGTGCCTGGTGGGTCAGATCCAGCCCCACCATGGTGACCGGCCATGCCTCGTTGAAAACGATGTGCGCGGCCTCGGGATCGATCCAGATGTTGAACTCCGCCGCCGCGCTCCAGTTGCCGGTGTGATAACCGCCACCCATGA
The DNA here is from genome assembly GCA_963790575.1 of Candidatus Dormiibacterota bacterium. Lineage (GTDB taxonomy): Bacteria > Chloroflexota > Dormibacteria > Dormibacterales > Dormibacteraceae > CAVTSA01. Next base: position 219,384 of record CAWBPD010000026.1, on the reverse strand, counting down.
GCACAACCTCGCGCACGCGCTCGACAATCCGCGGTTCCTTGCGCGCGGCCAGCGCGATGTTGGTCAGGGCGCCTGTCGGCACCAGGGTGATCTCGCCGGGCTTCCCGCCCATCACCGTGTCGACGATGAGATCGACCGCGTGCCGGCCGTCCAGCTCCACCTTCGGTTCGGGCAGAGTCGGGCCATCGAGACCTGAGGCCCCGTGGATCGACTCCGCTACCGAGGCTGTCTGCACGAGAGGGCGGCGGGCACCCGCCGCGACGGGGACCTTGAGGCCAGCGACGGTCATGACCACGCGCGCGTTGTGGGTGACCTTCTCGATCGTCTGGTTGCCGGCGACGGTGGTGACCGCGACCACATCGATGGCCGGACTCCCGTGGGCCAACAGCAGAGCAATCGCGTCGTCGTGACCAGGATCGCAGTCGAGAATGACCTTTGTTGGCGTGACCTCGCTCATCGGCTTGCTCCTCCGAGGCGTCTACGGCCCGCGTTCCCAACCATTTGCGAGACGCGCCAGCACCCCTCTGGGTACCCGTCTCGCGCGAAGCGTAGCACCACTGCCGAGTTGTCGGAGTGTGCTCCGCCCAGGTTCCCGATACCCGAATGGCCTCTCGGAGATCGCCCTGACCATGAATCGCTTCCACGACACCGATCGGCGCGCACCCATGGTCCGCAAGCGCTATAACGGAGCTGAACCTGGGTGCCTAGAGCCCGGGACCTTCGAGGCCGGAATTCTCATGACTCACACCCGAGGCGAACCACGGAGGAGGGCCCGGGCGGCGGCGGTGGAGGTGACGATGGCTGAGGGATATGTGGGAGCGGTCTTCGACGTCGACGGGGTGCTCGTCGACTCTCCTCACGAGGTGGCCTGGCGCGAATCGCTGCAAGACCTCTCGTCGTCTTCTGAGTGGGCCGAGGTGCTGGGGCACAGTCGGTATCGGCCCGAGTCGTTCACGTCCGACGTCTACCAGGCGGTGATGTCCGGGAAGCCGCGCCGGGCGGGTGCGGTGGCTGTCCTTCACTACTTCGGCGTACCCGACGCTGACCGCCTCGCCGACGTCTACGGGGAGCGTAAGCAGGCCCGACTCGTCGAGCTGATCGACGAGGGCAGCTTCCAAGCTTTCCCCGATGCGGTCCGCTTCGCCCTCCGCCTCCAGCAGGCCGGCATCCGGATCGCGGCCGCGTCCTCCTCCAAAAACGCGCGGCGCTTCCTGGAGCGCATCTCGGTTGGCGCGGTGGCCCGCGAGCTCGGCATTGGGCACGACCAGGTGGCCGAGGACGCGACAATGCTTTCGATCCTCGACGCCGATGTCAGCGGGCGCGACTTCCCACGGGGCAAGCCCGATCCCGCGATCTTCCTGGCCGCGGCCCAAGAGCTCGGCTACCGGCCAGAGCGCTGCTTTGTCGTGGAGGACGCAGCGAGTGGGATCGAGGCCGCCAGGGCCGGTCATATGGGTGCGCTCGCCATCAGCCGCGCCAACGACGAAGAAGGGCTGGCGGCGGCCGGGGCCGACCTAGTTGTGAAGAGCCTCGACCTGGTCGACCTGGTTGCGCTGGCCGAAGGCAGGCTGGGGACCGTGCCGGCAGCACGAGCCCGGCCCGGCGCGTCCTGAGACGGGCATGGGCGCCGGCTCCGCTGTGCGGTCACCAGTGGTCGAGCTTGCGAGCGCGCTCTCTCCGGAGTTCGCACGAGTCGCCGCGAGCCGTCGCACCGCCGTCTTCCTCGACTACGACGGCACGCTGACACCCATCGTCGAGCGACCCCAGGACGCGGTCCTGTCGGTGGGCATGCGGACCGTCGTCTCCGAGCTCGCTGACCGCTGCCCGGTCTGCGTCGTCAGCGGCCGTGACCGCGAGGTCCTGCAGGCGTTGATGGGGATCGGCAACCTCACGGTCGCCGGCAGCCACGGCTTCGACATCTGGACTCCCGACGGCGGCGTGCTGGAGCGCCGAGGTGCCGAGCAGGCCGGTCTGATCAAGCAGGTCACAGAGCAGCTGCGCCGCGACACGTCATCGATCCCGGGGGTCCTGATCGAGCCGAAGGCGCTGTCGGTCGCCTTGCACTTCCGCCAGGTCCCGGACGGCCGCCGCGGGGAGGTGCTACGCCTCGTCGACACAGTCCTTCTCGAGCATCCGGGTGAGCTGAAGGTGACGCCCGGCAAGATGGTGCGGGAGATCCAGCCGAACGTCGAATGGGATAAGGGACGGGCGGTCTTCTACCTGCTTCACGTGCTCGGGCTCGAATGCGCTGACGTGCTGCCCATCTACCTCGGCGACGACGAGACCGACGAGCACGCGTTCATCGCCCTTGGCGCGCGCGGGATCGGGATCCTCGTCTTGGCGGGCGGGGAGCGTGGGGAGTCGACGGCCGCTCGCTTCACCCTTCAGGGCACCGCCGAGGTGGAGCGGTTCCTGGACAGCGTCGGGCGATAGCGAGGACACCTTCTGCGGATGCAAGGCCTGGGAGACGACCTGGAGCTGGACCCTGAGAGGCGGCTGCTTACTTTCCACGGATTCCTTCCCGAAAGGGAGGGACTGCGGGAGGCGCTGACCTCGACCGGCAACGGCGTGTTCTGCGCCCGCGGCGCGCTGGAGTGGACGGACGCCGACGAGAGCCACTACCCGGCGACCTACCGCCATGGGGTCATGAACCGCGAGACGACCATGATGGCCGGCGAGCCGGTCCGCAACGAGGACCTGGTCAACCTGCCCAATTGGCTCCTGCTCCAGCTACGGATCGAGGGCGAGGAGCCGCTCCGGCTGGACGCGGTCGAGCTGCTCGATTATCACCACCTGTACAGCGTTGCCGACGCGGTACTGACCCGTCGCCTCCGTTTCCGGGATCGCGCCGGGCGCACCACCTCGCTGGAGACCCGGCGCTTCGCGAGCATGGCCGGGCGCCACCAGGCGGGGCTGGAGTGGACCCTCCTGGCCGAGGATTGGTCGGGGAGCGTACAGCTGATCAGCGCGCTCGATGGCCGCGTGACCAACCGGGGGGTTGCCCGCTACCAGGAGCTCGAAGGCCGGCACCTCGACCCGGTGCAGACTCGGCAGTCGGGACCGGACCTGATCTCACTCCGCTCGCAGACCCGCCAGTCCGGTATTTACGTCGCCGAGGCGGCGCGGACGCGCGTGTTCTCGAACGGGCGTGAGATCCCGGTGAGCCGCTCCGGCTACGAGCTGGAGGACTACGTGCGCCAAGTACTCGCCTTCGAGGTCCGCCAGGGCGAGCCGGTGCGGGTGGAGAAGATGGTCGCGATCTTCACCTCGCTCGACCATGCGATCACCGATTCGCAGAGCAACGCCGAGGCCGCCGCACGCCGCTACCCCTCGTTCGCGGCTGCCCTAGAGCGCCATCGACGGGCCTGGGACGAGCTCTGGGCGTCCTGCGACGTGAGGTTCCCCTCCGACCGCGAGGTCGAACTGCTCCTTCGCTTCCACATCGCGCACATTCTCCAGGTCTGCTCGCCACACACCGCCGACCTCGACGCCGGGGTCCCTGCGCGCGGTCTCAACGGCGAGGCGTACCGGGGGCATGTCTTCTGGGACGAGCTCTACATCTACCCGTATCTGAACCACCGCCTGCCCGAGATCACGCGTGGGTTGCTCCTCTACCGTTTCCGCCGGCTCGGCGCGGCGCGAGCGCTGGCGGAGGACGCCGGGTATCGGGGTGCCATGTACCCCTGGCAGAGCGGAAGCGATGGGAGGGAGGAGACGCAGACCCTGCACCTGAACCCGGTCTCGGGGCGTTGGGATCCCGACCTTAGCCACCGGCAGCGCCACGTCAACGCCGCGATCTTCTACAACCTCTGGCGCTACTACCGCGCGACCGGCGACATCGAGTTCCTGCTCGGGTTCGGGGCCGAGATGATGCTCGAGATCGCGCGCTTCTGGGGGGCCTTGGCGCAATTCAACCCCGAGCGTGGGCGCTATGAGATCCACGGCGTCATGGGTCCAGACGAGTTTCACGAGACGTACCCGGGAGCAGACGCGGAGGGCCTCCGCAACAACGCCTACACGAACGTGATGGTGGCTTGGCTGCTCGACATCGCCGGCCAGGTGCTGGAACGCCTCCCCGACGTGCGGCGGCAGACGCTGCGAGCAGCGCTCGACCTCGGCGACGATGAGCTAGGCCGCTGGGAGGACATCAGCCGTCGCATGTTCGTGCCCTTCCATGACGGCGTGCTCAGTCAGTTCGAGGGTTATGAGGGGTTGGCTGAGCTCGACTGGAAAGCCTATCGGGCACGCTACGGCTCGATCCAGCGGCTGGACCGCATCCTGCGCGCCGAGGGCGACACGCCCGACCGCTATCGGATCTCCAAGCAGGCGGACGTGCTGATGCTGTTCTTCCTCTTCTCGGAGGACGAGCTCCGCGAGATCTTCGAGCGGCTCGGCTACCCGTACTCGGACGACACGCTGCGGCGAAACCTCGACTACTACGCTGCTCGAACCTCGCACGGCTCGACGCTGAGCTTCGTCGTCCACGCCTACCTCTTCGCGCAGGTCGACCCCCAGCGCTCGTGGGAGCTCTACCGGGTGGCACTTGCGAGCGACATCGGCGACGTCCAGGGCGGGACCACGAAGGAAGGGATCCACATGGGGGTGATGGCGGGGACGCTCGACCTCCTGCAGCGTGCGTACCTGGGCGCCGACGTGCGCGGTCACGTGCTGCACTTCGCGCCGCGCCTCCTGGACAACCTGCAAGGCCTCGTGTTGCCGATGCGCTTCAGAGGCACGCAGCTACGAGTGGAGATCGAGGGATCGCAGCTGCGCGTCTCGGCGGGGACGGAACCGACTGGCCGCTCGGTGCTCGTCGCGGCCGGGGGCGAGGCCCGCGAGCTCGGGCCGAGGGACCGGCTCACGTTCCAGATCGCAACGGCGCCCGTGCCTCGACCGACCGACTGACGGAGCCCCCGTGAGTACTTAGGCGTCCACCGAATCCTATCGTGGGTTGGCGTCACCGTTGGCGTCGCGACCGCACGGTCCCGAAGAGTGTGACCCGAGTAGCGGTCCCGAATCACCGGCGCCGGTGCGCACAGCGCCGAAGGATCAGCAATTCGCGAGCGCTAGGCGTGCTCTTCCTTGTCAACGACTCATGCCGACTAGCGACAGTCCGGAACGGATCTGGAGCATCTGTGAGCCGCTGCGTGAGCCGCCGAGGGCGGCATTCTTTGTCGTACGGGACTGTCCGTCTGGCAGGGGCAGCAGAGCCGGCGGTTCCAGGAAATCGTCCCTACCCGCGCCCGGTCATCGGCTTGTGACAGCGCTCACAGCGCCTTGCCGAGGGCGAATTCATTACCTTCTGGGTCAGCCAAGAGGGACCAGGTGTACCCGTACTCGTCTCTGTCAGCGATGCAAGTGGCGCCGAGCTCGACCAGGCGCGCGATCTCGGCTTACGGGTCGGCGGCGATGACATCCAAGTGCATGCGGTTCTTGACCGTCTTCGACTCCGGTACGCGCGAAAACAGCCAGGTTGGGTCGGCGTCGGGTTCGACGGGTCGCCATCCGGCTCTGTCACGGCGTCCATGAAACCCCATGCTGGCGAACTCGCTCGAAGCCTCCGGATCGAGCGGGCGCCCGATCGCCGCAGACCAAAAGCGGCCAACCACCAGAGCGTCGCGGCAGTCGAATACGACGCAGGCAATCTTGACAGTCATCGAACTTGCTCGTCATCCGACTCACCAACCTGGTTATCCGGCCGTGTGGGACGCTCGGGCCCATGGCCAGTCCCAAAGGTAGCCGGTCCGTCGGCGCCACGATTGGCGTCAGGTCCGCCCGGGGGGAGGCTCCCCTGATCCGTAGAGCGGTAGGAACGATCCCCTGCCGGGTCGAGCTCGCTGCCGCCGCGCACAGTTGCCAGGGCACCCATGGGCGTGGGGGCGCAACAATGCAAACCCATGACCGGCGACCGCTCCAAGACACGGACGGGGCGCCCCGGGTGGCATGTCCCGATGATCGCGCGGAACCCCGCACAGCGCGATCGAGCGTCGACCCCGCTCGAGGCGTTCTTCGATCTCTGCTTCGTCGTCGCGGTGGCGCAGGCGTCTGCCCAGCTCCACGAGCAGGTCGCTTCCCGAGAGATCGCGCACGCGGTCGTCGGCTACCTGCTGCTCTTCTTCGGAATCTGGTGGGCGTGGATGAACTTCACCTGGTTCGCCTCCGCCTACGACACCGACGACGTCCCCTATCGCTTACTCACGCTCCTCCAGATCTCAGGCGCGCTCGTCTTCGCGGCCGGCGTCGCACCGGGGATGGCCAAGGACGATTTCACGATCGTGACCGTCGGCTACGTGATCATGCGCGTCGCAGTCATCGGCCAGTGGCTCCGGGCCGCCGCCAGCGATGCGCAGGGGCGTCCGGCCGCGCTGCGCTACGCGACTGGCGTCGGCTTCTGCCAGGTCGGGTGGCTGCTCCGGCTGCTCGTCCCCGGCACCTGGGGTCTGGTCGCATTCGTGTTCCTTGCGATCTGCGAGCTGGCGGTGCCCGCATGGGCCGAGTCGCACGGGAGGGAGACCTCCTGGAACCCGGGTCACGTGAGTGAACGGTATGGGCTGTTCACGATCATCGTCCTCGGCGAGTCGGTCGCGGCAGCCAGCGGCGGATTGCAGGCGGCGATCTCCGCCCGAGGCGTCTCGCCGGGCCTGGTCATGCTCGCGCTGGCCGGCCTGGTGCTCGTCTTCGGGGTCTGGTGGAGCTACTTCAAACACGAGGCGACCGAGGGCCTGCAGCAGGCGGCGAGTGGCCGTCAGGCGGGATGGCTCACACCTCGCCTGCGCAACGGGCTGACCTGGGGCTACGGCCACTATGGGATCTTCGCGGCGATCGCGGCGATCGGTGCCGGGCTCGAGCTCGCGCTGGGGACGCATGGTGGGGGCCGGATCGCCGCGCTTACGGCCGCCCTCGCGATCGCGGTCCCGGTCGCGCTCTACCTGCTGCTGCTGCCGGTCGTTCATGCCCGGCAGGACCCCGGTCACTCGCTGCCGGGTGTGGCGGACGTCCTCGCCGCCGTCCTGGTCCTGCTCGCGAGCCTCCTCACGCTCGCCGTACCGCTGCCCGCGGCGGTGGGGGTGATGGCGGCGATCCTCGCGCTGCTCGTTGCCGCCCAGGTCAGGGCGGTCGAGGTGCCCGGCCACTCAGCCGGTGCCCCGACGGCTCAATGAGGGACTTCGCTTCTCAATGGCTGGTTACCGAGGCGCGCTCAGGGCCCTTCCTGTGCGGCGTAGTAGTCGGCGAGGGCGGCGAAGGCCTCCTTCGGCTCCCAGGGGAGCTCGGGGTAGGTCACACCGAGACCAGGGACGGCGGGCGGCTGATCGAAATCGTCTGATGGCCGATCCCGCCTGCGGCTGGGCTCACCAGCAGGCTCGCTCCGCCCTGGTGGCTGAGGGGGCAGATGCAGCTGGTGCGGGTGCCCGCTGGCTCCCGGCGAGGGCGATGCCGACCACCTGTATGGGCTCGCCTCGCCTGTCGTGGCCCGGGCCTGCCAATGGTGCAATCGAGGCCGTAACCGACGAGGCACGGGAGCCCGGCACCGCGGCCAGAGCGCCCCGGGTCAGCTGCCTATTTCCGGCACTCCTGTCATATCTGTGGGTCACGGGCATCGTCCGGGTAGTGACGGCCGCCGGTCGCCGCAGCAGAGCATGGCGAGGGCGATGAGCGGTGCCGAGGAGTGGAACCCGTAGGCGCGTCGGGTGATCAGGCGGATGCGGGTGTTGGTGGCTTCGACGCGGGCGTTGGAGGGGGCCGCCCTCCAGGGTGGCGATGAGAGCGTCGAGGTGGCGTGCGAGGCGGTCGCCGAGCGCCTCGAAGGGTTGCCGACCGGATTGCCAGGCCCAGCGGAGCCAGCCGGGATGCCGACAGCGCTCTCGAGAACAACGACTCGACGCGTGACTACTGCGACACTCAGGGGTTGGCGTGACCCGGCACGGCCGTCAGCGACGCACGCGATAACGCAGGTGGAGCACCCTACGTCCTCGGATCACGAGTTCGGGGTCGTCCAGCAAGTGCTGGGCGTCGAGTCGCCCGAAGTAGCGCTTGCCGGAGCCGAACACGACGGGCACAATGTCCATCGCGACCTCGTCGACTAAGCCGAGAGCGAAGGCTTGCCCGCCGACCTCGCCTGCCGCGACCGCTACGTCGCGTTCACCTGCCAGCTCCTTCCCCGCTGCGATGGCCGTCCCCACGTCGGCGACGAAGCGGCAGGACGCTTCGGGGTGCCAACCGTCCGGCTTGGGCCGATGCGTCACCACGACGATGTGGTCACCAGCAGGCGGGGTGCCTTCCCATCCGTTTGTCAGGTCGAACAGGTGTCGCCCGATCACGGTGCTCCCGATGCGCTCCCACATCGGGCGGACGTAGCCGACAGAGGCAGGCGTGACCTTGAACGGCCCGCCGTCAACGATCTCGGCGTCGCCGTTGAAGTACCACTCGAACAGCGGACCAACATCATCGTTCGCGTCGGCAATGAAGCCGTCGACCGACACGACTGCGTGCATCACGACCGTGCTCACGCTCTGATCATGCCTCGCCCAGCCGGCGACGCGTTGCCCGTATTGGCGCCCGGCCAGGGTATCGCGGACCGCGACAGGCTGGTTTTCGCGGGCTCCTGCGGCGCCGAGGCGCCCAGTTCAGGTTCCTCTCGCGTACGCCCCCAGGAGCTCGCTTCTCCGGGTCCCGTCCATCGGCCCTCACGACCTGCTGACCTGGGTCTGGACCCGGCGCCGACGGACAAGGCGCCTGCGAGGAGTCTGCCCGCCGGTGCTGCGCCAGTGCCTCCGCGTACCTGGTCACCTCCCGGCAGGCTGCAACTGCTCGGTCGCCAGCCGGGCGCCCTCGGCCATCGCCTCGAACTTGGCCCAGGTGATGGTGGGGACCACCGCCGATACCCCGGCACTGGTCTCGAAGCCACAATCCGACCCGGCCATGACGTTCTCCTGACCCACCAGCCTCGCGTACCGCGTCAGCCGCTGTGCGATCAACTCCGGGTGTTCTATGTAGTTGTTGGTCGAGTCGATCACGCCCGGAATCAGCAGCTTTCCCTCGGGCAGCTTCACCTCCTCGAACACCTGCCACTCGTGCTCGTGGCGTGGGTTGCAGGCTTCAAAGGAGATGGCGTTGGGGCGGGCCGAGAAGACGATGTCGATGATGTCCTTCAGCGCCACGTCCCTGTGGTGCGGGCCCTCGTAGTTGCCCCAGCACAGGTGCATGCGCATCTGGTCGGGGTCGATGCGCGCGGTGGCGTGGTTGAGCGCCTCGATGTTCAGGCGGGCCATCTTGCGGAACTCCGCGAGGCTCTCGTCCGGGAACTGGATGTGCCGGCCCATGGCCAGATCCGGACAGTCGATCTGCAGCACGAAGCCAGCCCGTGCGATGGCCTCGTACTCCTCCCTCATGGCGTCGGCCAGGGCACCCACGTACGCCTCGTGGCTGGGGTAGTGCTGGTTACGGAGGAAGAGCGCGATCACTCCCGGCGAGGCCGCGGACATGAAAACGTCTTCAGCCTTGACGCCTTCGGTCGCGGCGCGCAAGTTGTCAATGTCAGCCTGCACCCGCTCATGGTCCTTGACCCGGACCTCTCCGATGCAGGCCGGCATCGATGTCGCCATCGCGTCGGGATCTGCTCCCAGTTCCCGGTACATCTTCTGCGCGTACTCGGGATAGTCGACCAGGTCTCGCATCCCGATCATCTCGCCCTTGCCGCCGAAGCCGGTGAGCCGGTCCTTGACGTAGGTCGAGTAGAGGGGCTTGCCCATCTCGCCATCGTTGAGGACGTCCACCCCATGGTCGGCCTGCTTCCGCACGATCTCAGCCACGGCCCCCCGCACGCGCTTGGCCAGCGCCGCCTCCTCATCGGCCCGGCCGGCACCGTCAGCCAGTAGCATCTCCACCAGGTCGGGCGGTCGCGGCAGGCTGCCGGTGTGGGTGGTCAGGATCCTGTCCACACTCCGCTTCATCTCGCTCACTCCTTGGGAACCCGGAGGCACAGCCACCCGGTCGGGTCGGAGCCGGCCGCCTTCGCGCACGACGGCCGGCCGAATGGCTGAACCCGCTGCAGCGTAGCACCCGTTCAAGCTGAGGCGGTGGGCGTCGGCGTCACGTCGGGAAGAGTTCGTCCAGGAACCTGCTCGCCGCTTCGAACGACCGGCGGTCGGTGAGCTCGTGGTATTCGACGCCGGTGGTGGCGCCCGGGGCCGCGTTGGCATGCGTGAAGCCGTGCATGGCGTCTCCGTAGACGATCACTTGAAGATCGGCGCCGGCGTGGTCCATCTCTTCGATCAACGCGGTGACGTCGGCCAGCCGTACGTGCGGATCGCGTGCACCGTGGCAGACCAGGAGCCGGGCCCGGACCGCTCCCGGCTCGGCGGCCAGCACTGTGGCGAGGCCACCATGCATGCTGATTACACCCGCGAGGCCCGCACCATGACGGGCGAGCGTGAGCACCACCATGCCCCCGAAGCAGAAGCCGACGGCAGCGGTGGCCTGCCCGGCGACTTCGGGCAGCGCCTGGAGCGCCCGCAGTGCGGCCATCGCCCGCCGGTACAGGAGCCTAGGGTTCTTCTGCACCTCCCCGAGATGGGCGAGTATTCGAGCCCGATCGCCCGCGACTCCGGGGCCGAACATGTCGCAGGCCAGGACCATGAACCCGAGGTCGGCGTAGCGCTGGGCCTGCTCCTGAGCATGCGCGTCGAGGCCCGCCCCGCCGTGGACCAGCAGTAGGCCTCCTCGCACCGCGCGTCCGTCCTGGTGGGCCAGGAACCCCCGCAGGGTCGTGTCTCCATCCCGGTAGGGCAGCCGCCGTGTCACGATTGCCATCCACATCTCCTACACGATCTGCGCCATCGAAAAGTTCGGCAGCCCGCAAAACGTCACCGCGGCGCTCAGGGTCTCCGGATTCACAGGAAATCGAGGACCCCGACGGATCAGAGCCTCATGCGCGGCGCAAGGCGTCCAACTCCTGGAACCAGGTTGCCCTCGGGGTCGCCCACCGCCACGGCGACGCGACGCATCATGGCGCCCAAGCGTAAGGCACACTAGTTCGGCGAGGCTTCGTCGGTCGTCACCGCGTGTACGCATGCGGATCCCCGAACGGGCGTGCAATATGTCAGGGCCGGCCGCGTCATGCGGCGATGAGTCTGGCCCACTCTCGTCGAGTGCAGAGTCTTTGACCCATCCAAGTGCGCCGGCGGGAGCAGGCATCGGTCCGCCCCGGTAACGGTGGTCGGCGTGCCACCCCGCAAGGACCTGCTGGCACTACTTCCTGGTCGGCAAGACGAACCCAGCCGCCACCCGGTGAAGAGCGAGGCCAACCGCGCAAGCAGCGCTCGGGGAATCGTGGCTGCTGCGGCCCGCTCTAGCTGTGCCAGCGACACCCGGCCGACGGCAGATGGCGGGAATCGTGGACCGGGAGCGACGGCGGGGTCAACGGCGTAGCGGTTGCCTGGCTGTCGCCGTCTGGTCAGATCGCCCAAGCCTGTGGCTGTACTTTGGCTGTATAGCGGGGTGGAAGCCCCCGCCTGCGTGGGCTGTGAGCGGTCACGATCCGGCTGGTTTTGAATTCGACAATGGCGGAGAGGGAGGGATTCGAACCCTCGATCGAGTTGCCCCGATACGGCATTTCCAGTGCCGCGCCCTCGACCGGACTAGGCGACCTCTCCGTGGCGACCCCGTAGTGTACCCGGCGCCTCAGGCCTCGATCTCGGTGCCGTCCTGCCCCCACTGGGTGTGGAACGAGCCGGGCTTGTCCAGCCGCCGGTAGGTGTGGGCGCCGAAGTAGTCGCGCAGTCCCTGGATCAGGTTGGCCGGCCCACGCTCGCGCCGGTAGCCGTCGTAGTAGGCCAACGCGGAGCTGAACGCGGGCACCGGGACGCCGACGTCGATGGCGGTGCGAACCACGCGCCGCCACGCCTCCTGGCCGTGCTCGACCGCCTCCACGAAGTAGGGCGCGACCAGCAGGCTCGCCAGATCGGGATGCTCGTCGTATGCCTCCTTGATCCGGTTGAGGAACTGCGCCCGGATTATGCAGCCGCCCCGCCAGATGGTCGAGATCGCACCCAGGTTGAGATCCCAATCGAACTCGTGCGCCGCCGCCGCGAGCTGCTCGAACCCCTGCGCGTAGGCCACCACCTTGGATGCGTAGAGCGCGTCACGGACGTCGTCCACCAGGTCCTGCGAGGCCTTCCCCTTGGGACCGTACAAGATCTTCGACGCCTCCGCCCGCTGCGAGCGCTGGGCCGAGAGGAACCGCGCGAACACCGCCTCCGTGATGGCTGTCACCGGGATGCCGATGTCCAGCGCGTCCTGCGACGTCCACTTGCCGGTGCCCTTCTGCTCCGCCTCGTCGACGATCACGTCCACCAGCGGCCTACCCGTCGCCGCGTCCTGCTTGGCCAGCACTTCGGAGGTGATCTGGATCAGGTAGGAGTCCAGGTCTCCCCGGTTCCAGGTCTGGAAGATCTCGGCCTGCTCCGCCGGTCCCAGCCCGAGCGCGGAGCCGAGCAGGTCGTAGGCCTCCGCGATCAGCTGGATATCCGCGTATTCGATCCCGTTGTGGACCATCTTCACGTAGTGGCCGGCGCCATCGGTGCCGATGTAGGTGACGCACGGAGTGCCGTCCACCTGGGCCGCGATTTTTTTGAAGATGTCCTCCACCTCATGCCAGCCGTCGGGAGTGCCGCCGGGCATGATGCTGGGGCCGTTCAGCGCCCCCTCCTCCCCACCTGAGACGCCGGTGCCGAGGTAGCGGAGGCTCTTGCCCTCCACTTCCTTTGCGCGCCGCCGCGTGTCCTGGAAGAACGAGTTGCCGCCGTCGATCAGGAGGTCGCCTGCTGCCAGGTGCGGCAGCAGTTCCTGGATGGCGTCGTCGACCGGCGCTCCCGCCTTGACCATGAGCATGATGGAGCGGGGTCGCTCGATCGACTCCACGAAGGCGCCGATACCGTCGGACGGGACAAAGGTGCCCTCGGAGCCGAAGCGATCCATCATGCGCTGGGTGCGGGCGGCGGTCCGGTTGAAGAGCGCGACCGGCACCCCTTGGCGGGCGATGTTGCGCGCGAGGTTCTGCCCCATGACCGCGAGGCCGAAGACTCCGAACTGGGCTCTTGCCATGGCCTGGAGTCTAGGTTTCGCCCTCTTGGCGCCGCCGATCGACGCGAGCGCCGCCCGGCGAAACCGACATCCCACTCTCGCCTTGAGCCCAGTACTATCACTACATGCTCCATCGAGCGACCAGGAAAATGCGGTACTCATTTGTGGGCGATCGCCATCCGAGAGCAGTGCGGGAGGTGCCGCAGGGCCCGGAGATCCAGCCTCAGCCGGACCGCCCCGAGGTGCCCGAACCAAGCGGGCCCACCGCACCCGGGCGGATGCCGGAAGAGGTTCCGCCGGCCCAAACTCCGCCTGAAGTGCCGGCTCCCACCACACCCGACGAGCCGCGCTCCCCGGACACCCCACCGGGTCGACCCGTCGGCGCCCGTCCTGTGGTATTGATCGATGCATGGAGAGCCTGACGATGTCCGACACCAACGATCAGAACGCCCCGTCAAGGTTCGATGAGCCCCTCGCCTCACTTCTGCGTACGGCGCTCGGCATGGAGCGGCAGTTGGCGGACACGCTCCCCGAGCTGATCTCGGAGACGGTGGACCCGATGCTCCGTAAGGAGTTGGAGCACCACCTGAAGGAGACGCGCGAACACATTCAGAACGTGGAAGACGTGTTCGGGGCCTTTGGGCAGGAGCCGGTAGCCGCCACCGATCCGCTCCTGGAGTCGCTGCAGACCGAACACCGTGCGTTGAGCAAGCGGACCACCGGGGTCCAGGGCATGTTGACCGTGGTCGCCACCGCGGCGACCGCCGAGCACGTGGAGATCGCGAGGTACGAGGTCCTGCGGGCCCTGGCCGAGTCGAGCGGCAACTCAAAGGCGGTGGCGTTGATCGTGCGCACCCTCGACCAAGAGCGGCAGGCGCTCAAGCTCGTCTGCGAGTCGATGCACCGCCTCCTCGCTCATACCGGTGCCGAGGCGGAGCTGGCAGAGTCCGGCCGCAACCTCGGAGGCTAGGAGCGCCACCAGGACCCCAAGGCCGGCGTCAGCCGTCGCGCTCAGCGTCCTTCCGATGGTCGTCGGGGGCCGAGTCCTCGGGTGGAGGTCCTGCCCCGCGCTGATCGGTGGTCGTCGATTCCTGCTGTGTCTCCTCCACCGCCTCGCGCGGCACCCTCTCCTCGGACATTGCGCTCCTCCTCCGCAGCACGACTTTAGGTATCAGATTTCCCGGTAGCTTCGATAGTACGTTATCGCTGACGGCGCCCACTCATCTGGTGGGCCCGGCTTCCGGTACGCGGAACCGTCGGTACCGAGGGAGCGCCAGCGTCAAGCCCCCCACCGCGAGGACCGCGGCGATGCCACCGATCGAGATCGCCTGCCGCGCCCCGAGCCGGGAGGCGAGGGCGCCGCCGCGCACCTGGCCGATCGACGGACCCAACCCGTAGCTGAGCAGTGCGATGCCGGCCATCCTCCCCCGCACGCGATCTGGGATGACCCGATTCCAGAGCGCGTCACGCAGGACGCCGCTCACCATGTCGCCGCCTCCCGCCACCACCAGCAACAGCAGCGCCACCACTACGTTGGGCGAAACGCCGAGGGCCGCGATGGCGGCACTCCAGACCACGGCCGCGAGCGCGATGCCGAGCCCGTAGCGGCGCACCCGGCCCAGCCAGCCACTGGTCGCCGACACCACTAGACCACCCACCGCCTCGGCTGAGAAGAGCAGGCCGGCCGCCCAGTTGGCGCGCAGGAGACCGGCCAGGAACGGATAGAGCGGCACCGCGTAGGCGAAGATCATCGCTGCCAGGTCGACCACGTACGAGCCCAGCAGCTCCTGGTGGGTGACCGCGTACCGGAATCCCTCGAGCAGCCCGCGCACACCCCCGATGGGGACCTCCTCGGACGGGTCGCCGGGCCGGGGGCGCAACGGCGGCAGACGCAGGAGGAGCCCGACCGAGACGGCGAACATCAGCGCGTCGAAGCCGTACACCCCGGCGGGCCCCGGTCCGGCGGCGACCAGTCCGCCCAGGGCCGGCCCGACGATCTGGCTCGCGTTCCCGAACAGACTGTCGAGGGCGGCCGCCGCGGCCAGCTGCTGCCGTGCCACCAGGCGGGGGACCGCCGCGTCCAGCGAGGGCCGCTGCAGCGACGAGACCGCCATCGTGAGCCCCGCCGCCACGAAGAGGACCGCGATCTGCGGACGGGGCAGGAGCGCGTTCGCGGTCAGCGCGAGGGCGACCAGCAAGAGGCCTCCTTCGCAGGCCAGCGCCAGGCGCCGGCGATCCCAGTGGTCGGCGAGATGCCCCCCGAGCAGGGCGAAGACCACCAGCGGTACGATCTCCACCACACCCAGCAGCCCGACCACCAACGGCGACTCGGTGAGTTGCTTGGCCTGGATCAGAAGTGCCGTCTCAGCCGCCAGGCTTCCCAGCATCGCCAGCCCGCGGCTCAGGAACAGCGCCCGAAACCCGGCGCTCTCCCTCAGGGGACCGACATCGACCGAGACCCGGGCCAGGGCCGCGCGCCACCGGCCCGGCGGCGCCGCGTCACCCGGTGAGACGGGTCACCTCGACCCGGGAGTCGAAACGCGCCGAGCCGGCCGGGAAGTAGGCCCTGGTGGCGGCGTCGGGCACGGCCCGGCCGGGGTCGGTGAGGTTGTTGATCCCGAGCCAGCCGTCGCGCATCCACACCGTCCCCGCCGGCACACGGTCCGTCACCGAGGCGACGGCGGCCATCTCGCCGCGGGCGTTGTGGAGCCGCACCCCATCGCCGTCCGCGATCCCGCGCGCGGCGGCGTCGCCGGGCGCGATCCAGAGCCGCGGCTCGGGCTCCGCCCGGGCCAGCGTGGGCAGCGCACGGCCGTGGTCGAAGAAGCCGTGGAAGTGGTTGAGCGTGCGGCCCTGGGTGAACTGCAGCGGGTAGGTGTCCCGCGCCGGTGGCGTGTAGGTGGGCAGCTCGGGCAACCCCAGCCGCGCGGCCTCGCTGGAGCGCAGCTCCACGCTTCCAGATGGAGTGCCGAAGGTCAGGGATGCGTAGGCGTAATCCGGCGCCGCGGTGCGGGCGCTGGGACCCTCTTGGCGCAAGCCGGCAACCGTCTGCCGCCGAGTGAGGTCTCCCGCCAGCATCGCGTCCGCGACCCCCTCGGCGTCCGCCCAAGGGAAGTAATCCGGCATCTGGAGCGCGGCCGCCAGGTCCCGGAAAAGGTGCCAGACCGGCCTCGCGTCACCGCGGGGAGCCAGCGCGCGCTCCATCAGGTGGATGTGCGTGGGCCCGAGCTTGAATCCCGTCTCCTCCAGCCACGAGGTCCCGGGCAGCACGACGTCCGCGTGGCGGCGGGCGGTGTCGCTCATGAAAAGATCAATGCAGACCACGGTCCCGATCCGCGCCAGCGCCCGGTCCAGTCGCTCACCGCCGGTGAACGAGGAGAGCATGTTCGTGCCTGGCAGGATGAGGACGTCGACGTCCCCCTGCTCGAGATGCTCGAGAATGCTGGACATCTCGCCCGGGATGGCGCGGTCCGGCGCCAGCCGTGAGGGGGGTACGATCCCGACCAGCGCGTTGGAGCCGGTGCCGGCTCCGTGCCGCGGCCCCATCCCCGCGCCCGGACGCCCCAGGTTGCCGGTCACCGCCGGCAGACAGGTGATGGCGCGCGCCGCCTCGTAGCCGGCGCTCGACTTATGCATGGAGCTGCCCCCGAGCAGGATCACCGCGTGCCGCGAGGCCGCGTAGGTGCGGGCGAGATCCTCGATCACGGCCGCCTTGAGGCCGGTCTCCCCCGCCGCCCAGTCCGGTGTGAAGGGGGTCACGTGCGCCACCAGGTCGTCGTAGCCCACGGTGTGCCGGCGCGCGAACCCCTCGTCGGCCAGACCTTCCCGGGTGATGACATGCAACATCGCCAGCGCGAGGGCGGCGTCGGTGCCCGGGCGCACCACCAGCCCTTGGTCGGCGTGCTGGAACGCCTCGGTGCGCCGGACGTCGATCGCGATCACCCGCGCTCCACGGCGGCGGGCGGCCAGGAGCCGCGGCGCGGTGGTCGGCTGGCTGGCGAGGTTGGCCCCCCAGAGCAGGACGAGATCCGAGTTCGCGGCCAGGTCGTCGGCCGTGTTGACCCCGGTCACCCCGGTCAGCCAGGCGCCGAATCCCCCCACTCCCCAGCAGATGATCGAGGGTGGCCAGGACTGCGCCCCCAGCTGATTGGCGAACCGCGAGGCGAGCGGACCGCCCAGGCCGTTGGTCATGGCGCCGTGGCCAACCCAGACCGCGACCCGCTCCGGGGTGGTGGTCCGGATCGCGTTCGCCACCCGCTCCACCGCTTGGTCCCAGTCGACGTCACGCCAGCCGTCGTCCGTCCGCCGCTCCCGCAGGCGCGGGTGCAGGATCCGCCGGGGGTTGTCCGGGATCTCCTGGGCCGCGCGGCCCCGGATGCAGAGGAAGCCGTGGCTTTCGGGGTTGTCGGGGTCGCCGTGGATTCCGAGCACGCGGTCGGCCTCGATGTCGACCCGCATCCCGCACACGGTCGGCAGGCAGTTCATCGGGCACATCGTCCGGACCGTGTGAGCCATGCCGGAAAGCCTACCTGTCAGGCCGGCAGCCGATACCGCTCCCCTTGGCCGTCCAGGCAATCTGAGGAGCGCGCCCGCTCAAGGCGTGTGCAGACCCCGATCGCCGGCATTCGGGGCTCCCGGGGCGTGTGCAGACCCCGATCGCCGGCATTCGGCGGCCACCTGGGCGTGTGCGCGCCCTGATCGCGGGCACGAGGGGTGTCTACTCACTCAGGTTGGCGTGGAGCCGGGGCAGTCGCGGCCGAGGGGGAGTTATCTAGATACCCGGTAGCCGGCAAGCTGGACGAGATCCACCGTGTCCCCGGCCAACCGCGAGGCCGGCGGCATCCGACCGCTGCCCAGGAGCACCTCGATCGCCGCCAACTCCTGGTCGCGCTCCACCGAGGCCGCGCTGACCACGCGGTCGTTCTGGCTGTAGAGGCAGAGAAAGCGGTCGGAGTGCGGGTCCCCGAGTACTGTCTCGCGGTCCCACTTCGCGGGCCAGCCGGCGTAACGCATCGAAACGCCAAGCTGCAGCGTCCAGAAGAAAGGCACGGCGTCGAACCGTACGTCCTCGCCCAGCATCGAGAGGGCTGCGACGCGGCCCTGTTGTTCCGCCACTCGCCAGTGCTCGACCCGCGTTCGACCCACAAGCGGGGCAGGAAAGCAGGCGACATCGCCGGCGGCCCAGATCGCGGGAGCCAGCCGCATCGCGGCGTCGGTGTCCACGCCGCCGTCGTCGTTGAGCCTGACCGTCGGAAGCGCCGGCAGCGACGGCTGCACGCCGAGGCCCAGCACCACCAGCGAGGCGTCGACCCCCGCTCCGTCGCTCAGGGTGACGGCCTCCACGGTTCCGGTTCCATGCGCCGCCGTGATCTCGGTGTCCCATCGGAATTCGACCCCTTCCTCCTCGTGGCGGCGGCGGAAGAAGTCACTCATCGCGGGACCCACGATGCGCTCGTAGGGCCGCCTTTCGTTCGAGACCACGGTCACGCGGCAGCCGCGCTGTCGGAGGGCGGCGGCCACCTCCATGCCGATGAAGGAGGAACCGACGACGACGGCCGGGGCGCCCGGGGGGGCACTGGTGGCGATTCGATCACAGTCGCTGTGCGAGCGAAGGGTGAAGACACGGTCCAGGTCGAGGCCGGGCGCCGGCAGGCGGCGAGGCTCGGAGCCGGTGGCGAGGAGGAGTGAGTCGTAGAAATATTCGCCGCCGCCGGCCAGCTGTAACCGTCGGCGCGCGGGATCGACGCCGGCCACACGCGTACGCAGCCGCAGGTCGATCTCCGCCTCGGCGTAGAAGCCACCCTCTCGCAGCGGCAGCGTCTCCAGTCCCGACTCCCCCGCCAGGTAGAGCTTGCTCAGCTCGGTGCGGTCATACGGTGCCCGTTCATCGGCGCTCAGGATCGTGATCGCCTTGTCGTATCCGCGCTCCCGCAAGAGTGCGGCGGCCGCGACACCCGCGGCGCCCCCGCCGGCGATGACGACGCCGCGCGAGCGGTCGCGGGCGCGCCGGGCCGTCGCCGGCGGTGGGCTCGGGGACGTGATCGTGACCGCGCCGTCGTGTTCCTCGACCTGGTACCTCGGGAGGGGGTCCAGCGCCGGGGCGTCGAGGAGCGCGCCCGAGGTGACGTCGAAGGTCGCGTGGTGCCAGGGGCAGATCAGGCGCCTCCCGTCCAGGATGCCCTCCGCCAGGGGTGCCCCTCGATGCGGGCAGGTTCCCGCGACCGCGCATACCCGACCCTCGACCCTGGTCGCCACCACGGCGTCTTCACCGACCTGGCAAGCCACCAGGCGGCCTTCGCCGAACGACTCGCTGGCGCCCTCATATTCCGGCCTGGCCGCCCGCTCCATGCGCTCGCCCTCCAATCGAGGCGACCGGCCCCGAGGTCCGGATCGATCACCCTTGCGGTAGCGTGAACTCCAGATTGTTCCACATCCTTGCCCTCGCCCTGGCGGCGTGATGATGGCGAGCGGAGAGGAACCAGTTCGGCGTCTCCGGCAGGTGGTCGCAAGCGGTGAAGCGGAGCTGCCCCTCCCGGGCGCCGGACGGACCTGGGAACGCTGGTCGCGCCTCGCCTCCTGGACCGCGGACGACGTCAGCCTGGGCCGGCTGCTCGAAGGCCACACGGACGCTCTGGCGATCCTCGCCGAGGCGGGTCTCCCGGTGCCGCCGGGGGCGTTGCTAGGCGTCTGGGCGGCGGAGGGCAGCGGAAGCGCCGTGGCGCTGGAGGACGCTTCCAGCGGCCTCCGGCTCCAAGGGCGCCGGGCTTACTGTTCGGGGGCCGGCACCTTGACCCACGCCCTGCTCACGGTGCGCCGTCAGGAGGCGCGACTGTTGATCCTGCTCGACCTCCGCTCGCCCGGCCTCAGCTGGGAGCCGGACAGCTGGCCGGCCGTGGGCATGGCGGCGACCGACAGCCGCACGCTGCGTCTGGACTCGGTGCCGGTCTCCGCCGACATGCTGGTCGGCGGGGACGGTTTCTACCTCCGCAGGCGCGGCTTCTGGCTGGGCGCGATGGGGGTCGCGGCGTGTTGGTGGGGCGGCGCGCTCGGGGTCGCGGGCGACGTCAGGAGCGCCATGGACCACCGGCCGCCCGATCCGCACCGGCTGGCCGGGCTGGCCGCCGTCGCGGCCGACGTCCGGGGAATGCGGGCGCTGCTGCGTGAAACCGCCGCCTGCTGCGACGACGACCGGGGACCGGAGGAGCTGCGCCGACTCGCCGGGATCCTCCGTGCCCAGGTGTCGCAGGGGGTGGACCGGGTCCTGGCCCGGGCGCGAGCGGTGCTCGGTAGTGGGCCGCTCTGTCATGACGGCACGGTGGCCCGGCGATTCGTCGACCTCCACATCTACCTGTCGCAGTACCGCAATGGCGCTGAGCTCGCCGAGCTCGGGGAACTCCTTCTCTCAGGTGACCACGACTGGTGAAGGATCCGCGCGCGTCCGCCTTCCGCCGGACCTGGTCACGCCAGAGCGAGCAGGTGCCCGTCTCCTTCTTCGACCGGCTGTACGCGTCCCACGAGGACCCGTGGGCTCTGGGCGAGCGCTGGTATGAGGCGCGCAAGTACGAGCTGACGCTGGCGGCGCTGCCGAATCCGCGCTACCGGTCGGCACTCGAGGTCGGCTGCTCGGTCGGCCTGCTCACCGAACGGCTGGCGCTGCGCTGCGATGCTCTCCTGGCCGGCGACATCGCGGCCGCGGCGGTGGAGACGGCGCGGCGCCGGCTGGCGGCACGCCAACAGGGGAACGTCACCGTCCGCCAGATGGCGCCCCCCGACGACTGGCCGGAGGGCAGCTTCGATCTGATCGTCCTCAGTGAGGTGCTCTATTTCACCCGGGGGCCGCGGTTGGAGCGCTTCATCGAAGGCGCGGTGCGGCGCTTGGCCCCCGACGGGCACCTGCTGGCGGTGCACTACCGTCCCGCCACCGACGTGCACCTGGTCGGCGGCGACTTCGTTCACCGGCGCCTGGCCGCGCAGCCCGAGCTGCACCGGCGGGTGAGCCACCTCGAGGATTCGTTCCTGCTCGAGGTGTTCGCGCGCGTCCCTCCCGGCTGACGCGGGCTAGTCGAAAGGTAGCTCGCGCCGGGATTCGATCTTCGACTCGTCGAGGTCCATGCTCAGGCCGGGCTCGGTGGGCGGCGTGATGTAGCCCGCGACCGGATGGACGGGGTGGGCCAGGAACCACTGGTGGATGCGGTTCCACTTGACCAAGTACTCGATCCGCGGCACCACCGGCTCTGGCTGGGAGAAGGAGAGGTTGGCGTTGGCCGGCACCGAATGACCGTGCGGGATCAGGACCACCCCGTAGGAGGAGGCGAGGGCGGTGATCTTGAGCAGCTCGCTGATCCCTCCCGCCCAGTAGGTGTCGGGCTGGAAGATGTGCATCGCCCGCCTCGCCATCAGCTGGTGGAGGCCGAAGCGGGTGTACTCATGCTCGCCGCCTGCGATCCCTGTCGGCCGCGGCATCTGCCGGGCGATCTCGGCGTAGGCGTCGATGCGGTCAGGCTGCACCGGCTCCTCCAGCCAGGTCAGGTCCAGCTCGCGGACCGCGTCCCCGAACCGCAGCGCGTAGGGCACGTCCCAGGACATCCAGGCGTCGATCATGACGTCCACCTCCGGCCCCGCCGCCTCGCGCAGACCACGCACCAGCTCCAGGTTGCGGGCGAAGCCCTGGCGGCCGTCCGCCGGCCCCCAGCGCGGGAACCACTTGGTGGCGGTGTAGCCCTGGCTCACCAGCGCCTGCACCCGCTCCCGGACCCGCTCCGGCTCCAGCGAGTAGCCGAGCGCTGACGCGTACGCCGGGATCCGCTCCCGGGTGGGGCCGCCCAGCAGCTGCCAGACGGGGACGCCGAAGTGGCGCCCCTTGAGGTCCCAGAGAGCGCAGTCGACGGCTGAGATCGTCATCATCTCGACGCCCTTGCGTCCGTGCACCAGCGCCCGGTACATCACGTCCCAGCACCACTCGGTGGCGAGCGGATCGGCGTCCATCAGAAGCGGCCGCAGGACGCGCCGCACGATGAACGCCTGCTCGTCGGTGATCGGGCCTCCGATGCCCGGGGTTCCGCTGTCGGTGTCGACGATGACGAAGATCGACCGCATCGCGTAGGCACCGGCACCGGCGCGGGGGAGGAACTCCGGTCCCGCCGCCCGGAACTGCGGGTAGATGTCGACCGGCCGGATCAGGCGCTCCTCCCAGAAGACGTCCGGGTCGTCCATCGTGCCCCGCACTTCCAGGCAGCGCAGATCGGTGATTCGCATCGCAAACCCTCCCTACAAACCCGTCTCCGCACAGCCTGGGCGTTCGGTGCCGCACGTGGGCACCGGGTGTGCAGGAACGGCCGTCAACGTCACGCGCGGCTCAGAGGTCGCCGACGATGCGCACGCCACCCGCCTCGCCGACCAGGCACGCGCTCGCTAGGTGGAGGAAGAGGCCGTGCTCGACCACCCCCACCACCTGCTTCAGCTCCCGCCCCAAGGCGTCAGGGTCGTGGATCAGCCCGTCCCCTCTCAGGCGGGCGTCCAGGATGTAGTGCCCCTCGTCGGTCAGGAAGGGAGATTGAACACCGCCTCGCAGCTCCCAGCTCAACCCCAGCGCCGAGAGCCGGCGGCCGGTGTCGGCCCAGAGAAACCGCACCACCTCCACCGGCAGCGGGTGCCGCCCCAGCGCCGGGACGACCTTGCTCTCGTCGACGATGGCGACGAAGCGGTCGCCCGCCATCGCCACCAGCTTTTCCCGCAGCAGCGCCCCGCCACCGCCCTTGATCAGCGCCAGGTGGGGCCCGACCTCGTCGGCGCCGTCGACGCAGAGCTGCAGCCCCTGGTCGTGGTGATCGACCACGGGCACTCCGGCCGCCGCCAGCAAGGCGGCGCTGCGCTCCGACGACGAGACGCAGGAGAAGCGCACCCCTTGAGCCGCCAGCTTGCCCAGCTCTTCGATGAAGTAGACGACGGTCGACCCACTGCCGACCCCGAGCCGCATCCCGTCCTTGACCAGCGTCGCGGCCCGCTGCGCAGCCGCCCGCTTCTGACCTTCGAGCTCAGCCGGCGACGGCACCGCGCAACTCCTCGATCCCCGCCGCCACACCGGCGGGATGCGCGTAGACGGAGCTTCCGGCCACCAGCAAAGTCGCCCCCGCCTCCACCACCAGGGGCGCGGTCCTGGCGTCGATCCCGCCGTCGACCTCGATCGGCAGGCCGGGCGCCAGCGCGTGCAGGCGGCGCAGCTTGTCCGGACTCTCGCCTATGAACGCCTGGCCGCCGAACCCGGGCTCCACCGTCATGCAGAGCAGCATCTCGACCAGCGGCACCAGCTCCCGTATCGACTCCGGGGGCGTCCCCGGCCGCAGCGCCACGGCAGGATGCGCACCGGCCTCTCGGATCGCGCCCAGGGTCCGGTGCGCGGCGCGCATCGCCTCCACGTGGGTGATGATCCAGTCCGCCCCGGCGCGGGCGAACGCTTCGACCCAGTCCTCGGGCCGCTCGATCATGAGGTGCGCCTCGATGACGAGCGAGGGCGCCGCCCGCCGGACCGCCTTCACGGTGTCCGGTCCGAAGGTCAGATTGGGCACGAAGTGGCCATCCATGACGTCGACCTGCACGCGGTCGGCGCCTCCCCGTGCCGCCTCCTCCACCTGCTCGCCGAGGCGAGTGAGGTCGGCGGAAAGGATCGAGGGCACGACCTCGACCCGGCGCGGGCTTTGGTTCACCCTGGGAGCTTGGACGCCGCCGCCCGGTCGAGGAGGTACTCGGCGCCCGGGATCTGTCCCGACGGCACCTTGCCCTCCGCCGCCAGCAGCACCGCGTCCGCCTTGTCCTCGCCGGTCACGAGGAAGACGACCCGGTGCGCCGAGCGCAGGGCGCGCAGCGTGAGCGAGACGCGGTCCGGCGGGGGCTTGGGGAAGTTGTGGACCGGGATCGCGAGGGCGGTCGACGCCGGATCCTCCTGGTACCCCGGCGCGAGCGACGCCGTGTGCCCGTCCGGGCCCATGCCGAGCAGGACCAGATCGAGGCGGCCCACCCGCTGCAGCACTCCGTCGTAGCGGCGGGCCGCCTCCTCCGCGCCCAGCTCGCCAGGCATACGGAGCACGGTGGCGGGCCCGACCCGGCCGAGCAGCGTCAGCTGCGCCATCGCGTAGTTGCTCTCCGGATCGTCGGGGGCCACGCACCGTTCGTCACCGAACAGAACCGACACCCGGCCCCAAACCGGGCCCGGGCGCAGCAGTTGATAGGCCGCTTTCGGCGTCGAGCCGCCGGCGAGGACGAGGCTCTCGGCCCCGCCCTCCAGTGCCGAGGTCACCAGCTGCGCGGCCGTACGGGCGACCGCGGCCGGGTCGTCGAAGATCCTGGCGTTGAGGCTCATCCGCGAGCCGCTCAGCCGGCGACCGCGGCCACCTGCTCGGCCACGGTGGCTAGCAGCTCGTCGAAGGAATCGTCGAAGGCCTGGACGCCCTCGCGCTCCAGCTCATAGGTGGCCTTGCCCATATCGATGCCGAGGCCGGGCAGAGCCGCCAGGTCGGCTCGAGCCGCCTCCAGGTCCGCGTCCAGGGTGCGGCGCACGACGCCGTGGTCCTCGAAGGCGTCGATGGTCGCGCCTGGCATCGTGTTCACCGTGTCGGGGCCGATCAGCTCCGCCACGTAGTAGGTGTCCGCGTAGTCCGGGTTCTTGGTCGAGGTGGAGGCCCAGAGGCAGCGCTGCTTCTTGGCGCCGGCGGCTTCCAGCTTCTCCCAACGCTCCCCGGCGAAGAGCTGCTTCCAGTGCGCGTAGGCCTCCTTGGAGTTGGCGATCGCGATCTTGCCCTGGACCCGCTTCGCCTGCTCGGCCTTGTCGCCCTCCACCTGCTCCAGGAGCTTGTCGATCTTGGTGTCGACCCGGCTCACGAAGAAGCTGGCCACGGAGGCGACCCGGCTCAGGTCTCCGCCCTTTGCCTGCAGGTCCTCGAGCCCGCTCAGGTAGGCGTCCACCACCTCGTCGTAGCGCTCGACCGAGAAGATCAGGGTCACGTTGACGTTGATCCCCTCCGCGATGCTGCGCCGGATCGCGGGCAGCCCCGCCTTGGTGGCCGGGATCTTGACCAGGACGTTCTCTTTGCCGGCGCGCCGGTGGAGGTCCTGGACCATCTTCACCGTGCCCTCGGTGTCGTCGGCCAGCTTGGGTGAGACCTCGATCGAGATGAAGCCGTCCGCCTTGTGGGTGCGATCGAAGACCGGCTTCAGCGTGTCGGCGCCGTCCCGGATGTCGCGCAGGATCAGCTCCCAGGCGATCTCGTCTGCCTCCTTCCCCTGGCCGCGGAGCTCCTGGATGGCGCCGTCGTAGTCGCTCGAGCTTCCGATCGCCTTGGCGAAGATGGTCGGGTTCGAGGTCACCCCGGTGACACCACGGTCGATCAACTTCTTGAGGCCGCCCCCATCCAGGAGGCCGCGTGCGATGTTGTCCAGCCAGACGCTCTGCCCGGCCGCTTGTAGTTGCAACAGTGGGCTGTCGCTCATCGTCATTTCCCCTTTTTGGACTTCTTCTTTTCGTTCTTGGTCCCGCTCTTCTGAGCCTTTCCTTTGGAGGCCCCGTCGGCGACGGCGTGGGCACCGCCGTCGCTGCTCGCGGCGACCACTCCCAGCCTAGGCCGGGCTGCTTTCTCACGAATCGCCAGTTGGGCCGCCCGCACGATGTGCCGGGCCGAGATGCCGGCCGCGTTGAGCAGCTCGGCGGGCTTGCCGGAGGTGGGGAGGCTCCTCACCGCCAGGTGCTGGAAGGCCGGGGTACGGTCGGTCAGGGCCTCCAGCACGGCGGCGCCCAGCCCTCCTTCGGGGTAGTGGTCCTCGACCACCACCAGCGCGCCGGTCTCCTCGGCCGCGCGGCGCAGCGTGCGGACGTCCACCGGCTTGACGCTGTAGAGGTCGATGACGCGAGCCGAGATGCCGTGCTGGTCATGCAGTGCGTCGGCCGCCTCCAGCGCCTCGTAGAGAGTGATCCCGGCGCCGATCAGCGTGACCTGGTCGTCGGCCGAGCGGCGCAGCACCTTGGAGCCTCCAACCTTGAACTGCTCGCTCGCCCGGTAGAGGACCGGGTAGGAGCCGCGCGTGGTGCGCATGAAGACGATCCCGCCGGTGTCCGCCATCACCTCGGTCAGCTTCGCCGCGGAGGTGGCATCGCTCGGGTAGAGCACGGTCGAGGAGTGGATCGCACGCAGCGAGGCGAGGTCCTCGAGCGCCATCTGCGAGGGCCCGTCCGGCCCGATCTCGACACCGGCGTGTGAGCCGGCCAGCCGGAGGTTGGCCTGAGAGATCCCCGCCATGCGGATGAAGTCGTAGGCCCGCGAGAGGAAGGCCGCGAAGGTGGACGCGAAAGGCACGTACCCGCGCACGGAGAAGCCGACCGCCGCCGAGATCAGCATCTGCTCGGCGATGTACATCTCGAAGTAGCGGTCGGGGTACTTCTGCTGGAACTCCTCGGAGAAGGTCGAGTTGCCGACCTCGCCGTCCAACGCCACCACGTCCCGGCGGGCGCCGAGGGCCGTCAGGGCGTCGCCGTAGGCCTTGCGGGTGGCCACCTTGTCGCCCACCTTGTAGGTGGGCAGCGTCACCCGCCCGCCGGCCCGCGCCCGGGAAGCCCTCCCCGCCTCCGGCAGGAGCGGCTCGATCACGTTGTCCCGCCGGCCGCCCAGCGCGGCGATCGCCCGCTCGGCCATGTCCTCGGGCAGCGCCCTCCCGTGCCAGCCCTCCTTGTTCTCGATCTCGGCGACGCCTTTTCCCTTGATGGTGCGGGCGACGATCACCGTCGGCCGGTCGCCACCCTCCCGCGCCTGCGCGAGGGCGGCGTCGATCGCCTGCAGGTCATGGCCGTCGATGACGATGGCGTTGGCCCCGAACGCCTCCGCGCGCTGCTTGTAGACGTCGGTCTCCCACTGGTACTCGGTGGGTCCGCGCTGGCCGAGCCGGTTGACGTCGAAGATGGCGGTGAAGTTCCCCAGCTTGTAAAAACCCGCCTTGTCGAGCCCCTCCCAGATCGAACCCTCGGCCAGCTCGGAGTCCCCGCACAGCGTCCAGCAATGATAGGGAAGCTTGTCGAGGTAGCGGCCCGCGAGCGCGACACCGACGGCGATCGGGAGACCCTGGCCGAGCGAGCCGGTCGCCACGTCAACCCAGGGCAGCGCCGGCGTGGGGTGGCCCTGGAGGTCGGAGCCGAAAGTCCGGAAGGTGAGCAGGTCGGCGTCGCTGATCACGCCCGCCGCCTTCAGCATCGAGTAGTACAGCGGGGAGGCGTGGCCCTTGGAGAAGATGAGGTGGTCGTTGGTCTCCGCCTTCGGCTTCTTCCAGTCGTATCGCAGGTGCCGGCTCAGGAGCACGGCGATCACATCAGCCGCCGACAGCGACGAGGTGGGGTGACCGGAGCCGGCCTGCGTGCTGCAGCGGATGGAGTCGACGCGCAACTGCGCCGCCAGCTCGCCGAGGGTCTTCCGCTGTTGGGCGGAGAGCCTGCTGCTGGTCACGGTTGCCATGGCACTTCTCCTTGGATTCGTGAACGCGTCTCCTCTCCATCATGAGACACCCAGGGGAGAAGGAGTCCGGGAAAGAGCCGGATTCGGTCAGCCGGTCGGCTCTGGAGTCGGCAGCGCCCCCGGCCGCTTCCCGGTCAGCTGCTGCAGGTAGACCTTGCGCTGAACCTGGAACGCATTGGCCTGCTGCGCGATCTGTGTCGCGGCCGCCGGCTGGTGCGCGGCGCGAAGGTCGTCCTCGATGTTCTCCGCTGAGATGGCGGACGCCGACTCCCAGTTGGACACCGCGCTCTGCCACTTGGAATCGTGGTTGCTGTCGCCGGCCAGCTCGGCACCGGCGCTCTCGAGGAGCGCGTAGCGCCGCTGCATGGCCTCCGCGGTGAGCGTGCCCTTGCCGGCGTAGGCCATGTCCTCGGCCTCGCTGAGCCGGGTCGCCGCCAGGTTGACCTGCAGGTCGGCTTTGCTGCCGGGCGAGAGCTGGACCGCGACCAGCATGTTCTCCGCCGTCAGCTTGGTGTTGTAGAAGGGCGAGTCGGGGTCGGAGAACATGCTCACCAGGCTGAGCAACACCCCGACCACGATGGCCACGACGATGAAGAAGGCGAGGAAGGCCCCCGAGGTGAGGTAACTGGTGCCGCGCTTGACGGTCACACCCGCCACCCCGGGGGAGGTCCGATGCTGCTGAATCCACCGCGCCCGGCGCTCGCCGGCGTCGGCCAGGAACGCCGCCCGCAGCCGCCTCCGGGTGGCGGTCTCCAAGGTGCAGGTGAGTGCCATGCAGTGGGCGGCCGTGGCCAGGAGGAGGTGCGCGTCGGGCGGCGCCAGCACCTCGCGCGCGGCGGCCTCCGGCGTGTGGCCTCGCTCCACCCCTGTGAGCGCGCTGTCGAAGGGGGTCAGATCGACCGACGACGACCCGCGGATGGGTACGCCGGCGATCGTCCGCAGGGCCCGAACCAGGCCGGAGAGCATCTCATGGTCGCTCAGATGGAGGACATGGCTGACGCGCCCCGCCTCCAGCCCCGCGATCAGGCGCAGGCTGACGATCTCCCGCAGCGCCGGCTCCAGGTTCCGGTAGGACCGGCGGAGCACGTCGGGGGTGGTCCGAGGCGGGTTCTCGGTGGCGGCCAGGCGGCAGGCCCAGGCCTCGAACTCACGCGCGTCGCCCGCGAAGCTGTCGAGCCGGGACAGGATGTGACGGAAGACGTTGCGGGTGTGCTGCTCCGAGTCCGCCGCATCGCCGTTGAGCGCAGCCGCGATCGCGTACACGCGGTCGACGTTGCGGTCGAAAAGGTCCTGCAGCGCTTCGCGCTCATAGCGGCGGGCCCGTTTTAAGAGCGGCGGGTCGGTCTGGTCGATGATGGTCGCAGTTGCCAAGGCGTAACTCGGCGACGACTATAAGGAACCGTCAGCGATGAATTCCGTCGTCAAGATCGCGTCAGAGGCTCCCAGCCCGGACCAGCTGGCCGTCGCCCGGGAGCCGAACCAGGGCGCCTCCTGCACCACGGCGGCCATCTTGACCGTCCTGCGGGCGATGGGCGCGCAGGAGCTGCCGGACTTGGGCCGGGCGACGGTCTTGTTCGGGGCGACGGTGCCCTACGGCCCCCCACCGCTGCGGTCCTATCTGCGCTGGCCCTGGCGCCCGACGGCACCGCTCGACCGGGCCGTCGAGACTCTGGCCGCCGGCTGCGGGCTGCGGGTGCGCTGCCGGACCAGCCTCCGCTTGCCCTGGCCGGCGCCCCGCCCCGTCGGTGGCTCGGCGCTGGTCGCCAACCTCGCCTACGGTCAGGAACGGCCCGGGGTCCGGGGCACGTGGGGCTGGAACCCCCTGCGTCCGAGGACCTACGGGAGCGGTGGGCACTCGGTGGTGGTGGCGGGCGCCGGCGAGCGTGGGGAGCGCCTGGTGGTCGACCCCAACTGGCCCGGGGTCCAGCGCTGGCGGCGCCCCGGGTGGTCGGTCACCGTGACCCGGATCTGGCGGGTGGGCTGACGACATCGGTCACCTGAGTGCCGGCAGCCAGGCCCATGGGAGCACGCCACAACCGCTGAGTGCCGGCACTCGGGCCCATGGGAGCACGCCACAACCGCTGAGTGCCGGCAGTCGGGGTCCTTCCGAGCCCAAATGAGCCTCGACTGCCGGCAATCGGGTATTGGTGGTGGAGATTTCCGTGTTGCGCGCCTGACCGCGTGGGTGTGTGATTGTCGCCATGAGCGGACCGCACGTCATCCGGCCGCCGCAGGAATCGGCGCCACCGGCCCGGAGCGGGCGTGCGGGCTTGGTGCTGGCGCTGGGCATCGGCTCCATCGTGCTCGGCCTCGCGGTGTGGGTCTTCAGCTTCACCATCCGCATCACGCGGACCGCCGACGTCACCCTCGCCCTCATCCTGTTGGCGGGCTTCGTGGCCGGGCAGCTGGCCGTCGTGCTGAGCCTGGCCCCGGCCCGGCGCCCCCGGATCGCGGCTCAGATCGCCGGTTTCACGTGCGGGCTGGCCGGGCTGGGCGTCCTGCTCTTGTTCGTGGTCCTCGCCTTGATCAATTACCCCTGAGCCGGAGTCAGCTCGAGATCTGACCCGCCAGGCGCTCCACCTCGTCCACCATCCCACTCAGGATCCGCAGCCCGGCGGCCCAGAACCCGGGGTCGGTGATATCCATCCCCACCGCCCGCACCGCCTCGTCGGGGGCCTTGGACCCCCCCAGGCCAAGGAAGGAGAGGTAGCGGTCCGCGAAGTCGGGGCTCCGGTCCTCCCGGTACTTGCGATAGACGGAGAGGGCGAGCAGGTTGCCGTAGGCGTAGGCGTACACGTACCCCGGCGTGTGCACGAAGTGCTCGACGTAGCTCCACCAGGGCCGGTGAGCTTCCGTGAGGGCAAGAGACGCCCCGAACATGGCCTGGATGTGCTCCTGCCAGAGCTCGCCGATCTGCTCCGTCGACAGTTCCCCCTGAGCGCGCCGGGCAGTGTGGACCGCATCCTCGAAGCGGTTCATGGCGACCTGCCGGAAGATGGTGGCGAACGAGTCCTCGACCTGCTGGCAGAGCAGCGAGAGCCGGACCTTGGGGTCCTGTTCGGAGGCCAGGATGGCGTCGAAGGTGAGCTGCTCGCCGAACACCGAGGCGGTCTCCGCCAGAGTCAGCGGCGGGTGGTAGTCGAAGACGTTGTTCCGCTCCCCGGAGAGCACATCGTGGAGCCCGTGGCCGAGCTCGTGGGCCATGGTCAGGACGTCCCGCAGCTGGCCGGTGAAGTTGAGCAGGACGAAGGGGTGGAGCTCGGGGATGGCGCCCGCGCAGAAGGCCCCGCCGCGCTTGCCTTCCTGGACCGGAGCATCGATCCAGGGCCCCTCGAAGAAGCGCCCGACGATGTCCCCCGCCCGCGGAGAGAAGCGATGGTAGGAGCTGAGCACCTGCTCCTTCGCCTCCTGCCAGCCGACCGCGCGGGTGGTGGTCTCCAGCGGCGCATAGCGGTCCCACTCGTGCAGCTCATCCAGGCCCAGCAGCCGCCGCTTCTGCTCGTAGTAGCGGGCGACGATGTCGTAGCGGCCGGTCACCGCGTCGACCAGGGCCTGCACCGCCTCGTCGGAGGTTTCGTTGGCCAGGTTGCGGGACGAGATCCAGCTCGGGTAGCCGCGCACGCGGTCGGCGATCGCCTTCTGCTGCAGCAGCACGTTGAAGATGTAGCTGCGGGTCTTGAGGTCTTGGGTCAGCGTGGAGGTGACCGCGTGGGTGGCGTGCTCGCGCACCTCGCGGCTGGGGTCGTGGATCCGGGCCAGCGCTGCCATCAGCGGCGTGGGGGTCCCGTCGAGGTCGACCGTCATCGCGCTGCAAAGCTCGCCGAAGAGCCGGGTCCAGGCGCTCCCGCCCACCGGGCTGAACTCGTTGAGGATGCGCTCCTCGGGCTCGGTCAGCTGGTGCTCGTGATAGAGCCGTTCCTGCTCGACGGTGTGCTTGTAGGGCAGCACCGCCGGGTCCTGGTAGAGACGTGCGACCTGCTCGTCGGTGAGCGCGGCCAGCTCGAGGCTGAAGAAGACCAGGTGACGGCCCTGCTCGGCGCCCGCCTCGTGCAGCCGCGCGAGCAGCCGGCCCGCCGCCGGATCGTTGGAGTTGAGCGCATGGAGCAGAGACCCATAGATCCCGGTCAGCGCTGTCTGCCGGTAGTAGCCGGCGACCGCCTCCATCATCTCCACGAACTCGGGGGGCGAGAGCGCCGCCACGCGGCCGCGGTAGGTCTGCTCGAAGCGCTGAGCAAGCTCCAGGGAGGCTTGGAGGGACTCCTCGATGCGGGGATCGTCAGGCGACTCGAAGAGTTCGGTCAGGTTCCAGCGGACCCTTTGGGCCTCGGGGTCCTGGACGGGGGCTTGGGTGTCGGTCATCGCCCCAAGCCTAGAAGAGTGTCGCGCGCGCCTCTAGGCGGGCACCACCATGCGCCGGATCACGTCGCTCAGATTCGGCGCCCCCTTGGCGAAGGGGACCGTGTGCAGACGGTGCGCGTACACCATCGCCGCCACGTCGCTCACGTGGCGCGGTTCCACGGCGCCGTCGCCCGCGTAGGCCGCGCCGGCCTGCGCGGCCCGCGCGCAGACCAGGTCCGAGCGGTGGCCGTCGACCTCGAGGGCGATGCTGAGCTGGGCGATGAGGCGCAGGATCTCCCGCGGCATGGTGACCTCCGGGTAGGTCGCGATGCCGCGCGCGATGTGATCGCGGACCTGCGCCTCGGCCCCGTCGAAGCGGGCGGCGAAGGCGCCGGGGTTCTCCTCCCAGTCGGCGCGCTGCTCCACGATCTCGACGCGCTGGTCGAGGTTGTGGATGCCCTCCACGTCGACGCAGAGCCCGAACCGGTCCAGCAGCTGCGGACGCAGCTCTCCCTCCTCCGGGTTCATGGTCCCGACCAGGATGAAGCGCGAGGGATGCGACACCGACACCCCTTCCCGCTCCACTGTGTTCACCCCCATCGCCGCCGCGTCCAACAGCACGTCCACGATGTGGTCGTCGAGCAGGTTCACCTCGTCCACGTAGAGGATGTTGCGGTTGGCCTCCGCCAACACCCCGGGCTCGAACCGCCGCGTCCCCTCGCGCAGCGCCGCCTCCAGGTCGATGGTCCCCACCACCCGGTCCTCGGAGGCGTTGATGGGCAGCTCCACCACCCGCATCCGGCGCCGGGTCCGGGGCAGCGGCCCGCGCTCCAGCCGCTCCAGGCACTGCCAGCAGAGATCACCGTCCCTACCCCACGAAACTCCGCGAGCTCCGTTTCGAGGGGACCCCGGGGGAGGGGAGCAGCCGAAGTGACAGCCCTCCACCACCTCGTGCTCGGGCAAGAGCCGCGCCAGCGCCCGCACCGCGGTCGACTTGGCGGTTCCCTTCTCACCGCGGATCAAGACCCCTCCGATGGTGGGGTTGATCGCGTTCAGGACCAGGGCCAGCTTCATCCGCTCCTGCCCCACGATCGCGGTGAAGGGATAGGTGTATCGCTCGACTGCCACGACCTCAGGGTACTGGGGGTACCACCGCCGACTGCGCCAGGTGCCTCACCCGCCCCTGAATAACGGGAGTCAGGGGATGTCGACTGGTGCGGATCGGGTGGCGGACAGAACCATCGCCTCCATCAGGGCCAGCGTGCCGAGGTTGTCCCGGCCTGAGGTCTCCGGGGCGCGGCCCTGGAGGATGGCCTGCGCGAACTCGTGCAGGGCTCCGGCGCGATCCTGGTAGCGGACCGGAGGTATGGGCGGGGACTCCTCTTCGAAGGGGGAGCCTGGGCCCGCCCGGCGCCGCACCCGCAGCCGCTCCTGCCGGATGCCCCGATCGCCACGCCCCGCCCACACGATCTCGCCGCGCTCGCACTGCAGCCGCCAGTCGCCCGACCAGGGGGTGATCTCTCCCCGGCTCACCCAGCTGCCGCGGTAGCTGACGACGACGCCCCCCGAGAATTCGATGATCGCCGCCGCAGCCGGGGGCCCGCTGAAGCCGGACCAGCCCGGGTTCCAGGACCGGCAGTCAACGCGTCGCGGCTCCTCGCCGAGCACCAGGCGGAGCAGGTCTAGGTGATGGATCGACATGTCCACCAGCAGCGGTTGCTCCTCCAGGTGGTGGCGCCGGGGGGCGCCGTCCGCGTGCTCGGAGAGGCGGCGGAAGTCGATCGCCACCTCATCGATCGTCCCCAGCTCCCCGCTCCGCACCAGCTCGACCACCTGGCGGACGACGCCGTGGAAGCGGTAGTTCTGACTCACCATCAGGATGCGACCCCGCTGCTCCGCCAGCTCGACCAGCGCGCGCCCCTCGGCCACGGTGGGCGCGAACGGCTTCTCGACCAGCACGTGCAGTCCGGCCTCGAGGGCGGCGCGCACGGTGGCGGCGTGGTGCGGGAGGTCGGTCGTGACCAGGACCGCGTCGACCGCCCCCTCCGCGGCGGCGATCGCGTCCTCCAGCGTCGGGTAACAGCGCTCGGGGGGTACGCCGGCGTCCTGCTGCGCCAGGTTGAGCGAGCTCACGCTGGGATCGGCCCAGCCGACGGGCTGCACCTCCCCCACCTCAGGCAGCACTTCGCGTTCCCAATCCCGGCCCCAGCCGCCGAGACCCGCCTGGAGCAGCCGGATCGTGCCCACCGGGGCGTGGGCTGCCCCCATCATCGGGCCTCCGCCAGGTACCAATCGGGCTCCATCCGGGACGGTTGCGGAGAGATCTGCATCCGTTCGCGGCCGCCGTTCGCGAACAAGACCGCGTTGGCTATCACCTGCAGGATCTCGGGCTGGTGGTAGACCGGGAAGTCCTGGTCGCCGGGGCTGAAGTAGACGATCTGGCCCGCGCCGCGACGGAAGCAGCACCCGCTGCGAAAGACCTCGCCGCCCCTAAAGGAGCTCACGAAGACCAGCTGGTCCGGCTCCGGGATGGCGAAGAACTCGCCATACATCTCCTGGTGCGGGATGACGATCGGGTGGGGCACGCCGCGCGTCAAGGGGTGGCCTGGCGCGACGGTCCAGACCAGCTCGCGCTCGCCCTCCGGACCCCGGCGCCAGCGCAGCGTGCAGGGCGTGCCCATCAGCCGCCGGAAGACCTTCGACATGTGGGCGGAGTGGAGGACGACCAGCCCCATCCCCTCCAGCACGTGACGCACCACCCGGTCCACGACAGTGTCCTCCACCGCCTGGTGGGCGGCGTGCCCCCACCAGGTGAGCACGTCGGTCTGCTCCAGGACCTCCTCGCTCAGACCGTGCTCGGGCTCGGCGAGGGTGGCGCACCGGATCTCGACCCTGTCCCCCAGCCGCTCGCGGAGGCCAGCCGCGATGGCGCCATGCATCCCCTCGGGGTAGAGCTTGCGCACGGGCTCGTCGCGCTGCTCGTGCACGTTCTCATTCCACACCGTGACCCGAACCGGCTTCGTCATGGGCATACCCTCCCTGGGTGCGTGGTCGATGGATCGGAGTGGAGCGCCGCGTGACGCCCGCCCTTAGAAGCTAACGGTCCCGGGGTCGCCAGGTAGGGGAACATTGCTGGCATCGCAACCCCAATCGGGCCCGGATGAGGTTATTTCGCTAGCGATTCGACCCTTCGAGACGTCCTAGCGCCGCCGCCCCAACCGCCGGTCAACCGCGGTGGCGATCTCTTCGCGGGAGAGGTCGTAGAGCCCGTAGTACTGGGCCCCCATCCGCTCCGCCAGGTCGCTGCAGGCGTTGATGGCGTAGGTCTGGTACATCGGCGCCACCCGGGCTAGGTGCTGCACCGAGGGCATGCGGGAGAAGTCGCGTGCGGAGTCGATGACCAGCGAGTCGATGTGCTCGGAGTGGATCAGCGCCGCCACCTTCTGCGCCTCCACCAGCGGCTCCTCCTTGAACAGGGAGATGTTGCCCCGCCCGTCGGAGATCAGCACCAGCAGCGGCCGCACCGAGGGATCCCGGGTCAGCTCGGCCTTGATGATCTGGTAGCCCGCCATCAGCCCGTGCGTCAGTGGCGTGGTCCCGCCCACCGGCATCCGCTCCAAGCGCCGCTGGGCCAGCTGCACCGAGGAGGTGGGCCGCAGCACCACCTCGGCGGAACGATTGCGGAAGACCACCACTGCGACCCGGTCGCGCCGCACGTAGGCGTCCTGGAGCAGCGACAGGATCGCCCCCTTGGTGGCCGTCATCCGCTGCTCGGCGTCCATCGAGGCCGAGGCGTCGACCACGAACACGATCAGGTTTCCGACCCGGCGCTCGCGGATCTTCTGGTGCAGGTCCGTGCGCTCCAGCCGCAGCGGCTCTCCGTGTCCGCGCCCGCGCTTGCGCTGGTGCGGCGCCGCCGCGCGCACGGTGGCGTCCACCGCCAGATCGTTGACGCGCTCCTGGGTCTGGGCGCGCACGTAGCGGCCCCGCCGGTCGTTCGACTTGCTGACCGCACGCTTGCCGGTCTGACGGCGCGGCGGCCGCTTCTTGGGCAGCTCGAGCTTGCGGATCTGGAACGGATCATCGGCGTCCTTGGGACCCTCGCCGCCGGTCTCGCTCCCGCTCGCCGTCCCCTGGTCGGTGCCGGCCGCCTGCTCACCTCCCTCGGCCTCGCTGGGCTCGGCCTCCGACCCGGCCTCCTCGCCGGCGTCGGCCCCTGACTGATCGGAGGAGGAGACCTGCTCGGCCGAGGGGTCGCCCGGCTCCTGCTGCTGCTCACCCTCAGTGGTGACCGGCTCCTCTTCGCCGCGCTCGATCGGCGCCTGGGCGCGGTGGGCCAGCGCCAGCACAGCCGCGTCGTAGATGTCGTCGCCGTCGGGATCCGAGTGCTGCCGCCAGGCGGCGATGGCACGCGTGGTGCGCTGCGTCACGACATCCCCCCGGTGCCCTTTGACGCGCGCCCGCAGGCAGATGGTCGAGATCATGCGCGCCTGCTGCGAGCCGAGCTGGAGAGAGGGGAACAGGTCGAGCGCGGTGGCGAGCTCGCCCGCGACCGTCCGGTCCTCCGCCAGCCAGCGGGCCAGGAACTCCGGGTCCTGGCGCTGCCAGGCGGCGGCGCGAAGTGAGATCTCGACGCGCTGGTCGAGGTCGCGGATGCCCTCCACGTCGACGCAGAGCCCGAACCGGTCCAGCAGCTGCGGACGCAGCTCTCCCTCCTCCGGGTTCATGGTCCCGACCAGGATGAAGCGCGAGGGATGCGACACCGACACCCCTTCCCGCTCCACTGTGTTCACCCCCATCGCCGCCGCGTCCAACAGCACGTCCACGATGTGGTCGTCGAGCAGGTTCACCTCGTCCACGTAGAGGATGTTGCGGTTGGCCTCCGCCAGCACCCCGGGCTCGAACCGCCGCGTCCCCTCGCGCAGCGCCGCCTCCAGGTCGATGGTCCCCACCACCCGGTCCTCGGAGGCGTTGATGGGCAGCTCCACCACCCGCATCCGGCGCCGGGTCCGGGGCAGCGGCCCGCGCTCCAGCCGCTCCAGGCACTGCCAGCAGAGATCACCGTCCCTACCCCACGAAACTCCGCGAGCTCCGTTTCGAGGGGACCCCGGGGGAGGGGAGCAGCCGAAGTGACAGCCCTCCACCACCTCGT
This sequence comes from Candidatus Dormiibacterota bacterium, assembly GCA_963790575.1. Lineage (GTDB taxonomy): Bacteria > Chloroflexota > Dormibacteria > Dormibacterales > Dormibacteraceae > CAVTSA01. The sequence continues at coordinate 182,325 of CAWBPD010000026.1, read as the reverse complement.
GCTCGGGCAAGAGCCGCGCCAGCGCCCGCACCGCGGTCGACTTGGCGGTTCCCTTCTCACCGCGGATCAAGACCCCTCCGATGGTGGGGTTGATCGCGTTCAGGACCAGGGCCAGCTTCATCCGCTCTTGCCCCACGATCGCGGTGAAGGGATAGGTCGTGCGGACGTCGGCGATCACCGCCTCACGATACGTTCCACCCCCGCGAAGACTCTCGGGGGCCGGAGATGCGCGCCGACGCGAATGGAGCGGATGCGGTTCCATGTGCGCATGGGAGTGCAGGCCTCCGCCCGCCCGCGTGCACACGTGGGCCCCGTCCCGCTGCTGGGCGGGGTGCTGGGCACCATCGCGCTTGGCGTGGTGGCCGCCATCGTGATCGCGGTCTGCGCTGCGCACATCGCCGGCTCCGCGAGCTCGGGCACGACCGTGGAAGGCAGCGGCGCGACGCCGAGCCAGCGCCCCCTCAACCCCGGCACCTACAGCGCGGGCACGCTCAACGCGCCGGCGCGGCTGGGGAACCTGGGCCGTCTGATTCCGACGCAGCGGTCCCAGGTGCAGCTGCTGCGGACCCAGCGCGACGCGCTGCGCCAGGCCACCGGCAAGCCCGCGATCGCCGCCGAATACGGTCGGTCCTCGACCTTCCAGGTGCTGCCGGTGGCGCTGATCGCGAGCTCCGGCTATGTCGAGCCCAAGCAGTACCTGGATGGCGTCAGTTCGGGGAAGGTCGCGCTCTCGAGCCAGGGCCCCGATGAGTGCGCCGTCTACACCGACCTCGCGGTGCTCTGCATGCGCTCCGACCAGCAGAAGCAGCTGACCGTGCTGGTGGAGGGGTCACCGCCCTACCTCGGCTCCGCCCACGCCGCCGCCGCCCTGGTCGACGACGGCTGGAAGAAGCTCGGCGGCTGACCCCTCCCCACCGATCCCTCCCGTTTCGCACGGAAGGGGGTTTATGGCGGGCGGAATGCCACCCGTTCCGTGCGAAACGGCGGTTTGGGTTCTGGTTCAGGAGGCCAGGCCGGCGACCCGCTCGGTGGCGGCCCAGATCTCGCGCACCGCGGCCGCGGAGTGCTCCAGCTGCGCCTTCTCCTCGGGGGTCAGCTCGATCTCGATCACCCGCTCCACCCCGCGCGCGCCGAGCACCACCGGCACGCCAAGGAAGATGCCGTCGATCCCATACTCCCCTTGCAGGAGCGCCGCCGCCGGCAGCACCCGCTTGCGGTCGAGCAGGATCGCGTCCACCATCTCCACCACCGCCGCCGAGGGGGCGTAGTAGGCACTGCCCGTCTTCAGCAGCGCGGTGATCTCGGCGCCGCCGTCGCGGGTGCGCTGAATGATCTCCTCGATCCGCTCCGGCTTCAGGAGCTGTGGCAGCGGTACCCCGGCCACCGAGGTGTAGCGCGGCAGCGGCACCATGGTGTCGCCGTGGCCGCCGAGCACGAAGCCGTTCACGTCCTGGACCGAGATGCCCAGCTCGTGCGCGATGAAGGTGCGGTACCGCGCCGAATCGAGGACGCCCGCCTGGCCGACCACACGCTCCCGCGGAAAGCCGGAGACCCGGTGCGCCAGCGTGACCATCGCGTCCAGCGGGTTGGCGACCACGATCAGGATCGCGTTGGGGGAGCCGGCCACCACCTGCTCGGTCACCGAGGTCACGATCTTGGCATTGGTGTCGAGCAGGTCGTCGCGGCTCATGCCGGGCCGCCGCGCGACCCCCGACGTGATGACGACCAGGTCCGAGTTCTCCGCCTGCCGGTAGTCGTTGGCGCCCACCACGTGCGAGTCATAGCCGTAGACCGGGCCCGCCTCCTCGATGTCGAGCGCCTTCCCCTGCGGCATGCCCTCGACGATGTCGATCAGAACCACGTTGCAGTAGTCGCGCTCGGCGAGCCGCTGCGCGGTCGTCGCTCCTACGTTGCCGCCGCCGACCACCGTGACCTTGTACCGAGACATACCGTCATTCTGGGCGCTCCGCTGGTGACGGCTGTTCTCCGCCGAGGCGCCCGAGCGCGAGGGCCAGAAGCAGCGACTGCTGGGTGAACGCGTCCGGGATCTCCCCGGTCTGGATCAGGGGCAGGATCCGTTCCACCGGGATCCACGCGACCCGGTCGGCCTCGTTCTGGTCCTCGGGCTCCCCCACGTGCTCGGCACCGTCGAAGATCGAGATCTCGTGGCGCAGGTCGGCCATCCCCGGCGCCGCGAACCCACCACCGAGCAGGGATCCGGGGCCGGGACGCCAGCCCGTCTCCTCCAGCGCCTCCCGCGCCGCCGCTTCGAGCGAGCCCTCCCCGTCCTCCACCCGTCCGGCCGGCAGCTCCCAGCCCCAGATGTCGGGGATGAAGCGGTGGCGGTGGATGAGCAGCACCCCCCGCCCCGGGTCCCTCACCACCGCCGCCGCGGCCACTTTTGGGAAGCGGATCAGGTGGTGCTCCAGCCGGGTGCCGTCCGGCAGCTCCACCTCGGCCAGGCCCAGGGACACCCAGGGGCTCCGGTAGAGGGCCCGCTCCCCGTGCACACGCCAGAGCTTGGACCGCATCAGAAGCCCTCCCGCTCCGCCTCGAAGACCTCCCCGTCGGCGATCCGGCGAGCGAAGGCGAGAAAGCCGGTGTGGGCGACCATGCGGTGCGAGGGGCGGAGCGAGCGGCCGCGCACGGTCCAGTGCCGCTCCAGCAGCTCCGTGACCTCGATCAGCCCGAAGCCCCGGATCTCGCGCAGCGCGTCGGCGTGGCGCTGGACCTGGCTCACGTTGGGACAGTGTGCGAACACGGTCCCACCCCGTGCCAGCACGTCGTGCACCAGCGGCACCGCCGTCCAGGGCTCGGGCAGATCGAGGAGCACCCGCTCGACGGTCCCCACGTCGTCAGCGGTGACGTCGTCGGGGATCGTGCCCAACCGGAGGTCGAGTCCGCCGGGCACCTCTCCCAGCGTCTCCTCCACCGCCTGGCGGGCGAGCCGGGCGAAGTCCTCGCGCGCCTCGTAGCTGATCAGGTGTCCACCCGGAGAGATCGCTCGCCAGGCTGCGATGGTCAGCGCGGCGGTGCCCGTGCCCGTCTCCAGGACGCGCTGGCCGGGAGCCAGGTCCGCCCCGAGCAGGATCGCGCCCAGGTCCTTGGGATAGATGGGCTGCGCCCGCCGGCGCCGCTCGGTCACCTGCTCGGCGTAGGTGAGACGGAGGGCCAGCAAGCGGCCGCCCCGACTGGTGGTGAGGACCACTCCTTCTTCCTGACCCAGCAACGCGTCATGGGAAATCGCACCGGAGTGAAGCGAATGCACCTGCCCGATCGCCAGGCGGAGCCGATAGCGGCGGCCGCGGAGGTCGTGGAGCAGCACCTCGTCGCCGGCCTGGAAGGGAGTCATCCGGGGCCCGAGTGTAGGTGGACGCCTGCCGGCGCCGGCGAAGGGCCCGGTCGGGCCGTTTCCCGGGCCCCCTTCCCGGCCAACGGGCACACAATCGATCGATGCAGACGGGGCTTATCCTCGCCGTCCCCGACCTGGTGGAAGCCGTCGACGCCTGGCGCCAGGCGACGCTGCCCGGCGTCCCCCTTGAGGTGCCGCCCCACATGAGCGTGCTCTATCCCTGGGTGGAGCGCGAGCCGGCGGGTGAGGACTGCGAGCGGGTGCAGGCGGCCACCCGCCACCTGCGGCCATTCGTGGTCACGTTTGGCGAGGTGGGAACGTTCCCAGGCTTCGTGTGGCTGCGGCCGGAGCCCGCCCAAGCTGTGCGGGCGGTGTACGAGGCGGTGGCAGCGGCGTTCAACGAGTTCCCGCCCTATGCCGGCGCGCACGCAGAGGTCATCCCCCATCTGACCGTGGCCACCTGCGAGCCCGGTGACACGGCGGCTCTGGCGGCGAGGGTGAAGGCAGCGCTGAACGACCCCGCCCGCCCCGCGCTGGGGCCTTTCCGCGCGGAGGGGGTGGACGTCGCCATCCGGCACCGCGACCCCGAACCCTTCACCGCGCGCCGGGTGGCCACGTTCGGGTCCGGGCCGCCGCCTATGCTCGCGCCTCGTTGACGACGCGCACCGCGAAGCTCACCTGGACCGGACGCCGGGTCGCCTTCGACGCCGAGTCGGGCACCGGCCATCGGATCCGGCTGGACGACGGCGATCCTTTCGGGGACGACAGTGGGCTGCGGCCCACGGAAGCCCTGCTGGCCGCGCTCGGCGCCTGCACGGGCGTGAACGCGGTGCTGCTGCTGCAGAAGCACCGGCAGCGGCTCCGGACCCTCGAGGTGCGGGCCGAAGGCGATCAGGCGGAGGAGTGGCCGAAGGCGTTCACCGCCATCCGGATCACGTTCCTGATCGGCTGGGAGCCAGGGTTCGAGCCCGACCCGGCGAAGGTGCGGAGGGCCCTCGACGACAGTTGCGAGCGGTACTGTCCCGTGCACGCGACATTGTCCGCAGGCGTACCGATCACCCATCGTTACCGGAACCTACCCGGCGCCTAAGATGATGCCCGTCCCTCGCCTCGGGGTCCGTCAGGGCTCCGTCCGGAATTGGAGGTCGCGTGCTCGGACAGTTTGTCCCCGTTGTCATCTTTCTGGCGATCATCCTGGTGCTGGTAGGCACCCTGCTCGGGCTCTCCTTCATCGCCGGGCCGCGCAAGCCGCACCGCTCCAAGCTCGTCACCTACGAGTCGGGCATCGTTCCCGACACGCCGGGCCGCCAGCGCTTTTCGGTGCGCTTCTACCTGACCGCGATGCTCTTCATCATCTTCGACGTGGAAGCCGTCTTCTTCTATCCCTGGGCGGTCCTCCTGCACCAGCTCAGGTGGTACGGCGTGATTGAGATGTTCATCTTCATGGGGGTGCTGGTGGTGGCCCTAGCCCACATTTGGAAGAAAGGTGGATTCGATTGGGAGTAGAGCAGCTCTACGACCTGCTGGGTGAGAACGTCCTCACAACGACCCTGGGCAGGATCGTCGGGTGGGGCCGCGGCAACTCGATCTGGCCGGCGCAGTTCGGACTCGCCTGCTGCGCGATCGAGATGATGTCGACGGCGGGCCCCCGGCTGGACCTGGCCCGGATCGGCTCCGAGGCCATGCGGGCGTCCCCCCGCCAGGCGGATCTGATGATCGTGGCCGGTCGCGTCGCCCACAAGATGGCGCCGGTGCTGCGTGAGATCTACGACCAGATGCCGGAGCCGAAGTGGGTGCTCTCGATGGGTGCCTGCGCCTCGACCGGCGGGGTCTTCAACAACTACGCGATCCTGCAGGGGGTGGACAAGGTGGTGCCGGTCGACGTCTATGTGCCCGGCTGCCCGCCCCGCCCTGAGGACCTGTTCAACGGGATCATGATCCTGCAGGAGAAGATCAAGGCGCAGGGGATCAAGCCCCGGCTATGAGTGACCCGCAGACGCCGGGCGAGATCGCGCCCCGGCCCGACTGGGCCCTCGACGCCGGTGTGATCGCGGGCGACGCCTGGATCAGCGTCGCCCCCGACCAGCTCCGGGGCGCGCTGCGGGCGCTGTACGACCAGGGCTTCAAGAACATCCTCTTCATGACCGCGGTCGACCACCTGGCGACACCGATCATGACGCCGCCGCCGGGGCGGTTCGAGGTGGTCTACCAACTGCGTGACGTCGAGCGTCACCTGGAGGTGCGAGTTCGCACCTTCCTCCCGGAGGAGAACCCGCACCTGGCCAGCGTGCAGGACCTCTATCCACCCGCCAACTGGGACGAGCGGGAGACCTACGACCTCTTCGGGATCGTCTTCGATGGCCACCCCGACCTGCGCCGGATCCTCATGCCCGACGACTGGATCGGTCACCCGCTGCGGAGGGATTACCCGGTCGGCGGGGAGCCGGTGGACTTCAGTGAGGAGCATGAGATGTGGCAGACCCCCCCGCCTGAAGCATGACCGAACAAGACCTTCACACCACCATTCCCCCGGGCCAGGGGATCACCGTCAGCGACGAATCCGGAGACGAGGCCGGCCAGCACCGGATGGTGGTCAATTTCGGTCCCCAGCACCCCTCCACCCACGGCGTGCTGCGGCTCATCGTGGAGCTGGACGGCGAGACCGTGCTGTCCGTGAAGCCGGTCATCGGCTACCTGCACACCGGCATCGAGAAGCAGATGGAAGCGCTGCGCTGGCAGCAGGGCGTCGTCATCACCGACCGGCACGACTACCTCTCGCCGCCCATCAACAACCTCTGCTACGCGCTCGCGGTGGAGAAGCTGCTCGGCGTCGAGGCCACGCCGCGCGCCCAGGCGCTGCGCGTGATCATGTCGGAGCTGACCCGGATCGCTTCGCACTGCGTGTGGCTCGCGACCTCGGCGCTCGAGGTGGGCTCCCAGAGCCTGTACTTCTACTGCTTCCGCGAGCGCGAGACGATCCTGGAGATGAACGAGGAGATCTCGGGCTTCCGCTTCCACACCTCCTACATCCGCCCCGGCGGTGTCTTCGCCGACGCCACCCCCCGCTTTCTGGAGATGCTGGACGCGTTCATCGAAGCGATGCCCAGGCACGTCGATGAGTACGAAGAGGTCCTCACCTACAACCCGATCTGGCGCGCGCGCACCATGGGCGCGGGACCGCTGTCGGCGGACGACTGCCTGCGTCTGGGCGCCTCCGGCCCCATCCTCCGCTCGGCCGGGGTCAAGTGGGACCTGCGCAAAGACCGGCCCTACTCGGGCTACGACAACTACGACTTCGACGTCGTGACCGCCGACTCGGCGGACGCCTACGGCCGCTACCTGGTCCGCGTCGGGGAGCTGCGGGAGTCGACCAAGATCCTGCGCCAGGCCCTCGACCGCCTCCCCGGGGGGCCGGTGAACATCGACGACCGCAAGCTGCTGGCGCCGCCGCGGGAGGAGCTGGAGACGTCGATGGAGGCGGTGATCCACCACTTCAAGATCTTCACCGAGGGCTACTCGCTGCCCGCCGGCGACGTCTACCAGGCGGTCGAGTCGGGCCGCGGCGAGAACGGGTGCTACATCGTCTCGGACGGGACCATGAAGCCGCGGCGGGTCAAGTTCCGCAGCACCTCGTTCGTGCACCTGCAGGCGCTGGAGCGGATGGCAGTGGGCCAGATGGTGGGCGACATGATCGTGACCATCGGCAGCACCGACACCATCCTGGGAGACGTCGACCGGTGAACGGCCCCACCAGTGAGCAGATCCGCCTCTCTGAGGAGGTGAGGAAGGAGATCGCGGCGCTCCCCGCCAACTATCCACAGGCGCGGAGTGCTGTGATGCCGGCGCTGGACCTGGCCCAGGAGGAGGTGGGCTGGCTGCCGCGGTCGGTGATGGAAGAGGTGGCCGGGCTGCTGCAGCTGGACCCCGGCTACATCGAGGGCGTCGCCACCTTCTACACGCTGTTCCACCTGGAGCCGCAGGGACGGCACCACTTCTACATCTGCACCAACCTCTCGTGCGCGCTGCGCGGCGCCTACGGCCGGGTCAAGCACCTGCGCGAGGTGACCGGAGCCACCGAGCGGGAGAAGCCGAGCCCGGACGGTGAGTTCCAGGTCACCGAGGTGGAGTGCCTGGGCGCCTGTGAGTACGCACCCATGCTGCGTTACGACGCGGCCTACCACTACGATCTGACGGACGAAAAGCTCGATCAGCTGGTCGCCGCCGCCCGCGAACACGGAGGTGGGACGGAACCGGCGGAGGGGTCGGGCACCGCGCCGCCTGAAGGGGGAAAGTAGTTTGGCGACCGAGCTTCGGGGCTCTCACGGCCCGGGCGAGAAGATCGTTCTCACCACCCACTTCGGGACGCCCGACCTGCACACCTTCTCCAAGTACCGGTCGCTGGGCGGCTACCAGGCCCTCGAGAAGGCGCTCACGATGGAGCAGGCCGCCCTGGTCGACGAGGTCAAGACCTCGGGTCTGCGCGGGCGTGGGGGTGCCGGCTTCCCGACCGGTATGAAGTGGTCCTTCATGGCGCCTCCCGACGGCGGTCCCCGCTACGTGGTGGTCAATGCCGATGAGTCGGAGCCCGGCACCAGCAAGGACCGCTACATCCTCGAGAACTCCCCCCACATGTTCTTGGAAGGGGTGCTTGATCGCTCAATACGCCGTGGACAGCCACCAGGCCTGGATCTACATCCGGGGCGAGTACGACCTCCCCCATCGGATGCTGGAGGCGGCGATCCAGGAGCTCCGGGACGCGGGGATCGTGGGGCCGCGGCCGTTCGGGAAGGAGCATGCGCTGGACATCCGGCTCTACCGTGGGCACGGCGCCTACATCTGCGGCGAGGAGACGGCGCTGCTCGACTCGCTGGAGGGCAAGCGGTCCCAGCCCCGCCCCAAGCCGCCCTTCCCGGCCGCTCAGGGCGCCTGGGGCCGGCCCACCCTGATCAACAACGTGGAGACCCTCGCCACCGTGCCCTGGATCATCCAGCACGGCGGCGCGGAGTACGCGAAGTTCGGCACCGAGCGCTCCAAGGGAACCCGTCTGGTCTCGGTCTCCGGGCACATCGCCAACCCCGGGGTGTACGAGATCGAGCTCGGAGTGACGTTCGAGCACGTCCTGATGGAGCTCGCGGGCGGGCCGCTTCCCGGCCGCAAGCTGAAGGCCTACTACCCGGGCGGCAGCTCAGCACCCATCATTCCCGCGAGCAACCTGGCGCTGACCACCGACATGGAGGCGCTGGCGGCGGCGGGGTCGATGGCCGGCTCGGGCGGCATCATCGTCGTCGACGACTCGTGGTCGATCGTGGAGGCCACCTATCGCCTGCTTCAGTTCTATGCCTGGGAGTCCTGCGGCAAGTGCACCCCCTGCCGGGTGGGCGGCAACTGGGCCATGCGCACCTGCGAGCGGATCCTGGACGGCCAGGGCACGCCGGCGGACATCGAGATCCTCCGCCGGGTGGAAGCCTCCACCCAGGGCGGCCGCTGCCTGTGCGCGCTGGGCGACTCGATCGGCCTGGTGCTGAACGGGGCCCTGCGCCACTTCCTGCCCGAGTTCGAGGCGGCCGTCAAGTGGCCCGCCACCCAGCGTCGGAACGCGGAGGTGATGGTCAGTGCCTGACGCCCCTCCGCAGGACGTCACCCTCACCATCGACGGCCGCTCGGTGACGGTGCCGCGCGGCACGCTGGTGGTGGAGGCGGCCAAGCGCCTGGGGATCGAGATCCCGGTCTTCTGCTACCACCACAAGATGGAGCCGGTCGGCGCCTGCCGCATGTGCGTGGTCGAGATCTCACCCGGCCCCCCGCGCGCGCAGACCGCCTGCACCACCCCGGTGGCGCCGAACATGAACGTGCAGACCAACAGCGCGATGGCGGTCAGCGCCCGCGCCGACGTCCTCGAGATGGAGCTGGTCAATCACCCCCTCGACTGCCCGGTCTGCGACAAGGGCGGCGAGTGCCCGCTGCAGGACTACACCTTCCGGCACGCCTACCCGACAAGCCGGATCGACGAGCCGCGGGTCCACTTCCAGAAGCCGATCCCGCTGTCGGAGCGGATCGCGCTCGACCGGGAGCGCTGCGTCCTCTGTTACCGCTGCACGCGCTACTACGACGAGATCACCTGGGAGCAGGAGCTGACGGTCGATCAGCGCGGGATCCGCTCTTTCATCACGAGCCAGTTCGACCAGCCGCTGGAGTCGAACGTCAGCGGCAACATCATCGACCTCTGCCCGGTCGGCGCGCTGACCTCCCGCGTGTGGCGGTTCGAGTCCCGTCCCTGGGACATGGACCACACCCACTCCGTGTGCACAAAGTGCGCGGTCGGCTGCAACGTCACCATGTGGCAGCGCCGCGGGGAGCTGGTCCGGATCACCTCGCACGAGACCGACGCCATCGACGACGGGTGGATCTGTGACCGCGGCCGCTTCGAGTACACCGACGTCAACCACCGCGACCGGCTCCGGGTCCCGACCGTGCACGGCAAGGGCACGACCTGGGAAGAGGCGATGGCGGTCGCCGCCGACGGTCTGCGGGGAAGGCGGGTCGGGATCTGGCTCCGACGCGAGACCACCAACGAAGAGCTGTTCCTGATCAAGCGGATGCTCGCCGGGCCGCTCCGGGGGGCGCGGGTCACGGTGGAGGGACGCACCCGGCTGGCGCGTGGGGGGGGCAGCACCATGCCCATTCAGGACCTGGATGCCGCGAAGACGATCGTGGTCATCGCTAGCGACACTCAGCGCGAGCTGCCCGTCCTCAACCTGCGGATCAAGAAGGCGTCCACCAAACACTTCGCGAACCTGATCCTCGTGCATCCCGACGACCTGGACCTGGACCGGGCGCACCGAGACCGCGTGGAGCACGTGCGGCCGGGTCCCGACGGCACCGCCGCGGCCGTGCGCGCGCTGGCCAAGCATCGGTGGCTGGCCGAGGGAAGCGGGCCGGTCGCGATCCTCTACGGCGACCGCGAGGGGGCGGAGGACGCGGCCGCCATCGCCGCCGCGGTCGAGGAGCTGGCGCAGGCGACCGGGGGCGGGGTGATGCCGCTCTATCGCGGCACCAATGAGCGCGGGGCGCTGGCACTCGGTCTCGACGGGCAACCCGAGGACCTGAGCGGAGTCCAGGCGCTGCTCACCGTGGGGCCGCCCGGCGCCGGCGTCCCGTCCTCCGCCCAGTTCGTGGTCGCGCTCGACTACCTGCCGCGGCCGGAGCACGAGCGGGCCGACGTCGTCCTGCCCATCCCCAGCTTCGCGCAGACGCAGGGCAGCCTGACCAACCTCGAAGGCCGCGTGCAGTGGCTGCAGCCGGTGCTGACGGTCGAACCTCCGGTGCGTGAGACCTGGGAAGTGCTCCAGGAGCTGGGCATACGTCTGGGCAGCAAGCTGCCGGAGTTCATCGGCATCTTCCCGCTCCAGCGCGAGGCGGCGGAGTCGGTGCCGGAGCTGGCCGCGCTGGCGGACCCACCCGCGCCCGAGGTGCCGCCGCGAGCCGTCCTGCAGGGGCCGGCACGACCATGAGCGCGGTGGGCTTGTTCCTGCGGGCGGACGCCGGCTATCAGGGACCCAACCCGGGTCAGATCTACGACAACCCGATCTGGCACTGGATCCTGATCCTGGTCGGGATCGTGATTCTGCTCGGCGTCGTGCTCACGGTGGTCGCCAACACGGTCTGGTACGAGCGCGTGAGCCTGGGGCGCCTGCAGCTGCGCCCGGGCCCCAACCGGGTGGGCCCCAGGGGTCTGATGCAGATCCCCGCCGACACCGTCAAAAACATCACCAAGGAGAGCTTCTCGCCCTACGGCGTCGACACCACGCTCTACCTGCTGGCGCCGGGCCTGATCGTGGGCGCCTCTCTGCTCGCCTGGGCGGTGATCCCGGTCGGGTTCTGGTACGGCTGGACTTACTGGATCGCGAACCTCAACATCGGCGTCCTCTTCATCTTCGGGGTCGCCGCCATGAACGTCTACGCGATCCTGCTCGCCGGCTGGTCCTCGAACAACAAGTACTCGATGCTGGGAGGGCTGCGGGCGGCGGCGCAGCTGGTGAGCTACGAGATGGCGATGGGGCTCTCACTGGTCCCGGTGTTCATGATCGCCCACTCGGTGACGCTGCAATCGATCGCCACCTACACCGTCCACTGGGGGCCCTACCACGGGCCGGTCCCGTTCATCGTCCTGGCCCCACTCTCCTTCGTGATCTTCGTCATGTCCCAGGTGTCGGAGATCAACCGGGCGCCGTTCGACCTGCCGGAGGCGGAGCAGGAGTTGATCGGCGGTTACCTGACCGAGTACTCGGGCCTGAAGTTCCTCTGTTTCTACATCGGCGAATACATAAACCTGGTCACCGCGTCGACCCTGATCACCGTCATCTTCCTCGGGGCCTGGTTCCCCACCTTCCCCTGGTTCCCGGCCTTCATACCCTTCGTCATCAAGGTCCTGGCGGTCCTGTTCTTCATGTTCTGGTTGCGGAGCACGTTTCCGCGGCTGCGCTACGACATGCTGATGCGGCTGGGATGGAAGCTCCTGCTCCCTCTCGCCCTGCTCAACGTGGCCGTGACCGCGGTCGTCCTGGTCGCGGTGGGAGGTTAGGAAAGGAAGCCGATGACTGACGAACGCTCCGGCAACCCCGAGCACCCGCAGTCCGTGTTCGACGACATCCGTGGCCTCGCCCGGGGCATGCGCACCACGCTGCGCGGGGCGATGACGAAGCCGATCACGATCGAGTATCCAGAGGCCAAGATGCCTGTCAGCGCGCGGTATCGGGGCCGCCACTACCTGCGCCGGTACGACAACGGGCTGGAGCGCTGCATCGGGTGCCAGCTGTGCTCGGCCAACTGCCCGGTCGGCTGCATCCTGGTGATCGCGGCCGAGAACACCGTCGAGCACCGCGTGTCGCCCGGTGAGCGATACGCCAAGGTCTACGAGATCAACGAGCTGCGCTGCATTTTCTGCGGCTACTGCGAAGAGGCGTGCCCGACGCAGGCCATCGTGCTAGGCCCCGAGTACGAGCTCTCCGACACCAGCCGGGACGAGTTCATCTACACCAAGGAGCGGCTGCTGGAACCCGATCCGAGCGGCTCGGAGACGCCCGCCGGCACACCGGAGCAGAAGCGGGAGAGCGGTCGCTAGTGGTCCATCCCATCCACCGGGTGCGAACCCCTGAGTGCCGGCATTCGGGGCTCCAGGTGCGGGTGCGAACCCCTGAGTGCCGGCATCCGGGGCTCCGGGCGCGGGCGCGGGCGGGTAAGGAGGGCTGGGCGTGATCATCGCCGAGCTCCTCTTCCTGGTCCTGGCGGCGATCGCGGTCGCGGCCGGCGTGTGCGTGGTGGCCTTCCGGCAGCCGCTCAAGTCGGTGCTGGCGCTGGTCGTCGTCATGCTCGCGCTCGCGATCCTCTTTCTGCTGCTCGAGGCCCAGTTCGTCTTCATCGTCCAGGTGATCGTCTACACCGGCGCGGTGATGGTGCTCTTCCTGTTCGTGGTCGCGCTGCTGGGCCCGCTTCGCGAGGGGGTCACGCAGCGGCTCGGTCGCTGGCACCTGGGGCTGGCGCTGGTGGTGGCGATCGTCTTCTTCGGGATGCTGTTCGAGATCCTGGGCAACGTCACCTACCGGACGCCCGCCCACGCCGACCTCTCCACCTTCGGCTCCATCGAGTCCATCGGCGCCGGCCTGTTCGGAAACTTCCTCTACCCCTTCGAGTTCAGCTCGGTGCTGCTGGTGGTGGCCGCGATCGGCGCCATCTACCTGAGCCGGGGCGGCCGCGAGTCGCACCAGACCCGCCAGGAGCGGCGCCGGGTGCGGGCCGGCGGCGGACCGCCGCTTCCGGTCCGGCCGGTCGCCCCCCTCCCCGCCGAGCCGGCGCCGGACCAGCTCCCGGCGGAGCGGCCTGCCGAGCCAGTGCGAGCCCAGACCCCACGAAACTCCGCAAGCTCCCCACCCCACGAAGCCTCGCAAGCTCGGCTTCGCGGGGGCCCCGGGACCGTTTCGCGGGGGCCCCTGGGGGGTGCGACCGAGGACGAGCACGATGGCTGAGCCGCTCTTCCTGGCCGGCGCCGACACCATTCAGGTGGGAAACATCGGCTCGATCCCGGTCTCCTGGTTCCTGGCGCTCGGCGCCTGCCTGTTCGCGATCGGTGTGCTCGGCGTCATGGTCCGCCGCAATCCGATCGTGATCCTGGTCTGCACCGAGCTCATGCTCAATGCCGTCAACCTGACGTTGGTGGCCTTCTCGCGCCAGCTGCAGGACCTCCAGGGACAGCTGTTCGCGCTGATGGTGATCGTGGTCGCCGCGGCAGAGGCGGTGGCCGGCCTGGCGATCCTGGTCAACATCTTCCAGACCCGCGATCTCGACGACGTCGACGATCTCAGCGAATTGAAGGGGTAGCGGATGCAGGTACTCGCGGCGCTCGTCCTGGCGCTGCCGGCGGCGGGGGCCCTGGTCCTGGCGGTGTTCGGGCGCTCGCTGCCGCGTCTGGCGGTGAGCGTGATCGGCACGGGCGTGGTATGGGTCGCGTTCGTGTGCGGCGCCGTCCTCTACGTCGACTCGCTCTCCAATCCGGCGCTCCACGACTTCACCTACTGGACCTGGATCCAGAGCGGTCACTTCACGGTGCCCTTCGACCTCTACGTGGACCGGCTCTCGATCTTCATGACGCTGATCGTGAGCGGGGTCGGCGGGCTGATCGTGACCTATTCGATCGGCTACGTGGGAGACGAGGACCAGACCAGCTTCGCCCGTTTCTTCTGCTACATGGACATCTTCATCCTGTCCATGCTGCTGCTGGTCCTGTCCGGCAACTTCGTGTTCCTGATCGTGGGCTGGGCCGGTGTCGGCCTTTCCTCCTACCTGCTGATCGGTTTCTGGTACTGGCGCTACTCCGCCGTGGTGGCGGCGCGCAAGGCGTTCATCATGAACGTGATCGGAGACGCGGCCATGATCCTGGCCGCCTTCTCGATCTGGGTCAACACCCACCAGGTGACCTTCCACGGCGTCTTCAGCGCCATCTCCCACGAAGACCAGCCGTGGCTGGAGGTGACCTGCTTCCTCCTCCTGGTGGGAGCGGTCGCCAAATCGGCCCAGCTACCGCTCCACACCTGGCTCCCGGACGCCATGGAAGGCCCGACGCCGGTCTCCGCCCTGATCCACGCCGCCACCATGGTCACCGCCGGGGTCTACCTGGTGGCGCGGATGCACGTCCTCTATGACGTGGCCCTCTACGCCCACGACGCGGTCGCCATCGTGGGGGGCGCGACCGCGATCTTCGCGGCCACCATCGCGATCGTCCAGACGGACATCAAGCGGGTGCTCGCCTACTCGACGATGAGCCAGATCGGCTACATGGTGATGGCGGTCGGCCTCAGCGAATATTCGTCCGGCCTTTTCCATCTGCTCTCACACGCCTTCTTCAAGGCGCTGCTCTTCATGGCGGCGGGCAACATCATCCACGCGATGGCGAACGAGCAGGACATCCGCAAATACGGCGGGCTCCTCCGCCAGCTTCCCCTCAGCTCGATCTGCTTTCTGGTGGGAGCGCTCTCCCTCTCCGGCATCATCCCCTTCGTCGGGTTCTGGTCCAAGGACATGATCCTGGGAGAGGAGTTCAGCAGCGGTTCGACCCTCCCTGTCGTGCTCTGGGTGGTGGGCACGGTGACCGCGTTCATCACCGCCTTCTACTCCGGCCGGCTGTGGTGGATCGCCTTCATGGGCAAGCCGAGCGCGGAACGGCCGGTGGAGCATCCCCACGAGGCACCGCTGGTGATGATGGTGCCGGTGGTGATCCTGGCTGTGCTCACGACGGGCTTCGGCTTCTCGCAGGTCTCCGCCCTCTTCGCGACCGGCGGCCCGCACGTCGTCTCCAGCTTCCTCCAGCCGGTCGTGGGGCCCCTCACCGAGCGGGCGAACGCGCTCGACCTGCCGGTGACGATCGGGACCGTGATCCTGGCGGTGATCTTCTTCGTGATCCCCTACTTCTTCTACGTGGCGCCACGGCGCTGGCCCACCTGGTCGCGCGCGTTGCCCTGGGCGCAGGCCCTGCTCGAGCGCAAGTACTACGTCGACGAGCTCTATGACGGACTCTTCGTCCGGACCACCGATGCCTTCGCGCGGGGCGGGGACGACGAGATCGAGATCCCGCTCCTGGACGGCGCCGGCACCGCGATCAGGAGTGTCGCGAGCGGCACCGCCAGTCGCTTTTCCGTGCTTCAGAACGGCTATTTCCGGAGCTACATGGTCGTGTTCGTGATCGGCGTGCTGATCGCGGTCTTGATCATGTTGACGAGGCTGTAGGGAGGTCCGGATGCTGCTCACCGCGGTCTGGCTGCTCCCCGTCGTCGGCGCCGTCGTGGTCGACCTGCTGCCGCGCGCCTACGCCCGCTGGGCGGGGATCGCGATCGCCATCCTCGCGCTGGCGCTGACCCTGGTGCTGGCGATCGGGCTGATCCCGCACCGGACCGGCTTCCAGTTCGAGGTCGATGTGCCCTGGGTCCCGCAGTACGGGATCTCCTACACGATGGGCGTGGACGGGCTCAGCGTCTGGCTCCTGGTCCTGAATGCCTTCCTGACCGTGGTCGGCCTCTTCGCCACGCCCATCGACACGCAGCGCCAGCGTGGCTTCGTGGCGCTCATGCTGCTGCTCGAGGGCGCGATGGCGGGCGTCTTCCTGGCCGCCGACCTGCTGCTCTTCTACGTCTTCTGGGAGGCGATGCTGATCCCCGCCTACTTCCTGCTCTGGCTCTGGGGCGAGGGTCGGCGGCCGGATTACGCGGCGCTCAAGTTCGTCATCTACACGCTGGTCGGGTCGCTCCTGATGCTGGTCGGCGTGATCGGCGAGTACGTGTTCGCCGGTGGCGGCAGGCACACGTTCGATCTCGCCACGCTGGCCGCGCATCCCCCCGAGGCAGGGATTCAGTTCGCTCTCTTCTTCGTCTTCACGCTCGCCTTCATCATCAAGGCGCCGATCGTGCCCTTCCACTCCTGGCTCCCCACCGCGTACCGGGCGGCGCCGATCGGATTCCTGGTGGTCCTGGCCGGAACCATGGGCAAGACCGGGCTCTACGCCCTCCTCCGCATCGTGCTGCCGCTGCTGCCGAACCCGGCCCTGTGGTGGAACTGGCACGACGTGATGCCGGTCCTGGCGATCATCACCATCCTCTGGGGGGCCCTGATGGCGCTCGCCCAGCGCGACCTCAAGCTGCTGGTCGCCTACGCGTCGGTCTCCCACATGGGCTTCATCCTGCTCGGCATCTTCTCCTTCACCCAACAGGGGGCCGAGGGCGCCGTGATCCTGATGGTGTCGCACGGGCTGACCATCGCGGCGCTGTTCCTGATCGTGCACTGGATCGAGGTGCGGGCGGGGACACGCGACCGGACCGTACTCCGCAACCTGGCGCCGCGCATGCCGGTGCTGGCCGGGATCTTCCTGGTCGTCACGTTCGCCGTCGCCGGCCTCCCCGGGCTCTCCGGCTTCGTCGGTGAGTTCATGACGCTGTTCGGCGCCTGGCAGCAGGCGCCCTGGGAGCCGGTGGTGGCGGCGGTCGGACTGGTCTTGGGCCCGCTTTACATGCTGCGGGCGTTCCAGGGCGCGGTGTACGCGCCGCGGGGCCAGGATCCTCTACCCGGGCATCCCCCTCCCAACTACCTGGCTCCGGAACGCTTGCCGGACCTGACCTGGGGCGAGGCGTGGGTGATGGTGCCGCTGATCGGCCTCATGTTCCTGATCGGTGTCTTCCCGGTCATACTCACCCACGCGATGACCGCGCTCGGTCTCGCCCTCCACTTCCCCTGGAGTTAGGCAAGGTGGTCGAACTGGCCGCGGTCGCCGTGCCCATCTACTCCTGGAGTCTGGCCTGGCACGACCTCTCTCAGATCCTCCCCATCAGCATCCTGACCGCGGCGCTGCTGGTCGGGATCGTGGTCGACCTGGTCACGCCGCGCGCCTACCGCTCGGCGGCGGTGGCGGGCGTCAGTCTGCTCGGCTACCTGTCGGCCGGCATCTACGCCGCCGTGCACTGGGAAGTCGGGAACGGCAGCCTGGCCTACTTCGGGTTCATCTCGGGCGATCGCTTCGCGGCCTTCTTCGAGGTCTTCTTCTGCGTGCTCGGGGTCCTGACCGTGCTCATCTCCGAGCCCTACCTCCGGCGCCGGCGGCTGCTCGGGCCCGAGTTCCACATCCTGATCGTGGCGGCCAGCGTGGGGATGATGGCGCTGGCGGCGGCCACCTCACTGGTCACGGTCTTCCTCGCCCTGGAGACGTTCAGCGTCGCGCTCTACATCCTCTGCGGCTGGGCCCGTCGTGATCCCCACTCGCAGGAGTCGGGTGCCAAGTATCTCCTGGTCGGGAGCGTGGGGTCGGCCTTCCTGCTCTACGGGATGGCGCTCACCTACGGGGCCACCGGCCAGCTGCAGTTGGTGGGCCTGGTCCACTCGGTGGCGGCGATGGGAACCCCGCTCAGCAACCCGCTGCTTTCGATCGGGATCGCGCTGATGGCGATCGGGTTCGGGTACAAGATCTCGGGGGCGCCCTTCCACCAGTGGACGCCGGACGTGTACCAGGGGGCGCCGCTGCCGGTCACGACCTTCATGTCGGTGGGAACCAAGGCGGCCGCCTTCGCGATGATCCTCACCATCTTCAACGACGCGCTGGGCGGGGCCGCGGGCGAGTGGCGCGCGATCCTCGCCTTCGTGGCGATCTGTTCGATGGTGATCGGGAACCTGGCCGCGCTGGTGCAGCAAAGTCTGAAGCGGCTGCTCGCCTACTCCGGCATCGCCCAGGCGGGGTACGTGCTGGTGGGCCTGGTGGGGAGCGGGCCGCAGCAGTTCTCGTCGGTGCTGTTCTACCTCGCCGCCTATCTCTTCATGAACTTCGGGGCGTTCGCGGTCCTCACGGTGCTCTCGGGGGCGGAGGTCGACGTCGACCGGTTCAGCGACCTGGACGGGCTGGGACGGCGGCACCCCTTGCTGGGGCTGCTGCTGACCCTCTTCATGCTCTCGCTGGGCGGGTTTCCGCCCTTCGTCGGCTTCTACGGCAAGCTCTTCCTCTTCCAGGCCGCGATCCAGGGCGGCTTCACCTGGCTGGTGGTGATCGCGGTCCTGGCCAGCGTGGTCTCGGTCGTGTACTACTTGAGGGTGGTGCTCCACGTATGGTCGCCCGCCGTGGGCCGGCGCGAGGTGCCGGCAGCCCGGCTCGCTCTCGGAACCGTCGTGGTCTCGGGGGTGCTGTCGGTGGCGCTCGGCGTGTATCCGTCGCTGCTGCTGGCGGGAGCGATCTACAGTGCGGGCGCCGGGCTCTTCGCAGGGAGGTAGCAGATTGAGCGAATCGGTTGGCAGAGTGGTCGACGCGCTCGGCACCCCGGAGGCGAGGCAGCAGTTCTCGCTCCGGCGCGCCTACCGGGACCACTTCCGCAGCAGCCCGCGGCATGAGCGGATGTTCGTGGGCTCGATCGCGTTCTTCCTCGGGTTCGGGGCGGCCCGCACCGTGACCTCCATGATCCGCAAGGGCGTCGGACCCTTCCGCAACATGGAGGTCGGGGGGCGGCACCTTCATCACATGGTGTTCGGGATCGGGGGCCTGCTCGGCATCGGGTACCTGTGGCTGCTCCTGGTCGGCACCGACCACCGGCAGGGCCGCCGGGCATCGCTGGTCACGGCCGGGATGTTCGGGCTGGCCTCGGCGCTGACGCTGGATGAGTTCGCGCTCTGGCTCAACCTGCAGGACGTGTATTGGGCGAAGCAGGGCCACAGCTCGGTGGACGCGGTGGCGGCGTTCGGCGGCCTCCTCTCGATCGGGGTCTGGGGCGGCCCCTTCTTCCGCAACCTGGTGCGGGAGGCGCGAAAGGTCCTCCAGGCGGTCTGAGGGCCCAGTGTCCGCAGTCGGACGCTAAACCGCGCGGAGTGAGGTCCCAGTGCGGACAGTGGGCACATTACACTCGACCCCGGTGGTACCGGAGCCGCTGCGGCACGCGCTGGAGCTCAAGCAGGCCGGCCGTCTCGACGAGGCGGTGATCGAGCTCGACTCGGTGCTGGTGAGCGAACCCCAGAACGCGTTCGCACTCGCCCAGCTGGCGCACTGTCAGCTGCGTCGCGAGCGGCCGGAGGATGCGCTGGCGGAGCTGGACAAGGCGGAGGCGGCGGGCGGCGTGACGACGTTCACCGCCCGGGTTCGAGGGGATGCCCTGTACCGTCTGGGTCGCCACGCCGAGGCCGCCCGAGCCTACGACGAGGCGGACGCGCTCGGTGACCGCAGCGCGTCGGTCATGGTCCAGCTTGCGCGCTGCCATCTGCGGACGCGGGATCTCGACGCCGCGCGGGCTGCCGCCCACCAGGCGCTGGAGCGCGAGCCACGATCGACGGCGGCTCGGTCCGTGCTCGGCGACCTGGCTCTTCGCTCCGGTGACCGGAACGAGGCGGAGCACCACTACGGCGAGGCACATGAGCTGGACCCGTCCGACCAGTACGCGTACGCGCGGTTGGTCGAGGTCCGCCTGCTCCGGCTCCCACCCGAGGAGCGGAGCCGGGAGCTCGACGTCCTCTTGCGGAGCGGCGACCGCGACGACCATTACCTGAACGGGGTGCTGGCCCGCCTCCGGCGCGAGCTGGGAGACGAGGTGGGAGCGGCCGCCGCCTGGCGGCAGAGCCGGCGCGGGGGCAACGACCTGTTCGCCCGCAAGCAGGAGGCCTACGCGCTGCGCCGGGCCGAGCTGTTCGACGAGGCGGCGGCGGTCTTCCGCGAGTGCTTGCTCCGCGATCCCCAGGACAAGATCCTGTTCCGGACCTACGTGGGGATGCAACACAGCCGCGAGGCGTTGGATGACCTCCGTGCCACGCTGGAGGAGCTGCTCCCGGTGGCCGGGAGCCGTCGCGGAGCGGTGTTCGGAGAGCTTCGCAAGCTGCGCCCGGCGTGAACGGGCACGCTGACCGAATCCGCGACCTGGTCGAGGTCGCGGCGGTCGAGACCGTCGTCCGCCTCGACGGGCAGGTCGGGCGCCTGCAGGAGCTGGTCCTCACCGGCGACGTCCGGCGCAGCCTCCAGGCAGTCCTCGACGCCGCCCGCGGA
This sequence comes from Candidatus Dormiibacterota bacterium, assembly GCA_963790575.1. Taxonomy (GTDB): domain Bacteria; phylum Chloroflexota; class Dormibacteria; order Dormibacterales; family Dormibacteraceae; genus CAVTSA01. Next base: position 161,932 of record CAWBPD010000026.1, on the reverse strand, counting down.
GAGCGGGGGGCGGGATTCCTTCTGGTCGGCCACTTCGGATCCGGAAAGTCGCACTTCCTGGCCGCGCTGGGTGAGCTGCTGGAGGAGCCGCGCCGGGCGCTTTCGCTGGAGGCGTGGGACGCCGGCCTGAGGAGCCTGGCGGCAGCCGCGCGGCCCTCGCTGGTCGTGAGCGTCCCGCTGGTCGAGTATCGCGCCGGCGCCGACCTGGAGGACGTCACCTGGCGGCGTGCCTGGCAGGCCGCCGGCCGGCCCGCCCCCGAGCTAACCAACGACCGGAGCGTGAGCTGGGGGCGGCTGCTCGGGGCGGGCCAGGATCGTGGACGGCCGGGACTGCTGCTGCTGGTCGACGAGCTGAGCGAGTTCCTCCGCGCGAAGCGAGGACCCGGGCTGGTCGAGGACCTCCGCTTCCTCCAGTTCCTCGGCGAGTGGGCGACCGAACAGCCGGTGGTCGTGCTGGGTGCGCTGCAGGAGAGCCTGGACGAGGTCGCGAACGTCAGCGAACGCGAGCTGGCCCGGATCCGGGATCGCTACCCGGTGCGCCTCGGCCTCAGCATGCGACACGTCGAGGACCTGGTCCGCGGTCGGCTGGTCCTGCTCCGTCCAGGGGCCGAGGCGGAGGTGGCGCGGATCCACGGGCGCCTGCGGGAGGCGTTCCCGACCTGGGAGGTGACGCGAGAGCGATTCGCCGCCTGCTATCCCGTGCACCCGGACGCGCTCACGCTGCTCGACGGCCTCCGCTTCCTGCTCTCCCAGCAGCGGGGCGTGGTCGACTTCATCTGCCGCCAGCTTCGCGGGGACGAGGCGGCCGGGATTCCGGCCTGGGTGGACCAGGAGGCCGAGCGCCTGCTGGGGCCGGACCGTGTCTACGACCACTTCGAAGCCCGCCTTCGAGAGCGGGTGGAGACCAGCCGCCTGGCCGAGACGGTGGTTCCCCACTACGAGCGGGCGGCGGCTTCCATCTTCGAGTCGGTGCCGGATCAGGAGCTCGCGCTGCGCACGGTCAAGCTGCTGACCCTACTGGCCGCCTCGCCACTGGAGCGGCGGCGCACCGCGGCCGAGCTGGCCGAGATGCTGCTGTGCAGGGTGAGCGTGCTCGACCCGCAGGCGAACGTGTCCTACCTGCAGCGCGCGATCCTGGAGCCGCTGGTGAGCCACGGGGCGTTCGTTGTCGCCCGCCCCGGTGCGGACCCCGCCACGCCCACCTACGAGGTGTTGCCGGACGCCGACGCGGGGCTCGCCGCATCGAGGCTCCTGGAACAAGCGAGGGCACAGCTGGAGCCCCGGGACCGGCGCGTGATCGAGGCCCTGGTCGAACGGGGCCGGACCCCTTCGCTCTCGCTCGACCTGCTCCGGGAGTCCGGCCGTTCCCGCCGCCAGCTGATCTGGCAGCAGACGCTGCGCCAACTCCTGGTGACGACGGCGCGGCTCTCAGAGCTGGGCCCCGAGGCGGTGGCGGAGCTGGCCGGCGCGGTCGGCCGGACCGGCGCCGAGGCCGCGCTGGTGATCGCGGAGCCCGAGCCCGCGGACCAGGACCTCCTCGCGCGGGCGCGGGCGCTGGCCGGCGAGGAGCGGCGCCTCGCCATCTGGGCGCCGGACCCGTTGACGCGAGAGGAGCTCGACTTCTGCGTCGACCTGCTCTGCAGGCAGATCGTGCTCCGGCAAGCGCTGGACGAGGGTGGCGCCGGTCGCGGAGACCTGGTCGAATTCCTCCGGCGTTCGGAGGATTCGGAGTCCGCGCGGGCGCGTGAGATCCTGCGCCGAGCGTACTTCCAGGGTCGCATCGTGGCAGCCGCCCTGGCTCGCGACCCCGACCTCCCGTCCCTCTCGGGGCAGCCGTTCGACGCCGTCCTGCGCGCGGTCGCGGCTCCGCTGCTGGAGGGCCTGCACCCCCGCCACCAGTTCGTGCAGCCGCGCGCCGACCTGGTCGGCGAACGAAACGTCCGCCGGGTGGTGACGGTCGCACTGTCGGTGCCCCGGTTGACGGTAGCGGCCGCCGATCGCGAGGGCGTGCGCGGGCATATCGAAGGCTATCTGGTCCCGCTCGGGCTGGTCCGGCGGCGGGGTGACGCGTACCAGGTCGCACCGGACCCCGCCCGCAGCCCGGCGGTGGCGGAGCTGCTGCGGCTGGTCGGCGATGGCCCCCGGCCCGCCGCCGAGCTGGTTCGGGCGCTGGCGGAGGGCCCGGTCGGCCTCACCGAACCGGAGACGCTGCTCCTGCTCAACGCAGCGGTGCAGAGCGGGATCGTCGAAGCGACCCGAGGACGGCGCCGCCTCGATGGTCCGCTCCTTTCTCTCGCCGAGGTCGACCGCCTGGGGCCTGGAGAGCTGGTCGCGCCCGAGCTTCGAGGGCTCGTCCTCGACCTCGGCGGTGTGTTCGGACCGGGGCCCCACGAGCCGTGGGACGCGCGCGTGCAGCAGGCGAGCTGGGAGCATGCCCGGGCCTGGATCGAAGCCCGCCGCGAAGACCTCGCCCAGGTGCGCGACGGGCTGCGACGCCTGGCCGAGTCCTCCCTCTCCGGCGGCTTGGAGCGGGGCGAGCTGCCGGACGACATCGAGCGCCTGGAGCGGCTCTTTGCGGCGGTGAACACCGGTGCGGCTCCCCGGCCCGGGCTGGAGCAGTTCCTGTCCGCGGTGGAGGTGCCGGATGAGCTGCTCGCCGGCGCGGGCCGAGTCGCGGCGGCGGCACGCTTCTGCCGGGTGGAGCTGGACTCGTTCCTGGCCACCGCGCGCTACCTGACGGATCCGGCACTGGCGGTTCCCGACGCGCCCGCCTACCAAGGCCTCCGCAGCGACCTCGTGGAGGCGCTGGAACTCGCCTCCCGGGTCCTCCCCCACGCCGCACGCGATGAGGCGGAAACGGTCCTGGAGGCCTGCGAGCAGTTCCGGCGCGCCTTCTCCGCCCGGTACGCGGCCGAGCACCAGGCCTTTCACGCCACTTCTCAGCCGAAGTCGGATGCGGTCACCGCGAGCGCCGCCTACCACGCGCTGGCGCGGCTCGCCGAGGTGGCGCCGGCGGCGGTCGCCGACGATCGGGCGCGAGTCGATAGGATGCTGATGTCGGCCACCGTCCCACCCTGCCACCGCAACCTGGAGGCCGAGCTCGCCCTCCGGCCTAGATGCGGATGCGGCTTCCAGCTCGGTGAGGAGCCACCGGCGGTCGATGTCGACGCCCTGATCGCGGTGGCGGAGCGCGGGGTGGCGCAGCACCTGGCTCAGCTCGAACAGCCAGATTCCCGGAGCCATCTGGAGCGCGCGGCGTCCGACCTCCGCTCGCTTGGCCAGGGCGAGGTGGCCGCTGACCTGGAGCGGTTCCTGGAGCTGGCCGGGAGGCCGGATCCGGCTCAGCTCTTGGCACTCGGCCACCTGCTCGACGGGCGGGTGCGGGGCGTGCTGCATCAGGTTCTGCGAGGTGGCCAGGTCGTCGTGCACCGGGACCTGTCCGCGCTGCGCGAGGACCTGGCGGGGCGGCGCTATCCGAAGCGCCGGCTGCTGGAGCTCGTGCAGGCCTGGGTCGAGGGGCCGGACGGACTGGCCGAGCAGGCCGTGGTCGAGGTCGTGGACAGCGCCGAGGCGGCCACCGACGGGGGCGAGGGGCGTTCGCCGGCGGCCGGGCCCACGGTCGAGGCGCTCCAGGCCCGGTTCCCAGGGCTCGCGGCCGCGCTCCCGGCCGAGCGTCCGGCGGAGGCGTTCTGGCTCGCCGCGTGGTGGGCGGGTCGCGACCGCCCGCCGGCCTGGCTGCCACCGCGCCTGCTCGAGCGCGCGGGCGAGCTGCGCCAGGCCGCGGCGGCGCTGACCGAGCTGACCGGTCCGCGAGCCGAGCTGGCGGAGGTCGACGCGCGGACCAAGACCGGCACGCTGCTCGCCGACCAGCTGGAGTCGGCGCTGGGGTTGGTCGACCGGAATGCGGCGGAGGTCTGCTCGGCGCTGTTGGGCGAGCGGCTTCTGCGTCAGCCGGTGCGGCTGGCGTCCGCCGAGCTGCTGCGCCGGCTGGCGGCGGATCTCGCGCTCGCCGAGCGGCTGCCGCTCGACCGGGTCTCGGAGCTGGCGGCCGCCCATCCCCTGCTGACCGAGGCCGAACTGGCACCGGTCGCCGCGGCACTTGCGGCGGCCCAGAACCTGGCAGCTCTGGAACGCGCGCTGCCCACCGCGACGCCGGCGCAGCTGGTCGAGGACCTTTACCCGGCCGGCCTGGCGCCGGTGCCGTCCCTGCTCAGCGAGGCGGCGGTGGGATGGGCGCTGTTCGGCGCTGCGCGCGCACCGCTGGACCTGCTGGAGACGGCGGCGACGCGGGTCCTGGCGACCGCCGAGCAGATGTTCTCGGAGGCCGCACGGGGTGACTTCGCGGGCTGCCTCAAGACCTGGGAGGTCGGTGACGCGGTGGTCGCGCCGCTGCTGCGCGCGCACGGACGGGTGGCGGTGCTGCTCGTCGACGCGATGCGCGCGGACGTCTGGCTGCGGCTGCGCGGGCCGCTGGTGGGGGCGCTGCCCGGACGCCGGCTGGAGCAGCGGTGGGCGGTGACGGCGGCCCCGACCCGGACTGCCGAGGCGGTCACCTCGCTCGCACTCGGCAGGCCGGTCGCCGCCGGTGAGGTCGAGGATGGCGCCGACCTGCCGGCCCCGTTCGCCCACCTCGGATACGAGACCCGGGTGCTGGTCGGGGCCGACCGCGATACGCACGCGCAGGACCTGGTCGACCTCTGGCGCGACGGACCGCCCCTCGGCATCGCGGTCGCCACCGGGGTGGACGAGCGCCTGCACCACTCACCGGTCGATGTCGCCGCCCTGTTGGCCGAGTCGGTGACCGCGCTCGAGCGGCGGGTGTTGCCGGCGCTGCGGACGCTGCCCGCCGAGGTACCGCTGGTGGTCCTCGCCGACCACGGCTTCCGGGAGAACCGTTCCTGGGGTCGGGGTGCGATCGACCGCTACGCCCACGGTGGGCCGTCGCTGCCGGAGTCGGTGGTCCCGGTGGCCGTGCTGGCGCCAGTTTGAGGGCCCAGCGTCCGCAGTGGGACCCTAAAACGGGCCGGATAGCGTCCCAGTGCGGACAGTCGGCCCAATCGAGGGTCAGCCCCCGCTGGTGGCGCGCAGGATGAGGAGGCTGTCGCCGGACCCAACGGGGGTGTCGAGGGCGTTGCGGACGTCTTCGTCGTTGAGGAAGAGGTGCAGGTGCGGGCGCAGCGATCCCGTCTCGTCGACCAGCTGCGAGCGCAGGAGGGGGTGGCGTGCGAAGGCGGCGTCCAGCGCGGAGCGAACCGTCGGGCCCTCGGCGGCGAGGTGCCGTTCCCCGCCGCAGAACCCGGCCAGCGTCTGCGGGACCGTCAGTGAGGCCATCGCGAGCTCATGTCTCCAGGGCGTACACCGACTGCACCCGCGGGAGCCGCCCGGGCAGGGTCTGCCAGTGATCGCCCAGGTCGGTGGTCGCGTACACGTCGCCGCCGGTGGTGCCGAAGTAGATTCCGGGGTCCCGCTCGCGGTCGATCGTCATCGCGCTGCGTAGCACGCCCTCGTAAGAGTCCTGCGGGAGCCCTTTGCTGGTGGCCTGCCAGTGGTCTCCCCCGTCGTCGCTGCGGTAGACCGCCGCCCGCCCGCCCGGGAAGGTGCGGTTCGCATCCGCTTCGAGGGGCGCGATGAAGAGCGTGCCCGGCCGGGTGGGGTGAACCACCATGGGGAAGCCGAAGTGGCTGGGCAGGCCGTCCTCGATGCGCTCCCAGTGATCACCCGAATCCACCGAGCGGTAGACGCCGACGTGGTTCTGCTGGTAGAGGCGAGATGGATCGGTCGGGTCCTGCACCAGCGAATGCACGCAGCGTCCGATCTCAGGAAACTTGGGAGCCTCCTCCTCGACCGGCGACTGCACCCCCTCGTTCTTGACCGTCCAGGTGGCGCCGCCGTCGTCGCTGCGGAAGACACCCACCGCCGAGATGCCAAGGTACAGCCGTTCGGGCCGCGCCGAGTCGGGCAGGATCGTGTGCGCGCACAGGCCGCCCGCGCCCGGTTGCCAGGCGGCCCGGGTCGGATGGCCTTCGAGCCCCTCGTTGAGCTTCCACCCGGAGCCGTCCTGGCTCGAGAAGAGAGCCGCCTCGGCCACGCCCGCCAGCACGCCCCCGTCGGGCGCCGGCGCGAACGACCACACCTGGAGCAGCTTCCGCTCCGACCCCTCGGGAAAAGCCGGCGTCGGAGCCGGTTCCCAGGTCTTCCCGAGGTCCTGGCTCCGCTCCAGATGAGCCCCGAAGAAGGGGTTGGAAAGCCCCGCCCACAAAGTCGGTGGATCCGTCCGGCGGTCGGCCCACACCCGGTACACCTCCCACTGCCCGTGGGCCGGCTCCTGCAGCCGCCAGGTGCTCCGGGCGGAGTCGCCCTCGAACCGGAACAGACCCTTGCTGGTCCCGACAAACAACGTCAGCATCTGCGCTTCTCCCAGGTCATCGCCATCAGCGATTGGGATGCTAGCACACCTATGTGGACGTTGTACACATCTCAGGTGAGACTACTCGAGCGGTGCGATGCGGAACGGATTCTCGCGCACCGCGTCCTCCGCGAAGTGGCAAGCCACCGTGTGTAGCGTGCCGTTCCGCGACACGCTTCTGAGCGCCGGCGCCTCGGTCCGGCAGCGCTCCTGAGCCAGCGGGCAACGGGTGTGGAAGCGGCAAGCGGGAGGCGGCGCGATCGATGACGGGATCTCTCCCGACACCACCACCCTCTGTCGTGACCGCGCGACCTGCGGATCCGCCACCGGCACCGCCGAGAACAAGGCCTGGGTGTAGGGGTGATGGGGCGTGGCGTAGAGCTCGTCCCGGTCGGCCAGCTCCACGACCTGACCCAGGTACATCACCGCCACCTGGTCGCTCATCTCACCGACCACCGCGAGGTCGTGCGCGATGAACAGGTAGGAGAGCCCGAGCCGCTCCTGAAGGTCGGTGAGCAGCTGCAGGATCTGGGCTTGGATCGAGACGTCGAGCGCCGACACCGGCTCGTCGAGCACCAGCAGCGCCGGCTCGGCCGCCAGGGCACGCGCGATGCCGATCCGCTGACATTGTCCCCCGCTGAACTCGTGCGGATAGCGACCGGCGGCGTCCTGAGGCAATCCGACCAGGGCCAGCACCTCGGCGACTCGTTCCGCACGTTTCGCGCGAGGAACGATCTGGTGCACCAGCAGGGGCTCACCGACCAGCTGCCCGACCGTGAGCCGGGGGTTGAGTGAGCCGACCGGGTCCTGAAAGACGATCTGCATCCGGCGTCGCAGCGCCTCCAGATCCCGTCCGTGAATCTGCCCCAGGTCGGCGCCCTCGAAGCGGACTGTGCCCGCGGTGGGGCGCTCCAGGAACAGCACGTTGCGCCCGGTCGTGCTTTTGCCGGAGCCGCTCTCCCCCACCAGTCCCAGCGTCTGCCGGCCCTGAATGGCGAAGGTCACCCCGTCGACGGCGTGCACCGTCTCACGACTGCGGAAAACGGCGCCTTCGCCCCGGACCCGGTAGTGGACCACCAGGTCACGCACGTCCAGGATCGGGACCGTCTGAGTGGCGTCTGCGGGCGGCCCCGGTGCGACGTCGGCGGTCACGAACCCACCGCTCCGTTCTCGTAGGGGTGCCAGCAGGCGGTTGCTTGGCCGCGCGCGATCTCCGCGAGTGGCGGCGTCTCGGTCCGGCATCGCTCTGAGGCCCGCTCGCAGCGCGGGGCGAACGGGCAACCCCGGACCAAGCGGGTGACCTGGGGCGGTAGGCCGGGGATGGCGTGGAAGGCACGGGTGCGTTTCCGCGTGACGCGCGGGACACTTCGGAGCAGCCCCACCGTGTATGGGTGAGCCGGCCGGGCGAACAGGTCCTCGACCACCGCCGACTCCATCACCCGCCCGGCGTACATCACGACCACCCGGTCGCAGTGGCCGGCCACGATGCCGAGGTTGTGGGTGATCAGAATCGCACCCAGGTTGGCACTTTCGACCAGGTCGTCGAACAGCTTCAGGATCTGCGCCTGGATCGTGACGTCCAGCGCTGTCGTCGGTTCGTCCGCGATCAGAAGCCGCGGCTGGCAGGCCATCGCGAGCGCGATCATCACCCGCTGCCGCTGGCCGCCCGAGAGCCGGTGAGGATACTCCCGCATCCGGGCCGCCGGGTCGGGGATCCCAACCGAGCGCAGCAGTTCCAAGATCCGGGTCCGGGCCGCCGAACCTGACATGCCGAGGTGTAGCGACAGCACCTCACGGAAGTGCGACTCGACCGTGAGCACCGGGTTCAGCGAGGCGAGCGGGTTCTGGGAGATCATGCCGATCTGCGGGCCCCGGAACTGGCGCAGCCGCGACTCGGACAGGTTCAGCAACTCCTCCCCATCGAAGATGACCCGCCCGCCGTCGTACCGCCCCGGCCAGGGCACCATGCGCATGATCGCGAGCGCGGTCACGCTCTTGCCCGACCCACTCTCGCCGACGACACCCAGGCGTTCTCCGGCAGCCACGTCAAGGCTCAGGCCCTGCACCGCGTAGATCGTGTTCTGTCGGAGCGGGAACGAGACACGAAGATCGCGCACACTGAGCAGCGCCTTGCCGCGCGACTCCGCCTGCGCTCCGGATGGCGACGTCCGCGCGACCGATTTCTCTCCGATGGCTTTGTTCGCCACCCCGGACTACCTCGACGTCGGATCGAGGGCATCGCGCAGCCCGTCACCGACGAAGCTGAAGCTCAGCGTCGCGAGCGCGATGCAGAAGATCGGGACCAGGGCGACGAAGGGCGCCACGACGAGGTACTGCTCGCCGTCGTTGATCATCTTTCCCCAGTCCGCGAGCGGATCCTGAATGCCCAGACCGAGAAAGCTGAGTCCGGCCGCGGCGAAGATGGTGGACGGGATGGATTGCACGAAGACCACGACGATCGGACCCATGGCGTTGGGAAGGATGTGGACGGTGGCGATCCGCCAGGACGGCACGCCGAGAGCTCGCGCGGCCTGCACGAAGTCGCGCTCGCGCAAGGCGATGAACTGGGCTCGAGCCAGCCTCGCGAAGCCGACCCAGCCGCCGATGCCGATGAACAGAATGAGCTTGCTGGTGCTGCTGCCGAAGAGCGCGACCAGCAGGAGCGCGAGCAGGATCTGCGGCACCATCGTGAAGACCTCGAAGCCGCGCAGGGTGAAGAAGTCCGCGATTCCTCCGAACCAACCGCTGAGCATGCCGATGGGCAGCCCGATCAGCAGCGCCAGCAGCGGCGCGCAGATCGCGATCGTCATCGACGTCCGCGCGCCCCAGATCGCGCGGCTCAGCAGGTCGCGGCCCAGCTGGTCGGTGCCGAGCAGGTGCTGCAAGCTGGGTGAGGAGAGGGCATCGGTGAGGTTGGTCGTCGCATAGCCGTACGGCGCGATGAGCGGGGCCAGGACCGCGGCGACCAGGATGATGACGGCGATGACGCCGCTCACCAGCGCCAGGCGGTTGCGGCGGAACCGGTACCAGGCGGCGGACCAGAAGCCGGCGCTCGAGCGGCGCGCGCGCGGTCGCGGTGCGGCGGTCGCGGTGACGCTCACTGGGACACGCCCTCCAGCCGCACCCGCGGGTCGACGAGCGTGTAGGCGACGTCGCTCAAGATGTAGCAGGTCCCCCACAGCGCGGCCACGATCAGGACCAGGGCCAGGATCAGCGGGTAGTCCCGATGCAGGCTCGCGGTGGTGAAGTAGCTGCCCAGACCGGGGAGCGCGAACGTCGCCTCGATGAAGATCGACCCGGTGAGGATGTTGGGGATGTTGGGTCCCATGATCGTGATGAGCGGGATCAGCGACGTCCGCAGGATGTAGCGGACCGTGATCCGCCACTCAGGCAGGCCGCGCGCCCGGCCCATGCGCACGTAATCGGCGTGCGTGACCTCGAGGGTGGTGGCCCTGGTGAAGCGAGCCATCAGCGCCATCGGATTGAGGGCGAAGGCGATCACCGGCAGGATGAGATCCTGCGGCTGGCCCCACCCCCCGCTTGGCAGCCACCCGAGTTGGACCGCGAAGACCGTGATCAGCACGAATCCCACGACGTAGTTGGGGAGCGCGATCCCGGCCGTCGAAACGACCGAGGTCAGGACCCAGTCGATCCAGGTGTTGTGCTTGAGCGCCGCCCAGCACCCGATCGCCATCCCTCCGATGTACGAGACCAGGATAGTCAATGTCCCGACCCAGAGCGTGATCGGCCAGGCCTTGGCGATGAGCTGCGTCACGGTCATCGTCGGCTGCTCGAAGGGGATTCCGAAGTCTCCGTGGAGCAGGGCCCAGATCCAGTTCAAGTACTGGCGCCAGATGGGCTGGTCGAGCCCGTACTTATGCATGATGTTGGCCATGGCGAAGGGCGGCAGCGGCTGCTGCGTCATGTTGAAGGGCCCCCCCGGCACCGCGTGCATGAGGCCGAAGACGACCATCGTCATGACCAGCATGGTCAGCAGCAGTGTGAGGAACCGCTGCACGAGGTAGGCGAGCACGACGTCCCTCAGCCGGCGCTCAAGACCCGACTCCGCTCTCGCTCTGCCGGTCGGACTTGCTCACGCTGCTGTTGACAAAGAGTTCCTCCAGGGAGGTCGCGGAGGCTCCGAAGCCAGGCCACTGAATCCCGTCGAAGCCGTACTTCTCTTTCGCCAGAGCCTTTCCCACGATATAGGGTTGGTAGTAGTAGCCGTAGAGCATGTGCCAGAGGAACACTCCCGGAGCGTCCCCGGTCAGCAGTGTTTGTGCCTGCGTATAAATTTGCTGCCGCTTGGCCTTGTCGCTTTCGGCCGCGCCCTGCGCGAGCAGGTTGTCGTACTGCGCGTTGTTCCAGTTGTGCCGTCCCCCGCCCTTGTAGACGGAGAGCATGTTGGAAGCGTCGAAATAGTCCATGCCGTAGCTCACGAGGCCGAAGTTGATCTGGGTCGGCTTGGCATTCATGCGGGTATAGAAGGTGGTTTGGTCCAACTCCTGCAACTGGATATTGATGCCGAGCTGTTTGTTCCAGTTCGCGACCAGAGCCTGGGCGACGGACTCAGGGTTCCCCGGAAGAGTCGGGAACCACTGGAGGGTGCCTTGCGGAAACCCCTTGCCACCGGGATATCCGGCGTCGGACATGAGGGACTGTGCTTTCTTCGGATCGTAGTTCGTCAGCGGCTTCAAGGGGTCTTGCACCGCGAATGGGTAGCCCTGCATCAGATACCCGTAGGCGGGGATCGCGAGCGGCGCGAGCAGGCTATTGACAATGGTGTCGCGATCGACGCAGTGCGCGAAGGCTTGGCGGACCTTGACGTCGCTCCATGGTGACTTGGTGACGTCGAAGAACGCGTAAACGATTCTGAAGTCCTGCGGGTTCTTGTACAGGTGCAGGTTCTTCGTCTTCGAGTTCTTGGCGGCGACCTTGAGGTCGAGCGAGGTCACGTTGACGTTGTCGATCTCACCGGTCTCGAACCGGGGCAGCATGTCGCCGCCGGCGTAGATCTTGTTGACCATGTAATCGATGTTGGGCTTGAACGGCCCTGTGTATTTCTTGTTGGGCCCCAAGACAACCTCCGACGTCGGGTCGAATTTCGTCAAGTTGTAGGCCCCGCAGGTCACAACCGTGGAGGGATTGAGATTGTAGACGCCAGATCCGTACTTCGCGAGTGCCGCCGCAGACAGCGGCAATGTGTAGAGACAGGCGGCCGGCATGAACGCGATCGGACCTTCCGTCGTGAAAACGACCGAGTACTTGTCGACCCCCTGGCTGACGCCGATCGAGTCGACCGGCATCGACCCCGCTACCGCCTCCGTGTAGTTCTTGATCACGCCGGACCAGTACCAGGTGAAGTCCCAGGCATGCTTGGGGTCGGCCGAATAGCGCAAGGTCTCCACGAAGTCGGCGGCGGTCACCTCACGCCCGTCCGACCACATGACACCCGGGCGCAGCTTGAAGGTCCAGGACGCCCCGTCGGACGACTGCGACCAGCTGGTGGCCATGCCCGGCTGGATGTTGAAGTTGGAGTCGAGCCGGACCAGCGGAATGGTGAACTGGTCGGCGCCAGGGGCGCGCGAATAGACCGTCTCGTAGAAGTCCATTGCCTTGTAGCTGGCGCCCGTGGAGTCGTTCGGTATCACGTAGAACTGGGCGCTGGCAGGTGCGGCACCGGAGGGTAACGTGGTGCCGAGCGCGTTTTTGGTTCCAGCGCCGCTGGGGCCGTTGGAGCTGCCCGCCGATCCGCACGCCGCGAGCAGGAGGCCGGCCGCGCCCGCCCCCCCGGCGAGGATGAAGTTGCGCCGGGACAGTCCCGACAGCTTGCTCCAATCGATGTCCGTCTCACTCATATCCTTCATCCCTCCCGATTCATCCCGGTGGTCGGGCCCACCGTCAACTTATGGCCTCGGTCGCCGCCCGCTGCTCGTCGCTGGTCAGGTGCGGCGCGAGGTGCAGCTCGACCATCTGCGGGATGGTCGTGGGGTCCCGTCGTCGCAGCAGCCGCAGGATCTCGCGATGGCTGGTCCAGAGCCTCGGCTCGGGCGGTTTGCGCGCGCCGGAATCCCGGTACGCGAACTCGAAGAAAAACCGCTGCAGGATCATGCCGAGGGTCACCAGGAACTCGTTACCGGTCACCCTCAGCAAGGCTTCGTGGTAGGCGTCGTGAAGCTCTGCCGCCTCCTCCGTCCGGATGGCAGCCTCCATGCGCTCGGCCATCGACTCGAGAGACTCCAGATCTCGGTCCGTGGCCCGACGCATGACCAGCTCGTAGACGCCTTGCTCCCAGATGGCGCGGACTTCGAAGTAGTCCTCCTCGCTGACCGGCTTCCTACCCATCCAGGAGGCCAGCTGCTGAAAGACGTCGCTCTCGCTGGGGTCGGCGACGAAGGTGCCGTTCCCGTGGTTGACGCGCAAGAAGCCCATCGCCTGCAGAGACGCAACGGCCTGGCGCAGCACGTTGCGGCTGACACCGAGCTGCTGCGCGAGGACCGGTTCGGCCGGCAGCCGCGTCCCACGGGCCAGCTTGTTGGCGACGATGTAGTCCCGGAGGGCGGCCGCCGCCTGCTCGGCAAGGGTTTCCCGGGCGATGCTTCGCAGCGGTGTGGCGGTGGGGGAATCTCTCTCTGACACCCTGATCTCCCGGACTCGGCGGACGGATCGTAACCGCCGTTAGGACGGCTGTCAACCGAGGAGTCGGCGAAGGGGGGCCGAGTGCCGAGAGCGTCAGGCGGGGCTCAGACCAGCTCCGGGCGCTTCCACGGCTCGCCCAGCACGTGCTGAGCCAGGAACGCGAGCACGGTCTCGTACCAGATGCGCGCGTTGCCGGGCGTCAGGATCCAGTGGTTCTCGTCCGGAAAGTAGAGGAACTTCCCCTCCACCCCGCGCCGCCGCAGATCCGTCCAGAGGCGGAGCGCCTCGCCGATCGGCACCCGGTAGTCATGATCCCCGTGGATCACCAGCATGGGCGTCGAGATGGCGTCGGCGGCACCCGCCGGCGAGGCCGCGACGTAGCGGTCGGGCTCCTTCCGCGGGTCCCCCATCTGCTCTTCCCAGAACGGCCCCATGTCGGTGGTGCCGTAGAACTGGAGGAGGTCCCAGAGGCCGGCGTGGGAGACGATGGCGCGGAACCGCTTCGAGTGTCCCGCGATCCAGTTGGCCATGTACCCGCCGAAGGAGCCGCCCATCATGGCCGTGCGCGTCGCGTCCAGGTCCGGCCGGCGCAGCGCCTCGTCGGTGATGACGTCCAGATCGCTCAGCACCTGCGGTCCCCAGGTGCCCCAGGCGCGCTTGATCATGGCCTCCCCGTACCCGGTCGACAGCGCCGGGTCGGGCAGGAGGACCGCGTAGCCACGCTCCGCCAGGAGCCACGGGCACCAGCGCCAGGACCAAGCATTCCAGCTCGAGAGGGGGCCGCCGTGCACCCACAGCACAAGCGGCGCCGGGCGCTCCGCGGACGCGCCTTCGGGCAGCACCAGCCAGGCGCGAATCGGAGTGCCCTCGCAGGCCGGCGCCTCGAGCTCGGCCAGCGTGCCCGGCAGCTCCAGCGGCAGTCCCGGCGTGGGAAGCGCGGTCACGGTCCCGTCCGGGTCCAGGCGGCAGACCTCATTGGGCGACCGATAGTCGCTCCGGAGGGCGAACAAGGTTCCATCGGGGGCCGGCCGCAGCGAGGAGAAACAGCCCTCTTCCGTGAGCCGGCGGGGGGTGCCGCCACCCGCCGGCACCGAGAAGATGGGGGCCCGGCCGCCCTCGTCGGCGACGAAGTAGACGGTCTCACCATCGGCGGACCAGACCGGCGCGCCCGGCCAGCGATCGAAGTCCCGCAGCAGTTCGCGATCCTCACCCGTGCTGAGATCGAAGAGCCAGAGCGTGACGTGCCCCGGGCCCGCCAGCGTCCCTCGCTCGCTCCGCTTCGCGACCACCCGGCTCCCGTCCGGAGAGAACGCGGGGGAGCCGAAGTCCGCACCCTCCCCGAGCGTGCGCCGAATGCCTCCCTCCAGCAGGACCAACCGCGTCTCGGGCAGCGCGGGCTCGATGTCGACCAGCCAGGTGGTGACCACCCGCGTGCCATCGGGCGAGACGTCGAAGGAGGCCTCGAGCAGCGCCCCGCCTGCGTCCGGTGTCAGGTCGTCCGGACCCCCGGCCGGCCGGTAGGGTGTCTCCCCCGAAGGGTCGGGCTCCAGGCGCAGCCGCAGCAGCCGCGTCCGCCGCGGGCCCAGGTCGTGATCCCAGAAGCGGACCGGGAAGTCCTCGTGCAGGAGGGCCGTCACCCCGCCCTCCTTCCGGGCCTTCTCTTTCTTCTCGTCCGCTTCAGGACCGTCGGAGGTCCCGAAGAAGGGCGCGCCGAGGATCACGGAGGCGGCCCGGCGCGCGGCGACGACGCCACCCACCCCGCCCGGGAGGGTGGTCAGGGCGCGAGCCTCGCCGCCCTCCCGAGGGAGCAGGAAGAGGCGGCCGGCGCCCGCATCCTCCTTGGCCGCCACATCAGGGCGCGCCGACGCGAAGACCAGGTTCCCGTCGGGCAGGAAGGCTGCGTCCCCCTCCCCCTGCTCGGAGAAGGTGAGACGGCGGGCGGGTTCGGAGAAGTCCGAGGGCGCGCCCCAGAGTGCGGTCCTAAAGCGGGTCGAGTCGGGTGAGAGCGTCTGGACCTGGAGCACCACGCGGCCGCCGTCGGGGGAGAGCAGCAGACCGTTGACGCGCGGGAGCGCGGCGAATCCCTCCAGCGTGAGCTTCGACATCAGCGGGCCAGCACCGGTTCGGGCGCGTGCAGATGGTCGGCCTCCAGGATTCCGCGGAAGACCGTCGCCGCCGGACCACCGAGCGTGACGCGGTCGCCGCCCACCAGCACCAGCACGCGTCCGCCGCGTGCGGAGAGCTGCCGCCCGACCAGCGCCGGCCGGCCCAGCCGCGGTGCCCAGTAGGGACCCAGCAGACAGTGGGAGGAAGCGGTGACGGCGTCCTCGTCGACGCCCACCTTGGGTGCGAAGACGCGGGAGACGAAATCGGCGTCCGGGCTGGTCGCGGGCGCGGTGACGATGATCTTGTCGGCACTGACGCGCCGCAGCTCTTCGAAGTTGGGGCGGAGGCCGGCTACTCGAGCCTCTCCGTCGACCTCGAGCAGCAACGTCGACCGTGAGAGTGCGGCCTGGCGCGCCGCGGTCCGGGGCAGGCCGAGCGCGTCCAGCACCGTGGGCGGCGCCGACCCCGGCTCTGGGTGCCGGGCGGGGAGGTCGACTTCGATCGCAGAGGGTCCGTGCCGCGCGATCAGCTGACCGGCGCGGGTGGTGAAGTGCGCGGGCCGGGTGGGATCCAGCCAGTCGTCCTCCCACAGCACATGGGCTGCCGCCAGTGTTCCGTGACCGCAGAGCTCCAGCTCCGCGCGAGGCGTGAACCAGCGGAGGGAGAAGCCTTCGCCGAGCGGGCCCACGAACGCCGTCACGGGCGCGCCGAGCTCGCGCGCCAGCGCCTGCATCCAGGGCACCCGGTGTGTCTCTTTGCAGAGGCAGACAGCGGCCTGGTTGCCGGAGAACGGCCGGTCGGCGAACGCATCGACCCAGCGCAAGAGCATCGGATACCTCCTGGACTTACCTTCCGACTGCGTAGCCCTGCCTTCCGCGCGGGTTGGCCGCCGCTCGGAGCAGGCCGGATTCGCGTTCCCTCGCGACCCCTGAGAGACGCCCCAACGACCAGGGGCCCTGGAACCGGACCTGGTGCCCGCAGCGCCGCAGCTCGTCGACCACGGCGCGGTCGAAGCGGTCCTCCATGAAGAGGCTCAGAGGCTCCCAGTCGTGCGGGGCGAAGCTGCGGGGGAAGGCGTTGGTGTGGAACATCGGCAGGTCGATGACCCGCTGGAGATCCCAGCCGGTCGCGAGCAGGCGGACGAAAAAGGTCAGCGCCCACTGGTCCTGCTGGTCCGCTCCCGGCGTGCCGAACGCGAGCCAGCCCTCGCCGTCGCGCAGCGCCAGGCTCGGGCTCAGGGTGGTCCGGGGTCGCTTGCCGGGCACCAGCGTGTTGGGCAGCCCGCCGTCCAGCGTGAAGATCTGGGCCCGGGTGCCGAGGCAGAAGCCGAGGCCGGGGATCGCCGGCGAGCTCTGGAGCCACCCGCCGGACGGAGTCGCCGAGACCAGGTTGCCCCAGCGGTCGGCCACATCGAGATGGCAGGTGTCGCCGCGAACGGCGGGAGTCCCAGCCCGCTCCACGGTGGGGTCGCCGGTGGCCGGATCCCCGGCCGCGCCGGACTGAGTTCCATAGCCGACCCTGGGCAGGCGAGGCCTACGGCCGCCCGGTGACCCCGGCCGCAGCTCCCGCGACGCCTCCCCGCCGAGCAAGGAGCGTCGCTCCCGAACGTACTCCGGGTCCAGCAGCTCGCCGGTCAGGTCGGGGGTGTACGCGGGGTCGCCGTACCACGCCTCGCGGTCCGCCATCGCGAGCTTGCACGCCTCGGTGACGAGGTGGACCAGCTCCGGCCCGCAGGGATCGAGGCCGCGCAGGTCGTGACCCGCGAGCAACGACAGCTGCTGCAAGAACGCTGGACCCTGGCCCCAGGGTGGCGTCTTCAGCACCTCGACCCCGCCATACGCGAAGCTGAGTGGCAGCTCTTCGGTGGCCCTCCAGCCGGCCAGGTCGTCGCCACGCAGCACCCCGCGATGACGGCTGCCGCTGCTGTCCATCACCTCGGCCTGCCGCAGGTAGGTGTCGATCCCCTCCGCGACGAAGCCCTGGTACCAGGCGCGGCGTGCGGCCTCGATCTGCTGCTCGCGGTCCCCACCCGCCCCCTCGGCCTCGCCGGCCAGTCGCTCCAGCGTCGCCGCCCACTCGCGATTGGGACGGACGCTGCCAGGTGCGGGCGCGTGATCGCCGTCCAGCCAAAGGGCGGCAGACGTCGGCCACTCGCGCTGGAAGAAGTCCGCCAGCTGCGCGATGGTGGAGGACACGCGCGGATGGAGCGGGACACCGTGACGCGCGTAGTGGAGCGCCGGCTCCAGCACCTGACGGACACCCCAGGTGCCATGGTCGCGGAGCAGCAGGAGCCAGCCCCCCACCGCGCCTGGCACCGCCGGTGCCAGGAGTCCACTGCCCGGGACCATGTCCAGGCCCTCACCCCTCACGTGCTCGACGGTCAGGCCGGCCGGCGCCCAGCCCTGGCCGCAGACCACGAACGGGGCCCGGCGACCGGCGTCGTACCCGATCACCGGCACCTCGCCACCCGGGCCGTTGAGGTGCGGTTCCGCCAGCTGGAGGACGAACGCCGTCGCCACCGCGGCGTCGAAGGCGTTGCCCCCGCGCTCCAGCACCGACATCCCGGCGGCGGACGCCAGCCAGTGGGTGGAGGCGACCATGCCGAAGGTCCCGGCGAGCTCCGGGCGGGTCGCGAACTCGGTGTTGGCCGTCACGTCTAGATGAGCTATTCCAAATTGCCGACGTCGGCAACTGGAGTTCGGCGGTAGGAGGCATCCGCTTCGATCATCGCCAGCACAGCATCAACTCCCAGCTGAGACCACTGATGGTTTGGAATACCTCATCTGCTAGGCCTGGCGGGCCATCAGCCGCGCCACCCGCGCCTTGAGGCGGGCGAGGATGGCGCCCATCCCGCGCAGGCGCAAGGGGCTGATCACGTCCTCCAGCCCCATCTCCTGGTAGAACCCGTCGGGCACCTCCAGAATCTCCTCCGGCGTGGCGCCCGAGAGGCCGTCATGGAGCACCCCCGCGTAGCCGCGCACCGTCGGTGTCGCACGGGGGACCTTGAAGTGGAGCCCGACCCGGCCGTTCTCCAGTTCGGCGGCCAGGAAGAACGGTGACTGGCACTCGGGCACGGGTTCCAGCAGCTCGGGGTCGTCGATGTATCTCTGCGGCGGCTCCGGCAGCGATTCGGCGTATTCGAGGAGCAGGTCGAGACGCTCCTGGGTCGGAGTTTCGCGGAACAGATCCACGACCTCCTGCAGTTTCCCCGGCAGGGGTGGTGACGCCATGTTGCCTAGCCTAGGATTCCGCACCTAAACCAGGCGTGATGACCCACGAAGCGGGGACCCCGAGAAGAGGAGGAATTGATGGGATACGCGAAGGACGTTCTGGTCAGCGCCGACTGGGTGCAGGAGCACCTCGAGGATCCGAGCATCCGCCTGCTCGAGGTGGACGAGGACGTGCTCCTGTATCGCACCGGGCACCTCCCAGGCGCGCTCGAGATCGACTGGCAGCGGGACTTCTGGCACCCGGTGGAGCGTGAGTTCATCCCGCCCGCCGTGTTCGCGCAGCTCCTGGGCCGGCTCGGGATCGGGTCCGACACCACCGTCATCCTCTACGGCGACAAGTCCAACTGGTGGGCCGCCTACGCATACTGGTTCTTCCAGTACAGCGGCCACCCCAAAGCCAAGCTCCTGGACGGCGGCCGCATCAAGTGGGAGGCCGACGGGCGCCCGATGACCAAGGAGGTTCCGGAGGTGACCCCGGTCGAGCACCCGGTGGGCCAGCGCAACGAGGCCATCCGCGCCTACCGCGACCAGGTGCTGCACGTCCTGCCCCAGGTGCAGAACGGGTCGGCGGCGCTGGTCGACGTCCGGAGTCCCGACGAATTCAGCGGCAAGGTCACGCACATGCCCTCGTACCCACAGGAAGGTGTGCTCCGCGGCGGCCACATCCCGGGTGCTCGCAGCATTCCGTGGGGCCGGGCGGTCAACGAGGACGGCACCTTCAAGAGCGCTGATGAGCTGCGGGAGCTCTACGGCGGCGAGGGCGTGACGCCGGACCGCGACGTGGTCGTCTACTGCCGCATCGCCGAGCGCTCCAGCCACTCCTGGTTCGTGCTCCACGAGCTGTTGGGCTACGAGAACGTCGCCAACTACGACGGCAGCTGGACCGAGTGGGGCAACGCGGTGGGCGTTCCGATCGAGAAGACGTACCAGCCGGCCTGACCGGATCCGAGGATCGGGGCGTGCCGGACCGGATCCGGTCGGTACCCTCGGACCGTGGCCCAGCCCGACCCGGCGCCTCCGATCTCCGCGCCGCCGGAGGACGTTCGGGAGCCGTTGCCGGACGGCGCCGAGGTGCGCGCGATCCGTTCCGGACTCACCCGCCTGGCGGTGCTGGACATCGGCTCCAATACCGTCCACGTGACGGTCGTCGACGGGCGGCCGGACGGGACCTTCACGCCCGTGGCCGAGGAGCGCGACGTCTCGGTGCTGGCCAAGGCGTCTCGTCCCAACCTGGAGCTCCCTGAGGAGGCGATCGAGGGCCTGACCGCCTCGGTGGCGGCGATGTCCAGGTTCGCGACCGAGCACCACGCCGCCGCGCTGGTCGCCTTCGCCACGTCAGCGATCCGCGAAGCCTCGAACGGCATGCAGGCCCTGGGTCGCGTCCGGGAGGTGACCGGCGTCCCGGTGCGGGTGCTGCCGGCGACGGAGGAGGCCCGCCTCACCTACGTCGCGGCCCGGGCCTGGGCGGCGGCCGGCCGGCGCCGGCTCCTGGTGCTCGACATCGGCGGCGGAAGCTTCGAGATCGCGGGCGGCGACGGCGAGCGTCCTGACCTGGTGACCAGCTTGCCGCTCGGCGTGACGCGCCTGACGCGTCGCTTCCTGCGCGACGACCCCCCGGCCGAGTCGGGCCTGGTCGCGCTCCGGGAGCACAGCCTGAACCTGCTCGGCGAGGTGGCCGACCGCGTGCGCGAGCGGCCGTGGGACCTGGTGTGCGCGACCTCTCGGACATTCCGCACCCTGGGCCGGGTGGCCGAGGAGCTGCCGGCGACCGAGAGCCCGTCGGAGCGTTTCGGCTTCGCCGGGGTCGACGGTCGCACCGCGGCCGTCCTGACGGCGCAGACGGTCGACGTGCTGGCCGGCCGGCTGGCCCGGTCGACCAGGCGGCAGCGTTCCCGGATGCGCGGCCTGGACCGGCTGCGGGCCGAGAATGTGGTGGCCGGCTCACAGCTGGCGGCGCTGACCATGCAAGCCTTCGGGCTGTCGCGCCTGGTCCTGGCTCCCTGGGCCCTGCGCGAGGGCATCATCATCGAGCAGTTGCGGCGCCAGGAGGGTGCCGCACCGGCCGCGGATGAGGCGCCGCAGTCGCTGCGCCACGCCGCGGTGCTCGATTTCTGCCGCCGCTACAGCTGGGACGAGCCTCACTCCCGTCTGGTGGCCGAGATCGCGGTGTCGCTGTTCGACCAGACCCGCTCGCTGCATGGGCTGGGTGAAAAGGAGCGGGAGCTGCTCTACTTCTCGGGGTTGCTCCACGACGTGGGCGCGGCGGTCGCGCAGTCGGCCCACCACAAGCACTCGCTGTACATCATCGGCAACGGCGAGGTGGCCGGGTTCTCGGAGCGGGAGCGGCGTTTGATGGCGAACATCGCGCGCTACCACCGCAAAGCGCTGCCGGCCGGTCATCACGGCGAGTACATGGACCTGGGCGACGAGGACCGTCGCTTGGTGCGGCGGCTGGGGGCCTTGCTGCGTCTGGCGGACGCGCTCGACCTCGATCACTATCAGCTCGTCGAGCGCGCCTCCCTGGAGCCCACCCACGACGGCTTCAACCTGGAGCTGGAGGCCCGCGACGAACCGGAGTCGGCGCTGCGCGCGGCGCGCGAGCTCTCGGACCTGTTCACGCTCGAGTTCGACACCATGGTGACGCCGGTGGCCCGGCGGGTCGACTGAGTGGCGTCGCCCGCGTCCGAGCGGCCGGCTGGGTTCGCCGCCGCGCTCTCACCAGGCGGCGTTTCCCCCGCCCCGCGTGACAGTGCTTCGGTCCTGGTGCTGGACGGATCGACCATCCCCTGGCGGGTGCTCATGATGCGACGGCCGGGGGGCGCCGACTTCGCGCCCGACGCCTGGGTCTTCCCCGGTGGCAGCGTCGGGCCTGAGGACGCGGCACAGCCCGACGGGGTCCGGGCGGCGGCGCTGCGCGAGCTCTGGGAGGAGATGGGGCTGCTGCTGGCGTGGAGCCGTTCTGGCGGCCGGCGCCGCTTCGCCACCACGGCCGACGCGACGCGAGTCCGCGAGGCGGTGGCATCCGGCCTCGAGTTCTGGCCGGCGCTGTGGGAGCTGGGCCTGGTGGCGGCCCCCGAACGCCTGGTGCCGCTCACGCGCTGGGTCACGCCGTCCGGAGTCCGGCGGCGCTTCGACACCCGGTTCTACACGGTGCGAGCGCCGCGGCAGGAGGTGATCGCTGCGGCCGGCGAGGTCGTCACCTGGTGCTGGGTGACAGCGGCGGAGGCGCTGGCGGGCGGAGACGGCCGCCTGGTGTACGCGACGCGGCGGATCCTGGAGTTGGTGCGTCCGGTCCCCGACGCGACCCTCCTGCTGCGCCGGCTGCGCGGTCGGGTCGAACGGCCGGCGGTGCTCCCGCGGATCGTGGAGGGGTCGGGCCGGCTGACGGTCGTCGACGACGCCGCCCCGCTCTTTCGATGACCCGGGTCTGCGTCTTCTGCGGGGCCGCGGTCGGCTGCCGTCCCGCCTACCGGGCGGCGGCCGACGAAACGGGTCGGGAGCTGGTCCGCCGGGGCTGGGGCCTCGTCTACGGAGGCGGCGACCATGGGCTGATGGGGGCGGTGGCGGCGGCGGTGCGGAATGGCGGCGGCGAGGTGGTGGGCGTCATCCCGCGCGGGCTGCTGGCGGTGGAGCTGGCGCCCGGGGAAGGCCTGGCCGAAGCCCACGCCGAGCTCCGCGTCGTCTCCTCGATGCACGAGCGCAAGGCGCTGATGGAGGAGCTGGCGGACGCCTTCTGCGTGCTGCCCGGAGGTCTGGGGACGCTGGAGGAGCTGGTCGAGGTGCTGAGCTGGGCCCAGCTCGGGCTGCACCAGAAACCGATCGGTCTGCTTGACGTGGAGGGCTACTACCAGCCCCTGCTGCGTCTGCTCGACCACGCGGTCCAGGAAGGATTTCTGCCCTCCGAGCACCGGCAGCTGCTGCTGGTGGAGCCCGAGCCGGCACGACTCCTGGACCGGCTCGTGCATGCCCGGCCGCCGGCGGTGCGTCGCGTCATCCGCCCCGAGGAGCGCTGATCGACCCGGGCGTTGGTGCACCTCCGGGTCCTACCGGGGCCGAATAACCCCCGCTGGTGCACAGTGCACCTCCGGGTACTACCGGGGCGGAATAACCCCCGCTGGTGCACCTCCGGGTACTGCCGGGGCGCCCTTGGCTCAGCGCCAGAGGTCCTGCCAGCGGTCGTACTGCTCGACCTCGACGCCCCCCAGCTGGAGCACCTGGATGCCATCGGACAGGCGGTACGCACGGCGGTAGTAGAGGCGCTCGACGTTCGAATTGACGATCATCTTGGCGCACATCACACACGGCGCCACGGTGACGAACATGCGCTTGTCGGGAGTCTGGGCGCCGGCCTTGAGCAGCGCGTTGGCCTCCGAGTGGACGCAGCCGCAGCCGCCCGGCTGGTCGCCGTCGCACCGATTGGGCAGGCCCCGCGCGTTGCCGTTGTAGCCGATGCCGAGGACCTGGGTGAGGTCGGCGGTCGTGATCACCGTCCCGACCTGGTTGCGGGCACACGTGGACCGCTTCGCCAGCTCCTCGGCCATGCGCATGTAGACCTCTTCGAGCGGAATCCGGTCGGGCTGAGGCGGGGTCTCGGGGACCACGGGCAGGGCCATCGCCAGCGAATGCTACGCGGGCGCTTGCAATCCCAAGGGGGCCGGTGTTAGAGTCATACCCCGAACATGCGTTCCCGCTTCCTCGGCTTCCACAGGCTCTCCACCGCGGACGCACCGTTTGTCCCCAGGTCGCGCACAATGTTTCAGGCGGGTTCTCCAGATATTGTGGCCTTGTATGCATGAGAGCACTAGTTCTGGTGCCTCTGGATTGACAGAACCCGTCAATCGGCGTACCCTTAAGGTTGTCGTCGAGGCCTGAGGCGGACAGTGGCGGGCACACTGCCGGGGCCCTTTTTCTTCCCTCACCGGCGCCGAGCCAGCTCCGTGCGCCGACCTCAACTGGAGAACCTTCACCCGATGGCCGACAGCTCTGCCGACGCCACTGCGGCGACCCCGGCCGCCTCTTCGCGGAGGAACGGTCTGCGGTTCGACCGCTTCTTTACGACGCCCGGGTCGCGGGCCTATGACCTGATCGAGTGGGAGCGGCGGACGGCGGCGATCACGAACGCTCAGGGCAGGGTCTTCTTCGAACAGAAGGATGTCGAAGTCCCGCGTGCCTGGTCGCAGCTGGCCAGCAACATCGTGGCCCAGAAATACTTCTGGGGCCGGCCCGGCACCTCCGAGCGAGAAAGCAGCGTGCGCCAGTTGGTGGATCGCGTGGTGGAGGCGCTGGTCGGATGGGGCCGGGCGGGTGGCTACTTCGCCACCGAGCAGGACGCGGAGAACTGGGCCCAGGACCTGCGCTGGCTGCTGGTCACGCAGCACGCCTCGTTCAACAGCCCGGTCTGGTTCAACATCGGCATCCGGGGCCGGTCCCAGCAGGCCTCCGCCTGCTTCATCAACTCGGTAGAGGACACCATGGAGTCGATCCTGGACCTGGCCAAGACCGAGGGGATGCTGTTCAAGTTCGGCTCCGGGACCGGGACCAACCTGTCGGTGCTGCGCTCCTCCCAGGAGTCGTTGGCCGGCGGCGGCACCGCGTCCGGACCGGTGTCCTTCATGCGCGGGTACGACTCGTTCGCCGGTTCCATCAAATCCGGCGGGACCACGCGCCGGGCGGCCAAGATGGTGATTCTCAACGCCGACCACCCGGACATCCTCGACTTCGTCCGCTGCAAGGCCGAGGAGGAGAAGAAGGCCTGGGCGCTGATCGCGGCCGGGTACGACGCCGGGTTCAACGTGCCCGGCGGGGCCTACGACTCGGTGCAGTTCCAGAACGCCAACCACTCGGTGCGGGTCACTGACGACTTCATGCAGGCGCTCGAGAAGGATGGGGACTGGACCACGCACGCCGTGACCGATCGGCGCCCGATGGGGACCATGAAGGCGGCCGACCTGTGGAAGGAGATCGCCGGCGCAGCCTGGGTCTGCGGGGATCCGGGCGTGCAGTTCGACACCACGATTCAGAACTGGAACACAGTGCCCAACACAGGGCGAATCAACGCGACCAATCCCTGTGCCGAGTTCATTTTCGTGGATGATTCGAGCTGCAACCTCCTCAGCCTCAATCTAAGAAAGTTTCAAAACCAAGAGGCGACGATCGACGTGGAGCGGATGAAGCGTGCCATTGACATCTGCTTCACCGCGCAGGAGATCCTGGTCTCCAACGCCTCCTACCCCACTCCCGGGATCGCCGAGAACTCGGAGCGGCTGCGCCCGCTCGGGCTTGGCTACGCGAACCTGGGCGCGCTTCTGATGTCGATGGGGCACGCCTACGACTCCCCAGACGGCCGCGCTGTCGCAGGAGCAGTGACTGCGCTGATGACCGGTGAGGCGTATGCCCAGTCCGCCCGGATGGCGGCGGTCCAGGGTCCCTTCTCGGAGTTCCCGAAGAACCGCGACCCGATGCTCGGTGTGATGCGCCGGCACCAGGAGGCGGCGGAGAAGCTGCCGGCAACAGGTGATACGGCACACCTGGCCGGGGCGGCACGCAAGGCGTGGGCGGAGGCCATCGCCCTCGGCGAGCGGCACGGGTACCGCAACGCACAGGCCACGGTAGTCGCACCCACGGGCTGCCTCGTAGGCGACAGCCTGGTACTGACGGATCGCGGCTTGCGGCGCCTGCATTCGCTCGGTGACCCGAATGGAAGGAAGTGGCAGGACGTGGACTTCCGGGTCGCGACGGATGACGGGCCAAGGCGGGCCACCAAGTTCTATGTCAACGGGGCTGAACCAGTCGTCACGGTGACGACGCGTCGCGGATATCGGATCCGCGGCACCGCCAGCCATCGCGTCAAGGTTGTCGACGCGGGCGGCGAGTGGCAGTGGCGACGCCTCGCCGATATCAAGGGCGGGGACCGCGTTCCCCTCATGCTTGGCGGCGTCCTTGGGAATCCGCGACCCGTCGTGGTGCCTCCGCTGGATGAGCCCCACTGGAACAGTGAGTCGATATCATGCCCACGCGAGGTCACGCCCGGCCTAGCGGAATTGGTCGGCTACTTCATGGGTGATGGTTCCCTCCATGCAAGAGGGCTTCGCCTCTGTGTGTGGGAGGGTGATCGTGACGTCGTCCAGCGTCTGCAAGAACTGAGTCGAACACTCTTCGACCTGGAGCCGTCGATCACCGAGAAGCAGGGATATGTCGAAGTCGGCCTCCACTCGGTACGGCTGGCGCTGTGGTGGGATGCGTGTGGTTTCGCCAAGCACCCCCGACCTGATGGGCGAAAAGGCAAGGGTCACCTCCCGCACGTGCCCGAGGCGCTTCTTGCCACCAACGATCCCGTCGTTTACGGTGCGTTTCTGCGTGGTCTGTTCGAAGCTGACGGGACGGTCACTGCCGGGTTCGTGTCGTTCTCCACGGTAGCGCCGGACTTCGCCCGCGATGTGCAGACGGTCATGCTGGCACTCGGCATGGTGACGACCCTGCGCGAGGAGCGACCGGGGAATAGTTGGGGCCAGGCACCTCGATACCAGGTTCGGCTTCTCAACCAAGCCACCAATGAAGCCTTCCTGCGCCATGTCGGTTTCATGTCGGCTCGGAAACGCGGCCACTGTCGGGAGGGAGATCATGGCCAAGCTGCCCGTTTCGACAGGATTCCCGTCCCCTTAGAGTTGGTCAATCGCCTCACGCCGAACAATGACCGACTACGCAAGGTTCTTCTGATGGAACTTCGCCGTGACGGCGTCGTAAGTCGTCGAGCAGCCACTCAGCTCCTGGATCGGACTGAATGCGGGGAACTGCGTGAGCTGTTGCGGTTTTTTTATGACTCCGTCGTCTCCACCGAACTGGGTGAGGAGGCGTGGACGTTGGATCTTTCGGTACCTGACAACGTCACCTACGTCGCCAACGGGTTCGTGAGTCACAACACCATCGGCCTGATGATGGATTGCGACACCACCGGTATCGAACCCGACCTGGCTCTGGTCAAGTACAAGACGCTGGTCGGCGGTGGCAGCCTCAAGATGGTCAACGCCACCGTCCCCACCGCGCTGTCCCGGCTCGGCTACACCGAGGACGACATCCGCGCGATCGTCGCGTACATCGACGCCAATGACACCATCGAGGGAGCGCCCGGCCTTCGTGCCGAGGACCTGCCGGTGTTCGACTGCGCCTTCCGCCCGCTCAACGGGAAACGGTCGATCGCGCCCATGGGGCATGTGCGGATGATGGCCGCGGTCCAGCCCTTCGTCTCCGGCTCGCAGTCGAAGACGGTGAACCTGCCCAACGACGCGACCGCCGAGGACATCGCCAGTGTCTACCGGCAGTCCTGGTCCCTGGGCCTCAAGTGCATCGCGATCTACCGGGACGGGTGCAAGCGCTCGCAGCCACTCTCGACGTCGGAGAAGAAGTCAACGGGAGAAAAGCCGCCGGCCCAGCCTCAAACGGTAGCGGCGGGCCAGACTGTGCCCGCGCCGGTCGCTCCCGAGCCCCGGCCCTACCGCCGGCGCCTTCCCGACGAGCGGACGGCGATCACCCACAAGTTCGAGATCCAGGGCCACGAGGGCTACATCACCGTGGGCATGTACCCGGACGGGAAGCCCGGTGAGGTGTTCATCAAGATGGCCAAGGAAGGCTCGACGATCTCGGGCCTGATGGATGCCTTGGCCACCCAGACCTCGGTGGCGCTCCAGTACGGCGTGCCCCTTGAGGTCATGGTCAACAAGTTCAGCCACATGCGGTTCGAGCCCGCCGGCATGACCCGCAACCGTCAGATCCCGATCGCCAAATCGATCGTGGACTACATCTTCCGCTGGCTGGCCAGCCGCTTCCTGGACGAGGAGGCGCAGGACGCGGTCGGCGTGATCCGGCGCGACGACGATCCGCCGCGCACGAGTGCCGGCAGTTCGCCGCTGATCGCCTCCGCCACGCCCTCTCCGGCAGGCACCAACGGGCACGTCGAGGACCATCCGGATCCGGGCGCATCCGTCGGCCCGGCCAGGCTCACGTTCGCCACCAACGCCGACGCGCCCGCCTGCGCGGAGTGTGGCTCCATCACCGTGCGCAGTGGAGCCTGCTATAAGTGCCTCAACTGCGGAGCCACGACCGGGTGCGGGTAAGTGACGCACAGCAACGTAGGTCTGCTGGCAAATGCACCTCACTCCGCCGCGGTGAGCGTCGAATCGCTAGCGAACGCACGCTAAAACAGGTCGCTCAGGTGGTGGACGCCTTCGTGGGCCGCGTTGCGGAGTAGCCAGCGTGCGGTGCGCCTCTCACCCTGCAGGCGGTGCACCAAACGTGACCAGTCTTCGGGTCGAAAGCGCTCAGTCTCCTCGAGGAGTCCCATGACCGCGGCCTCGAGCTCATCCAGCGTGGCAGGCGCCGCCCGTTCTGCGTAGCGGAGCCGGCCCGCGCGGAGGTCGTTGAACATCGGCTCCAGCGCCGGGTCGTCCTCGGTGCGCGCCCGGTAGAGGCGAATCAGGTGCGTGACGAAGACATCGCGCACGTGGCACACGTACTCGATCGGTGACCAGACGCCGGGCGCCGGTGGCCGCCGCAGCGCCTCGCGGGCCATCCCTGCCAGTGCCGACCGGTAGCGCGCCGGCAGCGCCTCGATCAGCGACCGCGCCTGCTCCACGCTCACGCCGGCGAACGCAAACCCACACGCCGCGCAGACGTCACCTTCACCCGCCAGCGGAGGGAGCGGCCGGGGCGGAGCGGTCAGCTTCCCCCCACCAGGTCGGGCACGAACGAGATCAGGCGGCGGTTCTCCAGCGACGGATTCATGCGCCGCACCTCGCGGATCCGCTCGGCCGAGATGTCGCCCAGCACCACCTCCGGGCTGTCCCCTCCTCGCGCCAGCGGCACCCCCATCGGATCCACGATCATGCTCGCACCACAGCAGTCCTGCCCCACCTGATCCGCCGCGAGCACATAGACCGTGTTCTCGATCGCGCGCGCCCGCACCAAGACCTCCCAGTGGTCCTCCTTCAAGGTTCCCCGCACCCAGGCGGCGGGCAGGAGTAGCACCTGCGCCCCGCGGTCGATCACCAGCTCCCGCGCCAGCTCCGGGAAGCGGACGTCGTACGCGTTCATCACCCCCAGCGTCAACCCGTCCTGGGTGAACGTGAAGAGGTCTCCCTCTCCTGCTGACACCAGGTCGGACTCACGCCTGTTGAAGGCGTCGTAGAGGTGGATCTTGCGGTACTCACCGAGACGCTTGCCGGTCGAGCCGTAGACGACCACCGTGTTGTAGACGCTGTCGCCCCCGGTCAGCTCGAAGACGCCGCAGACGATGGTGATCCGGTGCTGCAGCGCCAGCTCTCCCAGGCGCCTCCCGAAGGGACCATCGAGGCGTTCAGCCGCCAGCAGTTGCCGGGCGTCCAACTCTCGCGAATAGAGCATCGCCGACTCCGGGAACACGACCAGCTGCGCCCCCGCCTGCGCCGCGCGCTGGGTCGCGGCCTCGATCTGGGCAAGGTTCGCCGCCTTGTCCGTCCCCGCCTCCATCTGGCTCAACGCGACCCGCATCTTGGTGTCCTCCTCGTCCAGGGAGCCGACCCGGTCTTAAGTGGAATCAACGATATCCCCGCCTCACACCGCGGTGGGGCTAGGATCCCAGTCCTTGTTGACGGTGCTGGTCATCACATGGTCCTCCCAGCGGCCGTCGATGCGGAGGTAGTCGCGCGCGTACCCCTCGACCTGGAAGCCCGCCCGCCGCAGGACCATCGCGCTCCTCCGGTTGTACGGGACGTAGCTGGCGTGGACCCGGTGGAGCCTCAAGTCGTGGAACGCGAAGTCGACCGCGGCCCGGACCGCTTCCACCATGTAGCCGTGGCCCTGGGCGGCCGCGGCCAGTCCATAGCCCAGCGCGCAGTGCTCGGCGGCGCCCCGCACGATCTGCGTCAGTGAGAGGTTGCCGATCACGCGCGTGTCGTCCTCGCGCTGGAACAGGAACGTCGCGTAGGCGATCCCGGCCGCCGCCTCCGCCTGGCGGCGCACCACCTGATCGCGCCAGAACTGAGAGGTCAGCAGATCGGGAGGCCACCGGGGAGACCACGGGCGCAGGTGCTCCAGGTTCTCCCGGTAGTAGGTGAGGATGGGCCCCACGTCCCGCTGCCCCGGCAGACGGACGCGCAGCCGCGCCGTCTCGAAGACGACCTCCCCCTCACGCGGAGCCAAGGACGAAGCTCCCGCCAGGCTGTGCCGGCTCCGTTTCACGCGGAGGGACGATGATCCCCCCGCCGAGAACCCGGGTGCCCTGGTAGAGGACGGCGGCCTGGCCCGGGGCCGGGCCCATGAAGGGCTCGTCGAGCTCGATGCGGGAGACGCCGCCGGGGTGAAAGACTCCCGGGCAGGGAGGCGCGTGCGATCGGAGCTGAGCCTCGCAGGCGGTGGGGCGGTCGAGAGGCTCTCCCACGAACGTCATGTCCTCGACCTCGACCCGCCGCCGCGCCAAGTCCTCGCGGCGCCCCACCGTGAGGCGATTGCGGGCGGCGTCGATCGCAACCACGTACCAGGGCCCGGGGGCCGAGAGCGAGCCCAGGCCGGTCCGCTGCCCGACCGTGTAGAGGGCGGCGCCCCGGTGCTGCCCCAGCGTCCGTCCGGAGGTGTCGCAGACCTCCCCCGCGGCCACCGGGAGCCGGCGCTCCAGATACCGCGCCGTCTCGCCCCGCGGCACGAAGCACAGTTCCATCGAATCCGGCTTGGAAGCCACCGGCAAGCCGGCCTCGCGGGCGATCACCCGCACCTCCGGCTTGCGCAGCTCACCGAGCGGGAAGACCAGGTGCCGCAGCCGCTCGGCCCCGAGGCGGTGGAGCACGTACGACTGGTCCTTCTGCGGGTCGACGCCCCGGTGCAGCTGGGGCTCCCCGTCCGCCGCCCTCAGGACGCGTGCGTAATGGCCGGTGGCCATGGCGTCGAACCCCAGTCCCAGCACCCGGTCGAGCATCAGGTCGAAGCGCACCAGCGTGTTGCAGCGCAGGCAGGGATTGGGGGTACGGCCCTCCAGATAAGCCCGATGGAAGGGCTCGATCACCCGCTCGCCGAACTCTCGCTCCAGGTTCCAGACGTAGTAGGGGATATCCAGCAGCGTCGCCACGCGGCGGGCGTCCTCCACCGCGGACAGCGAGCAGCAGCCGCCGTGCCGCGCGGCCTCATGCTCGTCGCCTCGAGGCCACTGCTGCAGCGTGATGCCGACGACGTCATGGCCCTGCCGCTTCAGCAGCAGCGCCGAGACGCTGGAGTCGACACCGCCCGAAAGGGCGACCGCTACGCGCATGGTCGGGCTCGGGGACGCGGCGTGGCGGGAGGGGTCAGCGCCCCCCGGCGACGGCCGGAACGATCGCGATCTCGTCCCTCTCCGAGACCTTGGCGCCCAAGCCCTCTCCCAGCCGGACATCCTCGTCGTTGAGGAACAGGTTCACGAATTGACGGGGCTCGCCCTTCTCGTCGAGCAGCCGCCCCTTGAACCCGGGGTGGGCGGCGTCCAGGGCGTCGATCGCGGAGCGCACGTCGGTGGCTTCGACCTCGACGGTGGCGTCACCCCCACTCAAGCTGCGGAGGGGACCTGGGATGCGGAACGTGGCCATGCTGAACTCCTCAAAGTGTCACGGCGGGCGCCTACCCGGCCGCCCGGACCTGTTCTCGGAACGCGCGCAGGCTCGGATCTATTTCGAAGAGGCGACCCCCGCCCTCTGCGTCGGCGACCGCGTCGGGGGTCTTCAACCCGTTGCCGGTGACGTAGGCGGCGATCGTCTCGTCTCCGCGCCAGCGTCCGGACCGCGCAAGCTTGGCGAGCACCGCGACGGTGACGCCTCCGGCAGTCTCGGCGAAGATCCCTTCGGTGCGCGCGAGGAGCCGCATCGCGTCCCGGATCTCCGCCTCCGTGACCGCCTCCACCGTGCCCCCGGTCTCCCTGGCGATGCGGACCACGTAGGTTCCGTCGGACGGGCTTCCGATCGCGATCGACCTCGCGATGGTGTCCGGGCGCACCGGGTCGACGCGCTCACGCCCCGCCTGCCAAGCGTTGTACACGGGCGCGCAGCCCAAAGCCTGAGCGCCGGTGAAGCGAGGCAGGCCGGGGCCATCCACCAGCCCCAGATCAAGGAGCTCCTGCGCGGCGCGGCGATGGCGCACGAACTGGCAGCCGGAGCCGATCGGGATCACGATCTCGTCCGGCAGCCGCCAGCCCAGCTGCTCCGCCGTCTCCAGCGTCAACGTCTTCGACCCCTCGGCGTAGTAAGGCCGGACGTTGATGTTGCAGAAGGCCCAGGGGTACCCCTCGTCGATGAGCTGGCTGCAGAGGCGGTTCACCTCGTCGTAATTGCCGCGCACCTGAACCAGGTTGGGCTCGAAGACCGAGGTGGCGCCGATCTTCTGCTCCTCGGTGTCCGCGGGCAGGAAGACGTAGCGGTCGAGGCCGGCCCGAGCTCCGTACGCGGCCACGGCGTGGGCCAGGTTGCCGGTCGACGCACAGCCCAGGGTGGTGTAGCCGTGGGCGCGAGCCCAGGTGGTGGCCACGGACACCACGCGGTCCTTGAACGAGCCGGTCGGGTTCATGGCGTCGTTCTTGAGATACAGGTTCTCGAGACCCAGTTCGGCCCCCAGGCGCTGCGCGTGGATGAGGGGGGTCAGGCCCTCCCCGAGCGTGACCGGCACCACATCGTCCTCCACCGGCAGCAGGTCGCGATAGCGCCAGATCGACTTCGGCCCGGCCTCGATCCGCTCGCGTGAGACCGTATGCCGGATCTGGTCGTAGTCATAGGCGACGTCGAGCGGCCCGAAGCACTGCTCGCACACGTGCGTCGCCAGCACCGGGTACTCGGCGCCGCACTCCCGGCACCGCAGCCCGACCACGCGGTGAGCCCCACCCAGGGTGCGCTCGATCGGAGGAGCAGAGGACATCCCAGCGAGTTTACTTGCGGGTCGGCCCTCCTCGAAGCGAGAGACTGGGACGGTGACGACCCGCCGTTCGCGCCTCGTCGTGCTGGCGCTCGCGACCCTGATCCTGGTGGCCGCCTGCGGCGGTGGCACCGCGAAGCGGCCCCCCTCGCCTTCGGCGACCGCGTCGCCCACGTCGACCCCCTCTCCGCGCCCAACCGCCACTCCCACCTCAAGCCCGACCCCGCTCCAGCCCGCGACTCAGGTGCACTTCAGCGTGTCCTCGTTCACCTCCGGCCTGGTCGCGCCCTGGTCGGCCGTCGAGCTTTCGGACGGCAGCTTCATCGTCTCCGAGCGGTACGGTCCCATCGTCCACGTCCAGGCGAGCGGAGCCCTCGATCCGACCCCGCTCATCACCCTGGCGGTCCATGCCGCACCCGGCCACGAGAGCGGGGTGCTGGGCCTGGCCCTCGATCCCCACTATCCCAGCCAGCCCTACCTCTACGTCGATTACACGGCGACCGACAACACCGACCAGGTGGCGCGGTTCACCCTCACCCCGGGCGGTCCAGCCGGCATTCAACTGGGCGCGCAGGCCAATCTGCTCACGATCCCTGAGAGCAATCCCGCGACCCAGTGCTGCCACTACGGCGGGCGGATCGGCTTCGGGCCCGACGGCGACCTCTATATCACCACCGGCGACGCGTACGTGGCCGCCAACGCCATGAGTCTGTCCAGTCTGGACGGCAAGATCCTCCGCATTACGCCCACCGGCGCGATCCCGCCCGACAACCCGTTCGGCAACTCGCCGATCTGGGCGTACGGGCTGCGCAACCCCCAGGGCATCGCCTGGACCGCGGCCGGCGTCATGTACGCGTCGGTCAACGGTCCCACCGGCGACCTCGGCCTCTACCACCTCGACGAGCTGGAGGTGATCCAGAAGGGCGGCTTCTACGGGTGGCCCCTCTACGCCGCCACCACCCGCACCTCGGTCCCCGACCCGGGAGGGCTTCCGCAGTACATCCAGCCGATCCTGAACAGCGGGTCGAGCGTGACCTGGGCCCCCTCCGGGATCGCGTGGTGGGCGCCCGCGGCCAACGTGCAGCCCTCGCTCTTCGTCTCCGAACTCCTGGGCCAGGCGCTGATGCAGGTGACCGTCGACCCCAACAACCCCAGCGTGGTCACGGGCACCTACAACGTGATCACGGGCCAGGGCCGCCTGCGCGACGTGGTCCCGATCGCGAACTCGAACTGCGTCCTCGTCCTCACCAGCAACGACGACGGGCGCGGCTCAGGCGCGAAGGACCAACTGCTGAAGGCCTGCGCGAGCTGAGCCGCTCGATCCCCGTCGTTCACGCGCCGGCCAGATAGAAGATGACCTGCTCTTCCTCGATCCTGCTCTCCTCGTCGAACCGGTAGAGGCGGGCTCCGGGTAGCGTGCCCCCGGGCCCCATGGGTCCACCCGGAGCCGAGCGGGACGTCACCAGCAGGAGCGCGTTGCGCTCGTCGCCCAGGCTCGCGATCACCTTGGTGCTGCCGGGTTCGAGGCCGCTCGCGAACTGGATCAGCCCGCTCATATAGGCGTCGACGCCGGTCAGCTCGGTGCGGGGCAGCATCGGATTCGTGCTGGTGGCTGTGACCTTGACGTCCGGTGCGAGAGCGCGGCGCGCGGCGTCGAAATCGTGGTTGCCCCACGCCTCGATGTGGGCCCGGGCGGCGGTCACGGCCGGTGCTTGCTGAGACATGACGCTCCTCCTTCGATGGTCCGGACGGCACCCCGGCCGATGGCTCCGGGCGCGCCGCTCTGTCATCCGTAACGACACCGAGGGACGCCGAAACCGGGCGCCCGCGATGCGACAATCCGCCCGTGACCCCGGAACTGGTCGCTCAGGCCCGAACCGGTGATGAGGAGGCGTTCCGCCGGCTGGTGGAGCCGCACCGGCGGGAGCTCACCGTGCACTGCTACCGGATCCTGGGCTCGATGCAGGACGCCGAGGACGCGCTGCAGGACACGCTGGTGGCTGCCTGGCAGGGCCTGAACAGCTTCGAACATCCCTCGTCGCTCCGAAGCTGGCTGTACCGGATCGCCACCACTCGCAGCCTCAATGCCGCCCGCTCGCGCAGCCGGCACCACCACGCGCAGGTGACGATGCCCGGCGGTCTACCCGAGCCCAACGGGCGGCGCGAGGTGACCTGGCTGGAGCCCTTTCCCGACAACCTGCTGGAGGGACTCCAGGACCAGGATCCGGGGCCGGAGGCACGCTACGAGAGCAAGGAGGCCATCTCGCTCGCGTTCATCACGACGCTGCAGATGCTCTCGCCGCTCGGCCGCGCAGTGTTGATCTTGCGCGACGTGCTCGGGTTCCACACCACCGAGGTGGCGCTGATCCTGCAGACCACCGAGGGGTCGGTGGCGAGCGCGCTCAAGCGAGCGCGCTCGGCGCTGCGGAGTGAGCGCTCAGCGCAGGAAGGCGAGCCCGCCGCGAGGCCGCGCTCCGCCCACGAGCGGGACCTGGTGGAGCGCTTCACCCGGGCGTTCGAGGCCACCGACCTCCGCGCGCTGGTGGCGCTGCTCACGGAGGACGTGCGGTTCGCGATGCCGCCACTCCCCTTCGAGTGGCTCGGCCCCCGGCGCGCGAGCGAGTTCCTGCAGGCGGTGTGGGTCTCGCTCGGCGGCCGTCCCCGACTGGTCCCGACCCGCGCCAACGGCCAGCCCGCCTTCGCCCTCTACGCGCCGCCGACGGACGGTGTGGAGTACAAGCTGTTGGGCATCCTGGTGCTGACCGTCACCCACGACGGCATCCGCGGCCTCACCCGCTTCGAAGCGGCCGCGCTGCACCACTTCGCCCTACCCGTCTCGCTGGAGAGGTTCGAATGCTAGCGTTGCAACCTCACCCGCGGCCGAATGGGGTTACAACGCCGGCAATGTTCCCCTAACCCCACCGCGAGCTTTCGATGAAGCCCATGGCGTCGTACATGCGGCGCAGCGTGGGGCCGGAGACCGCCATCGCCTTCTCGGCGCCGAGCGTGAGGATGCGTTGGAGCTCGGCGGGGTCGTCGCGGAGGGCGTGGTAGCGCTGCTGGATCGGCTCGACCAGTGCGATCA
Organism: Candidatus Dormiibacterota bacterium; assembly: GCA_963790575.1. GTDB lineage: Bacteria > Chloroflexota > Dormibacteria > Dormibacterales > Dormibacteraceae > CAVTSA01. Next base: position 126,573 of record CAWBPD010000026.1, on the reverse strand, counting down.
CGGCATCGGCGACCGCGCGCTTGAAGGCCCCGTATCCGCCCGAGCCGTACGTCATCTCGATCTCGGCCGCCGTCTGTCCGGTGGCCACCGACATGATGTCGACCAGGTTCGTGATCCCCGGCTTGTCCGTCGCCTGCCGCACCTCGTTGCCGGTGTCGGTGACCGCGGACATGATCTTCTTGCGGATCGCCGCCGGCTCATCGACCAGCAGGATGCGGCCGGCGTCGGGCCCGATCGAGGTCGACATCTTCCGGGTCGGCACCTGGAGGTCCATGATCCGCGCGCCCTCCTCCGGGTACTGGCCGCGGGGCACTTTCAGGACCTCGCCGAAGCGGCTGTTGAAGCGCCCCGCGACGTTGCGGGCCAGCTCCACGTGCTGCGTCTGGTCGTCGCCCACCGGGACCACGTCCGTCTCGTAGAGCACGATGTCGGCCGCCATCAGGACCGGGTAGTTGAAGAGGGCGGCCGAGACGTACCCCTGCGCCTCCGACTTCTCCTTGAACTGCGTCATCCGGGTCAGCTCGCCAAACGAGGCGCACGCCGACAGCAGCCATGCCGCCTCCGGGTGGTGCGGGTTGTGGCTCTGCGCGAAGATCGTCGATCGCTGGGGGTCGAGCCCGGTCGCCAGCAGCATCGCCGCCAGGTCCAGCGACGACGAGCGGAGATCGACCGGATCGTAGTCGATCGTGACCGAGTGAAGGTCGACGATGCAGAAGAACGCTTCGCCCGCCTCCTGCGTCTGGCGATACTGGCGGAAGCCGCCGGCGTAGTTGCCAAAGTGCTTCTGTCCGGTCGGCTGGATGCCGGAGAAGATGCGCATCCCGGGGTCGATTGCTCCTTACTTCACGTCGGGGTCGGCTTCGAAGACGACTGCGGTGCCGTAGGCGAGAACCTCGGTGATGCCCGACTGGATCTCGTTGGCGTCGTACCGCATCCCGATGATCCCATTTGCGCCCATCTGCGCGGCGTGCCCGCACATGATCAGGTACGCCTCCTGGCGGGCATGCTCGGCCAGCTCGGTGTAGAGCGTGATGTTGCCGCCGCCCAGCGCCTGGAAGCCGGCGCCGATGCTGCCGATGACGCTCCGGGAGCGGACGGTGACCCCACGCACCACCCCCAGGGAACGGGCGATGCGTGCGCCCCGGATCTCGAACGCGGTCGTCACCCAGTGGGGATCGAGCGCCGGTCGCTGCTCCTGGTACTGCTGTTGCTGCTGCGCCTGCGGGCCCATCATGATGGCGCGTAGCTTGCCAGAGTGACCCCACCCCACGAGACTCCTCCAGTTCCCTGGTGCTGGGTCCAGGAGTGATCGGACAGCGCGCACAGGGACGCGCGGGGCTCGGGCTCACGGTGGTGATCGTCGCCAGCATCTGGCTGCTCACTGGCTTCAGGGCCTATTCCGCGTTCTCCGACGCCCGCAACCCGGCCTTCACCCACGTCGAGGCGACACTCTCGCACTGTGGCCAGAGCGGCTGCGACGCGACCTTCTCACTGCGGGGCCGCGCGTACACCGTCAGCGGCGTGTCGGGCGAGGACGGCCGGCAGGTGACGCTCTACGTGAACCCAAACGACCCCTACGACTACGCGCAGGCCCAGTCCTGGCTCCAGGCATACGGTCTCTTCCTGGTGGTGGTGCTCCTGACCCTGCTCGGCGCCGGGGGCTGGTGGTTGCTGTGGCGGCGAGCTCAGACGTCTCCCGCGGCGAGCCGGTCGTAGACCAGCTGTGACCACCCTTCCATGTCCAGGTAGTAGATCCGCATCTCGTCCAGAGTGAGCAGCTCCCCGGAGAGCTTCTTCACCTCCCGGACCCGGATCTCGGGCGTGGACCCGTCGACCAGGAAGACGAGCCCGAGGTGGACGCGGGAGACCGGCGCCGAGCCGTCGTTGAGCACGCCCAGCAGCCGCGCCTGGAACTCGCCCTGGTAGCAGACCTCCTCCTCCCACTCCCGCCGCATGCCGCCCCCGATCACGTCGCCGTCCCGCGTATCGCCCGGGTTGAGGTGACCGCCGACACCGAGCGAGTACCGCTGCCGCAGCCGGCGCTCGGTGGAAGCTCGCAGCCGCTGGGTAAGGAAATACCGGTCCCGGTGGCGGAAGACGACGAAGCTGATGATCTGGAGATAGGTCGGGTCTTCTTCCACCTCGCGGCGGGGCATGAAGAACGAGCGCCCGCGGATCACCGTTTGCAGCCGCTCCAGGCCTTCGGTGACCAGCCCCTGTGGTTCGGGCGGCCGCGTCCAGGCGTCGGCGCGCTCGATGCAGAGCACGTGCTCTTCTGTGGCGCCAGGCATCAGAGCTGGGTGATATCCACCAAGGGCCGGCGGCGGCGAGGGTCGAGCGGAGTGATGTCGAGCGGCGGCGTGGCGCCCACCAGCATGGCGGCCAGCGAGCGAGCGACCGCGGGCGACTGCATCACGCCGTGGCCCGAGAAGCCGCACATCGCCCACACGCGGTCGCGAACGGTGGGCCCGACCAGTGGGTGATGGTCGAACGTCACCTCGTAGTCCCCGGACCACTGCGCCTCCGGCCGCTCCACGCCGGCGGCGCCCGGCACGCGATGGGCGAGTGCCATACGGTGAGCTGGCCAATCGTCGGGCGCGTACGGCGCCATCAGCAGCAGGCGGCTGTCACGCTCCCGGAAGTGGAAGCCGGACTCGACCTCGAGCAGCATCGGGCCGCGGCCGGTGACCCAGGGGAAGGGGCCGACCTGGAACACGCCGCGTGACTCGGCCCGCACGTTCAGCTCCACGCTCAGTGACCGGCCCACCTCCGCCGACCGGGCGCCGGCGCAGATCACGACCGTCTCGGCTCGTTCCAGGTCATCGGCCGTGGCCGGGTGCTGGTAGTGGAAGCGCGCCCCCATCGCCTGCGCCTCCTCGACCACGCATGCGAGCACTCGCGGGGGCAGGTAGACACCGTCGAGCCCGCAGAAGTTGGTCGCCAGGACGTCGTCGTCGCGCGCGTAGGGAACCCGGTCGGCGACGGGTGGGTGCTCCATCGGAAGCCCCCACTCGCGCTGGCAGCGGGCCCGCTCGGCGAGGATGGCGACCGCGGCCTCGGACGTGGCCAGGTAGAGATAGCCGGTGGCCCGGAAGTCGATGCGGTCGGCCCGGCGGACAAAGTAGTCGCGCGAGGCCAGCGCCAGCTCGACGTTGAGGCGGTTCCCATGCTGCGTTCGAAAGCCTCCCAGGGCCTGGCCGGTGGAGCCCTGTCCCGGTGGCGCCGGGTCGTAGACCTCGACGTCGCGACGCCCGAGGGCGGCCAGCGCGCGCGCCAGGAAGGCGCCGGCGACACCTCCGCCCAAGATCGCGATCACCGCGACCGCTCCCCCGCCCAGCGCTCGCGGATCGTCCTCGCCCGCTCCAGCAGCGGGCCCACCTCGCCCGCGGCGACCGCCTCCCGCACCCGGCGCAACGATCGCTCCACGTCCTCCAGCACCTCCACCAGCGCCTCGCGGTTGGTGGACGCGATCGCCGCGTGCAGCGCCGGATCACCGCCGGCGAGGCGGCTCAGGTCGCGGAACCCAGGGCCGGCGAGAGCCGCCATCTCCGGCCAGCGCGGCTGCTCGCCGAGAGCCAGCACGTACGCCGCGGAGACGGCGAACGCGCCGTGGCTGATACCAGCCACCAGTTGGTCGTGCCGCTCCGGCGTGAGCACGAGCGGGTGAGCCCCCACCGCGGTCGCGAGCTCCCGAACCGAATCGTCGTCGCGGGTCAGGACCCAGGGCGCCCCCTCGAAAAGGTCGGCGCGGGCGTTGGGAAGCCCTCCCCGCTCCCGCCCCGCCATCGGGTGACCACCGACCAGGTCGAGGCGTGCCTCCAGCGCCCAGCACATGACGGTTCCCTTGGTGCTGGCCACGTCGGTCACCACGCCGCGGTGTCCGGCGAACTCGCGGAAAAGGTCCGGGAGGGCGGGGATCGGCGCGGCCAGCACCACCAGGTCCGCCAGGTGGACGTCTCCAGGCTGGATGAGGCCGCTCTCCAGGGCGCGCTGCAGGGTGCGCGGGTTCACTTCCTGGCCCACGCGCGGCCAGGCCGGCCGCCGCTCCCGCAGCGCGAGGGCCAGCGATCCGCCGATCAGGCCCAGCCCCACGATCCCGACACGCATCTGGGCAGTATGCAGGCAGCGCCCGGCGCCATCGACGGAGGCTTACTCGAGGCTGCCGAGGGGTACCACCGCCTCCACCGGCTGGCCCGTCAGCTCCCCAATGACCTCATAGTCACGGTCATAGTGCAGGACCGTGAGACCAACCCGCTCCGCGACAGCGGCCACGAGCAGATCGGGGATGGGCACCACCCGATGCCGGCCCGACGCCGCGAGCCGCCCCATCACGTCGAGCGCCCGGTCCCAATCCGCCTGGTGTGTGGGTACCAGCGGGAATCCGACGAGTGCACGGGAGACACGCTGGTAGTCGGGCTGCCGCGTGCTGTAGAGAGCCTCCATCTCGAACATCGAGGTACGCCCGAGACGGCCCTGCCGGGCGAGCCGGTCCACGGCGCCCGCCACCGCCGAGTGCCGTGGGATTCGCACGAAGACGCTGTTGTCGAGGAGGTGCGTTACTCGCGCCACGCCTCGCGTCTCATGTCCTCGCCCATGAGCTCGAGGGCGCCGCTTTCGAGCAGTTCCCGGAGGTCATCCCAAGCACGAATTCGCAGCACCTCGTCGAGTGCCGCCTCCACGGTCGCGCGGACTCCTTTGGTGCCCAGAACCTCTCCCGCCAGCTTCATCCTCTCCGCGTCATACCGGATCGTTGCCGCCTTCTGCACCTCTCGACCATACTAAAGATGTAGCAAGGTTGGTATGAGTTAAAGCTTCTCCACGGTATTAGCGTCCCACTGTCCGCACTGGGGCCTGACGGGGGCAGGTTTGGCGTCTGGCTGCGGACACTCGGCCCTCAACCGCTCAACGCAGCAGCTTTTCCATCACGATGGTGTCCACCCAGACCCCGTCCAACCGGCCCTGCTCCTGGTAGACGCCCACGGTCCGGAACTGGTGGCGCTCGTAGAGGCGCATGCCGGGCCCGTTGCTCGGAAGCGCGGCCAGCACGATCTTGTGATAGCCGAGGGACCGTGCCCGCTCCTCCAGCGCCGAGAGCAGGAGGTCACCGACCCCGTGACCCCGCTCCTCGCGCGCCACGTAGGCCGAGAAGTCGACCACGTGCCGGTACGCCTCCCGAGGGTTGAAGACGTTCAGCGACGCCCACCCCAGGACCCGGTCCTCGCCGTCGACGCAGACCAGCACCGGATGCCGGTGGTCGTGGGAGGCGAGCCACGCCGCGCGCTCTTCCGGCGTCCGGAGCTCGGTCTCGAGCGTCGCCACCCGGTCCTCGATGCCCTGGTTGTAGATCCGGGCGATGGCGGGCGCGTCCTCCGCCCTGGCTTCCCGGATCCGGACTCCGCCCCTTTGCTGCTCGCTCACCAACGTGCTCCATTCGCGCGCCTCACCCCCCAGTCCTCCCACCAGCGCTCCCAGGAAGTCGAAGGCGGCCGGGTCGAGGCAGAAGTAGGTCGACTGCCCGTCCGCCGCCCCGCTGGCCTGGACCAGCCCCGCCTGGCGCAGCGCCGTCAGGTGCTCGTAGACGGTGGACGGTGCCAGCGGCAGGGCGGAGGCCAGCTGCGGAAACGTGGCGTCCTTCCGCTCCGCCAGCACCTGCACCATCCGGAACCGGGTCGGGTTGGCCAGCGCTCGCACCATGGGCAGTGCCCGCGCCTCGGCGGGCGTGGGGTCGAGCTCGGCGCTCTTCACGCTCCCAACTGTACGGGTTTTTCCGAATTTCCGATAGAGTGGGATCGGTGGAGCGAAGGATCTATCGCGGCTGGTCCATCGTGGCCGCACTCGGCGTGGTCACGATCGTCAGCTACGGCACCACGCAGTACCTGTTCGGGGTGCTGGTGGACCCGGTCACCCGGGAGTTGGGCGGCAACCGGGCGCAGCTGGCCTCCGCCTACTCGATCGCGCTGGTGGTGGCCGCGGTGGCGGGGCTCGCCGTGGGCCGGGTGGTGGATTGGATCGGCGCCCGGCTCCTGCTCTGCTTGGGCGGTGCGGTCAATGTGGCCACGCTGCTGCTGCTCGCGCGTGCCGGCTCGCTGCCCGCGTTCGCCACCGTCTGGGCGACCGGCTGCGGCTTGGCGATGGCCCTCACCCAGTACCCGCTCACGTTCGTGGTGGTGGCCAATTGGTTCGATCGCCGGCGACCGGCGGCGATGGCTCTGCTGACCACCGTCGGCGGTCTCTCCTCGCCGCTCATGATCCCCCTGGCAGGGTGGCTGGTGCAGACGCACGGGTGGCGGGCGGCGGTGGCGCTGCTGGCGCTCCCCGCGGCCATCACGATCCCGCTGTCGCTGCTCCTGGTGCGCCGGCGCCCGGAGGATCTGGGCCTGGCTCCCGATGGCGCCCGGGAGTCGAGGCCTCCTCCGAGCGCGGGTCTGCGCTTGACCGCCGCCCTCCGCACGCCCGCCTTCTGGCTCATCACCGCCGGCGGCATCGCGACCATGTTCTGCGCCAACGCGCTGCAGGTGAACCAGGTCCCGTATCTCATCGCGCGCGGGCTGCCACCCGTCGCCGCGGCGTCGGTGGCGGGCCTGGCCGGGCTCGCCAGCGTGCCCGGGCGCCTGGTCCTCAACCTGGCCGGCCAGCGGCTGTCCCCCCAGTGGCTGCTGGCGGTGTCCATGCTCGGCATGGGGGCGGGGGTGCTGGTCCTGCTCGCGACCCGGGGCGCCGCTCCCACCGTCGCCTACGCCGTCCTCTACGGCGCCGGGTACGGCGCGGCCACACCCCTGCGCGGGACCGTGATGGCGCGCCACGTGGGCCGCCGTGCCTTCGGCGCCATCACCGCGGCGCAGAACCTGGCGGTGCTCGGAGGTGCCGCGGCGGGCCCGTTGGCGGTGGGTGGCCTCTACGACGCGACGGGGGCGTACCGGATCGCGTTCGTCGTGCTCGTGGTCGTGATCGCGGTCGGTGCGGCGGCCACGGTGGTGGCGCCCCACCCGCCTGCGGCGCCGGCAGCTGACGGGGCTCAGGGATCCGTGCGGAGCCGTGCGTAGAGAATCCGATCGTGCCAGCGACCCTGGCGGAACTGCGCCCCCCGGTGGATGCCCTCAGGCTGGAAGCCGGCCAGCTCCAGTGAGCGCTGCTCGGCCGCGTTCTCGACGTCGGTGTCGGCCTCCACGCGGTTGGCGCGGGTAGTCGCGAACAGGAACGCCGCCAGCTGCCGCTGGGCGGCGGCGCCGTACCCGCGGTGCCGGTACTCCGGGAGGATGGTGATGCCGATCCGCCAGGCCAGGCTCATGCGGTTGGGGCCGTACGGAACCTGGATGAAGCTCACCGATCCCACCGCTCGCCCGTGCTCCTCCTCGACGACGCGCCAGCCACCGCCGTAGTCCTGGCCGCGGAGCAGCTCCGTGGGTGGATCGTCGAAGTAATCGTAGGGGCCTGCCACCGCCCACGAGCTGAGGCGGTCGATCAGGCCCGCGTCCTCGGCACGCAGCGGGCGCAGACGCACGGTCGGGAGGTCCATCTGGTGCGGAAGGATCGCAGATGAGGTGCCGGCGGCGCTCCCGTATTCCAGGTCAGGCTCCGACCTTCGGCCGATTGCAGCCACCGCCGGTGCGAGTAGGGTGCGGGTGTGAGCTCCCAGGCGCAGGAGAAACGTCGCGAGACGCCGGTCGGCACCACCGCCGGCCTGCTGTCCCGCGGACCGCTGCGCCAGGCCACGATCGGCATCATCCTCCTGACCACCCTGCTCGCGTTCGAGAACATGGCCGTCTCCACCGCCATGCCCCGCGCCGTCACCGACCTCCACGGCCTGCGGTGGTACGGCTGGGGGTTCAGCGCCTTCATCATGGTGCAGCTGGTCGGGAACGTCGTCGGCGGGGTGCTGTCCGACCGGCGGGGGGCGGCGCTGACCACCGTCACCGGGGTCCTGATCTTCGTCGCCGGGTTGCTGGTCGCCGGGTCGGCCACCACCATGGGACAGTTCGTGATCGGCCGCGGCGTGCAGGGCCTGGGCGCGGGCCTGGTGATGGTCGCGATCTACGTCGTGATCGCGGACGTCTACCCGTCCAACCTTCGACCCCGGGCGGTGGCTGCGCTTTCCGCCGCCTGGGTGGTCCCGACGCTGGTCGGTCCGGGTGGAGCGGGCCTGCTCACGCAGTACCTCTCCTGGCGCGCCGTCTTCTTCGTGATCGTGCCGCTCTGCTTTCTCGGCCTGGCCCTGGTGGCACCGTCACTGCGACGGGTGCGCCCGCCGGCCGCCGCGGATGCGACGCCGCGGGATCGGTGGCGGTGGCCGGCCGCGGTCGCGCTCGCCGGCGGCATCGCGCTGCTCCAGTTCGCCGGCGAGCGCCTGAGCCCGCTGTCCCTGCTGCCGCTCGCCGGTGGGGTGGTGCTGATCGGGCTGGGTCTGCCCCGCCTGCTTCCACCGGGCGCCGTCCGCCTGGGGCGCGGCGTCCCCACCCTGGTGCTGCTGCGAGCGCTGATGGCCGGCGCGTTCTTCGGCGTCGAGTCCGCGGTCACGCTCACGTTGAGCAAGCTGCATGGATTCTCGCCGGCCACGGTGGGGCTCCCCTTGATGGCGGGGTCCCTGGGCTGGTCGGCGGCGGCCTGGATCATCGGGCGCCAGCCGGAAGAGCGGCGGCGGATCGGGATGCGGATCGGGTTCGTGTTGATCACCCTGGCGGCGGTGGGCATGGCATCGCTGGGCTGGCCCGGGACTCCGGGGTGGGTCGCCTTCCCGATCTGGATCGTGGCCGGCGCCGGCATCGGCACCGCGATGCCGGTGGTGTCGGTGATGGTGCTCGACTACTCACGACCTGAGGAGCGGGGTACCAACACCTCGTCGTTGCAGATCTCCGACGGCACCGGCAGCTCCGTCTGCATCGCCCTCCAGGGCACTCTCGTCGCGGCCGCCGCGGCGGGGGTGCTGAGCCTGGGCAGCGCGGTGGTCATCCTCGACCTGGTTCTGGCCGGGGTCGCGCTGCTGGGGCTGCTGCTCTCGGCACGGGCCCGGCCGTCTTAAGACCCGGTGGTGCACCAACGGGGGTTGTTCCGCCGTCTTAAGACCCGGTGGTGCACCAGCGGGGGGAATCAGGCGCCGGCTTCGACCAGGGTTTCCAGCAGTGGGACCGGATCCCGGCCTTCGAGCACCTCGCGGACCAGCGCCGAACCCACCGCGGCGGCCTCCACGTGGCCGCGCAGACGGCGCACGTGCTCGGGCTGGGAGATGCCGAAGCCGAGCGCGAGCGGGAGCCGGGTGCGGGCCCGGATCCGGGAGAGGAGCGAGAACGCCTCCTCGCTGATGGCCTGGCGGGCGCCGGTCACGCCCGTCACCGAGACGCAGTAGACGAAGCCGCGCGAGAGCCGGGCGATCTCGTCGATGCGGGCATCGGTCGAGGTGGGCGCGGCCAGGAAGACGGTGTCCAGGCCCCGGGCGCGAAACGGCTCCAGGAACGGGGCCGCCTCGTCCACCGGCAGGTCGGGGAAGATGACGCCGGCCACCCCGGCCTCCGCGGCGTCGCGCGCGAACTCCTCCACGCCGTAGTTCAGCACCGGGTTCAGGTAGGGCATGAGCACGGTGGGGACGCCCGCCTCCGAGATCGCTCCCGCGACCGCGATCGAGCGGCAGACGGTCATACCACCCAGCAGCGCCTGGTGCCCGGCTTTCTGAATCACCGGCCCGTCGGCGAGCGGATCGCTGAACGGTATCCCGACCTCGATCGCGGCCGCCCCCGCGCGCGCGAAGCCACGCCCCAGCGCGATCGACGCCTCGGGGGAGGGGAAGCCCGCCATCAGGTAGGGCACCAGGTGCACCCCATCCCCCGGGCGCCGCTCCAGCGCCACCTGCAGGCGCTCAGTCATGGACCTCCGGATGCTCCGCCAGCCAGGCTTCCACCGACTCCAGGTCCTTGTCCCCCCGCCCACTGAGGCAGACCAGGACCAGCGCGCCCGGGTTCAGCTCCGGGGCCAGCTTCCCCACCTCGGCGAGCGCGTGCGACGACTCCAGCGCGGGCACGATCCCCTCCAGGCGGGTGGTCTCCAGGAAGGCCGCCACCGCCTCGGCGTCGTCGATCGAGTGGTAGTCGGCGCGCTCCTCGTCGCGCAGCATGGCGTGTTCGGGGCCGACGCCGGGGTAGTCGAGTCCGGCGGAGATGGAGTGAGTGCTCGCGATCTGCCCGTCGCCGTCCTGCAGGAGGTACGAGAACGCCCCATGCAGGATGCCGGGGCGGCCGCGGACCAGGGTCGCCGCGTTCTCGCCCAGTCCACAGCCGCGTCCTCCCGCCTCCACACCGACCAGACGGACCTCGGGATCGGTCACGAAGGCCGTGAAGATCCCGATCGCGTTGGATCCCCCTCCCACGCACGCCACCACGACGTCCGGCAGCCGCCCCTCGGATGCCAGGATCTGCCTCCGCGCCTCGTCCCCGATCACGCGCTGGAAGTCGCGCACCAGCGACGGATAAGGGTGCGGCCCCGCCGCCGAGCCCAGGATGTAGTAGGTGTCGCGGACGTTGGTGACCCAATCCCGGATCGCCTCCGACGTGGCCTGTGCGAGCGTGCCCGAGCCGGTCGTCACCGGCCGCACCTGGGCGCCCAAGAGCCGCATCCGCTGCACGTTGACAGCCTGCCGCCGCATGTCCTCCTGGCCCATGTAGACCACACAGTCCAGGCCGAAGCGGGCGCAGACGGTCGCGGTCGCCACCCCGTGCTGGCCGGCGCCGGTCTCGGCAATGATGCGACGCTTGCCCATCCGCCGCGCCAGCAGTGCCTGGCCGAGCGCGTTGTTCAGCTTGTGGGCGCCGGTGTGGCAGAGGTCCTCGCGCTTGAGGTACACCTGCAGGCCGTGACGCTCCGACAGCCGCTGCGCCAGATGCAGTGGCGTGGGGCGGCCGATGAAGGTGGCCTGCAGCGCGCCCAGCTCCTGGAGGAACCGCGGGTCGGCCATCGCCTCCCGCCAGGCCACCTCCAGCTCGTCGACCGCGACCATCAGGGTCTCCGGCACGTACTGACCCCCGTAGGGGCCGAACCGGCCGCGCGGCTGCTCAGCGAGGGACCGCGACATCGGCCCTCCGAACCGCCTCCACGAAGGCGCGCATCCGCGCCGGGTCCTTCTCCCCCGGCGTCCCCGCCTCCACGCCGCTCGAAACATCGACCCCGTAGGGGCGCAGGGAGCGGACCGGGTCGGCGACGTTCTCCGGCGTCAGGCCGCCGGCGAGGAAGATCGCGCGCCGCCTTGCCAGTGCCTCCGCCAGGTCCCAGCGCCAGGTCCGGCCGGTGCCGCCGCGGCCATCCGCCGACCAGCTGTCGAGCAGGATCGGGTCGGGCCAGCCGCCGTCGCCGTCGATCCCGGTCTCCCGCACGCGCAGCACCTTCAAGATCGGTCGCGAGGCGCGGAATCCGACCTGCTCATGCCCGTGGAGCTGCACCCGATCCAGACCCACCAGCCGCACCGTGGCCTCCACCTCCGCCTCGGTGGGTTCGATGAACACTCCGACGATCTCGGGGATGCGTCCCGGCAGCGAGCGGACCTGGTCGACGATCTCCCGGGCTGCCGGGGGCGAGATCCGGCGCTCGGACGGACAGAAGTGGAAGCCGAGCAGGTCCGCCCCCGCCCGCGTCGCCGCCAGCGCCGATGCGAGGTCGCCGATGCCGCAGATCTTGATGGCGGTCATGCCCGGGCCTCCAGCGTGATCAGGGAGCGCACCACCGCCCCCGGGTCCGGCGCCCGCATCAAAAGCTCGCCGACCAGGATCGCGTCGGCGCCGGCCGCCCGCAGGCGCGCGGCGTCGGCCGCGCCGTGGATGCCGCTCTCCGCCACCATCACACGGTCGCTGGGGATGAGCGGACGCAGCCGGTCGGTGATCCCGAGGTCGACCGTGAAGGTGTTGAGGTCGCGGTGGTTGACCCCGATCAGCCTGGCGCCGGCGGCCAGCGCGATTTCGGTCTCGGCCTCGTCGTGGACCTCCACCAGCGCCTCCAGCCCAACCCTGCGGGCGGTCGCGAGCAGACTCTCCAGCCCGGCCGGGCTCAGCGCCCCCACGATGAGCAGTGCCGCGTCGGCCCCCAGGACGCGGGCTTCCAGCAGCTGGTGCTCGGTGGTCACGAAGTCCTTGCGCAGCACCGGGGCGGTGCCCGCCGCCGCCCGGACGGACCCCAGATGCGCGGGCTGGCCCCCGAAGCTGGTCTCCTGGCAGAGGACGGAGATCGCATCCGCTCCCGCCGCGGCGTAGGCCCGGGCCAGCGCGGCCGGGTCGTAGGTCTCAGCCAGGAGCCCCATGGTGGGCGTGCGCCGTTTGGTCTCAGCGATCAGCGCCAGCCGCGGCTTCCGCAGGGAGGCCCCCAGTGAGCGGACCGGCGGCGCCGCCGGCAGCGCTGCTTCCAGGTCGGCCTCGGAGCGTAGGGCGCGCCGCCGCTCCGTTTCGGCCTCCGCCTCCGCGACCAGGCGCGCCAGGAGGTGGGAGCTGGCTCGGTGGGCACGCGGGTTCCTGGGGTGAGTCACGCCACGCCCACCTCCTGGGAGACCTCCGCCCAGCGTTCCAGCAGCCGCCCAGCACGGCCGTCGTCGATCGCCTCGCCCCCCAGCCCGATGCCCTCCTCCCAGTCCGACGCGACGCCCGCGGCGCGTAGAGCGGCGGCGGTGTTGAGCAGGACGATGTCGCGCTGCGGTCCCCGCTCTCCCTCCAGGATCCGGCGCGCGATGGCTGCGTTGTGCGGGGGGCTGCCGCCCTGGACCTCCCGTGTCGAGGCCGGCCGCAAGCCGAGGTCGGCGGGGTCCAGGGGGTAGCGCCGGCGCCGCCCGTCGAGCACCTCGATCACCGTCGAGGGCCCGGTGGTCGAGAGCTCGTCCATCCCGCCCGCCCCGTGGAACACGAGCACCCGCGGCACCTCGAGCCGGGTCAGGACCTGGATCACCGGCTCCACCAGCTCGACGTCGGCGACGCCGATCGCGCGCATGGTGGCGCGGGCGGGGTTGCAGATGGGCCCCAGGATGTTGAACACGGTCCGGATCCCGAGCTCGCGGCGGATTGGCCCTGCATGGCGGAAGGAGGGATGGTACCGGGTCGCGAACATGAAGCCGATCCCCACCTCGTTGACACAGCGGGCGACGGCCTCTGGTCCCAGGTCGATGCGGACGCCGAGCGCCTCCAGCACATCTGCCGACCCCGAGATCGACGACTGCGCGCGATTCCCGTGCTTGGCGACCCGCGCCCCGCAGGCCGCGCTCACGATCGCGGAGAGGGTCGAGATGTTGAAGGTTGCGAGCCCGTCGCCTCCGGTGCCGACCACGTCCAGCACCTCGCCCGCGATCTCGACCCGGGTCGACATCGCGAGCGCGGTGCGGGCCATGCCGGCGATCTCGGGAATCGACTCCCCCTTGGCCCGGAGCCCGATCAGGAAGCCCGCGATCTGACTCGGGGTGGCCTCGCCGCGCAGGATCATCTCCATCGCGGTCGACGCCTCCTCCTCGTCCAGGCTCTCCCCCCGGATCAGCTTCTCCAGGTAGCCGACCACGGGCTCACCCCTCCTCGGCCACGCACAGGAAGTTGTGGAGCATGTGCCGTCCGCCCAAGGTCAGGACCGATTCCGGGTGGAACTGGACGCCCAGCGTCGGATGCTCGGTGTGCCGGAGCCCCATCACGACACCGTCCTCGGTCCAGGCCGAGACCAAAAGGTCGGTGGGCACCGTCGTGCGTTCCACGATCAGCGAGTGATAGCGGGTGGCCTCGAAGGGATCCGGCATGCCCTCGAACGGGGAGTTGCCGTCGTGCGAGACCAGCGCGGTCTTGCCATGCACGGGCTCGCCGCGGACCACCCGTCCCCCGAAGGCCTGTGCGATCGCCTGGTGGCCGAGGCAGACGCCGAGGATGGGCAGCTTGCCGCTCAGCTCCTTGATCGCCTCCAGCGTGATCCCGGCGTCGTCGGGGATGCCGGGGCCGGGCGAGATCACCAGCGCGTCATGATCGGCCAGCTCATCGAGGGAGACCGCGTCATTGCGGTAGACGCGCGTGCGGGCGCCGAGCTCGGCCAGGTACTGCACCAGGTTGTAGGTGAAGGAGTCATAGTTGTCGATCACCGCCACCCGGAGCGAGCGAGCCGTCATGTCCGGGGCCCCCGTATCCGGGGTCCCCGCGAGACGGAGCTTGCGGAGTCTCGTGGGGTGGATGGAACGGAGCTTGCGGAGTTCCATGGGGTGGGTCCCACCGGGGCCCCCCCATCCGGGGTCCCCGCGAGACAGACCCGGGGCCCCCGCGAAAGCGAGCTTGCGAGGCTTCGTGGGGTGGGGAGCCTGCGGAGTCTCGTGGGGTGGTTCACATGCTCTCCGCGATCTCGATGGCCCGGAACATGGCGGCCGCCTTCTCAAGCGTCTCGTCATACTCGCGGGCCGGATCCGAGTCGGCGACCACCCCCGCGCCCACCTGGACATAGGCGACCCCGTCCGCGATCACGACCGTGCGCAGCGTGATCGCCAGATCCACGTTGCCGTCGTACCCGACATAGCCGAAGGCGCCGGAGTACACCCCACGGCGGTCCGGTTCCAGCTCCGCGATGATCTGCATGGCCCGGATCTTGGGGGCTCCGGATACGGTGCCGGCGGGGAAGGCGGAGCGGATCGCGTCCAGCGAGCTGTGATCGGGCGAGAGCGTGCCCTTCACGGTCGAGCCCAGGTGCATGACGTGGCTGAACCGCTCCACGTGCATCAGGGTCTCGACGTGGACGCTGCCCGCGGTGGCGACGCGCCCCACGTCGTTGCGGCCGAGGTCGACCAGCATCACATGCTCGGCGCGTTCTTTGGGATGTTCCCGGAGTTCGGCCTCCAACGCGTCGTCTTCCTCGGGAGTCTCGCCCCGGCGCCGGGTGCCGGCCAGGGGACGGACCGTGATCACGCCCTCCTCGACGCGCACCAGAAGCTCCGGTGACGACCCCGCGACCACCCGACCTCCTCCCAGGTTGAAGTAGTAGAGGTGCGGCGAGGGGTTGACCGAGCGCAGTGACCGGTAAACGTCGAAGGGGCGGGCGGGGCAGCGCTTGCGGAACCGGTGCGAGGGGACGATCTGATACGCGTCGCCGGCGAAGATGTGCTCTTGCGCCCGGCGGACCATCGCCTCGTAACGCTCCCGGGTCACGTTGGAGGTCCAGGTATCGGGGCCGGGGCCGGGCGCCGGTCGCGCCGAGTCGGGGACGCGCTCTTGAGCCAGCAGGCGCTCCATCTCGTCGAGCCTCGCGACCGCCGCGGCGTAGTCCTCGATCTGGGGTCGGTGCAGGGTCAGCAGGTGCAGCCGCTGCCGGAGGTGATCCACGATGGCCAGGTTCTCGGCGAGCAGGAACGCCGATTCCGGCATCGGCGGCGCGGCGCCCTCGGGGGAGGGGAGCCGCTCGAAGTGGCACGCCGCCTCGTAGCCGAGATAGCCCACCGCCCCGCCGATCAGCCGGGGAAGCCCGTGATGAGGTGCCGGAGGATCGGACAGGACCCGGGCCAGGCGATCCAGCGGATCACCCTCGCCCAGCTCGATCGGGGTCGGATGGTAGCCGATGAAGGAGTAGCGCCCCAGCTGCTCCCCGCCCGTCACCGATTCGAGCAGGAAGCCGGGCTCATCCGGCCCGCACAGCAAAAGGTAGACGCGGACCGGCGTCAGCAGGTCCGCCGCCAGCTCTCGATGCACCGGGATCAGCCGGTATTGCCCCGCCAGCGCGGCCGCCTTGCCGGCACTCGGTTCGGTCTCCGTCAGTCGCGTTCGTTCCATCTCCCGTAAGCCGTCGGGACCGCGAGTCTAACAGTTGGCCGTTGGCCGGCCGCCCGACTGCCGGCACTCGGGGTCCCCCAGGCGTGCGCAGGGCTCCGATCGCCGGCATTCGGGGCAGTGAAATGGACACCCCCGACGCCGGCAAGGGGCGGAGGATGGCAAGGTACGGTCCGATGCCTGAGGACGACGAGGCAACTCAAGCGACACCGGGCACCGCGGGCGCCGGGCACGACGACTACGGGGTGGGCCGCCTGCTCGCCCTTTCGGACGGCGTGTTCGCGGTCGCGCTGACACTGCTGATCGTCAACATCCAGATCGCGCCGCCGCCGGCGCATGCGACCAGCGCCGACGGGTGGCGGGCGTTCCAGCAGCAGTTCTCCAACCTCGGCATCTTCGGATTCAGCTTCGCGATGGTCGCCATCCAGTGGCTGAACCACCACCGCGGGTTGCGGACCCTGCGGGTGGCGACACGTCGCGTGCTCTTTCGCAACCTGGGGCTTCTGGGCCTCGTCTGTCTGATGCCGTTTGCGACCGCCTTCTTCCAGCGCTTTCCCAACACCACCGCGGGCCTCCAGGTCTACCTCGGTGCGTTGTTCGCACTCGCTTTGATGTCCACACTCACGGTTCCCTGGCTGGAACGCATCCGGCGCACCCGGGAGGGCCCCGGCGGCCGGCGGCGCGCGGCGGCGATCTACCTCGAGCAGCTGGGGGGCCTGTTCGCGCTCGCGCTCGGGTTGCTTGCCGCGACCTGGATTCCGGGCAGCGCGGCGCTGATCGTCCTCTGCCTCGTCGTCCTGGTGGGGATGGTGAACGTGATCCTGCTGCGCGGCCTCCGCGAGCCCTGGCCGGATCCCGACCCGTATGGCGTGGGCCGGATGCTGGCGCTCTCGGACGATGTGTTCGCGATCGCCCTCACCCTGCTCGTCCTCAACATCGCCGTCCCGCACCTGGGCTCGGCGGACACGCAAGCGCAGGCGATGGCCCTGCTGGGCCGGAGGCGGGTGCAGCTGATCGCGTACGGGATCACCTTCGCGGTGGTCGGGATCTACTGGACCGCGCACCACCGCTCGCTGCGCGGCACAACCTCGGTCCGGCACAACCTGCTGCAGCGGAACCTGATCATCCTCCTCGCGGTCTGTCTGGTCCCGTTCGTGATGGACTTCTTCGACGCCTGGAGCGGCACGGTCTTCGGGAATCAGTTCTTCTTCGCCGCCTTCGGGGTCGTCGCGGCTCTCATCTGGCTGGTGGGGCCAGGGGCAGGCCGGGTGCGCGCTGGTCTGCGGGGAGGCTGGCGAGAGTTCCGCAGCGTGGCCTCGGTGGCGGTCGCCGGCGGCGCGGTGCCGATCTGCGTGCTGGGCATCCTGCTGACCCCCGTGCTCGGTCCCGGCAACGCGCAGCTGCTCTGGCTGCTCATGGCTCCGATGGTGATCACCGAACGAATCCTTTCGGGGGACTCGACGCCGTCCGGTCCCCGGTGACCGTCAGTCCGGCTTGCGCCCCCAGGCGTACCAGACATCGCCCGTCATGTGGACCACCTCGATCTCACGCAGCAGCTCCGATACCAGCGATGCGGTCTCCTCCTCGGGCACGTTGAGCGCGGACGCATAGACCGGCATCAGCGCGCGTCCGATGGCGCGGAGGTTGGAGGCCATGAAGGACCCCACGCGTCCTCCCCACTCCCCGACCGGTACCGTGACCTGCCGCTCGCCGATGTCCGCCAGGCCGGCTTCGGCGAGGAGCCGGGGGAGGCCCAGCCCGGGCGGTCCTTCGGTATCCATCCCGAAGCGGGCGCCCAGCTTCCGCATCAGGCCGAAGAACCGCGTGGCGGCCGGTCCCGCGTTGCCCCAGTGCTCCCCGGACTCCCCCAGCTCCACGATGCCGCCCGGCGCGGTGACCCGGGCCAGTTCGCGCACCACCCCCGGCCAGGCCGCGAGCGGGATACCGGCCCGAAGGAGGCGCTGGTGCACGTACTCAATGGCGCCCTCGCGGAAGGGCAGGCCGCGGAGCACGTTGAGCCGGACGTAGATGTACCCGGCGTGGTCGTGGGCCGCCATCGGCGCCGGCTGGTCGCCGCCGATGACCAGCGCCCGCGGGAACTCCCGGCTGATGTCGAGCGCCCACTGTCCGGTGCCGGTTCCGACATCCAGCACCGAGCGCAGCTCCGCGATCGGCGCCAGATGGTTGGTGCCCAGGAGCTCCCGCAGCGCGTAGTGCTGGAGGTCGAGGCGGTTCACCTCCCGCGGCTCCCGGGGCATCAGGTACCGGTCGTTCACCTCCGCGTTCGCGTTCGACATGCTCTCCTTTGCCTCTGGGCAAGTTTGCCGCAGAACCGGGGCGGGCCGCCCGGGACGATCAGTCGGGGGTTCCGGCCGGTCGCCGGCCCCAGGCAAACCAGAGCGGTGCCACCGTCCGGTCCTGCTCGATCTCTTCGGTGGAACGTGCCACCAAGCCCAGCGTCTCGAACGTGGGGATGCCGAGCCGGGCCTCCAGCGCCGGTGCCACCGCTCCCATCACGGCCCGGAAGTTGGAGAGCATGGCGCATCCGAGCGCTCCCCCCCAGGGTCCGATCGGCAGCTCATACCGCCTTGCCTCGACCTCCGCCAGGCCACGCCTCCGGAGCAGATCGGCCGGCGGCACGGGTGAGGCGTGGCCCGCCGGGCTCGGTTCGAGCAGCGGCAGGATCTCCCGCATCAGATACTCGGTGGCCGGACTCAGAGGCAGCATCGTGGGCTCGGTCTCGACGATCTCGAGCCAGCCCCCCGGGGCTGTCACCCGTACCAGCTCGTCCAGCTCTCGCGCACGATCGCGCGCGCGGCCCGCGAACGGGATGATCCGGTGGTGCACGTAGTCGAACGCGCCGTCGGGGAAGGGCAGGCCGCCGGTCAGATCGGCCCGGAGCCCGACGCGCGCCGGCGGGCCTTCACCAGCGCGCACGGTGTCCGTCCAGGCGGCGACCCGGAAGGCGGCCGGGAATTCGACCTCAATATGCCCAGCCAGTACTTCAGGCCCGCTCCCACGTCGAGGATCCGGCCCGGCCGGCAGACCGGCGCCAGATGGGTGGACCCGGCCATGGCTCGCAGCGCCTGTTGAACGGCTCCCAGACGGTCGAACGGGCTGCCCGGCCAGGGTGGGGCGAGGTAGGCGGCAGCGTCCGGGGAGAGCGACACGGTGTCATCCTGCACGCTCCGGTCGGGGTGAGGAAATGGGTAATTTGACCCGGGTTCTGAAAGAGGACCAGGGACCACTTAGAACGGGCGCCGGAGGGTTCCACCGCCGACCCGCGGCCCGCTCTCCACCCAGCGCTGGATGAGGCGCCCCGCGATCGTATACGGCGGTGGCCGGTGCGAGGTGTCGGGCAGGTGGTCGCGGTGGAACCAGGCCGCGGCGCCGATCTCCAGATCGTCGACCCGGATCTCCCCCGACCGGTAGGGGGCGAAGAAACCCGCCATCAGCTGACTCGGGAAGGGCCACGGCTGGCTTGACTGGTAGACCGGCTCGCCGACCTCCAGGTCCACCTCCTCGTGGACCTCCCGCCGTACCGTGTCCTCCATCGTCTCGCCCGGCTCCACGAAGCCCGCGATGAGCGCGAAGTAGCCAGGTGCCATCGACTTGTTGTGGGCGAGCAGGATCTCATCCCCGCGGTGGACGACCGTGATCACGGCCGGGTTGATGCGGGCGAAGTGGAGAGCGCCACAGCCGGGGCAGGTCATCGCTCGCGGCTCCTCGGGACGCCAGACGGTGGGAGTCCCGCAGCGTCCGCAGTAGCGGTGACCGTTCGCCCACTCGTTGACCTGCGCCGCCAGCGCAGCCGCCGCCGCCAGGTCCTCTGGCCCCACCATCAGGAGGCGCCGGAGGGGAAGTGGCGTGTAGCCGGGCGGGGCTTCCGCCACCGTCAGCGCGACCGTGGGCCGGCCCCGGTAGGCGCCGGCGGCATGAGGCCCGACGAGCTCCCAACCCCGCAGCTCCGCCCACCCCGGGAGTACGCCTGCCTGCCAGCGCTCGGGCAGCAGCACCTGCCCGTCGAGGAACGCGAAGGCGACCGCCTCGGACGGCGGCTCAGGCACCCGCATCCTTCTTCATCGCTCGCTTCACCTCGCGAGCCTGGGCCATCGTCTCCGGGGAGTCGACATCCGCGATCGAGTGCCAGTTCGCCGACTCCGCCTCCCAGCCCGGTGGGCGGACGCCAAAGCGCTTGGCGAGCACGGAAACCATGATGCGGGTTTTACCCTCGCCGAAGCCCGGAAGGCCACGCAGACGGCGGGCCAGCTCGCCACCGGACGGCGCGTCCCGCCAGATCGAGGCCGGGTCGTTGCCGTACTCCTGAGCCACCGCGGCGCACAGCTGCTGAACGCGCCTGGCCATGTTGCCGGGGAAGCGATGCAGCGCCGGCCGCTCGCGAAAGACGCGGTCCAGCTCCTCCGGTTCCATCGCCGCGATGGCCGCCGCGTCCAGTTCCGCGCCCAGCCGCTGCCGGAGCTCGTAGGGACCGCTGAACGCCTTCTCCATCTTCACCTGCTGGTCGAGCAGCATCCCGATCAGCAGGGCCAGAGGGTCATCTTCCAGCAGCCGGTCGGCCTCGGGCACACCGGTCCAGCGGATCGTCATCGCGAGTGCTCCTGCATCGTGCGCCAGAGCTTGTCCGGCGCCAACGGCATGTCCACGTGCCGCACGCCGAGGTGGCTGAGCGCGTCCACCACCGCGTTGTGAATGGCGGGCGTGGACCCGATCGTGGGTGCCTCCCCGATCCCTTTCACGCCCAGCGAGTTGTGCGGCGTCGGCGTCTGGGTGAAGGAGGTCTCGAAGGCGGGGAGCTCATTGGCGGTCGGCATCTGATAGTCGATCAGCGAGGCCGAGCGGGGGGAGCCGTCGGCATCGTAGACCACCTCTTCGAAGAGTGCCTGCGCCGCGCCCTGCGCGATGCCCCCGTGCTGCTGCCCCTGGGCCAGCAGCGGGTTCAGGATCGGGCCGCAGTCGTCCACCGCGACGTGGCGGAGCAGCCGGGCGTCGCCCGTCTCGCGGTCCACCTCAACCACCGCGACATGCGCGCCGAATGGGTACGTCAAGCCTTGCTGCTGGAAATCGATGGCGCTGTGAATGCCCTTGGGGCCGCCCTCGCGCACCGCCAACTGCTGCCAGGTCACCACCGACTGCGGCACGCCGCGGACCCGGAAACCGCCCCGCGCTACCTCCAGGTCTTGTGGGTCGGCCTCCAGCTCCTCCGCGGCCAGTTGACGCCCACGCTCCAGCACCTCGCCGCAGGCGGTGTTGATCGCGATCCCGCCCATCTGCATCGACCGCGAGCCGCCGGTGCCACCCCCGGTCGGGACCTGGGCGGTGTCGGACTGCACGAAGCGG
Organism: Candidatus Dormiibacterota bacterium; assembly: GCA_963790575.1. Taxonomy (GTDB): domain Bacteria; phylum Chloroflexota; class Dormibacteria; order Dormibacterales; family Dormibacteraceae; genus CAVTSA01. Next base: position 105,481 of record CAWBPD010000026.1, on the reverse strand, counting down.
ATCTGCTCGATCGGGACCTGGAGCTGTTCGGCGACCAGCTGCGCGTAGGTGGTGGCATGCCCCTGACCGTGACCGGAGGTGCCGGCGAGGACGACGATCTCCCCGTCCGGGTGCACCTCGACCGCGCCGTGCTCGCTCGGCGGCCCCAGCCCCGTGACCTCGACGTAGGTGGAGACCCCGATCCCCAGCAGTCGTCCGTCCCCCCGAGCGCGGCGCTCGGCCTGCTCGCGCCGCAGCTCGTCGTAGCCGGCGCGGTCCAGCGCCTCGCGAAGCGGCTTGTCATAGTCGCCGCTGTCGTACTCGATGCCCGTCACGGTCTGGTAGGGGAACTGGTCGGGGCGGATGAAGTTCCGCCGGCGGACCTCCACCGGGTCCATCCCCAGCTCGGCGGCGAGGAGGTCGACCGTGCGCTCCAGCAGATGCGCCGCCTCCGGCCGCCCGGCGCCCCGGTAGGCGGCCACCGGAGTGGTGTTGGTGGCGACCGCGGTGGCGCTGAAGTCGATCTTCCGGAGGTCGTAGACGCCGGACACCATCCACCCGGTGAGGGTGGGCAGCCAGGCGCCCAGCCCCGGATAGGCGCCCGCGTCCTGGACCACGTGGACTCTCAAGCCGGTGATCCGGCCGTCGCGGGTGGCCCCGACCTCCACCTCGTTGATCTGGGCGCGCCCGTGGACCATGTTGAGGAGGTTCTCGCTGCGGGACTCGACCCAGCGCACCTGCTGTTGCAGGCGGCGCGCGAGGGCGGTCACGATCACCTGCTCGGGGTAGATCGACCCCTTGGCGCCGAAGCCGCCGCCCACGTCGGGCGCGATCACGCGGACCAGTCCGGAATCGAGGGCGAGCTTGGACGCGATCTCATCGCGTACCTGGTGCGGGTTCTGGGTCGAGACCCAGGCCCGGACCCCGTCGCCGTCGGGCTCGGCCACGACCACATCGGGTTCCATCGGGATCGGGGCCAGCCGCTGGTTCACGATCCGCGCCTTGACCGTGACCTCGGCGCCGGCCAGCACGTCCTGGTCCTGGCTGCCGTTGCGAACGTGGTACGCCCGGTTGGTCCCGTGCTCCGGGAACAGAAGCGGGCCACCATCGTCGAGCGCGTCCAGCATCCCGCCCACCGCGGGCAGCGGGTCGAAGTCGCAAAACACCGCTTCGGCCGCGTCCTCCGCGATGCCCCGCTCGGTGGCCACCACCGCCACGATCGGCTCGCCGGTGAAGCGGACGACGTCGCGGGCCAGGGCGGGGCGGTTGAAGGCGGGGTCGATGGCCTCCATCTCCTGCCTCGCCGGCAGCCCCAGGTCGTGATCCCGGAACACGCCGACCACGCCTGGCATGGAGGCCGCGGCCTCGACGTCGACGGTCAGGATCCTGGCGTGCGGCACCGGAGAGCGGACGAAGGCGACGTGCAGGCCGCCGGTGGCGAGCGGCACGTCATCGCAGTACTCGCCGCGGCCGGTGATGAAGCGGGGATCCTCGACTCTGCGCACGGCGTGACCGAGCACTGAGCCCGGAATCGTGATCTCGCCTATCGCCACGCTCTCCCTCCCATCATTGCCCTCCCATCGCGTTCGGCGGTCGCCTGGATCGCGACCAGGATAGGCGCCGGACGCTCCCTGCTATCCTCCCCGCGATGCGGCTGATCGAGGACGAGATCTACCCCGACATCGATCTGACCCCCGCCCACACACACCCTGAGTGCCGGCAATCGGGGTCCTCAGGGGTGCGCTACACACCCTGAGTGCCGGCAATCGGGGAGTCCTCAGGGGCGCGCTACACCCTGAGTGCCGGCAATCGGGGACGGGCGTCGCTGCTCCAGGTACTCGGCGGTCGCGTGCAGGAACCGGTCGGTGACCTCGGGGTCGGCGGCGCGACCCATGTGGCCGACGCGGAACATCTGGTCGTGGTACGGCTCCAGCCCGCCGCTGATCCGGATCCCGTGGCGCTCACGCAGAAAGGCCGCGTAGTCCCGGAAGGAAAACTCCTCCGGGACCCAGAACGTGGTCAGAAGCGGGGCCGCCGCCGCACCCGTGATGACCGGTTCGAAGCCGAGCTCCCGCATCCCCGAGCGGACGCGCTCCGCGGCCCGCGCCGAGCGCTCGCGGTGAGCTTCGATGCCGCCCTCGCGGTCGATCCGATCGAGCGCCGCGCCCAGCGCCTCGAAGACGTTGGAGGCGACGGTGGTGGGCGTCGGGTGGATCGGGTCCTCCAGCTCCGCCGCCCGCCAGGTGGCGAGGTTGAGGTACCAGCCGGCCAGCTTCTCCCGACCGTCGTCGACGGCGGCCCAGGCACCCTCGCCGGCGGCCACGATCGCGAATCCGACCGGGGCCGCGAGCGCCTTGTTGATGGTGCCGACCATGAGATCCACCTTCCAGGCATCCATCTCCACCTCGACCCCGGCGAAGGAGGCGACCGCATCGACCAGCGTCAGCAGCCCGCGCTCGCCGGCCACCGGGCACAGGTCCTGGATCGGGTTGAGGAGGCCAAGTGAGGTCTCGTCGTGGACGACCGCGAACAGCCTGGCTTGGGGATGGTCGTCCAGCGCCTGGTTGAGCTGCTCAACGGTGAGCGGGCGGCGGGGAGCCGACTCGATCACGTGGGGCACCAGCCCGATGGCGCGCGCCACCATCACCAGGCGGTCGCCGAAGTAGCCGTTGGTGCCGACCAGGATCTCGTCGCCCCGGGCGAGGACGCTGCCGAGGGCCATCTCGATCCCGGCGGTGCCAGGACCGAACACGGGGAAGACCGTCCCCTCCGTCCTGGCGATCGCGCGCAGCCGCTGCTGTACCCGACCGTAGAACGGCGCCCAGGCTTCTCCGTAGTGCGACGGGACCGGACGCCCCAAGGCCTCCAGAACATCTTCCGCGGCGCTCACCGGGCCGGGGATGAGCAGGAGCCGCGCGTTGTCTTGCATACGAACTCAAGCGTATCGCCCTCACCCTCTGCCCATCTGTCGACAGATGTGCCGCCTGGGGGCCCGAGACCGGGCCATCTCTCGACAGATGGCCTTTTGGGGTGGGGGTGGGGTTCAGACGTAGTCCTTGGGGTTGTGCCAGACGGTGCCGGGGACCGCGGCGGGTTCCGGCGGCGTGGAGGTGGTCTTCTCCCGCAGGCGCGGCAAGACGTTCCGCGCCACCCGCTCCAGCATGCCGGCCCGCGCCTCGTCGGGCTGGTCGATGACGAACTGGTTGACGCCCGTGGCCAGGTACTGCCGCACCATGGCCTCGAACGCATCCTCCGACTCCCAGGGGTCGATCGCGTCGCGGGAGATCTTCCAGTAGTAGAGGGACCGCTGCAGCGTGTCCGGGTCACGCCCCAGCTGCCGGCACTCGCGGTCCAGCAGCTGATTCCGCTCCAGCATCTCCTGCGCCGTGCCGAACGCGTTCCAGGTGTCGGCCCGCCGGGCCACGATCCGCAGCATGCGGGGCCCGAAGGCGCCCAGCGTGAGCGGGATCCGGGGCCGCTGCACCGGGCCGGGGCGGGACCGCGCCTCCCGGAGCGCGTAGTACCGCCCCTCGAAGGAGCTCACGTCCTCAGTGAACAGGCGGTCCAGCACCTCCACCGACTCCTCGAACCGGTCCACCAGCTCACGCGTGGGGGGAAGCGGAATGCCGAACATCCGGTGCTCGGGCTCGTACCAGCCCGCGCCCAGCCCCATCTCCAGGCGCCCTCCCGAGATGTGGTCGACGGTGATCGCCTGCCGGGCCAGCACGGCCGGGTTGCGGAACGTGTTGCAGGTCACCAGGACCCCGATCCGGATCCGCTCGGTCACCGCAGCGAGGCCGGCCAGGAGCGTCCAGGCCTCGAAGTAGGGCCCTTGCGGCCGCGACGGCTGTATCAGGTGGTCGCAGTCCCAGACGCTGTCGTAGCCAAGCGCCTCGAGGTGCCGCCACCGCTCGACCGTCTCCGCCCAGGTCATGTTCTGGTCGGTGCAGATCCCAAATCGCAGCGTCCGCGCCATCTCTCCCTCCGTCAACCGCGCGCGCCCGGCCAGGGTCCGGGAGGTTGCGCGGGCAGTGCCTGCTCCAGCGTCCGCTCCTGGTAGACGCTGAGGCCGCGCGCCCGGTAATTGGGCAGCGCGGCGGGGCCGTCCAGGCTGCAGGTGTGCACCCAGACCCGGCCCGGGTCGAGCCTCCAGGCGCGGCGCAGGGCCTGCGTCAGCAACCAGCCGCCGATGCCGGCGCCTCGAAACTGCGGGAGCAGCCCGAAGGCCGAGATCTCGACTTGGGTACCACCACCACCGCCGGCCAACGGCTGCGCCTCCAGCTCGAAGTAGCCGGCTGGACTTCCCTCCTGCAGGGCGACCCAGGTCGACAGCTCCGGCCGTTCCGCCCACCTCTGCCACTCCGAGTAGGTCCACGGGAGGCGGTTGGTCCAGTACCAGTCGCCGCCCACCGCGGTGTAGAGGAAGCGTGAGAACTCGGGGCTCGGCACCACCGCCTGGCGCAGCTCGACGGGACGGCGGGGAGGCGGCGCCGGCCGCAGCGCCGCCTCGTCCCTCATCTCCAGGAACCAGGTGGTTACGTGAACCCCGCTCACGCTTCTTCTTTGGCCGCTTCCGCCCGCGCTCGCTCGGCAATCTCCGTCACCACCGCCGGGTCGGCCAGCGTCGTGGTGTCACCCAGGTCGCGATGCTCGGCCACGTCGCGCAGCAGCCGGCGCATGATCTTGCCCGAACGCGTCTTGGGCAGCTCAGGCGTGAACAGGATGTTGGCAGGGGCTGCGAACCGGCCGATCCGCTCCCCGACGTGCTGCCGCAGCTCCTGCAGCCGCTCCGGGCTGCCCTCGACCCCCGCCTTCAGCGTCACATAGGCGACGATCGCCTGCCCCGTGATGGGGTCGTTCCGTCCGCAGACGGCGGCCTCGGCGACGTTGGGGTCGTCGACCAGCGCCGACTCCACCTCGATCGTCGAGATGCGGTGACCGGACACGTTCATCACGTCGTCCACCCGGCCCAACAGCCAGTAGTCGCCGTCGCGGTCCTGGCGGGCCCCGTCGCCGACGAAGTAGGTCCCCGCCCCGAACCGGGACCAGTACGTTTCCCGGTACCGCGCGTCGTCCCCGAAGATGCCACGCAGCATCGCGGGCCACGGCTGCCGGATCACGAGGTACCCCCCGCCCCCCGGCGGCATCTCGTTGCCCTGCTCGTCGACGACGGCCACGTCGACACCGATGAAGGGCTTGGTCGCCGACCCCGGCTTCAGCGTCGTCACCCCCGGCAGCGGGGTGATCAGCTGCATCCCGGTCTCGGTCTGCCACCAGGTGTCGACCACCGGGGTCCTGCCGCCCCCGATGTGGTCGCGGTACCAGATCCAGGCTTCCGGGTTGATGGGCTCGCCGACCGTTCCCAGCACCCGGAGCGAGCTGAGGTCGTGCTTGGCCGCGTGCTGCGGGCCCCACTTCATGTGGGATCGGATCGCGGTCGGCGCGGTGTAGAGCACGGTGGCCCTGTAACGCTCCACGATCGCCCACCAGCGCTCGGGGTCCGGGAAGTCGGGCGCTCCCTCGTAGACGATGCTGGTGGTTCCGTTGCACAGGGGCCCGTAGACGATGTAGCTGTGGCCGGTGATCCAGCCGATGTCGGCCGCGCACCAGTAGACCGTGTCCGGCTTGATGTCGAAGACGTAGTAGTGCGTGGAGGCGACCCCGACCAGGTACCCGGCCGTGGTGTGGATGATGCCCTTCGGCCTCGCGGTGGTGCCCGACGTGTACATCAGGAACAGCAGATCCTCTGCGTCCATCGGCTCGCAGGGGCAGGTCGCGGGGTCGTCGGAGACCCGCTCCGCCAGATCGTGCCACCACACGTCGCGCGCCGCGTCGAACGGCACCTCGTGCCCGGTCCGGCGGACGACGAGCGCCGTCCTGACGCCAGGCGCCGCGGCCAGCGCCTCGTCGGCGATCCGCTTCAGGGGCACCGGCCTGCCCTTGCGCCAGCCCTCGTCCTGAGTGATCAGCACCTCGCACCGCATGTCGTTGAGGCGCCCGGAGAGGGAGTCGGCGCTGAAGCCGCCGAACACCACCGTGTGAGGCGCGCCCAGGCGGGTGCAGGCCAGCATGGCCACCGGCAGCTCCGGCACCATGCCCATGTAGATGCCGACCGGCGTCCCCTTCTTGACCCCCAGCTCCTTCAGGACGTTAGCGAAACGTGTGACGCGGCGCTGCAGGTCGGCGAACGTGATGACCAGACGGTCGCCGTCCGGTTCCCCCTCCCAGTAGAACGCGACCTTATCGCCCTGCCCGCGTTCGACGTGGCGGTCGACGCAGTTGTAACAGACGTTGAGCTTGCCCCCCAGGTACCACTTGGCGTAGGGCGGCTCCCAGCGCTTGAGTTCGGTCGGAGGCTCGAACCAGCTGACGCGGCTCTCCCCCTCCGCCCGCCAGAACTCGTCCGGGTCGCGCTCATAGATGTCAGGCCTGGCGTTGGCCTGCGCGGCGAAGTCGGGATCCGGTGGATAGGTGCGGGACTCCGTCTCCAGCGTCTCGATCGCGGGACCGGTGATCTCGTTCGATGTCATAGGGTGCCTCTGTCCTCCTTCGGGCCATGAGCCGGCCGCGTCACGCCCTTACGCTAGCCCCGCCAACCCCAAAGTGTCCGCACTCGGGGCTTACCGCCGGCGTTCTTGGCCCGCAGTGTGGACAACCTGGCATTACCTTGCGGGCGGGAGTCAGACCGGGTCAGACGGCGGCCCGGTGGTGTGTCTCCAGGTATGCCCCCATCCGTGCCAGGCCCCGCTCCAGATCGGCCTCCGCCTGGGTGTAGGCGAGCCGGATGAAACCACGGCCGCCGGCGCCGAAGGCGGTGCCGGCGAGGACCGCGACCCCCGCTTCCTCGAGCAGGCCGGCCGCCAGCGCGTGCTCGTCGAGGCCCGTGCCCTCGATGTTGGGGAAGGCGTAGAACGCGCCCTGCGGGGCCCGGCAGCGCACCCCCGGAAGGCGGTTCAGGCGCTCCACCAGGAGGTCCCGACGGCTCCGGAACGCGGCCACCATGCGAGCCACCGCGCGGTCCGACTCGGGGGAGTCCCACGCCTCCACCGCCGCCAGCTGCGTGAACGCAGCAGCGCACGAGGAGGTGTTGATCATGAGTTGCTCGAACCGCTGGGCCAGCTCCAGCGGCGCGACGCCGTAGCCGAGCCGCCAGCCGCACATCGCGTACGCCTTTGACATCCCGTCCAGGAGCACGGTGCGCTCCTTCATGCCCGGGATGGACAGCATCGAGACGTGCTCCGCGTCGTAGACGATCTGGGAATAGATCTCGTCGGAGAGGACGATCAGGTCGTGGCGCTGGGCCAGCCGCGCGATCTCCTCCAGGTCGGCCCGGGTGAGCATGCCGCCGGTCGGGTTGTGCGGGGTGTTGAGGATCAGGACCCGGGTGCGGTCGCTGATGGATGCCGCCAACCGCTCCAGGTCGATCCGGAAGTCGTGCTCCTCGCGCAGCGGCACCGGCACCGGGCGCGCGCCCACGAATCCGGCCAGCGAGGCGTACGCGGGATAGCCGGGATCGGGGTAGAGCACCTCGTCGCCGGGTTCGACGCAGCAGAGCAGCGTGAAGTGGACGATGTTCTTGGAGCCCGGGACCAGGACCACCTCTCGCGGGTCGACGTCGGCCCCAGTGCGCCGGCCGACGAACCCGGCCAGCGCCTCGCGGACCTCCGGGATCCCCCCAGCCGGCGTGTAGTGCGTAGCGCCACCGTGGAGGGCCGAGACCGCAGCCTCGACGACGTTGTCGGGGGTCGCGAAATCGGGTTCACCGATCTCAAGGTGGACGACGTCGCGCCCGGTCGCTTCGATCTGCCGGGCCCGCGCCAGCACCTCGAAGGCGCTCTCGGTCCCCAACCGGCTCATGCGTTCCGCGAATCGCATCGTCATCGTCACATCCCTCCGCTCGCCCGCGTCACAGCGTGGCGCGCAGCGCGCCACCGTCGAGCACGACGGTCTGCCCGGTCAGGTACCCGGCCTGCTGGGAGCAGAGAAAGGCGCAGACCGCACCGAACTCGGCCGGCTCACCGTAGCGGCCGGCCGGGATCGCCGCCACGCTGGCCTCCTCCACCTCGGCCCGCGTCTTCCGCTCCAGCTTCGCCGTGGCCTCATCGAGCTCGTGCACACGATTGGTGGCGAAGCGTCCGGGCGCCAGGCAGTTGATCGTGACGCCGAGCGGGGCCACCTCACGGGAGAGCGTCTTGGCGGTGGCGGTCACGGCGGAGCGGAAGGCGTTGGAAAGGACCAGGTTGGGGATCGGCTCCCGGACCGAGGAGGAGGTCACGATCACCACCCTTGGCTGGGGCGAGTCCCGCAGGTGGGGCAGGCTCTCCCGCAGCAGCCGCACCGTGCTCTGAAGCGTGAGCTGGAACCCCACGTCCCAGGCCTCGGGCGGCGTGGAGGTGAAGGTCCCGGGCGGCGGCCCGCCGGCGTTGGCGACCAGGATGTCCAGGCCTCCCAGCGTGTCGACGGCGGCCGCCACCGCCTTCGCCGGGGCAGCCGGGTCGGCCATGTCGAGCGCCTGCCGGCCGACCGCGCCGATCTCGTCCGCGGTGGCGGCCAGGCACTCCAGGCCGCGTGCCACGATCACCACTTGCGCGCCTTCCCGGGCCAAGGCCTCAGCACAGGCGCGGCCCAACCCCCGGCTCGCCGCGGTGACGAGCGCGCGCCGCCCGCGCAGCTTCAGATCCATGGCTGGCTAGCCTACTGGTGCCGGCTCCTCGGGCGTGTGCGCGCCCCGGTAGCGGAGATGGAGGGTGACGTCGGCGACGGCGACCGACTGCCGCACCAGCAGCGCCGCCTTGAGCCAGAGCGCGCGGTGATCGCGGAGCGGGACCGCCCACCAGCGGGCGTCGTGGAGCTCGGGCAGCACGACGGTGCAGATCGGCTCCGGGTGGGCCCGGCGCCAGGTGTCGACATAAGCCAGCAGCGGCTCCACGATCCGCCTCACCGGTGACTCGATGATCACGATCCGGACCGTGCTCGCCCCGCGGTCGCGCCGCCAGCCTTCAAGGTCGTCCTGCGTGCGATCCGGTTCGGCCTCGACCCCGGAGTCGGTCTCCACGTGCACCGCGATCACGAGATCGGCTGTCTTTTGTGCGTAGTCGAGCGCCCGCATCGCCGGAGCCTCGAGGCGGTGGACGGGCACGATGGCGACCCGCCCCTCGCGCGGTCTCCCCGGCTCTGCGCCCGCCGGATCCTTGGTGATCCCGCCGGCTCCGGGGCTGGGCAGGCTGGCCACGGCGGTGCCGAACCGGCGGTACAGGATCCACTTCATGAGCGCGATCTGGGGACGGGCGACCGCGGCCTGAGCGAAGTGGCTCGGGTCCCACTCGGGGAGGACCACGGTGGTGATCCAGCCGATGGTTTCAGGCGGCGGGCCGGGCATCTCCTCCTCGAGCCGGCGCAGGGCTCGCAGGAGCCCGCGCGCGCCGCCCGCGGCCGGCAGGCGCCCCCGGTACTCCTGGATCAAGGTTGGGCTCGGCCCCGCCCATCCCTGCCAGTGGCGCTTCCACTCGTTCCGCATCGCCGCCTCGTGCTCAGCGTCACGGGCCAGGTGCAGGGCCCGCACGTCGCCGGCGATGGCGCCGGCGTAGGCGAGCGCGACCTCCGTCGCGGGATCCAGCTCGAAGAAGGGGACCACTGCCCAGGGGCGGACCTTGGCCCGGCCCCGCGGCCGTGCCTCCCGCAGCCGCGCTTCGAGACCCCGGTAGTACCGAGAGATGGACAGGAAGAGCAGGACCAGCAGTGGCACCACCACCAGCACGATCCAGGCGCCGCGCGGGGTCTTGGTGATGATGATGACGAGGGCGACGACCAGCGTGATCACAGCCCCGACGCCGTTGACGGCCAGACTTTGCCGCCAGCCCTCCTCACGCGAACGCAGCCAGTGCCGGGCCATCGCCGCCTGGGCGAGCGTGAACGCGGTGAACACACCGAGCGCGTAGAGGTTGATGAGGTCGTGGGTGTTGGCGTCGAAGGCGATGATCAGAATCGCGGCCACGATGGCCAGGAACACCACGGAGGTGGAGAAGACGAGGCGGTCGCCCAGGTACCCGAAGCGCATGGGCAGATACCGGTCGTGGGCCAGGATGGCGCCCAGCCGCGGAAACCCATTGAAACTGGTGTTCGCGGCGAGGACCAGGACCAGCAAGGTCGAGATCTGGATCAGGTAGTAGAGGAGGGAGACGGGACCGCGGAAGACCGCACCCGCGAGCTGGGAGAGCACGGTCGGGTTGCCACTGGCGTACGGCTCTGCCCCGTAGAACAGGTCAAGCGCGCTGACCCCCAGGAACAGGAGCACCAGCAGGGCGCCCAGGATGGTGAGCGTCCGCTGCGCGTTCCTGGCCTCCGGCTTCTGGAAGCTGGGGACCGTGTTCGAGATCGCCTCGATCCCCGTCATCGAGGAAGCCCCAGAGGCGAACGCGGTGAGCACCAGGAGGGCGGTCAGGCTCTCCGTGATCGGGCGAGGGGCGTAGTGGCCGAGTGGTCGGTGCGTGACCATCGCCTCGATCACGCCGGCCACGATCAACAGCAGCATGACGGCGATGAAGAGGTAGGTCGGGCCGGCGAAGATGGTGCCCGCCTCTCGCAGGCCGCGCAGGTTGGCGAGCACCAGCAACACGATGCAGACCAGGCAGAGCGGCACCACCCAGTGGCTCAGGGCGGGGAATGCGGACGCCACCGCGTCGACGCCCGACGAAACGCTGACGGCGACCGTCAGGACGTAGTCGACGAGGAGGGCGGCGGCCGCCACCAGCCCGAACAGCGGGCCCAGATTGGCTCTGGCGACGGCATAGGAACCCCCGCCGTGCGGGTACCCGCGCACGACCTGGCGGTAGGAGACGGTGACGATCACCATCAGCGCCGCGATCGCGATCGCGAGCGGCACGTTCGCGAGGAGGGCGGCGGCGCCGGCCGCGATCAGCACCGCGAGGCCGGCCTCCGGCCCATAGGCGACCGAGGAGAGGGCGTCGGAGGAGAGGATCGGGAGCGCCTTGAGCACCGACAGGCGCTCGGTCTCCTGCGCCTCGGTGTCCAGCGGACGGCCCAGGAAGAACGCCTTGAGGGCGACCCGTAGGGCGGGAATGCTGCCGGCCGCCCGCGCCGTCTGGTCCGTCGCGACCAGGCGTCCCCCACGGCCGGCCCGAAATCCCTCGCGGGTCAGATCCTCACGCGGGATCCGTTCGATGTCGGAGCTTTCGGCACCGGCGTCGGGCATCAGGGCGGGATGCTAGCAGCGGCCGGTCGGGTGTGCCCGCCGGTCGACCCCCTGACCTCAGTGGGTGTGCTGGGCGAGGTAGATGTAAGCGACCGCGCAGGCCAGGAAGGCGAAGGCGAGCACCCAGGTCGTGTAGTAGAGCTGGCGCTCGAGGCCTCGCCGGGTGCGGTAGCCGCCGCCGAACCCGCTGTCGCCACCGCCCAGCGTGCCGCCGAGCCCGTTCGCCTTCGGGGTCTGGGCCAGGATCGTGCCCCCGAGCAGCACCGCCACCACCACCTGGATGATGACGACGGCGTTCTTCAAGTTCTCCATCAGAGTTTGGTGGGCAGTCTACGACAGGGCGCGTTGGTGCACCAACGGCCCACTCTCGCGTGCTGGAGAGTGGCGTCGGTGCACCAACGCCAACCCTGGTCGGACCGTCAGGCGCCGCGAATGAGTTCTGAGACCTGGTTCCAGTTGATGACGTTGAAGAAGGCCGCGATGTACTCGGGGCGCCGGTTCTGGTACTTCAGGTAGTAGGCGTGCTCCCAGACGTCGATGCCGAGCACCGGCACGCCGCCCGTCATGGCCGGGTTCTCACCGTTCGCGAACCCCTTGACCTGGAGCTTGCCGCCCTCCATGTACGCCCACGCCCAGCCGCTGCCGAACTGCGTGGTGGCGGCCTGGGTAAAAGCGTTCTTGAAGCTGTCGAAGTCCCCGAAGGCGGCGTTGATGGCTTCCGCCGCGGCACCCGTCGCCGGCCCGCCCGCGTTGGGACCCATCAGCTCCCAGAACAGCGAGTGGTTGTGGTGCTGGCCGCCGTTGTTCTTGACCGCGGTCTGGATGTCCTGAGGGATCGCACTCAGGTTCGAGATCAGCTCCACCACGCTCTTGCTCCCCAGCTCGGGGTGCTTCTCGATGGCGGCGTTGAGGTTGGTGACGTAAGTCTGGTGGTGCTTGTCGTGATGGAGCTGCATCGTCTGTTCGTCGATGTGTGGCTCCAGCGCGTTGTATGCGTACGGAAGCGGGGGAAGCTCGAACGCCATGATCACAACTCCTTCCTGCTGTTGACGGATCCGCTCTTCCCGGAGCACGCCCGGCGCACCCCGTGAGTTCAAACCTACGCTCCCCGGCCGGGCCCGCGCGTCGGTCGTCGGACGGAGGCGGCGTCACCGGATGCCCTCACGCCTCCGAGCGCGCCCAACACGTCGCGGAGGGCTTCGACGACGTGTTCCAACGATGGCGCGGTGCTCGCCGGCGCCTCCGGGAGCGCCGGTCCACCGGAACGCACCGCCGCCGCAGTCTCTCGAAGCACCTGGTTCACTTCGGCCACGGCGGCGGCCGATGGAGGCGGCTCGCCGCTGGTACGGGTCGCGGTCACCGCGTCCACGAGCCGCTCCAGGGCGTCCACGGCCGGCTTCCAGGCCAGCCAGGGGCTCCGGGCCGCCTCCGCCTCCGCCACCGCGCGCGGGAACTCCATTCGTAATACCGTCAGCTCCTTGTGGACGCGGGCCTGTGCGGTCGTCATGGACGCCGAGGCGATGGAGCTGGGGAGCGTGGAGTCCAGGTAGTCCGCCGCCCGGTCGACGGCGCCGGCGAAGGCCGCCGGAAGACGCGCGTGCCAGGTCCGGGGCCAGGGCGCGAAGCCGATGCCGAGCACGACGGCACAGCCGATCACGATGTCGACCGTCCGGGCCTCAGCCGGTGCCAGGCCGCCGCCCGCCCCCAGTCGGTTGACGAGCAGGATGGCGACCGCCGTCAGGACAACCACGACCAGCCCGTAGTTGCGACCGATCGCGAACGGAAGCAACGCCGCCAGGACCAGCAGCGAGAGCAGCAGCAGCGCGGTCGGGGGGCCGGTGGCCACGATGAGTCCCGCGACCACCGCGCCGACCACCATGCCCGCGACGTACCGCAAGGCCCGGGCCAAGGTGGAGCCGAAGTCGGGCTTCACGACCACCGCCGCGGGCAGCAGCACCCAGTACGACCGACCCAGGGGCAGCACCTCGCTGACGATCGCGGCCACCGCCACACAAAGCATCAGCCGGGCGCCACCCATGGCGTTGAACGTCAATCGCACCCGCCGGAACACTGCCGGCAGCCGTTGTGGCAGCGTCCCCCGGCCCGGCGTCGGGGCGGCGGCGCCCGTGCGGCGGACGATGCCGGCCTGAGGGCGTGGGACGAACCTCGAGCGGAGTGTCCACTCGGAGACCAACAGCAGCAGCGACCAGCAGACGCCGGCCAGGAGCAGGGGTGGGCCCGCCCCAGCCGGGGCGAGGACCCCCAGGGGCCCGATCCCGAGGACGGCGTAGAGGAGAAGACAGAATGCAGTCACCGACCAGGTGACGCCGGCGCCACTGATCAGCGCCGACAAGCCCGCGAGCAGGACCAGGGCCGCGACCGCCAACCATCCCCTGCCGTGCATCGCGGTGCCCAGGCCCAGCCCCACCGCGGCGCCCGCGCCGGCGAGCGCGATCCCCCGCAGCCTGGCCGGGTACGGAACCGGCCGGTCGGCGAGCGCCCCGGCCAAGCCCCCCATCGCGGCCAGGACACCCGGGATGGGGGCGCCGGTGGTGAGCCCCGCGGCCAGAGGGACTCCTACCCCGAGCGTCGCCCGTGCCACCCGGCCCCACGGCTGTGGGCCCAGGACCGGTGTGGCGACCTCCATCACCCAACTCGGACCGTACGGCATGACGGTGAACGACTTCGTTCCCCGCCACCGTACCGCCTGCGGACGGTTCGCCGCCTGCCCCCACCTCCATCAACCGGGTGCAAGCGCAGGTGGTGGTCAGTGAGGCAAGTTGTCCCGGGCAGCCATTGTCCAGCGGCCCGGGCGCGGTTATGATGCCGCTGCAGCGATGGGCCGGGCGGAATCCTTCCCGGGTCGTCATGGCGTGCACCCGATGGCCGGCCGGCGAGCCGAGCTGAGGGTGCTGCTGGACGGGTTCGATCGCGCCACGCGGCGCCGGGGCGGTGTCGTGCTCGTGACCGGCGAGTCCGGCATCGGCAAGACGCGCCTCCTCGACGAGATGGCGATCAGCGCCCAGAACCAAGGGGCGGTGGTTATGCGGGGCGGAGCCTCCGAGGCGGACGGCATGCCCCCATATCTGCCCTTTCTGGAGGCGCTCGGCTCGTACATCCGAGCCGCGCCGAAGAACCGGCTGATGGCACAGGCCGCCCCTGTAGCCCACACGCTGGCGATGATCTTCCCCGAGCTCGACGACCGGCTCGGTGAGCTCCCCGGCTCGGGCCGCGACCTGCCGCCCGAACAGGCCCGGCTCCGGCTCTTCGAGGCGGCCGGCACCTTCCTGGCCGCGATCGCCGCCGAGCAGCCGGTCCTCCTCGTGCTCGACGACCTCCAATGGGCGGACCCCGCCACCCTGGACCTGCTCGTCTACATCGCCTCCCACCGCCACGATGCGCGGATGCTGATCGTGGCCGCCCACCGTGACGACGACCCCGAATCGGCGGCCGCACTGGCGCGGGCGACGCTGCAGCTGCACCGCCAGCGCCTGCTCACCGCGGTGCAGCTCGGTCCGCTCCAGGTCGAAGACCTGGCGGAGCTGGCCGCCGCCCGCCTGCAAGGGGCCGTCGATCCCGAACTGGCGAAGCACCTCCACACCCACAGCGACGGCAATCCATTCTTCGCCGAGGAGCTGCTTCGAGAGTGGGTCGACCGCGGCTCCGTCACACAGTTGGGAGGGAACTGGTCGCTCAGCCCAGACCCGGACCCGGGCCCCGACCTGCCGCCCGGGATCATCGGCGTGATCAGACAGCGTCTCACGCGGCTCCCCCAGCCGGTGGTCGACACGCTGCGCGCAGCCGCGGTTGTGGGCCGAACGTTTGAGATCGGTCTGTTGTCCGCGGTTCAGGGGCAGGACGCGGCTCTGGTCGAGGACTACTTGAGCGTGGCGGCGGAGCGGAGCCTGGTCCGGCGCGAGAACTCCCAGACGTTCACCTTCCGCCACGACCGGACTCGCGAGTGCCTCTACGCCGAGGTCAGCGAGCTGCGAAGGCAGAGGCTCCACCGCGCCATCGGTGAAGCACTCGAGACAGCACCCGATCGGATGCAGGCGGATGACGTGGCCGCCCTGGCCTTCCACTTCGTTCGGAGCGGGGACCGGGCCAGGGGGGCGCTCTACAGCCAGCGTGCCGGTGAGCAGGCTCTCTATACGTACGCCCCGGCGGAGGCGATGGCCCATTTCCGCACCGCGCTCGCTCTCCTCGACGAGGATGCGCCCAGTCGCGGGGAGTTGATCCGGGACCTTGGTGAGGCAGCCCTCCTCAGTGGTGACCAGCCCTGCGCGATGGCGGCCTACGACGAGGCGCAGACCTGGTACGAGCGCCACGGCGACCCGATCGGCGCGGCGCAGGCCGTGCACGCGCAACGGCTCGGGCACGGCAAGCTCAGTGCCCTGCCTGCGGCCCGAGCGGAGGTCGAGCGGGCGATGCGGATGGTGGAGCACAACCAGACGCGGCGCGACGCGGAGCTGGGGCGTGCCTACGCCTGGCGGGCCATCCAGCACGCGCTGCAGGGGGAGTGGCGGGATGTCGATCTCCTGATCGCGGTGGCGCGTCCGATGACGGAGCGCCTGGCCGGCCCGCAGCAGCTCTCCTTCCTGCGCCAGCTCCGCGGCCTGGTGGCCTTGCGCCGCGGAGCCTGGGACCAGGCGATTCGGGAGTTCGAGACCGCGGTCATGCTGAGCGAACGGAGCGAGCCCGAGTTCCAGGAGTGGCGTCCAGCGCTGCTCGGGCTGCTCGGGCTGCTGGCGCTGGCGCAGCTGGGCGGCGGCGACCCCAGCCAGGCCCGGCGTTCGCTGGAGGAGCAGGAGCGCATCCTGAACACCCAGCCGGGCGCCGCCTGGCCGCGGGCGGCGGCGGTGACCTGCGCCGGCCTGGGCTGGAGCCTGGCCGGAGAGGTGGAGCGGTGTGCGGCTCACTACCTCGAGCTGCTCTCGATGCAGGGTGAGCTGCACTGGTTTCTCGTCGACCGGGTGCTCGGGATGGTCGACCTGGCACGTGGGGACTGGGACTCCGCCTCGGCTCATCTCTCGATGGCGGTCGAGGTCGCCACGCACGAACGCCTGCTGCCGGAATGGGGCTCCTCGCTGGTGGGACTGGCCGAACTGGAGCTGGCACGGGGCAAAAAGCGCGGCGCCGCCCGTGCGGAGGACCTGCTCCTGCAGGCGGTCGGGATCTTCCAGGGCCTGGGGATGACTGGCGAGCTGGCGGCGGCCGAAAGCCGGCTGCGGTCGGTGCACCAGATGGGCCCGCGGTTCCCCGGTGGCCTGACCGCCCGCGAGGTCAGCGTCCTGCGCCTGGTCGCGGCCGGCAAGCGAAACCCGGAGATCGCACGCGCCCTGTTCCTGAGCGAGAAGACGGTCGCCAACCACCTCACCAGCATCTTCACGAAGCTGGAGGTCGACAACCGCGCGGCGGCGGCGGCGTTCGGCGTGCGCCACGAACTCGTCTAGAGCCACGTTGGGCACGAAGAGACCCCATTTGCCCCGGATGACACCCGTTCCGTGCAGATCGGACGCTGACTGCCGCCGGCCGCTTAGGAGGTTCTTCCTACTTCGCCCTGCGCTCCTCCCGGCATTCCTTTCGAAATCGGGAGCTTCACCCGATGTGGAGGGGGATGGCTACGAGACAGGCTGATCTCGTCGAAGCCTCGAGGCGAAAGGGAAGTCCTCGGGGCCAGGAGGAGGACAGCCATGTTCGTGAGCGTCTACAGCTATCGGGCCCGGCCGGGCGAGGAGGACGCCGTCGTCGCGCTGTACGAGGATTGGCAGCGCACGAGGCGGGATCGAGCAGTCGGTTTCGTCGACGGGCAGCTGCTGCGAACCGCGGACGACCCCCGAGCGTTCATCGCGGTCGCGCGGTTCGAGTCGGAGGCGGCAGCACGGGCGAGCGCCCGCGACAGCGACCAGGATGCCTGGTTCCGCAGGCTGGTCAGCCTCTGTGAGTCAAAGCCGGTCTTCACGGACTGTCAGGTCGCGTGGCAGGCGCGCTGACGATTCGTCGGGATCCTCCCCACCCAACCATTCTCGTTCAGAGAGGTCAGAAGGAAAGTGGCACACGTTCGA
This sequence comes from Candidatus Dormiibacterota bacterium, assembly GCA_963790575.1. Lineage (GTDB taxonomy): Bacteria > Chloroflexota > Dormibacteria > Dormibacterales > Dormibacteraceae > CAVTSA01. Next base: position 88,225 of record CAWBPD010000026.1, on the reverse strand, counting down.
CTCGGTACCCAGATTCACCTGGATCCGGCGTTCGGAAACGGTGGCCTCGCGGTCGCGACCCCGGCGGCCGTGGATGGCCTCGAGTACTCCACCGTAGGCCTGGTCCAGGTGCCGGGGGGCAAGCTGATCGCCGGAGCCACCGGGCTCACCGGCGACACGGACCACTTCTATCTCGTCGGATATGAGGCCGATGGCCGCCTCGACCCGAGCTTCGGCGACCACGGCGAGACCGTGAGCGCGCTGGTCGCACGCGGGTGGGCCCTGGCGGTGCAGCCGGCGTCCCGTGTCCCTCGCCCGCTCGAGGCCGAAGGTGCCGAGATGGTGCTGATCGGCGGCCAGGCCACTGATCCGGTCACCGGCACCAACGTCTTCGCGGTTCAGCGCTACACCCTCAGCGGGGAGCTGGACACTCGCTTCGGCACCGACGGCACGGCGTTCGTGGACGTGGGTCCGATCACCGGGCCGGCGGACAGCGACGAGGAGTGGGCGTGGGCGCTGGCCGTTCAGCCGGGGGTCGGGATCCTTGCCTGCGGCTACGTGGTGAAGCCGAACGGCTCGCGCGGCGCTATCGTGCGCTTCCATTTTGACGGGCGCCTCGACACCAGCTTCAACGGGCGGCGGGGCCGGCTCGTCTACCCCGCCCTCGACGCGGCCGCCGAGTACGGTGGAGACCTGCCGGACGCCGCCTTCACCTCCATCGCCATGCAGTCCAACGGGAGGATTCTGGTGGGGGGAAACTACGGCGCGCAGTACGTGGTCGCGCGGTTGACCGCCGATGGGCGCTTCGACCCTTCCTTCGGCCAGGGCGGCCTGGTCCTGCTGACGCTCGGCCTCGGGAAGGTGGGACCGCCGACGCTCTTGGTCCAGCCCGACGAGCGCATCGTGCTGGCAGCGACGGTCGGCTCGACACTCCCTCCTGGCATGGAGAGCGGCGGGGGCACCGCGATCGGTCTGGCGCGCCTGCTTCCGAATGGCGCCCTCGACCCCGATTTCGGGCAGCTGATCCCCGGGAGCTATGGACCGCCGGCCAACCCGTACCCCGGGGTGAGACACCGTCTCGGCTGGACCATCGAGAACCTGCCCGGGACCGAGAGCGCAGGCGTCAACGACGCGGTGCTCGAGCCAGGAGCCCACGAGGCGATCCTGGCCGTGGGTGGGACCCAGGTCCTCTCGGACTTCAACGGCGGACTCCTGGTGACCCGCTTCCTGGGGGACGGAGACGTCGACACGCTGTCCACCGGACCGGCAGGCGCCTTGGAGTCACCGGTGCCTGACGGGGGCGGGATTGGCACCGCCGCCGTCTATGACACCGACCTGCACGCGCTCACGGTCGCCGCCGGCGTCTGGAACGGTGAGCACCCCACCGTCGGCCTGGCTCGCTACCTGGTGCCGGCCTGAGCGGTTCAACATCGTCTACGAGGCCCGGCCGTAGTGGATCTCCCCGTTGGTGCACCACCGGGTCCCAACCCCGCGCCAGGGGCCCCGTTGGTGCACCATCGGGCCCCAACCACACCACGTGATGGGACCATGGACCCGCAGCCGTCGGGGGCCAGGCGCGACCATGGAAGCGAAGGCTTTGGATACTTCACACCCGACCCGCGCCCCCGGCGGCGGCCGGCGGTTGCGCCATTGGATGAAGCGCGGCGCCACGGGCGCGGTCGGCATCGCCGGCACCGCGGTGCTGATCGTCTTGCTGAATCCGGCCAAGATCGGGCGTGCGCTCGCCGCCTTCAACCTGGCGCTGGTCCCGGCGGTCCTGGCTCTCTTCCTGCTCACCTATCTGCTCCAGGGGGTGCGCTGGCACTACCTGCTGCGGGATGCCGGGACGCGGCTCCGTCTCTCGGAGAGCGTCCTCTTGAACGCGGCCGGGCAGACCATCACCGCGCTGGTGCCGCTCGGCGATCTGACCCGCGCCGCGCTCGCCGCCGAAGCGAGCGGTCAGGAATTCGGAACGCTGGCCGCCACAGTCACGGTGCAGGAGCTTTCGTACAACCTGATGCTGGTCCTCTGCGCGCTGCCGGCACTGCTCACCCTGCGCCTCGGCGTGGGTCTGGTCGTCGTAACGGTGCTTGGGATCGCTCTCATCCTGATCATCCTCACGGTCTCCCCCGTATTCCACGTGGTCCACCGGCTGATCGTTCACGTGCCACTGCTGAACCGCTTTCTGCCCGCCATCGATGAGTTGCAGGCGGAGACGGCGACCCTGCTCCACCGCCCCGACGCGCTCGCGCTCTCCGTCCTCGACCTGGCGCGCGCGGTGGCGGCGATCGCGATCTTCTGGCTGGTCGTGGAAGGGCTCGCCCCCGGCAAGATCGATTTCCCCCAGGCGGCCCTCATCTTCATGCTGTCCTCGATCAGCGGTGCGATCACCGTCGTCCCCGGCGGGGTGGGGGCGAACGAGGCGAGCGTGACCGGGCTCTTGGTCGTCTTCGGCGTCCACGCCGCGCCGGCCGCCGGGGTGGCCCTGATCCAGCGCTTTCTGATCAGCGTGCTGGCGCTGCTGGTGGGCGTCTGCGCTTACCTGGTGGTCCGCCGCCGCTTCCAGCTCGGCAGCATGTTCCAGCTCGTGGCCCAGCGGCGTGGCGAGCCGCGCCGGCAAGCCGCCGCCCACGGCTAGCCGTGTTCTGGCCGGCCATCCCCCGGGGTGCACCAACGCGGGCCTCAAAGAGCGCGGAATGACCCCCGGAGGTGCACCAGCGGGGAGGTTCAGGCCGGCGTCCGTCCCTGGTTCTTGACCGCCTCGATCGCGATCGCCGCCGCCTTTGGGTCCAGGTATTCGCCGCCCTTCTGCACCGGTTGCAGGGATGCGTTCAGCTCGTAGAGGAGCGGCACCCCGGTCGGGATGTTGAGCTCCGGGATCTCCTGGTCCGACACGCCGTCCAGGTGTTTGACCAGGGCGCGGAGGCTGTTGCCGTGCGCTGCCACCAGCACCGGCCCGCGCGCCAGGTCGGGCACGATGGCGTCGTACCACCAGGGCAGCATCCGCACCACCACGTCGGCCAGGCACTCGGTCCGCGGTCGCAGGTCCGGGGGCAACCCGGCGTAGCGCTCATCGAGGAACTGTGACTGCTCGGCCTCCGGGTCCAGCGGCGGGGGCGGCACCGCGTACGAGCGCCGCCAGAGCATGAACTGCTCATCCCCGAATTGCTGGCGAATCTGCCCCTTGTTCTTGCCCTGCAGGGCGCCGTAGTGGCGCTCGTTGAGGCGCCAGGAGCGGCGGACCGGGATCCACTGCCGGTCCAGGGCCTCGAGGAGGATCTCCGCGGTGCGGATGGCGCGCTTCAGCACCGACGTGTGCACGACCCAGGGACGCAGGCCGCGTTCGCGAATCAGCTCCGCGCCGCGCACCGCCTCCCGTTCGCCGCGCTCGCTGAGGCCGACGTCGACCCAGCCGCTGAAGAGGTCGAGCGCGTTCCATTCCGACTCGCCGTGTCGGACCAGGATCAGGCTGGACGTCATCTCGGCACCTCCTCCCTGACGATTTGGATCAGCGCTGCGAACTCCGACGGGTCCAGGCTGGCCCCGCCCACCAACGCCCCGTCACAGCCGGGCAGCGAGGTGAAGGAGGCGATGTTGGCAGCCTTCACGCTGCCCCCGTAGAGCACGCGCAGCGTGGATGAGGCGTCGCCGCCGAGGGTCCCGCCCGCCTCCTCGCGGACCAGGTCCAGCACCCCCGCCACCTCCTCGGGGACCGGGGTGCGGCCGGTCCCGATCGCCCAGACCGGCTCGTAGGCGAACGCGATCTCGGCCGAGCGCTCCCGGAGCCGGCTGAGGGCGGCTCGAACCTGTCCCGCGACCACCTCGCGGGTCTTCCCCGTTCGGTGCTCGTCCTCATGTTCGCCGACGCAGATGAGCGCCCGGAGCCCGACCGCGACCGCGGCCGCGGCCGATCGAGCGACGTCCTCGTCCGTCATCCCGAAGTACTGCCGGCGCTCGGAGTGGCCGACCAGGGTCCACTGGCACCAGCCGGCGACCATCGCCACCGAGGTGGCGCCGGTGTAGGCCCCGGACGGCTCCCAGAAGCAATCCTGGGCCCCGACCTCCACGATCCCGTCCTGCAGCTCGAGGGCGACCGAGCGGAGCCACACGGTGGGCGGGAAGACCGCGATCTGGAGTCCGTCCTCATGGGCGCGGGCGGCTCCGGCCACCCCGCGCGCCAGGTCGATCGCCGCCTCCGCGCTGGCGGGGTTCAGCTTCCAGTTGCCGGCCACCAGGGGGCGGCGCGACATCACGCCGACTCCCGCAGGATCGCCACCCCCGGCAAGGTGCGCCCCTCCAGGTATTCGAGCGTCGCCCCGCCGCCGGTGGACACGTGCGAGAAGCGTCCGGCGAGGCCGAGTTGGTCGACCGCGGCCGCCGTGTCACCGCCGCCCAGGAGCGAGAACGCGGAGGAGCCGGCGATCGCTTCCCCCAGGGCACCGGTCCCGGCGGCGAAGTCCGGGATCTCGAAGACGCCCACGGGACCGTTCCAGACCACCGTGCCGGCGTCGCGGACGCGTGCACTGAACAGCTCGCGCGTACGGGGACCGGCGTCCACCACCATCCAGCCCGGCGGGATCCCCGTCACCTCGACGACCTTCGCCGGCTGCCCGGCCTCCAGCTTCTGGACCGCGATGCCGTCGACCGGGAGCACCAACCGCTCACCCGCGAGGCGGATCACCTCACGAGCTTCCTCGAGTGCTTCGTCCTCCGTGTAGCTGGTGCCGACCTCCAGCCCTTGCGCCTTGAAGAACGTATTTGCCATGGCCCCACCCACGAGGAGCGCGTCGACCTTCTCCAGCAGAGAGCGGAGCACGCCCGCCTTGGTCGACACCTTGGCTCCGCCCACGATCGCGACCAGCGGACGCCGAGGGGAGTCGAGCGCGTGCGACAGGGCCCCCAGCTCGGCCTCCATGAGCGCGCCGACGTAGGCCGGCAGGTGATCGGCGACCCCCACCACCGAGGCGTGCGCACGGTGCGAGGCGGCGAAGGCGTCGTTGACGTAGAGATCGCCGTGGGCCGCCAGCGCCGCCGCGTACCCCGGATCATTGGCCTCCTCCTCGGCGTGGAAGCGGACGTTCTCGAGCAGCGCGACCTGCCCCGGCTCCAGCGCCCCCACCACCCGGTCCGCCTCCGGGCCCACACTCTCCGCGGCGAAGGTGACCGGCCGCTCCAGCAGCTCGCTCATGCGCGCCGCCACCGGGCGCAGGGAGAGCTCAGGGTTCACCTTGCCCTGCGGTCGCCCCAGATGCGAGGTCACCACCACCCGGGCCCGGCGATCGGCAAGATTTCTGATCGTGGGCAGAGCGGCCCGGATCCTGCTGTCGTCGGTGATGGCGCCGTCGCGGAGCGGCACGTTCAGGTCTTCGCGCAGGAGCACGCGTTTCCCGGAGACGTCCGCCGACTCGTAGGAGTCTGTCACCGCCGTGCGTCGAGCAGCGCGAGCATCTCGACCATGCGGCAGCTGAACCCCCACTCGTTGTCGTACCAGCTCACCACCTTGGCCGAGTGCTCACCGAGTGCCAGCGTGGAGAGCCCGTCCACGATGGAGGAGCGCGGATCGCTCTTGTAGTCCGAAGACACCAGCGGCTGGTCGGAATAGCCCAGGACGCCCTTCAGGGGACCCTCGTCCGCGGCCCCCTGCAGAGCCTGATTGACGCTCTCCACCGTGATCGCTTGTTCCAGTTCGACGCTCAGATCGATCACCGAGACGTCGAGGACCGGCACCCGGAACGAGATCCCGGCGAAGCGCCCCGACAGATTGGGCAGCACTTCCGCCACCGCGCGGTTGGCGCCGGTCGAGGTGGGGATGATATTGTCCGCCGCCGCCCGCGCCCGGCGCAGGTCTCGGTGCGGCAGGTCCTGCAGCCGCTGGTCGGCGGTGTAGGCGTGGATCGTGGTCATCATCCCGTGGTTGACTCCGAACGCGTCGTCGAGCACCTTGACCACCGGCACCAGGCAGTTGGTGGTGCAGCTCCCCAACGAGACCACGTGGTGGCTCGCCGGGTCGTAGGCGTCCTGGTTGACCCCGAGCACGACGGTCAGGTCCTGGTTGCTCGCCGGCGCTGAGATCACGACCTTGCGGGCGCCCCCCTTCTCGATGTGGACTGCTGCCTTGCGGGCATCGGTGAAGAGGCCGGTCGACTCCACCACCAGGTCCACACCCAGCTGCTTCCACGGCAGCTCGGCCGGATCGCGGTGGGACAGGAAGCGGATCGGTCTGCCGTCGACCACAATGTCCGAGTCATGGGCCTGGATCTGGTTCGGAAGCACCCCCAGCGCGGTGTCGTACTTCAGGAGGTGGGCGAAGGTCGCCGCCTCACCAAGGTCGTTGACGGCCACGATCTCGACCTCCGGGTTGCGCTGCTGCGCGGCCCGGAAGATGTTGCGCCCGATGCGGCCGAAGCCGTTGATTCCGACTTTGATCGACATGCGATTCCTCGTTCGAAGCTTTGAAGAGACCGGGTCAAATGGTAGGTGTGGCCCGCGGCCGGCCGCAGGCAGGGCGGTCCTGGTCAAGAGGGGTCGCCCAGCTTGCGGGCCTCGCTCATCAGCCGCCGCAGACGGTGGTTGGCGCCCGACTTGGAAAGGTCCAGCCGGAGGGACAGCTCCTCCAGGCTCAGCTCCGGCTCCGCCAGGCGGAGCTGCGCCATCTCCCGCAGCGCCTGCGACAGCTGGGCCAGGCGTCCCGCATGCGCCAGCCGCTTGATCGCCGCCACCTGGCGGCTGGCGCCCTCCGCCACCTTGTCCAGGTTGGCGGTCTCGAAATTGAGCTGGCGGTTGATCTGGGCGGACACCTCGCGCACGACCCGGGCGCTCTCGAAGGCCATCACCGCCCGTGAGGCGCCGAGCAGGGAGAGGGTCGCCGCCACACCGTCTCCTTCCTTGACGTAGAGGAGCGGCTGGTGGGCGCGCTCGCTGACGCCGGCGTGGATGTCGTGCTCGGCCAGCACCCCGCGCAGCGCCTCCGCCCAGGCGCCCGTCGGCGGTACCAGCTCCAGGTGGTAGCGGGCGCTGGGCGCGTTGACCGAACCGCAGGCGAGGAAGAATCCGCGCAGGAGAGCGCGCCGGTCCCCCGCGGCGGCCGGGAGTCGTGGCTCCGAGCGCAGCCACCGGGTCAGGCGCGGCAGCAGCGGCATCTCCACCGCCAGCGTGCGCTCGGTCGCTCCCGGCACCGGCGTCGCCTTCGCCTCCATGCGCAGGCGTCGCGCCAGCTTGACCGCGGTTCGCGCGATCTGGTTCCGCAGCGGTGCCAGGCGAAGCTTGGGAGTGTCTGAGGCCGCTGCCCGCGCCACCGTTGCGCGGCCGCCCAGTGCCAACCCCCGGAGTTCCTGCAGGCAGGCCGAGTCGTGGGCGGGGACGATCCCGGCCAGTTCGCCCTTGACCTCGGTGGCGAACGACATCCTGGGACAATGCTCCTTCGTCGTGATCATCGAGGGGGAGCGGGTGCGGTTGCGGGGCCTGGTCCCGACCGACGAGCCGGCCCTGACCACGATCCTGTCCGACCCCCAGGTGACACAAGGGCTGGGGCTGTGGGCGCTGCGCCCGATCGGCAGGCCGGACGTGGCGGCGCTGCTGCGGCCGCCGGGACCGGGACTCGTCCGCTGGGGGATCGAGGACCGCGCCGACGGAGCGCTGGCGGGGATGGTCTGGCTGGGCAACATCGACGTTCGCGACCGCCACGCCGACCTTCAGGTCCTGGTGGGGTCCGGGCGCTGGGGCCGCGGACTGGGCACGGAGGCGGCCACACGCGCGACCGCGTTCGCCTTCGCCCATCTGACGCTGCTCAAAGTGTCGGCGGAGATCCCGCTGACATTGCCGGTGGCCCGGGCCGTCGCCGGGCGTGCCGGCTTTCAGGTCGAGGGCACGCTCAAGCGCAACCGGCTCCACGATGGGGAGCTGGTGGACGTGGAGGTGATGGCGGCGTTCGCCGGCGAAGGACCGTGGGTGGAGCGGATCCGGTGGACCTGATCGGCGAGCGAGTGGTTCTGCGCCGGGCCCGGGTGGAGGACGCCGAGCCCCTGGCGGCGATCTTCTCGGTCCCGGAGATCGCCCGCTACACCGGTGCCGGGCTGCTGCTCCCAGAGACCGCCGAGGACCGCCGGCGCGAGATCGAGGCCGGTGCCACGCCCGCCGCCGACGCCGTGGCCTGGACGGTGGTGCACCGAGCCGACGACGCGGTGCTCGGCAACACCTCTCTCTTCAACATCGACTGGCTGAATCGCAACTGCTGGTTCGCGATCACGCTCGGCCCGCCGGACCGGTTGAGCCAGGGGCTGGGCACCGAGACGGTGCGCCTGGTCACGCGCTTTGGGCTCGGCCGCCTGGGGATGGAGAAGATCCGGCTCGCCGTGTACGAGGGCAACGAGAGGGGCCGGCGCGCCTACGAGAAGTCGGGGTACGTGGTGGAGGCCGAGCGCAGGCGCCACCACTTCCTGGAAGGGCGGATGGTCTCGGAGTTCTGGATGGCGGCCTTCCGCGACCACCCGCTGTACCGGTAAGGGACCCGTTTCTGCACACACCGGGGCTACCCGAGCCCTGGTTGGCACGGGGTATGCAGAAACGGACGCTCGAGCGAGGTATGGTGCGTCGGTGCCTGCCGACGGTGCGGTCGCGATCCTGGGCGGCGGCGGCTATGTCGGTCGCGCGCTCACGGCCGCCCTCGCCGCCGACGGGGTGCCGGTCTGGGTCCTCACTCGAAGTCCGGGGCTGAGCGGGCTTCCGCCCGGCGCAAAGGCCGTCACCTGGTCACCCGCCCGGGGTCCCGCCGCGCTCGGGGAAGCGATCGCCGGCGCGGCGGCGGTCGTCAACCTGGCGGGCGAAAACATCGGGGCCCTGGCCTGGACCTCTTCCCGTCGCCAGGAGCTGGTGCAGAGTCGCGTTCGCACCACCCGGCTGGTGGTCGCGGCACTGGCAGGTCTCGAGCGCGACCGCCGGCCGGCGGTGCTGGCCAGCGCCTCCGGCATCGACTACTACGGAGACTGCGGCGACAACGCGGTCAGCGAACGCGATGACCACGGTTCCACCTTTCTTGCCCTGCTCTGCGCGGATTGGGAGGCCGCGGCCGGGGAGGCGGAGGACCTCGACGTCCGGGTGGTCCGCCTGCGCACCGGACTTGTCCTCTCGCACGATTCCGCCGTCCTCGCGCGCCTCGTGCTTCCGTTTCGCTACTACGTCGGTGGACGGCTCGGCAGCGGCCGGCAGTGGGTGTCCTGGATCCACCTGGCGGACCTGGTCGGGCTCTACCGGCTCGCCATCCAGGACGCCGCGCTCTCCGGTCCGCTCAACGCGGTGGCGCCGGACCCGCGGCGGCAGCAGGACCTGGCCCAGGTGGTCGGCGCGCTCCTGCACCGCCCCGCCGTGGTCCCGGTGCCCGCGGCGGCTCTGCGCCTGGTGCTCGGGATGCAAGCCGACCTGGTCCTGCACGGGCGTCGCGCGGCTCCCCAGGTCGCGATCCAGCACGGCTACACGTTCCGCTACCCCACCCTTGAAGAGGCGCTGGGGGAGGCGCTCGCCTGACCCCCGCCCCTCTCGCGCGCAGCACCCGTCGCCACCCGCGGCCCACGGTGGAGTACCCGTAGGAATCTTGCGGGCACGTACAAGCGGGCGCAAGCGCGGGCGCCAGCCCGAAGCGAGCAAGCACCCCGCTCGCGGGAGCACCTCGCACTGCGGACCCGGCAGGGCTCGGCGGCGAACGCCGCCGCGGGGGTTTTGGGGGCGGAGCCACCCAAGAAAGACAAATCGCAAGCTCACAACTGGCACTCCCGGTACCTACGCCGCCGTGCGCGAAGCGCTCGCGCGCCAGCGCGAAGTCGCTGGGAGGTCAGCCCAGCGCCGGTGCCTCCAGCACTACGTCGAACCCCGGAAGGGTGGACAGGCGGCGGGCCAGTTCGGCGGCGATCACGACTGAGCGGTGGCGGCCGCCCGTGCAGCCAACCGCCACCGTGAGGTGGTCGCGGTGGTAGAGGGGGGCCGACCAGCGGACCGCCGACTCGAGGCGGTCGAGCAGGTCGCCGGCCGCGGGTTGGTCGAGCACGAAGATCCGCACCGGCTCGTCGAGTCCCGTCAGGGGGCGCAGTTCGGGGACCCAGTACGGGTTGTCGAGGAAGCGGACGTCGACCAACCAGGTGGCGTCGGCGGGGATACCGTCCTGATAGGCGAAGGCGAGGCAGCGCAACCGGGGTCTGGCCAGAGGCCGCACGCGATCCGCCGCCGCAGCCGCGTCCCCGATCGCGATTCGTTCGTGGGCCCGTTGGAAGCTCCCTCCGGGTGCTTCGTCGCCGGCGCCCACGTGGACCAGGTGGTAGCGCACGCCCGCCTTGTCCAGCGCTCGCAGGCGCGCCGTCCCGGTGCCGTCGAGTACCTCCACCTCACACCCAACGTCCCGGAACGCGCGCTCCGCTCCGGAGGCGTCGGGACCCCCGAGCACGACGAGTCGCGCCACCGTCAGAGGAGCTCCTTGACGCGTGCCGCCACCCCTACGGGCAGACCTCCGCGCGAGGTCAGCTCCTCGACCCGGGCCTCCCGGATCGCCTGCAGGGACCCGAACTCGCGCAGCAGCCGCCGCTTGCGCGCAGGCCCGACACCCTCCACCGAGTCGAGCGGCGAGGTCAGTGCCCGGCGCGTCCGGACCTTCCGGTGGTGGGTGATGGCGAACCGGTGCGCCTCGTCCCGGATCCGCTGGACCAGGAACATCCCCGGCGAGTCGTGTTCCTGCACGATCGGGTCGGATTCCCCGGGCGCGAACAGCCACTCCTGCTGCTTGGCGAGGCCGAAGGTGGGGATGTCGGCGTATCCGAGCTCCTCCATCACCTCCATCACGGCGGAGAGCTGACCCCTGCCACCATCGATGACGATCAGGTCGGGCCGGCTGGAGAACGACTTGTCCCCCACCACCTCCGCACCCTCGCGGCGCTCGGCTGCCTCCAGGTGGTCGAGGCGCCGGCGCATCACCTCCTGCAACATCGCGAAGTCGTTCGGCCCCGGGGTGTACTTGATGCGGAAGTGCCGGTAGTGATCGGTGGCCGGGCGGCCGCCGAGAAAGACCACCATCGACCCCACCGCCGAGGCCCCCTGGATGTTCGAGATGTCATAGCACTCGATCCTGTGCGGTGGCTCGGCGAGGTTCAGCGCCTCGGCCAGCGCCAGCAACATCGGCTCCGTCCGGCTGCGGTCGTAGTCGGCCTGGATATGCAGCTGGCGCAGTTCCTCCTGAGCCGTCACCGCGAGCTGGTCCAGCAGCTGCCGCTTCCGGCCGCGTTTGGGGACCTGGAGCTCGACCGCTCCCTCCCGGAGCTGCGCCAGCCACTCGCGCAACAGGTCCGGCTCCTCGATCGGACCGGGCAGGAGCAACGTCCGGGGCACGTGGGTCGCGCTGCCGTAGTACTGCACCACGAAGCCGCGGAGGAGCTCGGGCTCGGTGGCGTCGGCAGCCCCCTCCAGGGGGAATCCGTCGTGCCCCACCATCCGGCCCTCGCGGAAGTACGCCAGCTCCACGTAGACGTCCCGCCCCTCGCGCGCGTAGGCGACCAGATCCTGGTCGTCCTTCCCCGAGGTGCGGACCTTCTGGCGGCCGGCGATCTTCTCGACCGCCTGGAGCTGGTCGCGGTAAGCGGCCGCGTTTTCGAAGTCCAGCGCTTCCGCCGCCATCAGCATGCGCCGGCGCAGCTCTCCCGAGAGCTGGTCGGAGCGGCCCTCCATCAGGTAGCCGACCTCCTGGATCCGGGCCCGGTAGGCCTCCTCTGAGATGCGGCCTTCGCAGGGCCCGGGGCAGCGCTGGATGTGGAAGTCGAGGCAGACCTTGTGTTGCTTGAAGATGTCATCGGAGCAGGTCCGGAAGGGGAGCAGCCGACGGATCGACTTCACCGTCTCGCGCAGCGACTGGGCCGAGGTGTAGGGCCCGAAATAGAGGGCACCGTCCTTCTGCATTCGCCGCGCGTAGTGGACGCGTGCGAACTCGTCCCGCACCGGGAGCTTGAGATAGAGGTAGTTCTTGTCGTCCTTGAGGCGGACGTTGTAGCGCGGCCGGTAGTGCTGGATCAGGTTCTGCTCCAGGATCAGGGCCTCCACCTCGTTCCCGGCGCGGATGAACTCGAAGTCCCAGATGTTGCGGAGCAAGTCGGCGATGCGTTGATTGAGCAGCGCGTAGCCGGGCGTGAAGTAGGAGCGGAGCCGATCGCGCAACCGCACCGCCTTCCCGACGTAGATCACGGTGCCACCCTGGTTTCGGAACAGGTAGACGCCGGGCTCGTCGGGTACCGCGCGCAAACGCTCGCGGAATTCCTCGGTACGGTCGGCGGCGACCTCCTGGGTGGCCATGATTCTCTGATCGTACGTTCGGCCCGCCGGCGCCTCAGCCCTCCAGGAACGGCGCCACCAGGCGGGCCACCGCGGCCGGCCGCTCCACCTGCGGCGTGTGCCCGCTGCGGGCGATCACCTCCACGCGGGAACCCGGGATCAGGGCCGCCAGGCGCTCGGCGTTGGCGACGCCGGCCAGCGCGTCTTCACCTCCGGCCAGGAGCAGCGTCGGAGCGTCCACCCGGCGCGCCATCGCGCCCACGTCCTGGGTGCGGTCGCAGGCCACGAAGCGGAGGATGGTGTCGCGGGCGATCGGGTGGCGGACCCAGTCGTGGATGACCGCCGGGACGATGCGTTCGAAGGCGGCGCGGCCGAAGGCGTCCAGCACCAGCGCGCGGGCCAGCGCCCCCTCGTCGAGGTTCGACCGCGCCAGCGCCTCCCAGTGATCGAGGACGGTGGCGAGATGCGCGTCCACGCCCATGGCGGGAGCGATCGCGACCAGCCGCCGCACGCGAGAGGGATGCCGCCCCGCGATGGTGAGCGCGGTGGCGGACCCAAGCGAGTGGCCGACCAGGTCCACCCGCGACCACGCCACGTGCTTGAGCAGCTGGAGCACGTCGTCGGCCAGGTCGTCGACGCCGAACGGGGTTCCGGGGTCCGCCGTCTGCCCGGTGCCGCGCGGGTCGTAGAGCAGGCAGCGGTGCCGGCGCTGCAGGGAGCCCACCACCCGCCGCCAGACCCGCCGATCGCTGAAGGTGCCAGGCAGCAGCACCAGGGGCGGCCCTTCGCCGACCACCTCGTACGCGGGGAGCACCGCGGACCAGTCTGGCAGGCACTCCAAACCCCGGTGGCCATCTGTCGAGAGATGGCCCAAATCCAGGGCCACCGACGCGACATCTGTCGACAGCTGGCCGAGCTGCCCTGCAGGGCTAGATTGTGGCGATGATGATCGTGTTCGAGGAGCGGGACTTGCAGGCCCGGGTGCCGGATCGGTCGGCGGGCGGCGAGTGGCGCTCGGTGCCGCTGCGCTGGCGGCGCGATCCCCTCACCGGCGCGAGCGCTCGGCTCATCACCGGCGAGAAGCTGCAGCCCCAGCAGCGCACCGACCTCACCTCGCTCACCGCCCCCGGGAGGTTCTGCCCCTTCGACGCAGAGGTGCTGGAGCAGCTGACGTTCCCGTTCCCGCCCGAGCTGACGCCCGAGGGCCGGATCCGCCAGGGCCGCGCGGTGGTGGTGCCCAACGTGCTCGCGTACTCGACCCACACCGCGGTCGGCATCTACGACCCGGCGCGCCACTTCCTGGACCTCGACGAGCTGACCCCGGAGCTGATCGGCGACGCCCTGACCGCGATGGTGCGGCACGCGCGGGCGGTCCGGAAGCTGGATCCGGGGGCGGTCTGGAGCTCGATCAATGCCAACTACCTGCCGCCGTCGGGGTCCTCCCTCGTGCACCCCCATCTGCAGTCCGCGCACGACGCCTGCGGCTGCACCGTGCAGCGCCTGCTGGTGGAGCGATCCCAGATGTGGGCGGAGCTGAACGCCACCCCCTTCTGGCGGACCCTGCTCGAGCAGGAGGCGGCCGGCCCGCGTTGGGTGGGACGAACCGGCCGGGTCGCCTGGCTGACCGCGTTCGCCCCCACCGGGTTCCACGAGGTGTGGGGTGTGGTCGAAGGCGCCGCCGACCTGGTCGACCTGACCGAGGAAGACTGCGCCGCCCTCGGACAGGGACTCTCCAGCGTTCTGAGTGCCTACAAGGAGTGGAACCTGACGTCCTTCAACTTCGCGCTCAGCGGCGGCGGGCCGCGTGGCGCTGACGCCGGCTACCAGGTCCTCCTCAAAGTGGTCAGCCGCTCCAACCCCGACCCGGTCTACCGCAGCGACGTCACCTATTTCGAGCGCCTGCAGGGAGAGGCCATGATCGACGTCAGTCCGGAAGAGGTGGCGCAGCGCCTGCGTCGACTCATCTGAGCGCCCCAACCGGTGACATTGCCGGCGATGCAACCCTAAACCGGACAGCTTGCGGTTGAATCGCTGGCAATGTAACGCGTTCGGGGGCCATGCGCCACCCCTCAGAGGTCGTAGAGCGCGGTGTACTTGTCCCGGATGTATTGGGTCCAGTAGGCGGGGTTGATCGGCTCGCCGGTGACGCGGGTCAGCAGCTCGTTGGGCGTGAACTTGCGCCCGTGCCGGTACACGTTCTCCTGCAGCCAGCCCAGCAGCGTGGCGAAGTCCCCGCGCGCGATCAGCTCGTCGAGGTCGCCGATCGACCGGACCGCGGTCGCCAGCAACTGGGGGCCGATCACGTTGCCGAGCGTGTAGCCGACGAACGACCCGAGCACCGGGAAGGTCCAGTGGATGTCTTGAAGGCAGCCCTCGGCGGTGGACGGGGGTGGCGCCAGCCCGAGGTAGTCGCTCAGCTTCTGGTTCCAGGCTTCCGGAATGTCGGCCACGCGCAGCCTCCCCTCCAGTAGCTCGCCCTCCAGCTCCGTCCGCAGCATGATGTGGAGGTTGTAGGTGACCTCGTCCGCGTCGACCCTGATGTAGGAAGGGCGGACCAGGTTGACCGAGCGGTAGTACCCATCTGGGTCGAGCCCGTCGAGGTCTCCGAACGCCTGCTGGAGCCGGGGCAGGATCCAGCCGGCGAAGGCCCGGCTCCGCCCCACCTGGTTCTCCCAGAGCCGTGACTGCGATTCGTGGACCCCGGGGGTGGTGCCTCCCGCGAGCGGACCCTGGTCGATCTCGGAGGCGACGCCCTGCTCGTACATGGCGTGGCCCGCCTCGTGGATCGTCCCGTAGACGCTGTTCAGCCCGTGCTCGACCCGGGCCGTGATCCGGACGTCACCGCGACCGAGGCCGATCGTGAACGGGTGGGCGGACAGGTCGATGCGACCGCGCTCGGTGCTGTACCCAAGCGCGCGAGCCACATCGAGGCCGAAGGAGATCTGCCGGTCGGGCGGTTCCAGCGTGCGATCGAGGAGATCGGGCGCCAGCGGCCGGCCGCCGATCTCGCGCACGAGGGGGACGATCACGTTGCGAAGCTCGGCGAAGATCCGATCGACGTCGGCGAGGGTGAGGCCGGGCTCCTGCTGGGCGATGAGCGCGTCCATGGGGCGTTCCCGGTACCCGTAGGCGTCGGCGACCCGGCGCGCCAGCTCCGCCGTCCGTTCCATTCGCGGCTGATAGAGCGCCCAGTCGGACCTCCGGCGCGCCTCCACCCAGACCGGCTGCGACTCCGCCTGCGCGCGCGCCATCGCCTCGACCAGCGCCGCCGGCAGCTTGGTCGCCTCATCGAAGTCTCGGCGCGCCACACGCACCAGGCTCCGGTCGTCGCTGTCCTCGGCCAGGCTCTGCGTCTGTGCCTCCGCGCGCTCCAGCAGCGACCTCACCTGGTCGGAGACGAATCTCTCGTGCGCGAGCCGGCTGATCAGGGCCACCTCGCGCGCCCGCGCCGCCACGCCTCCCGCCGGCATGTAGGTCTCCTGGTCCCATTCCAGCACCCCTCCGACGCGGTGCAGGTCGGTCACCTCGGCGAGGACCGTCTTCAGCTCTTCGAGCGCGCTCATCGCCGAGGCTCCGACCATCTGGCACGCGCAGCGTTGCCTGTCTTCTCCATGCGCGCATCTTCGCCGGTGTCCCCACCGTCTGTCTGCACCCTTTACGCTGCCCCCGTTCCTCGGGGCCGGTTTCGGGCCATCCCGCACCTGCGTGCTACGGTGGGTTGCAGTTTGCCGACGCTGCCCTCATCCGGCCCTGGAGGTCCGGCCAGATCGGTCGGCGGCGGGCGCGGAAACAGGGCTCGTTGTCCATGCTCACCCGCGGGACCCGCGCGGCTCACAATCCCCGGCGCCGCCGGCGGCAGGCGTCGCCGCCGAGGAGGTGATCACGGACGGTGTTGAGCAGGATGGGAGGCGATCACGAGTTTCGTCGCGAAGGGCACGTCGACGCGGCCAGTCGAGACGCTCCGAACGGTCCCCCGGAGGGACCGGGACGGGGAATCTGCGATCCCCACGTCCACACGCGCTGCTCGGATGGCGTGGACGAGCCAGAGGACGTCGTCGACTATGCCGATCGCATCCCCTGGCTCGACGTCCTCTGCATCACCGACCACAACACGGTCGAGGGGGCGTTGCGGGCGCGCGCGCACGCGGCTGAAACCAAGGCACGTATCTACATCATCGTCGGCGAGGAAGTCTCCACCCGAGATGGGCACGTGGGAGCGCTCTTCATCTCCCACCCCATCCCGCCCGGGCTCAGCGCAGCCGAGACCGTGGTGGCGATCCACGAGGCGGGCGGTATCGCCGTCGCCGTCCATCCCTTCTGGCATCCGGGCCGCCACGGCGTTGCGAAACTGGCCGGGGAGCTCCCCTTCGACGTGGTGGAGGTGCTGAACGGCTCGCCTGCCCCCGCGACTCTGCTCGCCAACCGACGCGCCAACCGGCATGACTTCGGCGACCGCTCGCTCAGCGGAGGATCCGACGCCCACCTGCGCCAAGCGATCGCGACCTGCTGCACCACCTTTGCGGGAAGGGACCCGGAAGCGTTTAGGGCCGCCATTGAAAGCCGGGCCACGAGACCGGTGCGCTGCCGGCCGCCCACCCCTCGTTACGCGCTCCTGGCGGCACGCAACGTCCTCACGAAGCTCGGTTCCGCCCGGCGCTGACCGTTGCCGAGAGGGCCGGTCCTTAACCCCGGGATAACTGTCCTATAGCCGTTATCCAATTGTCCTATGGCGAGATCTTTAGACTTGGGTTTTGATTGTTGTGCGGCCCCCTTGACGGTGCCGCGCGCCACGCGATCTGCCGGCCCCCCTGGTGGGGGCGAGCGCCGAGGCTGACGGCGGGTGGAATGTTCAGAGTTGACTTCGACATCCGTGCAGGGGTCTGGGGTTGCGCAAGGAGGTACAAGTGATGCTGTGGTCCGCTGGACCGACCGGGCGGTGCACGCCGGTAAACCACGCTGGAACGATCCAGGTCGGGGGCGTGGTCGGCCGCCGTGCTCGGTGAGGCTGGTTCGCTCTCTCGGGCGCCCGGTCTAGAGGACGCCGCCGAGCGCATGTCCTTCTCCCCGTCATGGCGCCCCCGCCTCTCGCTGGTGATCCCGACGCGCAACGAGGCGGGCAATGTGATGCCGCTCGACGCCGCGCTCAGGTCGGCGCTGGAAGGCGTCGACTACGAGGTGATCGTGGTCGACGATTCCACCGACGCGGCCACCCGGCCACTTCTGCGTGAACTCGCCTCCTCGTCCGGCTGGCGGGTCGTCGAGCGACCACCGGCGGCACAGAGCGGGCTGGGCACGGCGGTCGCTGAAGGCATCGGGCTGGCCAGGGGTGCGGCGGTCTGCGTCATGGATGGAGACCTGCAGCACCCGCCCCAGGTCGCACGCCGGCTGCTGGCCGAGGTGGAAGCCGGCGCCGGCCTGGCCGTGGCCTCGCGCTACATCGCGGGGGGAAGCGCGGTCGGACTGTCGAGCCGGGCCCGAAGGCTGGTGAGCCGGGGCACGAGGCGGGCCGCGTATACGCTGTTCCCGGAGTCGTGGCGAACGACCGATCCCCTGAGCGGCTTCTTCTGCGTCCGCCGCGACGCGGTCGACGGCCTGCTGCTGCGGCCGGTCGGGTTCAAGATCCTGCTCGAGCTTCTCGTCCTCTGCCCCGGGCTGCGCGTGGTCGACGTGCCGTTCACGTTCGGCGCCCGGCACGAGGGTGTGTCCAAGGCGTCGATGCGCGAGGGACTCCTCTACCTGCGCCACCTGGGATCGCTTTTCTTCCAGGTCCCGCTGAGCGCTTCCCATTTGAAGTTCGCCTTGATCACCGCCATCAGCCTCGCTTTCTTTGACGCGGTCTTCGCGGCGCTCATGCGTGCCACCACCGCCATGCTGCTGGTCTGGATCGTGGCCTCGATCGGCAGTTCGGTGCTGAACGCGCTGCTGCAGCGGAAGATCGCGTTTCGCAGGCCGGAGAACGAGGCGCTGCTCTACCGGGCGTTCGGGCTCACCGGCAGCGTGCTCGGACTCCTGCTCTATGTGGCCATGATGGCCGTCTACCCCGCTCATCCCATGGTCCTGGGGACGGTCGCGCAGGCGTTCGCACTCATCGTGCCGCTGCTCTTCAGCCTGAGCGGCTTTCGCGCCCATCTGCGGCGGCTCATCCGTGCCGACGTCGACATCGCCCAGTTCGCGAAGCGGGTCCATGCCGACCACGCCTGGTGGGCTGCCGGGCCCAGCCTGCCCGCGGCGGCGCCGGCGACCTTGGTGCCGGCCGGTTTGGGGGAGCTGATCTCGCGCTGCGCGGCCAATCGAAGGCCTGGCCTGCTGGTCGAGCCGCTGTCCTTTCGCCCCCAGCCGCGGCGCAACGTCGAGACGCTGTCCGCGATCCTGGTTCCGGCGCCGGCCCAGGGGGATGTCCAGGTGGCGGTGCTCGTTCGACGGCATCGGCGCCCCTTCCGCCCTGCGGACCTGCAGCAGGCGGTGACCTGGGCGGAGACGGTGCGTCGCTCCACCGCGGATCTTCCGCGCGCCATAGCGGGCAGCCGATGAGTGCTCCGACTCAGGGGATACGGCCGTTGCTGGAGCGGGTTCCGGGCGGCCGGCGGTTGACCCGATTGACGTGGACGACCGTCTTGTTCGGGCTGGTCGGCCTGTCCGGAATCCTCGTCAATCAGTTCTTCCTCTGGCTGCTGGTGGACCGCTTCCATATCTACTATCTGGTCGCCGCCCTGGCGGCCAGCGTCGGCTCCACGCTCTGGAACTGGGGGCTGACCGAAAGGATGGTCTTTCCCTCCCGGGGGTCCGCCGGCCTCGCGGGCGCCGGCTGGCGACTGCTAAGCTTTGGGGCGCTGACCGCGTTGACGATGCCGTTGCGGCTCGGGATCTTCTACCTGCTCACCTCGGTGAGCGGCGTCAACTACCTGCTCACGAACCTGATCGCGATCGCAGCGATGTTCCTCGTCCGTTACCTCATCAGCGACCGGATCATCTGGCGGAACCGGCGCGCTGAAAACCTGTCTTGAAATCTCAGTAAGGAATCCTCTTGAGTCGCGTGCACCACTACGATATCGACGGCCTCCTCGGCATCACCTCGGCCATCAGGCTCCCGGAGCTCTCATTCTTCCGGGTCGCGCAGCCCCAGCGCACCGACCTGGAGATCACCCGCGGGCTGGTCGGCGGCGCCGCACCTCGACGCTCCATCGACGTCACGTCCGATGGGCGACGCATCCTCTGGCGGGAACAGGTCGGCGCGCTGGGCGCTAACTTCAGCATCGACCTCGCCTCCCCGATCCGGGTCCGCGTCAGCCCCCTGCTGGCGGTCTCGCCCCACGTCGTGTACACGAATCTGGTCGAGCCGCTGCTGCGCTTCCTCCTCGTCCCCACCGGCCACATCCTCCTCCATGCGGCTTCGATTCAGATCGACGGGGAGACCATCCTGCTCTCGGCCAAGACCGATACCGGCAAGACGAGCACGATCCTCCACCTGCTGCAGCGGCACTCCGGGGTCTTCTTTTCCGATGACATGGTGGTTCTCGGCGAGGACGGCCGGCTGAGCCGCTACCCCAAGCCGCTCACGATCAGCGCGCACACCGTCCAATCGACGCCTCAAAACCGGCTCGGATTGCGGTCCCGCTTGACGCTCCCTGTCCAGAGCCGGCTCCACTCCCGCGAGGGCCGCGCGGCGGGCAAGCGCCTGGGGGAGAGGAATCTTCCCATCATGGGCCTCAACGCGCTGGTGCAGGCGCTCTGTCCCCCACCCAAATACGACGTGAGACAGCTGGTCGACTGTGCCATCGGCGAGCGCGCGAGGCCGAGCCGCCTCTACCTCATCGAGCGAGGCGAGACCGACCGGGTGGAGGCGCTGAGCCCGGATGAGATGCTCGAGGAGTTGGCTCAGAACACCGAGGACGCCTACGGCTTCCCGCCCTACGGCCGGATCCGTTCCTGGTTGCGGGCGAACGGAGTCGGCTATCAGGACCTGCTGCGGCGGGAGCGCGCGATCATGGCCGGAGCGCTGCAAGAGATTGAAGCGGTGAGGATCGTAGCCACCGACTACGCGTGGGCCGCCACCATCGAGGAGATCCTCGCCCGGGCCCGAGCCCTCGCCCCATCCACTCCTGTGGCGTCCGCGCGGTGATCGTGAATGAGCGCGCGCCCGTCACGCTGACCGCACTCCGTCGGGAGCGCAGGCACGGGCCGCCGGCTCTCGACTGGCTGCTGTGGCGCGTGGTCGACCAGCGGAGGGCGGTGCTGGCGGTCGGCGGGATCCTGCTCATCCTGGGCGCGGCGGCGGTGGTCCGCCTGGTCGGCGTCGACCGCTACGGTTTCAACTCCGACGAGGCGGTGTACGCGGGGCAAGCGGCAGCGCTGGCGGGGAACCGGACATACCTCCAGCTCTTCGGTGTGTTTCGGGCCCATCCCCTGCTGGTCCACATCGTCGTCTCCCTCCTTTACCGGATCACCGGCGTCAACGACCTCGTACCACGCCTGGTGTGCGTTGGGGCCGGGGTGGCACTGGTCGGCGTCGGGGGAGCGCTTGGCTGGGTGACGCGGGGCAGGACGGCAGGGTTTCTGACCATGCTCATGCTTGCGTTCTCGGCGTATCCGATCGCGATCTCGCGTCAGATGCTCCTGGACGGCCCGATGGCACTCCTGGTCGCGGTGGCGACGCTGCTGCTCGCGCTCTACGTGCGCCGGCCGCGCCGGTTGACCCTATGCGCGGCCGCCTGCGCGGCTGGGCTCGCAGTGCTGGCGAAGGAGACCGCAATCCTCCTCTTACCCGCCGCGGTGGTGTTCTTCTGCCTGGCACGCAGCGTCCCTCTGCGCCCGCGGGACCTCCTCCTGAGCGCCGCCGTCTACGTCGTCACCATGCTGCCCTTCCCAGTTTCGCTGCTCGTCGCGGGGGGCGGGTCGAGCGCCCAACATTACCTGGTCTGGCAGATCTTCCGCCCCGCCAACCATACCCCGGGGTTCTACGCGACGCTGGCCCCCACCGTCGGGGTGTGCATCGTGGTGCTGGCAGGCGTCGGGGTGGTGCGGGCGCTGCGCAGGCGGGACGCTCATGACATCCTCCTGCTCACGGTCCCGGCGGTCATGATCGCGTTCTACGAATGGTGGCCGACCAAGGGATTCGAGTACCTCCTGCCGGCCCTGGCTCCGGTCGCGGTGCTGGCGGCGGACGGAGCGCTCGCTCTGGCCCGCCTCGCGGCTCTGGGGGCGGAGCGACTGCGGATCCCCCGGCCGGCCCTCGTGTCTCGTGGCACGTTGGTCGCGATCACCGCCGTCATTCTGATCACGCTGCTGCCCGGCGCCCTGAGCTTCACGTCGCCTTCCCCGCCGACGATCGTGGCCACCGGCAGCGAGGGCGCTACCACGCAGAGTGCAGCTTTGCCGGCGATCCAGTTCACCGCCGGCACGGGCGGCCTGGCCGCCAGCCGGCCGGTCGGGGACTGGGTTCGAAGCCACACCCTGCCGGACACCCGCCTGCTTACGATCGGGCCCTCGCTCGCGAACGTGATCGAGTTCTACAGCGGACGGCGGACGCTCGCGCTCAGCGTGAGCACCGATCCCCTGCACCGGAACCCCAGCTATCAACCGGTCCGCAACCCGGATCTGCAGATCCGCGAGGGGGCGATCCAGTACCTGGTCTATGACTCCTACTCCGCCGCCCGTTCGCCGCACTTTGCCAAACGGCTCATGCATTACGTGGCCCGTTACCACGGGATCGCCGTCTTCACCTGGAAGCAGGACGCGCGAACAGACCGTGGCGCCCTACGCCGGGTGGTGGCGGTCCGCATCTTCGAGGTGTACGGATGAGACTGCGAGTCTTGTGCGAGCTGGCCCTGATGCTGCCTCTGACATTGCTCGTGGCCACGGCTCCCGTGAACGCGTCCGCTCAGAGCTCGACTCCCGCCAACTTCGTGGCGGCGAACAACCTGCCGCCGCCGCAGCCGGCGAACACCGGCCCGATTCCGGTCGACGGCGCCGCGGCCGCCAAGATCAAGCACGTCTTCGTGCTGATGCAGGAGAACCACACGTTCGACAATTACTTCGGGACCTTCCCGGGAGCGGATGGCCTGCCTGCCGACACCAGAGTCCCGGCCAATCCGGCCGACCCCGGCGGTGTCTCTTACGCGCCTCACCCCATCAACGACGTCCGCACACCAGATCCGGATCACGGCGCCGACAGCGCGCGCGTCGCCTACGACGGGGGCAAGATGGACGGATTCGTCCTTGCGCAGACGCAGCGCAACCTGACCGGCACGTTGCCGCTCGGCTACTACGACCAGCGGGAGATTCCGGCCTACTGGCAGCTCGCCCGTTCGTATGCCCTCGCCGACCACTTCTTCTCCTCCGCGCTGGACTCCAGTTACGCCAACCACGAATTCGCGGTGGCGGCAACCCAGTTCGAGCACAACGGGGAGATACCGCCACAGGGCTTCGACGGCGTCCCAACCATCTTCGACCGCCTCCAGGCCGCAGGTGTCAGTTGGCGCTTCTACGCCAAGAACTACAACCCCCAAGTGACCTACAAGAACCGCCCCGCCAGCGCCGCCTCGGACTCCCAGCTGATCTGGATACCGATGCTGACCATGTCCAACTACGTCGACGACCCCAACCGCATGGCCGACATCCAGGACCTGAGCCGGATCTACCCGGCGCTGGCCAGCGGCCAGGCGGCTGACGTCAATTACATCGTCCAGAGCGGAAGCTCAGAGCATCCGCCGGGCAACGTGGCGGCGGGCGAGCAGTCAACGCTGCAGCTGATACGGGCGATCATGCAGAGCAGCGTCTGGAGCAGCTCTGCGATCATCCTCACCTGGGACGACTGGGGCGGTTGGTACGACCACGTGCCGCCGCCACAGGTCGACGCATACGGCTACGGGTTCCGGGTGCCGGCGCTCATGATCTCGCCCTACGCGAAGCGCGGGTACGTGTTCCACGGGGTATCCGACTTCACCTCGATACTCAAGTTCATCGAGACGCTCCATGGATTGCCCCCTCTGACGACCCGCGACGAGAAGGCCGACGACCTGATGGGCGCCTTCGACTTCAACCAGGCTCCCGGCGCTCCCCAGCCTCCACAGGCTCCATCGCTGCAGGCCGAGACCCAGAGCTCGGCGCCGGCGACCGGGCTGTTGACGCTGTATGGAGCCGTCATCGTGTTGGTGCTCTGCATGGCGGCGGCCGCCGGAGTGGTCCTGGCGCGGAGGGGGCGGTGAGCCGCATCCTCAGGGTGGGACTCCGATTCGGGGTGACGATCTGCGTCGCGGCCAGCTTGCTGCTCCTCGCGTCCGGTCGGCTCGATGGGCCTGGAACCGCGTTGGCGGAGTCACATGCCGCCAGTGGCCCGGCCGATGTCCTGCCCACCCCCACGAACCTGCCCACTCCCCCCGTCGCCCCCACCCCCACGATCGCGCCCACCCCCGCTGTCGACCCCACCCCCGCTGTCGGCCCCACCCCCACGATCGCGCCCACCCCCGCTGTCGGCCCCACCTCCACTCCCGCTGTCCCCCCCACCCCCGCGAACGTGGGAAGTGCCCCTGCGCGCTCCGCCTCGCCGGGCGCGTCCAGTCCCACCGTCCGCCCCGCCTCCACCGTCACGCTCACTCCACCGGGGACCTCGCAAGCCGGGCAGACGATCAACGTGGTGGCGTCGCTCTCGTCGGCGGGCGCACCGGTGCCCGACGTCAGCCTGCGGCTGTTCATCGACGGCACCAACTACCACGAGTCGCTCACCGACGGCGGCGGCGTGGTCAGCTTCCACGTCGCGGGCACGCTGGCCGCGGGCGTCCACCAGGTGGTCGTCGCCTACAACGGTGATACCGGGCCCCTGCTGGCCGTGCAACCGCTGCCTAGCCAGGCTTCGGGGACGCTGACCGTGACGCCGCTCCGCCTCGCGGTGGAGACCGCGCCGAGCCTGCCTGGAGTCCAATTCACGCTGGACGGCACCCAGACGTTCGTCTCCGGACCGGATGGCATCGGGTCGACGCTGGTCGGGACCGCAGGCACACACACGCTGGCCGTCCAGGTTCAGGATCCGAACCCCGAGACCCGCGTCACCTTCACGCGCTGGTCGGACTCGGTGTGGACGCCGAACCGGGAGATTCACCTGGGCGGCACCGGTGACAAGACGCTGGGAGTTGGGCTGCAGGTTTCCTATCTGACACCCGTCCGGTTCGTCGACGCGTCGGGCCGGGCTCTGAGAGCGAGCCACGTCTCCGATGTCAAGCTCCACGGTCCCAACGGCGAGGGTCTCACCATGACCTCGCCGTCGAAGCCCGTCTGGCTGAATCTGAAGGCCCCGAGCGAGGCGCCGGGCCCGACCCCCCTCAATGAACCGAGGACGCCGTGGCGGCTCTCGAGCGCCCGCTACAACGGCCTCGACGTCATCTTCTCAGGGCAGCAGAAGTTCCTCCCCGGGCCCGGCAAGACGTGGACCGTGCGGATGCAGTTCTACACGCTGCGCCTGACCGCCCGGGACGCGCTCTTCGGGACGGGGCTCGACCGGCCGGCGACCCTGGTTAACGCAGCCGGCAGGCGGCAACAGGTCCAGCTCGACCGCCAAGGCACCGTGGTCGTCTGGCTGCCGAGCGGGAACTACGTCGCACATGTCAGCGCGTCGGGCCTTTCGCCTCGCACCCCCTTCTCGCTGTCCAGGAGCCAAGCCGTAGTGATCCAGATCGTCACGCCCCTCGACATGCTGGTGGTGGCGTCGATGGCAGTGGTGGCGCTGGTCCTGCTCCTGATCCTGGGGCAAAGGCCTGAAGTCAAGACCGTGCTCCGCCGGGCAAGGGACGCGATGCCGCGGCTCCCGGCACCTCGGCTCCCGAAGAATGCCCGCCGTCCCTGGGGCGCCCCCCAGCGTCGAGCAGACGATCGGGCCAGCCCCGAACCGGGCGGTTCGACCAACACGCCGGCCGCCCGAAGCCGCTGGTTTCACCGGCTGTCCTGGGTGAGATGGCGTTGAGGCGAAGGCAGCGGATCCGGCTCGTGGTCGGCATCCTCCTTCTCATCGGGGGGCTGCTGGTGTCGAACTGCGGGACGGTCTCCACTCACCCAACGCCCTCCCCGCCGGCCCCGTCCCCGTCGTCGCGCCCGATCCCCACCCCCAGCCCCGGGATTCCGATTGTCTATGTCCACTACTACCTGTGGTGGACACCCCAGCACTGGAAGCAGAAGCTGGGTCCCGACTATCCGGCGCAGGACCCGGCACTCCCGGCGCCCGGCACCATGGGCAGTGCAGGCTGCGGGCCGCAGGTCTCCTATCCCGGCGCCCAGATCGTCGACGTCCCCGCCGAAGGCCTCTACAGTCAGAACCAGGCAGCGACCTTCGACCACCACATCGACCTCGCCGCAGGCGCCGGCATCACCGGGTTCTTGGTCAGCTGGCAGGGCACCGGAATGGCCGGTCAGAGCCCGGCGTCGCCGGGCTACGACGGGCGCCTGGACCTCCTGGTGCAGAGAGTCGACGCCTATGACTCCACCCACCAGCCCCAATTTCGCCTCGCCCTGGCTTTCGCCGCCTACGGCAACTACAACCGACCCGCCTCCGAGGTCATCGCCGATCTCGACTATTTCATCTCTCGGTACGCTGCCGACCCGGCCTTCGAGAACAGCTACAGCGGCAAGCCGATGGTGATGCTGCTGGATTCACGAAAGTACCCCAAAGCGACGCTGGCAGCGGTCTCCCGAGCGGTCGGGTCCAGGGTGTACCTGCTCGGCGATGAGACCGCGTCCTCCTGGCCCGCGGACAGTCGTTACCTGGACGGGACCAGCTACTACTGGTCGTCGGAGAACCCTTGGTCCAACACCAGGGCGGGCTCGTCGGTGGAGGCTTTGGGGGCCGCCGTCCACGCGCAGCGGAAGCGATGGTTCCCGTCCTTCATCCCCGGCTATAACAAACAGCTGGTCGGCGGGAGCTGCGTGCCCCGGCTTGGGACTCAGACCCTCGACAAGGTCTGGCAGGTGAATGTGAAATCAGACCCGGACGGCTGGTTCGGAATCAGCTGGAACGAGTTCGTGGAGAACACCTACCTGGAACCCAGCCGGCTCTATGGCTCGGCCTATCTCGACGCGCTCTCACAGCTGATCCACGGGTAGCAGGGGAACGCTTGCTTCAGCGGAGCTGCTGGCCTGTCAGCGGCCGGCGTGGAGGTGTTGCGATCGCCCTGACGCAGACGTGGCCCTTCCAGCACTTCTACGACCCGCCACCCCGCCACACCCGAGCTGCTTCTGCGTCGTGGGGTCGACCTCTTGGGCGCGGAAACCGGGACCCGATTCGGTCATCAAGCGCTTGAACTCCGCCCCCCAGCACCTGCCGCAGCTCGAGGGAGAT
The DNA here is from genome assembly GCA_963790575.1 of Candidatus Dormiibacterota bacterium. Lineage (GTDB taxonomy): Bacteria > Chloroflexota > Dormibacteria > Dormibacterales > Dormibacteraceae > CAVTSA01. The sequence continues at coordinate 61,629 of CAWBPD010000026.1, read as the reverse complement.
GACCTCAGGCATGGTCGGTTGTCCTTGGCCGGGGCGAAGGCCCCGGGTCGCGGGCGAATCGCGGTCGCAGGATGGTCGCCATCGGCGGCTGGAGCCCACTCTGGAGCTCGTGTTCAAGTGTCCGCTGGACGCGGAAGACGTCGACCACCTCCACCTCCAGGGGTGCGGCGGCAAGCCGCCTCGACCCCGTCCGCCCCGAAGCGTTTGACCAGCCCGAGCAGCTTGTAGACCTTGCGGAAGGTCGTCGAGCAGCTGTTCGGCGTGCTTCCCGGCGGCTGCCAGTTCATCGCCGAACCGCTCTCCGCGCACGTCGAATCCAGTCGCCGCCACCGCCAGGTACCGGCGCACGGTCGCAGGACCTCCTTCACCTCGAACACGGTCAACTCCCGGAACACTCGCACTCTCCTCGCGTGATGGCGAGGAGAGTGCGCCGCTGGTGCTCCGGTGGCCAGGACTCGGCTCCGACAGGTTAGCCGCTCGATACGACAAGGTCGTCGGCATACCAGCTATAGGTTCGGCCTGTGGAGTCATCTCCCAGTTGGAGATTGTTCATCGGGACGGTGCCGAGGTTCTGGCCGCTCAGCACGGTGGAAGCGCCGAACGAGACCGCGGTTCCGTCCAGCGACACCTGCATGGTGCCCGCTGTCTCGTTTACGGTGAAGGCGATCTGGTGCCATCCGCCCGTCGGGAGGACGGTGTTGCTTAGGTAGCTGACCTTGCTGACATTGTTGAGCACTTTGATGTGGCCGGTTGCGTCGAGGTAGACCTGGGCGACCTGGTACGCAGCAGTGGTGGACGTGGCCTGGGTTCGAACCCCGAACAGCGTTACCGCCGAGGATTGGCTTGCCACATTCACCCAGCCCCGCACGGAGAGAGCCGGCGATGATCCCGGGAGGTTCTGGAGGGCATAGGTCTGGCCCCCGGTGCTGGACAAGCCGGCGGCATAGGACCCGGTGTGCGCCACCTGATTCTCAGCGGCCACGTTGCCCACGACGGGAACCCACCCCGCAAGCGTCCCAGACTCGAAACTCTGGACGAGCAGCGGCGTGGTCACGGCATTGGAGGCCCCGGACGAGGAGGCGGCTCCGCGTCCGTCAACCGCGGTCACCGAGTATGTGTAGGACGTATTGGCCTGAACGGCGGCGTCGGTGTAGGACGTGGTCGTGCCGGACACGCTGGTCAGCGCGCTGCCATTGCGGCTGATCTGATAGCTCGCGATGGTGCCTCCCGTCTCGCTCGACGTGGCCCAGGTGAGTTGGACCGCGGTCGGTGAGGTGGCACTGGCTGTCACGTTGGACGGAGCCGAGGGCACCTGTGCGCCGGCCGTGGTTACGGCATTGGAGGTCCCCGGCGAGGAGGCAGTGCCGTTTGCGTCAACCGCGTTCACGGAATAGGTGTAGGACGTGTTGGCCTGAACGCCGGAGTCGGTGTACGCGGTGGTCGTGCCAGGCACGGTCGTCAGCGCAGTGCCATTGCGGCTGATCTGGTAGCTCGCGATGGTGCCTCCCGTCTCGGTCGACGCGCCCCAGTTGAGCTGCACCGAGGTCGGTGATGTGGCACTGGCCGTCACGCTGGACGGAGCGGAAGGAACCTGAACGGGCTGAACGTGAAGGTTTGGGTGTCGAATCCCTGGCCCGCCGCGTTGATGGGATTTACCGTGACGGTGTTGCCGGAAATGCCGACTTTCAAGAAGTCGTACACCTGGGCATCGGAGGTGGGTGTGACGCCGGCACCGCACTTGGAGCCTTTTCCGGAGCTATAGGACCACCCGATTGCGTAGGCGTCCCAGGACGAGCAACCGGTGCCGCCGGCGACGGTACTGATAACGCCGCCGCCGCCCCCCGTTACATAGCTGATCACGGTGTTGGGTCCGGCTGTGGTGTTGCGCTCATAGTCATGCGCGTGGCCGCCGAACATGATGTCCACCCCGTTGTGAGCCAGCAGTGGTTCGAGGTCTTGCTGCAGATAGACATCGCTATCCTGGGTGTTGTTGTCGGAGCGGAGCGGGAAGTGGAGGAACGCGAGTTTGATGCCACCCGAATGCGTCTGGAGATCATTGGCAAGCCACTGGTACTCCGGCGAAGTTGTCATGAAGTGGGCGTCGCCGTCCACCTGATAGAACTTGCAGTTCTCCTGACCCGCGGTGCGTGGGCAGGCACTCCCGGCGGCGGTTCCCGTGTTGTCGTCCGCCCACCCCCCGTCGAGAATGTAGAAACGGACATTGCCGGAGGAAAACGCGTACCAGTCCGACGGGTACGACGCGGTAGTGATCCCGTCGACCGAGGAGTACGTCTGCATCGCGTAGGTGCCGCCTGAGCTCGATGCGGTCGTCGCCTCCGGCCAGGTGGTCAGGGTGTTGGAGTTCTGACCGTGGTTGCCGGCGACGGCGAACATCGGGAGACCACCGGTCAGCGGCCAGTAGTTCGGGCCGAAGATGTCGCTGATCTCGGTCTTGTTGGGCGTGCCGACGTTCGTGCCCGTCTCTTCCAGGTCGCCGTAGTTGTAGTTGCCTCCGTCGTTGTAGGCGATGTCGCCCAATCCGACCACGAAGCGAGCTCCCGACGCCCCCATGAGGCTGTCGATCGCGGCCTGGTTGGTGTTGACGGAAGTCGGGCTGTTGGCACCGCGGTTGGTGGTCTCACCAAAGTCACCCACGACATCGAAGGTCAGAGGTGTTGTCGAGCTGACCGACGCCGGATCGAGGGTGGTGAAGCTTTGTGACGGCTGCGCGGCGGGGAGCAGATCGAAGGCGGTCGTGCCGGCGCCGAACACCTCGTAGCAGTAGGTCGTGCTCGGGGTGAGGCCGGTGATCGGGACCGACGATTGGTAATCATACCGTGTCGGGTAGGTGGTGGTCGGGTTGGGTGAGACGCGAACCTGTGTCACCATGCCGGATGCGACCGCGATCTGGTTGGCGGTGCAGCTGCCAGATGGCCCGTAGTACAAGGCGCCGTGCACGTTAGGATTCGTGGCCCAGGTGACGCGGGCTGACGTGGCGGTGAGATCGGTCACATAAGGTGCACGAGCCAAGATGGCGTTGAATCCGGTGTACGTCGTGAACGGAACTGGGGGCGGTCCGCTGCCAGCCAATGCCAGTACGGACTCGGGAAGGGATACCAGAACCAGCAGCACTGCCGCCGCACATGCAACGAAGGTTGCGAGGCGCCGCGTAGCCGTTGCTCTCATTGTTCGCACCTCGGGTCTCTCTGTCCTGAAATCCGCTCCGCCGAGTCGGCATCGGCCTGCCTCCGGCTAGAAGTGGGGGTGTGACGAACATCTGCTGGCTAAGCCCGTGCTCAGTGGTTTGATGTTGTGGCTCCATTTCCGCGCGCTCGCCAGCACGGGTTCCCGTCTGCCCGATTGCCTGCCACGTACGACGGCACCCAGTTAGATACCCCAGACCTTCCATCATGCTTGGCGGGCCGATAAGCCCAGTGTAGTTTCAGGATTGAGGGGTCGTCTATGGGACAAAAGGCCTGGACGATTAGTTCCAATTGCCCAGGTTCCCCCACCCGCAGATTTCCTGAGCGCTCCGAGTCAGGGGGTGCGGCCATTGCTGGGGCGGGTTCCGGACGGCCGGAGCTCACTCCAAGGGCGCACTGGCAAAAGAAAAGGCCGGGCGAAATGCCCGGCCCAGGTAGCGAGTTCTCTCAGCCGTTAGCGGGATGGCCGGTGGTGGGCAGGCCGGGAGTATTGGGGGCCTCGCCCGTCTGCGACACGGCGCTGGTGGAGCTGGTGGAGCTGGGCGCCTGTGTGGTCGTGATCGGAGCCGACGCAGGCGTCGGTGTCGACGTCGGAGTGGGCGTGGGCGTTGGGGTTGGTGACGGCGTTGGGGTTGGGGTTGGCGTCGGCGTTGGGGTTGGCGTCGGCGTTGGGGTTGGCGTAGGTGTCACCGTGGGGCTCGGGCAGGAATCCGCATGCGAAGTGGAAGACGCATCTCCGAGCGACGAGTGCAGCGTGAACATGTAGGTGCCGGGACCGGCGAATGCAAAGAAGACGTCGGTGGTTGCCCGGTCAAGGAGGACGCTCTGGGAGGCCACCTCCGAGCCGTTCAGGAACTCGGTGACCGTTCCCGAGACCGCAGCCGAGGGAGCAGCTGTGAGGTGAACCTCCGCAGTCAGCAAACCCACGTGAGTTACGCTACAGGCAAAGTCGATCTTCACGATGGTCGGCTGCGACGATGACGACGCGGACGCGGCGGAGCTCATCACCGGCACGGCCGCGAGGCTCAATGCAACGGCACCGGCGGCGACAACCGCCCGGATGCGATGGAACAAGTTCGACCCTCCTTTCACGGGTAGACTGGGTCTAGGTGGCTACGGCGAGCAACGCCGTAGGGGCGCGAGCGAGACACAACGCACTGCATCGTACCAGGCGATTGCCTTCATCGCCCCGTAGCTCCTTCGACGCCGAGCATGACTGATGCGCCAAAGTCTGGTTCGGATCTGGGAGGCGGCAGGGCTCACGCATTGAGAAATTTGATGCGCTGGGCGGCATCTAGCATCGGGATGTTGCGAGTGTAGCCGGTTCCGGCACCGTACGCAGTGCGCTGCCGCGCAAAGTCATCGTCAAAGGCGCTTCACATCTGATTGGGGAGCGCTGGTCTGATGGCCGGGGGACGCGGATGCTGGCCGGCCACTCGACACCACCGGGGAAGGAGCACCTGAAGGCGGTGGTTCTCGAAGCGCCGGAAGCCGTGCCTACAGCGCTTCACCTTCTTCAGGCAGTGGTGCATGCCCTCGGGGACGTCGCCGGCGCCGGTGCGGTGGTGGTTGAGGATTCCGGGCCGCCACCGCTGGAGCGTCCGGCCGAGAGCACGGAGCTCGGGAACCGCATCCTGCCGGCAGCCCACGATCGGCTTGGTCGAGGAGGGGGAGGAGCGCTCCAGCGAGCGTGAGCGACCGCGAGGACGGCTTCTCGGCGGTCAGGCGGGGATCTTCTCCGGTTTCCGCCGTCGCGGGCGGGCGCGTGGACGGACCGGGCGGGCAGCCTCTCCGATCGTCTTCCCCGCTCGCTCCAGGATCGGGCGCAGGTACTGCCCGGTGTAGCTGGCCGGGTTGCCGGCGATCTCCTCCGGACTGCCCTCGGCCACAACCTCGCCACCGCGATCGCCTCCCTCCGGTCCGAGGTCGAGGATCCAGTCCGCGGTCTTGATGATGTCCAGGTTGTGCTCGATGACGACCACGGTGTTGCCCTGGTCGACCAGCCGGTGCAGCACCAGCAGCAGGCGCTCGACGTCCGCGTAGTGGAGCCCGACGGTGGGTTCGTCGAGCACGTAGATGGTGCGCCCGGTGTCGCGCCGCGAAAGCTCGGTGGAGAGCTTCACGCGCTGAGCCTCGCCGCCCGAGAGCTGCGTGGCCGGCTGCCCGAGCCGGATGTACCCGAGCCCGACGTCACGCAGCGTGCGCAGCTTGGCCGCGATCCGGGGGATGTTCTCGAACAGCCCCAGCGCCTCGTCCACGGTCATGTCCAGCACGTCCGCGATCGAGTGGCCGCGGAACTTGACCTGCTGCACCTCCTGCGTGTAGCGGGCGCCGTGGCACACCTCGCAGGGAACGTAGACGTCGGGCAGGAACTGCATCTGGATCTGGATAATCCCGTCGCCCTGACAGTTCTCGCAGCGCCCGCCCTTGACGTTGAACGAGAACCGCCCCGGCTTGTAGCCGCGCATCTTGGCCTCCGGCAAGGAGGCGAAGAGCTCCCGGATGGGCGTGAACATGCCGGTGTAGGTGGCCGGGTTCGAGCGCGGCGTGCGGCCGATCGGCGACTGGTCGATGTCGATCGCCTTGTCGAGGTATTGAAGCCCCTCCAACCCATCGTGAGGACCCGGCCGCTCCTTGGCCCGGTAGAAGTGCTGGGCCAGCCGGCGCGAGACGATGTCGGCGATCAACGAGGACTTGCCGGAGCCGGACACACCGGTCACCGCGATGAAGGTGCCCAGCGGCAGCGGGACCGTGATGCCCTTCAGGTTGTTGGCCCGTGCGCCGCGCACGACGAGGCGCTTGCCGTTGCCGCGCCGGCGCTGGGCGGGCACCGGGACCTCGCGGTCGCCGCGCAGAAACGCGGCGGTCACCGACGAGGGGTGCTGCAGCACCTCCTCCAGGGGCCCGGAGGCCACCACGTGCCCCCCATGCTCACCCGCGCCCGGACCCACGTCGACCACCCAGTCGCTGGCCCGGATCGTGTCTTCGTCGTGCTCCACCACGATCAGCGTGTTGCCGAGATCGCGGAGCCGCACCAGGGTCTCGATCAACCGGTGGTTGTCCCGCTGGTGCAGCCCGATGGACGGCTCGTCGAGGATGTAGAGGACGCCCACCAGCTTGGATCCGATCTGGGTCGCGAGGCGGATCCGCTGCGACTCGCCGCCGGAGAGCGTGGTGGAGGCGCGGGCGAGGGTCAGGTAGTCGAGGCCGACGTCGAGCATGAAGCGGAGCCGCTCCCCGATCTCCTTCAGGATCCCGCGGGCGATCGCCATGTCCCGCTCGCTGAGCTGAAGGGTGCGGAAGAACTCGAGGGCACGGGTCACCGTCAGTTCGGAGATCTCGGCGATCGAGTTGCCGGCCACCGTCACCGCCAGCGTGGCCTCCTTCAGCCGCGTCCCTTTGCAGGCAGGACAGGGACGCTCGGCGAGGTATTTCTCGAGCTCCTGCTTGAGGAAGTCGGACTCCGTCTCGTCGTACCGGCGCTGGACGTTTTCGAGCACCCCCTCGAACGTCGCCTGGTAGCGGCGCCGCTGTCCGTAGTGATTGCGGTACGCGAAGGACAGCTTCTGCCGCCCACCCCCCTGGAGGATCAGCTCCCGGTGCTTGGGGGGGAGGTCCCGCCACGGGGTGTCGAGGTCGACTCCGTGGGTCTCCGCCAGGGCCTCCAGGAGCTCCGGATAGAAGAACTGGGAGCGACTCCAGGGCGCGATCGCGCCGGCACGCAGGCTGAGGCGGGGATCCGGCACCACCAGGTCTGGGTCCACCACCAGCTGGGTGCCGAGACCCGTGCAGGTGGGGCAGGCGCCATAGGGGCTGTTGAAGGAGAAGTTGCGCGGCTCCGGCTCGGCCACCTGCGTCCCGTCGTAGGGGCAGGCGTACGCCTGCGACATCAGCAGGTCCTCGCGCTCGCCGGCGGCGTCCACGATCAGCACCGTGCCCTGGCCGAGCTTGCTCGCCGTCTCCAGTGAGTCCACCAACCGCGTCCGCTGCTCCGGCCCCAGCACCAGGCGGTCGACCACCACGTCGATGTCGTGCTGCTTGTAGCGCTCCATCGGGATCTCCGGGTCTTCGTCGAGCAGGTACATCTCACCGTCCACGCGGACCCGGTTGAAGCCCTGCTTGCGGATGTCCTGCAGAAGCTGGTGGTACTCGCCCTTGCGGCCTCGCACGGCCGGACCCAGGACCAGCAGCCGGCTCCCCGCCCCCAGCTGTGCCACGCGGTCGGCCATCTGGTCCACGGTCTGACGGTGGATTTCGCGACCACAGACCGGGCAGTGCGGGACGCCGATCCGCGCGAACAGCAGACGCAGGTAGTCGTGGATCTCGGTCACCGTGCCCACCGTGGAGCGAGGGTTGCGGGAGGTGCCCTTCTGGTCGATGGAGATGGCCGGCGAGAGCCCCTCGATCACGTCCACGTCCGGCTTGTCCATCTGGCCCAGGAACTGCCGCGCGTAGGCGGAAAGCGACTCGACATACCGGCGCTGGCCCTCGGCATAGATGGTGTCGAACGCGAGCGAGGACTTCCCAGAGCCGGAAAGGCCGGTGAACACGATCAGACGGTCGCGTGGGAGGGCGAGACTGACGTCCTTCAGGTTGTGCTCACGGGCCCCCCGGATGACGATGCTATCCGTGGGCACGGGATCCATTCTACGGTGGAGAGGTCCCTCGCCGCCGAACGGACGTTTGCAGGATCAGACACGGAGTCGGTGAGGAGATTCGACCAGTTGCGTGAACCACCGCCCGCCTCCGGAGTCCCGGCATGAGACCGCCGCTGGTCGAGCTGGGAGGCCGCTTCATGGTCTCCGCGGAGATGGAGGAGCAGGCGGCGACGCTCGGGGTGCCGGACGGTGTCCTGGCACTGCGCGGCCGGGTGGCCGGCGTTGGGGAAGTGACGCCAGCGGTCGCGTGACTACTCGCCGGCGGGCCCGTCTCGCTGCTCGGCTGCGTCGCGGTAGGCGAAGGTGGCGGTGGCCGTCGCGATGAGCCGATTCCGCTCGTCCTCGATGCGGCACTCGGCGACGCCGGTACGGCGGCCCCGGTGGAGCAAGTGAGCCCGTGCTCGGAGGACGGACCCGACACGCGCGGCACCGATGAAGGTCACCTTGAGATCGAAGTTCGCCTGACGGGAGCGGTCGGCCAGGGTGCTCGCAACCGCGCGCCCCATGGTCGCATCGGCGAGCAGCGCGATGACGCCGCCGTGCACGGTCCCCTGGTAGTTGGTCATCTCGGTTCGCGTGGGTAGTTCCAGCACCGCCTCGCCGTCCCCCATCGAGACCGTCCGCAGTCCGGCCCAGGCCCCGGCCGGCGACTCCTCCGCGTTGGAGAGGACCTCCCGCCTCACCGCGATTCTCCGGAAGTGGCGGCGGGGCGCGGGCGCGGGTGGCGCGGGATGGCGAGACAGGTGCTGGTGGCGTGGGCGACCAGACGGCCCTGCTCGTCGGTGACGTCGGCTTCACTGAAGAGGAGCGTGGATCGCACGTCGACCACCCTGCCGGTGGCACGGATCAGCCCCTCCACAACGGGCCGGGTGAAGTTGATCTTGAGCTCGATAGTGGTATTTGCCATCCCGTCTTCCTGCACGCTGAGGAGGGACATTCCCATCGCCGCGTCGGCGATCTGCGTGATGATGCCACCCTGCACGACGCCTCCCTCATGCCGGTGCTGCGCGGATGCGTGCAGCTCGACCACCGCGCGCCCCGACTCGACTTCGGCGATACGGGCTCCGATGGTCTCCGCCCACCCGGCGCGGGGGCCTTCACCGACCATGCCGCGGCGGAGCTGCTCGAGATTGCTCACGTCACGCATTCTCCGTGATCCGGCCCGGCCGCTATCGGGGGCGCGCACCGTGGTCCCACGCGCACGCCGTGTCGGCCTCACAGTGCCCTTTCTCCGCAATCCGGGCCTACCCCGACCGCGCGTAGGCCCGGGATGTAGAGAAACGGCCCCTACGCCGGTCAGGGGCCCCGGCGCGAGCGACGCCAGTTGCGCTGCTGAGGCCGGGCGCGGGGGGCGGCCGCGATCGCGAGCGCGACGTCCTCGTCCACCTCGCCGTTCCCGTCCTCGCCAGCCAAGCGCTTGCGGATGGCGATGATGCGGTCGCGCACCCGCGCCGCGTCCTCGAACTGGAGCTCCTTGGAGAGCCGCCGCATCTCCTTCTCGAGGTCCCGGACCATGGCCAGCAGATCGGCGCGCGGCATCCCCGCGCCCGCCATCAGCTCCACCGCCTCGACCTCGGCCGCCTTCTCCTCAATCTGCAGCTGGTAGACGGCCTTGCGCACGCTTTCCGGCTCGATCCCGTGCTCCCGGTTGTAGGCGACCTGCTTGTGACGCCTGCGCTCGGTCTCGTCGATCGCCTCGCGCATCGAGTCGGTGATCCGGTCCGCGTACATGATCACGTGCCCTTCGATGTTGCGAGCGGCCCGGCCGATGGTCTGGATGAAGGAGCGGAACGACCGCAGGTAGCCCTCCTTGTCGGCGTCGATGATCGCGACCAGGGCCACCTCCGGAAGGTCCAGCCCCTCCCGTAGCAGGTTGATGCCGACCAGGACGTCGAACTCACCCAGCCGCAGGTCGCGAAGCACGTCGATCCGCTCGATGGCGTCCAGGTCGGAGTGGATGTAGCGGACGCGTACCCCTAGCTCGCGGAGGTAGTCGGTGAGGTCCTCGGCGAAGCGCTTGGTGAGCGTCGTCACCAGGGTGCGCTGTCCCCGCGAGGCGCGGGCCTGCACCTCCGTCAGCAGATCGTCGACCTGCCCTGCCGTCTTCCGCACCTCGACCGAAGGGTCGACCAGGCCGGTCGGCCGGACCACCATCTCCACCGTCTGGGTGGCGCGGCGCAGCTCGAACTCGCCCGGCGTCGCCGAGACGTAGACGCGCTGTCCGATCCGTTCCTCCCACTCCTCGAAGCTGAGAGGGCGGTTGTCGAACGCGCTCGGAAGCCGGAACCCGTACTCGACCAGCGACGCCTTCCGGGCCCGGTCTCCACCCAGCATGCCGCCGATCTGGGGGATCGCGATATGCGACTCGTCGACGAAGATGACGGCGTCGTCGGGCAGGAAGTCGAGCAGGGTGGACGGCGCCGACCCGGGCGCCCTCCGCCCCAGGTGGCGGGAGTAGTTCTCGATCCCGGCGCAGGTGCCGGTCTCGCGGATCATCTCGAGGTCGAAGTTGGTGCGCTGCCGCAGGCGCTGTGATTCCAGCAAGCGGCCGTGCTCGTCGAACCAGGCGCACCGCTCCTCGAGCTCCGCCTCGATGTCTTTGATCGCCAGCTCCAGCTTCTGGCGCGGCGTCACGTAGTGGGAGGCCGGGAACACCTTGAGCGACGGCTGTGACCCGAGGATCTCGCCGGTCACCGGGTCGAGGCGGCGGATCTTCTCCACCTCGTCGCCGAACAGCTCCACCCGGTACACCTGCTCCTCGCCGGCCGGCACCAGGTCGATGATGTCGCCGCGGGCCCTGAAGCGCAGACGGCCGAGGTCGTAGTCGTTCCGCTCGTAGAGCATCTCGGTCAGCTTGCGGAGCAGGATCTCGCGCCGGATCGACTGGCCCACCTCGAGATCCAGCGACTCGCCCACGTAGTCCTCGACCGCGCCGATGCCGTAGATGCAGCTGACGCTGGCGACCACCAGCACATCGCGCCGCGTGAGCAAGGAGGAGGTGGCCGCGTGCCGCATCCGGTCGATGTCCTCGTTGCGGCTCGAGTCCTTCTCGATGTAGGTGTCGGATTGGGCGATGTATGCCTCGGGCTGGTAGTAGTCGTAATAGCTGACGAAGTACTCGACCGCGTTCTCGGGGAACAGACGCTTGAACTCCGCGCACAGCTGCGCCGCCAGCGTCTTGTTCGGGCTCAGCACCAGTGCCGGGCGCCCCAGACGCTCGATCGCCCAGGCCATCACGTTGGTCTTGCCGCTCCCGGTCACGCCCAGCAGCACCTGCTCCTGCATCCCGGCGTCGATCCCGCTGGCCAGCTGGTCGACCGCCGGGCCCTGGTCACCGCGGGGCTCGAAGGGCGCGTCGATCCGGAAGGGAGAGGCCACCCGCCAAGTCTACGTCGAACAGCCGTTTGCCGGCAACTTGGGGAAGCCCTGAGTGCCGGCAGTCGGGGGTCTGCGCGCACCCCCGGGACCCCAAGTGCCGGCAGTCGGGGGGTCGGCGCGCGTCCCGGGGGCCCTGAGTGCCGGCAGTCGGGGATCTGCGACGCTACGCGGGGAGATCGAGGATGATCGCGTCCACCACGGTGCCGGCCGGGATCGCCTGCTCCCCGGGCGGTACCCGCACCAGCGCCTGGGCTCCCACCGCCGAGAGCAGCCGCGAGGAGCTCTGCGAACCGGTGGTCGCGGCCACCAAGTCGTCTCCCTCCCGGCGCAGGAGCACCCGCTGGTACTCGGTGCGGTCCCGGGCCGGCCGCGCTTCGTAGCCGAGCCGCACCGGGAGCTGGGGCCGGTGAAGGGTGGTGAAGCCCTGCATCTTGCGCAGGGCCGGGCGCACGAAGACCTCGAACGTGACCAGGGACGAGACCGGGAACCCGGGGAGCCCGAAGGCACGTCGCCCCTCCGGCAGCGTCGCGAACGTGAAGGGTTTCCCCGGCTTGAGCCGGACCCGCCCCACGTGCACCTCGCCGAGCGACGCCAGCAACGGTTTGATCAGGTCGTGGGAGCCGACCGACACGCCTCCCGAGGTGACCAGCACGTCATGATCCCCGAGCGCGCCCACCACCAGGGAGCGAAGCTGGTCCTCCTGGTCGGGTCCGATCCCGAGCAGCGTCACCTCCGCTCCCGCCTCGCGGACCGCCGCGGCCAGTGCCCAGCGGTTGGAGTCGACGATCTGGCCCGGTCCGGGTTGGGTTCCGACCTCCACCAGTTCGTCGCCGGTGGAGAGGATCGCCACCCGCGGGCGGCGCACCACCGTGAGCTGCGCGTGGCCCAGCGTGGCCGCGATCCCGAGCTCGGCGCCGCCCAACTCGGTCCCGGCGCCCACCGCGACCTGGCCGGCACGCGCATCCGACCCGGGCGGGTGGAAGTTGGCCCCCGGCCGCAGGTGGTCCGGCACCTCGACCCAGTCGGGGCCCTGCACCGTGTCCTCCACCATCACCACGCAGTCGGCCCCTTCCGCGAGGACCGCGCCGGTCAGGATCCGGCAGGCCTCGCCCGGGCCCACCTCGCCTTCGAACGGCCGTCCCGCCGCCGACTCGCCGGTCACGCGGCGCCGGCCACCACCATCGGCCGACCGCACCGCGTAGCCATCCACGGCGCTGGCCGCGAAGGTCGGCAGGTCCTGTTCGACCACCAGGTCCTGCGCCAGCACCCGGCCGGCGGCTTCGCCGACGTGGACGCGCTCCACCCCCAGGCGCTGGGTGCGATTCAGCACCAGCTCCGCGGCGTCGGCCACGTCGAGCATGGGGAACGTCGAGGCCTGCATCGAAGGCATGGGGAGATGTTAGCCAGCTTAGGAGTCCGCGCCGACCGGGGATTCGACCTGCACCACCAGCGCCCGCAGAGCGGCATCCTCGCGCAGTGGGGCGTAGTCGCCCCACATCGCCACCGGGAGCAGGTCCGCGATCCGGAGCATGATGGCGTCGGTCGCCTCCTGGTTGGTGACCCTGGATTTACGTTCGGGGTGGTCGAGGAGCCGGAACGGCGGGCCAAAGCGCAGGGTCACGCCCCGCCGCCGGGGCAACGACCGCCCCTTCTCGATGACCTCGTTGCTGCCTGTGATCGCGGCCGGGAGGATCGGCACCCGGGTGACGCGGGCCAGGAACCCGGCACCCGGCTCCGCACGCTGGAGCCGACCGTCCCAGGCCCGGGTCCCCTCGGGGTAGAGGAAGAGCACCCCTCCGCGCTCCAGGACGTCGCGCGCCTGGCGCAACGCTCGCCGGTCGGGGGTGTGCCGGACGACGCCGAACGCGTGGTAGGCGCGCAGCACGGCAGCCCCCAACCCATGCCCTTGCACCGCCTCCGCCTTGGCCATGCTCCAGCTGTCGGGCCGGTTGACCCACGCCGGCACCAGCGCCGGGTCGATGGTGCCGATATGGTTCGTGCAGACGAGAAAGCCGCCTCCGCGCGGGATCAAGTCCCGCCCCTCGATGCGGAACTTGGGACCCAGGTAGAACCGGCACAGCTGCCGGACCGTCCAGCACAGGAGGGAGTAGGTCATCGGTCCCTTCGCACCGCCTCCAGGATGGCCTCCACCACCTGGTCGAGGTCCAGCCCGTCGGTCGACACCACGTGCGAGTCCGCCGCCGGCCGCATGGGAGAGACAGGGCGCCCCGCGTCACGGCGGTCCCGCTCCGCCACCTCCCGGCGCAGAGCGGTCTGGTCCGCGACCTCGCCGCGCGCCTCGATCTGGCGTGCGCGGCGCCGCGCCCGCTCCTGCACGCTCGCGGTGAGGAAGAATTTGTGCGGCGTGTGGGGGAAGACCACGGTGCCGATGTCCCGGCCCGCCATCACCACCCCCCCGTCGCCCAGCCGGCGCTGCTGGAGCACCAGCGCCTCCCTCACCCCGCCCACCTGGGCCACCCGCGACGCCCCCTCGGAAACCTGCGGACTGTACATCTGGCCGGTCAGATCCTGGCCGTCGGCGCGGACCTGACGACCCTCGATCGTGATCCGGGAGCTCTGGGCAAGCCTGGTCAGCGCCGCGGGGTCCTCATAGGAAACCCCACGGTCGGCGGCCAGCCAGGCCACGGCGCGGTACATCAGCCCGCTGTCCACGAACGGCAGGTGGAGCGCGGTCGCCACCCGTTTGCCGACTGCCGACTTTCCCGAGCCGGCCGGGCCATCGATGGCCACGATCATGTGTCCTTCCCGACGCCCTGCATCATGGTGATCCGGCGCAGGGCGGCGACTTCGTCCGGTCGCAGCGTCCGCGCGTGGCCGGCGTGGAGGTGCCCGAGGCCGATGGGACCGATCCGGGTCCGCTGCAGGCTGCGCACCGGGTGCCCGATCGCATCGAACATGCGCCGGACCTGGCGGTTGCGGCCCTCGGTGAGGAGGACCCGCAGCTCCGCGACCCCGCCGCCGAAACCCAGCAGGTCGACCTGACACGGCTGGGTGGGCCCATCGTCCAGCGTCACGCCCTCTCGCAGCTTCCGCAGGTCGCGGTCCGGCGGTCTCCCCACCACCCGCGCGCGGTACTCCTTGGGCACCTTCCACCGGGGGTGGAGCAGGCGGTTGGAGAGCTCGCCGTCGCTGGTCAGGAGCAGCAGCCCGGACGAGTCCATGTCGAGGCGTCCGACGGCAAAGAGACGGATACCGGCGGCGTCGGGCCGCAACTCCGGCGGCAGCAGGTCGAAGACGGTGCGCCGCCCCTGGGGGTCCTGTGCCGAGACCACCACGCCGAGAGGCTTGTTGACCGCCAGGTACCGGTGCCGCGCCGGCGGGACCACCGGCTCGCCATCCGCCGTCACCTCATCCCGGCCGGCATCGATCTCCATTCCGTTCGGCGGCACCCGCCGGCCGTTGACGCGCACCCGGCCGGCCGCGATCATCTCATCGGCACCGCGCCGGGAGGCGACGCCGGCGCGGGCCAGGTACCGGTTGAGACGCTCGCTCACGCCTCTTTATCCCCTCGCGGCTCGGCGACCTCGGCTTCCTCTGGTGGCTCGCCGGCGGCGTGCTCGGGCGCTGACGGTGGCGGCGGCAGGTCGTCCAGCGAGCCCAGACCCATCACCTGCAGGAAACGCATGGTGGTCCCGAAGAGCCGCGGCTGGCCGGGGGACGCCTCCCGCCCCACCTCCCGCACCAAGTCCCGCAGTTCCAGGTTGGCGAGCACGGTGTCCGAATTCACCCCCCGCACCCGCTCGATGCGGGAGCGCGTGACGGGCTGCTGGTACGCGATGATGGCGAGGGTCTCCAGCGCGGCGGCTGAGAGCCGGCCCGACGCCTCCGGGCGCAGGGCCCGGCGCACGAAGGACGCGAGCTCGGGCCGGGTCACCAGGTGCACCTGGTCATCCAGGCGCTGGAGCATCACGCCGCGCCGCTCGAGCGCGGCCTCGAGCTCTTGCAAGGCGTCCTCGACCGCCACCCGCGACGCATCCGTCGCCTGCTGCAGCTCGCGCATCTGCAGTGGCCGGTTGGAGGTGAACAGGATCGCCTCCAACGCCGCCGCCAGCGTGGGCTCCGGCCGGTCGGTCATCCCGGGCTCGGCGTCTTGGCCTTCCGGGAAGCGCGCACCGGCTCGACCAGGATCGACCCGAACGGTTTGGTCTGCCGCACCCGCACGCTGCCACGGCGCAGGAGTTCGAGCAGGGCGACGAAGGTGACCGCCGCCTCCAGACGATCCTCGCATTCCAGGATCAGGTCAGCGAGGTCGAACGGGCCCTTGCGGAGACACCGGGACAGGTGCTCCAGCTTGTCCTCCAGCGTCCAGGCGTTGCCCTCGACCACCAGCGGTCGTGGGGGCAGCCGCGCAAGCAGGCTCTGAAAGGCGATCACGAGCGCCGACACCTCGATCGGCTGCTCCTGGCCGGCCGCGGCCACCTCCCGAGTGGGAGGCGGGAAGCTGCGCCGGTCCTGCTCCTGCCGCTCCATCAGCCGCTCGGCCACCTCTTTCACGTGGCGGTACTCGATGAGACGAAGGCGTACGTCCTCCTCCCAGCCCAGCAGCTCCGCCTCCTCCGGCTCCTCTTCCTCGCCGGGCAAAAGGCGGATCGACTTCAGGAGCAAGAGGCGGGCGGCCAGCCACAAGAACTCGGCCATCTCGGCCGGGTTCGGCTCCTCGAGGGTCGCCAGCTCGGTCAGGTAGGTGTCGGTGAGATCAGAGATCCGGATCTCGAAGAGGTCGATCTCGTCCCTCTCGACCAGCGTCAGCAGCAACTCCAGCGGCCCCGCGAAGACCGGGGTCGAGACCGGCAGCCGGAGTCGCCGGCCGAGCGGCGGGGCGCCGGCGGCAGCGCCGGGGACCTGCTCCATCGCTGCCGAATGATAGCGGCGTGCGCCCGGGACCGACCGCTGGCGCCACCTCCCGGCAAGCCGGCGCCAACGCCGGTCTGGTAGGCCCCGACTGCCGGGGAACGTCCCGGACCGGGATCAGGCGACCAGCGCCGGCGCCTCTCTGGTGGCGGGTGCGGGCGTGTCCGCTTGCGCCGACTGCAGAAGCTCCTCCGCCCGTGCCAGCGCCTTTTCGGTGACGGCGCCGCTCATCATGCGCGCCAGCTCCTCGGCGCGCTCGCGCGGCGTCTCCAGCGCGACCACCCGCACGGTGCTCCGGCCGCTGCGCCGCACTTTCTCGACGTGGAGCTGGTGGTCGGCGTAGGCCGCCACCTGCGCCAGGTGTGTCACCACCAGCACTTGGCGGGTGCGCGCCAGGCGCCGCAGCCGCCGCCCCACCTCGAGCGCGGTGCGGCCCCCGATCCCGGCATCGACCTCGTCGAAGATCAGGGTCCCGGTCCCGCTCGCTTCGGCGGTCGCGGTCTCGACCGCCAGCATGATCCGGGACAGCTCTCCCCCCGAGGCCACGCGCCCGAGCGGCGCGGCCGGCTCCCCCGGGTTGGCGGTGAACCAGAGCTCCACGCCCTCGGCGCCGTCCGGTCCGGGCTCCGGACGCGGCAGCAGGCGCACCTCGAGGCGGGCATCCGGGAGCCCCAGGGCGCGGAGCTCCCTCCCCACGCACTGCTCGAACGTCCGCGCACCCCGGGTCCGCCGCCGGGTCAGCGCCTCCGCCACCCGCTCCAGGCGCCGGCGGGCCTGCGCCGACTGCTCTTCCGCGCGTGCCAGCTCCCCCTCCCGGCCGGCGCCGTCGCCCACCGCCGCCTCCAGGCGCTCACGCTCGCTCAGGACCGCGTCCAGGGTTCCCCCATGGCGGCGCTTCAGCTCGTCGAGCACCGCCAGCCGGGCCTCCACCTCTTCCAGCCGGTCCGGGTTCACGTCCAGAGTCTCGCCGTAGCGCCGCAGCTCTCCGCCCGCGTCCCGAGCCTCCTCCGCGAGCGCCTCGAGCCGGGTGGCGAGTTCCCGGAGACCGGGGTCGAGCTCGGCGGCGGAGGCGATGGCCACCGCCGCCTCTGCCAGCCCCCGATCGCCGTCGATGGCTGCTTGCGCGGCGCCGACGGCGGTCAGCAGCCGGTTCACGTTGCGGAGCCGCGCCCGTTCTGAGCGGAGTCCGTCGTCTTCGCCCGGCCGCGGGTCCGCCTCCCGCAGGCGCTGCAGGCGCCACAGATCGAACTCGCGCTGCTCCGCCGCCTGGCTGGCGGCGTGCCGCATCCCGGCCAGATGTGCACGCGCGATCTCCCAGTCACCGTGCGCCCCCACCATCTGCTCGCGTTCGACCGACGCGCCCGCGAGCGCGTCGAGCAGTCGCGCCTGGGCCTCCGGGTCGGCCAGGGCCTGCTGGTCGTGCTGCCCGTGGACGGCGACGCGCGCCCGCCCCGCCTGCGCCAGCTCGGACACCGCCACCGGCGTGCCGTCGAGGACCGCACCACCACGCGTGCCCACCGTGCGGCGCAGCACCAGCGGCCGGTCCGACTCCTCGAACCGCGCCTCCACCACCGCCTGCTGAGCGCCCCGCCGCACCTGCGCGGTCTGGGCGCGCGCCCCGAGTGCCAGGCCCAGCGCATCGATGAGCAGCGATTTGCCGCTCCCGGTCTCGCCGGTGAGGAGCGTCAGGCCCGGCCGCAGGTAGAGCGCGCAGTGCTCGACCAATGCCAGGTCGCGGACGGTGACGCGCGACAGCATCAGCGCTCCTCCGGTGGTCCTGCGTCCGGGGCCTCGCTGTCCCGGACCGTGGGCACGAGCGGGAGGCCCCAACCCAGCTTCATCCTGAGCAGCGTGTAGAAGCGCTCGGGTGGGCTGAAGCGCACCAGCTGCAGGCGCGCTGGGTTGGCGGCCGCGCACAGCCGGTCCCCCTGCTCCAGGCGGACGGGGCGGCCGCCATCGACCGAAACCAGGCCGCCGTTGCGAACCAGTTCCAGCGTCAAGCCCTGGCCGGGAGGAAAGACGATCGGCCGCACCGTGAGGGCAAAGGGATTGAGCGGCGCCAGCAGGAGGCCCTCGACCCGCGGATCGACGATCGGACCCCCGGCCGCCAGCGAGTAGGCGGTCGACCCGGTCGAGGTCGCCACCACCGCGCCGTCGGCGTCGAACGCCCCCACCGTCTGGCCGTCGACCACGACCCCCAGCCGGAGCATGGCCTGACTGGCGTCGCGCTGGAGGACGGCCTCGTTGAGCCCCAGCAGTGTCGCGACGACCGAGTCCTGGCGCGTGACCGTAACCTCGACCAGCGTGCGTTCGTCGATCCTGTAGTCGCCCGCCAGGTACCGGCGCAGCCCCTCTTCGACCTGGCCCGCCTCCAGCTCGGTGAGGAAGCCCAGCCGGCCCAAGTTGACTCCCAGCAGCGGGATCGCCCGGGGGGCCGCCAGCCGCGCCGCGTGGAGCAGGGTGCCGTCGCCGCCCAGCGTGAGCAGGACCCGAGCTTGTTCGAGTCGCTCTGGAGAGCCGTCCAGGGTCTCGCGGTCCAGTTCGAGCAGATGGAGCCCGGTCCCCTCCAGGACGCCGCGCATGGCACCCACCGTCTCTGACTCCGCTTTGACCAGCGGGTGGCGGAGGACGGCCACCACGTGGCGGTTGCTCGTCTCGGAGGTCATCTCGAGCGACACATCCGGCAGCATACCGAACGCCCGTTCGTAAGCGCAAGGGCTTTCATCGCCATCAGCCCAACTTTGACAGCCGATGACCTTTGAGCCGCCGCCGGGCTTTTGGGGCGGAAGGCCCCGACTGCTCTCTCGCGGTCCAGGTGCCGGGACACGACGAGGGCGGCCGGATCCGGAATTCGAGGTCGGCGAACACTGTCAAAAAAGTTGGGCTCAGAAGGGAATCAGCCCCACGGCGATCCCGAGGGCCGCGCCCACCACCACCTGAAACGGCGTGTGCCCGAGCACCTCGCGCAGCCGCTCCTCCCGCACCCCCCGGGACTGGAAGACGTCCTCGATGAGCCGGTTCAGCGCCTCCGCCTGTCGCCCGGCGGCCCGACGCACCCCCTGCGCGTCGTAGAGCACCACGAAGGAGAACACCACCGAGATCGCGAACAGCGGGGAGCTGAGACCTTCGATCCGCCCGATCGCCGTCGTCAACGCCATCACCAGTGCCGCGTGTGAGCTCGGCATCCCTCCGGGGTCGGCGAGCGAGCGGAGCGTGAGGCGGCGCTGCTTGATGGAGGTCTGGGCGAGCTTCGCCATCTGCGCGATGAACCAGGCCAGGAAGGGCGGCAGGATGTACGTCATGCCATCGGGCCAGTCCTCCCAGGGCCGCTCTCCGCGCCCGTCACCGCGTCGCGGGGAAGTCCGCGTTCGATCTCCTCCAGACGGCGCTCGGCGTCTCGAGCCAGGGCCTGGGCCTGCTCCCAGTCGGCGACCATCCGCTCCAATGGCGCCGACTGATCGGCGAGCCGGCGCACCGCACCCTCCAGACGCTCGAGGACCTCCTCCAGGGTCGCCGGCTCCCGCCTCGAGTCTGCCCCGGACGGCTCAGGCGGTGCTTGCGACACGGCCCAGGATGCCGTTGACGAAACGCCCGGAGTCGGCCTCGCCGTAGGTCTTGGCGAGCTCGATGGACTCGTTGATCGCGGCCCGCACCGGCACGTTGCGGGCGATCGCGATCTCGTAGATCGCGATCCGCAGCACCATCCGGTCGACCTTGCCCATCTGCTCCAGGCTCCAGTTCGTGGAGGCCTCCCGGATGGTGCCGTCGAGCTCCTCCCGGTTGGCGAGCACTCCCTCGACCAGCTCGCCCGCGAACGCGCTCGTGGGTGCCGTCGCGCCCGCTTCTCGTGAGAGGTAGGCGAGCGCGCCCTTCGGCTCCTGCTCAGGGTCGCTTTCGAGGAGGAAGAGGGTTTGGAGCGCGATCTCGCGCGCCTGGTGCCGCCGTCCGCGGGGTGCCAACGTGGGTGCTCCGCGTGATGAGCGAGCCGTCAGTCCACGAAGGCGACGCTGGAGACGAAGACGTCGACCTCCGCGACCTGCAGGCCGAGCATCCGCTCCACCGCCTCCACCACGTTCGCCTGGACCCGGTCGGCCACCTCGACCAGCCGCGCCTGCGCCTCCACGGTGAGGAAGACCTGGAGGTGGATCTTCCGTTCGGCGTCCACCGCCACCCGCACGCCGCGGTGCACCGCCGCCCGGGTCAGCCAGTCCCCGAGATGCCGGGCCGCCGCCTCGTCGAGTCCGTCGACGCCGTCGATCTCGCGCGCCGCCATCCCCGCGATGCTGGCGATCACCTCATTGGCGACGCGCACCGAGCCGGTGGGCTGCGTGGCCTCCATGCGGGTGATGGTACAGGAGCCCGAAAGGCTCGCCTACGCGCGCTCCAGGTAGTTGCCCGTGCGCGTGTCGACCCGGATCCGATCACCCTGGTTGACGAACAACGGGACCAGGACGGTGGCTCCACTCTCGAGCGTCGCCGGCTTGGTGGCGCCCGACACGGTGTCGCCCTTGTGGCCGGGCTCGGTCTGCACGATCGCCAGCTCGACCGTGATCGGGAGCTCGACACCGATCACGGTGTCCTCGTAGCGGAGGATCTTGACCGGGTTGCTCTCCTTCAGGTACGGGAGCACGTCTGTGATCTGGTCGCGGCTCAACGCCGACTGCTCGTAGCTCTCGCTGTCCATGAAGTAGTAGAGGTCGTTGTCGCTGTAGAGGTAGGTGGCCTCGGACTTCTGGATCCGGACCGCCTTGTACTTGTCGCCGCTGCGGAAGCTCTGCTCGAAGATGGCCCCAGACTGCACGTCCCGCAGCTTGGCCTTGATCACGGCCGAACCCCGCGCCAGCTTGATGTGCTGAATGTCGACGATGGTAAGCAGCTTGCCGTCCATCTCGAACGCCGTGCCGACCCGGAAGTCATTGGTCTCGATCAATCAAGTACTCCATCGCGTAAAGGTATCCCCGCGGTCCAAGCCCCGTGACCATGCCCGTCGCCGCCGCCGCCGTCACGCTGTGGCTGCGGAACGCTTCTGCCCGCGCGTAGATGTTCGAGAGATGCACCTCCACCACCGGCACCTCAAGGGCTCGCAGACAATCGTAGAGCGCGTACGAGCTGTATATCAGAGCCCCCGGGTTCAGAATCACGCCGCGCGAGGCCGGCCCGCGCTCCTGGAGCAGATCCAGCAGCACTCCCTCGTGGTTCGACTGGTGGCACTCCACCTCCCAGCCCCGAGCCGTGCCCTGCTCGCGGACCCAGGTTTCGATGTCGGCCAGCGTCCGGGTGCCGTAGATGCCAGGCTCCCGGCGACCGAGCAGGTTCAGGTTGGGGCCGTGGACGAGCAACAGGCGGCGAGGCGGCGCGTTCGGGTCGATCACTCTCCCAGCACCTTCCGGACCTCCACTTCGACCGTCTCGGGCGGCACCGCCACCGACACCTGACACCGACCCAGGCGGCGGGGGAGCACCCACCCGACGCGGCCGCCGGTTGCCTTCTTGTCGCGGGGCAACGCGGCCAGGACCTGATCGGCCGTGACCGCCGGCAGCGGACCCGGCAGGCAGTACGCCTTCAACAGTGCCTCCTGCGCCTCGACCACCGACGCCTCGCAGAGCCGCCGCGCCACCGCCAGGCGTGCCGCCACCCGCATCCCCTGCGAGACGGCGCGGCCGTGCGTGGCGCGGTATCCGGAGGCGGACTCGATCGCATGGCCGACGGTGTGGCCGTAGTTCAGAATCGCTCGCCCGCCGGAGTCGCGCTCGTCGGTGGCGATGACCTCCGCCTTCAGCTCCACGCAGCGGTCGACCACCCGCTCCAGCGGCACGGCCTCGCGCGCGCGCAACCGCGCCGCCTCCCGGAGCAGGCGGTCCGCCAGCTCGGCGTCCATCGCGACGGCGTACTTCACGATCTCTCCGAACGCCGAGGTGACCTCTCCCTCCGGCAGCGTGGACAGGGTGGCCAGGTCCGAGACCACCGCCGCCGGCTGCCAGAACGCGCCGATGCCGTTCTTGGTCTGCTCGGTATTGATCCCGGTCTTCCCTCCCACCGAGGAGTCGACCATCGCCAGCAGCGTGGTCGGCACCCCGACCCAGCGCACGCCTCGGAGCCACACGGCGGCCGCGAACCCGGCCACGTCGCCCACCGTGCCTCCGCCCAGCGCCAGCACCAGGCCCCGGCGGTCGACCTGCTCGCGCTCGAGGAACGCGAGGACCGCTTGCAGGTGGACGAGCGACTTCGCCTCCTCCCCCGCCGGCAGCATCTGTACCGGCGCGTCGATACCGACACCGCTCAGGACCTGGACCACGCCCTCTCCCCAGAGAGACCACACGGTCCGGTCGGTGACCACGGCCACCCGGGACGGCGCCAGGCCGGCGACCACCTCGGCGAGCGCGGAGCACGCCCCCTGCCCGATCAGCACCGGGTAGGTGCCTCCCGGCGCCCGCACCATCACCCGTCCCACAGTCGCGCCACCTCCCTGGCCAGATCCGCGATAGCCCCGGTCCCGTCGAGCCGGTGTTCCGCCTCACCGTAACGCCGGGCGCGGGCCCGGTACAGCTCCCGGACCTCGTGCGCGCTCCGTCCCTGCAGCATCGGGCGCCCTGTCGCGTCGGCCCGGCGCAGCAGCTCGGCCAAGGGGGCGTCCAGCCAGATCGTGACCGCGCGGTCGCGCATCAGGCGCCAGCTGGCGTCGTCCATCGGGGTCCCGCCGCCCACCGCGATGATCGTGTCCTCCGTCAACGAATCCCGCAGCCGGGCCGCCTCGCAGGCGCGAAAACCCGGCTCGCCCTCCTGCTGGAAGATCTCAGGGATGCTGCGCCCACTCTCATGTTCGATGAGCAGGTCGAGGTCGACGAACGCGGCGTCGGCCAACTCCGCCGCCCGGCGGCCCACCGTCGACTTGCCGGCGCCCATGAAGCCAAGCAGCACCAGCGGCCTTCGGGAACCCATCGTGATCCTCAAGCATGCCGGAATCCCCGGGATCGAACAGTGACCGCGCCACCCGCTCCGGCGCCCGCACCCGCGCCAGCACCAGCGACGGCCGGCCGACCAGGCCCTCGTCCCTCGACCTCTTCTTGGATGACGGGGCCCCCAGCGGGAGACCGGCGGTGGTCACGATGACGTCCCCGTAGTCGAGCAGCGCGCCCAACAGGCCGCGCTCGGTGGTCACATCCTGGATGCGGTCGAGCGGGATCATGGTCCGCCGCCGCCGCACGATCCCCGACTGCTGGATCGCGCGTCGGTCGGTGACCAGAACGAACCGGCTGGACCAGGAGACGTAGGCCGCGCCCGCCCCTCCCACGCCGACCATGAGCGCGAGCAGGAAGGCCGGCGGTGTCAGCGCCTCGGCTCCGCGAAGCGGGGGCAGCGCCCGGACCGCCAGGGTCGCCAGCACCGCGGCCCCGACCACCGGCGGGATCCAGCTCACGGACCTCACCAGCACGACCCAGTGCGGTCGGGCGAGGCAGCGCGGGCGCTCTCCGGGGAGAAGTTCGGTCATCGCGCGGACCACGCTAGCGCAGCGGCTGGCCGTTCAGGAAGAGCCCCAGTAAAGCCCCCACGCAGAGGTAGGGGCCGTAGGCGATGGTGTCCCGGAGCGAGCGCACCCGACCGACCAGCAGCGCCCCCGCCACCACCCCGGCCAGCAGCACCCCCAGCACCAGCGCCGCCACCGTCCCCTGCACGCCCAGCGCGAGCCCGATGAACCCGGCCAGCTTGACGTCCCCCATCCCCAGCACCTCGCCCTGCAGCAGCAGCCGTCCGAGGAAGGCGAAGGCTCCGAACACGGCCAGCGCCCCCAGGCCGGCGACAAGCGACGACTCCCACCCCACGCCGGGGGTCACGAACGCGGCCAGGCACGCCAACGCCGCCGCCGGCAGCAGCACGCGATCCAGGATCAGACGGTGCGCGAGGTCGAAAAACAGCACCTGCACCAGGACCGCGGCCCAGAGCGCCCGGATGCCGAACGCGGCCTGCCACCCCAACTGGCCTCCGAAGCCGGCCAGCGCGGCGCCCAGCACCACCGGCGGTCCCCACCGCTGCCAAGCGCCGTGGGCGGCGGCGCCAACGCGTTCCACCCGTTCCAGGTGTCGGTTTCCCTGCGCGATGCCGAAGCCGGCCAGCACGCCTGCCACCGCACCCGCACCCGCCGCCCCCAGGCGGCCGGTGAGCAGTGAGAACGCGACCGCCCCCTCAGGCCCGAACACCGCCGAGACCTCAGGTCCCCGATTGCCGGCACTCGGTGGATGCCGGGCGTACCCCGGTCCCCGATTGCCGGCACTCAGCGGTTGTTGAGTCAGTTGAGTCAGGCAAGGCCCTCCGAGCCTTTCAGTGCTTCCCGCATCGCCTCCACCGGGGCCGGCTGCCCGGTCCAGGCGGTGAAGGAGGCGGCGCCCTGCGCGAGAAGGACGCCCCAACCGTCGACCGCGCGCAGACCCATCTGCCGGGCCCGGCGGACGAGCGGCGTCCCACCCTCCATGTAGACGAGGTCGATCACGGCACCCCGCTGCGGGAGCGCCGCCGGCCGGATCGGCAGATCACCGCGACGGCCGACCGGGGTCGTGTTCAGAACCAGGGTGGCCTGCCGCCCGACCGACATCCAATCCGAGTCGTCCCAGCTCAGGACTTCGCCGGGGAGGCCGGCACCCGCCTCGGGGCGCCGCGCGATGAAGGTCAGGCGGGCGCCGCGCAGCGCCACCGCGGCCGCCCGTGCGGATCCGCCCACGCCCAGGATGAGCACGTTGGCCCCGGCCGGGTCGATGCCCACCTCCGCGAGTGCGGCGCGCACCCCTTCCACGTCCGTGTTGGAGCCGATCAGGCGGTCGCCCTCCTTGCGGATCGTGTTCACCGCGCCCGCGGCCAAAGCGTCCCCCTCGAGCTCGTCCAGGAGCCGCATCACCGTGACCTTGTGGGGGATGGTCACGTTCGCACCCACCACGTCATCTCCGCGCACCTCGTCGATCGCGGTGTCCAGATGACCCGGGGCCACGTCGAGCAGGGCGTATCCCCAGTCCAGACCCGCCGCCTCGAACGCCGCGGTCTGCATGGTCGGACTTGCCGAGTAGGTGATGCCGTGACCCAGCAGCAGGACGCGGCGGCGGCTGGTCACCTTCCGCCTGGAGGCAGGCCTCTTGGGCGCTGTCAGCGTCGTCGCCTCCCCACCCTCACGGGGTGCCGACTCCGTACTGCTGCTGCTGCGCCTGGAACTCGGCGTAGGTCGCGGCATAGTGCAGAACCCCCTTGGCATCGTTGAAGAAGTAGATGTAATTCGACGGCTGCGGGTTGGCGCATGCCGTGATCGAGTCCAGGCTCGGGCTGTCGATGGGACCCGGCGGCAGGCCGGCGTTGAGCCGGGTGTTGTAGGGCGAGTTCACCTGCAGATCGGACGCGGAGAGCGACCCGCTGGAGCGTCCAAGCGCAAAGAGGACGGTCGCGTCGGAGCCCAGCGGCATGCCCTGGGCGAGGCGGTTGTAGAAGATCCCACAGACGATCGAGCGGTCCGGTTCCCCCGTCTCCTCCCTCTCGGTGATCGAGGCCAGGACGAGCACCGAATAGAGCGACTCTGCGGGCCGCGCCGCGGTCGCCTGGGAGAGGCCCGGCACCAGCGGCTGTACCGACTGCTGGAAGGCCTCGAGCTGCCGCTGGATCAGCCCCTTGGCACCGTCCTGCGGGAGGATCTGATACGTGTTCGGGAACAGGAAGCCCTCGAGGTCGTTGGGCGCCGTGGCGGGCAGGCCCGAGAGGAAGGGGAACTGCGACGCCCAGGCACTCCGGTTGTCCGCCAGCGACTCGTAGTCGGCGGAGGTTCCGGCCCCCTGCCGGGCGGCCTCCTGCGCCATCGGTCTGATGGTCAACCCCTCGCCAAGCCGTATCTGGAGTGTCGACGGGTGGGCCTGGGCGAGTGCTCGCGCCAGTTGCGGCATCGACATGTCGCGGTTCACCGTCACCTGGCCGGCCTCGATCCGGGACCCCTGCCCGGTGGCGCGCAGGTAGGTGGTGAACACCCGCTGGTCGCGGATCACACCCTTCGCCTGCAGCGAGGACGCGATCTGCGTCTCGCTCTCGCCGGGCTGGATCGCCAGCGTCACCGGCTCCGAGCGCGACGAGACCGGGGTGTTCACCTGCCAGCGCACCCAGTTGGATGCGCCAATCGTCGCGCCCACTACGAACACCAGGGTGACCAAGCACCCGAGTCCCTTCTTCAATGCATCCTCCGGCCGAACCTGCAGGCCTCACCGGTCTTGGTCAGGCGTCCGCCTCGAAGGCGTCCAGAACCTGGGCACGCTCCTCGCCGGCGACCGCCTCCAGCGTCCCGGCATCCTCCCGAAGCACCAGGACCTGCTCAGGGTCGTCCAGCGCTTCCACCAAATAGTAGGTGGAGCCGTCGCGGTCAAGCGCGTCGTGCGCGCGGAACCGCCGGGTCCGACCGGCCTCGTCGATCAAGGTTAGAACCTGCCCACGTCCCAGATCGGAACCCTCCACGCGCCCTCCTCACGGACACCCGTTCACGGGCCGCCGGCGAACGCGTGCACTCTGTTAGCTCAAGTTGTCGAAGAGAAGGCTACCGCAGGCGCAGGCGCGGTCGCCGGGACGAGATTGAGAGTGGACCGTAGGTGCACAGTGCACCAAACGCCCGCTTCTGTCGCTCGGAGTGGGCTGTAGGTGCACCAACGCCCGCACCCTCCGTGCAGGCTATGGTCGGCGGCGCGTCTCCAGGTGCGTCTGTAGGATCAGGGCCGCGGCGACCTGATCGCTGAGCCGGCGCCGATCCCGACGGCGACGGCCGCCGGCGAGCAGGGAGCGCTCCGCCGCCACGCTGGTCAGGCGCTCGTCGACCAGCGATACCGGCAGCCGCGAGGCCCGCCGCACCTGCTGGGCAAGGACCTTCGCCGCCTTCGCCTCGGGTCCCTCGGACCCGTCCATCCGGTAGGGGAGACCGACCACCAGCTCTTCCGCCTCCAGCGACCGCGCCAGCAACGCCAACCGATCAGGCAGCGTCTCCCGCGGCTCGGCGGCGATCGCGCTGTGAGGCTGCGCCACGATGCCCAGTGCATCCGAGACCGCGATGCCCACCCGCACGGTGCCGGGGTCGATCGCCATCGCGCGCGCCATCGTCCGCTCGAGCTCAGTGCTGGCTGGCCCCCGGCAACCCCCCGGGGGAGGGGGCCGGGACCGGCGGTTGCTGGATCACGTAGTCGACCGAGATCCGGCTCTTGAGCAAGGGGAGCAAGGGGAGGGGGAACGGGGACTGGGAGATCGAGACGCTGGACACGGGCAGGCTGTGCAAGTAGGCCTCGGCCGCCGACGTAGAGCTGCCCGCTACGTGCCTTTGGATCGCGTTCAGATCGAGCCGTGGCGCGATCCGCCCCGTCGCCTGGCCCTTGAACTCGAGGCTGCCGCCCGCCGCCGTCGTGGTCTGGTACTGGGCGACGAAATCGTCCGGCGTCAGCTGCCGGCCGGCCGGAACCTGGGACTCGAGCTTGGCGTGGAACGCCGACGTCACCTCTTCCGGGCGGTAGTAGGCCGAGGTGCCCTTCAGCGTCAGAGTGGCGTTGAAGTGGTTGACCGTGCTGCCGGCGGTATGGTCGGCGGTGAACTCGGGGCTGCCGAACAGCACCGGGTTCTGGTCGCTTTGCTTCTCCCCCGCACGGGTGGCGGCGGCCAGCTGCGATTCGACGGACTGCTTCGCCTGCTGTTCGAGCTGAGTCTGAGCTCCGGTCAGGTCCTGCTGCGTGATCACCGCCTGATGCTTCGCGTCCAGTCCGCCACTGGTCGGCTGCGGGTTGGTCACCTTGAGGCAGGACGCGTAGACCCCGGCGTTCTGGAGCGTGGTGATCTGATTTGCCGCCACGTTGCCATTCGCGCCTTCCGACTGCGCCTGGATGGGCGCGGTCTGCGTCTGGTTCGGATCCACGGTGATCGTCTTCTGCTGCACGAAGTCGACGTTTGACTGCGAGGTCACCACCGCCCCCTGGCTGATCTGGAGCGGAAGCGGGCCGCACTGGTTCTGGAACTGGATGGTGCCCGCGGCCTTGGCGCCGGGCGTGTTCTTGGCTCCGGTGGCCTGGAAGGCGCCCGAGATCCGCTTCTGGACCGACTGGGCCCGCACGGTGATACCGATCGCCGGCGACCCCGGCTGCACGGTCAGGTCGACCGGGGCTGAGAACTGCTCCGAGGAGGTGGTGAGCGTGATGGTGGCCGACGGCACCAGCACCACCACGGCGACGATGCCGAGCAGGAGGATGGCGGCCGCGGCGCCGTAGAGGATGAGGTGGCGGCGGTCCTTGGCCCGGGCCCACCGGGAGCCCGCGCTGGGGAACTGCCCCGGCCGCCAGGGGCCGTACCGGGACCCGTACGGTGCGCGCGCCAGAGGGGGCGCGGCCCCCGCGGCCCCCGCGCCCTCGTCATCGTCCGCCTCATCGTCCTCGACCTCTTCGAAGGGTGGAACCGGCCCGATCGCGGCCGCGGGCGCCACCGCGGCAGGGGGGGCCAGGGTTGCGGGCTCGTGCCCGCCGCGGGTCGCCAGGCCGGCGGCGGAGGCGAGCTTGAGCGCGCCGTCGTCCTCGCTTTCCAGAACCAGGTGCTGTCCGTTCTCATCCGCCTGGAGGGCGAGGAGCTGGAAGTTGAACCGGCTCTCCGCGAGCATCGCTCGGGGCGGCACGATGAGGAGGATTTCCTGTCCCGGGTGCGCGCGCAGACGCTCGAGAACATCGGTCACGTCTTCTTCGTTCCGCACCAGGATCGTTTGCGCCATGTTCTGGGTTCGACAGCGTCGAGCCGGTGGCGGCCCCAGGGACCGCATCGCGGCTCACATACGCATGCTCCTGAGCACACCGGCCATGACGCCGTTCACCTCGTCATGCTCCTCCACTTCGGTGCGCAGTGCGTGGTTGGCGAGGGCGAGGGGGGCCACGTCCTGCGGCGAGCTGATCTGACCCGACGCGTCGGCGACGCCCTGCACGTCCTCCGGCCCCAGCCGCCCCACCGCCACCTGACCGTCGAAGTTGAGCCCGCGCGTCCAGGCGCCGTCGCTGGCTCTGTCGATCAGCTCCGGGAGCTGGCTGCCACCCCCTGAGAAGTAGATCTCGACCGGCAGCTCCTCACCGCGGCTCAATTCGCGCAGGCAGAGATTGAGGCCCTGGAGCATGACATCGACATCGGGCGTCACCACCTCGCGGACCTGGCGATCCTGCTCCGCGTTGAGGAGGCCGTCACTGTGCCGCAGCTTGCGTGCCTCGGCGTCGGCCGGCGAGATCCCCAGCGCGAGCGCGAGCCGGCGCGTGAACATGCGGCCACCGAGGTTGAACATCCGGGTCCCCTCGACGCCGCCGCCGCGCAGCAGCGCGACCTCGGTGCAGGTGCCGCCCACGTCCACGTAGGTCGCCCCGGCTTCCCAGGTCTCCTCGCTCGCGCATGCCCGCGCGATCGCATAGGTGCCGGTCACCGCCGCCATCAATTCCAGGTCGAGCTCGTGAACGACCGTTTCAACGGCGCCCACCTGCGACTGCGGCGCGAAGGCGTTGAAGACGGTGACCTCGAGGTTGCGGCCCTGGAACCCGATCGGACTGATCATCGGGTAACCGTCCATCCGCACGCCGGTGATCGAGGAGTGGACGAGCCGGGCTTCCAGCTCTCCGTATGAGCGCTCGGCCTCGAGCAGGTTCTGGGCCTCGCGCAGCGCACGCTTCTCCACCAGCTGGAGCAGATTGCGCAGCTCCTGGTCGCGGACCTTCTGATCGGGACGGTCGCGCGGATAGGAGACGGTGGAGCTGAAGCCCTTGACGAGCTCGCCGCCGAGGCTCACCACCACCTGGCCGGGGACCACGCCGGCCATGTCCTCGGAGGCCTCCAACGCCCGGTTGCAGGCATCGATCACAGCATCCACGTCGACCACGGCGCCCCCTTGCAGGGCCTGCACCGGCATGTGCTCGCGCCCCACGCCGAGCACGATCGCCTCGCCTCCGTCCCGCCGCACGGTCATGACCTTGATCAGGTCGGTGCCCAGGTCGAGGACGGAGAAGTGGCGCTCGTAGTCGTCGCGGCGCCGCAGCAGTTGCACCCGTGGCATTAACTGAGTGCCTCCTCGAGAGCGCGGAACGCCTCCTGGGCCGAATGGTCGAGGCGGCCTTGCGCCATCTCGGGCCGGCCGCCACCTCGGCCCATCAGAGGCGCCAGCTTGTGCGCCTGGACATCGGGGAGGAGGTTGCGCGAGACCTTGAGCACGAAGCTGGAGTCGTTGGTGACCCCGACCACGCCGGAGCCGCCCAGGAACTCCAGGTAACGGTCGGCCCAGCCGCGCAGGTCGTCGATGGAATCGGCAGGCACCTCCTCCAGAATCAGGGGCACCCGGGCGTTGCGGCGTATCGGCCCGGCGCTGCCCTCCGCGCTCTGCCTGACCGCCTGGGTGCGCAGTTCGTCGCGTAGCCGCTCCGACTCCCGCCGGGCCTCCCGGAGCTCCCGGCGCAACCCTTCCACCTGCTCCGGCACCCGCTCCGGCGCCGTCCCCAACGCGCGGGCCAGGTCGGTGGAAACCCGCCAGCGGCGCGCGATCGCCTGCTCCGCGGCGGTCCCGGCCGCGAGGTCGATGCGGCGCAGGCCCTGCCCCACGCTGGTCTCGCTCAGAATCGCCACCGGACCGCAGTCGGCCGAATTCTCGACGTGCGTGCCGCCGCAGAACTCGGAGCTCCAGTCACCGAACGAGACCACCCGTACGACGTCGCCGTACTTCTCCTCGAACAGGTGGGTGGCACCGGTGGCCAGCGCCTCTTCTCGGGGCAGCAGCCGCACCTGTCGTGGCAGACCGGCGCGGATCTGATCGTCGATCCGGTGCACAAGCTGCCGCTGCTCCTCGTCGGTGAGTGGCCGGTCGAGCGGGAAGTCGAAAGTGGTGTGGTCAGGACCGACCCAGGAGCCGCGCTGCAGGTTGCGCCGGCCCAGGACCTCTTCCAGGGCCCGATTGAGCAGATGCGTCGCCGAGTGGTGGCGGGCGATCTGACGACGGCGGGCGCCGGCCACCGCGGCATGGACCCGATCCCCTTGACGTAGGTGTCCGGCGCCGACGCGTCCGAGGTGCGCGGTCACGCCCGGGAGTGGGTGCTTGGCATCGTCGATCAGGACCGTTCCCTCGGGTCCTCTGATAGTCCCCTCATCGCCGATCTGCCCGCCGGATTCCCCGTAGAAGGGGGTGCGGTCAAGGTAGACCTCGACCTCTTCCCCCTCGGCCGCCTGCTCCACCTCCCGGCCGTGCGAGCGCAGCAGGACCACCTCAGCGTCCGACTCGAGCTGCTGGTAGCCGACGAACTCCGAGGGGGGGAGCGAGCGCAGCCCGGCCCAGTCCTGCACCACCCTCCGGCGGGACCGTTCGCGCTGGGCTGCCATCGCTGCCTCATAGCCCGCCCGGTCCACCCGCAGGCCCCGTTCAGCGGCCAGCTGCATCGTCAGTTCGATCGGGAAGCCCTCGGTGTCGTGAAGGCGGAAGGCGTCCTCCCCGGGCACCACGCCGTCGGCGGCGCGGGCTGCGATCCGCTCGAAGAGCTCGAGGCCGCGGCCCAGCGTGCGGCGGAACTGCTCGTCCTCGGCGGCGATGGCAGCCCGGATGTCGGCCTCGCGCTCGACCAGGTAGGGGTACTGGTCCTTCAACGCCTCGACGACCAGCCGCACGCCATCCACCAGCGGCGCCCGGAACGCCGCCTTGCGGGCCTCCAGGGCGGCGTGACGGATCAGGCGGCGAAGCACGTAGCCGCGACCCTCGTTGGAGGGGAGGACGCCGTCGGCCACGATGAACGTGGTGCTGCGGAGGTGGTCGGCGAGCACCCGCTCGACGGCCACGCCGGGGTGGGAGGCGTTGGCCCGGACCCAGTCCAGGATCGGGCGCACCAGGTCGATGTCGAACATGGAGGGGACGTGCTGGAGCAGGCTGCTGACCCGCTCCAACCCCATCCCGGTGTCGATGCCAGGGTGCGGCAGCGGGCGGCGGGTCCCGTCCGGCTGCACGTCGAAGGACGGGAAGACGAGGTTCCAGAACTCGAGGTGACGGACGCAATTCTCTCTGTGGTCGGGGTAGCACACGGCGTCGCCGCAGGCGTAGTCGGGGCCGCGGTCGTACCAGAGCTCGGAGTCGGGGCCGGAGGGGCCCACGCCGAGACCCCACCAATTCTCTTCCGTCTGCACCATTCGGCTCTCCGGCACACCCTGCTCCCTCCACAGCCGGCGCGCTTCCTCATCGCTGGGGTGGGTCGTGACCCAGAGCCGCTCCGCGTCCATCCCCAGCCCTTCTTCGCGGTCGAGGCAGAATTCCCAGGCGAGGGGGATCGCGGTCTCCTTGAAGTAGGAGCCGGTGGGCGCGAAGTTCCCGAGCATCTCGAACAGGGTGCCGTGGCGGTCGGTCTTCCCCACCTCGTCGATGTCCTGGGTGCGGACCACGCGCTGGCACGACGTCAGCCGCGGCGCGGGCGGCTGCCTCAGGCCCCGGTAGTAAGGCTGGAGCGGCTGCATGCCGGCGGAGATGAAGAGGGTGGAGGGATCATCTTCCGGCACCAGCGGCGCGCTCTCCAGGAGGAGGTGGTCCCGCTCCTGGAAGAACTGGAGGAAGCGTCGGCGAATCTCTGATCCGTGCACGGGTGGCCCGGAGTTTAACCCGACAGGCGCCGATACCAGTACGCGGGCGGGGCCGTCTACTCCAGGACTTCCGCCGCCTCCGCCGCCATCTGCTCGCGGAGCTGCTCGGTGGCCGCCCGCTGCAGGCGCGAAACGTGCATCTGGGAGATGCCGAGACGCTTGGCGACCTCCGCCTGGGACATCTCGTCGATGAACCGCATGGCGAGGATCTTCTGCTCTCGCTCCGAGAGGTGCGCCATCGCCCGCTTCAGCACGTCGCGCATCTCGACCCGGTCCAGGTTCTCGTCCGAGCTCCCCACCATGTCGGCCAGCTGCCGGCCCTCGGCGTCGCCCCGGTCCACGGAGCTGTCGATTGAAAGTGGCGTGTGCACGGCGCCGAACTCCATCGATTCCAGGACGTCGTTGGTCTCGACCCCCAGGCGGTCCGCCAGCTCCTGCACCGTCGGCTGCCGTCCCAGCTGGTTCTTCAGCTCCTCGTTGGTCCGGACCACCTGCTGATGGAGCTCCTGCAGCCGGCGGGGGAAGCGGATCGACCAACCCTTGTCGCGGAAGTAGCGCTTGATCTCTCCCGCGATGGTCGGCGTGGCGAAGGTCGTGAATTCGTTGCCGAGGCCCGGTTCGAAGCGGTCGATCGCTTTGATCAGACCCAGGAAGCCGACCTGCGCGATGTCGTCCAGAGGCTCACCGCGATTCTGGAACCGGCGCGCGAGGAAGTAGACCAGTCCCTCGTAAGCCCGCACCAGCTCGTCCTTGATGCGGTCCCGCTCGCGCGGATCCTGGCTCTCGTGGAAGCGGCGATGTAACTCTCGCAACTCCTCGCGGGATCGGGTCGTTCGAGGCTCCGAGCTCAACGTCCCTACGGGATCAGGTACTTGACCATGCGGAAGCGAACCTCACCGCTGCCGCTGTCAACCTGCTGTCGGAAGTCGTCGACGAAGAGGCGGATCATCTCGCGCTGCAGCGCTTTCTCCGCCACCGACGCGGGGGTGGTGCCGACCGGGCGCGGAAGCCGCGGGGCGGCAGGGCGCACCTTCGACCGCGGCGGAGCCGGGAAGCGCACCGCGGAAGGGCCGATCGCCTCCACGTCGACCGTGATGCCGTCGCCGGTGGAGCCGTAGACCAGGCGCAGCAGGGTGTCGTCGGCGCCCCACAGCTGGTCCACCTCCTCCTGGATGGAGTCGAACGCCTGCGCGACGGCGATCTTGAGCTCGTCGATCTCCTCCAGGTTGAACCCGAGCATGCCGCCCAGCGTCGCCGCCACCATCTTGGCGACCGGGATGAAGTCCGCGTGGACGGGGATCTTGAGCTCGGCCAGGAATCGGGGGTCGGTCGAGCGTTCAGCCATCCCCGCCCTCCTCCGCCATCAGCGGCCCGGCCGTCCCGGGGATCTCGCCCGTTTCCGGCTGCGCCGGGACCACCTGGCCCAGTTCCCGCCGCCGGTCGCGGGCCGCCGTGACCCCCTCCTTGACTGCGTCGCCGAGCGCATCCCGCGCCGCCCCCCACGCGGCCTGCGCGCGGTCGCGCAGCTCGGGGTCGGTCGCCAGCTCGCCGGCTCGCTGGCGCAGCTCGGTCACCCTCTGGCGGCCCTGCTCGGTCGCGAGGTAGGAGCCGAGGAAGAACCCCACCACACCACCCAGCATGGCGCCCCAGAGGAATCCGCCGCCTCCTCGCTGTCCGTCTGCCATTTCCGTCTCCTTGCTGCTGTGGTTTGATTCTCGACTTTCGATTGGAGTCAGCGGATGCGGGCTCCGATGCTGCGCCAGAAGGCGCTCCAGCCGACGCGGAGGCCGTGGGCGGTGGCAGCCGCGTTGAGGGAAGCCGACTGGGCCACGCTCGAGACCTCTCCGGTCAGCCGCCCGGCACCGCTTTCGGCTGACCGCAGGGCCAGGTTCACGCCCGCCGCGATGTCGTTCATGTTGCCAAGGCTTCCCCGCATCTCGGGTACCAGTTCTTGCATTGCCTCGTCCGCTGTCTCCAGCGTCCGCTCCATCACTCCCAGGGTTCGGTGCATCCGAAGGAGGACGCTGCACAGGGTCAGCGCCACCAACAGGGCCGCCACCCCGAGGGCGATCCAGAGGACGTTCAACACCTATCTACCCTCCTCGGGCGATTCGAAACTGGCCGTGACAGCGTTCGCCTATTGTCGCGGTCCGGGCGCCGAGCGAGCACGGCGAGGCAGGAGGCGGTCCTCCAACAACTGCAGGACGACGGCGAGCGGGAGGCCGGGGACCAGGTTGGCGTCCCCCAGCTGGAGCGCCGGGAGGCCGAGCGCGGCCCAGATCTGTCCCAGCAGCATCCCCACCGTCGCGAGCAGCAGGACCAGGAGGTAGCGCCGGCGCCGGTAGGGGAGCAAGGCATAGCAAAGCTGTGAGACGGCCAGGATCAGAAGGACGACCAGCAGGTAGCCCGGGCGCAGCAGGTCGGAGACGTCGAGAGGAAGCACAGTGTGGAGTTGTCCCGCGAGCCCCCGGGGAAGGGGCGCCGCCGAAATGGAGCCGGTGGGTTGTCCTGATTCTCTCAGGTGGGTCCCCTGCTCGGCGCTTGCCGACGTCCCGCCGGTGCGGGCATGTCGTCCACGCCTGGACTCCGGGGTCCCGTCGTGTTTGCTGTTGGGCAACGCGCACGGAGGGGCCCCATTTCGAGCGGACTCCTACAGAATACGCCACCCCACACCCCGGCACGCTACTGGCCATCTGTCGAGAGATGGCCACGAAAATGGCGCAGAGGCGGGACATCTGTCGAGAGATGGCCGCGAATGCGTAAGAGAGCAGCGGAGGGGTCTGGCGGCGGCGCACGACGGGTTAACAGGGGGGATGTACATCGGTGGCGCGCCGCGCGAAGGTCCAGGCGTGAGACGAATCCCCGACGACCTTTTGAGCGGCACCTTCACCCTCGGCGAGGCACGGGGGCTCGGTGTCGGGCGCCGCGAGCTGCGGACACCAAGCTGGCGGCACGTCGCCTACAACCGCTATCGCTGGGCGGCGCTCCAGTTCGACGAGGATGTGCCGCTCGGGATCCTGCTCGACTCGCTGCCCGCAGGATCCGCACTGTCCGGTTTCAGCGCTGCGCGGGTCCTCGGACTGGACGTGCCGCTCCCGAAGCGGCCCGAGGTGAGCGTGCCGCCGGACATCGGGATAGCGGCCCGCAGGCAGGCAACCATCCGGCGGGTGATCCTGACCCCGGAGGACCTCACGACGAGTCGGGGGCTTCCGGTGACGACACCGTTGCGCACGTGTTTCGACCTCGCCGGCCGCCTGTCGCCCGTGGAGGCGGTGGTGATCGTGGATATGGCGCTTCATGCGGGGCTCTTCGACCTGCCCGGATGGGTTTCGTATGTGACCAGCCACAGAGGACGCAAGGGAGTGGCCGGCGCGCGGCGCACGCTGGAGCACGCCGAGCCAAAGGCGGAGTCTCCTATGGAGTCCCGCCTGCGAATGCTGCTCGTGGGCGCCGGGCTTCCTCGGCCCCAGGCGCAGGTGGCACTCTGTGACGCGCATGGGACTTTCGTGGGCCGCCCGGACCTCTACTACCCGGAGGCCCAGCTCGGTGTCGAGTACGACGGCGAGAACCACCGCGACCGTCTGACCTCGGACAATCGGCGCCAGAACCGGCTCCACCAGGTCGGGGTGACCCTCCTTCGGTACACGGCCTCCGACTTCAGCGAGCGGCCCCACGCCATCGTCGGCGAAGTCCGGGCCGCGCTCACCCACGCCAGCCGTGGCCATCTGTCGACACATGGCCCGGATTCGGGGCTCCAGGCGTGACATCTGTCGACAGATGGCCATTTCCGCCGGCAGGGCGGGTCAGTCGGGCGGCTGGGGCCGGGGGAGGTGGAGGCGGATGTGGAGGTCTTCGAGTTGCTTGGCGTCGACCGGGGACGGGGCGTCCATCAGCAGGTCCTGGTTGGACTGGGTCTTGGGGAAGGCGATCACGTCCCGGATGTTCTCGGTGCCGGCGAGCAGCATCACGATCCGGTCGAGGCCGGGCGCGATCCCACCGTGCGGCGGCACCCCGTACTCGAACGCGCGCAGAAGGTGGCCGAAGCGGTCCTGGATCTCGTGGTCCGGCAGCCCCAGGATCCCGAACACCCGCTCCTGCAGCGCGCGGTCGTAGATCCGGAGGCTGCCGCTGGCCAGCTCGTAGCCGTTGCAGACGATGTCGTACGCGTGAGCCCGCACGTCGTAGGGCCGCGTCTCGATGAGCTCCAGGTCCTCCTCCATCGGCCGCGTGAACGGATGGTGCCCGTAGGTCAGGTGCCCTTCGTCGTCCTCCTCGAACAGGTTCATGGGGTAGATCCAGAGGAACCGCCACTCGTCCTCCCGGATCAGGTGCCGCCGACGCGCGATCTCGGTCCGGATCAGGCCCATCACCTTCTCCGCCCGGCGCCGGCGGTCGGCCGCGATCAGGACCAGGTCGTCCTGCCCGGCGCCCGTCGCCCGCCTGATGCCCTCCAGCTCCTCCTCACGCAAGAACTTGTCGAGCGGCCCGCCCGGCAGCCACGCCAGCCCTCCCCCGCCCGCGCCCCGCGCCATCTGTGCCAGCTCGTCGAGCTCGCGGCGGGTCAGGTCGCGCCCGCCCGGAACCGCAAGCCCGCGCACCACGCCGCCCGAGTCGAGCGCCGACCGGAACACGCGCGCCTGCGTTCCGGCCAGCACCTCGCCGAGGTCCGCGATCTCGAGCTCGAAGCGCAGGTCCGGCTTGTCGGTCCCGTAGCGGAGCAGGGCCTCGTTCATCGACATCACCTGCCAGGGCCGCGGGATCTCGACTCCGAGGATGTCCTTCCAGAGCGTGCCGATCCAGCCCTCCGAGACCTCGAAGATGTCCTGCTCGTCGCAGAACGACATCTCCAGGTCGAGCTGCGTGAATTCGGCCGCGCGGTCGGCCCGCAGGTCCTCGTCGCGCAGGCACCTGGCGATCTGGTAGTACCGCTGGACCCCGGACACCATCAGCAGCTGCTTCAACTGCTGGGGTGACTGGGGGAGCGCGAAGAACTCCCCCGGCTGGAGGCGCGAGGGGACCAGGAAGTCGCGGGCGCCCTCCGGCGTCGACTTGGTGAGGATGGGGGTCTCCACCTCCCAGAACTCGTGGTCGTTGAAATAGTTGCGGGTCAGGTGGTTGACGCGGTGGCGGACCTGCATGACGCGCTGCATCCGGGGCCGTCGCAGGTCCAGGTAGCGGAACCGCAGACGCGTCTGCTCGTCCGCCTCCTGCTCCCCGTCGATCGGGAAGGGCGGCGTCAGCGCCGGCGACAGTACCTCCAGCGCGGATGCGAAGACCTCCACCTCGCCGGTGGCCAGGTTCGGGTTCTCCGATCCGGCGGGGCGGCGCTCGACCTGACCGGTGACGTGCACACAGAACTCGGCTCGCAGCCCCTCCGCGGCGGTGTGGGCGGCGGGCGCGATCTCGGGGTTGAAGACCACCTGCACGACCCCCCAGCGGTCGCGGAGGTCGATGAAGATCAACCCGCCATGGTCGCGGCGCCGGTTCACCCAGCCGTAGAGATCCACCTCTCGGCCGGCGTGTTCGGCGCGCAGCGATCCGCAGTGGGGTGACCTATATCCGCTCATGCTGGTCTCCTGGAGGGGCTGGGGACGTGAGGGCGCGAGGCAGGTCCTCCCACCCCACCTCGCGCTGGTCGCCAGACTCCAGCTCCCGAAGCTGGACCACCCGGCGGGACGCCTCGTCGGGGTTCATGATCGCGACCCAGCGGGCGCCGCTGCGGGAGGCGGCCCGCATCTTGGCCCGCAGGCTGCGCCGGGAGTAGTCCGCGGCGACCGAGGTCGCGGTGCGGGCACACCTCGCGACCGCGGCCGTCGCCCGATCCAACCCCTCTCCGTCCGGCAGCAGCAGCAGCGCCGCCGGGGCCTGGCGCCGCGGCCCGCCGCGCTGTTCGTCGAGCACCATCACGGTCCGGTCGAGGCCGCCCGCGAAGCCGACCGCGGGAGTGGGCGGGTATCCAAGCGCCTCCGCCAGCCCGTCGTAGCGGCCACCTCCGCCGAGCGAGTTCTGAGCTCCGCCCAGGGACTTGTGCTGGTACTCCCATACCGTGCGGGTGTAGTAGTCGAGGCCGCGGACCAGGTAGGGGTTGAGCCGGTACCGGATCCCGGCTGCGTCGAGCAGGGCGCGGACCTCGGCCCAGTGCGTCGCGCACTCGTCGCAGAGCGCGTCGGTGATGCGCGGCGCCCCCTCCTTGAGCGGGGTCAGCTCGGGTTCCTTGGAATCCAGCAGGCGCAGGGGATTCGCCTCCAGCCGCCGCTGATCGTCGGGGCCCAGGCGGTCGCGGTAGGGCCGGAAATAGTCGCGCAGCCGCTCCAGGTACCCCGGCCGGCACCGAGGGTCCCCGATGCTGTTCAGCTCCAGGGTCAGCTCCGCCACGCCGAGATCCCGGTACCAGTCCCAGGTGAGCTCGATCACCTCGGCGTCGAAGGCGGCGCCGCCATCGCCGATCACCTCGACGTCGTATTGCTGGAACTGCCGGTACCGGCCCGCCTGAGGGCGATCGTGACGGAACATGGCGCCGGCGGTCCAGAGGCGGACCGGCTGGGGTCCCTGGTTGAGGTTGCCCTCGAAGTAGGCCCGGACGATCCCCGCCGTCGCCTCGGGCCGGAGCACCAGCGGCGTGCCACCGCCCTCCGCCATGGGCTGGATGCGATAGATCTCTTTCCGCACCACGTCGGTGTCACCACCCACGCCGCGCTCGACCAGCGCCTCCTGCTCCACCACCGGCACCTCGATCTCCTGGTAGCCGTACCGCTCGGCCTGGCGGCGGGCCGCGTGCAGCACCTCGCGCCAGGTGGAGAGCGCATCCGGGAGCAGGTCGCGGACGCCCCGGGCGGCGCGGATCGGCTGGGGTCGAGGCACCCGCGAAGTCTACGGTGGGCGCCTCACCCGGGTCCGGAGCCGGCGCCCGCAGGCCATCTGTCGACAGATGGCCCGGATTCGGCGCTCCGGGTGTGACATCTCTCGACAGATGGCCGTTCGGGGACGGGGTTAGCTCTGCCTGCTATTCCAGTGCTACTCCGCGGGCAGGGCGCTCTCCCGCTCCGGCGCATACCCGTAGTCGTCGAGCGGGATCTTGCTCTGCGCGGTGGCGCCCGCCCCCCGCGCCAGCCGGGCGACGCCGGTCCAGATCAGCACCACCGCCAGGTTGATGGCGAATGCCACCAGGCCGCCGTAGAGGGGCGTTCCGTGGACCCCGCCGAAGGGATAGATGTGGAGGGAGCTCTTGAAGTTGTCCTCGACCACCCAATAGGTGCCGAAGGCCATCCCGGCGACCCAGCCGGCGAGGACACCCCACCGATCCAGCCAGGGCACGAACATGGCCAGGAAGACCGCCGGCAGGGTCTGCATGATCCACACGCCGCCCGCCAGCTGGAGGTTGATGGCCTGCTTGGCCGCTCCGGCCGCGACGAAGATCAGCGCCGCCAGCTTGACCAGGAATGACACCACCTGGGAGACGATCGTCTCCTCCCGCACCCCCATCTTCGCCCGCGGCCGGATGTACTCCTGCCAGATATTGCGATTGAAGAGGTTGGCCGCGGCGATCGACATCACCGACGCCGGCACCAGGGCTCCGATCGCGATGGCGCCGAAGGCGACGCCGGTGAACCAGGCCGGGAACTCGGTCTGGATCAGCTGCGGCAGGGCACTGCTCGTGAGGTATGGGAGGTGAGGCTTGATTCCCGCCGCCAGCGCCATGAAGCCCATCAGCGCGATCAGGCCCAACATGAAGGAGTAGGCGGGCAGCAGCGCCGCGTTGCGCTGGATGACGCGGTCCGACTTTGAAGCCAGCGTGCCGGTCACGGCATGGGGGTAGAGGAAGAGGGCGAAGGTGGAGCCCAGAACCAGGGTCGAGTACCCGAGCCACAGCGACGGCTTGGGGATCAGCAGAGCCGGCGGCACCTTGGCGAAGATGGCGCC
Organism: Candidatus Dormiibacterota bacterium; assembly: GCA_963790575.1. GTDB lineage: Bacteria > Chloroflexota > Dormibacteria > Dormibacterales > Dormibacteraceae > CAVTSA01. The sequence continues at coordinate 20,993 of CAWBPD010000026.1, read as the reverse complement.
GTAGCCGCCCAGCTTGATCGGCACCACGATCGCGATCGTGATCACGACGATCCAGAGCAGGGTGTCCTTCACGAAGGCGATCATGGCCGGAGCGCGCAGACCGGAGATGGCGGTGAAGACCGCGACCACCAGGAACGCGACGACCAGGGAGACCTCGACGTTGATGCCCATCTGGGCGATCACGACCGCGATGCCGTAGATCTGCAGGGCCACGTACGGGAGCGTGGCCACGATGCCCGTGATCGCGACCAGGAGCGCGAGCGTGCGGCTGTTGAACCGGTCCTTCACGAAGTCGGCCGCGGTCACGTAGCCGCGGTTCCGGGCCACCCGCCACAGTCGCGGCATCATCAGGAAGGCGAACGGAAACCCGAGGCTCGCGTACGCGAAGGCGAAGAGCCCGAGTCCGCCCGACGCGAAGACGAGCGAGGGGACCGCGATGAAGGTATAGGCGGTGAAGAGGTCTCCCCCGAGCAGGAACCAGGTGATCACGGTGCCGAACCGGCGGCCCGCCAGGCCCCACTCGTTGAGCTGGCGCAGGTCGCCGCGCATCCAGCGGGCGGCGAGCAGGCCCATGATCGTGACGCCGGCGCCGATGATGATGAAGACCGTCAGGGTGGTCCAGTTCATGGTCTGCGCCCTCTCTCGCCGGCGCCCCGGGCCGGCCGCTGCAGCCGGTAGACCAGATACGTGCAGAGCGCGGTCAGGGGCGCCCAGAGGAACGTCCACCAGATGAAGTACGGGACCCCGAGGATCTGCGGGCTCTTGTACATGTAGATCGGCGTGATCAAGAGCGCCGCGAACGGTATCAGGAGCAGCCAGTAGGCCCAGCGGTTCCGCGTCATCTGTGAGGTCCTCCCACTCACCCCGGGATCGAGGTCACGACACCGGGGCCGTACGAGCCACGCCCGGCCCGCCGACGAAAAATAGCCTGCCCCGCCGATCCTGTCAAGCGGCCGCGATCGGTCCGTCGCGGGGCCGGTGGCGCCGGCGGCGCTGCCTGCGCATGGCCCGTGCGGCGTCGCGCCGCCGGAGTGCCAGCACCGCCCCCGCCAGTTCAAGCACCAGGAGCGCGCCCAGGGCTCCCATGTCCTCGAGCCAGACCGTGGGCGAGTGGCCCCAACGCCGGCGCAGCTTGAGGTCGGTCGCGGTCTGCACCCGCTGGACCAGGCTCGCCGTGGCGCGGTCGGGGTCCTGATCGGGCGGGATCACCGGCGACACCGACCGCGCCTTGATGTAGACCATGTGGTCGAGGTCGATCGAGGACGCGAACGCCGCGTACCCCCACTGAGCGGTGGCCACATACGAGAGCTGGTTCAGGAGCGGGCGGTCCTGAATGTCCAGCTGCGGGAAGGAGAGGACCAGCTGCGGCACCAGCAGCACCGGCAGCAGGGTCAGGGCGCGGTCGGGCCGATCCACCACTGCCGACACCAGCAGGCCCATCCCCATCGAGGCGATGCCGGTCGCCGCCAGCACCAAGAGGAGCTCCGGCCGCAGCCAGGGCAGGATGGTGCCACCGTTCCCCGGCCCCTGGCGCAGACTCCCGACGTAGACCAGGATCACCGCCTGGACGATGGTGATCACCGACAGCACGATGACCTTGGATCCCAGATAGGCGGTGATGGAGAGCCCGATGGTTCGCTCGCGAATGAACAGGGGCAGTTCCTTCACGATCTCCCGGATGGCGTTGCCGGCACCCAGGTAGGTGGCGGAGATGGTGAGGAAGAGCGCCACCTGCAGGCCCGGGTTCATCGCCGCCACGGTCGCGGACTGGTACCCGTCCTTCTTGATCGCTAGCACCACGAACAGCGCCAGGATCGGGGCCTGGGCGACCAGCAGCAGCAGATTCCCACGGTCCGAGACCACCACCATCGTGTAGCGCCGGGTCAGCGTCGAGAGCTGCCGCAGACGGCCCTGCCGGCGGCGCTCGGGGGGCTGCCGGGTCTCCCGCGCCTCCGCGGCGGCCTCCTCCGCCTTCACCTGCCATCCCCATGGGGAGGCCAGAAAGCGCGACTTCCAGTCGATGTCCCGACGCCGCTCCAGCTCGCTGAAGACGTCGGCCAGGTCGTCGGTCCCGAAGTAGCCGAGGGCATCGCCGGCGGGCCCGAAGTACGCGATCCGGCCGCCCGGCGCCAGGAACAGCACACGATCGCACAGACTCAGGCTCTGGACCGAGTGGGTGACGACCACCACCGTGCGGCCACCGTCGGCGAGCTGGCGCATCAGCTGCATGAGGTGCTTCTCCATGCCCGGGTCGAGGCCGGAGGTGGGCTCGTCCAGGAAGAGGAGACTGGGCCTGGTCAGCAGCTCGAGCGCGATCGACACCCGTTTGCGCTGACCGCCGGAGAGTTTGGCGATCTGCAGGTCGGCGCGCTCGGTGAGGCCTAGCTCCGCCAGCACCTCCTCGACCCGGTTCTCCCGCTCCGCCCGGGTCACATCCCGCCCAAAGCGAAGCTCGGCGGCGTAGCGAAGCGCGCGGCGCGGCGTCAGCTGGGGGTGCAGGATGTCCTCCTGCGGCACGTAACCGACGCGGAGCCGCAGCTCTTCATACGAGCCGGCGAGATCGATGCCGTCGTAACGCACGGTGCCGGTGTCGGCGGGCCGCAGGCCGGTGAGCGCCCCCAGCAGGGTCGTCTTGCCCGCTCCCGAGGGCCCGACCGCGGCCAGGAATGACCGTTCGCTGAGCCGGAAGCTGACGTCGTCGAGCAGCGTCGTGCCCTGTGGCGAGCGCTCGGCGAGACCGATCGCCTCCAGCGTGACGCGGGTCGCGTCGACCTCCGTGACCAGGTGGCCCTCCCGGAGGACCAGCCCGCGGTTGCCGAAGGAGAGGCGATCGCCGTCCCCGACCGGGCTTCGCGAAACCCTCCGGCCGTTGACGAAGGTGCCGTTCGCGCTCCCCAGGTCGGCCACTTCCCAACCTCGGGTCGCGTCGCCCAGCAGCTCGGCGTGGTGCCGGGAAACGGTGAGGTCGGTGAGCACCACGTCGTTGTCCGCCGCACGCCCGATGCGCAGACGGCCGACCGCGTGACCGAGGGCGGTCGTGCCCGTCTCCTGTGAGACCGGCGCCAGCAGCAGAAGCGGGCCCTCCCCTGGGTCGCCCAGACGCACCTGGATCGGTCCGACGACAGCGAGCCGGGTCACCCGCCGGCCGCCCGTGAAGGTGCCGTTGGTGCTCCCGGGGTCGTCCAGCCACCAACGGCCGCCCTCGGTGCGGAGGGTGGCGTGGACCCGTGACACCCGCGGGTCGTCGACCACCAGCGTGTTGCCCTCCTCGCGGCCGATGGTCGCCGGGTCGAGGCCGGAGAGGGTCGCCGAGCGTTCGCCCACGGTCACGCTCAGGGCCGGCATCGAATGCGGGAGCGTGAGGGAACCCCGCACCGGCACCCCGGCCGGCTCAGGGGCGGCCCCGACCGTGTCCACGGGGGCCAGGTGCAGGGGGAAGCCGGACTCGGGGTCCGACAGACGGATCGTGATCGGGCCCTCGATCGGGACGCGGTCCACCCGCCGGCCATCGACCCAGGTGCCCGACCGGCTGCCCAGGTCCACCACCACCCAGGTGTCCCCGTCCGGGCGCAGCTCCAGATGCCGGCGCGAGACCCGCACGTCACCGGTGTCGAGCCCGGCCTGGGCGCCCCGACCGACGACGGTGGCCTGGGCCAGCACCACCCCACCTCGGGGGTGGTGACGCTGAGGGCACGCCGCATACGGGAGTGCTGTTAGCGGCGGCTCGGGGGCCCTGAGCCGAGCGGCGTCAGCTGGACCGGGAAGCCGGTTTCGGCGTCGCCGAGGCGGAGCGTGATCGGCTCGGTGACCTCGATCTCGTCCACGCGGTAGCCGTCGAGCCAGGTGCCGAACCGGCTCTCCAGGTCGACGGCCACCCAGGCGTTGGCGCCGGGCCGCAGCTCGAGGTGGCGCCGCGACACCCGTTGGTCCGGACAGTCGAGCTGGGCCCGCGACCCACGACCGACGATGGTCGTCTCCTGGATGACGCCCCCGCCATTGGGCAGGGTGACGCGAAGGGCTCCCGGCATCGGCTTCCTCCTCCTCGGTCCCCGCCGGGCGCGGCTCAGAGCCCGCCCGATGCGGCGTCGATGATGATAAGCAGCAGCACCACCGCGCCCGCGATGATGCCGAGGATCAAGAAGGCGCGCAGGAGGGGATCCCGCCGCCGGGACGCCTGGGGCCGGTAGCCGCCGCCGGTGGAGGCCGGCGTGGGGACACCGCGGGAGGGGGAGTGAACGGCCGGTGGCGGGGTCAGGGGCGGCGCCGCCGGAGGCGTGCTGACACGGACGCCTCCCGAGACCGGCGGCCGGATCTGCGAGGCCGCCGAGCCCGGGGCCGGGGACCGCGGCGGGTAGGCGGGCATGGTGGGACCACCCCCGGTGCCGGTCCAGAATGGTCGGGGCTGGGGAGCGGGCTGGCCGGAAAGCGCCGACCAGGGGGCCCGTGGCTGCTGTCCGGTGAAGGCTTGCGCCAGCGCGCCGGCGAGATCGGACGCGAGCGGGTACCGGGCTGCCGCGTCGCGGGCGAGGCCACGGGCGAACACCGTGTCCACACTTGAGGGAAGGGCGGGGTTGAGCAGCGAGGCTTGCGGGAGCGGCTTGCTGCCCAGATGCCCCGCGATGGCGCTGTTGCCGGTGCCGTAGGGCTGGCGGCCGGTGGCCGCCTCGAAGAGGACGAGCGCGAACGAGTAGTCGTCCGAGCGTCCGTCGACCTGTCCCCCGCCGTAGCCTAGCTGCTCCGGGGACATGTAGGTCGGCGTGCCGAGCGAGATGCCGGTCTCGGTCATACCCGTGTCGTGGGCCGTGCGCGCGATGCCGAAGTCGCCCAGCAGCGCCTGGCCGCTGGGCATGGTGAGCAGGATGTTCTGAGGTTTCACATCCCGGTGCACGACCCCTTGCGCGTGCGCGACATCGAGGGCCTCGCCGATCTCACGGGCCAGCCGCAGGAGCTCGGGACGCGGAAGCGGGCCCTGGCGGCGGCGCAGATCCTCGGCCAGCGTGCGCGAGGGCGAGATCAACTCCTCCACGATGCAGAGCAGACCGCCCTCGTCGAACACGTCGTACACCGGCACGATGTGGGGATCGCGAAGCTTGGCCGTGGTGCGGGCCTCGCGCAGGAATCGCTCCCGCTGCAAGAGATCGGTGGCGATGGAGCGGTGCAGGACCTTGAGCGCGCGGTCCAGGTCGAGGTCGTCGTGGTGCACCCGGTAGACGCTCCCGAAGCCGCCGACGCCGAGGCACTCGACGACGGTGTAGGAGCGGATCTTGCTTCCGATCAGTGCGTCGTTATCCATAAGCGGCAGCGGCGGCCCGGTGCGGGCGGCGGTAGGAATTGTCTCATGGGCCGGCACCGGTCCCCCCAGGCTCAGAACGCACAAGGTGGCCGCCGCGGTCGCCGCCCCCTACGCTATGCGCGTGCAGACGAAAGGGAGCCGGCGGCTTCACGCGGGTGTGGACCTGGGCGGGACCAAGATCGAGACGGTGGTGATGGGCGGCCGGAAGGTGCTGGGCAGCATGCGCGTGCCCACCCCTCAGTCCGGGGCCGATGACGTGATCGAGGCCATCGTGGACTCCATCAAGGGGGCGATCGAGGCCGCCGAGACGACCGCGGAGGGGATGGCCGGGATCGGCGTCGGCAGCCCGGGCGCGATCCAAGAGGACGGCAGCGTCGGCGACGCTCGCAACGTGCCCGGCTTCGAAGGTGCGCCGGTGCCTTTGGAGAGTCGTCTCTCCCAGGCGTTCGGGGGCACCCCGGTCAAGGTCGACAACGATGTGCGGGTTGCGGTCCTCGGGGAGTGGAAACGCGGCGCCGGGCGTCCCTACCGGAACCTGCTCGGGGTCTTCGTGGGCACCGGTGTCGGAGGTGGCCTGATACTCGACGGCCGCCTGCGGCTCGGGCACGGCGCGGCCGGCGAGATCGGCCACACACTGGTCAAGCCCGACGGCCGGACCTGCAGCTGCGGCGAGAAGGGCCACCTCGAGGCCTACGCCGGCCGTGGCTGCATCGAAGCCGAGGCCCACCGCCTGCAGGAGAAGGGCCGCGACACCGACCTGTTCAAGTTGATGCGACACCGGGGCCGGGCTCGGGCCACCTCAGGTGTGATCGCGGCCGCGCTGAAGCATGGCGACAAGGTCACGCGCGGACTCATCGACGATGCCGTCTGGGCCCTCGGCATCGCGCTTGCCAACACACAGAATCTGCTCGACCTGGATGCCATCATCATCGGCGGCGGCCTCGGCGACCGGCTGGGCAAGCCGTTCGTGAGCGCCGTCCGGGACGCGACGCTCCCCCATCTCTTCGTCCCCGACCACGCGCCCGCGTTTTTGGGCACCGAGCTGCACGACCTCTCCGGCGCCGTCGGCGCCGCGGTGCTGGCCGGAGGATGAACTGGTCGGAGGCCGGCATCCCCGAGCTGGCAGGGCGGCGTGCCGTCGTCACCGGCGGCAGCAGCGGCATCGGGTACTGGACCGCGCTCCTGCTGGCCGCGCACGGCGCGTCGGTCGTGATCGCGGCCCGCGATCCCGACCGGGCGCACGCGGCTATGGCCAGAATCCGCGAGGATGTCCCCCGCGCCCATCTCGAGGCCGCGCTTCTGGACCTCGCCGATCTGTCGTCGGTGCGGGCGTTCGCCGAGCAGGAGCGGGCTTCTGGGCCGGCGCTCGACCTGCTGGTCAACAACGCCGGGGTCGCCTATGTGCCGTACGGCCACACCAAGGACGGGTTCGAGACCACCTTCGGGACCAACCACCTGGGCCACTTCGCGCTCACGGGGCTGCTGCTCACGCACCTGCTGGCGGCTCCCTCGCCGCGGGTGGTGGTGGTGGCCAGCAACGCCGCTCAGGGCGCCCGCATCGACTTCGACGATCTGCAGGGCGACCGTGGCTACGATCGCGGACGGGCGTATGCGCGGTCGAAACTGGCCAACCTCCTCTTCATGCGTGAGCTGGCGCGGCGGGCGGAGGGGACCCGACAGCCACTGCTCGCGGTGGCCGCGCACCCCGGATTCGCCGCCACCGGGATCGCCTCCGGCTACGGCGGCCCCCGCTGGATGCAGTGGCTGGCCGGGCGCATCCTGGCCCTGATCGCCGCCCCCGCGCGGCAGGGCGCGCTTCCCTCGCTCTACGCGGCCACCATGCCGGTGCCCGGCGGCTCGTACTGGGGCCCGGGTCGCCAGGGCGACGGCCCGGCGCCGGCGGCGCTGCCGGCCGCCGCGCTGGATCCCGAGGTGGCAAGGCGCCTGTGGGAGGTGTCGGAACGCCTGACCGGGGTCTCGCTCGACCTGTAACCACCCGGATTGCGTGCGGAGGTAGTAGATGGAAGAGCGGGTCCTGGTCACCGGAGCTCTCGGCTGCATCGGCAGCTGGGTGGTGCACTTGCTTCAGCAGCGGGGCCTCGGCATCGTGGCCACGGACCTTGGCGATAACCGGCAGCGTTGGCGCCTGCTGGACCCAGCCCTCGAAGACGCGGTGCCTCTGCATCACTGCGACGTGACCGATGTCGAGGCTCTCTGTGGCTTGATCGCCGAGCAAGGGGCCACCCGCCTCGTCCACCTGGCCGCGCTCCAGGTCCCCTTCGCGCGTGCCCGTCCTCTCTTGGGTGCGCGCGTCAACGTGGAGGGGACGACCTCGGTGCTGGAGGCGGCCCGGCGCAGCCCCGGCCAGGTCCGGGGCACCGTCTTCGCAAGCTCGGTCGCCGTCTACGGGCCTGCGGACCAGTACCCGCCGGGTCCGCTGGCCCACGATGCTCCGCCCGCCCCGGCCACGCTGTACGGCGCGCACAAGCTCTGCGACGAGTGGCTGGCGCGGGTCTATGCGGCGGACTGGGGCGTGCGCTCGATCGGCCTGCGTCCGCTCACGGTCTACGGGCCTGGCCGCGACCAGGGCGTGACCTCGAGCCCCACCCTGGCGATGCTGGCCGCCGCCGCCGGCCGCCCCTATCACATCGCATGGGGCGGCGCCAGCGGCTACTGCTACACCGAGGACGTGGCGGCGGCGTTCATCGCCGCCGCGCTGGCTGCCGACGACGGAGGTCCCGCCGAGACCTACAACCTGCCCGTAGAGACGGCAGAGATGACGGATGTGGTCGGCCTGATTCTCGCCGCGGCGCCTGGGTCCCGGGTGGATGCCGCGTCCGAGGGCCTGCCCTTCGCGGTGGCGGTCGACCCTTCCGCGTTGACGCGCCGCCTCGGCACCCTGCCTCAGACCCCACTGCGCGAGGGCATAGCGAGCACCATCGAAACGTTTCGGTCCGCCATCGACGCCGGCCGCCTCGACCCGGCCTCGGTTCTCGACGCATAAGGAGACCAACCATGGCCATCGCAGCATCCGGGCGCCAGGTAATCCTGCGGGGACACGATCAGGAGCTCACGGTCGTGGAGGTGGGCGGCGGGCTTCGCGCCTACACCTGGGACGGCCGGCCTCTCCTCGATCCCTACCCCGCGAGTGACATGGCGCCGGGCGCGCACGGTCAGCCTCTCTTGCCCTGGCCCAACCGGCTCGATGGCGGGGCCTACGACTTCGACGGCGAGCACCAGCAGACCCCGATCTCGGAGCCGGAGCTCGGGAACGCGATCCACGGACTGAGTCGATGGCGCAACTGGGTGGTCGAGGAGGAGGAGGACCAACGGGCGCGGCTCGCGATCATGCTGCATCCGGAACCCGGCTACCCGTTCCTGCTCCGGCTCGCCCTGACCTACAGCCTGTCGCCCGAGGGTCTGACGGTGACGCTCGACGCCGAGAACCAGGGCACTCGGCCGCTGCCCTTCGGGGCCGGCTTCCACCCCTACCTGCACCCCGGCGGCGAGCGGGTGGACGGCGCGCGCCTGGCGCTCCCCGCCCGGACCGCCCTCGAGGCCGACCAGCGCATGCTGCCGACTGGAGGAACTCACCCGGTGAACGGCGCCGCCGAGGACTTCCTCACCGCGCGCCCGATCGGCGGTGAGGTCGTGGACGGCTGCTTCACCGACCTTGAACGTGATCCGGACGGCCGGGCTCGGGTGCGCCTGCAAGGCAGCGACGGGCGGACGGTGGCGCTCTGGTGCGACCAAGCGTTCCGCTTCCTCCAGGTCTTCTCGGGCGACGCGTTGGCACCTGCCCTGCGCCGCCGCGGCCTGGCGGTGGAGCCCATGACCTGCCCCGCCAACGCCTTCCGCACCGGCACCGGGCTGCTCCGCCTGGATGCGGGCGAGCGATTCCAGGGCCGCTGGGGACTGGCGCTGGAGTAGGGCCGTCTGCCGCCGTCTGCCGGGAAACGGACTCGGGTGGACTCGCCCTACCTGGCACCGCGTACCGTGTCCGCGTGTCCGCGTAGCCGGGAAATCCGCGCACCGACGGACGCCTTGCGAGATGCCGGTGGGCGAGCCTGGAGCACATGGAATCAACCGCTGTTCCCAGGGTGATCATCAACCCCATGTCGGGGGAGCGGATCGTGGTTCGCCAGAGCGGCGACGAGACGCGAGGCGAGTTGCTCGCCTTCGATCTCTACCTCCCGCCGGGTGCGAAGGTCCCGTCCGGCCACACTCACCCCTCGCAGACCGAGCGCTTCACCGTCATCAGCGGCCGGCTGCGATTCCGCCTCGGTCGCCGGGTGGTGCGGGCGGTGGCGGGCCAGAGCGTGAGCGTGCCGCCCGGGACGCCGCACTGGTTTCGGAACGACGGCGCCGAGGAAACGCATGCCCTGGTCGAGGTGCGCCCGGCACTCCGCATGCAGGAGCTGTTCTGGGAGAGCGGTCAGTTGGGCGAGCTGCACCTGGGGGGACTGCGGTTGCCCGCACCGCGGGCGCTGGCCCGTTTTCTGCGCGAGTTCGAGCGCGAGGTGGCGGTGCCGCTCCTGCCCTGCTGGCTGGCCCGTCCGCTCATCGGCCTGGCCGGGCGTCCGCTCGACCGCCGGCGGCGCGGCAGATGACCATTCTCCTGGTCCACCCGCATCCCGACGACGAGGCGATCCTGACCGGGGGCCTGATCCTGACCGCGCACGCGCAGCACCGGCGGGTGGTGCTGGTCACGGCCACCCGGGGTGAGGAAGGCGGCGCAGCCCAGGCCGCGGCACCCGATGATGGCTCCTCGCTCGCCTCGATCCGGACCCGCGAGCTGGACCAGGCGTGCACGCTGCTCGGGGTCCACCGCCAGGTGTGCCTCGGCTTCCGGGACTCAGGTGTGGGCCGCTCGCCCGCGACGCTCGCACCCCAGGCCTTCAGCGCGGTTCCGCTGGCCGCGGCCGCCGCTCCCATCGCGGAGACGCTCCGGGAGGAACGGCCGGCGGTGGTGGTGACGGCGACGCCAGACGGGACCTACGGCCATCCCGACCATATCCGCGCCCATGACGCGACCCTGGCCGCGCTCGATCAGCTCCGGTTGGAGGGATGGGCGCCGCCGATGCTCGCGATGGTGGCCTTTCCCCGCGGGATCGCAGCTTTGGTGGTGCACGCCGCGCTGGCGTTCGGGTTGCTTCCGTCGGGCTGGCTCCTCCGTGAGGCCGCCCGAACCGGGCTGCCCGGCACCACCGTGCGGTACACCCCGCTGGGCGACCTGCTGCCCCGCAAGCGCGCGGCGGTGCTTGCGCATCAGAGCCAGCTGCGGGGCCGCCTGGGCGTGATCGTCCGGCAGCCCACTCTCTGCCGGCTGGTGTTCGGGGTCGAGCGGTACGTGGTCGCGAAAAGCCCGGTCGGCGAGGTCGAGGCACAAAGGTTGTTCGCCCATGTCTAGGAGACGGGCGGCACTCCTGACCGCCACCGCCGGGATGGCCACCGCGGTGGCCGCTCTGCCGATCGCGCTCGAGCTGCGCCTCTCCCCTCCCACCCGGGCCATCGACGACGCCTGGCGGAAGCTCCCGGTCGAGCCGCGTGGGGACACCCGGCTGGGGATCAGCTTCCGGCCGCTGCAGGCGGAAGCGCTGGGGCTCGACCCGCTCCCCACCCTGGAACGGCTGCTCACCTATCCGTTCTCGCTGGTCCGCCTGGCGGCCTACTGGAACCATGTCGAGCCGCGCCCCGGGGTCTTCGAGACCGAGCCGGTGGACCGGCTGCTGGAGGCCGCGGCCGGCGCGGGCAAGCAGGTGGTGCTCGCGGTGGGCGCGGTCAAGAACTTCGGCTATCCCGAATTCTTCGTGCCCCAGCACCGGCTGGCGGCCCCGCTGCCCGAGGGCTCGCTGGTCAGCGAACGGTCCCATCCCGACCTGCTGGCCGCTGCCGAAGAAGTGGTCGGCCGTCTCGTCGAGCGCTACCGCGACCACCCCGCGATCGTCGCCTGGCAGGTGGAGCACGAGGCCGTCGACCCGCTCGGGAACGAGCACTCGTGGCGGCTGGCGGAGAGCTTCGTGCGGCGCGAGGTGGCCGCGGTGCGCACCTCCGACCCCCACCGCCCGGTCCTTCTCAACGGCTTCCTCCCCACCTCGCAGGCGGTGAGGTTGTTCCAGTGGTGGCGAACGCGCGGCCCGGGGGATTCCCTCGACGTGGCACAGCGCCTGGCGGACATCGTCGGGATCGACTACTACCCCCGGCACGCGTTCGCCGCGCTGGGCGGGGTCACCGCCTACCTCGACGCCCGGCGAAGTCCCCTCCGACCCCGGCGACTGCAAGGCCTGCTCCGGTGGGCGGCCCGCAACGACCGCCGGATCTGGCTGGCGGAGGGCCAGGCCGAGCCATGGGAGGCCGTCACTGTCCCTCCCGACCCTCGACAGCGGGCCATGACCAGCTGCGGTCCCGCCGACGTGATCCGCGTCTACAACGACGCGTTGGGGGCCGCCCGCGCCGCCGGAGTCCAGCTCGGCGCGTACCTGTTCTGGGGCGCCGAGTACTGGGTCCGGCGTGATGAGGGCGGCGACCTCGGCTACCTCGGCGCCTTCGGCCGCGTGCTGGAGGAGGGGGCTAACGTGAAGCCGTTTGTATACAGACGCACCTCTGGCGAACCGTTTTGAGGTCCCTTTGTATACAGACGACGTGAGCACGGACTGGACCTGGGACGAGACGCTCTTCGCAGGTGCCGCGCCCTACTACGACCAGGGCCGGCTCCCCTACCCGCCGGATCTGGCCGGCGCCTTCGCTCGGGCCCTGCACCTCGACGGCCGCGGTCGCCTGCTCGACGTCGGGTGCGGTCCCGGTTCGGTCGCGCTCCGGCTGGCGGGGCTGTTCGAGGAGGTGGTCGGCGTCGACGCCGACCCCGGGATGGTCCAGGAGGCGCGGCGGCTGGCCGGCGAGCGTGGGATCGGCAACGCCCGCTTCCTCCACCGTCGCGCCGAGGAGCTGCCGGCCGGGTTGGGCCGCTTCCGGGTCGTCACCTTCGCCGCCTCGTTCCACTGGATGAACCGGCCCCGAGTGGCCGCCCTGGTTCACTCGATGCTCACACCCGAGGGCGCCGTCGTGCACGTCGACGAGCGGCGGGAAATACCGGACCCGGACCAACCGACCCCCCACCCCCTCACCCCGGACGCCGACATCGAGGTACTGCTGCGTAGCTACCTTGGCGCCGAGCGGCGGGCCGGCCGCTCGATCCGGACCAGCTCCCCAAGCGGTGAGCCCGCCGTCTTCCGGGGCGCCGGCTTCGATGGTCCCGACGACGTGCTGATCCCCGACGGCCGGATCCTGGAGCGGACCGTGGACCAGATCGTGGCCGGCATGTTCTCCCGTTCCTACGCGGCACCCCACCTCTTCGGCGCTCGTCGGGCGGCGTTCGAGCGCGACCTGAGGGCGCTGCTCCTCCGGGTCTCCCCGGCAGGCCTGTTCTCAGTCCGGTGCCAGGACGGCATACTTCACATCTATCGACAGGCCCCGGCGTAGTCGCTGACGAGATGCGGCACGGACAACGGTGCAAACGCACGCATCATTGTCATCGGCAAGCTGGTCGTCAGGCCTGCTCGACTGGCACGCCTCGTTCCGCCCATGCCTTCAAGCCACCCTCCAGGTGTGCAACCTGGGTACAGCCCGGTCCCGAGAGCATGTCGGCGGCCAGCGCTGACCACCCCCGACGCACAGTGCAGGATGATGCGGCTCTGCGGGCTGAACTCCCGCCGGTGATAGGGACTGGCTGGGCCGGCGTAGACGTCGTGCATGCCGCGCGGACCATCGGCGATACGATCGAGGCTGGTATCGCCCTGCTGATGACTCGTGGTCTTTTCCGAAGACCGATCGTGGCTGAACTCTTCGACGCGGACATGGTCTTCATCGGGAGACATCACCTCGTCGGATGACGTGGCTGGTCGCGAGTGGCCTCCCACCCCACCCACCAAGCGTCCAGGTCCCGGGGGTACGCTGAAACGATGTCCTTGCTGGAGCGCATCTCCATTGACCCGGAGGTCGTCCACGGCCGCCCGGCGATCCGTGGCACTCGCATGCGCGTCGCCGATGTGCTCTCGTTGCTCGCCACAGGCGCCAGTGAGGATGAGATCCTTGTCGACTTCCCGTACCTCACCGCCGACGACGTCAAGGCGTGCCTTGCGTATGCGGCGGCGCAGGCCGACCACGCCGTCGTGATCGCCTCCTGAGCGGTTGCGGTTCCTGATCGACGCCCAGCTGCCTCCGGCGTTGGCGTCGTTGCTCGAAGATCATGGCCACCTCGCTGAGCATGTCAACGACATCGGTCTCGGCGGCGCATCCGATCGCGTCCTGTTGCGATACGCATTCGACCACGAAGCGGTGATCGTGACCAAGGACGAGGACTTCACCAATCCGGTGTCGGTCGGCATCGACATGCCGACAGTGCTCTGGATTCGTGTCGGCAACACCCGGCGAGCAGCGCTCCTGGCTTGGTTCGGACCGCTGATTGACCAGGTTGTCTCGATGATCGAGGAGGGGAACCGACTCATCGAACTCCGCTGATGCTGATGCCGTCGGGGGCACGCGATTCGATCCCTGGTGTCCCTCGGTCCGGAAGGATTCGGCCTGGCCTCGGTGCGTCTAGATGCGTCGTTCATGGCGAGATAATTCTCAAGATGGGGGAGGCTGAGCGAGATGCTTCGCGTGCGATCTGCCATTGAGGCCGATCGGGAGTTCTCCCGAGAGCTGCATCATGCCTGCTATCGACCCTGGGCCGAGCCGATCTTCCGTTGGGACACTGCTCGGCCGGACCGCTTGTTCGCGGACGGTTGGGACCCACGGGAGAGATCCATCGTCGAGCTCGGCGGCAACGCCGTTGGAAGCCTCACCGTTTCCGATCGCGGCGATCATATCTTCATCGTGGATATTGAGATGCATCCGGACCACCAGGGTCGCGGCCTCGGCACCGAGTTGCTGCGTCGTGTACTGGCCAGAGCGGACGCTCGTCGTTTACCGGTCCGCTTGCAGGTGCTGAAGGGGAATCCTGCTCGCAGGCTCTATCGGCGACTCGGCTTCGTTGACGCGGCCGAGACTGAGACTCATCACGTCATGGAGAGGGCGGCACGGCCGGCGCTAATGCCTCCCGAACCTTGCGGATGATGGCTGACGGCCGGCACGGCTCGGGCCAGCCCTCCGGTCCTGGAAGGACTCGCCCAGCCAGGAGCATGTGGCCACAATGGTTATCTGCGACAATGCTGCCGCCGGATCCGCGCCAGCTTGCTACTACCTCCCTGCGGCCCGCGTCCCCAAACGGGGTCGTGTGGCTAACCTAACGGTTTTCGAGTTCGCTGCATGCGAGATCGGCATGCGGTGTGCCACGGCCACGGGATTCCACGCCTACGATTGTCGTGTTGTGGTTCGCTCGACGTGATCGCGCGACGCTTTCGGCGACGAACGGGAGTTCCGCACCAATATGGCTAAGCACAAGTCGTTCCGCTTCAGCGCGTCCTGCTCCTCAGCGTCCGGATCGCGTAGTGATTACGCCGATCGGGTCCGACGAATCGAGCAGCTCGGGTACTCGATCCTTTGGTGCTCAGATGGTTTTGCCGAAGGCAGGTTTTTTGGTCCGCTGACCTCGTTGATGATGGCGGCCGAGACTTCTTCCACGCTGCGTATCTGCACCTACGTACTGGCCAACGACTTTCGACATCCAGCGGTGCTAGCCAAGGAGGCAGCCACGCTCGACGTCCTTTCCGGGGGCCGCCTCGAATTGGGCCTGGGCGCCGGCGGCGGAGCCTTCGGTTCGGATTTCTCCCAGCCCGGAATCGTGCTGGACTCAGGAGGCGTACGGGTCAGCCGGCTTGGCGAATCAGTCCAGGTTATCAAGGGGTTGTTCGGGGATGTGCCGCTTGACTTCTCCGGCACCTACTACACAATCACCGGACTGGACGGGACCCCAAAGCCGCAACAGCGGCCGCATCCCCCGTTGCTCCTCGCAGGCGGCCGCAAACGGATGCTTTCGCTCGCAGGTCGGGAGGCTGACATCGTGGGGCTGCTTCCGCCGGCTGGCGAAGCGCCCGCTTTCAGCCTGGCCACCACCAGCGAGCAGATCGAATGGGTACGGGCGGCGGCCGGGGATCGCTTCTCTGCACTCGAACTCAACACGTGTGTCGTGGATGTTGTTGTGACCGACCATCCACGAGAGGCTGCTGAGCGGATAGCGCAGCAATGGGGCATCACACCCGAAGTGGTTCTCGAAAGTATTTACTTCTTGGTGGGAACCGTGGATGGGATAGTTGATGAGATCCAGATGTGGAGGGAGCGCTTCGGTATCTCCTATGTCGCCGTGTTCGAGGAGTTCAGTGATGGATTCGCGCCAGTGGTAGCGCGCTTGGAGGGAACGTAATCACATGGCACTGGTGATGTCAGCCCCGAGCCGGATGTGGATCATGCGCGCGTCTGCTGTGGGTGCGACCGCCATGGTTTTCGAGTTCGCTACGTGCCAGAGCGGGAGGCGGCGCCCTACGGTCACGGTGCTCCACGCAGAGGTCGCGAATGGTGCCGCGCCGCGGTGCGTCGCGGGACATGGGTTACACGGAGGTTACACACCACCCGTCCCGATTGAGAGCAGAACCGGGTTAGACTGGAGCCCAGGGATTTCCCGGATGCGGGGCGGCATCCGGATTCTTACCATTGTCTGGTTGTGGTGTCGCCCAAGGTGAGGGCGCGACTCTTTGGGAGACGAACGGGAGGTCCGGACCAATATGGCCAAGCGCAGATCGTTCCGGTTTGCCACGGGGTGCTACACAGCGTCCAGATCACGTAGTGATTACGTCGATTCGGTCCGACGAATCGAGCAGTTGGGCTACTCCGTCCTTGCGTGCCCAGACGGTTTTGCCGAAGGCAGCAGGTGGTTTGGACCGCTGACCTCGTTGATGATGGCAGCCGAGGCCTCTTCCACGCTGCGTATATGCACCTACGTATTGGCCAACGACTTTCGACATCCAGCCGTGCTAGCCAAGGAGGCAGCCACGCTCGACGTCTTTTCCGAGGGCCGCCTCGAATTGGGGCTCGGTGCCAGCGGCGGCGACTTTGGTGCGGATTACTCTGGGCTCGGAATAGCGCTGGACTCAGGAGGCGTACGGGTCAGCCGGCTTGGCGAGTCAGTCCAGGTCATCAAGGGGCTGTTCGGGGATGTGCCGTTTGACTTCTCCGGTATCTATTACACAATCAGCGGACTGGACGGGACCCCAAAGCCCCTGCAGCGGCCGCATCCCCCGTTGCTGCTCGCCGGTGGGCGCAAACGGATGCTTTCGCTCGCAGGTCGGGAGGCCGATATCGTGGGGCTGCTTCCACCGTCGGGGAGTGAGGCACCTGCTTTCAGCTTGGCCACCACCAGCCAGCAGATCGCATGGGTACGGGAGGCAGCCAGGGATCGCTTCTCCGCCCTGGAACTCAACACGTCAATCTTCGATGTCGTGGTTACCGATCATCCACAAGAGGCTGCTGAGCGGATAGCGCAATCATGGGGCATCACCCCCGAAGTGGTTCTCGAGGGCATTTACTTCTTGGTCGGAACTGTGGATGGGATAGTTGACGAGATCCAGATGTGGAGGGAGCGCTTCGGTATTTCTTATATCGGCGTGTTCGAGGAGTTCAGGGACGAATTCGCGCCCGTAGTAGCGCGCCTGGCGGGTACCTAGCTTAGTAGCTACGCCCTCACTCCCGATCCAGGAGCGGCAGGCGGCTCTCCATGAAGGGCTCCACGGACCCGGCGGGCCAGTTGGCCACCCCGCCCCACGCGTAGAAGACGATGTTGGCGGCCAGGTGCAGCCGGAAGGCGTCGCGGCCGGCGATCTGTGCGCCCCTCCGGGCGACCGGTCCACTGCCGCGGTTTCGGCTTCGAACCAACCGGTGGCCATGACGAACGTGGCCAGGTCGTAGCCGCGGCATCCCCTGCCCAGGCTCTCCACGTCGATGACCGCGACGACCTCGCCGCCCCTCGCGAGCAACTGGCCCTGGTAGAAGTCGCCGTGGACCAGGTCGTCCCGCCGAGTGGCCACGTCTTCCATCCCGGCCACCCGGGCCTCCAGTTCCGCAAGGGCGGCCGCAGCGCGTGCGGAGTGCCGCCGCAATTCGGCCCGGGCGGGGTGGCCGGGCTCGAACAACAGGGCGCGGGCGCGGGCGCTGAAGTCCCCGCCGCCGCGGCTGCCGGTGTCGTTCGGCCTGGCCGCCTGGCTAGGGGCGAGGCCCTTCTGTGACTCGTTGAGGGCGATGACCGCCTCGACGTGGGCCTCTTCGAACGGCCGCTTCTCGAGGCACTCGCCGTCCACGAAGTCCTGGAGCAGGAAGTACCGGTCACCGCTCGCGCCCCAGCGCAGCCATCGCGGCGCGGGCCACCCCGCCGCCCGCGCGCGATCGAGCGTCGGAGCCGGGCCCGCCAGGCCGGGTCGGGGGAGATCTTCAGGACCGCTCTGGTCCTGCCGGCGCCGACCAGTAACGCGCCCTCGGACCGGCCTCCGAGGTGTTCCAGCACGGCCCAGTCCTTGCGGGTGCGCCGCCTCAGCGCCGCGAGGACGCCGCCGAGTTCTTGGGTTGTGGGGTGCCATGACACGGCAGAGAGAACTCCTTCTCTTCACTCCGAGATGGGAGCGCGCCGCGCCCGGTGGTGGGCGGCACGCCGTGACAGGTCTTGCGACCTATTGCGTCAGCGCGTGCCTTAGCGGCCGGGTGTCATCTGGCACCTTGGAGTATCCCACCAGAGGCGCCCCACCGCGGGTGGCGTCAGGATTGCGCCGCTCGGGATCAGGATCATGGGCACCGTCCGGTTGCCCCCACATGGGGCATTTCAACGAGGGGACTTCCGGCACCGTGCGCCGGTTCTTTGACACCTTCGAGGAAGCCCAGGACGAGGCCCGAGTGCGAGCGCAGATCGTTTAAACGCATCCTTGTGGCCGGCGCATGACCTTCGCCGTGCCTGCGCCTCGCTGTTGCTGGCCGCGGGGGAGCATCCGCGGGTGGTGGCGGACCTGCTGGGCCACAGCACGACGAAGCTGACGACGGACACCTACTCGCACGTCCTCCCCACACTCGCCCGCAGTGCCGCCGACCGCCTCGACGCGATCCTGAGTTCGGGCCGGTTGCAGTAAACGTTGCAGTACTGGGCCGGGAGCAGACCACTCTCGCGGCCGGTGAGGGTCACTTCTGAGATCGAAACGGTGGTGCCGGCGCAGGGATTCGAACCCTGGACCAAAGGCTTAAAAGGCCCCTGCTCTGCCTGGCTGAGCTACGCCGGCCGGCCGAGGCGAGAATACCTAGCCCCGCCCCTCCGTCTTCGTGAACAGCGCCAGCAGTTCGTAGACCACGTGCGCGGCCGCGATCGCGGTCACCTCCGCGTGGTCATAGGGCGGCGCCACCTCGACCACATCGGCGGCCACGATGCGCAGGCCGGCCAGGCCGCGCAGCACCGACAGCACCTCCCGGCTGAGCAGGCCCCCCGCCTCCGGGGTCCCGGTACCGGGCGCCAGACCGGGGTCGATGACGTCGATGTCGACCGAGATGTAGAGCGGCGTTTCCCCCACCCGTTCCCGGATGTCACGCGCGACCTCGGCCACGCCGCGCTCCGCGACGTCCATGGTCTGGATCACCTGGAAGCCGAGGTTGCGATCCTCGCTCAGGTCCTGCGGGGTGAACAGGGGGCCGCGAATCCCGACATGAACCGAACGATGCGGCGCCAGCAGCCCCTCCTCGGACGCCCGGCGAAACGGCGTCCCGTGCGTGATCGCCGCGCCGAAGTAGGTGTCCCAGGTGTCCAGGTGGGCGTCAAAGTGCACGACCGCGACCGGCCCGTGCTGCCGCGTCACCGCACGCAGCAGCGGCAGCGCGATCGTGTGGTCGCCGCCGATCGAGACCAGCCGGCCGCCGCCGGCCAGGAACGGCGCCGCGCCCGCCTCGATCTCCCCTACGGCGGTCTCGATGGAGAACGGATTGACCGGAAGGTCACCCGCATCGACCACCTGCTGCGTCTCGAAGGGCTCGGCGTCGAGCGGTGGATGGTAGGGGCGGAGGAGTCTGGATCCCTGGCGCACCGCCTGGGGTCCGAACCGGGCACCCGGCCGGTAGGTGACACCGGCGTCGAAGGGAATGCCCAGCACGGCCACGTCCCAGCGCTCGACCTCGTCGAGCCGGGGAAGCCGGGCGAACGTAGGCGCACCGGCGAAACGCGGGACCACCATCGCGTCGAGCGGACCCTTGACGGGCTGACCTTGAGCCATCGATGAAACCTCCCGCCGCCGCTGGGAGCGACGACCAAAGAAGCGGAGTTGCGTCCACACCGATGTCGCCACCACGGCCGCGGCACCGGCCCGGCCGGACACGACAGGAGGTCGCGTCGGGTGCGTCTGAGATCGTACCGCTCGCAGGCGTGCAGCGCCGGGCTCTGCGATGAGGGTCAACCCCCGGGTCAAATCTGGGGAAAATCCCGATGTGCGCCGGCCCCGGGACGGTCATCCTGGGTTGCACGACGCGTTTTACCGATGAGCCGACTCGCCTGTGGGAGGCTCCCGAGCCCTCTCTGGTCGAAAATCCAAACGCCTTGCCATGATCCCGAGCTTCCCGAGCCCAAGCCAGTCGGCGCCTGAGCCGCTCCTGCCCGAACGCGGGTGGCAGGTGCCGGTGGTCGGCTGGCGAACCTGGCGTGCGCGCGAGTCCGGGGCGGGACCGGTGCTGGAGGGAGTCCACTCCGGCGTCCGCTGGGATCCTGGCACCACCCACGCCGGCTGCCGCCGCTGCCCGACCTGGATGGCCGGCCTGCACCCGGTTCCACCCGCCTCGTGCGAATGCGGGCTCTACGCCTTCACCGGTCCCGATGACGCCCTCCAGTACCTGGTGACGCCACCGGACACGCTCGACGATGAGGACGACACCTCGCTGGTCGCGGGTGCCGTCATCGCCTGGGGACGGCTCGTCCCGCAGGGGCACGAGGGTTGGCGGGCTCAGCACGCCCGGCCGGTCGCCCTTCTCGACAGCGACCACCCCATGCTCGTGGCACTCGCGCTCCGCCACCGGGTGCCGCTGGTTTCGGCGTGAGGGCTGCTTGCTGCCCCTTGAGTACGGCGAGGTGCTGAAGAGCTGATCCCATGCTCCCGCGCCTCGCGATCCCGAACCCCGTGTCACCTGGCCGCCAGCTGGGCCCGGCGGAGCGTCCGGTTCCGGTGGTGGGCAGGCGCGCGTGGAGAGCACGGCCGTGCGGGCAGGACGCGGCGCTGGAGGGACTGCACTCGGGCGACAAATGGGATGCAGGCGAGACGCACGCCAGGTGCCGCCGCTGCCCACCCTGGATGGCCAACCTCCACCCGGTTCCGGTCCCCTCCTGCGAGTGTGGCCTATACGCGTTCAGCACCCTCGACGAGGCCCTCCGACAGCTCGTCTATCACGCGCGCATGCTTCGCGGTTGCGGACAACCGCCCCCGGTGGTCGGCGCCGTCATCGGCTGGGGGAGAGTGGTCCAGCACGGGAGCCAGGGCTGGCGGGCGGAGCGGGCGCGGCCGATCGCCCTCCTCGGGACCGGCCGTCCTGTGCTCGAAGGCCTGGCCCGGCATCACAACGTACCGCTGATGCCGATGCGAGGCTTGCGCCTGCTGCCGCTGGAGTACGGCGAGGTGCTGAGGGGCTAGCCCCGACGCTCTATCGTCCATCCGGTGGAAGCCTGGCCGGCCGATCCCACCGCGCTGGCCGCCCTGCAGGA
>CAWBPD010000025.1:0-17101 GCA_963790575.1 Candidatus Dormiibacterota bacterium | reverse complement strand
GGCCGCGGCGGTGAGGCCGTTCGGCTTGACCCCTAGGGTGGACGCCATGGCAGTGGAGATGGTGTCCGTCGGCGGGGTTGAGCTGTGCGTCGAGACCTTCGGTGACCCGGGCGCACCCCCCATCCTTCTCATCGCGGGCGCTGCCGAGTCGATGGACGGTTGGCATCCCGAGTTCTGCCGCCGGCTCGCGGACGAGGGTCGCTTTGTGATCCGTTACGACCATCGTGACACCGGGCGCTCGACCACCTGGCCGCCGGGGGCTCCCGGGTATACGGGTGCCGACCTGATCGCAGACGCGGCAGGACTCATCGACGCCCTGGCGGGCGGCCGGGCGCACGTGGTGGGCGTCTCGATGGGCGGCGCCGTCGCCCAGCACCTGGGCGTGAAGCAACCCGAGCGGGTAGCCACGCTGACGTTGATCGCCACCACTCCGGGGCCGGCGGATGACCTGCCCCGGATGGCCGGGTGGTTGCGGACGGCCTTCGCCGAGGGCGTGCCGGAGCCTGATTGGAACGATGCGGATACGGTGGTCGAGCACCTGGTCGAGGCCTACCGCCGGTACGCCGGACCTGGCTCCTTCGAGGAGGACGCGGTGCGTGAGTCGGCGCGCCAGATGGTCGCGCGTACGCCCAACCGGGGCGCGAGCGCGGGCAACCACTGGCTCCTGGACAGCCCCGGTGACGTTCGGTCGCGGCTGCGTGAGATGAGAGCCCCGACGCTGGTCCTCCACGGCACCGAAGATCCACTGTTCCCGCCCGGCCATGGTGAGGCGCTGGCTCGCGAGATTCGCGATGCCGAGCTGCTCCTGCTCGAGGGCGTCGGGCACCAGGCTCCGCCACGCTCCACCTGGGACCTCGTCGTGCCCGCGATCCTCCGCCACACGGATCACCGGGTGCGGTTCGCCCACGTCTTCGACGCCGAAGCCCGCGCGCACGATGAGCGGTTCCGCGCGGCCACCGGCGTCCGTGCCCGTGATCGGGTCCTGGACATCGGCTGCGGCTCGGGCGGCTCGACGCGCGAGGCGGCGAGAGCGGCCACGGCCGAGAGCGTGCTGGGCGTGGACGTCTCGGCGGTGGCCCTTGAGGAGGCCCGGCGGCTCAGCGAGGCGGAAGGGCTCGGGAACGTCAGCTATCTCCACTGCGACGCCCAGGTCCACCCTTTCCCGCCCGCGCACTTCGACCTCTGCATCAGCCGCTTCGGGGTCATGTTCTTCCGCGACCCGGTGGCGGCGTTCACGAACGTCCGGCGTGCCCTGCGCCCGGGTGCCCGGCTGGTGCTCCTGGTCTGGCAGGCACGCGAGCGCAACGAGGAGCCCGGCGCCATCAGTGAGGCTCTGGGCGCGACGCCGCCCGCGATCGTCCCCGGCGCGGACGCGTACTCGCTCGGCGACCAGAAGAGGACCGAGCGCATCCTCACCGCGGCCGGCTTCACCGACGTGTGCTTCGACGATGTGCACGAGCCGGTCTACTACGGGCCCGACGTCGCCATCGCTTACGAGTTCGTCCTCGGCCTGCGCGACACCAGGCGGCTGCTGGCCGCCGTCGCCCCAGGAACGAGGGACCAGGCCCGACAGCGGCTGCGCACCCTCATCGCCGCGCACGAGACCGCGAGCGGGGTCCTCTTCGACGCCCGCACCTGGATCATCACCGCTCGAACGCCGGCCTAGCTCGGGGTCAGACCAACCAACGGCCGTCGCGCATCAGCATCCGGCCCGGCAGCTCGTTGGCTTCGCGCCAGGCTTGGATGCGATTGGGGCGGAGGACGAGGTAGGTGTACCCGCCGTGTGCGCCGGCGGCCGGGGTGGCGGCGCGGCGGGGGTCCCAGCCGGCCTGCGCGGCGTAGCGGTCGGGGAGGTCAGGGGCCGCCTGGTCCGCCGGGATCGCCCGCTCCAGTTCGGCATCGATGAGCACAACGTCGCGGGTCGGCCCCAGCCCGAGACGGGCGACCCCGGACTCGAGGATGTTGCGGGCGGTGCGCGAGCCCCCCTCGAGCGCGATCACCACCCGCTCGTCGATCCAGGCCAGCGACAGCGGGACCAGATACGGTGCTGCGCCTGCTTCGCCGCCTGCCGCGGAGGCGATCCAGACGTCGGCCTCATGCTCCCGCAGCTTGGCGAGGGTGTCGGCCTTGCGCTCGGCGGGGGTGCGGGCGGGTGGCACTTGCATGATCGCGCTCGGGGGTCGAGCGGGACGATAGTAAGTCAGATGGGACCTGCCGCCAGATCCTTCCTCGCGATTCTTGCCTCACTCCTCCTGCTCGCGGCCTGCGGCATGCCCACATCACAGGCACGCAAGCCCTCGCACCCCGCCTCGCCCGCGGTGGTGACGTTCACCGTGACCGGAAGCGACGGGGGGCGCGGCATCGACATCACCTACGGCTCCCAGAACGCCAACCTCCAGGGCGGCTCGACGTTGCCCTGGTCGACCACGATGGCAATCGAGGCAGCGGCCCAGTACTACGACGTGCAAGCACAGCTCAACGGCGCGGGTTCGATCACCTGCAAGGTCGAGGTCAAAGGCGTGACCAAGACCGCCCACGCGGCCGGCGGCTACGACTACTGCCGGGCCGAGGTCATCAACGACCTAAATGGTCGGTGGATCGCGGAGGCGAGCTAGGGTCTGAGCAACCTCTTGGATCAGCTCCCTGCTGTGGGATCGGAGGGAGGAGGCTCGTGGTGCTCGAGAGCGCGCTCCACGATGAGCGTCCCCAGCGCTCCCTGCGCGGCCCGCGCGGCGGCGGCGTCAGCCCCCCGGCCGCGGAGTATGTACGCGAGCCCGACCGCGGCCAGCATCCCGATGGTCGGCCCCGCCAGGTACACCCAGCAGTGGTCGAAGTCCCACAGCACGACGTCCGGCGCGAGTGACCGCACCGGGTTCATCGAGGCGCCGGAGAGCGGGCTCGACCAGAGGCCCGCCAGCGCGATGTACCCGGCGACGCCGATCGCGGAAAGCGGTCCCACGTTCTGAGCCCCCGACGCCGTCCCCAAAATGGTGGTGAGGAGCCCGAGGGTGAGAACCGCCTCGACCAGCATCGCGCGGACGTCGTTGACGTGCGGGCCGGGCACGGTCGCGCCCAGGTGGCCGGTTCGGCCGAACAGCGCCCAGAGGAACAGGCAGGCCAGGATTCCGCCCGCGACCTGGGCCAGGATGTAGCCCGGGATGCGGCGCCAGGGGAACTCGCGCCGGAGGGCGAATGCGACCGTGACCACCGGGTTCAGGTGGGCGCCCGACACCGCGCCGGTGGCGAGGATCAGCGCCAGCACCATCAACGCCGGCGACACCACCTGCTCGGTCCGCCCCACCGCGCCACCGCTGAGAGCGCCCACGACCCCACCGCCCGCGCCGACCAGCACCAGGAAGAACGTCCCTGCCAGCTCGGCGACCAGCCGCCGCCACTCATAGCTCAGGTTCGTGAAATCGCGGATCCAGGGTGGGCCGTAGCCGAACGCCGCCCGGGCCAACTGGGGCGAGACCTCGTGGACGTGCACGGTCGGTTTCATAGCCTTCGGCTCGGGAGACTGCCACAGGGGCCGGTACGCGTCAAGCCGCGATGATAGGCAGCGTGCAGGCTCACGATCTCTTCGACACCGCGGCCATCGGGCAACGGCTCGGCATCGACGACGAGAGTTGGCTGCGGGAGCTGGCGGATGCGGGGCCGCCGCCGGAGAGACTCCAGCTGCCGGTCGGTGACGAATTGACGGCGACGCTGCGCCGGCTCGGGTTTGCCGATGCCGATGTGCGGGAGGTGGCCCAGGCCGCGCCCGGCCCCGAGCGCACGCCTGAACTGTGGTGGGTCCTTGAACGCTGCGCCCACCGGACGATCCGCACTGTCGGCCGGTGGGAGGACGCCACCGGACCCTGGCCGGTGCCGAGCCCTGGGCTGGGCACGGAGGGTCGCTGCCTCTGGGTCTACGTGTACCTGGCCGTGCTTCCTCACATCCGCCGGTGGCACCAGGAGCGAGGGATCCCGGACGACGTGTCCTGGGCGACCCTCGCCGATCTGGGTCGCCACGTCGCCCGCTTCCGCCGGCGGTACGGTGTGTCCGGGCTGGACAGCGCCGGCTGGCTCAGGCTCCACTTCAGCGGCGGCATCTACGCGCTGGGACGCCTGCAGTTCAATCTCTTCCGGATTCGCACCTGCGGCGGCGGACCACGATTCTGGTACCAGCCGGATGACGCGCGTGCTTCGGAACCCGGCTTCCGCCCTGGGGACCCGGTCCTCGGCATGCACATCCCGGAGTCGGGCCCCCTCGATCCCGACGCCTGTGACGAGTCGGTCCGCCGCGCCAGCTCCTTCTTCCCCCGGTACTTCCCCGAGCACCGCTTCGGGATCATCACGTGCACGTCGTGGCTGCTCGACGAGCAGCTGGCGCACTACCTGCCCGCGGAATCGAACATCGTCCGTTTTCAGAATCGGTTCCAGCGGGTCCAGGGCGCCGCCGACGGCGATCACGACATCTTCTGGTTCGTCTACCACCAGCCTCCCGAGGCTATCGACACCGTCAAGCCGCGCAGCACGCTGGAGCGGGCGATCGTGACGCATGTGCGATCAGGCAAGCACTGGCACGTGCGGACAGGCTGGCTCCAGCCCTAGTCCCCGGCATAGGCTGGACGGGTGGCCACCTCCCTCTCGGTGATGCTGATCGTTCCCGACGGCGAGGCCGCCGTGCGCTGGTACACCTCAGCACTCGGCGCGGAGACCCTCTGGGACCTGCACGGAGTCGCGGGCTTTCAGCTGGACGGCGCTCCCTTTTTCATCCACGAGGCGGTGCCGGGACGCCAGCGTGAGCCGAGCCCACATGACATCGGCGCGACCACGGTCCGGGTCGAGGTCTTCGCGGACGATCCCGGTGCGCTGATCGAGCGCGCGGCACAGGCGGGGGCGACCGAGGTCGAGCGCCCCGTCAACCATGAGACGGCCTGGGGGCCGCACTGGCAGGGCGGGTTCACCGATCCCTTCGGGCACCGATGGTCGGTCGGGGACCGCTCACCTCTGAGCAGGCTGGGGCCCGACCCTACTGGCCGTCGGTGACCCACAGATCCTTCATGAACGGGCGGACGTAGCGCGTGTAGGGCCCCAGACCGGCCTCCAAACCACGCACACGCTGCGTGACTCCGTAGATGGCCGAGGGGCTCACCATCGGCAACCGAGGTGCATCCTCGGAGACGATGCTCTGCAGGCTCTTGTACATCCGCTTGCGGCTGGACGGGTTGGTCGTCGCCACCGCCTCGCCACACAGGCGGTGCCGGCGCCAGGGCGCCGCGAGGGGCCGCGAGCACGCCGCCCGTGAGCACCAGGCCCGCCTGCAGGAAGCGCCGCCGGCTGAGCGAAGAGGTCTCTCCACGATCCGTCGGCTGCCCGCTCATCTCGCTTTGGAGTTCATTCTGTCGACTTCGAGGTTTTCGCGCGCCACTCCTGATATTCGCGCTCGCCCTCGGGACTCAGCGGGTAGTAGGTGCGGAGGCTCCCGCCCTCCTGGAGGCGCATCCGGCTGAACTCCTCCCATTCCTCATGGTGGAGGGCGGTCTCGACCAGCCGCGGAGCGGCGTCGATGGGGACCACGACCACGCCGTCGCCGTCCGCCACGATCAAGTCCCCGGGCAGCACCAGGGCGTGGCCGCAGGCGATGGGGGTGTTGTAGGCCCAGGGGAAGTACGTCCGCTGCGAGGCGAAGTTGGGGGTGACGCCACACGCCCACACCGGCAGACCGATCTCCCGGATCTTGGGCCAATCGCGGACCGCGCCGTCGACGATGGCCGCGAGGCCGCCGCGCGCCTGCAGGTACGTGGTGAGCATCTCACCCATGCATCCGGTCGAGAGGTCCCCCCACGCCTGCACCACGAGGACGTCGCCGGGGCTGATCTGCTCGAAGACCGACCAGAGCGCACTTCTTTTCTCGGCATGTTCCTGCCCCAGGCCTGACGCGATGTCCTCGCGCTGCGGCATGAACTGCAGCGTGATCGCGCGACCGACCACGTGGTGGTCCTCCGCCTGCAGGAGGCGCGGTCCGGTGATGGTGGCGTGCCGGATCCCCATTCGATGCAGGGTCGCGCTGGCGGTGGCGCTGCTGACGCGCTTCAGATCCTGGACCAGTCGTTCCGGCGCCGGCGCCGGGGCATCGCCGTGGATCGGGAGCTGCACCGACGGGGGCGGTGGGACCTCACTCATCGCACTGCCTTGATCGGTCATCAGCCGACCCGGGTGAACTTCTGGAGGCTGTGGCTCCCCTCCGGGACCTGGCCCCGCGAGACGCCGAAGGTCCACGTCACCTCACCGACGTAGACGTCGCCCCTGGAGTCGACGCAGATGTCGTGGGGGGCGATGAAGTTGCCGGCCGCGGCTCGGTCGGGGCCACCCCAGCGGGCGAGGAGATGACCGTCCGGTTGGTAGACGCTGACACGCCCCGGCCGGTCGTCGGTGATCCGGCCCAGCCGGAGCGACTCGTCGCCGGCCGGACGCCAGAGCTCCGAGACGTAGATCCGGTCGTCGTCGTCGATGGCGATGTTGGTGGGCCGCTGCACCTCGGTCCACTCCTCCAGGAAGTCGCCCTCGGGGTCGAAGATCTGGATCCGGTCGTTCTCGCGGTCGGCGACCAGGACCCGGCCGTCCGCGGCGACCGCGATACCGTGCGGAAGGTTGAACTCTCCGGGACCGGTGCCCGGCTCGCCCCACGACTGCACCAGCGTCCCGTCGCTCCGGAAGTGGTGGATCCGGGCATTGCCGTACCCGTCACTCACGTAGAGATCGCCGTTGGGAGCGATCGCGATGTTGGTCGGCCGGTTGAAGGGCGGCCCACCGTGCCGGATGCTGGCCAGGGAACCGTCGTAGCCGGTGTCCGAGGGCGTGTCGGGCGTGCCGATGGTCTGAAGGAGCTCTCCCTCGGGCGTGTACCGGAAGACGGCATGATGGCCCTCGTCGACGCAATACACGGTGTCGTCGGGCCCGACCGTGATCCCGTGCGTCCGGGGCGTGAAGAAGTCCTCGCCCCAGGAGGCGCGGAAGCTGCCGTCCTGGTCGTACACGATCACGCGCGACTCCCGGCGCGTGTACACATACACCCGGTCCTTCGAGTCGACGGAGACCCCGGCCACGTCACCGTGGTGGAAACCCTCCGGCAACTGCTCCCAGTCCTGCACCACCCGGTAGGTCAGCCCGCCCATCGCCGTGCCCATGGTCCCTCCCGCCGAGAACTCCGCGCCCTTCAGGTCTCGCGCCGGCCGCCAGGAGGCCGCGCACCGCAATCTTCTCATGGCCGGAGGCGAGGGGGTTGGGCGGGGTGGGGCGGTTCGCCCTTCCGCTTTTGGCAGCATCATCTTCGCGAGGAGGCGCAGATGTGGTCGAACCAGAGATGATCCTGTTCCAGAACGCCGCGGTGCTTGACGCGGACCGCGGTGAGCTGCGTCCGGAGCAGTCGGTGCTCGTCGAGGGCGACAAGATTCGCGAGGTCGGCGCCCGGGAGCTGACCGCCGCCGGCGCCCGCACGATCGACGTGCACGGCCGGACGCTGATGCCGGGCTTGATCGACGGGCACGTGCACGTCATCGCCGTGACCGCGGACCTCGCCGCCATGGCCGAATGGTCCCCGATGTACGTGGCGGCGCGGGCGACGCACGTCCTGAAGGAGATGCTGCACCGGGGATTCACCACCGTGCGCGACGTGGGCGGCGCCGACTACGGGATCGCGGCCGCAGTGGAGGAGGGCTACCTGGAGGGCCCGCGCGTCGTCTTCGGCGGCAAGGCGCTCTCCCAGACCGGCGGGCACGGTGACTGGCGCAGCCCCGGCCGCACGGCGATCTCGACCTGTACCTGCTGCCCGACCATGAGCACCATCTGCGACGGCCCGGTCGAGGTGCGCCGGGCGGCGCGACATGAGGTACGCAAGGGCGCCGCCCACATCAAGCTGATGTTGAGCGGGGGCGTCGCCTCGCCGACCGACCGCGTGGATTCGACGCAGTTCTCGACCGAAGAGATCCGGGCGGCGGTGGAAGAAGCGACGGCGGCCGGACTCTACGTGGCGGGTCACGCCTATGCCGCCGAGGCTGTCAACCGCGGGCTCGAGTGCGGCGTGCGCAGCATCGAGCACGCGAATCTGATGGACCAGAGCTCGGTCGAGCTGTTCAAGAGTTCGGGGGCCTACTACGTGCCGACGCTCGCCACCTACTCAGCACTCGCCGAACACGGGCCCCGGTTCGGTCTGCCGGAGCACAGTCACCGCAAGGTCTTCGATGTGCTCGACGCAGGCCTGCACGCGCTCGATCTCGCCCACCAGGCAGGGATCCCGATCGTCTACGGCACGGACCTGCTGGGTGGGATGCACGAGGATCAGCTGACCGAATTCACGATCCGCTCGCAGGTGCAGCCGGCGGCGGAGATCATCCGATCCGCCACCACCGTCGCGGCGCGCCTGCTGCGGATGGAGGGCAGGGTGGGGGTCATCCGACCTGGGGCGGAGGCGGACCTGTTGGTGGTGGAGGGAGACCCACTGCGCGACATCAGTGTGCTGACCCATCCGGCGCGGAACTTGCGAGTGATCATGGCGCGTGGACAGGTCGTTCGCGACGACATCTCGCAGCAGGTGGGTCATTGAGAGGTCAAGCGCGGCTCCACCGTCAATCGGCGCTCTTCCAGCCCCAGGCGGCGACGGCGGGCGCGGTCCAAAACCACGTACCGGGATCGGCAAGTGCCTTCCGGGCGCCCTGGATCTCGGCCTCGGTCAGCGTCCCCCGGCCCAGCACCAAAGGGGCGATGCGTTCCAGGGAGTTGAGGACCCAGCGCGCGGCCGGCGTGTTCCCACCGCGGCCAAGCAGGGAGACCGAGCGTCCAGCGATGCCCTTCAGACCCAATGCCTCCAACCGCCCTGGGAGCCGGCGCCCACAGTCAAGCTCGTAGCCGCCCGCCTCCAGCAACTCTAAACCCGCGGCAATGACCGGATCCAGTTCGGGCGGCTGGGCGGCCGGAATCCGTGAGTACCAGTCGCCGGTCTCGACCACCAGTACCCCGCCCGGCTGCATCGACTCGAGCATGTGGCGGAGTGCTTGCTCACGCGCCGAGATCCATTCGAGCACGAACCGGGACACGACGAGATCAAACCCCGGACCAGGGACGGAAGCGGCGGTGATGTCGTGTTCCATCACATCGATGCCGGCCGCCGCAAGCGGCTGCAGAAAGGTGGTCTCGATATCGATAGCGACCACCTTCCCGGCCGCGCCCACCAGGGTGGCCAGCTGCGCGGAGACTGCGCCCGCGCCGGCGCCGACATCCAGGCACCGCATGCCAGGCTTGACCAACGATGCCAGCAGTGTCTGCGTCGTGGGGTCATACACCTCGGCGAGGGCCTGAAGGCGGTCCAGCTCGCCGGCGGCCGCGTGCGAGACGTGGTCGTACGCCTGCACGGTGCTACCCGAGTTGTTGCTCATGGGCGGCACCGTACGCAGCCTTCTGGTGCTTGTCATCAGAGAAATCCCTGGATGTTGGGTCGCTGTCTGGAGGGCGCCTGAGGTGACCCGGCGCCGGAAGTAGGCTGGACGGGCCGTGATCGATGCACATCACCATCTCTGGGATCCGGATCAGGCCCACTACCCCTGGCTCGAGCGCGAGCAGGCTGCGCCGGTACGACGACGCTTCGACATCGACGACCTGCGCGCGGTTACGGCGGGACACTTCGTGGAGGGCACCGTCGTCATCGAGGCCCGGCACTCGCTGGACGAGACCCGGTCCTTGATGAAGGTCGCGGCGGCGGGGGATCTGGTCTCCCGCGTGGTGGGCTGGGTCGACCTGACAGATCCCGCGCTGGAGGATGTCCTGGGCCAGTTGCGGTCCGAGCCCGGTGGGGACCGGCTGGCCGGCATCCGGGTCGAGCTGGACGCGCACGAGCCGGACTGGCTGGCCCGGCCCGACGTCCTGCGCGGACTGCACACCCTCGCCGCCGCAGGGCTCGCCTACGACGTGCTCGCCGATGCCAGTCAGTTGGAGGCGGCGGTGAAGGCGGCGCGCGCGGTCCCGGAGCTCACCGCGGTCGTCGACCACCTGGGGAAGCCCAACGTGGCCGCCGGCGAAGACCGGCCGTGGGCGGCGTCGATGGCGGCTCTGGGCGAGCTTCCCAACGTGTGGTGCAAGGTGTCCGGAGGCTCCGCGGCCGCCATCATGTCCCGCAACCCGGAGGCCATGAGGCGGTTGGTCGCGGGCGTACGGGAGTGGTTCGGCGATGGGCGGCTCGTGTTCGGCTCCGACTGGCCGGTGTGCACGCTCTCCGCACCGTATGGTGACGTGCTCGCTCGCTGGCAGGAGTTGCTCGCGGACCTCAGCGAGGCCGACCGCGAGGCCACGTTCAGGGGCAACGCCCGGCGCGTCTACCGGATGCCCTGATCGGGGGTGTCCTCAACCCACACCTGCTCACGTTCGCGCCGCTGGAAATAGCCGCAGCAGTGTACTTTGCGCCGCAGCCTCACACTGCTGTCCATCCCCCGTCCACCACGAGCGTCTGCCCGGTCACGTAACTGGACGCGGCGGTCGCGAGAAAGAGAAGCGGCCCGTCGAGCTCATCCAGCGTGGGGACGCGGGCCAGTAACGTGCGGTCGCAGACGGACCGCGCGAAGCCAGGGTCGGCGAGGAAGCCGGTCAAGTCGGTCGGGAAGTACCCCGGTGCCAGGGCGTTGACACGCACGCCGCCGGGGCCCCAGACCGCGGCCAGGTGGCGGGTCAGGTTGACCAGCGCGGCCTTCGTGGCGTTGTAGGCGGGCATCGGGTTGCGCGAGGCGACGATGCCGTAGATCGACGCCACGTTGATCACACTGGCTCCTGGCGCGGCGTGGAGAAGATCTGCGGTCAGGCGGCACACATCCATCACGCTGAGCAGGTTCACCTCGATCACGCGCCGCAGGTCGTCCAAGGATTGCTGCTCCAGCGGCCCGCCGTCGTGGCGGCGGTCTCCGCTTGCCGCGAGGCGACGTTGAGAGGTGACGCCCAGCGCGTCTACCGGATGCCCTGACCGGCAGCTCGCGTCCTCAAGCCCGCGGCGGCCTCCGCCACCGGTTGCGCTCAGGTGTTCTCGACGGTCGCCAGGATCATTGCCCGGCCGGCCCACGTCAGCCGCTGAACCGCCTCGTCGAACGTCACTCCACATATGTCTTTGAGGACCACGAGGGGTTCGATGCCTGCCACGACCGCCAACCCGTCTGCGAGTTGTCGATACGCTCCAGCCTCGGTTTCCGCCCGGAGAGGTGCAAGAAGCCCCTCGATGATTGGGACCCGCCGAGCTTCGCGGACGACCGCCGAGCCGGCCTCGCCCTTCCTATTGGCCTCCAGCCAGCGGTCCTGCTGAGTGCGGAGCATCGACCTGTAGATCGCCTCGTTTCGGCGATACAGGTCGAAGAAGATCGGACAAAACGCCTCCCACCTCCGAACCATGTCATCTCCGCATTGGGCCCAGGCAACCTCGAGGGCTTCCTCCACCCTGCTCTTCTCGGCGAGTTCCAGTGCCGCTTCTTCGAGGAGGACCTGTTGAGTCGGGAAGTAGTTGTAGGCGGTGGCTCTGGATACCTCCGCGACGTCCGCCACCTCGGCCACCGTGGGCTGGCGTCCGGCACGGAGCAGGTCCACGGCGGCGGCGACGATGGCGCGACGCGTGCGCCGCTTCTGGTTTTCTCGACTCATGTCTTGACGTTGGAATGAAGTCTAGTTATCATGGTGCAGTCCGATTATAAGCCCGGCGTCGAGTGGTCCGGGCAGAGGCGACGAGATGCGCCAGGAGGTGCTCGCGATGGAACAAGTGCGTGGGAGTGATCCAGCCTTCGTCGGACCGATTCCCAGGCGCGGCAGCACGTATTGGACTCTCGGGCTCCTGATGGAGGTCAAGATTTGGGGCCAGGACACCGGTGGCCGGCTTTCGGTGTGCGAGTTCCTGTGCCCGCCGGGATACGCGACCCCGCTCCACCTTCACCACCGGGAGGACGAGACCTGGTGGGTCATCGAGGGTCGTGTCCGTTTCCGCTGCGGTGACCAAGACTTCGTCGCCGAGCCCGGTGCTTGCCTTTATCTCCCTCTTGGGGTCCCACACGGGTGGAGAGTCATCGGTTCAGAGAATGCTCGGCTGCTGCACGTTTCCGTCCCGGCGGGCGCGGAGGAGTTCCACATCGAGATGGGAGAGCCAACCACGGAACGGACGCTGCCCCCGCCTACGCCGGTAGACCTGGGGCGCGCCGCGGAGATCGGCGCCAAGCACGGCATAGAGCTCGTCGGACCACCAATCGACTAGCGCGCCGGGAGAGCGATCGCGCGCACTCCGGGCGAGAAGTGGCGCAATCCCCCTGACACAGGAGGTGTGTGACTGACATGTCCTCGATCCAGCGCCCGGTTCAGCCGCAGATTCACGAGCTCGCCGGCTCCGGGCGGGCGCCGAGCATGAGGAAGGCCTCGGCGATCACCTCTGAGGTGTAGCGCTTCTGCCCGTCCTGGCCCTCCCAGCTGCGGTGGCGGAGACGGCCGTCGACATGGACCAGCCGCCCCTTCTGCAGGTAGGTGGCGGCAGTCTCAGCCTGCTTGCCGAAGACGACCACGGTGTGGAAGTCGGTCGTCTCCCGGCGGCCACCGGCCTCGTCCACGCCCAGGTAAGTGTTGGTGGCGAGACGGAAGGTGGTGACATGGGTGCCCGTCTGGGTCGCCCGCATGTCGGGGTCATTGGCAAGGTGGCCGATCAGGATGATGCGGTTGTACACGGCAGAACTCCTTGTCGAGACGCCGGCGCTATTTGAACGCCAGCTTGAGGTACCGCTTGCCCTTCATCCGCGCCGTGCTGATGGCTCGGCGACCGATCGATGAGGTCGAGTGGAGGGCGCCCGGGATGCGAAAACAGATCAGGGCGGTGGCGAGCGCGAAGAGGTGGCCGACCGGCAGTGCCATGGTGGCGTCGAGGGTGAGACCGAGCGCCAGCACCAACAGCTGCAGCGGCTGGGAGAAGAGCGCGGAGATGAACAGTGAGGCCCAGCTGTGCGACCAGTGCTGCGTCTCCGGAAGCACGAAGAGCAGCGCCGCCAGCGGCGAGAGCACGGTCAGCAGGACGAGCAGGGCGAAACGAAGGATGTACGAGATCCCGAGCAAGACGTAGGAGACGATGAGGACGGCGGCTACCAAGGTGCCCGCACTCGGTGCCCCGATGTCCGCCGTCAACTCGTGCCCCACGAAGACCTGGGCCGAGACCTCGGTCACGTTGACGATCGCCCGGCAGATCGCATTGTCGGCGTCGATCGCCAGCTGGATCAGGGGCAGACAGGTGTTGATCAAGAGGGCCGAGAGCGCGAGCCGGGGTAGCACCCGGCGGAGGCTGATCCGGCTCCGGCTGCTGCTGGTCTGCCCGCCGGCCCAGATCTCCCTGTAGCAACTCCAGATCACGGCCGCGGTCAGCCCGGCGTCACCCAGCGCCTGGGTCAGGGGGACCAGGTGCTGGATGACCTGCATCTGGGTCAGCGGCGTCTGGGTGTTGGTCGGATCCGCCGTGATCAGGACAAAGGAGCCGAACATCCAGACCGCGTCGTTGGCGAGACCGCCGACCGTCGAGAGAACGGTCTGGAACAGCGACGACAGCAGCTGGTTGACCAGGTCACCCATAAGGCCGGCGCCCTCAGTGGGATCCCAAAGAACTGGTCAGGATCTGCACCAGCGTGCCTGCCATCTCGACGCCGATGGTGCCGACCACGATGCGCCCGATCCACTGCTTGGCCGCGTTGACCGAGGTGCTGTTGACCGCAGTCATCTTCCATATGAAGGCGGCGATGAACGCAAGCGCCCCCACCGACCCCACGATCGCCTGGCCGGCCAGGATCCAGTTCTGCAGCACCTGCTGAATCGGCTGCAACTGTGCGGACATGCTTCTCTCGTGACCTCCTTTTGTCCGGGCGGACTGCGACGGGACGTCACGGTAGGGAGCGCTGGGTCGGATTGGAACGCCCCCTGTAAACACCGGGCGGAGGGAGGAACCGAGTAGGGGGTCCGCGACGGCCGGCGCCGTGCCGGCAACCTACGATGGACCCTCCCCTCTCCCCAAACCCGGAGCGGACCTGAAGCCGAGTACATGACCGTCAGACCGGATATCCCAGGGGCCGAGCAGCAGCCGCCTCTCACACGGCGCCTGATCATCTTCGCGGCCGTCGCCCTCGCGCTGCTGATGAGTTCGCTGGATCAGACGATCGTCGCGACCGCGCTGCACGCGATCCAGCACGGGCTCCACACCTCGATCAACTGGGCGAGCTGGACGATCACCAGCTACTCGCTCGGCATGATCCTGATGCTCTCGGTGGCCGGCAAGTTGAGCGGTCGCTACGGACGCCGGCGCCTCTTCCTCGCTTCGGTAGCGGTCTTCGCGGGGGCCTCCCTCTGCTGTGGCCTGACCAACAACATCTACCTGCTGATCGTGCTGCGCGCCATACAGGCGGCGGGTGGCGCCGGCTTCACCCCCTCGGCGACCGGCATCGTGGCCGACCACTTCGGTCCCGGCCGCGACAAGGCCGTGGGGCTGTTCGGCAGCATTTTCCCGATCGGCGCCATGACGGGGCCGATCTTCGGCGGATTGTTCGTGACCTACTGGACCTGGCGTGGCATCTTCCTGGTCAACGTTCCGATCAGCCTGCTGCTGGTGGTCCTGTGCTTGGGGTTCGTTCCTCGGGACCCGCCCCGCCAGAGCGGGGAGGTTCAGCGGATGGATGCCGCGGGCATGATCATGCTCGGCGTCGGACTGTTGGCGGGGATGATCGCGATCACCTACCTCGGGGAACCGGGCGCACGGCTCTGGTCCCCGCTGTTCTTGGGGCCGGCTGTCCTGGGGGTGGCCGCGTTGGCGTTCTTTTTCCGCCACATCCGCCGTGCCCGCGACCCCTTCATATCGCCTCGACTCATCCACGGCCGGGGGTTCGCGGCCGTCAATCTCATCAACGTGCTGTACGGGGGAGCGGTCAGTGGCATCATCGCGCTGGTTCCGCTGTACGCCACGAATCGGTACCACCTCGATGCCCTCCGCTCGGGCACGCTGCTGACCGGCGAGGGCGTCGCCGTCATCGTCCTCTCCACGGTGGCCACGTTCATGCTGCGTCGCACCGGGTACCGCCGGCCTCTGTATCTGGGAGGGGCGATCGTCGCCGCGGGGATCTTCGCGCTCGCGGTCAGCCCACCCGCGGCCTCGCCCTATCTCTGGCTGGTGGCCGCCACCTGTCTGGTGGGGATCGGTACCGGCTGGTCCTCGCCGGCCAGTCGCAACGCTTGCCTCCAGCTGGCGCCCGAGCTGTCCGCACCGCTCGCCGCCCTCCGGAGCACCGGCCGACAGGTAGGGCAGATCACCGTGATCTCGATCACGAGCGCAATCCTCGCTGCCGCCCTCGACCCGGGGATGGTTCAGGCCTACGTTTTCGCAGCGTTCGCACTCGCGCTGATCGTGGGGCTGCCGGTCATCTCCCGGGTACCGGAGCACCGCGGACCGTGGTGAGGGGACGGCATCTCTGAGTCGGTGTCCCAAAGCCCCGGCGCCGCAGAACCACGATTGGGGCCTGATGGCAGGCCATATGCTGGAGGAGCCGGCCTTCCCGGCCGGCCATGAGGACACCCTGAGAAAGGAGGTGGAGCTATGAACGGTCCTGTCTCGACCACCGACCGTGTCCCCATCGCTGCCTTCTGGAGGGATGCCCTCGACCAACCGGCCTAGCCGGACCCCGCATCTCCTCGGGCGGTCGATCTGCGTCGTTCCGAGGAGAACCGCGTGTCTTTACATGCATCCGAGCGTCGCCGCCCTCCCGCCTGGCTCATCACCGATCCGGAGGCGGTCGACACTGAACTGGGTTTGCTCAAAAGCGGCAAGGAAGCAGACACCCACCTGGTCGAGCGGCGCCTGGGCACGCGCGGGCATCTGTTCGTCTGCAAGCGCTACCGGAGCATCGAGCATCGCCAGTTCCGCAATGACGCCCCTTACCGCGCCAGCCGGCGGACCGGAAACCGCCGTGACGATCTCGCGATGGCCAAGGGGACCAGGGCCGGCATGCGTCTGCGCGCCGAATCCTGGGCCCTGCGTGAGTACCAGGTCCTGCGCCGCCTGTGGCAGGCGGGCGCCCCCGTGCCCTACGCGGTGACGTGCTCGGGGGCGGAGGTGCTGATGGAGCTCATCGGTTCCCGCGATCAGCCGGCGCCTCGCTTGGTGGAGGCCACAAGGGCCCGGAGCCTCGACTACTCCGATCTCTGGCGACAGTGTGTCGGCCTGCTCCGTCTCATGGTCAGAAGCGGGGTCGTGCACGCCGACCTCTCGCCCTACAACCTGCTCCTCTGCGGCCGCCGGCTGGTCGCCATTGACTTCCCGCAGGCGGTCGACCTCGGCCTCAACGATCAGGACCTCGACCTGCTGCAGCGGGATGTCAGAAACGTGGCCGGATTCTTCGCCGCCCGCCGGGTCTCCGTCGATCCCGACGAGCTGTTCGCCGATCTCATCTCGTTCATCCCTTGGCCCACGCGTCCCTGAAGGCGGCTGGCGGAGGGAGCGGGCGACGGCCTGGTCGCGTTGAGTGCTTGCTCACCGCGCCGGGGCGGAGGTACCATACCTCGGTCTCGGCGGACGGAGGTGCCAACGAACTGGAACGGCACCCTCCTCCTTTAGCCACAGTTGCGCCACGCCCGGGCCTCCATATCTGCGGCCGCCGCGCAGGCGACACCGCAGGGGCGGGCGCGGCTGGCCCTGGCTGCCGCGCTTGGTGACATCCCGGGCTGGTTCGACCCCGCCTCTGCGGAGCCGGCCGCAACCGACTTCACGACGCAAGAGGAGAACCAGTTCGACTGGTTCACCCAGGTGGATGACGTATTCGGATTCGACTTCCGGGCGGAGATGGAGGCACGTGCCGGCGGCAACCCGTCCTGGAACACCGGGGTCGACTACCGGGTCCAGCTCGCGCACTCGGTGGACGCCTGCCTCGACCTCAGTGCCGACCTCCAGGCCCTCAACGCCGCCCCTCGGATCAGCGCGGACCCGGCGGCCGTTCAATACCTCGAGGACAACATCGCGTTCGACGGCAATCTCTCGATGCCGGTCCTGACTATGCACACGACGGGAGACGGCCTGGTCGTGAACAACGACGAG
>CAWBPD010000024.1:0-36066 GCA_963790575.1 Candidatus Dormiibacterota bacterium | reverse complement strand
AGCCTGGTGACGGGAGCCGCGTATGCCCTGATCTTGCTTCCCCTGGCCCGCCGCCTGCCCTACCGGTTCGGGGTCAGGTTTCTCTCCTTCTTTCTGCCGCTCTACTGGATCGGGATCCTCAGCAACCTGGTGGAAGCAAAGGTGAACACCACTCTTCCGATCGGCGAGCTGGTGGGCGGGGCGGTGATCTTCGTGATCCCGCCCGCGGTCGCGGCCTTGCTGATCGCCTGGCTGCTCCCGGCCGCGCCGCACCAGGGGCCGCTCAAGGGCATCTTCGCCACCCTGAGCGAACGGCCGTGGTGGTCGTGGAGCTGGCGGATCGTCGCCTGCGGCGTCCTCTTCGCCGGCTTGGTGGAGGTGTTCGGCATCGCCTGGGGCCCACTCATCGCCAGGTACTACGGCCGTGGACCGGACGTTTCCCAGGTCCACACGGTGATCGCCCCCGGGTACGTCGTGTGGCCGGAGGAGTTTCTGCGCGGAGTCGTCTTCGTCCTCGTCCTGCTTCCACTGCTGGCCGTGATGCGCGGCCGGAGCTGGCGGGAGCTGCTCCGCCTGGCCGCCTACATCGCGCTCATCAACGCCGTGCTGGAGTCCTGGCTGGCGATGCTCTCGATGTCGGGATACCCGCTCGGCTTCAGGATCGGCGAAGGCCTGGACCTGACCACCGACGCGATCGCTCGCGGGATCTTCGTGGCGATCCTGCTGGCCCTGCCGGCGCCCGTGCTTGCTCTCCGGCCCGAGGACGAACTCCTCAGAGGTGACGCGGCAGCGGTGCCGGACGCGTCTTCAGGACCGTAGCGCCACGTGTGCAGAGCGGCCGTTGGTGCACCAAGAGCGCCGGGATAATCCGGCATGGAGCAAGGAATGAAGAAGTCCGACATCGAAGGAGTAGCGACCCACGATGGCCCCGAGCCATGCGCCGTGGTAGGCCGGCAACAGCGGCTAAGGCCCGAGACCGGTACCGCAAGGACCAGGGCGAAGCGTTGAGCAGGGGGCGTGCAGGCCGGGCTATACAGCCGCGAGAGCCAATAACCCTGGGGTGCCGACGAGTTTTTGGTGGCTTGGAAGGCAACATCGTGAGCAGCGTTAAGCGCGAGCTGCCCACGGACCCCACGCGGTCGAAGACCCTCGGCATGTACGCAAGCTCCATGCGCGAGAACCGGGAGGGCCCGTTGTCGCCCGCCGATCGATCAGCGGCGGGCCGCTCAGAGGGGGGCTGAGGCCCAAGCAAGAGATGCACGACAACGGGCAGTCGGACAGCCTCGTAGTACCTGCGAAGCCGGCGAACAAAGCCGCGGGCGGGGACGCCCATACCCATGCGGTGGCGGAGTCGGTGGAGGGAAGGAGGCTGGCCAAGGGGAACACGGCAGGCCACGCACACCCCGGACGCGGAGCCGGACCGGGTGTGTCACCGGGGCTTGTGCGTGTGCGCGAAGCGGCGTCCGGGAATCGGACGCAACAGTTCACCGCGCTCCTCCACCACCTGACGCCGGACCTGCTGGGCGAGACCTATCGAGGGTTGAAGCCAAGAGCAGCGGCCGGGGTCGACGGGGTGACCAAGGCAGCCTACGGGGAGAAGCTGGAGGGCAACCTTCAGCAGCTTCACGGGAGGGTGCACCGAGGGGCGTACCGAGCCCAACCCTCACGGAGGGTGTACATCCCCAAGGCCGACGGGCGGCAGCGGCCGCTCGGTATAGCCAGCCTGGAGGACAAGATCGTCCAGGGGGCGGTGGCTACGGTGTTGAGTGCCATCTACGAGGCGGACTTCTACGGTTTCTCCTACGGGTTCCGACCCGGACGCAGTCAGCACGATGCGCTGGATGCGCTGGCGGTGGGCCTGCAACGGAAGAAGGTGAACTGGGTGCTCGACGCCGACGTGGCGGACTTCTTCAACCACCTTGATCACGGGAAGTTGGAGGGGATGCTCGAGCACCGGATCGGGGATCGACGAGTCCTCCGGCTGATCCAGAAATGGCTGAAGGCGGGGGTCATCGAAGATGGGAACTGGTCGGAGCTGAAGGCAGGGAGCCCGCAAGGGGCGACGATCTCGCCACTGTTGGCGAACATCTACCTGCACTATGTCTTCGACTGCTGGGCCGAAGAATGGAGACGCCGCGAGGCGACGGGCGACGTGCTCATCGTGCGCTACGCGGATGACTTCATCGTGGGGTTCCAGCATCGTGAGGACGCGGAGCGCTTCCGCGCCGCACTGGCCGAGCGATTGGCCGAGTACGGGCTCGGGCTGAAGGCGGAGAAGACACGGCTGATCGAGTTCGGACGGTTCGCCGCCCGGAACCGAGAGGAGCGTGGCGCCGGCAAGCCGGAGACGTTCGACTTCCTGGGCTTCACCCACATCTGTGGGGAGACCCCCAACGGGAAGTTCTACGTCAAGCGAATCACGAAGAAGCAGGCGATGCGGAAGAAGCTGCGGGAGGTCAAAGACCGCCTGCAGCGAATGATGCATGCCCCGGTTCCCGAGCAGTGGGTCTACCTGAAGCAGGTGGTGGAGGGGTACTACCGGTACTTCGCCGTCCCCGGCAACAGAACGGCCATGAACGACTTCCGGCACTGGCTGATCGCGATCTGGCGAAAGGTCTTGAGCCGCCGCAGCCAACGGGGGAACGTCCCCTGGGCGCGGATGGCGCGCCTGGCTTGGCGCATACCCACACCCCGCATCTTGCACCCGTATCCCTCTGCCCGCTACGACGCCAAACACCCGAGGCAGGAGCCCAGTGCGGTAGTTCCGCTCGCTGGGATCTGTGCGGGGGGCCGCCCGTAAGGGCGGTTCCTACCGCGACCGCCTCGCTCTGGGGGCTCGGAGTGGGCTGTTGGTGCACCAACGCTTCCCGAGCGATACTGCCCCCCTAGCGGCGCCAGCCGGCGCTCTCGTCCCGCACGATCGCGTAGAGGAGGGAGTCGCGCCACCGCCCGCGCAGGAGGACGTGGTCGCGAAGCCTCCCCTCCATGCGCATCCCCGCCTTCTCCAACACCCGTGCCGAGGCCACGTTCTCGGCGATGCAGGTCGCCCACAGCCGGTGCAGCTGCAGGCGGCGAAACCCGAACATGACCAGCTCCTCGGCGATGGCGGTGCCGTATCCCTGCCCCCAGTGATCGCGCCGCACCACGTACCCGATGTCGGCGGACCGATTGATGGGGTCGCGGATCGTCAACCGGCCGGAGCCGATCACGTTGTCGCCGGCGTCGCGGGCCGCCAGCTCCCAGATCTGCCGGGGCATCCGTTCCGCCTCCGAGCGCGCGGTCCGGATCCAGCGCCGCGCGGCCTCCCAGCCCCCCGAGTCCCAGGTCAGAAACGTCGTCACCAGCGGGTCGGTGGCCCAGGCGGCCACCGCCTCCAGGTCGCGCTCCGTGAGCTCGTGCAGCGTCACCCGGACGCGCGGCGCCTTCACACCGGCGGCACACCGTGGCGGCGGTCGAACGGCGGCTCCCACGCGGTTCGGTAGGCCCGGAAGCGTGCGACCAGCTCGTCGCGCAGCCGGTCCGGCTCCACCACGTCGTCGACGATCAAGTTCGCGGCCAGCTTCATCAGGTCCACGTCGTCCCGGTAGTCGTCCTCCAGCTGCTGCCGGCGCCGCTCCCGGTCCGCGTCGCTCAGCTCTGCCAGCTGGTTGAAGAAGACCGCGTTGACGGCGGGCTCGGGGCCCATCACCGCGATCTCCGCCGAGGGCAGCGCGAGCACGCAGTCGGTGCCATAGGCGGGGCCGGCCATGGCGTAGAGCCCGGCCCCGTAGGCCTTGCGCAGCACGACCGAGATCTTCGGCACCGTGGCCTCGGCGACCGCGGTGATCATCTTGGCGCCATGGCGGATGATCCCCCGCCGCTCGACCTCGGTCCCGATCATGAAACCGGGCACGTCGGCCAGGAACAGCAGCGGGATCGAGAAGGCGTCGCAGAGCCAGATGAAGCGCGCCACTTTGTCGGGACTGTCGATGAAGAGCACTCCGCCCCGGTGCTGAGGCTGGTTGGCGACCACACCCACCACCTCGCCGTCCAACCTGGCCAGACCGCACAGCACCTCGGGTGCGAACAGCTCCTTCAGCTCCAGCCAGGACCCCGCGTCCACGATCCGGTCGATGACCCGGTGCATGTCGTAGCCCCGCCCCGGGTCCTGCGGAATGAGCCGGCCGATCGAGGGACCTTCGGTGGCTGGGCCGGGCGCGGCGGACGGCGGGCGTTGGTCGTGGCGCTGAGGGAAGTACGAGAGGTAGCGGCGGCCGAGCGCGATCGCGGCGGCGTCGTCCGGCACCAGGAAGTCTCCACACCCCGACTCCGAGCAGTGCATACGGGCACCGCCCAGCGTCTCCAGGTCGACCTTCTCCCCCACCACCACCTGGACCATGCGCGGGGAGCCCAGGTACATCGACGCGTTGCCTTCCACCATCACCACCACGTCGCAGAAGGCGGGGATGTAGGCGCCGCCTGCCGCCGAGGGGCCGAACAGGAGGCAGATCTGGGGTACGCGGCCCGACAGGCGCACCTCGTTGAAGAAGATGCGCCCGGCGTGTCGCCGGCCCGGGAACATGTCGATCTGGTCGGTGATGCGGGCGCCGGCCGAGTCGACCAGGTAGAAGAGCGGAATCCGCAGCCGAGCGGCGGTCTCCTGCACGCGGAGGATCTTCTCCACCGTGCGCGCTCCCCAGGATCCCGCCTTCACCGTGGGGTCGTTGGCCATCACGCAGACCTGCCGGCCGTCCACCCTTCCCAGGCCGGTCACCACGCCGTCCGCGGGAAGGTCTTTGGCGAGCGCGTTGGCGAGGAGGCCGTCCTCGACCAGGGAGCCGGCATCGAGCAGGAGATCCAGGCGCTCGCGCGCGGTCAGCTTGTGCTGCTGCCGCAACTTGGGCAGGTAGCGGGTCCCGCCCGCCGCCGCCCGCTCCCGCAGCCGGCGCAGTCGGTCCACCTGCTTCTGTCTGGGATCCCGTGTCTCGGACATGGCTGTACTTTGTGGTCGCCCTCGTGCCGGGCCGATCTCGCCGTCAACCGCGCTGGCGGAGTTCGGGCGGACCCATATGCTAGGTCGCACCTTGGAGGCGATGACCGGAGGCACCAGGGACCTGCTGCGCCCCCGCCTGTACTGGCTCCTCGTCTTCGTCCCGCTCTCGGTCCTCGCGTCGGCGCTCCACCAGCCGGAGCTGACGTTCCTCTTCGCCTGCCTGGCCATCGTCCCCCTGGCGGGCATGATCGGAAGGGGGACCGATGAGCTCGCGATCCGGACCGGCCCCCGCGTGGGCGGCTTGCTCAACGCGACGTTCGGAAACCTGACCGAGATCATCGTGTCGGCGCTGCTGCTCGTGAACGGGCAGCTGGAGGTGGTCAAGGCGTCGCTGATCGGCTCGATCCTCGGCAACGTCCTGCTGGTGCTGGGCGCCTCCTTCTTCGCCGGCGGCCTCCTCCACCGGGAGCAGCGGTTCTCGGCCCGCTCGGTCAACGTTCATTCGGCCTCGCTCTTCATGGCCGTGATCGCGCTCATCCTGCCCACACTCTTCGTGCTCAGCTCCAACGAGACCGGCCACCAGCGGCTGGTGGTTTCGATCGTGGTCTCGGGAGTTCTGATCCTGGTTTACGTGGCGACCCTGATCTTCTCGCTCTTCACCCACGCGGCCCTCTTCGAGGCCGTCGAGGTGCCGCGCCGCACGCCCTGGCCGGCCTGGCAGGCGCTGCTTCTGCTCTTCGTCGCGGCGGCTGTGGTGGGTGTCGAGTCGGAGCTCCTGACCCGGACGTTGGAGCCCACCAT
Organism: Candidatus Dormiibacterota bacterium; assembly: GCA_963790575.1. Lineage (GTDB taxonomy): Bacteria > Chloroflexota > Dormibacteria > Dormibacterales > Dormibacteraceae > CAVTSA01. The sequence continues at coordinate 30,314 of CAWBPD010000024.1, read as the reverse complement.
CGAGACGCTCGGTATCTCGCCCGTCTTCATCGGCGTGATCGTGATCGCGATCATCGGCAACGCCGCCGAGCACGCCAGCGCGGTCGTGTTCGCGATCCGGAACCAGGTCGAGATCGCGGTCGAGATCGCGCTCGGGTCGGCGTCGCAGGTGGCGCTGTTCGTGGCCCCGGCGCTGGTCTTCTTCTCGCTCTTCACCGCGCACCCGATGACGTTCATCTTCACGCCGCTGGAGGTGGGGTCGGTGGCGCTGGCGACCGTGATCGCGGCGCTGCTGACAATGGACGGGCGCAGCAACTGGCTGGAGGGCCTGGAGCTGATCGGTGTCTACGTGATCGTCGGCGCGTCCTTCCTCTTCATCCGCTAGCAGTAGTCACAATGCTAGCGAACGGACCTCATTCGGACGATGTTGGCGTTGCATCGCTAGCAAAGTGACGTCATCGCCGGCCTATCGTGGGCCCGTGGCGGGTCGCTATCGCTGGGCGGTGCTGGGCGGTGCGACCTTGATGCAGATCGGCGTCTCCCTGCCCCAGCAAACACCGGCCGCGATCGGACCGGTGCTGATCGTGTCCCTGCGCATCAACAACGCGCAGCTGGGCCTGCTGACCTCCGCCATCTGGGGCGGGATGTTGCTCGGGATGATCCCCTTCGGGCTCCTGGTCGATCGGTTCGGGGAGCGCCGGGTGCTGGCGGGCGGCGCCCTCCTCCTCGCCGGGGCGCTGGCGGCAGCGTCGACCGCCTCTACCTTCCTGCCTCTCTTCCTGCTGCTGATCCCGGCCGCGATCGGAGCCTCCTCCGGCTCGCCCGGCGGTGCGAGGGCCATCACCGAGTGGTTCCCGCGATCGCAGCGGGGCATGGCGCTCGGCATGCGCCAGGGTGGGGTGACGCTGGCCGGCATCACCGCCGCCTTCGCCCTGCCGCCGATCGCGCTGGCTGCCGGCTGGCACGCGGCATTCTGGACCGTCGCCGCGGCGGCGCTGGTCGCGGTCGCGATCTTCGTCGTCGTCTATCGGGAGCCGGTCGGGGGCCGGGCTGAGTCCGGTGCGCTGGACCCCCGCGCGCTCTTCAGCAGTCGACGCTTCCTCGCCGCCACCGCCTTCGCCTGGGTCTTCATGGGCGTCCTGGGGGCCGACGTGACCTATCTCCCCAGCTCCTTGCATCACCGGGCCGGGCTTTCCGTCATCACCGCGGCGCGGCTGCTGGCGGTGCTGCAGCTGGGCGGCCTGGTGGGGCGTATCGGGTGGGGCCTGGTTTCGGACCGCGCCGGCCGCGCCTCCACCATGGTGGTGACCGGCCTGCTCTCCTGCGCCGCCTGCCTGGGCATGGCCTGGGTCGGACACGCCGGCACGGCACTGGCCCTGCTCGCCGGCATCGCGTTCCTGCTCGGTCTCTCGGGGATGGGCTGGAACGCGCTCTACATCGCGATCGCGGCCGAGGCGGTGCCGGTCAACCGTGCCGCCTCTGCGATCGGGATCGGGACCGCGATCACGTTCACCGGGATGTTCGTCGGCGCTCCGCTGTTCGGCCTGATCGCGGACCGCTCGGGCGGCTACACGGTGCCCTGGGTGGCGCTGGCAGCCTGGAGCCTGTTCGGGGTGCTCCTCCTGCTGCTCGGGTCGGTGCGTCGCCCCCGCATCTCCTGAGCACTACGCTCGGGGAATGAGCTACCAACCGGCGGACGATCGGTACCAGAAGATGCCCTACCGGCGCACCGGCCGCAGCGGGCTCAAGCTGCCGGCGCTCTCGCTCGGGCTGTGGCAGAACTTCGGCGGCACGCGGCCGTTGGAAGAGTCGCGCGAGATCGTGCGGCGTGCGTTCGACAGCGGGGTCACGCACTTCGACCTCGCGAACAACTACGGGCCCCCCTACGGATCCGCCGAAGAGACTTTCGGGGAACTGCTGGCCTCCGACCTGGGTCCGTTCCGGGACCAGTTGGTGATCTCAACCAAGGCGGGCTACGACATGTGGCCGGGACCGTATGGGGAGTGGGGCTCCCGCAAGTACCTCCTGGCCAGCCTGGACGGCAGCCTGCGGCGGATGGGTCTGGAGTACGTCGACATCTTCTACTCGCATCGGTTCGACCCCGAAACGCCGTTGGAGGAGACGATGGGCGCCCTCGAGGCGGCGGTCCGCCAGGGCAAGGCCCTGTACGCCGGCATCTCTTCCTACTCGGCCGCCAAGACCCGGGAGGCGGCCGCGATCCTGCGCGCGATGGGCACCCCAGTCCTCATCCACCAGCCCTCCTACTCGCTGCTCAACCGCTGGATCGAGCCCGAGCTGCTGCCGGTGCTGGGTGAGGAGGGCATCGGCTGCATCGCCTTCTCGGCGCTCGGCCAGGGACTGCTCACCGACCGCTACCTGCACGGCATCCCCGAGGGTTCGCGGGCTTCGCGACCGGGTTCGCTTTCCCACTCCATGCTCAGCGAGGAGAACCTGGCCCGGGTCCGCGGCCTGAACGAGATCGCGCACCGGCGGGATCAGACGCTGGCCCAGATGGCGATCGCCTGGACGCTGCGGGACGATCGCGTGACCTCGGCACTGATCGGCGCCAGCAGCGTGGCGCAGCTGGAACAGAACCTGGGCGCGCTGGACAACCTGAGCTTCAGCGAGGAGGAGCTCAGCGAGATCGATCGCTTCGCCGTCGACTCCGGTATCGATATGTGGGCACAGAGCCGCCTCGCCTCCTGACCACGAAGGCCCCGTTACCCGGCGGCGGTGGCGGCGTAGCGGTGGATGAAGATCGCCTCGTTGGGGGCGTGCCCCGAGTGCCGGCACTCAGGGCCTTGCCGGCGCCCACCAGGCGCCCGAATGCCGGCACTCGGCGGACTCTCTCCCGGCTGATCAGCGGGGCGCGTGGCCGGGGCGGTCGGTGTCGGGCGCGGCGCCGAGCCGGAAGCCGCTCGCCAGCTCTGCCGCCAGGCGCAGGAAATCGTCCCGGGTGCCGGTGCCGATCTCGTCCCACATGAAGACGCCACCCGCCTCCAGGTGCCGGTCCCAGCGCACCGTCAGGCAGCGTCGCGCCAGCTGACCGAACATCTTCTCCATCTCCTGGACGTTGACCAGGCTGTCCTTCCGCACCTGGTTGATGACGACCAGCGCGCGCTCGCGGACCCACTCCGCGCCCCGCCGGGCGGTCAAAAAGCGCAGCGTGTGGAGCCCGAGGTCGGCCCCGTCGACGGCCGACTCGACCACCACCACCACCTGGTCGCAGACCCGGGACAGGATGTAGTGGGTCCCGGAGTCGAGCAGGCCGGTCCCGAGGTCGAGCGCGATCAGGTCGTAATAGCGGTAGAGCACGTTGAAGACGCGCCGGTAGTCCTCTTCGCCGAGCGCTTGCGAGATGGTCGGGTCGTGCGGCGCGGTCAGCGTCTCCAACCGCGCCTCGTCGACCAGCGTCGTGTAGCGGTGGAGCATGGGATAGGTCAGGTCCTCGTCCCGAGGGAGCTGATTGAGAGCGTCGATCAGATCCCGCAGCGAGCGGTTGTGGTAGTTGCGGACCCGGCTCCGGAAGGTGCCGTGGTGGGGGTTGCACTCCACCGCCAGGATGCGGTCGTGACGGATCAGTCCCAGCTGGCTGGTGGTGAGCAGAGTGGTCGTGCTCTTCCCGACCCCGCCTTTGGCGGAGGCGAACGCGATGCGCTCGGGGGGGTCGATGACCGGGGTGCGCGCCAGCTCCAAAAGCTGGTCCTGCTCGCGCTCGCGTGACCCCGCGCCCATGTTGATGCGGGTGGTCTGGTAGAGGACCCGGCGGAAGCCACGACTGGGCGCCGGCGTCCGCGCTTTGACCAACGAGGAGGTGTCGACCCGTTCGGGGGCCTGCGCCGGCGGGCGCGTCGGTGGCACCGGGCGCGTGGCCGCCCCCTCGGGCTGCGTGGGTAGGGCGCGCCCCTCGGAGCCGCTCCCCAACGTCCAGGCGGTGTCGACGCCGGGGACCTCCCCGGGGCGTAGCGGCGCCGGCGCCGGCCCCCCGCCGGCGGTCGCGGGAGCGGTTGGCGCGGACCCGGACGCCTGCTGCCAGTCCGGCGGCGAGGGCGCCGACGGCGGCTCAGCCGCGGCGGGGAGTTGGTTCCAGGCTGGTGCGCCGGGCGGGGGTTCGGGAGGGGTCGGCGTGTCGGCCTCCGCCGCCTCCGGCGCCTGGCGAGCGTCCACCCACTGGTCGTAGGCGGATGTCGATTGACTTGGAGGTTGCGCCTGTGACGTCGGCGGCTGAGCCTGGGGCGCGGGAACCCACTGGTATCCGTCCCACCACCACTTTCCGTCTTCTGAGAGCTGGGGTCGGGCCGCCATCGCGTGCCGTGCCGGGTCGTTCGCCATGCATCCTCCTCCGCCGGCGCCGGGGCGCGCCGATCCGCGCTCACCAGAGCATACCCGCCGGCAGAACGTGGGGGGCAGGTGCCCTGGCGACCTCAGGCGGACAGTATCCGGATCAGCCCTGAGTCGGGCGCACCCGCGCCGGACACTTCAGCACCTCCTGGGCGTCGAAGACGATGTCCAGCACCTGAGCCGCGTCCCGCGTCTTCGAGCGGACCAGCGCCTTGTGCAGCGCCGGGGCGTGCCGGCGCAGGAACGCCGCCAACTCGCGGTACAGCGACTCCGGGATCGTGCGGCGGTCGTCCTCCAGCATGTCCTCGATCTGGGCCAGCCAGCGGTCCAACTGCTGATGGAGCTCGCGCTCGTGTGCCAGCTTGCGCTGACGTGCCTGCTCGGTGGCTTCGAGCTTCAAGATCTGGTCGAGGGCTTCTGATATCACGCCGTCCGTACTCCCTGCCGATACCAGGGCGTGTGGGCCGAGTGCCGCGCACGCCCCCGCGGATGATTCGTTCACGGGCAAGGTAAGGTGATGTCAAGATTCTGTCAACACCTCAACGGCACCGGCTCTGATGACGGCTGATCAGGCGGAGCCGGAATCGATTCGCGAATTCGCTGCGCGGGCGCTGGCGGCCTGGTCTCCGGTGGTCGTCGCCAACCGTGCGCCCTACGAGATAGGGCCGCGGGGGAGCCTGCGGAAGGGCGCTGGAGGCCTGGTCACGGCGCTCTTGACCGTGGCCGACGCGACCGGCGCCGACTGGGTCTGTTGCGCACGGACGGGGGCCGAACGCGAACACGGGCGGTCCGGACATCCGGTGGAGGTCCCGGGCGAGCTGGAGGACGTGCGCATCCACTATGCGGTGCCGGAGCCGGAGGCCTATCGGGGCTACTACTCCGTGATCTCCAACCCGCTGCTCTGGTTCCTGCAGCACTACCTCTGGAACCTGCCCTACGAGCCGGTGATCACCGAGCGCACGTGGGAGGCGTGGCGGGACGGCTACAGTCGCGTCAACCGCCTGATGGCGGACCGGGTGATCAGCCTCGCCCGGGGGCTCGAACGGCCGCCCCTGGTGCTGACCCAGGACTACCAGCTCTATCTGGCGCCGCGACACATCCGCGAGGCGCTGCCGGACGCGACCCTGCAGCAGTTCATCCACATCCCCTGGCCCACCGCCCACTACTGGAAGGTGATCCCACGCGAGATGCGGCACGCGATCCTGAACGGCCTGCTCGCGAACGACGTGATCGGCTTTCAGACCAGCGTCGACGTGCGCAACTTCCTGGTCAGCTGTGAGGAGCTGCTGGGGCTCCGCGTCGACCACCGGGATCGAGTCGTGCTCCACGACGGACGCGCGGTGTGGGTGCGGCATTACCCGATCTCGGTCGACCTCCCGGGCCTCAAGGAGCAGGCGGCCGCGGCACCAGTGGAGCATGAGCTGGAGGAACTCCGGCACGAGCGGCCCCTGCGGCGGATCGTGCGCGTCGACCGCACCGACCCCTCCAAGAACATCGTCCGCGGCTTTCTCGGGTACGAGCGTCTGCTGCGTGGACACCCGGAGTGGATCGGGAAGGTCCAGTTCCACGCCTTCCTGCAGCCCTCTCGCCAGGACGTGGTCGCCTACCGCGACTACCTGGGCGAGATCACGCGCACCGCGGACCGCATCAACCGTGCCTTCGGGACCCGCAGCTGGCGGCCGGTCCGCATGGAGCTGGAAGAGAACTTTCCCCGCGCGCTGGCGCTCTACCGCGACTTCGACGTCCTCCTCGTCAACCCCATCTACGACGGGATGAACCTGGTCGCCAAGGAGGGGATGATCATCAACGAGCGGTCCGGCGCGCTGGTGCTCTCGGAGAACGCGGGCGCCTTCGAGGAGCTGGGGGAGTTCGCCTTCCCGGTCAACCCTTTCGACGTGGACGCGACCGCGGAGGGGTTGCAGGCGGCGCTGACCGCGACCGCCGCGGACCGGGAGGAACGGATCGCAGCGATCCGCCGGGTGGTCGCGACTCACGATATCGGCCGCTGGCTGGTGGCCCAGGTGGAGGACGTGCGGGATTTGGCGCCGCGCATCGGAACCGAGATCGTCTGATCCCTGCGGCGGGACGGTTCCACGTTCCCAGCCGGCAAACGGCGGGTAGAAATCCGTACCGTTTACGCGATTCCGGTCGTTGTAACTGGGGGGCACGAAAGCAGGTGCTCCGGCGTGCGCTGATTTATGGACACACCGATCGTCAAGCGGCTTCGAAGGTGGTTGGCGACGCAGCCGTCGCTCTCCTGGGCGGACCGTGCCTTGGTGACCGTCATCACGTTCCTCGAGTCGCTCAGCGTCCGGCTGGGCGAGGTCGGGGATCGCGTGCACCAACGCCGTACCACGCGCAAGGCAGGCTCCGCCTCGCTTGCGATCGGGGGCGTACGTCCGGCCGCTGCGGCGGACGTGTTCCGCCGGGCGGGAGCCGGCGTCGAGCACCAGGTGCGGGCGGCACGCTCCTCCCGGCGCAGCGGGCACGTGTTGCGCGACTCGCGCGGACGCCGGCTCCGGGCCAGCGCCTACAAGGGCCCCCGGCGGCGCTCCACGCGCCGCGGTGGAGACCTGGGCCCGACCGGCGCCAAAAAGTGGGGCCCGTCGGTGGCCAAGGTGGCGCTGGTCGCCGTCATCGCGGTGGTCGCGTTCCTGGGCAGCACTCAGGGCTACGTGACGTACGCGTCGGACCTGCCCAACGCTCACGTCCTGAGCGAGAAGCCGCTGCCCGCCGACACCCTGGTCTACGACGCGGGAGGGGGGCTGATGGCCGACATCCGGCCCACCGACCACGCGGCGCACTACCAGCAGCCGTTGAGCCAGATGGGGACGTATCTGCCCGAGGCCACGGTCGCGATCGAGGACTCCGGCTTCTACACGCAGCCCGGCGTCGACCCGGCGGGGATCGCGAGGGCGGCGCTCGCCGACTTCGAGTCCAACTCGACCGCGCAGGGCGCCTCCACGATCACCCAACAGCTGGCCAAGCTGGAGCTCCAGAACGGGTTCGACGGCACCCCCACGCTGAAGGTCAAGAACATCATCCTGGCGATCCAGATCGAGCACACCTACAGCAAGAGAGACATCCTCAGCATGTACCTGAACGGGGTCAGTTACGGCAACAACGCGACCGGGGTGGAGGCCGCCGCCCAGAACTACTTCCGGCTCAACACCGATCAGCTCGACCTGGCGCAGGCCAGCATGCTGGCCGGGATTCCCCGCAACCCCAACCTGTACGGTCCGCTCACCAATCCGGGCGGCGCCAAGTACCGCCAGCAGCAGGTGCTGAACGCGATGGTGAGGCAGCACATGATCACCGCAGCGCAGGCGAAGGCGGCCTACACGGAGCCGCTGGCCTACCAATCCGAGGGGCCCACCTTCTTCCAGAACCCCGACTACGTCAACTATGTGGTCAACCAGATGGAGGCCAACTTCGACCTCTCGGAGGCCCAGGTGCAGAACGGCGGGTTCCGCATCTCGACGCCCTACAACCCCGGCATTCAGAACCTGGCCCAGACCGCGGTCACCAACGAGGCGCAGACGTCGGCCGGCATCGGCATCCAGCAGGGCGCCGCCACCGTCCTCGACCCGAACACCGGCGGCATCGTGGCCATGGTCGGCACCGCCTGGCCGGACAATCTGAACAAGTACAACGGAGACGTCAACTGGGCGCTGCAGCCGCGCCACCCGGGCTCCTCGTTCAAGATCCTCAACTACACCTCGGCGCTCAACAGCAAGGCGCTCACCATGTCGACGCCGATACCTGATGGACCCGCGTCGTACGCGCCGGAGCCGAGCTGGCACCTGACCAACTACGAGACCGGCTCCTACCCTGCCTGCTTCCTGGCCCAGTGCTGGGCGAGCTCCGAGAACATCCCCGCCGTCTGGACCGAGCTCTCCCAGCCCGGCGGCACGGCGTCGGTCGTGAACATGGCCCGCAACATGGGCCTCAACGTCTGGGACAGCAGCTGCAACCAGCCGAACCAGCCCGTCTGCAACGGGGTCAACATGTACCAGGACCTCTACAGCCCGCTGTTCGACAGCATCCGGGCCCCCGAGGCGTTCGGTCCCTCCCTGACGGTCGGTGGTTATGACGAGACCACCGTCGACATGGCGCAGGCGGCACAGGTGGAGGCCGCGGGTGGCGTGCTCCACCCCGCGACCTCGATCGAGAAGGTCACCAACGCGGATGGCGTGGTCGTGTACCAGTGGAACCCGCAGGCGACCGGCAAGCAGGTGATCTCGCCGCAACTGGCGTGGCTTGCCACCACCATCCTCTCCACCGCGCAGTACAAGGAGCTCGGCTTCGGCACCCTGACCGGCAACCTGATCCTGAACGGCTGGCCGGCCGCCGCCAAGACCGGGACCGCAGAGAACTGGACCGACTCCTGGACCGTCGGCTGGGATCCGGTCCTGGCTTCGGCCTTCTGGTTCGGAAACCAGAGCGAGAACATCGGCACCTACAACATCGATGCGGTCCAGATCGCGTCCCCGGCCTGGAAGGCCTTCATGAACAACACGCTGGCGGCGATGAATGTATCGAAGACCCTCTGGTTCACCGAGCCCTCGACCGGGATCACCCAGAGCGGGACCAACTCTCTGGGCCTGCCGAACTACTACCTGGCGGGCACCAGCCCCAGCACGCCGGTGCCCGCCACGGCCGCCGGCCTGACCATCGGCAAGTCTTCCTCGTCCAAGCCCGGTTCACCGGCCCCGTCGCCGGCGCCCACACCACCGAAGAAGAACGGCTGACGCTCACCTCGTCGCCCGCCGCGGTGCTCTCCGCCAAGCGCCGATGATGGGGGGATGACAAATCGGATCGTCCAGGGCGTCCTCGCCGGGGCCGCGATCGGCGCCGCCGCGGTAGCGCTCGCCGAGCTGAACCGCCCGCTGGGTGGAGAGACCGAGCTCCTGGACTGGACCGAGGTGAGCGAACGGGCACGGGGTCGCCTGGGAGAGGAGCGGGTATCCCCGCACGAGCTGGCCCGTGTGAGCGAGGAGCTGAACCGCCTCGCCGCCGAGGTCACGCCCCCGCTGCTGGAAGCCGTCGGGGGGCTGCCTGAGGGGCGGGCGCTGGCCCGTTTCGAGGCGCTCGACCGCATCCAGTGGCTCGAGCGCAACGTCGCCGGCATGCGTTCCATGGTCGACCCGCTGCTGGAGGCCAACCGGATGCCGCGGACGCGGCTCACCGACGCCGGCAAGGCGGGCGTCAACCGGTACCTGGCCTTCCTGCTGGATCTCCTGGCGAGGCGCGTGCTGGGGCAGTTCGACCCGCAGCTGGGTGCCACCCGGGCGGCGGCGCCGGGCAGCGAGTCGCTCTACCTGGTGGAGCAGAACGTGGCCGCCTGGCAGGCCAAGGCGGAGGTGGACGGAGGCGACCTGCGTCGCTGGCTGATCCTCCACGAGCTCACTCACGCCTGGCAGTTCGCCGCCCACCCCTGGCTGCGTGAGCACCTGAACAGCGCGCTCGAGAAGCTGCTCGGCTCGGTCGGCGCGCGCGACGGTGCCCAGATGACACTGGACCGCCTGCTCCGCCTCACCGTCGGCGCCCCCCAGCAGTGGGCGGTGATCCGTCAGGTGCAGGCCACCATGACCCTGGTGGAAGGGTATGGCAACCTGCTCATGAACCTGGTCGGCCGTCGCATCCTGCCCACGTTCGACCAGCTGGAGGCCGCCTACGAGGAGCGATCCGGGTCCCGAAGCCTGCTCGACCTCCTGGTCTGGCGTTTCACCGGGCTGGAGGTCAAGATGCAGCAGTACAAGGTCGGCCAGGCCTTCTGCGAGCGCATCCACGACCTCTACGGCATGGAGACCCTGAACCTGGCCTGGGCGGGACCGGACAGCCTCCCGCGTCCCAACGAGCTGCGGAACCCGGAGCGGTGGTACCAGCGGGTGGTGGGCCGCCGGTTCCGCCTGGTGAGCGCGCCCGAAGGTTGATGCGCGGGCCGCGCTCCTAAGGGAGTTCCGCCGGCACCGCGGTGAATCGGAGCAGGCGTTCCTCGCGCAGGACCTCGATCTCGACCGGGCGGCCGACCGCAGCGCCGACCATCTGACCCTGGAGGTCGCCCGCCTTGCTGACCGGGCGTCCGGCGACCTGGGTGATCAGGTCGCCCGCGCGGAGGCCGGCCCGGTCGGCCGGGCTGCCGGCCACCACCTCCATGATCCCGATCGCGTCGCGCCGCCCGAGGCGGGCGGCGGCTGCAGGCGGCAGTGGCCGGCTGCCCCCGGCGATGCCGAGGTAGCCGCGGGAGACGCGCCCCTGGCGCAGCAGCGCGTTCAGGATCTGGACCGTCACCGGGTTGATGGGCACCGCGAGCCCGAGACCCACGCCGGCGACAGCGGTGTTGATGCCGACCAGACGGCTGCGCCCGTCGGCGAGCGCACCCCCAGAGTTCCCGGGGTTGAGCGCGGCGTCGGTCTGGATCACGTTCTCGACGATCCGCCGGCTGTTTCCGGAGCGGGTGGGGAGGGAGCGCCCGGTGCCGCTGACCACCCCGGCCGTGACCGAGCCCGAGTAGCCGAGCGGATTCCCGACCGCCACCACCAGCTGGCCGACCCGCAGCCGGTCCGCATTGCCGATCGCGACCGCGTGTGTGCGGGCGCCGCGCGCTCGGGCCAGCGCGAGGTCTGACAGTGGGTCGATGCCGATCACCTCCAGGGGATGCTCGGTGCCGTCGAGGAAGGTGGCCAACCCTTGCCGGGCACCGTCCACGACGTGCGCCGACGTGACCAGGAGTCCCTCGGTCGAGATCGCGACCGCCGAGCCGGCGCCCTCAGTACGCCAGCTGTCCGAGCGCCCGACGCGCAGGCTCGCGACCGCCGGCAGCAGGCGCTCGGCGACGCCGGTCACCGTCCTCGAGTAGGCGTCGAGTTCCGCACCGTCCGCGGCGTCGGGCTCGGGTGTGATGAGGAGTGGTGGCACTTCGACGTTCATGATTACAACATTACAACCAGTGTTGAGCGCGGGGTCGGTGATGCGATGGTTCCGAAAACGCCGGCCTGACTTCATGTCGTGGACACGATTCGAAGTCGTTCGGACGGCGTCACACTGGAGCCCATCGGCGGCGCCCGCGCTGCCGCCATCGAGGAGACAATCCGATGCCGAACGACGACGAGGCGACGGCCTCCCCAGATCTGGCCACGCAGTTCGAGGCCATCCTGGCCAGCGTGTGGGCGGCGGAGGAGGAGTGGCGGCTCGACGACCGCATCTCTCTCGCCGTCGACCTGGACCACCGCCGGCGCCGTCCCGGACGTTAGCCCTAGCCAACCGCCGTTTGTATACAAGAGCACGCTGAACCCGCCAGCAAGAGGGCGGTTTGTATACAAACGGCTCAGCGTGGTGGCTGCTATTTCTTGATCCAGTCTCCACATCCTCGTGAGAGGAAGCCCTTGTCCGCAGGGTGGATCGTGACCATCGCCGAACGCTCCGGGTGGCTGTCGGCGATGATCTCCTTCTCGGTGCCGCCGAAGCCTTTGAGGCGGGCCCAGTAGCAATCGGCTCCTCCCGCCGCCTTGTAGGTCCCCGGCTTGATGTCGATTCCGACCGCATAGGTCCCGGGGCCGAACGCCGCCTTGGGCTTTCCCCGAGTCGGCGCGAGCGTCCACTCTCCGCACCCACGGGTCTCGAAGGTCTTGTCGGTGCCCTCGATGGTGACCAAGGTGCGACCCTCGGGGCTCTGGCTCGCGATGACGTCGTTCTCCTCCCCCGGCGCCCCGCTCCTGCGCTCCCAGAAGCAGTCCTTCCCGCCGCGAGCGAGGTAGGTCCCGGGCGCGATGTCGATGTCGACCAGATGCGTGCCGTCCCCGAAAGTCGTCTTGGGCACGGTGGGTTCGATCGTCGGTTCGGCCGTCGGCAAGGTGGTCGGTTCGGCCGTCGGCTCGGCCGTGGGGGTCGTGGTTGGCGCTACCGTCGGTGTCGGCGCCACCGTCGGCGCCGGAGTGGGGGTGGGCGGGGCCGTCGGCGTGGGCTCCGTCTTGGCCGCGGTCGACGGAGAGGGCGTGGGGGTCTTCGGCGCCGGCGTGATCGGGGTGGGTGTCGTCGTGGCCCCTTCCGTGGCCGCGGGGCTCGGCGAGCCGATTGCCGGCTCAGGTGTCGCTGTCGCCTCCACCGAGGCCGTCTCTTCAGATCGGCCCAGCGCGCTCCCACCCGCGAAGGCCGCGACAAGAAGCAGTACGACGAGTACCGGCGCCCCAACCTTGATCCACCAGGGCAGCCCTCGGAGTGTCCCCAAGATGCCGGTCGGACGCTGGCCCCCCGGCGGCGGTGGAACCTGCCCTCCCGAAGACGGGGGGCGCTGTCCCCGAGTGTCCCCCATGGCCCTCCGAGTATATGGGTGGCACCTCTGCCCGGCAACGCGCAGAGGGCAGGAACGCGCGTCCGCCGGCCGCGACCGGGGCCTTGCGACAGCTGCCGCGGCGATGACCTGGACGACGCGGCCATCGAGCCGATGACCGCAGCGGCGCCGGCTCGGTGACGCGCGGGAACCGGGCGTCGCGTCTTGCGGCCTCCCGCCGCCATCGTCGAGGCAGGACTGGCGAAGCGCGACCGCCTGAATGCGCTCGGTCGCCACGGGGTCGACCTCGGCCTCGCCGTGGGGGACGCCGGCGAGGGGGCCAGCCCTACCGGCTCCGGCGGGTGTCAGCGATCGCGTGCGGCCGGAGCGCTCGGGGCCAGCGAGGCTGGTTCAGGAGAGGTAGAAGGCGCGCCAGGCGGTCCACCAGTCGTCCGCCTTGACGGCGACGGTGCGGTCGCCGACCACCCGGCATGCGTGGCGCTTGGCATAGCGATCGAGCGCCTCCGTCCTGGTGAACTCGACCTTGACCTCGGCCGGTGAACCGGGATCGTAGGGCGGCACCGCGCGGAGGTCGCGGAGTGCGTGGCGGACCCCCTCTTCGATCAGCTCGCGGGCCTTGCGGGCCGGCAGCTGGCGTGCGGAGAACCGCCCCAGCCCCCACTTGACAGGCACCGTGGTGAGTCCCTCGCCGAGCAGAGCGGTGGCCTCCTCGCAGACCGCCAGGTCCCCCGTGACCAGCAGCACCGGGCACCCCCAGTGGCCGCAGAGCGCGGCGTTGATGCCGGTCTCGCCGACCAATTGGTCGTTGAACCAGAGGTTCTGCCAGGACTCCCCGGAGACGGTGTGGTTGAGGATGCCGTCACGGGTGCCGGCGCGGGCGTGCATGCCGACGAAGAGCGCGGCGTCGCAACCGGCCTCGAGCGCGCCGGTGTACTCGGTCCAGTGCTCCTGCACGACGTACTCGCAGGCCGGGTCCAACTCCTCCGGCAGCAAGGAGTTGAAGCTCCAGGGACCACCCGCCCCGTGGCAGTCCATGACCACGATCTCGGTCGCGCCGCCGGCTTTCGCCCCGCGCACGGCGGCGTTGATCTCGGCGGTGTAGAGGCGGCGGCCCTCCTCGTAGAGCGCGTGCCCGCCGGTCGTCTGTTCCCACTTGACGATGCCGGCGACACCCTCCATGTCGCTGATGATGTGCACGCGCAACGCCTCTCACCTCCCACGTGTCTGACCATGAGCCGCCCAGAGGGTGCGACCGCTCAGACTTCAGTCGCGCCGCTCTTCTTCCGCGGTCTCCTCCGAGATCGGCAGCACGACCTCCGGCAGCTCCGAGATGTCGTAGTACTGCACCGGTTTGGAGAGTCGCTTGGCGATGCCGACCTGGACCTTGACGCCGAGCGAGATCCGTCCGAACACCCAGCACTCGTCGCAGCGCGCGAGGAGGTTGTTCATGGCCTCCCGGACGATGTGCTTGGGCACGGTGTGCACCAGGTAGTAGTCGAAGAGCATGAAGGGGCTGACCGGGACCATCCCGGCGTCGAGCACGAACTTCTGGATGTGCGCCCGCCAGTAGAAGTTGCGGTTGGACATGGCGACGTAGATCACCCGCTTGGGGTGGCGCAGCGTCTCCTCCGCTTGGTCGAGGGGACTGGGACTGGGCGAGGCTTCGAAGATCCGGGCCAGGATGTCGTCGGCGGCCTTGGTGGAAAGGATCTCCATGGACGCGGTTATGGTACTGAGGTGACCGCCCAGCTTCCGTCCGAATTCTCTCTCGAGTCCCGGATCGCCCTGGTCACCGGCGGCAGCCGGGGGCTGGGACTGGCCATCGCGAGCGGGCTGGTGCGTCACGGCGCCACCGTCGTGCTCTCGGCGCGCAAGGAGCCGGAGCTTCAGGAGGCCGCCGCCGGGCTGGAGACGATCCGGACCGGATCCGCGAGCTACGTCGCCTCGCACGCCGGGCGCCCCGACGACATCGAGGCATTGGTGGCGACCGTGATGGAACGCCACGGACGGGTCGACCTGCTGGTCAACAATGCGGGGACCAACCCCTACTTCGGTCCGCTCATCGAGGCCGAGGCGGGGGCCTGGGACAAGACCTTCGAGGTCAACCTGCGCGGGTACTTCCTGTTCACCCAGGCCTGCTGGCGGGCGTGGATGCGCGACCACGGGGGGTCGGTGCTGAACGTGGCCAGCACGGCGGGCGTGAGGCCGGCGCCCGCGATGGGCATCTACGGCATCACCAAGGCGGGCGTCATCATGCTCACGCGCCAGCTGGCGAGCGAGCTGGGGGGCACGGTCCGGGTCAACTGCATCGCTCCCGGTGTGTTCCGGACCCGGTTCGCGAAGACGTTGTGGTCGAACCCGGCCATCATGCAGCGGGTGCTCGCCGGCAATCCGATGGGCCGGATCGGTGAGCCGGACGAGCTGGCCGGAACCGCGGTCTACCTGCTGTCCGACGCCGCGCGGTACGTCAACGGTCAGGTGATCGTGGTCGACGGCGGCAGCGACGCGGCAGGATAAGGGGCAGCGAGGTAGCGGGCGTTTGTTCACAATCCGGGCTTATCCGAGGCAAGGCAGGCCCGGAATGTGGAGAAAGGTACGGAATCCGCCCCGACCTCCCGGCGGTTCAGCGTGAGGTGAGCAACTTTCAAGAACAGGTCGTCAACGAGTTCCGCGCCAACGAGGGGAAGGTCGGTGGACCCTTCCAGGGCGCACCGCTGCTGCTGTTGACAACGACCGGGGCCCGCTCGGGTGCCGAGCGCCTCAACCCGCTGATGTACACCAAGGACGGGGACGATCTGGTCATCCTCGCCTCCAAAGGCGGCGCTCCCGACAACCCGGCCTGGTACCACAACCTGGTCGCCCACCCGCGGGCGATGGTGGAGGTTGGGACCGACAAGTTCCAGGTGACCGCGCGGGTGGCGCAGGGGGAGGAGCGGGATCGCCTCTTCCAGGCGCAGGCGGACCTGTTCCCGCAGTTCGACGGCTACCAGGAGAAGACGTCGCGAGCGATCCCGGTCGTCGTCCTCCGCCGCGACTGACCCACCTCTCTATCAGCCGTTTCCCGGGAAACCGGGCCTTCAGCGGGCGTTGTAGGCCCAGGTTGCCGGGAAACGGCGTATTCGACGCCGCCGGCGCGGCTGCTAGGTCCGGCGGATGACGTCCCGCTCCATCGACCGCACGGCGTCGATGACCACGCCGGCCAGCGGGAGCTCGGCGGCGCGCACCGCGTACTCCAGCTGCCGGAGCAGCGAGTACAGGTTCTTCATGGAGCGGATCGCGTCGCCGATGTCGACGAAGGTGGGAAGCGGGATCGCATCCATGGGCTCGCCCGCCGCCCAGCGGTAGGCGAAGTCCACGTAGTCGTGGGCCAGGGGGCGGAGGTTCTGTTCCTCCTGCTCCCGCTCGAGGTCGGCGAAATGGAACCACAGATGGCGGACCTGTCTGGCCGCCTGCGCGATCGCCGCGGTCGGGTAGCGCCGGGGGCCGCCCCGAGGACCGCGATCCCGCCCCCGGTCCTCGGTCGCGAGCAGCGCCAGCACCGAGCACAGTTCGGGGGCGGTCAGGCCGCCCAGCAGCGACTGCCAGATCGCCTCCACCACCACCAGCGCGTTCTCCCCGTAGACGCGCGACGCCAGCAGACCCTTGTCGGTGGGCCGCTCACCGGCCAGGAAGCCGGTGTCGGCGAGGATCCGGCAGAGAGCGCGGAACTTCCGCGCGTGCCCGCCCGCCTGGTCGGCCACCGCACGCTCGCCGTCCCGTAGCTCGCGCTCCCAGGTCCGCCGCTCGCCGTAGGCGGCGAGATGTTCACCGAAGTTCGGGCACCGCACCACGCGGAGCTTGTGCTCCTGGTCTTGCAGCCCCCGCTTCTCCTGATCCAGCTGGTGGAGGCGCCTCCCCACCATCCCGTGCGGCCGGCCCTTGTAGCCGCCCTGGCCGCGACCGCGGCGCCGCACCGGCACCACCTCGCGGTTGAGCCGGCGGATCTCAGCCCGGACCCCGCGCAGCCGGTCCTCGATGGCGAAGAACTCGGCGATGTCCTCTGGCGTGCAGCCGTCGTCGCCCCAGGCCAGATCGAGGTCCGCGATCCGGCGCCGGAGGTTCTGGAGCCGCTCCTCCATGCGGTGGCCGGCGACCCGCCGCTGGAACTGGCCGAAGGACCGCGCCATCAGCTGTTCGGCCTGCTCGGGCGAGTAAAGGCGGAGCAGGTTCAGCGCCATGTTGTAGTTGGGCAGGAACTTGGACTCGATGATGGGCCCCTCGCCCATCGCCACCTCGTAGATGGTGGCGATCTCGACGTCCGCCTCCTTGAGGACGATGCCGTGTCCGAGCGTGTCGATCCCACGGCGCCCGGCGCGTCCCATCAGCTGAGTCAACTCCCCGGTGGTGAGGGTCTTGAAGTCGATGCCGTCGAATTTGGTGAAGGATGAGACCACGACCGCCCGCGCCGGCATGTTGATGCCCAGCGACAGCGTCTCGGTGGCGAAGACCACCTTCAGGAGGCCCGCCGTGAACAGCTCCTCCACCAGTTCCTTGTGGTAGGGCAGCAGCCCGGCGTGGTGGGTGGCCAGGCCGCGGCGGAGCATCGACGCGTCCACCAGCTTGGAGAAGAGCGCCGCCTCGTCGGAGTCGACCAGGGTCGCCAGCCGCTCGCTCACGAAGGCGTCGATCTCCGCCTTCTCGCGCTCGCTGGTGAGGTCGAGGCCGTGATGGGCGGAGCGCTGCAGCGCCTCCCGGCATCCCTTGCGGGAGAAGATGAAGTAGATCGCTGGGAGCAGGTCGCGCCGGTCGAGCTCGCCGATCACCCGCAGGAGGTCGTTGGCAGGCAGCCGGCGGTAGCTGTGGACCAGGTGTGCCGCCTCCTCGTCCTGGGCGGCGCGCTCGAAGGTGGCCTGGTCGATCTGTCCCGCCTTGTCGAAGAGCCGGTAGAAGCGGGCGTTCATGCCCAACCACAGCCGCAGCTCGACCGGCCGCTCGGGGTGGAGCACGGTCGCCACCGGGCCTCGATTCTCGGACATCCAGTCGGCCAGCTCCTGGGCGTTGCCCACGGTCGCCGAGAGGCCGACGAACTTGATGTGCTCGGGAGCCTGGACGATGACCTCCTCCCACACCGACCCGCGGGGTTCGTCGTCGATGTAGTGGACCTCATCCAGCACCACGTAGCGGACGCCTTCCAGGCGGCCGGGGTCGTCGTAGATCACGTTGCGCAGGATCTCGGTGGTCATGACCAGGATCGACGCCGAGTCGTTGATCGTGTTCTCGCCCGTCACCAGCCCGACCTGACCGGCGCCGTGCTCAGAACAGAAGTCGCGGTACTTCTGATTGCTCAGTGCCTTGAGCGGGGTGGTGTAGACGACCTGGACCCCCTCGCGGAGGGCCCGGAAGTTGCAGTAGTCGGCGACCACCGTCTTGCCCGACGAGGTGGGGGCGCAGACCAGGACGCCGCGGCTCTGGTCCAGCTTCTCGATCGCCTCGCGCTGGAAGGGATCGAGGGGCCAGGGCAGAGTCTCCGCGAACGCGTCGATGGTGGTGGTGGTGCTGGTGACGATGGTTCAGATGCTACGGACCGGGAGTGGACCCGGTTGGCGCACCACCGGGGGGTCGCCCGCCGCTGCAGGCCCCGGTGGTGCACCCCTGAGGTCCCCGCGAAACGGAGCTTGCGGAGTTTCGTGGGGTAGGGTCGGGCCGTGATCGAGAGCAACGACGCACGCGGGCTGCCGCTGGAGGGCATCCGGGTCCTCGACCTGACCCATGCCCTCGCCGGTCCCTACTGCACGCTGGTCCTGGCCGACCTCGGCGCGGACGTGATCAAGGTGGAACCTCCCGGCGGGGACCAGTCCCGCGGGTGGGGCCCTCCCTTCCTGGGTGAGGGCGAGCGGACCGAGTCCTCCTACTTCCTCTCGGTCAACCGCAACAAACGCAGCGTCCTCCTCGACCTCAAGACTGAGCAGGGCCGCCGCGCCGCCACCATCCTGGCGCTCGCGTCGGATGTGGTGGTGGAGAACTTCCGGCCCGGCACCGCCAGTCGTTTCGGTCTCGGCCCGGAGCAGCTGCGGGCGACCAAGCCAGAGCTCGTCTACGCCTCGATCTCAGGCTTCGGCCAGGACTGGCCCTCGCTGGCCGGCTACGACCAGATCGCGCAGGGCACCTCGGGCCTGATGAGCCTCACCGGCGCGCCCGGCAGCGGCCCGCAGAAGGTCGGAGTCCCGGTGGGCGACATCACGGCCGGCATGTTCGCCGCCCACGCGGTGCTGGCGGCCTTGGTGGGGCGCCATCTGGAAGGTGGGGGCCGAACCATCGACGTGGCCCTCAACGATTCCCTGCTGGCGCTGCTGACCTACCAGGCGGGGCGCTACTTCGCGACCGGTGAGGCCCCCGGCCAGGGCGGCAACCACCACGCGACCATCGCCCCCTACGGGACCTTTGCCACCCAGGACGGCCACCTCAACATCGCGGTCGGGTCGGATTCGCAGTTCGCCCGCTTCTGCGAAGCCATCCAGGCGCCGGAGCTCCTCCAGGACTCGCGGTTTCACACCAACCGTGACCGGCAGACGCGGCGCGACGAGCTGAGCCGCGAGATCGAGGAGCGCCTGGGGGGAGCCCCGACCGAGGTCTGGCGTGAGCGCCTGGGGAAGGCGGGCGTGCCGGCCGGGCCGATCCACGACCTCGCCGGCGCCTTCAGCGACCCGGTCGCGGTCGCCCGCGGCGTGGAGACCACGGTCGGCCACCCGATCGCGGGACCGATCCGCCAGGTCTCCGCCCCCTGGCGCTACGACGGCCGGCCGTTTCAGGTGTCCCGGCGCCCGCCGCTGCTGGGCGAGCACACAGTGGAGGTGCTGCGGGAGGTGGCCGGCTACGACGAGGCGGAGGCGGCGGCGCTCGCCGGCACGCCATAAGTCCGCTTTCACGTGAGAGTGGCCCTATGGGACCCCGCATAAGCCCCCTTTCACGTGAAAGCGGAGATCGTGGGAGTGGCGTCAGAGGGTGATCAGCTCGGTCGCGACGTCCGCCACCTGGTAGTCCCCCTCGCCGGCCCGCAGGAAGTCCAGCGTCGAGGCCAGCACCCGGTCCGCCTGCGCGCGGTCGGTGGAGACGCACACCACCGCCACTCCTGCCAGCTGCCAGCGGTCCTGGTCCGACACCTCCGCGACCGCCACCGAGAACTTGGTGCGCAGCCGCCGCAGGAGCCCCGCCAGCACCTGCCGCTTCTCCTTCAAGGAGTGGCAGGCGGGGAGCCGGAGCGTCACCTGTGCCGCGCCGATCACGCCCTGAGCCATCGCTTAAGGATGCGCGGCAGGACGTAGACGACAAGGGCCCAAAGCGCAGAATCGGGTCGATGGGACTTCAAGAAGCGTTGCGACTGGCGGAGGCGGACCGGGAAGCGAACGAGCGCGAGTACTTCGAAGAGCTCCGGATCCCCTCGGTGAGCGCCCTTTCCGAGCACCGTGCGGACTGCCGTCGGAACTGCGACTGGCTCGCCGACCGACTCCGCACGCTCGGCTTCGAGGTCACCATCACCGACGTCATCCCGGGCGGCAACCCGGTGCTCCAGGCCGACTGGCGGGGCGCCGGCGAGGGAGCTCCGACGGTGACCCTGTACGGCCACTACGACGTGCAGCCACCGGACCCGCTGGAGGAGTGGGTGACCCCGCCCTTCGAGCCCACCGTGCGGGATGGCTACGTCTTCGCCCGCGGCTGCGCCGACAACAAGAACAACCACTTCGCAGCACTCAAGGCGGCCGAGTACGCGACCAAGTCCGGCGTCGGCGTCAACATCCGCTTTCTGATCGAGGGTGAGGAGGAGGTCTCGGGCGAGGCGCTCCCCACCTACTTGGCCCAGAACGCCGCCCGCTTGAAGTCCGACTACACGCTGATCTGGGACGGCGGCTTCTCCCCCGACGACGAGCCGGCGCTTGCGACCGGCCTGCGGGGCATGGTCTACACCGAGGTCCACGTCCAGGGCCCCGGGGTCGACCTGCACTCCGGTGCCTTCGGTGGGGTCGCGCCCAACCCCAACAACACGCTCGGGCACATCATCGCCGGGCTCAAGGACCGCGACGGCCGCGTCACCATCCCCGGCTACTACGACAAGGTGCGGACGCCCGACCCCGAGGAGACGGTGGACTGGAACCGCTCGCCCGCCTTCACCGAGCAGCTGCTGAAGCTGACCGGCGCCAAAGCCCTGGAAGGCGAGCCCGACTTCGTCCCCATCGAGCGGACCAGTCAGCGCCCGACGCTGGATGTCAACGGGATGATCGGCGGCTTCACGGGCGAGGGCTCGAAAACCGTGATCCCGGCCCGCGCGATGGCCAAGATCTCGATGCGGCTGGTCCCCGACCAGGACCCTGACGAGGTGTTCGCCGCCTTCGAGCAGCACGTGGAGTCGCTCGCCACCCCCGGCACCACGGTCGAGGTCAAGCGGCTGGGGTCGGCGAAGCCGGTGCTGCTCGACTACAAGAGCCGCGCCTCACAGGCGCTGCGCGGCGCCTTCGAGGCCTCCTTCGGGCAGCGCGCGATCCTGGAGCGGTCGGGGGGCACGGTGCCGGTGGCGCTGCCCTTCGCCGAACACGTGGGAGGCGAGATCGTGTCCAGCGGCATCTCCCAGGCCGGGTCCGGCGTGCATGGCCCCAACGAGCATTTCCGGCTCGACAACCTGCCCCGTGGGATCGCCACTTTGCTGCGCTTCCTCTTCACCCTCTCTGAGGACTGAACGGCGTGCGGCCGGGGCGGCGGGCGCGGTTGCTCGCGCTCGCCGCGCTGGTCGGCCCCGGCGAGTGGACCACCTACGGGGACCTGGCCGCCGCCGCCGACCTTCCCTCGCCTCGCATCCCGGCGCACCAGGCGGCCACCGACCCCGAGTTTCCGAACGCGACGCGGGTGCTGGGGGTGGGCGGTCGCATCCGCCGGCCCACCGCAACCGGCGTCGCCCGCGTCCGCGCGCGTCTGGAGGCCGAAGGTGTCCGCTTTGTGGGCGAGCGCGCAGACCCTGCCCGGCATGTCACCTGGCTCGATCTGCAGGCCCGAGCCCATCCCCACGAAGCCTCGCAAGCTCGGCGTCGCGGGGGCCCCGGGATACCCATGCCGTAAACCCATCTCTGTCGCCGTCCAAGGCAGCCGGGGATCGTGCAACAGAAATCGGTTTACCCTGAACCGTCGATGTCTCAGGGCTCTGGCTCCGACCAGCGCGCGCGGCTGGCCCGCGACATGGTCGAGGTGGCGTGGCTGGAGGGGGACTTCGTGCTCCGTTCCGGACGCCGCTCCCGCTACTACTTCGACAAGTACCTGTTCGAAACCCAGCCCTCGATCCTGCGCCGGGTGGGCCGCGAGCTGGCCCGCCTGGTGCCGCCCGAGACCCAGCGGCTGGCGGCGCCGGAGCTGGGGGCCGTCCTGCTCGGTGGCGCCGTCTCCTTGGAGCTGGACCTGCCGCTGGTCATCGTTCGCAAGGGAGAGAAGGGCCACGGCACCTCCAAGCTGCTCGAGGGCAGGCTGGAGCCGGGCGAGCGCGTGACCATGCTGGAGGACGTGCTGACCACCGCCGGCGCCGCCCTGGACGCGGTCGCCAGGGTGCGGGAGGCCGGCGGCGAGGTGGTCTGTCTGGTGGGCGTGCTCGACCGTGAGGAGGGTGCCGCGGACAATCTGGCCGCGGCCGGCGTTCCGTTCCGTCCCCTCTTCAAACGGAGCGACCTACCGACTCGGGGGGACTCGGGCTGAGTGTCAGACCTCATCATCCGGGGCGCCCTGGTCCACGGTCCCGCCGGTGGGCGCCGCAGCGACGTGCGCGTCCACGGCGGGCGCATCGCCGAGGTGGGACACGTGCGCAGCCATCCCGGCGAGGCGACCGTGGTCGACGGCACCGGGCTCTGGCTGCTGCCGGGGGCGATCGACGCGCACGTCCACTCCCGCGACCCCGGCTTCCCCGAGAAGGAGACCTTCGAGACGCTGACCACGGCGGCGGCCTGCGGGGGCGTCACCACCATCGCCGACATGCCGAACACGATTCCCGCCGTCTCCTCGGCCCCGGTGCTGGAAGAGAAGGTGGAGCACCTCTCCGGGTCGGCCCGGGTGGACTTCGCGCTCTGGGGCGTCCTGCGGCAGTCCTCCAGCGAGGACGACCTGCGCGGCCTGGTCGAAGCGGGCGTGATCGGCATCAAGGCCTATCTCGGGTACGCGGTCAGGCTCGACAACGACCAGATCGTCTACACCCCGGATGGCGCCGCCGGCCTGGAGGCGCCGCCCGACTACGGGACCATCGCCCGCATGGCTCCGCTCCTGGCGCGGGACGGGATGGCACTGGCGGTCCACGCCGAGGATCCCGGGGTGCTGCGAACCTTTCAGCGTCCGGTCCGCACCTACGGCGACTTGCTGGCCTCGCGCCCGGCGGTGGCGGAGGCGGTCGCGGTGGCTGCGTTGGGGGCGATCGCGAAGGAGAGCGGGTGCCGCATTCACGTGGTCCATCTCTCCTCCGCGGCCGGCCTGGCGGCGGCCCGCGTCGCCATCGCGGGAGGATCGCCGCTGGTGATCGAGACCTGCCCGCAGTACCTGCTGCTCACGGAGCAGGACGTGGCGCCGCTGGGGGCGGTGGGCAAGATGTTCCCGCCCATCCGCACGGCGGCCGATCGCCGGGCGCTCCAGGAGGGGCTGCTGGCCGGCACCATCACGAGGATCGCGACCGACCACGCGCCCCACGAGATGGCACTCAAGGCCGGGCCCTCGCTGGAGGAGGCGGGCGCCGGCAGTCCCGGGGTGGAGACCGTCTACCTGGCGGCGCTGGAGGTGGCGCGAGAGCTGGGATTGGGCCCGGAGGCGGCGGTGCAATGGGTGGCCGAGGCGCCGGCACGCGCGCTCCGCCTGGCCGGGCAGAAGGGGGCGATCCGGGCCGGGCTGGATGCGGACCTGGTGCTGCTGGACCCGACGCAGGAGACGGTGGCAAGGGCGGAGCGGATGCATTCCAAGCAGCCGCTGGGCGTGTTCACCGGGCACCGGTTCCGGGGCGCGATCCGGGCCGTCTGGTCGCGCGGCGAGCTGGTGGCCGAGAACGGCGAGCCGGTGGGGCCGCCCGGCCAGGGCCGCTTCCTGCGCCCGGGCCCGGTGTATCTGTAGCCCCCGATCCCCCGTTTCGCACGGAACGGCAGTCATTCCGGGCCCGATGACCGCCCTCCCGTGCGAAACGGCGGTTACCCCTACACCGGCTGGCCGCGGAAGACGGGGTTCTGCCTGATCTCGGCGGCCAGGTTGGTGACCGGCCCATGCCCGGGGTAGATGGCGGTCTGGGGCGGCAGGGTGGAGATGCGGGAGCCGATCGAGATCAGCTGACGGCGCAGGTCGGTGTCCGGAGTCTGCTTGCCGATGCCGCCCGCGAGCAGGGTGTCGCCGGTGAAGAGATGGTTGCCGATCTGGAACGCAAGGCTTCCCGGCGTGTGTCCGGGCATGACCAGCGTCTTCAGCCGGAACGATCCGAACTCCAATTCGTCGCCGTCCAGGAGATAGCGGTCCGCCGAGCGTAAGAACGCCTTGGCGTCGGCCATGTGCATCGCGGTGGGAGCACCGGTGGCGGCCTTGAGGGCATCTTTGCCGGCCAGATGCCCAGGGTGACCATGAGTGGCGACGATCCAGCGCACGGTGAGCCCTTGCAGCTGCCCCAGCACCTTGTCGGGCGGAGCCGAAGGATCGATCACCACCGCCTCCCCGCCAGGCCCGCTGGAGAGGATGTAGGTGTTGACGTCGCGCTCACCCCGTACCTTCACGATGCCCAGCCGTGCCATGTGTTTGTATGTACCAGTACCAGATGGAGCATGTGGCTGTGATCGTGATGGGGATACTGGTCGCGCTGGCCTGTTTTTACATGACGGGCAGCTACCTGGTGCGTCGCTTCCGTCACCGCTAGGGGGGTGCAGGCAGGCCCTTACCAGCGCTCCCAGTGGAGGACGCCGTCGAGCGGGATGCGCGCCGCCGGCCGGAACCCCTCACCGGTGTAGTAGGCGACCGGCGTCATCCCCACCTGGGTGACCTCCTCGAAGGGGATCCCCAGCACCTTCGCGGCCTCACGCTCATAGGGCAGGTGCAGGGTGGTGAGCGCCGTGCCCAGGCCCCGAGCGCGGGCCGCCAGCATGAAGCTCCAGAAGGCGGGGAGGATGGACCCATAGAGCCCCGCCTGCTCCGCCGTCCCCGCCCCTGGGCGCGCGCGTCGGTGGATGACCGGGATCACGAGCCAGGGCACCTCGGCCATGTGGTCGCGCAGATACTGTGAGGAGCTGCGGACACGGGGCTGTGCCGGAGCCCGCACATCGCCCTCCGCGTAGTCAGGACCGGGCGTGGCGGCGTAACGGTCGAAACCCTTCCCGTAGAGCTCGGCGATGGCCCGCTTGCGATCGGGATCGGACACACAGACGAACCCGTAGTCCTGACGGTTGGAGCCGGTCGGCGCCTGCACCGCGATCTCCACGCACTCCCGCACCAGGTCGCGGGGGACCGGGCGTGACAGATCCAGGCGTCGGCGGACCGAGCGCGTGGTCGTGAGCAGCTCGTCAGGCGAGAGCCGATCCCCACCCCACGGAATTCCGCAAGCTCCGTTCCGCGGAGGCCCCGGAGGGGTCACCGCGCGTTCTGCAGCTTGGCGCGCAGGGCGTCGTAGCGCTCGTGCTCGTAGAGGGGGATCTTCTGCGCTTTCACCCGCTCCGGATACTTCGCGATCTGGACGGCCTGGATCAGCAGCTCGATCTCATCCGCGGTCAGGCGGACCGCCTTGAGCCGCGGCTCCACCGCCGGCCTCGGCTCCACGATGTCGTCGATCGGCTCGTCGGGCTGGCGCCAGTCACGCTGCTCCCCGGGGGGGCGGGTGGGGCGGAAGAGTTCCTCCGAGCCTTCGAGTGACGCCCGCTTGAACTTGCCCATTGCGTAAAACCCTATCAGCGACCCTGTTCGGCGACCCGGTCCTGCGCCCCCACCGTGCGCTCGTTGAGCACGGTGGCGGCCAGCTGCCGGTAGACCTTGGCGCCGTCCGACTGCCCCGCGTACTGCAGGATCGAGGCCCCCGCCAGCGGCGACTCGGCGAAGCGGATCGAGTCGCGGACGGCGAACGGATAGACCAGATCGCCGAAGTACCGCTTCACCAGCTCCAACACCTCGCGCGAGTGCAGCGTACGCGCCTTGAAGATGGTGGGGAGAATGCCGGAGACGTGGAGCCGGGGATTCAGCTTCCCGCGCACCCGGTCGACCGTGCGCTGGAGCTGTTGCATCCCCTTCATGCCGAAGTACTCGCACTGGAGCGGCACGATCACCTCGTCGGCGGCCACGAACGCGTTGATCGTGATCAGGCTCAGCGCGGGCGGACAGTCGATGACGATGAAGTCGTAACGCCGCTCGGCGACATCCAGTTTTTCCTTCAGGATGCCCTCGCGACCGATCTCCTGCATGAGCTGCGTTTCGGCTCCGGAGAGCTCGATGTTCGAGGGCAGGAAGTGAAGGCCCATGGGGGCGTTCTCGAGGACCGCGTCGGACAGCTGGACGTCGGGGTTGGTGAGGAGGTCGTAGACCGTCGTCTCCAGCTCGTCGGGGGCCTTGACCCCCATGTTGACTGTCAGGTGGGCCTGGGGGTCGAGATCGACGAGGAGTACGCGCTGATCTCGTTCGGCCAGCGCGGCGCCCAGGTTGACCGCCGTCGTCGTCTTGCCGACGCCGCCCTTTTGATTGGCAATGGCAATGGTGCGGGCCACGTGGCTCGGAAGTTTACCCCCAAGGCCCCACCTACAATGCCGTTCGTGCGCCGACTCCCCGCCACCCCGGCATGCGTTCACAAGCAGGGCCGGCGCCGAGCTCCAACGTGATCCTCGACATCCTGATCCTCGTCTTCGTGGCCGCCGCCGTCTTCGTCGGCTACAAGTACGGCACCGTGCAGCCGGTCCTCAGCTTGCTGGGCTTCATTCTCACGGGTCTGTTCATGCTCGGCCGGTGGTCCTCCTACCAGCGGTTCATGGACCAGCGTGTGCATTCGAATGGCGTCCTCGACGCGGTGCTGGTACTGGCGCTCGCCATCCTGATCGCGTGGGTGGGGTGGAGGCTGGGCGGCTTCGTGCACCGGATGCCGATCGTGCGCGGCGCCGATGGCCTGCTCGGGGTGGTGATCTGCGGCCTGATCGCGATCTGGCTTGTGTACGGCGCGCTCTCGCTCGCCAGCGCGCTCGGCAAGGGCTTCGGCGACACCATCGGGCAGACCACGACCACCGAGGCGCAGGCGCAGGCGATCCGCGTCTGGGTCGAGGGCAACCCGATCCTCCGGTTGGTGGTCAACGCGAGTGAGTTGCAGCAGCTGGAACAGGCGGCCAAAACACCCGACAACCCGAACTCGGCGATCACCAACTTCTCCTCTCTCGCGCAACTGCAGACGGTCTACCGGGTCTTCTTCCGCTCGCAGCTGGAGTCCTCGCACCTGGCCCCGATCGTGATGTGGATCGGTCAGCACACCCCGTTCATGGGGCACGAGGGACCCTCCGACCTCCCATCCAGGCCCACGCCGACGCCGGTGGTGTCCCCGTCGGCAACCCCCAAGTGATGCCGGGCCTGGTCGTGATCCGGCACGCCGAGGCCGGTGACCGCAAGCGGTGGTCAGGAGACGACCGGCTGCGCCCGCTGACTGCCGAAGGTGTTCGTCAAGCGGAGGGCCTCGTCGAATTGCTGAGCGGGTTGGACTTCACCGAGATCCGCTCCAGCCCCTATGTACGGTGCCGGCAGACGGTGGAGACGGTGCCGGCAGACGGTGGAGCCGCTGGCACGGGCCCGCTCACTCCCGATCCTGGACGACCCGGACCTCGCCGAGGGCGGGTCGCTGGATCAGCTGCTGGACCGGGCCGCGCTGGCCCCGGACGGCTGCTGGGCCGCCTGTACGCACGGCGATGTGCTGGCGGAGCTGCGGCGCCACCTGCCGGGGGATGAGGACGCCGGCCACGCCAAGGGCGGCAGCTGGGTGCTGGAGGTGAAGCGATCCGGCATCACCGCCGCCCGCTACCTTCCGCCCCGCGAGTAGCAAGGGCACAGACGGCGATGCTCTCGGGTCGGGTGGTCAGCCGACGAAAGCCCAGACCAGGATGATCACGCCCGCCAGGATGGCGACGGTCGCGCACCCCGACTGAGCGGCGGTGTAGAAGGGGCCTCCCATGCCGTAGTAGGTGGCGGAGGCGTGGCTGCGGTGGCGCCGGCGGTTGATGGCCGCGAACCAGAGGCCGATCCCGAGGATGATGGCGAGGATGCCCATGGCCAGCCCGGCGAGCAGGTGTCCGCTCTGCGCTCCCATCTGTTGCAGTGTAGGGAGGCGGCTGCGGGGGGCCGCGTCGTGAGCGTCCCTGGAACCAAGTACCGGCTCTTCGTCGCCCTCCCCTTGCCCGACGACGTGCGGGGGGAGCTGGCTGGATATCTGGAGCGCTGTGCCAGGCTCGCGCCCGAGCAGCGTTGGGCGCCGCCCGCCAACCTGCACCTGACGCTGCATTTCCTGGGCTGGGTGGAGCCGGGTGCGATGGCGGCGGTGAGGGCAGAGCTGGAGGGCGTCCGCCGCCCACCCTTCGAGGTTCAGATCGGGGGCCTGGGCCGGTTCGGGAACGGGAGCCGGACGCGGGTGCTGTGGGTCGACGTGACGGCGGGTCGCGACTCATTGGGGGTCCTGGCGGGGGAGGTCGCAGAGGCGTGCCGCCGCGCCGGGGTGGTGGGTGAGGAGCGCCCCTACAACCCCCACCTCACCCTCTGCCGCGTCCGGTCCGGGACCCGGCCGCCGGCCCTCCCCGAGCTGCCTCAGCTGCGGGCCTGGGAGGCTCGTGGGTTCACGCTGTTCCAGAGCCGGCCCGGCCCTCAAGGGTCGGTTTACGTGCCGTTGCGGGAGTATCGCCTGGCCTCGCTGGATGCCCCGCCAGGCGATACCGAGTAGCCTGGCACCGAACGAGTTTTCGCCCTTGCGCGCGGCGCACCCAAGTCTTTACCTTGATCAAACGGCTGCGGGCTGGCGGTGTCCAAAGACGAGGGCGAGGCGCCAACGGATGTGAACAGGCGGGTGGCGCGTTTTCCACTGTTTCCACAGGGTTTCGCACATGCATGCGTACCTGCTGCTGAGAACCACGGCGACCTCAGATAGCGCGGCGTGGGTGCGGTGATCAGAAGACTTTTCCCCGCGCGCGCTCGATAGAGAACCTGGCCGTCTGCGCGATCAGCATCACCGCCATCACGCCCGCCTGGACTGGGTCCGAGACCACGAAGTCGGCCGCCTTCGGAACCGACCCCGCCATCTGCAGCGAGATCACGAAGATGCCCTCCTCGCGGACCTCCCGCACCGCCCGGGTGATGTCGCCCCCCATCAGCGCCCCGGCCAGTACCAGCACCTGGGCCCGGTGCAGGCGGGCGGTGGCCCGGACCGCGGCCGCCAGCCGAGCCTCGCCGACCAGCGGGATCGTGTCGACCGAGATGCGCTCGCCGCGGATGTTGTGACGGTCGGCCTCGGCGATCGCGCCCTGGGCCACCATGCCGACCTGGGCTCCGCCTCCGACCACGATCACCCGCTTGCCGAAGATGGCTCTGAAAGAGGGGATCTCGCCCAGGTCGAGGTCGGGGATCCGCTGGAGATCCCGCAGCAGGTGGGCGCGGTCGAAGTCGCCCGAGACCTCGAGGTAGGTGGCCGACCGCCCGGGTTGAGCGCGCATGGTCAAGATCTCGTTGATGTTCGCCCCGTGCCTGAAGATGACCTCGGTGATGGCGGAGAGCACGCCCGGCCGGTCCAGGCTCAGTGCCTGCAGGGTCAGGGTCTCGGTGGCGGTCGGCATGGGGGCGGAAGGGTTGAGTCTAGCGAGGCAGTGGGCGCGATCTGCTGCCACCGTGCCTCACGGGAGTTCGCGGTTCAGTAGCTTTGGTGCGATGCCTGGAGTCAAGGTCGCCTATCAGCTTCATCTGCAGCACACGACGGTGCAGTCGCTCCTGGACGGCGCCCGCCGCCTCGACAAGCTGGGGGTGGACGCGATCCTCGCGTCCGACCACATGTTCCCCTTCTCCGGCAGCCCAGACGGTGGCACGTTCGAGTGCAACACGATGCTGGCCGCGATCGCGACGGTCACCGAGCGAGCCCGCATCGGCGCGCTGGTCAACGGGAACAGCTACCGCAACCCGGAATTGCTGGCGTTCATGACCGGGACCATCGACCATCTGTCCGGGGGGCGGGCGATCCTCGGCGTCGGCGCCGGCTGGGCGCGCCGCGACTACGAGCAGTACGGCTACGAGTTCGGCACCGTCCAGAGCCGGCTTCGGGACTTCGAAGAGGCGCTGCCGCGGATCCGCTCGCGGCTCAAGAAGCTGACCCCACCACCCGTAGGCCCGGTGCCGATCTTGATCGGAGGTGGGGGCGAGCGCGTCACCCTGCGGCTGGTGGCGCAGTACGCGGACATGTGGCACGGTTTCGGCGACGCCGAGCAGTGGGGCCGCAAGAATCGGGTGCTGGACCAGTGGTGCGAGAAGGTGGGGCGGGATCCGAAGGCGATCCAGCGCACGTGCGGGGCCTCCCAGTTCGACGACAGTGAGCTCGACGCGCTGGTGGAGGCGGGGGCGCAGATGATCGTGGTGGAAGGTGACGACCCGGTCGACTTCGCGCGTGTCGACCGCCTCCTCAAGCGCTACTCCTAGCTCCCCGTGCGCGGTCCCAGCAGCCGGAACACCCCCACCCTCCCCGGGGGGCGGGCCC
>CAWBPD010000023.1:0-41169 GCA_963790575.1 Candidatus Dormiibacterota bacterium | reverse complement strand
ACGGCCGCTGCTCGCGGCCTGCTCGACCAGCCGGCCGGGCCTCATCCTCCCGACACTCCATGCCGGCGGCGGGTCCCCGGACCGCAGCCAAACGTTGTGGATTCGTCTAGGTCAGTCGGGTCCCGGAGGCAGGCTCGTCCCATCGAGCGGAGCATCCTTGAGTAGAGGCGCCGGTCCCGCGACCTCCTTCTTGGTCCCTACCCCCCGACCGGCGTCTTCATCTCCCCTCCGGCGCCCGGTCACCCGAATGACAGGGCCAGGGATGCCGATCCGCAAACGTTGCCGCCGGCTGTGCCGATCGCCAGGCCAGGGTGGCGGGGATCAGGGACGCCGCGCAAGGAATCGCAGGCGACGAGGACGCCGGCGACGGTTCCGATTGCGCCGGAGCAGAGCATCGACGGACATGATGACAACCACGCCGGCGATGTCCTCCAGAAGCAGGTGCCACCAGCGTGTTCGTCGGGCCCTCAGCGGGTCTCGAGCCGCCGTGGTCTGGTCTTGAAAGGACGACATGCGATTCTCTCCCATTCGCCTGCGTAGCCCGGAGGTGACCGCCACCACGCGAACGACTCGATTGCGCCGGGCTGGACCGCATCGGTGGTGCCCGGTCCAGCGGACGCTGTTCAGAATGGACGGAGCGCACAGCGGAGGGACAACGGACGATCGGGTCGGTTGGACAAAACGCAGGAGCCGGCGATGGCCTGCGGCTGCTTCGCGGGCCCCTCCGACGTGAAGTGGAGACGCCTTGAGCTGGCAGCGATATGCCCAACGCTCGGCCCGCCGTCCTTCGCGCATCACTGGGTATCCCGCAGGGTGGGGCATACGCCTCGTCAGTCGAACACCATGCGAGGAGTGAGTGGATATCTCGACAGAGTCGCCGGAGCGCTCCGCCTGCGTCCGCCCTTGCGGGTGCTCGCCAGGAGGTGTTCGCCCTTGGGGCGGATCCTGGGCAGGCTGACGCGCGCCAGAGGCGACGCCGGCCGGCGTCGAACTCTTTGTCAACCTGGAGAGCATCGGGCTGCCGGACAGTAACCACGCCACGGCCCAAGCTGAGCGCGGTTCCATTCCGTCAAGCAGAGGGTCTGAGATGAGCGTGTTGTTGTGGTCGGCGGTCGGAATCCTGGCTGTCATCCTCCTGTTGGCATTGGCCTTCTGGCCGGCACGGGTTGCTCGGCGCAAGGGGCACAGCGGGTTCCTGTTCTTCTTGTTCAGCTTGCTGTTCTTCTTCCCCGCCCTGATCGTGGCATACCCGGTTCGCGATCGCACACAACCCTTGCCCAGCGTATAGCTCACCGGGAGAGTCGAGTATGGAAGCGAGTGTTCTAGACCGACTGTCGCGCGGTTTGTGTATCGACGCACTCAGGTACGTCCAACTCTTGGTCGACCAGAACGGGCCTTCCAGACTCCGACTGTCTTTGCGTCGAGCCCGCGTGGCCCTCGAACTGAATCGAACACAAGTCAGCTGCAACCGCGTGGAGCTGGCTCATCCTCTGGGCCCTGGCCCTTCGCAGGTCGGACGTGACACCGCTGCTGCCTGCCTTGGAGAATAACCTGCTGGGGCATATCAATCGATGCCTCTCCTCTGCTGACATCCTCGACATTCGAACGTCCCAATGCGACTGGCGGCCAACTTCGGAGGGCGGAGCCCATGAAGGGGTGCGCCGCCGTCGTCGTGCTGGCCATTGTTTTGGGCCTTCCGGTCATCGCCCAGTACGGCTACACCCGCACCCCACTGCTCTGACCGCCACGGCGGCGCCGGCGGCAGCATCCCAGCAGAGTCGGACTTTCGGGGAGGCGCCTCAGCTACGGCGCGGTCTGCTGCGCCGGCGGTGCCGATGAGGAGGCTCCAGCCTCGATCGTATCGAGGGCGACCCCCACTCGATCGGCGAATTCGTCCATCAGGGCCCGCTCGCCGGCCGTGAAGGGGTCTCGGCCCCTTCGCGCGAACGCGAAGACTCCGAGGGCGCCGCGCCCCGTTCCTCGGCGGGAGGCGATGGGCACCGCGCGGACGATCTGAGCGCCATCGATGGTGTCCCATTGAAGATCGAGGTGGGCACCCGTTCGCGCGACGTCCCGTGCCAGCGAGACGCCCAGATCAGGGTCGCCGTCATCGCTAGTCGCCCATGGCCCTTCTGCTGCCTCCACCGTCAGCCCCGCGGGCCGGCTCATCCCCGCGGGCCGGCCCGTGGAACGTCCGACCAGGACCGCGGCGTCCGGGATCAGATCACGGGCATGCTCGGTGGCGACCGCGTACACCTGTCCGGCGTCGTTCACCGTGCGCAGCGCGAGAACCGCTGCCAGGAGCCGGTCTGCGTGATTGGGCACCATCCCGGCGCCGGCATCGACCGTCCGGAGTATCAGGTGCGTCACATCTCCCGACAGGCCGCGAAGTGGGATCACCTCTACTTCCCAGACCGCGCCCGGCCGCACTCCATTTCCATTGGAGTGCGGCATCCAGACCCCGATCTTCTCCGGGCTGGCGGACCTTACCGCCCGCTCGACGGCGCCGGCCAGCGGATCGTTGGTGCGGCCCGCCCAGAGATCCCGGAGCGGGAGGCCGGCCGCGACGGCGCCGTCAACGGCGATCCCGCGCCCGAAGGCCCGGTTCGACCGGACTATGGTAGGGTCCGGTGTCAGAGCTGCGAGCGCGATGCCGAAAGCCGATGAGGCCGTGGACTCGCCGAAGAGGTCGAAGACACGGATCGGGTCGGCGGTCCCCTGGAGCAGGCTCAGGAGCGGCACGGGAAGCGCGGACATGGACGGCTCCTGCGCAACAGGTGTGGCTCGCGAACCGACAGTGGCTCCGCCGGCGGTTCCAATCTCCCTCCCGATGAGGACGACCCGGGCACCGTCGTAGCTCGCTTCCGGCCAGCAGTCGAACGCGAACAGCGCCCTGCGGCGGCTTCCCCTGAGGTTCAGCTCCCAGCCTTTTCGCCGCCGCGGCGAGACGTACAACTGCACCCCCTTGGCTCTGTCGAAGGGGTCGACGAAGTCGGCGAAGCGAAGGCCTCGGAGGCGCCTCGGAAGAAGATCGCTGAACCGCACGAAGGAGGTGTTGGCGTCCTGGATCCGGCCGTCCTGATCGAGCACGATGACGATCTCTTCGATCAAGTTGGCGACCATTTGCATCGGGTCCTCGGCGCCCTCCGCGGTTCGTGCTCCCTGCGGGTCACCGTCCCTTGCCGGCCCCTCACCTCTCGGCGTCTCGCTCTCCGCCTCCGGGACCAGCATCCCCTGCGCGGTCAGTATGGCGAGGCGCATGGAGAGCCGGTGTGCATGGCGCTCGAACTTGATCTGCCGCAGCAGCTCGACGTCTTCGGGTGAGTAGCGGCGCTGTCCGGATGCGGTGCGGACGGGGTGGAGTGCCAGGTGGCGGCGCTCCCACGCCCGGATCGTATGAGGCGACATGCCCAGCATCGACGCGACCTCGCCGACCGAGAAGAAGAGCTGGCTGCCAGGATCGCTCATCTCACTCCGAGGCGACGGGCGAGGACGGTGCCGATCCGTACGTCCGGGCCGATCGCGTCCGCTCTGACCTGTCGCCAGAGGCCGGGTTGCCGGTTGAAGACGACACCGCCCACGAGCACCCGGACGCCGCGCTGGTGCAACGTCTCGATGACCTGCGCGAGGGGTGAGGTCCCGGTCGGGGCGGCGGCCGAGATACAGACCAGCCGGGCGCGTAGTTCGGCGGCACATCGGATGACGTCGGCCCAGTGAGCATCTGGCTCGAGCACCCCGAGGGTCCAGCCCTCGTCCTGGAGCGCCGCCGACAGCATCTTTCGTCCCAGCGTGTGCGGGTCGCCGTGCGGGGTGGCAACGACGCACCGGAATCCCCGCGGCACCGGGTTCGCGGTCGGGGTCGGCGGAAGCCAGTCGACCACCTCCTCCACCACCGCGGCAGCCCGTAGCTCGTCTGCCGACGTGGCGTCACCAAGGTACCAGAGGTTCCCGACCTCGAGCTGAGCTGGATACAGGAGGTCCGCGATCGCCGCGCTACGCGACTCGGTCTGCAGAACCACGCGATAGGCCAGCTCCCGCACGCGCTCGACGTCGCCGTCGATCAATGCCTGGATCGCATCCTGGATCGGCAGCCTGGCCGCAGCCCCGGCCCGGCGCGTCTCGGTCCTCGTCGGGCGAAGCTCGGTCGCGATCATCTTCGCCTGATCCCTGCCTGGCCGGGATCTCCACGGCTCACCGGCCGCTCCCTCCACGTGTCGGTCCCCGGGCCATGCTTCAAACTGTATGGCGCGGCGTTTGGTCCCGGCCACCCCCAGAGGAGGAGGTCGGAACGCCCAAAATCGGGGGACGGGGAGGGTCCCCAAAAGGGGGACAGACTGCCTCCGTTCCACGGGTGCCGGGCGGTGTCGGGGCGTCCAGTGACCGGGTCCTACGCCGGCGGCCTGG
Source organism: Candidatus Dormiibacterota bacterium (assembly GCA_963790575.1). Classification (GTDB taxonomy): domain Bacteria; phylum Chloroflexota; class Dormibacteria; order Dormibacterales; family Dormibacteraceae; genus CAVTSA01. The sequence continues at coordinate 36,765 of CAWBPD010000023.1, read as the reverse complement.
CTGTCGCGGCCCCGCGCCGAACTGCTCAGGCGGTCCAGTGGCTGAGGGGGGGCGCGAGGCCGATGGAGATAGCGACGATCGCGGCCTCGGTGCGGTTTTGCACCTCCAGCTTGGCGAGCACCCGCTTGACGTAGGTCTTGGCAGTTTCCTGTGTCACCGCCAGCGCGCGGGCAATCTCCTTGTTGCTACTCCCCTCGGCGAGGTGGGTCAGTACCTCGAGTTCGCGTGTGGTAATACCGAAGGGCAGCCCTGCTCTGCCCGCGGCTGCAGCCCCAGTTGGCAACCTCACTCGGTCTGAGGTCACCATCCGAATCGACTCCCGCAGCTCCTCCAGGGAGGCGCTCTTGAGCACGTAGGCGGCGGCACCCGCCCACAGGACCTGCTGGACCACCTGATCGTCAGCGAGCGCGGTGAGAACCACGATGCGGACGTGGGGGAGGGCGGACCGGATGGCCCGGATCACCTCGACGCCGCTGCGGTCGGGCAGGTTCACGTCGATCAGGACGACGTCGGGATGGACGTCCTGCACGCGTCCCAGTGCCTCCGCCCCGCTGGCGGCCTCGCCTACGATCTCGAATCCGCCGTCGCCCTGCAGGGACGAGCGCAGCCCTGCCCGCGTGGCCGGGTGCTCGTCGACGATCATGACCCTGGTCCTGGGTCCTGGCACGCGGGCCTCGAGGAGAGGACGCGCACTCATCGACGGTGGACCGTCCACGGGCGACGGGGCAACGCTCACACTCATTAAAGACGAAGCTACGCCCACCTTGAGGCGACATCCATCCCCCAAAAGAGGGCGTTTGTATCCCCCTATGTGGGACATTCTTGGAAGCCGTCGCGGTCGGTCCGCGGCCTGCCCAGGGACGGAGCGAACGGCCTATGGACGGGGGCCACCTTGCGACGAGCGCCGCCCGCCCCGTGCGTGATCCGGCAGGGCTGAACGGGCCATCCCGGTCGTCAACGCGACCACCGCCGCCTCGGTCCGGCTGTCGACTCGGAGCTTTCCCATGATCCGCTTCACATACGTCTTGACGGTCTCCGAGCTGACTCCCATCTCAACGGCAATGGCCCGATTCGGCTTGCCCTCAGCGATCAGTGCCAGCACCTCCCGCTCGCGCCGGCTGAGCAACGTGCGGGTATCGCTCTGGGCGTGATCCGGCATCGGGGGCATCGCAGATGGGCGTCCTCGCCAGCCAGGCACCGCAGACCGGATCGTGCTGCGAACCTCGTCGGCGCTCGCGTCTTTGACGACGTACGCCACAGCGCCCTCACGGAGCGCGCCCGCAACCGCGTCGTCTTCGGCAAGGTCGGTGAGGACGACCAGGCTCGCGTCAGGAAGCTCGCCGCGGAGCGAACGGACCAGCTCCCGACCTGCCATTCCCCGCGGCATCCCGACCAGGACGACATGCGGACGCCTGTCCCGAGCCACGGCGATCCCCGGCCCGAGGCGACCAACCATCGCGATCACCTCGAACACAGGGTCGGCGCTGAGGATGAGACGAAGCCCCTCCCGGACCACCGTGCGCTCGTCGATGACGAGGACCCGGATCGTGGTTGGGCCCTCCACGCTCAGCACCACGCCCTCCTTCCGCGGGAGACGCTCAGCGCACCAGGTCCGTGCCCGTGCGGATCTGCGGGCATCGCCGAGACAGCCCAGGGGCCGCGCGGGCCACCCTGAAAGGCGTGGAGGAGCGCTGCAATCGGGTGCTCTCCCCGCTTGCCGTCACCCATTCGAGCGGCACCACCGAGTCACCGTCGGCCGCCCGCTCGCGCAATCACGCAAGGACCGTGAGATCTCATCCTCCTGTGCGTCGAGAGATCCGGCTGCAGTCACACGGCCCGCAGCCGTCACCCACCAACGTATGAACACCATCCTCCCGCGGGAGTCGGGCGTCACGGCAACCTTGACAAACCTCGTAAATCCCGGGCGTGTGGCGGCAGCGCGACGCGGAGGCTGCGATTTGTCGAGGGGGGCGAGGATGGACTCCGGGCGCACGCGAGCTTTCCCAGTTGAGTCGACGTTTCCGCGCTCATGGGCACGACCCCGGTCCCGGATCCGGCGGGGAGCCCGGTCCGGGGACCACGAATCCCAAGAAATCGACGCCGCTACCTGCCACCGTGCGCAGGACCGCGCCCAGGTCGTCTGCTCCGATCTTCTCCTGGACCACTGCGGCGGCACCCGCCTCCGCCGCCAGCTCCACGAGCGCGTCTTCGCGGCTGTCTGACAACAGCACAACACGTGTCGCGGGCGCCTCGCGGCGCGTCGCACGGGTCAGGAAGAAGCCCATGCGGTTCGGAAGGCGGGCGTCGATCAGAACGATGTTCGGATGGAGGCTTCGCAGCGCTCTCAGGGCAGCCTCGACGTCGATCGCTGTGGCGACGACACGTAGCCCCGCGGCGCTCTCCACGACTCGCCTCAGCCCTTCGCGCAGGATCGTTTCGTGCTCCACGATGAGCACGCGCAACTCGTCGCGGGCATCGGGGTCAGGCCCCTCGGCTTGCGCCCCGCGTTTGGTCATCGCAACCTCCTCGTCGGCCGCATCGTGTCAAGTGGTTGATGAACGCACCGCGTCATCCTCTGCCCCCATCGTGTCGCTCTTCCTTCGGTTTGGTTGAGCTCTCTGAAGGATGACACGGTGGCCGCCGGTACCTCGGAGAAGCCCATTGCGGTAATCAGCCGAGCTTTGCGTTTCTTGCGTTTTCAGGCGCCGCGCCCGCCGCTAGCGTCGAAGACCGGATCGGAGGCCCGTCGGAACGCCGGATGCATTGAGTGCTGGGGCCGATGAAAAGGAGTCCCACTCTCGGTGACCGGAGATGACCACCCACCTTTCGCGTCCTCAGCTGTACTGGTCGGAGCGATCGACCGGGTGCAGTGGTGGACTCGACGAAAGGGTTCACCGCGCGGCCGGCTCCGGGTCGTCTCGCGGGAACGGTACCGCTCGGACGTCTCGCGGCGCATTGTCCCCGGGATCTCCGCGATGATTCGTGCCGAGGGTGCCGAGTGGCGGCGCTGGGCGACGGACGCCGAGGCGGTGCTGCGCGTTCGCCGGACGGCGACCCCTCGTGACGTCGCAGACGCGGTGGCGGCGGTGGAGACGCCCGATGCCACCCTGCTCGGTAGGGCGGCCCTCTCGGAGCGGCTCGCCGGCCTCACCCGGCGCGAGCATCAAGTCCTGACCGAGGTGGCGCTGGGCAAGGTCAACAAGGAAATCGCGAGTGATCTCCGTATCACAGGGCGGACCGCGCAACGGTACGTCAGACGGATCCTGAGGAAGCTTGGAGTTACCAACCGCACCCAGGCCGCGCGGTTGGCGCTGCTCGGCGATCCGCCGAGATCGAGGCGATGAAGCCAGAGGCGGCCCTCCCCGGCTTCAAGAGCTCTTCGCCAATACCTCGCCCACCACGCGAGGTCGCGTAGCCAGGTCAGGCCCGGCGGCAGCGCTGTCCCAGGCCGCTCGTAGCCGCGGTCCGACCTTCGGTACCATCGGGAAGCGTCTGGTGCCGGTGGCACCGGCGCCGGCGCAGCCGAGCCCGTGACATGACCCAACGATACTTTCTGAACGCGTTTCCGACGATCGCGACCAGGGACCCGGAGGAATTCGAAGGGACAGTCGGGCCGCGGTTCTCGGTCACGTCCATCGACGTGGGCGACGTGAACACGTTCGATAGCGGGGTCAATTCCTTCCAACTGTCTGGAATGGGTCTGACTTACGTCCGCTACGGTTCGCCGATCAGACTCCGCCTCTCACAGAGCCGTAACTTCACGTATGGCGTCCCGCTGTCCGGAAGCGGCGAGGTCTCGTCAGGACACGTCTCGGCCGTCGTCGACAGCGACCATGGCGGAGCGACGTTCGGCCCGGGCGCCGATGCAGTTCTCGAGTATGGTGCCGGATTCTCGAATTTGTTCGCGACGTTCCCGCCGGAGACCTTGACTCGGAAGCTGTCCGCCCTCCTCGACCAGGCGATCGTGCCTCCGTTGGACATCGAATATCGGGCTCCATTCAATCAAGAGCTCGCCCAGAGCCTGGGGAGGCTGGTCCGGTTCCTCGCCGAAGAGATCGATAACACAAAGGGCGCACTACCACCAATGGTGAGCGAGGAGATCGAGCAAGGAATCGTCGTCGGCTACTTGCTTGCGAACAGGAGCAACTACACTCATCTCCTCACTGGGTCGAGCTCATCGGTCTCTCCCCGCCAGGTGACCCGAACGATCGACTTCCTCGAGGCGCACTGGGACGAGCCGGTGACCATCGAGGTGCTGTCGAAAGTGGCGGGAACCAGCGCCCGAAACTTGTTCCACACCTTCAGGCGGACACGCGGACTATCGCCTATGGCCTATGCGCGGCGGCTGCGGCTGGGACACGCCCGAGATCTGTTCGCGGACTCGCACGCGGATCGCACGGTCACCTGGGTGGCTTACGCGTGTGGCTTCAGCAATCTCGGGTACTTTGCCAGAGAGTATTTCCGCGCCTTCGGTGAGAAGCCGTCTGTGACGCTTGCCCGGAGCCACGGACCCCGTCCGCGCGCAGTAAGTGGGGCACCGACACAGGACGTGGTAGTCCGGGGCTTTCGAGCTCCGCGCTTGGCGACCCGCCGCTCCGCTGGAGGGTTTTGAGGGGCAGTCCGGCTGAACAACCCCGCCCCGCGCGGACCGACGCCAGTCAGCCGGGTGCTGCGCGCTTCGGACTCTGACGTCCAACGGTTTGTCGAACGCCGTGCGGCTGCCGATCAGCACACGGCGATCGCGGCCCGATCATGGTGCCAGCAACCGGCTTCGTGAGCGGGTCCGTTCAGGGGGGCGCGCTAGACGCCGATGGTAAGGAGGTTGGCGGTGTCCACCGTGCCGTTAGACTGGCAGGCCAGGCGCAGCGGCTGGCTGCTGTTCGCGTCGATCATGATCCTGATCGGCGGGATCTTCAACGTATTCGACGGGATCTTCGGGTTCTTCCGATCGGCCTACTGGATCGGGAAGCCGATCGGTGGTTCACTCTGGATCTGGGCCCTGGTCCTGCTTCTGTTCGGCGTCGTCGAGATCCTGGCAGGCCTGGGTGTCATGAGTGGCCAGTCCTGGGCGCGGTGGTTCGCCATCGTGGTGGTCGGACTCAACCTCCTGGCCCACCTGGGAGCGATCGCACTCTACCCCTTGTGGTCGGTGGTGATGATCGCGATCGACATCCTGATCATCTTCGGCCTGACCGCCGGCTGGCACGCGACCGCGAGCGCTACCACGGAGACAGCCGGTCCGGTGCCCGAGGCCAGGACACCGAGGCTGTGACCGGGCTGGGCCGTCCCGCCGCGCGAAGCGATCGCCGCCGTCCAGTGGTGACCTGGTGCGGCGGCCCCGGGAGTGAATCGATCCCAGGAGGACTGACGTGACAGCTGTGACCGGTACGGCGCAATCGCGAGCCCCGAGCCAGGAGCGGCGCCGGCGTTACCCGCCGATCGCCGACCACGGGCTCATCGGCGACCTCCAGACCGCGGCCCTGGTCTCGACCGACGGCACCGTGGACTGGTTCTGTTGCCCGCGCTTCGACTCGCCCAGCGTGTTCGCCTCCCTCCTCGATCACGACCGGGGAGGCTACTTCCAGATCGCCCCGGAGCGGGCCGACTGCGTGACGCGGCAGCTTTACATGCCCGAGTCCGCCGTCCTGATCACCCGCTTCATGACCGCGGACGGCGTGGGCGAGGTGGGGGACTTCATGCCGGTGCGGGACCCCGAGACGCCGACCCGACGCCACCGGTTGGTCCGCGTCGTGAGGGTGGTCCGAGGCACCATGCGCTTCGTCCTCGAGTGCGCGCCGCGGTTCGACTACGGGCGGGCACCGCACGACCTGGAGCTGCGAGACGGGGGCGCCGTCTTCCACTCCTCCGACCTCTCGCTCACGCTGCATTCCACCGTCCCACTCCAGGCGTCGGGCCGGGACGTCCGGGCGGAGGTCGTCCTGTCGCAAGGCCAGGCGGCCGGGGTGATCGTGGAGTCCGAGTGCGAGGGACCGCCGCGGACGGTGTCCCGCGAGGAGGTGACGGACCTGCTCGAGGGCACGATCGAGTACTGGCGCTCCTGGCTCCACCGCTCCACCTACCGGGGCCGCTGGCGGGAGATCGTGGCGCGCTCGGCGATGTCCCTGCGCCTCATGACCTACGCCCCCACCGGGGCGCCGGTGGCGGCTCCCACGGCAGGCCTGCCCGAGCAGGTGGGTGGGCCACGCAATTGGGACTACCGCTTCACCTGGATCCGCGACGCGTCGTTCTCGATCTACGCGCTTCTCGGCCTCGGCTACCTCCCGGAGGCGGGGCGGTTCCTGACCTGGATCCGCGACCGGGTGCAGGACCAGGTCGGGACCGACTCCGCCCCGATGAAGATCATGTACCGGGTGGACGGCGGCTCCGACCTCAGCGAGGAGTCCCTGGAGCACCTGGAGGGCTACCGCGGGTCACGGCCGGTGCGGATCGGCAACGGGGCCGCCGACCAGCTCCAGCTCGACATCTACGGAGAGGCGCTGGATTCCCTCTACCACGCGGAGCAGATGGGCATGCGAACCGGCCATCCGGGCTGGGTCAAGCTCAGCGAGATCATGGACTGGCTGGTCTCCAACTGGGACCAGCCCGACGAAGGGATTTGGGAGACCCGCGGGGGCCGCAAGGACTTCACGTACGGCCGGTTGATGTGCTGGGTGGCGCTGGACCGGATGATCAGGATCGCGACAAGTCAGGGGCTGCCCGCGGACCTCCCGCGTCTCGTCGCCGAACGGGACCGCGTGTATCGACAGCTCATCGAGAAGGGCTGGAACCAGCAAAAGGGTGCCTACGTCCAGCACTACGGCAGCGACGTCATGGACGCCTCCACGCTGCTGATGCCCCTGGTCGGGTTCGCCGCCCCCACGGATCCGATGTGGCAGTCGACGCTGCGCGCGGTGGACAGGGAGCTGGTCTCCGACAGCCTGGTCTACCGCTATGACCCCAACGCGTCTCCGGACGGTCTGCCGGGAAGCGAAGGGACCTTCTCCATCTGCACTTTCTGGTACGTGGACGCCCTGGCCCGCTCCGGCCGGCTGGACGACGCGCGGCTGGTCTTCGAGAAGATGCTCACCTACGGCAACCACGTCGGTCTCTATTCAGAGGAGATCGGGCCCACCGGTGAGCAGCTCGGCAACTTCCCGCAGGCGTTCAGCCACCTGGCGCTGATCAACGCAGCGATCAATCTCGACTTCCAGCTCGACCACGGCTGGGGGTCGGTGGACGTGCTGCGGGCCGCGAGACACGGGCCCGCGTGATGCAAGCCATCTCCCCTCCCTGACTGGTGGGCGGCCCTGCGACGCCGTGGGGCCGCTCCCACCTGACGACGCCGGCGCCGGCTCAGCGTGGGATCAAGCCCAAGGTGGACGCCCGCTGGACGGCTTCGCTGCGTGAGGTGACGTCCAGCTTGCGGAAGGCGGCGAGCACTTGCGTCTTCACCGTGCACTGGGAGAGGTGCAGCTGCTCGGCGATCTCCCGATAGGAGAGGTGAGTAGGGAGGAACCGCAGGGTCCGAAGCTCCGCCCGGGAGAGGGATGAGGTGCCCGGAACCCCCGCCGACTGAAAGGCGTCGGCGCGGCGGCCTGCCTCCTGCAGCCGGGCGCCCAGCACGCCCGCATCGGGTGACTTGCTCAGCAGCCGCGCCCCCTCCAGCAGGAGGGTCCGGGCCGACGCGAGGTCGCCCTGCATGAGGTCGGCGCGCGCGAGGAGGATCCTGACCTCGAGTGCCATCCAGGGCGGGGCCCACCCGGCCCCGTTCAGCATGCGGCGTGCCTGGCGGATCGCGGCGTGGGCCTCGGCGGACCTCCCCTGCTGGGCCAGGACCAGCGAGGCCGTCGCCTGGACCGCGGCCAGCCAGGGATGGTCGGAGATCGCACTCTCCTCGAGATGGGTGGTGGCGCCCCTCACCGCCGAGGCGGCTCGCTCCCAGTCCTCCTCGGCGACCGCCAGCAGGGCAAGCTGTGACAGGCTGCCGGCGGCCACTACTCGGGCCTCGTGCACCATCGCCATCCGCCCGGCCTCCTCCAGGCAATCCTGAGCCCGGCCGGCCTCGCCCTGGAGGCGCCGGGCGATGCCCGCCAGGTAGCCGCAGACCGACTGCCACCAGCCGTCCGGGGCCCCGGTCGACAGCCCGGCCTCGGCGGCCTCACCCATCCGCCTCACCCCCCGCGCGGTGAAGGCCCGCAGGGCCGCCGCGGCGGATTGAAGGCCCGCTGCCGTCGCGGTGGCCGGCCGCTTCTCCAGATCCAGTTCCGCGGTCCTGGCCCACAACTCGGCGCCGGCGGCGTCGCCCTCGAGCAGACGGCGCCAGGCGAAGGCCATCGCCAGCGTGGGCTGGGCGGCGAGGTGGGAGCAGGTGAACCCGTCCAGCAACTCGCGCAGCGGGCGCGTGGAGCCGGTGTCGAGGGCGCGGGGCAGGGCGGCCCACACCAGCTCCCCGGCGCGCTCCAGGTCGCCCGCGGCGCGTGCGTGCCGGCCGGCCTCGGCCAGGTTCCCCTGTTGCTCGAACCAGGCGCTGGCGCGGCGGTGCAACGGGGGGCGCAGGAGCGGCTCGCGGCGGTCGAGCTCGGCGCGGAGCGCGGCGAGGAGGAGGGGATGGTGCCGGTACACCGCCGCGGCGGTCGAGGGCCACGACGAACCCATTCGACCGTTCCAGGTGCGCGAGCAGGGCACCGGAGTCGGAGCGCTGGGTCACCGCATCGCAGAGGCCGGCCGACAGGCGGTCCAGGATCGAAGTCCGGCGAAGAAGCCGCAGCTCCCCGGGAGCCAGCCGGTCCAGCACCTCGGTGCGCAGATACTCGGCGACCGCCGGTCCGAGCTCGTCGCGCTCCCCGATAGAGAGGGCGGCGAGCGAGAGTCCGGCCGGCCAGCCCTCCGTTTGCCGGACCAGCAGGTCGACCTGCTCGCGGTCCAGGGCGAGCCCCGCCGCGTCGAAGAAGGCCGCGGCCTCTGGGTGCGTCATGGCCAGGTCGTCCGGTCCGAGACGGAGCAGGTCGCGCTGCATGCGCCAGCGCGGGAGCGGCAATCCAGGGTCGGCTCGACCGAGGAGCGCGACCTGACAGCCGGCGGGCAGGTGATCGACAAGGGTGGCGACCAGCGCCAGGGACCGGGCGGCGCGCAGCAGATGGAGGTCATCGAAGACCAGGACGAACGGCCCGATCCTGCGGTGGGCCGCCTGCGTCAGGCGCGAGGGTGAGAGGGCGTCGCTCGGTACGCGCCAGGCGGCCGAGCCGGCCAGGCGGAACCCCCGATGGATCGACGTGAGAAGCGCATGCGGATGGTTGTCGGCCTCCTCCAGCGCCACCCACGCGAAGGGACGCTCGTCCGCCTCGGCCCACTGGCGGACCAGCGTGGTCTTCCCGTAGCCGGCCCCGCCGGTGATCACGACCACCGGGACGTCGCCGGATGCGAGCAGGTGCCGGACCAGGCGGCCGCGCACGACCAGCCATGACCGCTCGCCGGCTGGAGCCGGAAAGGCCGGGCTCGGCAGCAGCCGGAGCCGTCCCCCGACCCGCCCCGGTGGGGACGGTGCCGGGTCCTCGACGACGGTGGGGTTTTCGCTCATGCTGGAGGTGCTCGCGGCCGGTGTGGTCCGTCCGTGATCAACGTAGGCAGGGGCGGGTCGGGAGCCCACCGGCGGTCAGGGTGCTATTCGACCGATCCTTCGACACCTTCGGGACCGCGGCGCACGGGCTGGCGCGACGAATTCATCCCATGCGGACGATGCCCGAACGTCCGGCACCTGGTTGTCTGGCGTCAGGCGGGCCGCCGACGACAGGGCCGGCGTCGGCATACGAGGAGAAGCGGGCCATGTCCGACCTGTGGGCGATCGGAGATCTGACGAGCCGCCAGAGCAACCAACACAGATGACCACCGACCAGATCCTTGCGGGGCTCGGATTGACCATCGCACTGGCCGTCGCCTCCCGGCTCCTTGCCCGTGCGCTGCGGCTGCCCGCGCTCGTCGTGATGCTGGCGGCCGGCTTCGTCGCCGGTGCGCTCACCAAGGTCGTCAATCCTAATCAGCTCCTGGGGCCGCTGTTCCAGCCGTTGGTGTCCGTGGCCGTGGCGGTGGTCCTCTTCGACAGCGGGCTGGAGCTCGATCTGCGGGGACTCACCCGGCGGTCGCGGCCCATCGTCGCCAGGCTGATCGGCCTGGGCATCCCGATCACGTGCGCCCTGGGAGCGGTCTCGGCGGCCCTGTTCCTGGGCATGTCGCCGAAGGCGGCCGTGATGCTGGGCGCCATCCTCGTCGTCAGCGGCCCCACGGTGGTCACGCCGTTGCTCGCGTCCGTTCGGCTCGAGCGACGGCTGCAGACCCTCCTCACCTGGGAGGGCTCGCTCATCGACCCTGTCGGCGCCATCTTCGGCGTCCTGGTGTTCCACGGTGTGATCGCCTCCACGCGCCATGGGGTCCTCTATCAGCTCGTGCAGTTCCTGACCAGCGTGGGCGTGGGACTCGCGGGCGGGATCGTCGGCGCCGCCCTGCTCTGGCTCCTTCTGCGGCGGGCCGGCTTCGCGCAGACGCTGGGGACCCAGGTGTCCCTGGCGACCGTGGTCGCGCTGGCCGTCGTCTGCGACCTGCTCCGCGAGGACAGTGGGCTGATCGCGGCCATCGTCATCGGCATGGCTCTGGCCAACGTCCGGGGATTCGACCTGCCCGCCCGCCGCCCCTTCTTCGAGACCGTGATCCAGCTGGTCATCGGCATCCTCTTCGTCTCGATCTCCGCCAGCATCACGCCGGCGGCGGTGGGCGCGGCCCTGCTTCCGGCGCTGGCCCTGATCGCCGTGCTGCTGCTGGTCGCCCGGCCGCTGGTCGCCCTGGGGGCCAGCGTCAGTACCGATCTGCCATGGAGGGCGAGGGCCTTCCTGGGATGGATGCATCCCCGCGGAATCGTGGCCGCCGCCACCGCCTCGACCTTCTCGGCCACGCTGGTCTCGGCCCACGTGCCGGGCGCCTCCACCATCCTGCCCGCGACCTTTCTCGTGATCGTCGCCACCGTCACCGTGTATGGGCTCACGGCCGGACCGGTGGCGCGGCTGCTCCAGGTGACGCGGCCCTCCCGCTCGCGTCCCCTGTTGGTCGGCGGCGCCGAGTGGGTGGTGGACCTGGGCCGGGCGCTCCAGGCGACGGGCCTCAGCGTCGTCATGTGGGCGGCGGCCCCGCACCAGCGCGAGCGGATCCGCCAGGCGGGACTGGAGCTGGCCGCCGGTGACCTGCTCGCCAACACGACGGGGCGCGGCGCCGAGCTCGAGGGGATCACCGCGGTCCTGCTCCTCACCACCCAGGACGACTTCAACGCCCTCGCCGCCGTCACCTTGCAGGACGGGTTCGACGGCGAGGTCTACCGCGTCGCGCCGCCGCGCGAGGACCTGGGTGTGGTGGCCCCGTTCGCGACCGACGACGTGCTGTTCGGCACTCCCCTCACCGGGCTCGAAGTCTTCCGGCGTCACCAGCGCGGGGCGGAGATCATGACCAGGCCGGCGACCAGCGACCAGGACGACCCCGGCCTGCTGTTCTTGGTGCGCGCCGGCGGCCGGCTGGCGCCGGTCACCGCCGGACTGCGCCCCCGGTCGGAGGCGGGCGACACCCTGGTCCTGCTCGGGCCGGTGCCGCCGCCCGGGCGCGAGCGCAGGCCCCGGGTCGGCCCGGAGGAGGAGCTGCGGCGGTTCCTCGACCTCGACGAGGCGAGCGACCAGACAGCGAGGTCTGGCTGAGACACCCGCCGCCGAAGGGGCAGAATCATCCGGTCGGGTGGATGTCCTCTCGATGGCCCGTCCCTACGCTGGCCGGGTGGAGCCGACGACGCCGCGCGTTGACCTCCTGGCCACCCTCAGGTCGCGGGCTTACCTGATGCTGCTGGTGCTGGCCGCTCTGGTGGGGGCGCCGATCTCGGCGCTCACCTACGGCTTCCTCCAGCTCGTCAACCACGCTCAGGGCTGGGTCTTCACCGACCTCCCAGGCCGGCTCGGCCTGCACGGTGAGCCGGTGTGGTGGCCGATACCCTGGCTGGTGCTGGCGGGAGTGCTGGTGGGACTCGAGCATCCGCTACCTGCCCGGGCGCGGCGGGCACTCGCCGGCCGAGGGGTTCAAGGCCGGCGCCGTGCCGCGGCCGGTGGAGCTCCCGGGGGTGCTGCTGGCCGCGCTGGCGACGCTCTGCCTGGGCGCCGTGCTCGGACCCGAGGCCCCCCTGATCGCCCTCGGCGCCGGTCTCGCCGTCATCGCCGTGCGGGCGGCGAGACGCGACGTGCCCCAACGGGCCACGGCGGTGGTGGCCGCGGCGGGGAGCTTCGCCTCGCTCAGCACGCTGCTGGGTTCGCCCGTCCTGGGCGCGTTCCTGCTGATGGAGGCGTCGGGCGTGGGGGGCGCGGCGCTGGAGCTGGTGCTGGTCCCGGGCCTGCTGGCCGCCGGGATCGGGTCCCTGGTCTTCGTCGGCCTGGACGCCTGGACCGGGCTGGGGACCGCGTCGCTGGCGATTCCCAACCTGCCCGCGGTGGGCCCGCCCGATCTGGCTGAGTTCGGTTGGGCGCTGGCGATCGGGGTGACGGCGGCCGTGGTCGCCTCGGCGATTCGGTGGCTGGGGCTGTTCCTGCGCCCCCATGTCGAGCGGCGGGTGCTGCTGCTGACCCCCCTGGTGGGCCTCGCCGTTGCCGGCCTGGCGATCGCGTTCGCGCTGGGCACCGGCCGGAGCAGCTCCGCGGTGCTCTTCTCAGGGCAGCTGGCGCTGGGACCTCTGCTCCAGCATGGCGCGACCTACTCGGTCGCCGCGCTGGCTCTGCTGCTCGCCTGCAAGGGCCTGGCGTACGGGGCCTCGCTGAGCAGCTTCCGGGGAGGGCCGGTGTTCCCGGCGATGTTCCTCGGCGCCGTGGGTGGCATCCTGCTCTCCCACCTCCCCGGCCTCCCGATGATCCCCGCCGCCGCCATGGGCATCGGGGCGATGTGCGCCGCCATGCTGCGACTGCCGATGACCTCGGTGCTGCTGGCCACCCTCCTGCTGTTCTCGGACGGCCTGACCCTGATGCCATTGGTGATCGTGGCGGTGGTCGTGGCCTACGTGGGCTCGTACGTGGTCTGGGCGAGGCTGGGGCCAACGGTGGCCGGCGGGGGCGGCCCGATCACGTAGCCGCGCGACCTCCGGCCTCGGTGGCGGCCGGCAGGCCCGGCTCCGGCTCCGTGACGGCGAGGTCGGAGGCGCTGAAGATGCGCGCGCGACGGACGCCGGCCAGCGCCATCGCCCAGTTGAGGAAGGCCGCCACCCGGTTGGTGAACCCGGTCAGAAAGACGATGTGGACGAAGAGCCACATGAGCCAGCCGAGCCTGCCGCTCAGCTTGAGCCCGCGGAAGTCCACGACCGCACGCCCGCGGCCCACGTAGGCCATGCTGCCCATGTCGACGTAATGGAACCGCCGGATGGGCTTGCCCTCCAGCCTGCGCTTGATGCTGTTCGCGGCGTGCAGGCCAGACTGCATTGCCACCTCGGCCACGCCCGGCAGCCGGTCGAGGGCCATCAGGTCCCCCACCACGAACACCTCGGGGTGGCCCGGCAGGGTGCAGTCGGGGAGCACACCGACCCGTCCCGCTCGGTCCACCTCCGCACCCGCCCGGTCCGCCAGCATCCGTCCCAGCGGCGAGGCCGCGACCCCCGCCGCCCAGATCACGGTCCTGGCGTCGATGCGCCTCACCTCGCCCGAGTGGTCCTTGACGTCGATGCCGGCGGCATCGACATTGGTCACCAGGCAGCCCATCTGCAGCTCCACGCCCATCGACTCGAGCGTGCGCCGCGCCCGGCTCGAGAGCCGGTCCCCGAACGTCGCCAGCGGCTCCGAGCCGCCGTCGAGGAGCAGGACGCGGCACTCGGTCGGGTCGATGACCTGGAACTCACGCCGCAAGGTATGACGCGCGAGCTGCCGGATTTGGCCGGAAAGCTCCACGCCGGTGGGCCCGGCGCCCACGACGGCAAAGGTCAGCCAGGCCCGCCGCTGTTCGGGGTCCTCGGTCTCGGTGGCCACCTCGAACGCGCCGAAGATGCGCTTTTGGATCGCCAGCGCATCGTCGACCGTCTTCATCCCTGGCGCGTGCCGGGCGAGCTCGTCGTGGCCAAAGTACGAGGTGCTGACGCCGGTGCCCACGATCAGTGAGTCGTACTCCAGGCAGAGATCCTGCCCCGGGGGTGTCCGGGCTCGGACCATCCGGCGGTCGAGGTCGATGTCCACCACCTCGGCCAGCCGCACCCGCGCGTTGGGCTGGCGACGGAAGATCGCCCGCAGCGTGGGCGCGATGGTCGCGGGCGGCACGATCCCGGTGGCGCACTGGTAGAGCATGGGCTGGAAGACGTGGTTCGCGGAGCGGTCGACCAGGGTCACCGCAACCGCCGTGTGTCGCAGGTGCCGCGCGGCGAAGAGCCCGGCGAAGCCACCGCCCACGACCACCACGTGGTGGACGGGCGCGCCGACACCCGGCTCCAGAGGGCGTTCGCCGGCCGCCGGGACGACCGCCACCTGGGGGCGGTGCCCAGCTGTGCTCACGACTCGCCCCGGGCGACCCGCGGCGCGGTGCCGGGTCGAGAGACCCTCATCGCGGCAGCCACGGCCCCCTCCAGCGCCCGCCCTGCTCGATCAGGGCCTCGGCCGCCTGCGGCCCCCAGGAGCCGGGCATGTACCCGTGCACGCCCGGGGGATGATCCAGGAGCGGCTGCATCACCCGCCAGGCCTCCCGCACGCTGTCCTGCCGGGTGAAGCGGGCACTCTTCCCCTGCATCGCGTCCCCGAGGAGCACCTCGTAGGGGGTCGTGCCCTCGCCACCCTCCTCGGCGAACTCCAGCTCCATCCGGACGTCCTCCGGACCGCCGGCGTCGCCGCGCAGCGCCTCCGCGCGGACTTGGATCCCCGTAGTCGGATCCAGCTTGATCACCAGCTGGTCGGGCGCGGGCCTCTGCCGGCTCGGCGAGATGAAGCCCAGCCGGGGCGGGCGCTTGAACACCAGGCGGACCTCGGTCTGGGTGGCCGGCAGCCGCTTGCCGGTGCGGACGTAGAACGGGACACCGGCCCAGCGCCAGTTGTCAATCTCCAGGCGAAGAGCGGCGTAGGTCTCCATGGTGGAGCCGGGCGCCACCCCGGGGATCTCCAGATACCCGTCGTACTGACCCCGGACGTAGTGGGCCGGGTCAGCGTCCGCCATGCTCCGGAAGACCGCGTACTTGGCGTCCTTCAGGGTCTCGGCGTCCTCTCCCGCCGGCGGCTCCATCGCGGCGGCGGCGATCAGCTGCATGAGGTGGTTGACCACCACGTCGCGGAGCGCGCCCACCCGGTCGTAGAAGTGTCCGCGGTCCTCGACCCCGAAGCTCTCGGCCATCGTGATCTCGACGCAGTCGACGTAGTGCCGGGTCCAGATCGGCTCCAGGATGACGTTGGCGAATCGGAGATAGAGGAACTCCTCGAGTCCCATCTTGCCCAGGAAGTGGTCGATCCGGTACAGCTGGTCCTCCGCCAGGTACCGGTGCATCTCCGTGTTGAGCTCGTCCGCCGAGGCGACGTCGTGGCCGAACGGCTTCTCGACCACCACTCGTGCCGAGTCGAGCAGCCCGGCCCCGGCCAAGCCGCGCACCACCGTGCCGAACAGGAACGGCGGGATCTCGAGGTAGAACACCGGGGTTCTGGCGCCCTGGATGGCCGAGGCGACCCGGCCATAGGTGGCCTCGTCCGAGAAATCCCCGCGCACGTAGCTCAGCCGGGCGGCGAAGCGGTCGAAGATCCCCTCGTCCACCGTCTCGCCGGTGCCCTCGATCGCCCGGCGGGCATGCTGGCGCAGCTCATCGACCGTCCAGTCATCAACCGCGACACCCACCACCGGGCAGTCCAGGAGGCCGCGCCGCTCCAGCCGGTAGAGGGCCTGGAATGTCATCACCCGCGCCAGGTCGCCGGTGATGCCGAACGCGACGAACACGTCGCAGGGACGCGTGGCGCCGGCCGGCTCCGCCGACTCGACGCGCGCCGTCTGTTGGTCCTTCAACTGCATGGGCCCTTTCCTCGTCTCCAGAGATCGGTGTCGTTGAGGCGACGGTAGGCGTGTGTCGGCGCCCCGGCATCGTCCCGATGGGATGATTTACCCCGCGCGGCCCGGCACCCGTCAGCCCGGATGCTGCGGCCCACCTGGGTGCGGGTGCAGCCGGAGCTGGAGCGCCAGCGTGAGGACGCCCGCCGTCAGGACCATGGCGACATTGATGCCGAGCACGCCGATCGCGACCAGCGCCGCGTGCGTCTGCCCCACTCTGAGGGCAACCCCGGCGTAGGAGATCGCCGGGATGGTGGTGATGGAGATGGCCACCCCGACCACGGCGCCGGCCCGGGTCTCCAGGGCGAGCATCCCGGCGATCCCGGCCACGAACGCGACCACGAAGGTGGACGCGTTGACGGTCGGCAGGATGCCGAGGCCGCCGTCTCCCAGCTCGGTCCTAAGAGGCGGGTAGCCGATGGCCTCCATGCCGGCGGTCACCGCCGAGGCGAGGACCCCGGCCACCGCCAGCCCGACCACGAGGGTCACGAGCGCGCGCCCGGCCAGGCTCCACCGACGGTCGATCACGCCCACGCACACGGCGGACATGGGAAAGATGTCGGGGCTGACCGCCATCGCGCCCACCACCAGGATCGGGCTCTTGTTGATCACCCCGAACCCGGCGATGACGCCGGCGATGGCCAGGTAGATCAGGTACCGCGCGAAGACCCGGGCGTTGGCGCGGGCGGTCTGGACGACGTCCGCCCAGACCATCCCGCCTCCCGAACCCAGCCATCCACCTCCCGCCGCCTCGACCGGGCTGAGCGTCAGCTGGTGCTGGAGCGAGACCTCGCTCGGGGGGAGGCCCAGGCGCTCGAGGACCTCGAACACCAGGTCCCCGGAGCGGGGCTCGACGTCGGCGGTGACCAGCCGCATCCTGTCCCGCGCCGCGCCGGAGCAGACGGCGTGCCGGACCCCGTCGACCTTCGAGAGTGCCTCCAGGACCTCAGGCACGCGCTCGGCAACCGGGTACGCACGTAGATACAGCATGGCGGCGCCGCTCCCGAGTCATCACACCGGGCACCGCGTCTCCGCGCATCCTCCGGTCGGGATGAATCCGGCGCCGAGTGCCGGCAATCGGATGCCAGCGAGCGCCGTCCCAGCCCCGAGTGCCGGCAATCGGGTGGCAATCGGGGGGTAGCGGGTGCCGGGGGGTACCCGACTTTCCTCCCATCGGGATGATGTGGAGCCGCTCCGGGTTGGCTTCAATGTCGCCATGGTCGCGCGGGCGGGGCGGGTCCCATGAACGCGGAGCTGCTGTCCCGGTTCCAGTTCGCGCTCACGATCAGCTTCCACTTCATCTTCCCGCCCATCTCGATGGGCCTGGGCGTGCTGATGGTCTGGATGGGCTGGAAGTACCTGCGCACCAGGGACCCGGTCTGGCGCCAGGCCTCCTTCTTCTGGGTGCGGGTCTACGGGCTGGTCTTCTCGCTCGGCGTCGCGACCGGCCTCGTGCAGGAGTTCGCCTTCGGGATGAACTGGTCCCAGTACTCGCGCTTCGTGGGCAACGTCTTCGGGAGTCTGCTGGCGGCGGAGGGGGTCTTTGCCTTCTTCCTGGAGGGCGGCTTCTTGGGCCTGCTGCTCTTCGGCGGCTCCCGGCTGGGTCCCCGGATGTGGCTCTTGGCGACCTTCCTGGTCGTGTTCGGCGCCCACTTCAGCGCGGTCTGGATCCTGATGGCCAACTCCTGGATGCAGACCCCCGCCGGGTTCACCATCCACGCCTCCCAGTGGGGGAACCAGGCGCTGATGACCAACTTCTGGTCAGTGGTCTGGACACCCTCGTTTCTCCCCCGGCTGCTTCACACCCTGGCGGCCTCCTGGATGATCGGGTCCGCGCTCGTGATGTCGGTCAGCGCCTGGTACCTGCTGAAGGGGAGGCACCTGGACTTCGCGGCCAAGAACCTGGGCGTCGCATTGCCCGTCTTCTTTGTCCTCTCCGTCCTGCAGGCGGCCCTGGTGGGCCCCAACATGGCGCTCACCGTCACCAGCTACCAGCCGCCCAAGCTGGCCGCCATCGAGGGGGTCTTCACCTCCCAGTCGTGCGCCCCGCTCTACCTGATCGGTTGGGTCGATGAGCAGAAAGAGAGCCTGCGGGGGATCAAAGCCCCGGTCCCCTGCCTGCTCAGCATCCTCTCCTACAAGAACCCACACGCGACAGTGACCGGGCTCACCAGCTTTCCGAAGGCCAACTGGGCGCCGGTCAACCTGGCCTTTCAGGTCTACCACGTGATGATCGACCTGGGCATTCTCTTCCCGCTGATCGGCCTGGTGGGCGTGGTGGTGTGGTGGCGCCGCCGGGGTGGAAGCTGGGGCCCAGGGGACACCTATCGGCCGATGGTGCTGCCCGGCTGGCTGCTCTGGGTCCTGGTGGTCACCGTGCCGCTGACCGAGGTGGCGACCATCGCCGGCTGGTGGACGGCGGAGATCGGCCGCCAGCCCTGGGTGGTCTGGGGGGTGCTGCGGACATCCAACGCCGACTCCCCGGTGCTGAGCACGTCCGAGGTGCTGTTCACACTCGCGACCTTCGCCGTGCTCTACCTGATCGTGGGGGTCCTGTTCCTGTTCCTGCTCGACCGCATGATCCGTCAGGGGCCGGCCCCGGCCGAGGAGTCGCCGCCCGCCGAGCTGCCGGACACCTTCCGCGAGGTCTTCGGGCGCCGGGGACGGGCGTCGGTGGGGGGAGGCGTGTAACCGTGTGGCTGAACGACCTCTGGTTCGCGCTCTTCGTGCTGATGATCGCCGGCTACATCATCCTCGACGGCTTCGACCTGGGGGTCGGCGTCCTGCATCCCTTCGTGGGCAGAGACGACGTGGAGCGGCGAATGGTCCTCAACAGCGTGGGCCCGGTGTGGGATGGGAACGAGGTCTGGCTGGTGGTGGGCGGGGGCGTGCTCTTCGCGGCCTTCCCCATCGTCTACGCGGCCCTCTTCTCCGGCTTCTATGTGGCGATGATGCTGGTGCTGCTGGTGCTGATCCTGCGGACGGTGGCCATCGAGTTCAGGAGCAAGCGGCGCGAGGGGGCGTGGCGCTCGACCTGGGATGGGGTCTTCTTCGTCACCTCGGTGGGCCTGGCCTTCCTCCTGGGGGTGGCGATCGGCAACGTCATCGCCGGCGTCCCCGTCAACGGGAGCGGCCAGGTGGTCATCGCGAGCCTCGTCGACCTGCTCCACCCCTTCTCCCTCTGGCTGGGCGTGACCACGGTCGCCACGGTCACCCTGCACGGTGCCCTCTACCTCAACCTCAAGACTGAGGGCACCGTCCGCGGGCGCGCCCGGCGGCTGCTGCCGTGGCTGTTCGGGGCCTTCGCCGTCACGGCCGCGATCACAGCGGTCTGGATCTGGGCGACGCACGACCGGATCGCCCAGAGCGTCCACCAGGAGCTGTGGCCGGTCGTCTTCCCCCTCGCCGCCCTGATCGCCTTGGGGGCCGCGGCGGCGCTGCTCCGCCTGGGCCGGGATACGGCGGCCTTCTTCTGCTCCGCGGCGATGCTGGCTCTGCTCCTGGGCGCGGTCGCGGCCGGCCTCTTCCCGAACTTGCTGACCTCGACGCTGGGCCCGAAGTACAGCCTCACGGTGACCAACGCCGCCTCGGCCCCGATGACGCTCACCGTGATGCTGATCGTGGCCGCCATCGGCATGCCCTTCGTACTGCTCTATTCGGCGGGCGCCCAGTACCTCTTCCGCGGGAAGGTGGAGCTGACCGACGACAGCTACTGACGGGCGGCGGGCGGCGGAGCGGCGACTCTGGAGGCAGCTCCCCGGGGAACGCCGCACGTTCGGCGCCGCGGTGCTGCTGTCCGCGCTGGGGGCCGCGTGCTGGCTGGTCTGCGCGGTGCTTCTGGCCCAGATGGTGGCCTCGGTCTTCCTCCACCACCGGACGCTGGCGGCCGTCGCCCGCCCCCTGCTGCTCATGCTCGGCCTGGTGCTCCTGCGGGGATGCCTGCTCTGGGCCGGCGAACTGGTCGCCCAGCAGGGGGCGGAGCGCGTCAAGCACCGGCTCCGGGAGCGGATCGGGGTCAAGCTCGCCTCGCTCGGGCCCACCTACACGAAGCGGGAACGCGCGGGGGAGCTGGTCTACGTCGCCGGCGAGGCGGTCGAGGCCCTGGACGGCTACCTCACGCGCTACTGGCCGGCCCGCACCCTGAGCGTGATCGTCCCGGTGCTGGTGGGCTTGCTCGTGCTCGCCCTGGATCCCTGGGCGCTGACGGTCCTCCTCTTCGCCTGGCCGATCCTGCTGGTTCTCCTGGGCCTGATCGGGATCCGGGTGCGCGAGCTGACCGAGCGCCGGGAGCGGGACCTGGCCTGGATCAACGGGCTCTTCCTGGACCTGCTGCGGGGCCTGCCCACGTTGAAGCTCTTCGGGCGGAGCGACGATGCCGCCGACACCATCCAGCGAGTCAGCGAACGCTACAGCGCCGCCACCATGGACATGCTCCGCACCGCCTTCCAGACCTCCCTGGTCCTGGAGTGGGGCGCGGTCGGGGCCACGGCCATGGTCGCCATCGAGACCAGCGTCCGCGTGATGAGCGGCGGGCTGGCGTTCGACCACGCGCTGGCCGTGCTGCTCCTGACCCCCGAGTTCTTCCTGCCCCTGCGCCGGCTCTCGCTCGAGTACCACGCGGGAAGAGCGGGAGCGGCTGCCGCCTCCCGCATCCAGGCACTGCTCGACGAGCCGCTCCCGGCCCGACCGGCGGCCGGCGGTGGGCGCGCGCTCCCCGTCCGGCACGATCTCCGGTTCCAGGGGGTCCGGGTCGCCTACGACGGACGTCCCGCCCTCGCGGGGTTCACGCTCGAGGTGGCGGAGGGGCAGGCGGTGGCGCTGGTGGGTCCCACCGGGGCCGGCAAGAGCACGGTGGCCGCCTTGCTCCTGGGCTTCGTGGAGCCGGCCCAGGGCTCGGTCGAGGTGGGAGGCGCCGCGCTGAGCGGTATCGCCCCCGAACGATGGCGCACCCGGGTGGCTTTCGTCCCTCAACACCCGGCGCTGTTCGGGGGCACGATCGCGGAGAACATCCGCCTGGCTCGGCCCGGCGCCACCGACGAGGAGGTGGTCGCGGCGGCGAGGATGGCGCAGGCGGACGGCTTCGTCTCCGAGCTCCCCGCGGGCTACGACACGCAGGTCGGCGACGAGGGCGGCCGGCTCAGCGGCGGCGAACGCCAGCGCGTGGCGCTGGCACGAGCGTTCCTGCGGGAGGCGCCGGTGCTGATCCTCGACGAGGCGACCTCGCACCTCGACGCGGCCACCCAGTCGCGGGTGCTCGAAGCCCTGGCCGGGTTCAAGCGCGGTCGGACCGTGCTCCTGATCGCCCACCGCTCCGAGGTCGCGGCGATCGCGGACCAAGTGGCGGTGATGGAGGCGGGGCGCGTGGTCGAGTTCGGCCCGCCGGGCGAGATCCTGAGGCGAGGGGTCACCCGTTCCCTTGTCCTCGCCAGGAGGGACCCGTGACGTTTCTGCCCCGGGTCCTGGGGCTGGCGGGCCCGGCGCGAGGGTGGCTGGTGCTCGCCGCCGCCGCCGCCGGCGGCGCGCTCGCGGCCAACGTCGCGCTGATGGCGGTGGCGCCCTACCTGATCTCGAAGGCGGCGCTGGTCACGGCCTTCGCCGCGATCTCGGTCGCGGTGACCGCGGTGCGGGGTTTTGCCATCGCCCGGGCGGTGCTGCGCTACCTCGAGCGGTACCTGGCCCACCGGGCGGCCCTGCGCATCGTGGCCCGGCTGCGGGTGTGGCTGTTCCGCGCCGTCGAGCCGCTGGCCCCCGGCGTGCTGGGCGGCCACCGCGGCGGCGACCTGCTGGCCCGGGCGATGGCCGATGTGGACACCCTCGGCGACTTCTATGTCAGGGGGCTGCTGCCTCCGGTGGCGGGCGCCCTGGCCGGTGGGCTGGCGTGCCTTGTCCTGGGCGAGATCGACCCGCGCCTGAGTCTGGCCCTTCTCGTGTTCCTGGCCGGCACCGGGGTGGGGCTGCCGCTGGTCACACGGCACCGCAGCCGGCCGCCGGCGACACGGCTGGCCGAGGCGCGGGGGCACCTGCAGGCGGCGGTGCTGGAGGACGTCGAGGGACTGGCCGACCTGCTGGCTTGCGGGCAGGAGGAGCGGGTCGCCGCCCGTCTGGGGCGGTGGTCCCGAGACATGGGGCGGGCGCAGGAGCGGCTGGCGGCGGTGCGGGGGCTCGGAGCCGGGGCGGCCGCGATCGCCATGGGGCTCGCCGGCCTGGCCCTCCTGGTGCTCGCGATCCCGCAGGTGGATGCGGGGAAGATCCCGGGCGTGCTCCTGGCGGCAGTGCCTCTGGTGGGGTTCGCCGCCTTCGAGGGCGTTCAGCCCCTCGGCGACGCTTTCCGGCAGGCGGAGGTCAGCCGGGCGGCGGCGACACGGACCTTTCAGCTGGTGGACACGGCGCCCACGGTGACGGACCCGGTCGCGCCGCTCTCCGTGCCCGCCTGCCCCAGCCTCGAGTTCCGCCGGGTAAGGTTCCGCTACGAGCCGGATAGCCCCCCGGTGCTCGACGGCGTGAGCTTCCGCGTGCGCTCCGGGGGCCGGCTCGGGATCTCGGGCCCCAGCGGCGCCGGCAAAACCACGATCGTCAGCCTGCTGCTCCGCTTCTGGGAGCCGGAGGGGGGCGCTGTGCTCCTCGGGGACCACGACCTCTCGCGTCTGGGGGCCGAGGAGGTGAGAAGGCAGCTCGGCGTGGTGCCGCAACGGATCCACCTGTTCAACGGCACCCTCCGCGACAACCTGCTGCTGGCGGACGGCGAGGCGGAGGACGACAGCATCCTCGAGGCCTGCGCTCGGGCGCAGCTCTCGGGGCTCGTCCGCTCGTTGCCGGACGGGCTCCAGACCCGGGTCGGGGAGAATGGCCTCAAGCTCAGCGGCGGTGAGCGTCAGCGGGTGGCCCTGGCCCGGGTCTTCCTGAAGAGGGCGCCGATCCTGGTCCTGGACGAGGCCACCGCCAACCTGGACCCGGCCACCGAGCGTCAGGTGCTGCGGGCGGTGGACGAGTTCGCGGCAACGAGGACAGTGATCGTCATCTCGCACCGGCCGGCGGCCCTGGAGCTGACGGACGAGGTCCTGATGCTGCCGGGGGGGCCGGCGGGCGCTGGGCGCCGGCTCTCCGATGTCCAAGCGTTTGTCGAACGCGCCGCGCGGGCCGGTCGGCGGCGAGACGCCGACGACTGAAGATGAGACCGACGACGGCGCCTGTCGGCGCGTCCCTCGGCGGGCTCGATTGGTGCAGGCGGCAAGGAGGTTGGCAGTGTCCACCGTTTCGCGCAGCGGATGGCTGGTGCGCGCAAGCGTCTTGGTCATCTTGGCTTCGGGTTGCAACGCTGCCGCCCCGCCGGGCGGCGCACCGGCTCTGGCTGGCGAGTGACCGAGTACATGGTCGCGCCAGCGCCGAGGAGACTGGGCGTGACGGCGTACGCGGGCGCGGAGATGGGGTGGATACCCGGGAGGACCTTCCTGATGGGCTCCGACCATCATTACCCGGAGGAGGCGCCCGCCCACCGCGTGACGGTCGGCGGCTTCTGGATCGACCGCCACCCGGTCACCAACCAGGAATTCCTCAGCTTCGTCGACCAGACGGGCTACGTGACGCTTGCCGAACGCCGGCCTGACTCTTCCGACTACCCGGACGCCGACCCGGAGTTGCTGGTCCCCGCCTCCGCGGTGTTCCGCGCGCCGGATCACCCCGTAGACCTCCGGAATCCCTACAGCTGGTGGACGTACGTGCCGGGCGCGGACTGGCGTCACCCCCAAGGTCCGCCCAGCTCCATCGTCGGGATGGAGCGACACCCGGTCGTGCAGGTGGCCTGGGAAGACGTCGAGGCATACGCACGCTGGGCCGGCAAAGAGCTCCCGACGGAGGCCGAATGGGAGCTCGCGGCACGTGGAGGCCTGGAGGGGGCGACCTACGCCTGGGGCGCCGAGCTCGCGCCCGGCGGTCGACAGATGGCCAACACGTGGCAGGGCAGGTTCCCGGTCGAGAACACCTGTGACGACGGGTATCCCGGCACCTCACCGGTCGGTGCTTTCCCGGCCAATGGCTACGGGCTGGTGGACATGATCGGGAACGTCTGGGAGTGGACGGCCGACTGGTACCAGGACCAGAGCGCGGTCTCCCGCTCCTGCTGCGCCGTCGAAGACCCGCGGGGCGGACGGCAAGAGGACAGCCTCTCACAGCCGGCACCGGGCGTTTCCATCCCCCGGCGGGTGATGAAGGGAGGCTCCCACCTCTGCGCGCCCAACTACTGCCAACGGTACCGGCCGGCCGCGCGGATGGCCCAGGCGATCGACACGTCGACCTCCCACCTGGGCTTCCGCTGCGTGGTGCGGCCTCATCGCACAGCTGCACAGGAGAACAACAGACGAAATGGCTGACGCACCGACCGACGTGCTGGTCGCTGGATACCGGGACATCGCCACCGCGACGGCGGACTTCGGGGCGCTGGTCGCGCAGGTGAAGGGGAAGAAGGTCTCGATCGACGGCGTCATCCTCGTCACCCACGGGGAGGACGGCAGCGTCACCGTCCGACAGACCGGCGACCACCTCGGCCGAAAGGGCGTGGCCTGGGGCGGCGGTGTCGGACTCGCTGTGGGCCTCTTCTCTCCGCCGCTGCTGGCGGCGACCGCGGTGGGCGCGGCCGCGGGCGGGATGATCGGCCGCTTCGTGGACCACCGGGTCCAAAACCAGATCCGCGACCGGATCGGCGAGAATCTGCCGCCTGGGTCGGCTGGGATCATCGCCGTCTTCGACCACGAGCACCGGCTGGGCGTCGAGCGGGTGCTCTCGAGCGCCCAGATGCGTTCGATCGTCGAGAGTGACGAGGTGGGCGTGCGGGCGCTGAAGGACGGTCTCGCGGCGGCGATGGGGAAGTTCGTCCCGGACCGTACGGTGCTCCCGATTCCCGACCCGAACTTCGGCGGGACTGTCGGCCGCACCCTCGACCGGTCGGTCCCCGACTGGACCATCAACATGACGCCCACGCCGCCCGAGGGCGCACCCAACGTGTTGCTGGTCCTGATCGACGACGCCGGCTTCGGCAACCCGAGCACGTTCGGGGGACCCGCGTCCACGCCGACCCTGACGCGGCTGGCAGAGAACGGCCTTCGATACGATCGCTTCCACGTGACCGCGCTCTGCTCACCGACACGGGCGGCACTGCTTACCGGGCGCAACCATCACACCGTCGGATTCGGATCGATCGGCGAGCTGCCGGGGCCGTTCCCCGGCTACACGGCGTCGGTGCCGAAGAGCTGCGCGCCGTTCGTCCGGGTGCTGCAGGGCAACGGCTACAGCACGGGCGGGTTCGGGAAGTGGCACCTGACCCCCGACCATCTCCAGGGCGCCGCCGGTCCCTTCGACCGCTGGCCAAACGCGTGGGGGTTCGATCGCTTCTGGGGCTTCCTCGGCGGGGAGGCGGGTCAGTACGACCCGGTGATCACACAGGACAACACGACGATCGGCGTTCCGGAAGGCGAAGATGGCAAGCCGTACTATCTCCCGGACGATCTCACGGACCAGGCGGTGCGGTGGCTGCACGAGGTGCGCGCGCAGGACCAGACGAAGCCGTGGTTCCTCTACTACTCGACCGGGTGCGCGCACGCGCCGCACCAGGTACCCACCGAGTGGAGGGACAAGTACCGGGGCAGGTTCGACCAGGGCTGGGACCGGCTGCGCGAGGAGACCTTCGAACGGCAGAAGCGGCTGGGGGTGATTCCCCCTGACGCCGGAAACACCCCGCGGCCGGACGCCCTCCCGGCCTGGGACTCGCTTTCAGAGAACGAGAAACGGCTGTACGCCCGGCAGATGGAGGTGTACGCCGGCTACCAGGAGAACTGCGACTGGAACGTGGGCCGGCTGCTCGACTCGATCCAAGATATGGGCGAGCTCGACAACACGCTGGTGATGTACATCTTCGGCGACAATGGAGCCAGCCTGGAGGGGACCCTGACCGGCTCCTTCAACGAGCTCACGATGCAGAACGGCATCGCCCTCACTCCGGAGCAGCAGCTCTCCCTGATCGAGCAGTACGGCGGGCTCGACGCCTGGGGCACCGACGCCTCGGCGCCCCACTACGCCGCCGCCTGGGCCTGGGCGGGGAACGCCCCGTTCCAGTGGGGCAAGCAGGTCGCTTCCCACCTGGGCGGCACCCGCAACCCGATGGTCGTCGCCTGGCCGGAGCGCATCAAGGACACCGGATCGCTGCGAACCCAGTTCACGCATTGCATCGACGTCGGGCCGACGATCCTCGAAGCGACCGGCCTGCCTGAGGCGACGATGGTGGACGGGATCCTCCAGACGCCGATGGAGGGCACCAGCTTCCTCTACAGCTTCGACGACGTGGGAGCCCCGGAGCGGCACACGGTCCAGTACTTCGAGACCTACGGCAACCGCGCCGTCTACAAGGACGGCTGGTGGGCGGCGTGCATGATCGACCGCATCCCCTGGGATGCCTCGCCGCCGACCATGGCCAAGCTGGCCGCCAGGCGTCTATGACCCGGAGTTGGACAGGTGGGAGCTGTACTACCTCCCCGACGACTTCTCGCAGTCGAGAGACCTGGCCGCCGAGCACCCCGAGAAGCTGGCCGAGCTCAAGCAGCTCTTCTGGGAGGAGGCGGAGAAGCACAACGTTCTGCCGCTCATGGCAGGCTTCTCGGTCTTCTTCGGGATCCTGCCGCCGATGCCAACCGCCACCACTCTAGCTTTCTATGGGGACGTCCAGAACGTCGCCGCGGGGATGATCCCCCGGGTCTACGGTCACTCGTACGCGATCGAGGCCGAGCTGTCGGTGCCGGCGAGCGGCGCCGAGGGTGTGATCGTCGCCGAGGCCGACGCGATGGGCGGGTTCTCCCTCTGGGTCGACGAGCACGGCCTCCTGCACCACAGCTACTCGATGATGGGCGTCGAGCAGTACCGGCAGGTTTCGACCGAGCCGATCCCGACCGGCGAGGTGACGATCCGCATGCAGTTCGATGCGGATCGGCCGGAGCGGTCGGCGGGCGGCACCGTCTCGCTCTACGCCAACGGCAGGACGATCGGCGAGGGCCGGATCGAGCGGACGGTCTTCTTCCGCTTTTCCGGGTACAGCGGGATGGACATCGGTCGTGACAACGGCCTGGTCGTCGATCGCGCCTACGAGACGAAAGCCCCATATGCGTTCAGGGGGACAGTGAAGAAGGTCGTGTTCGACCTCAAGCCGGCCACGCACCAGGAGGAAGAGGCCCTCCACGAGGTCGGGGCGCACGGCGCAGCCGCGCACGGCATCAGTGCCTGAAAGCCTCGCCTGAGCGGCGATACGACATCCTACCCCCCCAAAGCTCGGGCCGGCCTCACCTCGGGGCCGGCCCTCCCGGGTGCCGCGCCGGGGAGCCGACCGGGAGATTTGTCATCGGGAACCGCGCACGCTGGGGTCGTAGACGCCGGACGGAGCCTTAGCGGGTGGTCGCGTCGCCGTCCAGGCCCTCGTCGCCACCTCCGCGGTCCTGGTACTTCCTCCACGGCCAGACACCATTGATCTCGACGGACAACGACCAGCTCAAGGCGATCCGGATGGTCACGATCGTTGCGAGCACGGCAACGCTGCTCACGGTCGGGTCGACGACGACCGTTCTGATGATGTCGGCGACGATGAGGACTTCGAGGCCGAGCAGAATGGCTCGTCCCAGGTGCCTCCGGGCGAAGTGGTAGGCGCTGTGGCGCCGTGCTGGGATCAGGCAGAGGACGGCCGAGTGCACGAAAGCGAGCAGTCCGCCAGCGACCAGGATCACCACCCCGGCTCCTTCCGCGACCTGGATGATGTCCTCGACGGTGCGGCCAAACGTCATGATGGTGGGCGCCGTCCCGGCCTCACACCCCGGTCTTGGCCTCCAGCCGCCCGGTCGCCACGGCGTCCTTCAACGCAGCGTAGTCGCGCTCGTTCTGGTCCGCGTACAGCTCGGCGAACGTGGCCACCGCCCGGTCGAACGCATCACCCGACCCCAGGTAGCTGCCGATCGCGACGGCGTCTCCCGACCGAGCGTGCGCGCGCGCGAGTGTCCACCCGCAAAGGTCTGCGTAGGTCCTCAAGGTGCGCGGGCTCATCAATTCCACCAGAGCGCTCGCCTTCTGGTCCCACAGCTGGCGGACATAGAAGTCGCGCTCAACCCCGTCCAGGCCGGTCGCCCGCAGCCAGCCCAGCAAGATGTCGCTCGTGGCCTGCATGAGGCGCTGGCCCTCGACCACCCGCCGGCCGTGGTTGGAGAAGCGGCTCCTGCCCAGAAAGGGCTCCAGCACCGACGCCTCGGCCTCCTTGGCCTGGAGAAAGAGGGGATCTCCATCGTCGCGGCCGGTCAGGAGCACGATCCAGGCCCGCGTCCCCACGCTGCCGACCCCGACCACCTTCCGCGCGGCGTGCACGTACCGGAACCGTTCGAGCAGGTGGCGGCGATCGTCCTCCAGCGTCCGCCGGTACGAATGGACGAGCCGCTCCATCACCTCGCCGGCCCTACCCGCCTCCTCGCCTGCGAGCTCCTCGACCGGCACCACGACCGGCGGATCGCTCCGGATCCTGATCTTGCCGTCCACGACCTCGGTCAGCCGCGCGAAGGCCTTCAGCGCGTCCTTGGTGCGCGCCCGGGCCACGTTGCTGTAGAACCGCTGCGCCGCGGCCGAGCTGACGTTTTGCGCGAACCGCCGGACGACGTCCTCGACCTCGAGACGGGCATACCAGACGTCGAGGTTCCGCATGCCGGCAAAGTTCCTGATCGCCTGCCGGTACGAGCGCGCGGCGGCAAGGTTGACGGGCTCCCGCTGCCTCGCGGTGAACCCACGGTCGCGCCCGGCGACGGCGAAGCTCGCGACGAGGCGCTTTAGGTCCCACTCGAACGGCCCGGGGAGCGTCTCGTCGAAGTCGTTGAGGCTGAAGACCAGACGCCGGTCCGGCGACGCGAACCCGCCGAAGTTGGAGAGGTGGGCGTCGCCGCAAAGCTGCGCGTGGAGGCTCGTCCGCGGCACGCCGGCAAGGTCCGCCGCCATCGCGGAGGCGGCGCCGCGGAAGAACGCGAACGGCGACTCCAGCATGCGTCCGTGGCGGATCGGCACCAGCTCCGCAACTCGCGAGCGTGCCTGCTCCTCGAGTAGCTCGGCTGGGGCGTGGCGCCCCGGAGGCGGCTCCCAGACGGCGTGCGCCGAACGCGGGACCTCGGAACGCGCGGCCCGGCCTTGCGCTGCCCGCTCCTGAAGGGTGAGGTGCTCCACCCGCGACCCACGCCGCGTCGTGGTCCCCATGGCGACGTCGGTGTCCGTCGCGGCCATCAGTGCCTCCTTCGCCCAGATCGGCTGGGCTTTGTCGATTGCCGCGGCGCGGCTATGCACATCACTCATCGACCGTCGGGGTCCGGTCGGCGCCCGAAGTCGCCGATGGCATCCGCCCGGACTCCAGGGACCGTGCCCGCGCCGGTGGCGGTCCCTGGAGCGGGATGGATTCAGGACGACGGAGTCGCGGCCTCGTAGAAGGCCTCTCGCAGCTGGTCCTCCTGCTCCTTCGACAGGTTGGTGGTCAAGATCTCCGCCTGCTGCCCTCGGAAGGCCTCCACCACTCGGTCCACGACGGCACCACTGGTCAGGGCGAAGAGCGCCGAGGTCCCCGGGGTCACCTTGGCCCGCACACCCTCGATGAACTTGTCATCGATGCCGGTGCGCACCAGCGCGCCGCTCAGAGCGCCGATCCCGGCCCCGATGGCCGCACCCAGGAAAGGAACGAAGAAGATGAGCCCGAACAACATGCCCCAGAACATGCCGCCGAGGGCTCCCGGGCCGGCCAGGCTGTTCGCGTGACGGGTCTTGGGCTGCTTGCGGTCGGCAGGCCAGCTGACGACGGCGGCATCGTGCACCGTGATCATCTGCTGCCGTTGGAGATCGCCGAGCGTCTTCAGCCCTCGATCTGCTCCTTCGGGGGTTGGGAATTTGACCGCGGAGAGTGTCGCCATTTCCCGACCTAAGACCTCCTCATTCATCGGTGACGTCGTGCCCGCCCGGGCCAGCCGGAGTGGGGGCCGCCGCTGGCGGGGCGAGCAGCAGTTCCATGCACAAGACGCCCAGGCATCCCCAGGTGATCTCCCGGGAAGCAGCTCGTGCTCGTTGGTCCCGTAGCGGAAGGTTCACCACGAGGGGCTCGCTGCCTGCAGGGTGTGGGAGCCGGCGCCTTGCGGTTTCAACAGTAGACTGGGTGCCGGCCCTCTCCCACACAGCTGGGCGGCCGCTTCGACAAAACCGTGAAAGCACGGGCCGGTGTGTCAAACGCTTTATCCAAACACGGCAGCCGGCCGCGGCCTACGGGGCGGCGCTGGAGCCTACGGTGCCTCCTGTGGTGAGCCAGGGAGCCATCGCGAGTGCGGCGATCTTGCATGGTCGCCGCGCTCGGGCGACCTTCCGCGACGCCGACTTGTGGCGCCGGGTGTGCCGCGCACGCGCCCAGGCTGCGAGGCCGAGACCTGGCACCAGCAGTGGCATCTGAGCGATCACGGCCAAGCTCGGGCGGGCGCCGGGCCGTCTACCGGTACGGGACGGTCCTGGCCATGCTGACCGGAGCCTTCACATTCGCGATGATCGCGCCGCCGGGCACCTGGCCGCTGGTGGTGACCGCGATGTGGCAGGGAGCGGCGGTGGTCGCGGCGCTGTCGCGAGCGGAGGCCGGGCGAGGGTTCTTCATCGCCGCGGTCGCTGCCGTCGCCGTGACCGTGGGGGCCGCGGTGGTGGCCGCCACGGGGGTGAGAACATTCGGCGGCCTCGCCGGCCTGGCCGGCGCGGGTCTCCTCGCCCTGGTCCCGGTCGCGATCGTGCTCGAGTTTCGGCGTGACCTGACGGTGACGAGGCAGTCGGTGATCGCGGCGATATGCATCTACGTCGTGCTCGGGATGTTCTTCGCCAGCCTTGAGTCCGCCGTGAGCAGTTTGAGCGGCCTTCCTTATTTCGTGGGTCGGCAGTCGGCCGACAGC
Source organism: Candidatus Dormiibacterota bacterium (assembly GCA_963790575.1). GTDB lineage: Bacteria > Chloroflexota > Dormibacteria > Dormibacterales > Dormibacteraceae > CAVTSA01. The sequence goes on along the minus strand of CAWBPD010000023.1, from coordinate 5,740 downwards.
AGCGATTACGCCTATTTCAGCTTCATCACCCTGGCGACCGTCGGCTACGGCGACCTGGTGCCCGCGCAGCGCCTGGGTCACGCCCTGGCCGTCCTGGAGGGAGTCGCGGGGCAAGTCTATCTGGTCACGGTGGTGGCCCTCGTGGTCGGCAACATCGGCAGACGAAGAGTTCCCGGACCAGGGTCCGAGCGCTGATCTTGCAGCTCCGCCGTGGCCGTCACGTCGTGGCCCCCCTTCGTACGCGGGAGACGGGGAAGGTCGATGCGGACGCCTTCGACGGAAGGTTGGACGGAAGTCGCCGGCCGACAGGCGCAAGCTGTGTGCGCAACGCGTCCAGTCCCGGCGCCGTCCAGGGATTCGTCCAGCCCGGCGTCCCCGGCCTTGCCTGCCATGCGAGAAGGCCGCGCATGCTCGCCCCCATGTGTGAAGACCGCGCGATGACCGGCCGGATTCATCTCACCGGGAGGATTCGCCGGGCCAGGCCGCGCAGGTGTCATCGGAACCCTGTGGAGTGCGCGCCGGCCGCCAGGCCGGCCCCACGAGGAGGCGAGCGGTGTTGATGCGCAGACGCCCACTGGCCAGGGCCGCGATGCTGGCCGGCACCGGGTATGTGGCCTACCAGGCCGGCAAGGGGACGCAGCAGCGCGCCTACCACGAGCAGGCGCAGGATGCCCAGCTGGCCGAGATGCAGCAGCAGCAGGCTCAGGGGCCGGCGGCAGGACCCGCGCCTCAGTACTACGAGCAGGCCCCGCCACCCCCGGCTGCGGCCCCCGCTCCGGCCGAGACCACGGCTCAGCGGATCGAGGCCCTGTCCAAGCTCAAGGAGCTGCTGGACGCGGGGGTGCTGAGCCAGGACGAGTTCGAAGAGCAAAAGAAGCAACTTCTGGGGAGCTGAGCGGTGGAAGGGGCGCCAACCGGTGACGATGCGACGTGGGGTGCGGGTCTGGGACCCGATGCGGCCGGTGCGGTCGCCCTGGCGGCGCCCCCGGCCCGCGACACCACCGTGCTCGGCAGCGTCCGCCCAGGCGTTGTGCTAGTTGCCCGCGGCCCTGTCTCGCAGGTCGCAGCCCGACGGCTGCGGGGAGCACGGCGGCTGGTCGGTCGCGGGCGGCCCGCATCGTCACCGCCCTGGATGCGTCCTCGGATGCCGGTGTGTCGGACCCGGCCGAGTTGAGTGAGGTGAAGTGAAGTGGGACCAGTGCAGATCCTGGTGGTGGGGTTCGAGGACCCGCGGTTCCAAGGTGAGATCCTGCAGGAACTCCAGCGGCTGAAGGAGCATGACGTCGTCCGCCTGCTCGACCTGCTGGTGGTGCTCAAGGACGACCAAGGGAACGTCAGCTCGATGGAAGCGACCGACCTGCCGCAGCCGCTGGCCCGGGAGTACGGCGCGATCGCCAAGGCGCTCATCGGGTTCGGCGGGGAGCCGGCGCCGGCCGCGGGATCGATCGCCGACGCGCAGGATTCGTGGGACGTGGTTGACGCAATTCCGGATGGGAGCGCCGCCGCCATCGCGTTATTGGAGCACCGCTGGGTCGTCCCCCTGCGCCACGCGATCGAGCGGGCCGGGGGCGTGGCCCTGGCCGACGCATGGGTGCATCGGGACGACTTGGCAGCCGTGGGCCTCGCCGAACCCGACGCCGCACCCGTGCCCGGGCGCCCTTCCGGCTGACGGGGCCCTCGGTCCAGAGCTGGCCGCCACTGCTCAAACACGTCCACCGATACGCGCCTCTGGCCCGTCCGAGCCAGGCCACACCTGTCCCTGCGGCAAGCAGCAGGAGATGGGCATGAGCCTCAACGGGTGTGGTCGTCTTTCGCAGGCTGGCGACGTAGACGGATGCTTGAACGAGCAGGCGCAGTCTCACAGGGTGGAGTCATAGGCGGGCGCCGGCGGGTTGCGTCCAAGGCGTTGTCAAAGGATGCCCTCCCATGCCCGTGAACCGCGCCTCCTGCCTACCTAGCTTTGGCCCAGCTGATCGCTCGATATCGGACCCTCCGGCCCCGCGGCGATCGGCGCAGCTCGACTACAAGGAGGTTCCCCGTGCTGCTCGACTCCTATCCGTTCCTGAGCGTCATGTGGACGCTCATCGTCGTGTTCTTCTGGGTGATCTGGTTCTGGTTGCTCATCACCGTCTTCGCCGACGTCTTCAGGCGGCGCGACATCTCGGGGTGGCTTAAGGCCGTCTGGACCATCGTCGTCGTCGTCCTGCCGTACATCGGCGTGTTCCTCTACCTGATCAGTCAGGGCGGGGGCATGGGCGAGCGGAGCGAGCGGCAGGCCCAGGCGTCGCAGCGGCAGTTCGACCAGTACGTGCAGTCGGTGGCGAACACCGGCTCGCGACAGCGGAGATCGAGAAGGCGAAGCAGTTGCTCGACTCCGGCACCATCACACAGACCGAGTTCGACGCGATCAAGCGGCGGTCACTCGCCGCGACGTAGCGAGCGGCTTTCTTTTCTCCCGTTGGACGGGAGGCCGCTGGCCGGCTGACGGGCGTTCGCTCGTGTCCCGCCCGTCAGCCGGCCTCGACCAAGCCTTGACGAACGGCGTACAACGCCATCACGCGCTTACGCCGCTGCCGCCGCGATCTCGAGTCCTGGGGCGCGTAGTGGCTTGCGGCCGAATCCTCGACTGTCGAGTGACGCCGTCGGGCGTTGACACATGCCCCCGGCCGGCGCCTTCGGCTACGGCCGCACCACCGTCACGAGGACACACAAGGGGAAAGCAGAGCGGGAGACGTTGAGGACCCCGGGACTGCGACGTGATGGACGAATTCGCCGATCGAGTGCCACTTGCCGGGACACGATTCCGGCACCGGCGGCCGGACCGGCGCGGGCGAAGAGCGCGCGACGTACGGCGTTGGAGAGCGATGAGCGGGTTGGGCACTGCCGTGGTCCCTGTGCGAGGTCCGGCTGCGACTGAAGGATTTGTCCACATGTCGACGGGCCCGGGGCCCTCCTCACGCCCACCGGATGATTCCTTGGGTCGTGGATGCGGCCGCCGCCGGTAATGCCTTAACCCTGAAATCCCGGGCGGCGCATGTAACGACAAGGAGATCGATGACATGACCGCGCCGTCACGGGCCACAGGGCAAGTCCCAGGTCGCCAGATTGCCCGTCACGGGCTGGACCGGAGGTCCCCAGAGGGCGGCGAACGAGCTGGTCCGGGCCCATCGACGCTGACCAGATCCTTGGCTGGTGAGCCGAGCTCTGGGTTGAGGCAGCGACAGCTCACACGTTCGCTGCTGAATTAGCGGAGCTGCAGGGAGTCAGAACGATGAGTGAGCACTACGACGTCATCATCATCGGAACCGGCGCCGGCGGCGGGACGCTTGCGCACCAGCTGGCTCCTTCTGGCAAGCGCATCCTGCTCCTGGAGCGTGGCGGCTGGCTGCCCCGGGAGATCGAAAACTGGCACACTGCCGACGTCTTCCTGCACAACCGCTACATCTCGCCGGACACCTGGTACGACGAGAGCGGGAAGGCCTTCCAGCCTCAGGTCCACTACTTCGTGGGAGGCGCAACCAAGCTCTACGGCGCGGCTCTGTACCGCCTCCGCAAGGAGGACTTCGGCGAGCTTCGACACCACGACGGCATCTCCCCCGCGTGGCCCATCCGCTACGAGGACCTGGAACCCTACTACACGCGCGCGGAGCAGCTCTACCAGGTCCACGGCGTCCGGGGCGAGGACCCGACCGACCCTCCGGCCGGCGTCCCCTACCCGTACCCCGCCCTATCGCATGAGCCGCGCATCCAGCAGCTGCACGACGACCTGGCGAAGGCGGGCTACCGCCCGTTTCACGCCCCGTGTGGGGTGATGCTGGACGAGGACAACCCTCCCTTCAGCCGCTGCATCCGCTGTGCCACCTGCGACGGCTTCCCCTGCCTGGTCCATGCGAAGTCCGACGCAGAGGTGCTGGCCGTGCGCCCCGCGCTCCAGCACTCCAATGTTACCCTCCTGACCGGCACCCACGCGCTGAGGCTGAACACGAACGCGAACGGCACCGCAGTCTCCGAGGTGGTCGCTGAACACGACGGAGTACGTGACTCGTTTACCGCTGACATCGTGGTCGTATCCTGCGGCGCCGCCAACACGGCGAAGCTTCTCCTCGCCTCCGCCACCGACCGTCATCCGCGGGGCCTGGCCAACGGATCGGACCAGGTTGGGCGGAACTACATGTTCCACAACAGCCAGGCGGTCCTTGCCCTCTCCCGAGAGCCGAACCCGACCGTCTTCCAGAAGACGCTCGGGATCAACGACTTCTACTTCGCCGGTCCTGGCTTCGACTACCCGATGGGCAACATCCAGATGCTCGGCAAGTCGCAGGCCGAGATGTTCCGGGGAGAGAAGCCGATCGAGACCGCGGTGGTGCCCGGCTTCGCGTTGCGCGACATGGCGAGGCACGCGGTCGACTTCTGGCTCTCCACCGAGGACCTCCCGAAGCCGGAAAACCGGGTCACCCTGGAGTCCGACGGCAGCATCCGTCTGAGCTATGCGTCCGGCAACCAGGTCGCCTCTGACCGGCTCTACGCACAGCTCAAGTCGATGCTGGGAGACCTCGGGATGCACGAGCGCCATCTGCTCCCACGCCACGCTTATCTGAAGTCGGCCATCCCGCTGGCGGGTTGCGCGCATCAGGCCGGCACCTGCCGCTTCGGGGTTGATCCCGCCACCTCCGTGCTCGACCTGAACTGCCGGGCACACGAGCTCGACAACCTGTACATGGTCGACACCAGCTTCTTCCCCAGCATCGGCGCGGTGAACCCGGCCCTCACCGCGATGGCCAACGCCATCCGGGTGGGCGATCATCTCCAGGAGCGGCTGGGCGCGGCGGCCGTGGGCGCCACCGCCGGTCAGCCCTGAACATGGCTCGGCACCCATCGATCCCACCGGCTCTCACGCTGAGGCGCGTGCAACCGCCGGGCGGAGCCGAGGAGGAGACACCCCAGCCGCCGCTCCGCCGGGCCGCGGTCGGACAGGCCGCCGCCTGGAGTCGACGGCGGAGTATCAGGAAGCACCCACGCACTTTGAGGAGGCGATATGTCGACGATCGAAGGCGAAAACGACATCGAGATCGGTCCTGTGGACTATCTCGTCGTGGAGTTCCCAGGCAGCAAATTCAGGGGCGAGATTGCACCGGCAATGCGCGACCTGGTGCGGCGGGGCCTCGTCCGGGTCCTGGACCTAGTCGTGCTCCGCAAGGACCACGACGGCGGTATAGACGCGTTCGAGCTGTCAGACCTGCCGGACGATGAGGTCGGAGAGTTGAGGGCTCATGAGACCGAACTGGCGATGCTGCTGAGCGAGGACGATGTCCACGCCTTGGCGGCGGCGATCGAGCCAGGCAGTTCGGCGGGGGTTGTCGTCTACGAGAATCTCTGGGCCATTCCCTTCGCCAATGCTTGCCGGCGGGCCGGCGGCCAGCTGGTGGCCAGCGGTCGCATCCCGACTCAGGCCTTGCTGGCCGCGCTCGAGGACGAAGACGACGACGAGTCGAAAGTCGGCGACGAGTCGAAGGGAGCATAACCATGCCACTTGCCGCACGTCGTATGCGCCGCGCAGCATTGATCGGGCCGGCGCCCGTAGCGCGCACCGCGGTCACCGTCGGCACCGCCGCCGTGGTAGCCCATGGAGTGAGCCGCCGCGTTGATCGCCGTCAGGACCGCCGCGAACGCCGCTGACCAAATCACGGGCCAAAACAGTGCGGGACGCAGCCGGCGGCGTTACGAGAACATCTCCCGGAGC
>CAWBPD010000022.1:0-20963 GCA_963790575.1 Candidatus Dormiibacterota bacterium | reverse complement strand
TCAGGTTCTGTCTACGGATGCGGCCGCGGCACGGCTCCGGCCTCTCAGCCTCTCGGCATGCTCGACTGGCGCCGCGACGGCGCCACCCACCCACCAGTGAGGAGGACGGCGATGGCGACGCTGACCGCTCTGAAGTTCCGGACCGCCGGTGGCGGCGACCGCGCGCCGGCGACGTTCGACAACCTTCAGAAGCAGCAGCCCGTCCAGGTCCACGGCGCGCCGGCGGTGACCTGGCCTGCAAGGAGCAGGACGTGTTGAGGGGGAGATGGTGAGCCGTCGGGAGGACAGTGGTCACGAACTTGTCTCCCCCATCGCTGATCCGATTCGCGACCGGCGGCTGCTCTCGATCGGGGACGACTTCTGGATCCGGAACGATCGGGGACAGCGGACCTTCAAGGTCGACCGCAAGGCGCTCCGGCTGCGCAAGACGCTGGTCTTCGAGGACGCGGGCGGCGATCCGCGGCCCGAACGGCGGCACGATCGCCTCCGTCAAGAAGGCGATGATCGCGCCCCTGCGAGGTGCTGGACGCCCGGGTCCAGAACGGCCCGGACCTCTCGGTGCCGGGCAACCTGCCGGACCGCGAGTACGCGATCGGCGAGGGTCGCGAGACCGTGGCCCGGGTTTCGAAGCGATGGTTCCGCGTCGCCGACACCTACGGGGTCGAGGTCGCTCCTCGCCAGGACGACGTCCTCGTGCTGGCCTTCACCACCGCCATCGACGCGATGGCCCACCCCGGGCGATAGCCCGGCGAGTCCCAGGAGAAGTGAGAGATGGCAGAAGCCCCCCTGCAGGCGGTCGTCGCGGCCTTCCGGACCCCCGAGGGCGCTTCCGAGGCGCTGAAGCAGCTGAAAGGCGTGGACAGGGACGTCTTGCACGTCAGGGAGGCGGCGGTGCTGGTACGGGACGCGGACAACGAGCTTCAGATCAAGGAGTCCCACCACATAGCAAAGGGGGCCGTGGTCGGCGGTGTCGCCGGTGCCGTGGTCGGCCTGGTCGCCGGACCGGTGGGCTGGGTCACAGTCGGTGGCGCCGCCGTTGGTGCGCTTGCCAACCGCCTGCGTGACACCGGCTTCCCAGACGGCCGCCTGAGGCAGATCGGCGAGGCCCTGACACCCGGCAGCTCGGCGCTGGTCGCGATCGTCGAGCACCGCTGGGTCAGGGACGTGGAGCAGCAGCTCCAGGCGGCAGCGGCCGACGTGGCCACCGAGGAGATGCAGGCCGAGGTGGCCGCCCAGCTTGACGAGGTCGGCACCGGACCCGCGGCCGGGGGCGTTCACTGACGCTTGCCGCCGGCCGGCGCCCCAGCCCGGGTCCCCGCGGCTCGACGCACGGCCCGACGCCCCCGCCACCTACCGAGCGGTGCGCAGGGTGGTTCGGGCACCCGGCCGGAGCGCCTGACCGGAAGCGGACCGAGCGAGAGACCGGGCAGTGAAGCTGCCCTTCGGGGTCGGACGCGACACTCTGGGCCGGGACGCCGCCGCCGGCCTGGTTCTCGGCGTGGAGAGCGTGCCCGACGGTCTCGCCGCCGGATTGCTCGCCGGGGTCAACCCCCTCTGGGGCCTCTACGCGTACCTGTTCGGCACGATCGGCGGCTCGTTCTTCACCAGCTCCGCCTTCATGGCGGTCCAGGCCACGGGCGCCATGGCCATCGTCATCGCCGACGTCCCCGCCGTTCACGACGGTGCCGACGCGGGCCAGGCACTCTTCACCCTGTCCATGCTCACCGGTGTGGTGATGCTCGCGGCCGGGCTTCTGCGGCTCGGGTGGGTCCTCCGGTTCCTGTCGAACTCCGTGATGGTGGGGTTCATCAGCGCCGTCGGCGTCAACATCATCCTCGGGCAGCTGGCGAACCTCACCGGCTACGACGCGGAGGGGGCAAACCGTGTCGTCCGCGCTTTCAACACCCTTGTCCATCCCGGCCAGCTCCACCTGCAGTCCCTCGCGGTCGGGGCCGTCACGGTCGCGCTGATACTCCTCCTGGAACGCACCAAGGTCGGCTCGCTCGGCCTGGTGCTGGCGGTCATCGTCACCTCGGCGGGCGTGGCCCTCCTGGGCTGGACCGATGTCGCCACGGTCGGCCAGCTTGGCGAGATCCCGCGAGCCCTCCCGCTGCCCCAGGTTCCGGCGCTCCGGCTGGTGCCTCGGCTGGTGGCCCCAGCGCTGTCACTCGCGTTGGTGGGACTGATCCAGGGGGCCGCCATCACGGGCAGCTTCCCCAACCCCGACGGCCGCCAGCCCAGTGCATCCCGCGACTTCATCCGTCAGGGCGTCGCGAACGTGATCGCCGGGATCTTCCAGGGCATGCCGGTGGGCGGGTCCATGTCGGCCTCGTCGCTGAACAAGGCCGCGGGCGCCCGTTCGCGCGCGTCACTGATGATGGCCAGCCTGGTGATGGCGGCGGTGATCGTCGCCTTCGCGGGCCTGGTCGGCTACATCGCGATGCCGGCCCTGGCCGGCCTGCTCATGCTCGTCGGCTTCCGGACCATCAAGCCTGCTGGCCTGCTGTCGGTGTGGAAGACGGGCATCGTCCAGAAGGTGGTCCTGGTGACCAGCTTCGGGCTCACCATGGTCATCCCGTTGCAGTACGCGGTCCTCGTGGCGGTGGGCCTGTCAGCGATCCTGCATGTGGTGCGGCAGTCGAACCAGATCACCGTCAAGCGGTGGCTGCTCGACCCGAGCGGGGATGTCATCGAGACGGACCCGCCGGCAGAGCTCCCCTCGGGAGAGGTGGTCGCGCTCGAGCCATACGGGAGCCTCTTCTTCGGGGCGGCGCCGGGGTTCGAATCACAGCTCCCCGCTCCAGTAGGTGCCGAACGTAACTCCGTGGTCATCCTGCGGCTGCGCGGACGCCCCGAGCTCGGCACCACCTTCATGGACGTACTGCGGCGCTACGCGGAAGCTCTCACCGCTGCCGGAAGCAAGCTGGTCATCGTCTCGGCCGGCGAACGCATCCAGGAACAACTACGGGCGACCGGGATCACCGAACTGATCGGCCTGGAGAACTTCTACGCGGGGAATGAGCGGGTGGGCGCCGCGCTCAAACGTGCCTACGCGGATGCGACGGCATGGATCGCGCAAAACCCGCGCGAGGGACAGGCCGATGTTCCGTGACCGGCCGGCTGCTGCTCCTCGGCCTCTTCGACCAGCCGGCCGGGCTTCATCCTCCCGATACTCCGTGCCGGCGGCGGGTCGCCGGACCGCAGCCAAATGTCGTGGATTCGTCTAGGTCCGTCGGGCCTCGGAGGCAGGCTCGTCCCATCGAGGGGGCATTCTTCAGGGGAGGCGCCGGTCTCGCGACCTCCTTCTTGGTCCCTACCCCCCGACCGGCGTCAGCATCTCCCCTCCGGCGCCCGGTCACCGACAAGGCCAGAGATGCCGACGGATCGGCCAGGCCAGGGTGGCGGTGATCAGGCACGCCGCCCCAGGAGTCCCAGGCGACGAACACGCCGGCGACGGTTCCGATTGCCCGGGAGCAGGGCTTCAGCAGCCTGTGGCCTACGCGTCGTCTGTCGAACACCATGCGTTTGGTCGCCAGGAGGTGTTGGCCCTCAGGGCGGTCCTGGGAAGCCTGACAGAGCGGCTACACCCGCACCCCACTGCTCTGACCGCCACGGCGCCGCCGGCGGCAGCATCCCAGCAGAGTCGGACTCCGGGGAAGCGCCTCAGCTACGGCGCGGTCTGCTGCGCCGGCGGTGCCGATGAGGAGGCTCCAGCCTCGATCGTGTCGAGGGCGACCCCCACTCGATCGGCGAATTCGTCCATCAGAGCCCGTTCGCCCGCCGTGAAGGGATCTCTGCCCTTTCGCGCGAACGCGAAGACACCAAGCGCGCCGGGCCCGGTCCCTCGTCGCGAGGCGATGGGCACCGCGCGGACGATCTGAGCGCCATCGATGGTGTCCCATTGAAGATCGAGGTGGGCACCCCTTCGCGCGACGTCCCGCACCAGCGAGACGCCCAGATCAGGGTCGCCGTCATCGGTGGTCGCCCATGGCCCTTCTGCTGCCTCCACCGTCAGCCCCGCGGGCCGGCTCGAGGAACGTCCGACCAGGACCTCGGCGTCCGGGATCAGATCACGAGCATGCTCGGTGGCGACCCCGTACACCTGTCCGGCGTCGTTCGCCGTGCGCAGCGCGAGGACCGCTGCCAGGAGCCGGTCTGCGTGATTGGACACCATGCCGGCGCCGGCATCGACCGTCCGGAGTATCAGGTGCGTCACGTCTCCCGACAGGCCGCGAAGTGGGACCACCTCTACTTCCCAGACCGCGCCCGGCCGCACTCCATTTCCATTGGGGCGCGGCATCCAGACCCCGATCTTCTCGGGGCTGGCGGACCTTACCGCCGATTCACGTCGATCAGCACGACGTCGGGACGGATGTCCTGCACACGTCCCAGTGCCTCCGCCCCGCTGGCGGCCTCGCCTACGATCTCGAATTCGCCGTCGCCCTGCAGGGACGAGCGCAGACCTGCCCGCGTGGCCGGGTGCTCGTCGACGATCATGACCCTGGTCCGGCCTCCAGGCGCGCGGGTCCCGAGGAGAGGACGCTCACTCGTCGGCGATGGACCGTCGACTGTCCACGGGGCACCGCTCACATTCATTACAGCCGAAGCTACGCCCACCTTCAGGGGACATCTATCCCCCAAAAGAGGGCGTTTGTATCCCCTTTGTGTGGGACATTCCTGGAAGCCGTGGCGGTCCGTCCACGGCCTGCCCACGGACGGATCAAACGCCTACGGACGGGGGTCACCTGGCGACGGTCGCCGCCAGCCGCGTGGGTGCTCCGGCGGGGCTAAGCGGGCCATCCCGGTCGTCAACGCGACCACCGCCGCCTCAGTCCGGCTCTCGACTCGGAGCTTGCCCATGATCTGCTTCACATACGTCTTGACGGTCTCCGAGCTGACTCCCATCTCAACGGCGATGACCCGATTCGGCTTGCCCTCGGCGATCAGCGCCAGCACCTCCCGCTCACGCCCGCTGAGCAACGTGCGGGTGGCGCTCTGCGCGGGGTCCGGCGTCGGGGCCATCGCAGACCGGATGGTGCTCCGAAGCTCGTCCGCGTTGGCGTCTTTGACGACGTACGCGACAGCGCCTTCTCGGAGCGCGCCTGCCACCGCGTCGTCTTCAGCGCGGTCGGTGAGGACGACCAGGCTCGCGTCCGGGAGCTCGTCCCGCAGGGAACGGACCAGCTCCCGACCTGCCGCTCCTGACGGCATCCCGACCAGGACGACGTGCGGACGCCGGTCCTGGGCCACGGCGATCCCCGGCCCGAGGTGGCCAACCATCGCGATCACCTCAAACACGGGGTCGGCGCTGAGGATGAGACGAAGTCCCTCCCGGACAACGGTGCGCTCGTCGATCACGAGGACCCGGATCGTGGTTGGGCCCTCGGCGCTCAGCACCACGCTCTCCTGCCGGCGGAGGTACTCAGCGCACCAGGTCCGTGCCCGCGCGGACCCGCGGGCACCGCCGAGAGAGCGCAAGGGACGCACCCGCCACCTTCAGAGGGGTGGAGGAGCGCCGCAATCGGGTGGCGAAGAAACCGCAGCTCCCCAGGAGCCAGACGATCCAGCACCTCGGTGCGCAGATAATCGGCGACCGCCGGCCCGAGTTCGGCGCGCTCTCCGATCGAGGGGGCGGCCAGCGAGAGTCCGGCCGGCCAGCCCTCCGTCTGCCGGACCAGCACGTCGACCTGTTCGGGGTCCACCGGGAGCCCCGCCGCGCCGAACAAAGCGTCCGTCTCGCCCCGCCGGTGATCACCACCACCGGCACATCGCCGGATGCGAGCAGGTGCCGGACCAGGCGGCCGCGCACCACCAGCCACGACCGCTCGCCTGCTGGAGCCGGAACGGCCAGGCTCGGCGGCAGCCGGAACCGTCCGCCGGCCCGCCCCGGTGGGGACTGTGCGGGGTCCTCGACGACGGTAGGATCTTCGCTCATGCTGGAGGTGATCGCGGCCGGTGAGGCCGGTCCGGGATCAGCGTAGGGGGGTCGGGTCGGGAGGCCCACCGGCGGTCAGGGTGCTATTCGACCGATCCTTCGACACGTTCCGGACCGCGGCGCACGGGCTGCCGCGACGAATCATCCCGTGCGGAGGATGCCCGAACGTCTGGCAGCTGGTTGTCTGGCGTCAGGCGGGCGCCCGAAGTGGGGCCGGCGTCCGCGTATGAGGAGAAGCGGGCCATGTGCGACCTGTGGGCGATTGGGGATCTGACGAACCACCAGAGCACCCAGCCGAGATGACCACCGACCAGATCCTCGCAGGACTTGGACTGACCGTCTCCCTGGCCGTCGCCTCCCGGCTCCTTGCCCGGGCCCTGCGCCTGCCCGCGCTCGTCGTGATGCTGGCCGCCGGATTCGTCGCCGGTGCGCTCACCAAGGTCGTCAATCCCAACCAGCTCCTGGGGCCGCTCTTCCAGCCGTTGGTGTCCGTGGCCGTGGCGGTGATCCTCTTCGACAGCGGGCTCGAGCTCGACCTGCGGGGGCTGACCCGACGGTCGCGACCCGTCGTGGCCAGGCTGATCGGCCTGGGCATCCCGATCACGTGCGGGCTGGGGGCGATCTCGGCTGCCCTGTTCCTGGGCATGTCGCAGAAGGCGGCCGTGATGCTTGGCGCCATCCTCGTCGTCAGCGGCCCCACGGTGGTCACGCCCCTGCTCGCGTCCGTTCGACTCGAGCGACGACTGCAGACGCTCCTGACCTGGGAGGGCTCGATCATCGATCCCGTCGGCGCCATCTTCGGGGTCCTGGTGTTCCACGGCGTGATCGCCTCCACGCGCCATGGCCTCCTCTATCAGCTCGTGCAGTTCCTAACCAGCGTGGGCGTAGGACTCGCCGGCGGGGTCGTCGGCGCCGCCCTGCTCTGGCTCCTTTTGCGGCGGGCCGGCTTCGCGCAGACGCTGGGGACCCAGGTGGCGCTGGCGACCGTGGTCGCGTTGGCGGTCGCCTGCGACCTGCTCCGCGAGGACAGCGGGCTGATCGCGGCCATCGTCATCGGCATGGCTCTGGCCAATGTCCGGGGATTCGACCTCCCCGCCCGCCGCCCCTTCTTCGAGACCGTGATCCAGCTGGTCATCGGCATCCTCTTCGTCTCGATCTCGGCCAGCATCACACCGTCGGCGGTGGGCGCGGCACTCCTTCCGGCGCTGGCCCTCATCGCCGTGCTGCTGCTGGTCGCCCGGCCGCTAGTCGCCCTGGCGGCCAGCGTCAGGACCGACCTGCCGTGGAGAGCGAGGGCCTTCCTGGGATGGATGCATCCCCGCGGAATCGTGGCCGCCGCCACCGCCTCGACGTTCTCGGCCGCGCTGGTCTCCGCGCGAGTCCCCGGCGCCTCCACCATCCTGCCCGCGACCTTTCTCGTAATCGTTGCCACTGTCACCGTGTACGGGCTCACGGCCGGACCGGTGGCGCGGCTGCTCCAGGTGACGCGGCCCTCCCGCTCCCGACCCCTGCTGGTGGGGGGCGCCGAGTGGGTGGTAGACCTGGGTCGGGCGCTCCAGGCGGCCGGCCTCAGCGTCGTCATGTGGGCGGCCGCCCCGCACCAGCGCGAGCGGATCCGCCAGGCGGGACTGGAGCTGGCCGCCGGTGACCTGCTCGCCAACGCGACGGGGCGCGGCGCCGAGCTCGAGGGGATCACCGCGGTCCTGCTCCTCACCACCCAGGACGACTTCAACGCCCTCGCCGCCGTCACCTTGCAGGACGGGTTTGACGGGGAGGTCTACCGCGTCGCGCCGCCGCGCGAGGACCTGGGTGTGGTGGCCCCGTTCGCGACCGACGACGTGCTGTTCGGCGCTCCCCTCACCGGGCTCGAGGTCTTCCGGCGTCACCAGCGCGGGGCCGAGATCGTGACCAGGCCGGCGACCAGCGACCAGGACGAGCCCGGCCTGCTGTTCTTGGTGCGCGCCGGCGGCCGGCTGGCGCCGGTCACCGCCGGCCTGCGCCCCCGGTCGCAGGCGGGCGACACCCTGGTCCTCCTCGGGCCGCTACCGCCGCCCGGGCGCGAGCGCAGGCCCCGGGCCGGCCCGGAGGAGGAGCTGCGGCGATTCCTCGACCTCGACGAGGCGAGCGAGCAGGCAGGGGGGTCGGGCTGAGACACCCACCGTCGCGCGGGCGCAGAATCATCCGGTCGGGTGGATGCCCTCTCGGTGACCCCTCTCTATGCTGGCCGGGTGGAGCCGACGACGCCGGGCGTTGACCTCCTGGCCACCCTCAGGTCGCGGGCTTACCTCATGCTGCTGGTGCTGGCCGCGCTGGTGGGGGCGCCGATCTCGGCGCTCACCTACGGCTTCCTCCAGCTCGTCAACCACGCCCAGGGCTGGATCTTCAGCGACCTGCCGGGCCGGCTTGGCCTGCACGGCGAGCCGGTCTGGTGGCCGATCCCCTGGCTGGTGCTGGGGGGTGTGCTGGTGGGGCTGAGCATTCGCTACCTCCCCGGACGCGGCGGGCACTCGCCGGCCGAGGGGTTCAAGGCCGGCGGCGCGCCCCGGCCGGTGGAGCTTCCCGGGGTGCTGCTGGCCGCGCTTGCGACGCTCTGCCTGGGGGCGGTGCTCGGCCCCGAGGCCCCGCTGATCGCCCTCGGCGCCGGTCTCGCCGTCATCGCCGTGCGGGCGGCGAGGCGTGACGTCCCGCAGCGGACCGCGGCGGTGGTGGCCGCGGCGGGGAGCTTCGCCTCGCTCAGCACGCTGCTGGGTTCCCCCGTCCTGGGCGCGTTCCTGCTGATGGAGGCGTCGGGCCTGGGGGGCGCGGCGTTGGAACTGGTGTTGGTCCCGGGCCTGCTGGCCGCCGGGATCGGATCCCTGGTCTTCGTCGGCCTGGACGCCTGGACCGGGCTGGGAACCGCGTCCCTGGCGATTCCCAACCTTCCCTCGGTGGGCCCGCCCGACCTGGCGGAGTTCGGTTGGGCGCTGGCGATCGGGGTGGCGGCGGCCGTGGTCGCCTCGGCGATTCGGTGGTTGGGGCTGTTCCTGCGGCCCCACGTCGAGCGGCGGGTGGTGCTGCTGACCCCCCTGGTGGGCCTGGCCGTCGCCGGGCTGGCGATCGCGTTCGCGCTGGGCACCGGCCGGAGCAGCTCCGCGGTGCTCTTCTCAGGGCAGCTGGCGCTGGGACCTCTGCTCCAGCATGGCGCGACCTACTCGATCGCCGCGCTGGCTCTGCTGCTCGCCTGCAAGGGCCTGGCGTACGGCGCCTCGCTGAGCAGCTTCAGAGGAGGGCCCGTCTTCCCGGCGATGTTCCTGGGCGCCGTGGGCGGAATCCTCCTCTCCCACCTCCCCGGTCTCCCGATGATCCCCGCCGCCGCCATGGGCATCGGGGCGATGTGCGCCGCCATGCTGCGACTGCCGATGACCTCGGTGCTGCTGGCCACCCTCCTGCTGTTCTCCGACGGCCTGACCCTGATGCCGCTGGTGATCGTGGCGGTGGTCGTGGCCTACGTGGGCTCGAACGTGGTCTGGGCGAGGCTGGGGCCGACGGTGGCCGGCGGGGGCGGGCCGATCACGTAGCCGGGCGACCTCGAGCTCCGGTGGCGGCGGGCAGCCCCGGCTCGGCCTCCGTGACGGCGAGGTCGGAGGCGCTGAAGATGCGCGCGCCGGACGCCCGCCAGCGCCACCGCCCAGTTGAGGAGGGCCGCCACCCGGTTGGTGAACCCGGTCAGGAACACCATGTGGACGAAGAGCCACATCAGCCAGCCGAGCCTTCCGCTCAGCTTGAGCCCGCGGAAGTCCACCACCGCACGCCCGCGGCCGACGTAGGCCATGCTGCCCATGTCCACATAGTGGAACCGCCGGATGGGTTTGCCCTCCAGCCGGCGCTTGATGCTGTTGGCGGCGTGCAGGCCGGACTGCATCGCGACCTCGGCGACGCCCGGCAGCCGGTCCAGGGCCATCAGGTCCCCCACCACGAACACCTCGGGGTGGCCCGGTAGGGTGCAGTCGGGGAGCACTCCGACCCGTCCGGCTCGGTCCACCTCCGCGCCCGCCCGGTCCGCCAGCATCCGCCCCAGCGGCGAGGCCGCGACCCCCGCCGCCCAAATCACGGTCCTGGCGTCTATGCGCCTCACCTCGCCTGAGTGGTCCTTGACGTCGATGCCCGCGGCGTCGACATTGGTCACCAGGCAGCCCATCTGCAGCTCCACGCCCATGGACTCGAGCGTGCGCCGCGCCCGGCTCGAGAGCCGGTCCCCGAATGTCGCCAGCGGCTCCGAGCTGCCGTCCAGGAGCAGGACACGGCACTCGGTCGGATCGATGACCTGGAACTCACGCCGCAAGGTGTGACGCGCGAGCTGCCGGATCTGCCTGGACAGTTCCACGCCGGTGGGTCCGGGGCCAACCACGCCGAAGGTCAGCCAGGCCCGCCGCTGTTCGGGGGTCCTCGATCTCGGTCGCGACCTCGAACGAGCCGAAGATGCGCTTTTGGATGGCCAGCGCATCGTCGACCGTCTTCATGCCGGGCGCATGGCGGGCGAGCTCGTCGTGGCCAAAGTACGAGGTGCTGATTCCGGTGCCCACTGATCAGGGAGTCGTACTCCAGACACAGATCCTGGCCCGGGGGCGTCCGGGCTCGGACCATCCGGCGGTCGAGGTCGATGTCCACCACCTCGGCCAGCCGCACCCGCGCGTTGGGCTGGCGACGGAAGATCGCCGCACCGTCGGCGCGATGCTCACGGGCGGCACGATCCCGGTGGCGCACTGGTAGAGCATGGGCTGGAAGACGTGGTTCGCGGAGCGGTCGACCAGGGTCACCGCCACCGGGGTGTGCCGGAGATGCCGCTGGCGAAGCCGCCGCCCACGACCACGACGCGGTGGGCCGACGCGCCGACAGCCGGCTGCGAAGGGCGCTCGCCGGCCGCTGGGACGACCGTCAGACAGAGTGGGGAGACGTTCAGGACCCCGGGACTGCGACTTGATGGACGGACTCCGCCGATCGAGTGGCACTTGCGGGGACACCATTCCGGCACCGGCGGCCTGACCGGCGCGGACGAAGAGCGCGCGACGTACGGCGCGGGAGTGCGGTTGGGCACCATGCCGCGGTGCCTGTGCCAGGTCCGGCTGCGACTGAAGGATTTGTCCACATGTCAACGGGGGCCGGGCCTTCCTCAGTCCCACCGGATGATTCCTTGGATCGTGGATGCGGCCGCGGTCGGCATTGCCTTAACCCTGCCTGGGGCGGCGCGCATGTAACAAGGAGATCGATGACATGACCGCGCAGGGCGTGAGTGCGCTGTCACGGGCCGCAGGGCAAGTCCGATGTCGCGAGATTGCCCATCACGGGCAGGACCGGAGGCCTCCAGACGGCGGCGAACGAGCTAGTCCGGGCCCATCGAGGCTGACCAGGTCCGGAGCTGGTGAGCCGAGGGCTCGGTTGAGGCAGCGACAGCTCACACGTGCGCTACTGAATTAGCGGAGCTGCAGGGAGTCGAGTCAGAACGATGAGCGAGCGCTACGACGTCATCATCATCGGAACCGGCGCCGCCGGCGGGACGCTTGCGCACCAGCTGGCTCCTTCGGGCAAGCGCATGCTGCTCTTGGAGCGTGGCGGCTGGCTGCCCCGCGAGGTCGAAAACTGGCACACCGCCGAGGTCCTTCTGTACAACCGCTACATCTCGCCGGACACCTGGTACGACGAGAGCGGGAAGGCGGTCCAGCCTCAGGTCCACTATTTCGTGGGAGGCGCGACCAAGCTCTACGGCGCAGCCCTTTACCGGCTCCGCAAGATGCTCGGCAAGTCGCAGACCGAGATGTTCCGCGGAGAGAAGCCGATCGAGACGGCGCCGGTGCGATCCCGCCACCTCCGTGCTCGACCAGAGCTGCCGGGCACACGAGCTCGACAACCTGTACGTGGTCGACACCAGCTTCTCCCCCAGCATCGGCGCGGTGAACCCTGCCCTGACCGCGATGGCCAACGCCATCCGGGTGGGCGATCATCTCCGCGTGCGGCTGGGCGCGGCGGCCGCGGGCCGCCCGCCGGTCAGCCCTGAACATGGCTCGGCACCGATCGATTTCACCGGCTCTCACGCTGAGGTGCGTGCAACCGCCGGGCGGAGCCGAGGAGGAGACAAACCCCAGGCGCCGCTTCGCCGGTCGCGGTCGGACAGGCGACGCCTGGAGGCGACGGCGGGGGTCTCAAGAAGCACGGACGCACCTGAGGAGGCGATATGTCGACGATCGAAGGCAAAAACGACATCGAGATCGGTCCTGTGGACTATCTCGTCGTGGAGTTTCCAGGCAGCAAGTTCAGGGGCGAGATCGCCCCGGCAATGCGCGACCTGGTGCGGCGCGGTCTCGTCCGGGTCCTGGACTTACTTGTGCTCCGCAAGGACCACGACGGCGGAATCGACGCGTTCGAGCTGTCAGACCTGCCCGACGACGAGGTCGGAGAGTTGAGGGCTCACGAGGCCGAACTGGCGATGCTGCTGAGCGAGGACGATGTCACCGCCCTGGCGGCGGCGATCGAGCCAGGCAGTTCGGCGGGAGTTGTCGTCTACGAGAATCTCTGGGCGATTCCCTTCGCCAATGCCTGCCGGCGGGCCGGCGGCCAGCTGGTGGCCGGCGGTCGCATCCCTACTCAGGCGTTGCTGGCCGCCCTCGAGGACGAAGACGACGACGAGTCGAAAGTCGGCGACGAGTCGAAAGGAGCATAACCATGCCACTTGCCGCACGTCGTATGCGCCGCGCAGCACTGATCGGGCCGGCGCCCGTAGCCCGCACCGCGGTCACCGTCGGCACCGCCGCCGTGGTAGCCCACGGAGTGAGCCGCCGCGTTGATCGCCGTCAGGACCGCCGCGAACGCCGCTGACCAAACCACGGCCCGCAACAGTGCGGGACGCAGCCGGCGGCGATACGAGAACATCTCCGGAGCTCAACTCTGCAGGCAGCGTGTGAGGGTCTTGCGTAAGACTCGGCGATCTGCGAGTCGGCTCAGCATCACGTTTTGTCCAACCAGGTAGAGAGCCGCCCTCTCGTGCACGCGGCCCTCCGCCCAGGATGGATCTGGGTCGGGCCGACGGAGGAGGGCCCGTTCCGTCCTGCATCGAAGCCGAGCGAGGGTCCCGAATCACCGATGAATCTCAGGCGAATCCGCCGGCCGGGGGTTGGCGAGTCAGAGGCGCGACGGCCTCCAGCCGCGTGGACGCGCGGGGCGGTAGCGCTGGCCTCGACGCTGTTGCTATTCGTGGCACTGACGTCGTGCGGGGCCGGAGCACAGTCGCCCCGCGCATCCAGCTCGCCAAGTCCTGGCGGGCTGGCTTCAGTCGAAGGATCGCAGATGCAGCGGCTGCCGGCAGCACCCGCGCCCCGATCCGGTGCCAATCCCGTTCCGACCGGCGCAATGAGTGAACAGCAGTTCGCGACGCTCGTCTTCGGAGACATCCAGTCCTTCTGGTCGAACGAGTTCCGTAGGGCCGGCAGCACGTACCAGTCCGCTCAGCTGGTGACTTTCAGTGGGGGCGTCGAGACCAGCTGCGGGACGCAGCCTTCGGAGGTCGGGCCGTTCTACTGCCCGCCGGATCACACGGTATTCATCGACCTCAGCTTCCTGACCGCTCTTCAGCAACACCTAGGCGCGGAGGGGGACTTCGCGAGGGCTTACATCATCGCTCACGAGTTGGGTCATCACGTGCAGACGCTGATCGGGATCACGACCCGGGTGAACGCCCTGAGCACGGTCAGCCCCCACGATGCCAACCCACTCTCGGTGCGGAGTGAGCTCCAGGCAGATTGCCTGGCTGGGGTGTGGGCGTCGACCGCCTACTCGCGGAAGCTGGTCGGCCCGAGTCAGATCGACCAGGCACTGCGGGCGGCAGCGGCCGTCGGCGACGACTACCAGCAACAACTCTCCGGAGCGGAAGTCGACGACGCGGGCTGGACTCACGGATCGTCTGCGCAGCGCCAGCACTGGCTGCAGACGGGGATCGAGAAGGGCCGGCCCGAGGCCTGCGATACGTTCTCGTCTGCGGCGGCGTAAGTGTTTTGACGAGGGGGGTGCGGACAGAGCAGGCGGAAGACAAGGGCGGTGTCAAAGCGAGAGACGGTGCGCTGATACGCATATGCGAAGGAGTTATTTCAAATGACAGATGTGACACGCAATACCGGGGCGAGCTATGCCGGGGGGGATCAATCATCGACGATGCCGGACGGCTGGGTGCTCTTCTCCGCTCTGATGATCCTGTGGATCGGCGTCTGGAATATGTTCCAGGGTCTATTCGGCTTCTTTCGTTCCACCTTCTTCATCGGCCACACGGTTGGGGGAGCGCTTTGGATCTGGGCGATTCTCTGGATCGTTTTCGGCGTGCTGCAGATGGCCGCCGGCGGTGCCATCATGAGCCACCGCTCGTGGGGACGATGGTTCGGAATCGTGACTGTCGGCCTGTCTCTGTTCGTGAACCTGCTGACAATCGGCACCTATCCCTGGTGGTCCATCGTCCTCGTCGCGGTCGACGTGTTCATCCTCTTCGGCCTCACGGTCCACTGGCGGAGGGGACTCCCGGCAGTCTGACTCAAACCAGCCACCTTCCGCCCCCTTGGCGGTCTCAGCTTGCGTCGCAGCGTTTGGGGGAGGGGAAACATCCACAACGACGCCCTCGGGCGTTTCTGGCCACTCGGCAGGGTAGCAGCCGGGTGGCCCCCGCGCGGGGTGGGTTGGTGAGGAGGGCAGGAGGGGTCATCGTGAGCTTCAGCCACGACACCCAGCTGGTCCCATGCATCGAGACCCATGGCGACTGGCCCGGGAAAACGTGCGACCTCCGGACTGCTCCAGCGCGCCGGCTCGGCCCGCGGCCGCGCCAACAGGCGCGACGCGCAGCCGCTCGGCCCGGGCACCACTGACAAATGGGAAACCGTGGATTTGTCTAGCTCACTGGTTGAGTTGATAGCGATGCCTCGCCCAACCCGGGTTACGGTCCGTTGGTGCCCAGTCGCCGAGATGCGTCGATCGACCCCGTACCGGAAGAGGCTCGTACTACGCTCACCGGATGGCGCATCTGGCGGCTGACTGGAGGCTCTCTGGCGGCCTGGGCGATGAGATATATTTGGGCACCCGGACCCAATAGCGCCTCCTGTCTCCGTACGGAGCTCGAACCCGGTGATCACCATGCGCCCGGCAGCACGTGCAAGTGCGGGTTCTGGGCCGTGTTCGACCCGAGTGACTGCGTGGCATTGCTGAGGAGAGCCCCGCCCGTCGATGGGGTCGTCCTCGGGCTGGTGCACGCTTGGGGCGACGTCGCAATCCATGGCAAGGAGGGCTTTCGCGCCGAGCACGCCCGTGTCGCCTGCCTGTTCAGCGACAGGTTCCTAGACGGCCTGCCCAGATGGGTCTCACGGCTTGACGAGCGACGGTGGACCTTTCGCTCCCGGCAACTGCGAAAAGCGTCCGAGCGCTACGGGGTCCCGCTGCTATCGTTGCGGGACGCGTACTCCTCAGGCCTTCTTGCTGAGTTCGGCGTCACCGCGAGCACGGATCGGCTCACTGGTGCAACCTGGTGATGTCGTTGGCCGGATCGCTTCGGCTCCGCATCCAGCGCGCGCTACACAAGCTGATCATCCTGACCCAGTACCAGGCGCTGGACAGTCAGGATAGCGGTCCTGCGCGGGGCCGGCGAGGTGGGGGAGCGGCGTCGCCGGGCGAGCCATCCAGGGACGGTGAGGCCGGAGCTGGTGGCGCAGCGGCAGAATCAGGTCTGGCCCTGCGACATCAGCAAGCTGTTGGGGCCGCAACACCTGGAGGCGTTGATGATGTCCAACTGCTGCCTCGTGTTCTTCAATGGGGACGTGCTCCGGCTGCGGCGGGGCGATGCCTTGAGCACCAACACCTTCGCTCAGCGGGGGGCACCGCCGGCCGCGGCAGGGCAGGCCGGCAGTGCGGACCTTTCGCTGGCACGGAAGCGGACGTTACGGTGGCCACGCTCAGCCCGGGATGCGATTGCGCTCATCAACGCACGCCAGGGCCAGGCCACGTGATCTTACAGGGCGGGGGGTGAACACAAGCGTGTGCGATCTCACGACAACCCGCGACCCAGATCCCTGGATCACTACGCGCACTGTGCCTTGCGGCCTTGCCTCAACGCCTGCACGATCGCCGCCTGGCCCGCGGTGAGAAGGATCAGGCCCTGTCCAAGCTGGAGCCGATCGTGATGGTGCATGGCATCCGAGACGAGCTGCAGCCCACGTTGCTGGAGATCGAGACCGGTGCGCAGACGCGAGTCGGCTGTGGCGAGGCAGGCCGGAGCAGGATTCTTGTCGAGGTCGGTCTGAAACGTGCGCACCTCCCCCTCCGCCAGCGCCACCGCCTGTTCGCAGTTGGCCCGGCCAACCCAGTGCTGCCAGCAGGTGGCGAGTCGAAGCGTCGCCCCCGTGAGGGCGGTGCTCTGAGTGAGCACGGTCACCAGGTAGGCGCGATAGGCTTTCTGCTGCCGGCTGGCGGCCGCCGCGGGGGCACTCGAAGGCGCCGGGCTGGGGAGCGAAGTCTGTGTGACGGTCGACGGCGAGGGCGCGGGCGCCGGACTCGTGGGATGCAGAGTGGCGACGAGGACGACCAACAGGAGCACCACGGCCACCGCCCCACCGAGTCCCGCCACCGACTGCCACTCATGCCCTCGCCACCAGGAGCGCAAGCGCCCGGCCCGACCCGGCGTCCCATCCGCTCCCGGGTCGGGCGGACCGGCCGGGGTTGGGCGGTCATCCATCGCTCAGGACCTCTGGGATGGAACCTGTGGCATGAGCTCGTGCAGGGCCCGCCAGACCAGCCTCCGCCGGCTGAGCCGTCGGGGGGCCATCACGGTCAGGAGGCAGGGCGGCGGCTTCACCGGGCCCGGCAGGAGCCGACTCCTGCTGAGGCGCAGGTTCTTCGGGCGGCTCTCCTCCCAGCCGCGCCAACTCCTCCCGCACGGCCATCACGCCGTAGGGCAGTGTCCAAACCAGCACCGCCGCACAGCCCGCCACCAGCTCGACGGCGATGGCGGCGCGCCGCATCTGCGAGAACCCTCGCCCGGAGTCGTTGATCAAGCCCACGACCAACCCGATCAGGCAGCCCACGACGGCACCGGCGATCCCAACGACCAGCGCAGCCAGGAAAGCCGCACCTGCCGTGAACACGATGTTGAGCATGGACACCTCGGAACCGGACAGGACTCCGATGAGTCCCAGCAGACCCAGGATCAGCGCGCTGATCACGAAGACCACCACGGCCGCCGCCCCGGCGGCTGGAAGAGCGAACAGGATGGCGCCGATGACGACACCGCGCCAGATCGCGCCGCCGACCCGGATGTGCTGCGGATGGTAGGTCACGGTCTTCGAAGGCCCCTTGGCGAGCACGGCCGCCGGGGATACCTTCAGGGCCGGGTTGGCGTGCCCCCAAACCTGTAGCGCTCGTGCCGCCTCCTCGGCCCGCACCTGATCCGAAAAGCCGGCGGTGACAAGCACGCGCTGGACGCGCGGGGCTAAGGCGGCGTTGCGCCACGGCCAACGAAGGCGGCGGCCCGCGTCCCGGGCTGGGGGAAGCTGATCTGCCACGTTGCGAACATATGCAGATCCCGGGCGTCCGCATGCCCGAGCTGGAGCGTGCTTTCGACAAATGTGTGGAGCGAAGTGGCACGACGCACTCGCCCGTCCGACTCGTCTGAGCTCTCGTCCTCGCTGCGGCCACCTGGGCGGCCCGTTTCGTGTCCGAGATTTCGCATCCCCAGTCCCGCTCGCGACCCCTGAGTTCCGGCGATCACGGGATGGTGGCCGACGGCCCTCTTCAACAGCGCTGGTTTGGGCCGGTGGATCTCCGTCCGGATAATGTGGTGATTAGGAGCGCCGCCACCGTGACCAGATACAGCTGACCCATCAGCGCCTCGATGACGCCCAAGGGCCGACCCGCGGGCAGCACCAGCACCGGGACGAAGTCGCCAGCTCGAACGGGTGGGTGGCGTTGTGCTCGGTTACGGTCCCCTCCTCCTGCTTTTCGCGCTCGCGATCGTCGTGGCGTACCCCCCAGTAAGCCGGGTCAATTTGCCGGCGGATCTTGATCAGCGAACCGCCCCCACTTATTCTCATCTTACTGGGCGCGTTGGTGGCGTTCATCCTGATGAGGAGGATGCTCGGAGAGCTCAGGTCACGCTGATTGCGGCAACTGATTGGAGGAAAAGCATGGACACCAACACTCCGTCTGGCCCGGCGAATGAGGACGTTGACGTCCGGAAACCGTCACTGCGCGTGGGGAGGGCAGCCAGAGGGCGGTCACGAAGATCGATCGTCGCAACGGTCGAGCTACTGGGTGGCCTCTCCAACGCATCCGCCGAATCGTTGCATACGCTCAGCATCGCGCTTACCCCGGAATTGGTTGCGACCGATGGGCTAGGCAACAGCTTTCTAGCAGGCCTCAGGGATGGCAACGCTCGATTCTTCGAGGAGCTGTCCAACACCTCACGGCGCGTGTTCGATGCTCTTCGGGCACCGCGGTCTGAGGGCCAGACGAAGGTGGATGCCGAGACCGTGGCGCAACGCCTAGACTACGAACGGCTCGCACAGTTGGTGGCGTCCGAGATGAAGAAGAGGGAGACCACGTGAAATCGGGTCAGGCTCGACCTCGAACCCTTGAATTCGATGCGTTTTCACACCCATACCAGCAGCCAGCGATAGCACCATTGACGAAGTCAACCATAGAGGCGGTGGGGACGACATCTCCTGATCCGTAAATTGATCGATTCATTCGAGGTGGCCGGAACATCGCCATGCTGAAAGCCGTAGTTCGCAGTTCCCGTGGAATGGTGCCTACCGATGATCTCATCGGCGTGTTTTTGCTGTTCCGCAGCGGTGCTTGGCACGGTGCTATTTCAGTTCCGCCAGGCCAGTACAGGACACCACGGGAGCCGCTTTCTCGACGAGCCCGGGCCCAGATCGGAGTGCCTGCGCAACATGACTTTGCCGGTTGCGCAGTAGTGACGTTGTTGTCGCTGGTGCACCTCAGGAGTTACAAGTCCGGCCTCGGTCCGTTCGGGTGACAGCCTCGAACGCCACCGCGTGGTGTCGGCGTCGGGGTGAGTCGGGCCCTGTCGCACGCCGCTGCTGCCAAACTGCTGTCACCCGCGCGCCAGTCGCCGGACACCGGTCGCCAGGAGTGCCTAACCCAGACATTTCATGTGGGGCGTTGAGAAGGGCGGCGTAGGGGAACGAAAGGTGCCAGCCCGAACTGGGAGAATGCGGTTGTCCAAGACCCATTCGTCCAGCCGAGGAGGCACCTTCCAGGTGAAGCGTAGCAGCACTCGTCGCCCTTCCTTCGCAGTCAGCACCGACGGCCGCGGCCTCGTCAATCACGCCGGCGCCGCCGCACTCCGCGAGCTTGCCGATCGACTCGGCTACACCCAGGCTCTCTGCGACGGCCTCGACCCACGACATGCGCCTCGCGCCGTCCACCATCCCGGCGCCGTGCTCACTGATCTCGTCGTCAGCATCGCCGACGGCGGTGACTGCCTGAGCGACCTCTCCGCACTTCGCGATCAGCCCGATCTCTTCGGCCACGTCGCCTCCACTCCGACCGCCTGGCGCGTCATCGAGCGCCTGCAAGCGGCCGACCTGGACCGGTTGCGCGAGGCGCGACGGCATCTCCGCCAGCGGGCCTGGCAAAGCGCCGGCACACCCGAGCTGCTGGTCCTCGACATCGACGCCACCCTGGTCACCGCGCATTCCGAAAAGGAGCAGGCCTCGGGCAACTACAAGCACGGCTTCGGCTACCATCCTTTGACTGGCTTCCTGGAGGCCACCGGCGAGGCGATGGCCGCCGTCCTGCGCCCGGGCAGCGCCGGCTCCAACACCGTCACCGATCACCTCGAGGTCTTCGAGCTGGCCTGCCGGCAGCTCCCGGAGTGGGTGCGCGACGCCCCCCTGCTGGTGCGCTACGACAGCGCCGGCGCCACCCACAAATTCCTGGAAGGCGTGCGCGCTCGCGAGCACACCAAGTTCTCGGTCGGCTTCGATCTCCGCGAGGAGGTCAGGGAGGCCATCCTCTGTGTTCCCGAGGAGAGCTGGACCCCGGCCATCCGCCAGGACGCCGAGGAGCGCGAGGGGGCGGACGTCTGCGAGCTCGTCGACCTCGATCTCTCCGCCTGGCCCTCAGGCACCCGCGCCATCTGCCGCCGTGAGCGTCCCCACCCCGGTGCCCAGCTCTCCTTCACCGACCACGAGGGCTGGCGCTTCCAGGTCTTCATCACCGACCAGGAGGACGCTGACCTCGCCCTTCTGGAGGCGCGCCATCGTGCCCGCGCCCGCTGCGAGGACCAGATCCGCTGTGCCAAGGAGACCGGACTCCGCGCCTTTCCCTTCCGTGATTTCCTACCCAACCAGATCTGGCTGGAACTGGTTCTCGCCGCTCATGACCTGCTCTGCCACTTCCGCCGCATCGCTCTCAGCGGCCTGGCGCGGCTCTGGGAGCCGGGCACGCTGCGCTACCGTCTCCTGCACACCGCAGGGCGCCTGGTCCATGGCGGCCGCCGCCTCCTCCTGCGCCTGCAGTCCAACTGGCGCTGGAGCGAGTTGCTGGCCACCGCCTTCACCCGCATCCGACAGATCCCGGAGACCTGATCCCGGCCCACCACCACCCGGCCGCCTCGACCGATCACCGCAGGGGGCGAGGTCGGCACGCCTCTCGAGCTCGCGCGCGCCCCTGTCCGGGCCCCCGCCGGCATCCGCTCCGGACTCTCGACCCTGGCGAAAGCCACGAACCCAACGCGACGGAACCCATCAGTCGGGCGCGAATGTCAACCTCAGCCCTCTCCGTCCTTGACTGCGCACCCTCCGGAAACCTTCATGAAAAATCTGGGCTAAAGGGCCGGAGTCGACCGGCTTGCAGCGTCCTGTCAGGGGGCCATCCGTGGGTTTTCGATCAGCCAGCGCCAGGTCCCGTCCGGCTGGCGGCGAGCCGCCGAGGACGCGCCGGAACGCGTTGAGGCCAACGGTGCGCTGTCCCGGCGGGAAGCCGAGCACCGCACCGGTTCATAGAG
>CAWBPD010000021.1:0-188365 GCA_963790575.1 Candidatus Dormiibacterota bacterium | reverse complement strand
CACCCAGGGACCATGCGTCCCAGTGATGAGGAGTGCAATCTTTGGGGTGCCGGCCGCACCAAATGCAGCCGCCGTCCTGCAAATCGAGGGCCTTGCGCTGCGCCACCGTGGTGGTGCGGAAGGCGCGCCCCATGTGCAGCACGTCGACCACGCCGTCACCGCGATCGCCGACCACTGCGATGCGGGCGAGGGCGTCGCAGGCGATCCGCTTCGCTGTCTCGCCCGAGACCGGCGTCCCCCAATCGATCTGGGGTGCCGGTGAGCCTTCCTCGCCGCGCAGCGTCTCGGCGCTGGCGACGATCGTGAGGTGCGGCTTCTCCTGCCCGTGCTCGGGAAGGTCGCCGTAGCAGAGCCGGTGCTCGGCGAGCTCCGCCAGAGCGTCGGCCCGGACCTGAGAGGGCGTGCGCTCATCGTCCGCCGGCCGGAAGCGCTTCTCGTCGTTGGCGATGGACTTGAGTGCGAGCTGGAGGAAGGTCCCTCCCACCGGGTCCAGCTCGCCGGCGCAGGTGAACCACCCGTCCACCTGGCGCTTCAGGTCGAAGAACCGGTGCTCCCGCTCTTCCCGCAGCACCTCGTTGTGTGCATGCCGGTCGAGCAGGTGGAAGAGCCGGGAACCGTGCGCCCGCAGCTCCGCGTGGTCCATCTCCCGGGCCGCGAACAGCATCTCCGACTCCATCCCCAGCACGTGCTCCGCCGTCAGGTGCTTTTGCACCCGCTCAGCGTCTGGAGGATGACGGTGGTCGCCTCGGGTGAGACCTCGCCTCTGTGCACCTCGCGGTTGAGGTCGGGGAACCGCTCCAGCTCGCAGGCGGTGCAGACCGTGGCGTAGGCCGCGTTGGGCCGCATGTGGAGTCCGCTGGAGAGCCGGTCGGCGGCGGTGTCGATGTGGTGCGGGTCCTCGTTCTCGATCTTCTTCAGCACCTTGATGTGGTCCAGCTCGAGCGCGCTGACGCAGTTCTTGATGCGGTGAAGGATCTGGATCCGTCCCCAAGCCTTGTGGGGGTCCTCGGGCAGACCCACCTCTTCGAGGGCGCTCAACAGTCGCTTGAGATCCTCGTCGTCAGCTCCCAGCCAGAGCCGCTCAGCGTTCGGAGAGACCTCCACCAACATGCATCAATTGTACCAGATAGCAAACGTATGTGCGGGACATTAACCGGACTTCCGGCGCCCGCGTCAGCGCTCTTCGATCGCGAAGTCGGTCTTGATGTCCGCAACTCCACCGCGCAGGGTCTGCAGCGTCGAACAGTAACGTTCCGCCCCTTGGAGCAGCCGGCGTGCCCGCTCCGGGTCCACTCCCTCGGCGAGCCTGACGCGCGTGCGCAGCTCGATCTTCGTGGCCGCGACCGGTACATCGCGGTCTACGCCCATCGTCCCCCGGAAGTCCCAGTGAATACGGGCGTCGACCTGGACGTCTTCGAGCTCAAGGCCCATGTTCGCTGCCACCGACCGCAGGGTCGACTCCTCGCAAATGACGAGGGCGGCGGCTAGGACGTCCCCCGAGCAGGGCGTGGTCCCGTCGCCCCCGGCCGCGGGGTGTAGTCCACCCTTGAGCACCACATCCGGGAACTCGGTTGGTGCAACCGCGCAGTGGCGTGGGTCGGACAGGTCGCTCGCGACACTCCTCGCCCCGGTCACCACCTGGGCAGTAGCGCCGTCTGTCCGGTAACGCTCCTTGAGGGGACCTTGTACGGCGCGCAGGTCCACGGTGTATGCCATGTCACGATTCTCCCATCCCACCCTCCGGGACCGAAACGAAGGGCCGGAGCCGTCACGAAACACACGCCCCGCGAGCCCCGAATGCCGGCGATCGGGAACCTGCACACGCCCCGGAAGCCCCGAATGCCGGCGATCGGGGATCTGCACACGCCCCGGAGCCCCGAATGAGCGCGACCTGTGCTGCGCGCGCCTTGGCGCGGAGATCCCGCGTGCACTTGCTAGCGATGTGACCTCTCTCGGGACTCAGCGCGCCGTGAGCACGCAGAACTCGTTCCCCTCCGGGTCTGCCATCACCACCCACCCCGCGGGTGGCTCGCGGCGCGATTGACCCACCTCGACACGACGCGCGCCAATCCCCTCCAGGCGGCGCACCTCGGCCTCCTGGTCGTCGGGGTTGAGATCGACATGAATCCGGTTCTTCATCGTCTTCGACTCCGGCACCGGCACGAAGACCATCCCCGGATAGGTCGAGTTGTCGCGAGCGATCGCCACCTCGTCACCCGACTCGAAGACGATGCTGTACCCCAGGACCTCCGCCCAGAAGCGCGCGAGGCGCCCCGGCTCGTGCGCGTCGACAACGATCGAGTACCAGCTGCTCGGCATATTGTCATTGTCGGCGGTAGGCCCGCCCACAGGTCAGCCAAGGGCGAGGTCGAGAGCCCGCTCGCACGCGGCCCGCCCACCGTCGCAGGCGGCGATCGCGCCCGCGCCGCGTAACCGCTCCAGCGGCCACGGCTCGGCCAGCGCGATGACGGTGGTCGGGCGCCGGCGGGAGAGCCCGTCGAGTCGCGCCAGGATCTCCGCGCTGGGCCGCCGGACGCCGACCACCAGCGGCCCGCTGCCGGCCGCGGCCGCATCCAGATCCGGCTCCACGGCGACCCCACGGCGCCGGGCCGCGACGAGCAGGGGATCCCCGGACCCCACTGACTCGGCCCCGGTCATCCGGCGGTCGACCAGGCTCAGGACGGCGACCGGGTCGCCCTCGCCCGCCGGGGACGTGAAGGGCGGCCGCACCACCTGAACCCCAGCCCGCGCCGCCGCCTCCACCACCGCGGCACCGTCGACCTCGCCTGCCGAAACCTCAGCAGCCGCCCACGCACGCTCCGCCAGACCGGTGACGTGGTCCGCCGCCTCCCGCAGCCGAGCCTCCAGAACGCGTCCATCCAGCACCGCCGCCACCAGGGCATCCCAGGCGGCTCGCACCCGATCATGCGAGTGAGAGAAGAAGAGCAGGTCCGACCCGGCGGCCATGGCCCGGACCGCGATCTCCCCCGCCCCCAAATCCGCGATCGCCCCCATCTCCAGGTCGTCGGTCAGGATGGGCCCCGACCACCCCAGCCCCTGGCGGAGCAGCCCGGTCGTGATGGCACCCGAGAGCGAGGCGGGTGTCCCGGTCGGATCCACCTCCGGCACCGCCAGGTGTCCGACCATGACGGCGTCGACGCCGGCCTCGATCGCGGCGCGGAACGGCAGCAGCTCCACCTCCTCCAACTGCGCCCGGGTCCGCCGCAGGACGGGCAGCCCCAGATGAGAGTCGACTCGGGTGTCGCCGTGGCCGGGGAAGTGCTTGGCGCAGCTGAGAACGCCGCCGGCGTGGTAGCCCTCGACGGCGGCGGTGACGCAGGCGCAGACGGTCCGGGTGTCGGCACCGAACGCGCGGAAGCCGATGACCGGATTCTCGGGTTCCAGGTTGACGTCGGCAACCGGAGCCAGCACCAGGGGGATGCCGGCGCGGATCAGGTCGCGGGCGGCGACCTCGCACACCGCCCGCACGTGCTCGGGCCCGGCCTGCCCCAGCAGCATCGGCGCCGGCAGCTCGGCCACGCCCACGCGCAGCCGCTGCACGCGGCCGCCTTCCTGGTCGGCGCAGACCAGGAGCGAACCCAAGCCCTCCGCCGCGGCCAGGGCCTGCAGCTGGTCGCAGAGCCGCCGGGTGGTGGCCACGTCCGGCGTGTTGCGCGCGAACAAGATGACCGTGCCGGGGCGCACCTCGCGCAGCACCGAGCGGGAGGACGCGTCCAGCTCCGGGCCCGGCAGCCCCATCGCGAGACAGCGTCCCGCCAGCTGTCGCAGCTCCCGCTCCGACGCGCTCATGGGTACAGGCGGCACTCTTCGGTGGCGGCCGCGAAGGCGCGGCCCTCCTCCAACCCGCGCTCGACCAGAGGCTCCACCGACTCGCCACGCTCGAGCAGAAGACGGAGCTCCGGGCTCCCGAACAGCAAATCGAGGGTGCGCCCTCCGTTCGACCAGGAGTGACGGCCTCGTTCCCGGCACAGCCGTTCCAGGAGGCGGATCCCCTCCGCCACCGGCCGGAAGGCCTCGCGGTCGCTCCAGCTGACCGTGATCGGGTGATCGGGACCGGCCACCACCCGGAACGGAGCCCCGGTCCCCCTGCCGGTGGCCCAGGTCGTGCCCTCCAGCAGCACGGTCCCCAGGTAGGCGAGGGCCGTGTCCGGGTCAGGGATCGCCGGGGAGGGCGGCGTCCAGGGCAGCCCGGTCTGGTCCCACCAAAGCTCGCGCGACCACCCGCGAGCCCGGACCACGTGCAGCTCCAGGCCTTCGGGACAGGCCCAGGTGGCGACCTCTCCGAGGGTGAGGCCATGGCGCATGGGAACCGGCAGCAGCCCCACAAACGACTCCTCGGGGGGCCGGCGCACAATGCCTTCGGCGTGCAGACCGGTGACGGGATTGGGCCGGTCCAGCACCCACGCGGGCAGCCCCACCTCCGCCGCCGCGCGCAGGGCCAGCATCATCGTGGACTGATACGTGTAGCAGCGTGCGCCCACGTCCTGGAGGTCGACCACCAGCCCCTCCAGCCCGGCCAGGTCGTCGGGGCGGGGCGCCCGCCGCTCCCCGTAGAGGCTGACCACGGGGAGACCGGTGAGCGCGTCGGTCAGATCCCCCACCGCGGCGCCTTCGCGCGCGGTGGCGTCGAGGCCGTGCTCGGGTGAGAACAGACGACGCACGCGCGCCCCCCGCTGGAGCAGGGCCAGGCGCCCGGGACGGCCGTCGCCGGTGCGGGCCGGGTCGTGCGTCACCAGCCCCACCGGCGCAGTCCCCCAGGGCAGTTCCTCCAGGGCCAGGTCGAGGCCGGTGGCGACTCTCACGCCGGCCAGTATCGGCCTCGTCTCAGAGGTGCGAGTCGAACCAGTCCAGGTGCCGCTGCAGGAAGTCCTCGCGCTGCCGCATCGGCCCCAACCGCGCGAACAGGTGCGAGGCGCCGGGATAGCGGACGAACTCGACGTCGACCCCGGCCTGGGAGAGCGCAGTGAACATCTCCTCCCCCTGACCGATGGGGCAGCGGTTGTCGGCCTCGCCGTGCACGATGAGCGTCGGCGTAACCGCCGTATGCGCCCGTGTCGACGGCGAATGCTCTTGGTACCAGTCCGGGTTCTCCCACGGCTTGGATCCCCACTGGATCGGGCCCCAGAAGGGTGAGATGTCGCTGGTTCCGTACATCGAGACCAGGTTGAAGCAGGGAGCACCGCAGACGGCCGCCTTGTACCGGTGCGTGCGCCCGATCGTGTACGACGTCATGAAGCCGCCGTAGCTGTAGCCGCAGAGGCCGATCCGTTCCTCGTCGACGTAATCGCGGGCCGAGACCAGGTCGACGGCCGCCTGCAGGTCGAGGTAGTCCTCGCCTCCCCAGTCCTGCAGAACCGCGGCCGCGAAGGCGCGACCGTAAGTGCCGGACCCCCGCGGGTTGACCGCGAGCACCAGGTAGCCGTGCGTGGCCAGCGCCTCGACCTTGGTTTGAAAGCCGAACCCATGGTGCCCGTGCGGACCGCCGTGGACCTCGAGGATCAAGGGGTATCGCCGGGCGGGATCGAAGTCGGGCGGGAAGAAAAGCCAGGAGTCGATGGTGAAGCCGGCGCGCTCGAACTGGATCCGCTCCCACGTCGCGGGTGGGCGCGATGCGAGCAGCTCATCGTTGAGGTGGGTGACGATGGTGGTCTCGCCGGACCGCCGGTCCCAGACCGAGATTTCGCCCACCGCCGAGAGACTGGAGTGGGACTGGGCCACCTTGGTGGCGCCGGCGCTGACGCTGAGCCCCACGTTGGCGGATTCCCACGCCGTCAGCGCCTCGAGTTGGCGGCTCTCGACGTCGAACGTGTAGAGATTGCTCGAGCCCTGGTGCGAACCATGGAACAGGACCAGGCGGTCGTCGAGCCAGACCGGAGGCGAAGGGGGAATCGAGTTGGGGTAGCCGGCGTGGGGCACCACCGGCAGATCCTCGGTCAGCCGCCTCACCGCGCCGGTCGCGGTCTCGACCAGGAAGAAGTCGGGCTGGGACGTGCGACCGGGATCGGCGGCACAGAGGATCCGGTCGCCGGAGGGGGAGAAGGCGTACAGCGAGACGGTCTCGATGTCGGCGAAATGGACGTCCCGCGCCTCGCCCGTGTCGACGGACTGGAGGCGAAGCCAGGAGTGCATCCCGACCCGGCTCGAGACGCGATAGGCCAGCGTCTTCCCGTCCGGCGACCAGGCCGGGAACCAGTGGTCCTCGGCGCCTGTGCTGAGGCGGCGGGTCTCTCCACCCTGGGCCGGGACCACG
Source organism: Candidatus Dormiibacterota bacterium (assembly GCA_963790575.1). Classification (GTDB taxonomy): domain Bacteria; phylum Chloroflexota; class Dormibacteria; order Dormibacterales; family Dormibacteraceae; genus CAVTSA01. The sequence continues at coordinate 182,094 of CAWBPD010000021.1, read as the reverse complement.
AAGATCTGCGTGCGCCGGTCGCCGAGGTAGCCGCGCACGTCCTCTTTGTAATCGAGCCGGCTGGTGACGCGGACCAGCGGGTCGGGCCCCGCGGTCGGATCTTCCGGATCCACCCCCACCGAGTAGGCGATGGAGGAGCCGTCCGGTGACCAGGCCAGCCAGTTGATGGAGAGGTCGTGCTGCGCGAGGGTGGTCAGCCGGCCGCCCTGCGGTGAGATGGTGACCAGTGCCGGCTTTCCGAGGCGGTTGGTCGTGAAGGCGATGGTGGCGCCGTCCGGCGACCAGCGGGGAGTGCCGTCACGTTGCCCTGGTTCGGTGAGCGGCGCCGCTCCGGAGCCGTCGATCGCGGACGTCCAGAGGTTGCTCTTGGGCCGCTCGCCAGGCTGCTCGGGGTCGCCACGGCCGAGCCCGTAGACCAGGCGGGTGCCGTCCGGCGAGACCTGGGGATCGACCGCGGTGGTAATCCCGTACGTGAGCAACTCCGGCGTCAGCGACGTCCTCTCCACCCCGACAGCCATCAGAACCTCCTCTCCCTCGTGTGGTGCGCGGCGGCATGCACCGGGTGCCGCCGCGCCGGCCGTTGCTTCGTTCGTCTGGGGTCGGTGTCTAGCTGGTCGTTACCCAGACCTTGTTCATCCAGGGTCGCACGTACTGCTGGAACGTGTTCAGCTGCATCCCGTGGACGGTGTTGAGCACGCCGTAGGCGCCCTTTGTGAAGTAGAGGAGCAGGATCGGGAGCTCCTCATTCATCCGGTCTTGGTACTGCTTGTAGAGTTGGATCCGCTTCTGCTTGTTGAGGGTCGCGGTGGCATCGTCGAGCAGCTTGTTGACCGTCGGGTCGTTGAAGTCCATGCCGTTGAACCCGCCCACCGCGGTGCCGGACCCGGAGAACAGCTGCGACTGATCGGGATCCACCCCCAGGCTGAAGCCGATCAGGATGATGTCGAAATCGCGGCTGTCGGTGAGCTCCGTCACCAGCTGGGTGAACTGGACCGCCGTCGGCGTCGCATCGACCCCGATCTCCTTCCAGTTCTGCTGCACCACCTGCATGATGTTGGAGAGCGTGAGGTTGCCGGCCGATGCCTCCAACTTGAAAGCCAGCCGGACCCCGTCCTTGGCGCGGATGCCGTCGGAGCCCTTGACCCAGCCCGCCTCGTCGAGCATCTTGTTGGCCTTGGCCGCGTCGTACTTGTACTGAGGCTTGGCGCCCGGGTCATAGGCCCAGGAGGTTGGCGGCTCGACGCCGGTGGCGTTCGTCCCCTGGCCGAAGAGGACCGACTTGATCATGGCGGGGCGGTTGATGCCGTAGTACAGCGCCCGCCGGACGTTCACGTCCTGGAGGATCTTGCCCGCCGGCTTGGCGGGGTTGAGGTTGAGGGCGAGGTATTCGAAACCAGGGGTCACGAAATTGTCGACGGTGAGCCCCTGCACGGTCTTCAGCGAGGAGATCTGCGATGCGTCGAGCTGGGCGCCGACGTTGACCTCACCGGTCTTGAGAGCGTTCCCGATCGCAACCGCGCTGGGCAGCACCTTGAAGACATAGTTGTCGAGGTAGGGCGCTCCCCGCCAGTAGTTTTCGTTGCGCGCGAGCGTGACCTGCGCCCCCTTCTGCCAGGACACGAACTTGAACATGCCACAGGTCACCGTGGGCGCCGAGTTGTAGCTCATGGTGTTGACGTCGGCCGGTGCGATGCTGCCCAGGACGTGCTTGGGCATGATCGGGTAGCCCGAGTGGGCGTACAGGAGCGGCGCGTAGGTCGACTTGGTGTGGATGACGAACGTCTGCGGATCAGGCGCCGAGATGTGATCTACGTGCTTCGTGAAGTCGGCCCGCCGTGGCGAAGCGACTGCCGAGTACTCGGGGGCGAAGATCAGGTTGTAGGTGAAGAGCACGTCGTCGGACGTGAGCGGGGTGCCGTCGCTCCACTTGACGCCCGAGCGCAGCTTGAAGGTGTAGGTGTTCCCGTCCGAGCCGCCGGTGGGCACCGCGGTGGCCAGCGAAGGCTTCAGGTTCCCCTTGCCGTCGACCAGGAGCAACCCGTCGTTGACCAGGTTGATCATCAGGTTGCTGTAGACGTCCTGGGAAAGCATCGAGTTGAACGTCTTGATGTCGGTGCCCCAGCCCTCGATGACGTGACCACCTTTCTTTGGCGCCAGCGGGGCGGCAGACGCGAGGCTTGGGTCGAGCAGCGCGGCCGACGCGCCTCCGGCCGCCAGTGCCGCGGCGGCGGTACCGCGAAGAAAGTCGCGTCGCGAGATGCCGGCCCGCGGCTCCTCAGGACTCAATACATCGTCAGATTCACGCATCTGGTTCCTCCTCCCAACGGTGAGCGTTCAATTCAGCTCCCAGTATTCGGACCCTCCCCGGCTCCGTCCACTCTCAATACGGCTCCCCCTTGTTTCGTCAGGCCCCTCTTGGTGGATCAGCTAGGCGCGGCGGCCTCGAAGCCTGGGGTCAAAGGCGTCGCGAAGCGCGTTCCCGAGCACGTTGGAGGAGATGACGGTGAGAAAGATCATGATCCCGGGTAGCACGACCAGCCACACCGAGTGGGTGAAGTAGACCTCCGCGTTGGAGAGCATGTTCCCCCAGCTGGGTGTCGGCGCCTGGATGCCCAGGCCGAGAAAGTCAAGCGCCGCTTCGACCAGCACCACCTGACCGATGCCAAGGCTCGCGGCCACGATCACGACCTGCAGGGCGTTGGGCAGCAGGTGGCGGAACAGGATGCGGGTGTCGCGGGCACCGATCGATCGAGCCGCGAGCACGTAGTCCCGGCCGCGCAACGAGAGCACCTCGCCGCGCACCAGCCGGGACAGAGCGGCCCAGCTGAGCGAGGCGATGATCAGTGCCAGCGAGATCGCGTTGGGCCGAAACAGGATCGCCATCAGGATGAAGAGGAAGATGGCCGGGATCGCCAGCACCACGTCGACGATTCGCATCAGGACGTCGTCGACCAGCCCCCCGTAGAAGCCGGCGCAAAGGCCGACCACCCCGCCGATCGCCAGCGACACCGCGACCGCGAGAAACCCCACCCCGAGGGACACTCGCGCGCCGTAGACGAGGCGGGTGAGCGTGTCGCGACCCAGCTCGTCGGTTCCCAGCAGGTGCTGGCGCGAAGGCGGCGAGTACGTATTGAGCAGGTCCTGCTGGGTGGGGGTGGTGTGGGTGATGAGCTGGATCGCCGGGGCGAAGATCGCGATCAGGATCAGCACCCCCAGGATCACACCCGCGACCACGGCCGCCGGGTTGTCCATCAGCTCCCCCATCGACTGCCGCAAGAAGCTCCGCGCGGGCCGCCTGGTGACGAGCTCGTCCTCCATGACGCGCGCGCCGCGGGCTGGGGACCCGATCCGCCCCTCCATGCCCGGCTCTCTCAACTCGGTGGGCTGGCTCATGACGCGTGTCTCATGCGTAGTGGACCCGAGGATCGATGACCGCGTACGCCACGTCGGCGAGCAGGTTCCCGGCCACCACCAGCAAGGACGCGAAGGTGACGATCCCCAGCACCGTCGTGTAGTCGTACTGCTGGGCTTGCTGGAAGAGCAGGAGTCCGATCCCCGGCCAGCTGAACACCACCTCTATCACCAAGGCGCCGCTCACGAGGCCCGGGAGCTCGAGACCGACCAGCGTGACCAGCGGGGAGAGGGCGTTGCGGAGCGCGTGGACATAAACCGCCCGCCGCTCCGGCATGCCCTTGGCGCGCGCCGTCGTCACGTAATCCTGGTTCAGCGCTTCGATCATGGTCGAGCGGATGAAGCGCGACCAGGTGGCGATGTAGAAGAAGCCGAGCACGATCGCGGGCAGGACCAGGTGCAGGACGCGGTCGCCGATGCCGCCCCCGTTGATCGCGCTGGTGGCACCCGCCGAGGGAAGGAAGGGTAGGTGCCACTGGTGGAACCCGACCGAGAAGATCAGGATCAGCACCAGCCCGAGCCAGAACTGCGGGATGGCGAAGCCGGCGACCGACACCGTGGTCAGCGCCTGGTCGAACCAGCTGCCCCGGAAGAGCGCGCTCAGCACGCCGACCGGGATCGAGATGATGAGGCCGAGGAGGATCGCGGTGAGGGTCAACTCCAGCGTGTTCGGAAGGCGCTCGAGGACATTGCCCAGCACCGGCGTGCCGTTGATGAGCGAGTTTCCGAAGTTGCCCTGCAGCAGGCCGGGGCTGACGTTCTGGGGACCCCCGAGGAGCCCGGCTAGCCCGACCCAGCCCATCAGCTGCCCGATCCCGATCCAGTCCAGGTACTGGACCGGGAGCGGCCGGTCGAGCCCCAGGTCGGCCCGGATCTTCGCCACGTCGGCGGCCGTCATGTTGGGATCCAGCTGGAGCCCCGGCACGTAGTTGCCGGCCGTGAAGTGCATGAGCATGAACGTGATCAGCGTCACGCCGAAGACGACCGGGATCGCGAGCAGGACCCTCCGGATCAAGTAGGCGGTCACGACGTCGTCGCCTCCCGGGCCGCGGCCCCCGACTCCACGGGGAAGAAGCAGGCGGCCACGTGGCTGCCGCGCGACCACTCGGTGAGCGGCGGCACCGACTCGGCGCACCGAGCCTGCGCGTTGAAGCAGCGGGTGCGGAACCGGCACCCAGAGGGTGGATTCACGGGCGAGGGCACGTCTCCCTGCAGGATGATGCGCTTCCGCTGTCGCTCCACCCTCGGGTCCGGGATGGGGATCGCCGACAGCAGCGACGCCGTGTAGGGATGCTTCGGTTCGCGGTGCAGCTCCGCCGAGGGCGCCACCTCCACCACCTTGCCCAGGTACATGACGGCGATCCGGTCCGAGATGTGCTTCACCACCGAGAGGTCGTGCGCGATGAAGAGGTAGGTCAGCCGGAGCTCCCGCTGCAGCCGTTCGAGCAGGTTCACGATCTGCGCCTGGATCGACACGTCGAGGGCGGAGACCGGCTCGTCGCAGACGATGAGCGCGGGGTTGACCGCCAGGGCGCGGGCGATGCCGATCCGCTGCCGCTGCCCGCCGCTGAACTCGTGCGGGTACCGGTTGCGGTAGCTGCTCGGCATTCCCACCGTCTCCAGCAGCTCGTCGATCCGCTGCGAGCGGATGGTGCGGGTCGTGGCCAGGCCGTGGATATCGAGGGGCTCGGCGACGATCTCCCCCACTGTCTGGCGCGGATTGAGCGAGGCGTAGGGATCCTGGAAGATCATCGCCAGCTCGCGCCGCTGGCGCCGCATGTCGCCCGTCGAGAGCCGGCGCAGGTCCCGTCCCTTGAACAGGATCCGGCCCTCGGTCGCCTCGACCAGGCGCAGCACGGTCCGGCCCAGGGTGGTCTTCCCGCAGCCGGACTCTCCGACCAGCCCCAGCGTCTCGCCTTGCTGGATCGAGAGGTCGACTCCGTCCACGGCGTGCACGTGGGCCACGGTGCGGCGCAGCACGCCCGCGCGCACCGGGAACCACGTCTTCACTCCCTGCAGCTCGAGGATGGGCGGATCCGGGGCCGGCACGGTGGTCGTCCTAGCCACCGCTTCGGAGGTCATGCGCCGACTCCCTCCGCCGCCGAGCTCAACTCGACGCCGTCCTGCGCCACCCAGCAGGCGGCGCGTTGGGCCGGCCCCACCGGCTCCAGCTCCGGTCGTTCGTCCAGGCACCGCTGGCGCCGGAACGCGCAGCGGGGATGAAACGGGCACCCGCGCGGCAGGTGGGCGAGGTCGGGGGGCATACCCTCGATTGGGTGCAGCGGCTCGCGCTCATCGGCGTCGAGGCGCGGAATGGTGCGCAGCAGCGACCACGTGTAGGGATGGCGAGGGTGGGCGAAGACCTCGTCGGTCGGACCCTCCTCGACCACGTGGCCGCCGTACATCACCATCACCCGATCGCACATCCCCGCCACCACCCCCAGGTTGTGGGTGATGAAGATGGTCGCGGTTCCGAACTGCTGGTTGATCTCGCGGAGCAATTCCAGGATCTGCGCCTGGATGGTCACGTCCAGCGCCGTGGTGGGCTCGTCGGCGATCAGCACCGCCGGTGCGGTGGTCAGCCCCATCGCGATCATCGCCCGCTGCCGCATGCCCCCGCTGAACTCGTGAGGGTACATGGAGGCCCGCTTGCGGGCCTCCGGGATGCCGACCCGGCCCAGCATGCCGATCGCCTGTTCCAGGGCACGGCGACGCCTCAGCTTCTTGTGCAGGCGCAGCGGTTCGCCCACCTGCCAACCAGTCCGGAAGACGGGGTTCATCGAGGTCATCGGGTCCTGGAAGATCATCGCGATCTGCTCGCCGCGGATCCCCTCCATCTCGCGCTGGGAAAGCGTGGTCAGGTCCCGGCCGGAGAACCAGACCTGGCCGCCGGAGATGCGTCCGGGTGGCCGGATCAGGCGCATCACACTCATGACCGTCACCGACTTGCCGGAGCCACTCTCGCCGACGATCCCCAGCACCTCCCCGCGGTCGAGATGGAAGGAGACCCCATCGACGGCCCGCACCACGCCTTCGTCGGACGGGAACTCGGTGTGCAGATCGCGCACCTCGAGCAGATGCTCGGTCATCGACTCTTGGTGTTGTATCGCATCCTCTTCCCGCCGTACACGCGCGATCTGCTCCTCACACCGACCCGGGACACATCTCCAGCGGACAGCGGCGCCCCCCCCTTCCTTCCTCCAGCAACGGAACCCTGAACCGCTCCGCTGCCCCGGCAGTCTACACGCGAACCTGAGATCGCGCTTCAGAGCAATTGTCCCGGGTCCGAATTGGGGGCCGTTTCCCGGCGATCAGGGGCTACCGGACGCGTTTTTCGCCGGTTTGCCGGGAAACGGGCCCATCCTTCGGACGACCTCCAGCGTGCGGGTGGCGGCGGCCTCCCAGGTGAAGTGGCGGGCGCGCTCGCGACCCTCGGCGATCAGGCGGGCGCGGAGCGCGTCGTCGTCGAGCAGCCGGGCCAGGCCGTCTGCGATGGAGCCGACATCGGTGGGGTCGACCTCGAGCGCGGCGCCGCCGGCCAGCTCGGGAAGCGAGCCCTGGTTGCCGACCAACGACGGGAGTCCGGCCACCATCGCCTCCAGGACCGGCAGCCCGAACCCCTCGTAGACGCTTGGCATGCAGAGCGCCGTCGCCCCCCGGTAGAGCGCGGCCAGCGTGGGGTCGTCGACGTGGCCGAGCAGGCGGACTCCGGGATCGGCCCGGAGCAGGTCGAGCGTGGTGCCGTAAGCCCAGCCCGGGCGTCCGGCGACGACCAGCGGCGGCACCGGGCGGCGCCGGCGCAGCCGCCGGAGCGCCCGCAGCAGGCGGGGGAGGTTCTTGCGGGGCTCGATGGTGCCGACGAAGAGCAGGAATGGTGGTTGGACGCCGTCCGGGAGCGCCGCGCCGGACTCGCTGCCGTCGATGCCTGGGCCCTCCGGGATCACCGTCACCCGCCCTTCCAAGCCCGGTGCCGGGAAGGTGTCGAGCAGGTCGCGGCGGGTGGCTTCCGAGGGGCAGAGGATGGCGGCCGCCCCGCGCACCGCCGCGGGCATCAGCGACCCCAGATAGAGGCGTTGCTGCCACGGCACCTCGTCCGGCCGGACCCGGAACGCCAGGTCGTGGACCATGGTCACCGCGGGTGGCGCGCCGGGCCGGCGGCGCGGCGGGGGTGGCCAGTACGGGTACAGCATGGCGTCGAGGGGAGCGTCCACCTCCGCCCCGGGAAGCCAGCGGAGCTTCTGGGGAACCTCGTGGCGGATGCTCGAGAGCAGCACTCGCACCCGGGCCTCGTCCTGGGGACGAATCCTGATCGCGGCTGGGCGCTCGCGGCTGCAGAAGAGGACCAGCGAGAGCTCGGGGTCTACCTTGAGCAGGCCCTCGGTGAGGCCGAGCGCGAAGGTGACCATGCCGACGCGAGCGCGCCAGCACGCGGTGAGATCGACGCCGAGCCGCAGCCCGGCCGACGTCCCCCCGCCGGCAGGGGCCTCGCTCATCAGCCGGCGGCGGTGCTGCGGCGGTCCACGTCCTCGGCGTCCTGCCCGCCGCCCTCCGCCGGCATGTCGGCCTCCTCCCGCGCGCGCGACCCCGGCCGCCACAGCCCCTCCAGGTCGTAGTAGCTGCGCTCCCCGGGGAGGAAGACGTGGGCCAGCACGCTGTCGAAGTCGAGCAGAACCCAGGTAGCGTCCTGGTAGCCGTCGACCGCCAGGGGACGGACCCGGCGCTCCCGCGCGCGCTCCACCATGGCGTCGGCGATCGCCTTCACCTGGCGGTCGGTCTCTCCCTCACAAATCACGAAGTAGTCGGCGATGGTGGTGAGGCCACGGAGGTCCAGGATCACCGGATCCCAGGCCTTCCGATCCTCGGCTGCTCCCCGCAGCAATTCGGCCAGCTCAAGCGAGTCCAGTGCTTTTCGTTCCTGCAATACCTTCAGTATCCCGCATGCGGGGGCGAATCAATCCCGATAGAGGTGGTGTTCGGCGATGTACGACGCCACCCGGGGGTCCAGCGCGCCGTCGGGAACGGTTCCCTGATGCAGGTGCCGGCGGAGCTCGGTGGAGCCGATCTCGGGGGTGCGGACCCGGCAGAGAAGGATCCGGTTCTCGGGGATGCCGGCGGCCCGGAGGTCGTCCGGAGTGGGATGGGGCAGCCCGGGTCGCGGGACGACCAGCAGCGTCGCCAGTTTCAGCACCTCCTCTGGCTCATACCAGGTGCGGATCTCCCGGGCGGCGTCCCACCCCAGGACCAGGAACAGGTCGGCTCCGGGATCCTGTGCCTGGATCTCGCGCAGCGTGAGCGAGGTGTAGGAGGGTCCCCGACCCCGCAGCTCCAGGTCGGAGACCTCCAGCTCGGGGTGGCCGTGCACCGCCAGCCGGCACATGGCGAGGCGGTCTTCATCACGCGCCTCGGGCTGGGACCGGTGTGGCGGAACGCCGGCCGGGATGATCAGGACCCGGTTCAGCTCGGCACACCGGCGCGCCGCCTCGGCCAGCGCGATGTGCGCGAGGTGGATCGGATCGAAGGTCCCGCCGACGATCCCGATCCTCACCTTCGCGCTCCGGCTGTGCACAACGTCCCCGGTATCACGGCTGGTACTCGAACTCGAGGTCGCCGACCCGCACGGTGTCGCCCGGCTCCGCCCCCGCCTCGGCCAGCGCCGCGGAGACTCCCATGCGGTCGAGGATGACCTGGAACCGCTGGAGCGACGGCTCGGCTTCGAGGTCGGTGCGCGCGACCAAGCGTTGGATGCGCGAGCCGGTGATCTCGTAGCCCCACTCGTGCCGGACCACCTGCGGCGAGCCCTCGGCGCGGCGCAGTCGCACGCGGCGCCCGGCGGGAACCGGGCGCTCTGGCTCCGGCAGCGCCCGGAGCTCGACGCGGATGCGTTCCAGCAGCGCCTCCACCCCGGTGCCCTCTTTGGCGGAGACCCAGAGCGCCTCCGGATAGGCGCCGGCCTCACGACGGTCCCGCGCCTCGGGCAGGTCGACCTTGGTGACGCACAGCAAGCCGGGGCGGCGGGAGAGCTCTTCGCCGTATGCCTCGACCTCACTGCGGACGGTGGCCACATCACCGGTGGGATCGAGCCCGGCCCCGTCGACGACGTAGACGAGCAGACGCGTGCGCTCGATGTGGCGGAGGAAACGCTGGCCCAGCCCCGCCCCCCGTGCCGCGCCCTCGATCAACCCCGGGATGTCGGCCACCACCACCCGCGAGCCATCGCTGAACTCCGCCACGCCCAGCTGGGGTTCCAGCGTGGTGAAGGGATAGTCCCCCACCTCCGGGGTGGCGGCCGAGATCGCCCGCAGGAGCGACGACTTGCCCGCGTTGGGAGCCCCGACCAGGCCCACCTCCGCGATCAGCTTGAGCTCGAAGCGAGCGCGGAACGACTCGCCCGGCAGGCCTGGCTCGGCGGTCTGCGGAGCCTGGTTGACGGAGCTCTTGAAGTGCACGTTGCCCCGGCCGCCGGCGCCTCCGCGGGCGGCCATCAGCACCGCCCCCGGCGTATCCAGGTCGCCGAGCAGATCCCCGGTCTCGTCGTCGAAGAGCATGGTGCCGACCGGGACCTCGAGGGTGAGGTCCTGGCCCCGCCGTCCGGCGCGACGCGCCCGGGCGCCATGGCCTCCGTCTTCGGCGCGCCAGACGCGGCGGCGCGCGATGTCCTGGAGCGAGGTCAGGTTGGAGGTGGCGCGGAGGGTGATCGAGCCGCCGTCTCCCCCGTCGCCGCCGTCGGGGCCGCCACGCGGTGTGAACGGTTCGTGCCGGAACGTGGCCGCTCCGCGCCCACCGGCGCCCGCGCACAAGTCGACGGTCGCGGTGTCGACCAGCCGGTACCCCTGGGGCGGCATCGCCGCCTAGGACCGGGGCCGGAAACCCGGCCAGAGATGGGGCGGCCAGGTGGTGCAGCTGCAAGGCGCCGCCGAGAAGCGGAGGGAGTGCGGTCGTCCCCTCATGACCGAGCATCGGAGGCGGCAACGCCGCAGATGTGCCGCATGGGCGTTCCAGATCGGTCGGGGCTTTCGGCCCCGGTCCTAACTCAGTTGTTGTCGGCGGCTTGGGCGCCGACGGTGGCGCGGCGGCCGTCGCGTCCGACACGCTGGTAGTCGACGGTGCCGTCACGCAGCGCGAACAACGTGTGGTCGCGGCCTACGCCGACGCCGGTGCCGGCCCGGATCTTGGTGCCTCGCTGACGGACCAGGATCGCGCCCGCGGCGACCGTCTGGCCGCCGTAGACCTTGACGCCGAGCCGCTGCGCGTTGGAGTCGCGGCCGTTCTTGGAGGAGCCGCCGCCCTTCTTGTGCGCCATCTACTTCTCCTCAGCCTCGGTGGCGTCGGCCTCGGTGGCGTCGGCCTTCTCGCTGCGCCGCGGCTTCTTCGCTTCGCCGATGCTCACGATCTCGAGCTCGCTCAGGTCGGCCCGCGCGCCGCGGTGGACCCGAACGCGCTTCTTCGCCTTGTAGCGCAACACCTCGATCTTCTTGCCGCGCTGGTGGCTGAGGACCCTGGCCTCCACGCGAATGCCCGAGAGCGCCTCGGCGGTGACTTTGTGGTCCTCGCCGTCGCTGACCAGAAGGACTCGATCGAGCGTCAGCTCCGCGCCGGGCTCGGCTGCCACGCGATCGACGAGCAGGCGGTCGCCCGCGGCGACTCGGTACTGCTTCCCACCGCTCACGACGACAGCCGTCAGCGGTCCACCGGTTTGAGGCACGAACGGAGATTGTACAGCAGCAGTCACCCCGGCCGACGCAGCGCCAAGCTGCGCTCCAGCGCCGCGAACAGAAGCGCGAACGGGACCGAGAGCAGAGCACCCGAGGCGATCGCGCCGCCGCCCACGCCGACCAGCTGGGACGAGCTCACCGACTCGCGCTCGAACAGGTGGAGGGCGATCACGACGACGACCCCGTACAGCCCCCCACCGAGCGCCCCCACCGGGATGGTGAGCGGCCAGGCATGGGTGCCGGCCAGGCTCCGCAGGACTCCGACCACATAGGCCGCGACCACCAGCGCCAGCGCGTGGACGCCGAGCACGCCCCCACCCGACAGGTCGAGCAACAGCCCCCCGAGCACCGCCCAGCCGAAGGCCCAGCGTGGCCCGCGCACCCACGCCCAGGCGACCACCAGCGCCAGCACCAGGTTGGGCTCCATCCGCCCCATCGACGCGCCGCCCGGGAGTGCAAGCTGAAGGAACGTGGCCAGCACCAGGGCGGCGAACCCGGCCAGCATCATCGTCACGCCCGCACCGCCCGCACCACCAGCACCAGGTCCGCCTGGGCCGGGTCCGAGAACGGGGTCACGACCCCGGCGACGCTCGCCTGGCTGCCGACGGTGACGGTGGTCAGACGCCCGAGCGGCAAGCCGGGCGGCAGCGCTCCTCCGCTTGCGGTGACCACGCCTTCGCCTGGCTGCGGCTGCGTGGGTCCGCTCGTGGCAAGCCGCACCGAGACCTCTGAGCCCCCCTGCGCGGTGCCCGGCAGACCCGTGGTCGCGGTCAGCACCGCCAGCCGCAGCGCGGGATCGGCGATCGTCTCGACCTGGGCGGATCGGGTGGTGACCGACCGCACCACGCCGATCAGACCATCGCCGGCGACCACCGCCATGCCCCCTCTCACGCCGGAGGAGCTCCCGTGGTCGACGGTGAAGGTGTGGTCGAGGCCATCCGGATCGCGGGCGACCACCGTGGCGCCGGTGGTCAGCAGATGGGCCTGCCGGCGCAGGCCAAGCTCGGACCGCAGCTCCGCGTTCTGACGCTCCAGCTCCTGCAGCTGCGCCACCTCGGCGGCCAGGCGGCGGTTCTGGGCCTGGAGCTGCTGGTTCTGCTCGGCCGCCTCACGGTTCCCAGCGAACCAGGCGGCCGCTCCGTTGAGCGCGCCGTCGACCCAGGTCGCGGCCTCCATCGCCGGGGTCAAGGCACCGGTCGCCACCGCTCGTGGCCGCCCGGCCTGCGGGAGCTGAGAGGTGGCGCCGAGGGCGATCAGCAGCACCACGGCGAGGGCAAACAGACCCGTAGCGCGCGAGGACCTGACGGCCTCGCCGGCGACGAAGGTGATGGTGGAACGCAGTGGCGACATTGAGCGCTGGGACGTACTGGAGGACGGTGGCGGCAGCTGACATCCGCGGCCTTGTCGTAGCGGCATCATACCGGCCTGGGCTACGTCCCCTCCAGACCGCGTGGTGTCAGGCCAGGTAGGCGGCGAGGAGATTGAACACCAGGACCAGAACGCCGAGGCCGGTCAGGACCTGCGGATAAGCGCGGCGGCCGAGCGCGGGGCGCAGGCGGAGCGGGATCGCCACCAACGCCGCGATCAGGCAGGCCCCGACGCAGATGAGCGCGAACAGGAGCACGCCGGCCGCGTTGTCACGCAGGGTGGGCAGCACCAGCGCGGCGAAGAGTGCGGTCAGCGGAGCCCAGGAGAGGAGGCGGACGACCTGCCCCGCGGCCGAGAATCGCTCTTCCGGTTCGCACAGCAACAGGAGCGCGGGCAGTGCCGCCAGGTAGGCGACCGCCGCCACGCCCCGTGCGATCACCTGCAGAGGAAGCGTGGCGTTCTCGACCTGCGCGGGTACCAGGCTCCCGGTTCCGAGCGCGGGCCCGAGGACGGCGAGCGCCCAGACCACCTGCGCCCGCAGCAGCAGGCGGCCCGCCACCGGGTCGGCTCCCGCCAGCATCCACAAGAGCCATCCCCCCGCCCCCAGCGCCCCCAGCGCGAGCAACACGGTGTGCTCGGAGGCGGGCACCGGGCTCAGCGGCACCGCGACCTGGGTGGCGCCGAGCGCGAGCAGGACCACGGCGCCTCCGGCGGCTGGGGCCACCCGGCGCAGGCCCCCGCGGGCGTGACGCAGGAGCCCACGACCGTCGGGAGCCCCCAACAGCGCTCGTGCTCCGCCCTCCACCACCAGCCCGAAGACAAGGATCGAGAGCGCGCCCGGAAACAGCAACAGGGCGAACGCCTGGGCCGCGAACTCGGTGGTCATCTTGGGTGAGTCATGGCAGTCCGACCGTCTGCAGGATCAACCAGGGGACGACGCCGAGCCCGAGTGCGATCCCCAGGACCAGACCCAGCCCGATGGCGGATCGTTCGCGGGGGAGGCCTAGAGCGCGTCCAATCCGGAGGCCGATCAGGACCCAGAGCAGGAGCCCGAACAGCAACGGCACCGTCAGGGGCCATCCCACCTCGGTGGCGCCGCGCAGCAGGTAGAAGCGCGCCGCGAACCCGGCGAACGGAGGCAGTCCGCAGAGGACCGCGCCCACCACCACGCTGAGGCCGCCCGCTCTCGGTCGCTCACCCAGCGCGGCTCGCGCCTGGGCCAGCTCGTGGAGCGGCAACCGCACGAGCAGGATCTGGAGCAGGATCAGGAAGGCGCCCTGCATACCCGCTCCATCCGGGACCACCGAACCCAGCCCGGTGAGCGCCAGGCCCCAGTCGGCGAAGAAGAGAAAGCGCCAGGCGACCAGGTCGTCCTTGGCCCGCCAGGCGCCGACCACCCCCCACGCCAGGTTGAGCACGCCAAAGGCGATCGTGAGCGACATGTACACGAGCAGCGCGGGCGCGGGCAGCGCGGCCAGCACCTGAGAGGCGACGATGAGCACCAGGATCGGCGAGACGAGCGCGAGCCAGCTCATGTCACCCTCCGACGCGGGGGCCCGGATGGTTCGCTGCCGGACGGTGGGGAACAGACCCGCGATCGCGATCAAGCCGAGGACGACGCCGAGGACGCCCAGGTTCTGCGCCACCGACGATTGGCGGACATCCAGCAGCAGGGTGCCGATCCCGAGGAGGAACGCGCCCGCGGCCTGTTCGCGGGCGCGGGGAGCGATGGCGCCGCCCCGGGCCGCCTCCAGGCCCACCAGAAGCAGCACCAGGATCGCCGCGTACCGCGGGTCGCCGGCCAGCGAGACCCCGGACAGCGCCCCCAACGCGATCAGACCGGCACGAACCTGCACGCGCCGCTCCCCCAGACGGATCGGCGTCGAGATCACGATCAACGCCAGCGAGAGCAGCCCCGCGGCGAGGAGCCCGCGAACCGGCAGCCGGGCCGCGTGGAGTTGCACCGGGCCCACCGGAGGCGCCCCAGCGATGGTGTAGAGGGTGACCACGACCCCGGCCACGGCAAGAAGATCGGTGGCGCGGCGGAAGAATCGGGCCCTCTGCTCACCGACATCGGGCGGCGACAGTTCCAGCATGGTCTGCGAGGGGGTGTCTGCGTTCACGGCGCGACGTGGGGCTGCGGGGTCGGAATCGGAACCAGCGCCAGCAACAGCGCGACGATGCAGGCGCAGAGTGCGAGAGGGACGGAGCCGGCGACCCCCAGCGCCAGCGCCAGGATCACCGCACAGGAGGCGAGGGCCGCGCGGTCGGGCGTCGAGGTCAAGCGCATCACCGCCAGGGCCGACACGGTGAGGACGCCCGCCAGCGTCGGGGTTCCGATGTCCAGTGCATTGATCAGGAAGAGAGACACCGCGAACAGGAGCACGGCCGCGATCAACCGGGGGGAGGAGCCGGGCGCGAAGAGTACCCAGCCGGGTGCCCCGTCCCGCTGCCGGAAGGCCCCGTAGCCGGCGCCACCGATCAGGATCAGGACCCCGGGGATGGGCTGGCCGGCCGCCACTTCGACCGCGCACAGGCCGGCGCCCACCAGCGCCGTCCCACAGCCGAGGCCCCGACGTCCCTCCGCGAGCACCGTGATGGAGGCACCCAGCCAGGCCACCAGGACCCCCACGATGGCCAGCGCTTGCGTCATCTCGGGGTCCCCGCGAAACGGAGCTTGCGGAGTTTCGTGGGGTGCGTCATCTCGGGGTCCCCGCGAAACGGAGCTTGCGGAGTTTCGTGGGGTGAGTCATCGGGTCACCACGATGGCGAGCACGAACGCGATCGCGGCCCAGAGCCAGACCGGTCCCCGCTCGCTTGCGATCTGCATCCGCTGCAGCGCGCGGTCCCACCCCGGCGGCCGCAGGCCCAGCCGGCGCGCCACCCAGCGGAGGCCGTCCGCCGGGGTCGGCGAGGGGAGCCACAGGAAGGGAGCGGGTTCCGGTTCCTGCGCTTGCTCGATGTGGAGTGTCCGCGTCGCCAGGGGCAGGAGTACGGCGAACGCCATGGCCATCGCCCCCAGAGCGAGCGCTCCCCAGCCACCGGACGCGGCGACCACCACTCCCGAGGCGATCGAGAGGGGGGGCGGAGCATTCGGATTCGGGATCGCGGCCGCCGCCGCCGGCAGGGCGAGCGTGAGGAGGAAGGGACCCAAGAGCGCTCCGCCGGCCAGGCCCAGTACCACCACCACCAGACCACCGAACGTGGAGCCGTCGCGCACGACGGGCAGCCGGGACGCGCGCGCGATGGCGGCCAGGCCGAAGACCCAGGTGACGCCGAGCACCAAGACCAAGAGCGGCGCGGCACCCGCGATCTCGAGGCCGGCGGCCGCGGTCAGTGCCAGGCTGCAGAACCCGAGGCCGGGCGGGACCGCGACGGCGAGCGCGCAGCCCAGGATCCCCAGACGACCCCCGGTGGGCAGAACCACGCTGGTCAGCTGCGCCAGCGTGGCCGCGGCGATGCCGACGATGCCGGCGGCGATGCCAAGCTGGGTGCCCAGGGAGAGCGCGATCGCGGCCACCGCGACCTGCATCAGCGCGACCTCACGGAGTGCCTTACGACGGCTGCTCGCAGCCTGAGCACGCAGGCCGGCGGTGACCAGGGTGAGGGCCGACCACGCGGCCACGAACGCCCGCAGCGCGCCGGACGGCCAGGCGCCGGCACCGAGGTCGGTGGTCTCGAGCAACAGGAACAGTCCGAGGGGGGTGAGCAGGACCAGGCTGATCCCGCTGGCCCCGCTCCGCGACCGGCGGAGGCAACGGCTGACCCAGGTCGGCCAGGGGAGGAGGCCGGTCAGGCAGGTCGCGGCCAGCAACACCAGCAGGAAGGGCACGGTCGAGAAGGCTGTGACCGGGATCGCGGAGTAGGCCGTGGTCCCGGCGGTCGCGAGCACCGCTGCGGCGGCGCCGAGCAGGCCCAGGGTAGCCAGCATAAGGGCCGGCCACAGGCCGCCCAGCAGCCGGCCGCCCTCCTCGCGATGCGCGGCGACCAGGAGCAGGCAGGCGGCGCCGACGCTGACCGCCAGCAGCGCCAGGCTCCCCGCCTCGATCGCCAAGAGGGCGCAGGCGGTGGCCAGGGTGCCCAGCCCCGAGATGGCGGTCCCACCCAGGCGGACGGTGACCAGGACGCTGACCGCCGCGAGCAGAATGACGCCTGCCGCGAACGCGGTCGCGTCGAGTTCCAGGAGGGGCGGCAGGGTGACGGCCTGCAGCACCACGCCGACCGTGGTCGGGAGCCGCCCCACCGCGAGCCAGGTCAGGATCAGGGCACCCAGCGCCGCCCAGGTGGCCGCGGCCGCCGGAAGGCGGGGACTGATGCCCAGTGACGGCATAGCCCAGGTGAGGAGCCCACCCACCACCAGCAGCACCGGTGGCAGCAGGATCAAAGCGCCGGGCATACGGCCGCCAGTCTAAGGACTCGGCCCCACCGCACCCCATCGCCGGCCCCCACCCCCTGACGCGTCCCGGTCTTGGGGCGACATTGCCGGCATTGCAACCCCATTCGGGCCCGCATAGGGTTGCTTCGCCGGCAATGTAACCCCACTCCACCGTCGTGCGCAGCTCGGACGTCAGTCCGAAGTCGTGGCGAGGTATCACGCCAGTCCGAAGTCGGGTGAGACCATATCCCGCGATGCCTCGCAACGAATCGACACCCCACCGCTGGACCGTCGCCACCGTCTATCGCGACATGTGGGTGGACCCGGATGACGACCCACGGGAAACCGGCGATCCCATGACGGATGAGCGGTCGACGCTGCTGGCGTATCTCCGCCACTATCGCCTGACCCTGGAGATGAAGTGCGCGGGCCTGGATGCGGAGCAGCTGGCGCGGCGGAGCGTCCCGCCCTCCACGATGTCGCTGCTGGGCCTGATCCGGCACCTGGCCGAGGTGGAGCGCTCCTGGTTCCGCCGCGTGCTCGCGGGGCAGGACGCGCCCCGCATCTACACCACCGAGGAGGACCGCGAGCGGGACTGGGACGGGGCGGTCGCCGACCCGCGCGTGGTGGAGCAGGCCTGGGCGGACTGGCGGGCGGAGATCGCCTTCGCGGACCAGCACCTCGAGAGTGAGACCGACCTCAGCCGGAGGGTCCACACCCGCCACGGCGATACCCCGCAGGTGCGCGACGTGCTGGTCCACCTGATCGAGGAGTACGCGCGCCACGCCGGGCATGCCGACCTGCTGCGCGAGGCGATCGACGGCCGGGTCGGGCAGTAAGGGTCGCCCGAGCCGGCGGAAGGGTCACGCCCCTCCGTCGACCATGCGCAGAAAGTCGAGCACGCGCCCCCTCAGCAGCGCCGCCGCCTCCGCGTCATACGAGGGCAGGCTGGAGTCGGCGAAGTAATGCTGGTCGCCGGGGTAGAGGAACAGCTCCGCCCGATCGGTCGACTGCACGAGCTCGCGCGCGGCGTCGAGGTCCCCCTCGCCGGCGAAGATGGGGTCGGCATCCATTCCGTGGACCTGGACCGGAACGCCGGCCGGCCAGCTGCCGAAGGCCTTGGTCGGGACGCACGAGTAGAAAAGCAGCGCCCCCCGCGCACCAGGACGGGTCTGCGCCAGCTGCTGCGCCGGAAGCTCACCGAGCGAGAAGCCGGCGTAGACAAGCTCGGCGGGCAGTTCGGCGGCAGCGCGCCGGCCCCGCTCAATGATCTCGTCGGGGAACCCTAGCTGCTCCGCGTACGCCATCCCTTCCTCGATGCTGGCGAACGTGCGGCCGTCCAGGAGGTCGGGCGTGTGCACGGTGTGTCCCGCCTCTCGCAACTCCTGAGCGAAGGCATGGAAACCGGGCGTCTGACCCTGTGCGTGATGGAACAGCAAGACCTCCGCCATTTGGCCTCCTCATGGTTCGAGCGGACGCAACCCCGGAGATTGTGCACCGCCTCGCACGCTCAGCGCAGGATCTCGACCTGGTCGCCGTCGGCCACCGCGTGGTCCCGTCCCACCCGCTGACCGTCGAACCGCGCGGAAGGGCCCCAGACCCGGGCGCCCGCGAAGCTGGCGGCGACCTCCCCGTGGATGTGCGCGGCCACGTCTGTCACCGTGGCCCCTCGGGCGAGCGCGACCGGCTCCTCGGCCACCGCGCCCTGGTGCCGGAGGTGCACCCGGACCAGGTCGACGAGCTCCCAGATCGCGGCTCGCAGTGCTTCGAGGCTGCGGTCGTCGAGGACGGAAACCGCGAGCAGCCTGAGGTCGGGCACAGCCCGACGCAGGGCCTCGACGGCGCCGTCCGGAGCCTCGTCGAGCTTCGTCGCGACGAGCAGCGCAGGAAGGTCGATGCCCGCCCGCGCCACCTCTGCCCGTACCTGCCAAAGAGGCTGGGGCGGCGCGCCCAGGTGGTGGCAGAAGAGCACGGCGTCGGCCTCGCGCAAGACGCCGAGCAGGGCTCTGCCGCCCCCGCGGTCGTCCGCCGCGCCCTCGATCAACCCCGGGATCTCGACCAGCTGCAGCAACACCCCGCCGATCCTGGTCAGCGCCGGCACCGGCCGGAGGGTCGTGAAGGCGTAGTCGCCGATCTTGATCTGCACGTTGGACAGCGCCTGCAGCAGCGAGGACTTGCCCGCGTTCGGGGGGCCGACGAGCGCGATCTGGGCGGCTCCCTCACGGCGGACTGCGATGCTGTCGCGCTGCGTGATGTGCGAGCGCAGTCGGGTCTCGGCCACCTGCCCGTGCACCCACTTGCGGAGGTCGGCGTAGGGCCCATTCTTGTAGTTGGGCAGCTCCGCGAGGATCGCCCGCAGCTCGCGAAGGCGGTCGGATCCCTCCTTGCCGGCGAGCCGGCGCCTGATGAGCCGCATCTGAGTCTGGTGCGGGATGGGCAACGATCTGTACTCCTGATTCCACTCCGGTTATTCAGCAGGAGCACGAGCGAACGGCCGGCAACAGCGGCGGCCGATCGCGTCTGTCACTCCGGCTGCTTACGTCGACGCGAGATTCGTAAGCAGCCGATCAGCCGTTGAGGCGGGGGACCCTCCCGCGCCAGCGGCGTTCGCCCACACAGAGCATGGCCGCGATGGTACCGCCCCCGCCCCTCAACCGAGTCGGGACAGCGCCTGCAGGATCTCCTCGCGCCGGTCGCGCTCCTTCTCGACCACCGCGGCCGGAGCCCGCTCGACGAAGGACGCGTTGCCGAGTTTGGCCTCACTCCGCGCCAGGTCCTGTTCCAGCCGCGCCCGCTCCCGCGCCGACGACGCCGCGTCCCGCTGCGCTGCCGGCAGCTCAACGTGGCCGTCGATCTCCGTGAGGGGCAGCGCTCCGCCGGCAGGCGACCCCGCCTGCCGCTCCACCTGGGCCCACTCCGCGAGCAGCGTGGCAACCTCCGGGTCCACTCCCTCGCCAAGCCAGAGCCGTCCGCCGCGCTCCCGGGCACCCGCCTGCTTGCGGAGCCGCCGGACCTCCTCGGTGGCGTCGATCGCCGCCTGCAGCCGGGCCTCCGCCCCGGCATCCCGGGCCGCGTGGTCGGGCTCGGGCCAGCGGCTGCGCATGATGAAGTCACGCTCTCCCGGCAGTCGGTGCCAGAGCTCTTCGGTCACAAAGGGCATGAACGGGTGGAGCAGCCGGAAGCAGACGTCCAGGACGTGCACGGCGACCCCGCGAGCCACCGGGTCGCCGGCGCGCAGCCGGGTCTTCACCGCCTCCAGGTACCAGTCGCAGAAGTCGTGCCAGCAGAAGTCGTAGATGGCGGTGATGGCACCGGTGAACGTGTAGTCCTCGATCCGGGCCGGAACCTCGGCGACCACCCCCTCCAGCCGGGACAGGATCCAGCGGTCGGTGAGGGTCAGCCGTTCCCGGGGGGGAAGCGCCGGAGCCGGTCCCTCCGGAAGCCGCTGGGTCACCAGCTTGGTGGCGTTCCAGAGCTTGTTCGCAAACCGCCGGTAGCCCTCGATGCGACTCTCGTCGTAGCGCACGTCCTGGCCCGTCATCACGACCTGCGAGGCCCAGGCCCGCAGCGCGTCGGCGCCGTAGGTCCGGATCAGCTGCCGCGGGTCCACCCCGGTGCCCAGCGACTTGGACATGCGGCGACCGTCGGCGGCCAGGACCGTCGCGTGGATCATCACATCGTGGAACGGGATCCCGCCCATGAACTCGAGGCCGCTGAAGATCATGCGGGCGACCCACAGCGGGATGATCTCGCGCGCGGTGGTGTTGATCGAGGTCGGATAGAACTTGCGGAGATCGGGTGTGTCCTCGGGCCAGCCCAGCGTCGCGAACGGCCAGAGCGCCGAGCTGAACCAGGTGTCGAGCACGTCCGGGTCCTGGGTCAGCTCCGCGCTGCCGCAGGTGGGACACCTCACCGGCTCGTCCACCGACGCGAACCGGTGGCCCTCCGCGCAGGTGTAGACCGGGATCCGGTGGCCAAGCCAGAGCTGGCGGCTGATGCACCAGTCGCGGACGCCTCGGAGCCAGTCCTCGTAGGTCCGCTGAAAACGCTCCGGATGCCAGCTCACCTGGCCCTGCCGGCTCACGTCCAGAGAGCGCGCGGCCAGGTCCGCCATCCGCAGCCACCACTGCTCGGAGATCAGGGGCTCGAGCACGGTGTCGCAGCGGTCGCAGTGACCGACCTCGTGGGTGTAGGGCCGCTCCCCCTCCAGCGCCTCCTCCAGCCGCAGGTCCCCGACCACGCGCTCGCGCGCCTCCAGCGTGGTCAGGCCGTCGTAACGCGGAAGGCTGGGCGCGTCGAGGCGGCCGTCGGGGTGGAGGCCGTTGATGAACTGCAGGCCGTGGCGCTCGCCCAGCTCGTAGTCCAGCGGGTCGTGGCCGGGCGTGATCTTGAGCGCGCCGGTGCCGAATTCCCGTTCCACCGCCGGATCGGCCACGATGGGCAGGCGCCGACCCACCAGCGGAAGGATCGCATTCTTCCCGACCAGATGGCGGTAGCGCGGGTCGTCGGGATGGACCGCGACACCGGTGTCGAACAGCATCGTCTCCGGCCGCACGGTGGCGATCGAGATGCTCTCGCCGGACCCCTCGACCGGGTACCGGATCGTGTACAGGGTGTCGGTGTGCTCCCGCCATTGGACCTCGAGGTCGGAGATGGCGGACTGGCAGCGCGGGCACCAGTTCACGATGCGGGGGCCGCGATAGATGAGGCCGTGCTTGTAGTAGTGCACGAAGGCGGTGCGCACCGCTGTCACATAGGCCTCGTCGAGCGTGAATCGGAGCCGTGACCAGTCCAGCGAGGCGCCGAGCTCGTGCAGCTGGCTGACGATGACGCCCCCCACCTCCTCGTACCAGGCGGCGACACGCGCGTCGAAAACCTCCCGGCCCAGCTCCTCTTTGGTGGTCCCCTCCTGAGCCAGCTGTTTCTCGATCACGTTCTGGGTCGCGATCGCGGCGTGGTCGGTGCCCGGAAGCCAGAGCACCTCGTAGCCGGTCATGCGCCGGTAGCGCGACCAGGCGTCCTGCAGCGCGGCCTGGACGGCGTGCCCGAGGTGCAGATCACCGGTGATGTTGGGGGGCGGGATGGCGATCGAGAAGGCGGGTTTCCCGCTCTTGGCGTCGGCGCGGAACAGGTCCGCCTCCAGCCAGGACCGGTACCAGACCCCCTCCACAGCGCCGGGGTCATAAGCCCCCGGCATGGTGTCGGGGGCGGTCGTGCTCGGGTCGGTGTCGGGACTGGTCATCGGACGTGCGGACTCCTCAGCTGGTGCGGATGGAGGGAGCCGGCGCGATCAGGCGACGTGGGAGCGCGCCGGCACGACTACGGGTACGTCGTCTACGGCGCGATCCATGGTCCCTGGATTCTACCCGAGGGCACCTGATCTGCCACGCTCGGCCCATGCCCGCCGAGCAGCCGACCATCCTCGCCACCTCGGGTGGCACTCGCCTCAGCCGGCGTCACCACGTCGCCCCCGGTGCCCTGCTCTGGCACGCCCTGGTCCTGGGCCGCGGCGGCGAGCGGCCAAGGCTTTGCTACCTGGGGACGGCGAGCGGCGACGACCTCTTCTACCAGGCCCACCTGTTCGACGCCTTCAGCGGCACCGGGGTCGACTTCTCCTGCCTGCGGCTCTTCTCGATGCCCAACGTCGCGGACATGCGCGAGCACCTGCTGCGCCAGGACGCGGTCTGGGTGGGCGGGGGCAGCGTGGCCGGCCTGCTGGCGATGTGGCGCCTGCACGGGCTGGACAAGATCTTCCGGGAGGTCTGGGAGGCGGGCGTGGTACTGGCGGGTGTGTCAGCCGGCTCGATCTGCTGGCACGTGGGTGGGACCACCGATTCCTTCGGGCCCGAGCTGCGGGCGGTGACGGACGGGCTGGCGCTGCTGCCCTACGCCAACGGCGTCCACTACGACGCCGAGCCTCAACGCCGGCCGCTGCTCCACCAGCTGGTCGGTGACGGGACGCTGCCGGACGCCTACGCCACCGACAACGGGGTCGGGCTCCTCTACCACGGCACTGAGCTGGTGGAGGCGGTGAGTGAGGTCGCGGGCGCGGGCGCCTACTCGGTCCGCCGTACCGGCCCCGGCACCGTGGTCGAGGAGCGCATCGAGCCCCGCCTCCTGCCCGAGCCACCCGCCGCGGATTGAGCCTCGAACGGCCGCTTGGGCACCGACGGTACGGTTGCCCGCCATAGCGGTGTACGCGTCGGCGGTATAGGGAGGCCATCAGGTTCCGCAGCGCTGACTTTGCGCCGCCGGGGCGGCACTCACGATGAGCCTGCTGCTCCCCGCCCGATTCAGCAGCGACAAAACGCGGCGAAGGATGCCTGTGCGAACGGGAAAGGAGGCACGGCAACCACTGCGGCGATCGACGTGCTCGTCGCCACGAGCAGGGCTGCGGTCGCGGACGGAGCCCACCCTGCCCGTCCTCTGCAACGCGGTGGCGGGTTCCGGTGTCGCGGGCGGCACCCCGTTCACGACCTACGGCTTCAGCCTGGTCCAGAGGCGACCTGACCCGGCCACCCTGGACCGAATCATGGGCATCGTCATGGTTCGAGCCTCGTGAGCGAAGTACCATGAAGCACATATGGCGAGCAGCGTCGGGATTCGTGCCTTGAAGGTCAATGCGAGTGAGGTGATCCGCCGCGTGCGGTCCGGCGAGACGATCGAGGTCACTGACCACGGTCGACCCGTCGCTCGGATCGTCCCCTGGCAGGCCACTTCCTCCTACGAGCAGCTGCTCGCGGACGGCGTGCTGGTGCCACCTCGCCGGTCGGATGGGCTGAAGGCCTGGGAGCCGCTGCTGCGGGTGGAGGGGAGCCAGCTCTCCGCGGTTCTTCGCGAGATGCGAGGCGAAGAGCGTTTCTGAGTGCGGGTCAGCTACCTCGACACATCCGCGATGGTGAAGCTGGTCCGGGCCGAGGCGGAGAGCCGGGCCTTGGCGCGACACCTGCGACGCGCCGTCATGGTGACCAGCGCGCTGGGCCGGACCGAGCTCCTGCGCGCCTCCCTTCGCGCCGGGGGCACGGAGGTGTTGGAACGGGCGGAGGGACTCCTCGACCGCATCGGGTTGCTGTTGCCGACGATGCCCGTGTTCGACCAGGCGGGCCGGGCGCGCCCCGCGGCCCTCAGGTCGCTGGATGCCCTGCATCTGGTGACCGCGGCCACACTCGGCCACGACCTGCACGAGCTGGTGACGTACGACGAGCGGCTGGAGGCGGGGGCGCGGGAGATGGGACTGCCGGTCGCGTCACCCGCCTGAGGCCTGGCTCGGCGGGCCGTTGGTGCGCCGCGGGTGTCGCCGGCGTGGCCTGAGTCCCGTTCGCCGACCAACGGGTGGGTGCGCGCGACCGGCGCGCCCTATCAGGGCCGAGCACCCCGCGCAGCCGCTCGGGCCTCGTCGCCCACCTCCGTCGCGGGGAGGCTGCCCAGCGCGGCGCCGAGGCCGAAGCTCTGCATGTTTGGGGTAGATCGATTCGGGGCGGCCCGGTCCCACCACGTACGTCTCGTGGTAGGTGCCGACCGAGGAGTTGCAGCGCGTCGCGATGTCGAACGCGCGCCGGGCCGGCAGGCGTTTCGGCTCTGGCGCCGTCGAAGCCCGTCTCCCGCTCCACGTTCACCTCTCGTCGTCGAGATCGAGCACGTGACGAAGCGAGTGGTTGATCTCGCTCAATGTGGCTCTCGGCAGGCGCCCGGCCCTGGCAGTGAGGCGCTTCTTGTCGGCGGTGAAGAGGTTGGTGAGGAGGACCACCGAGTCACGAGGGAGCCCGGCCTGATCTGCAGGGACGAACACGTTCGAGCGCAACGCTCTGCGCTCGATGTTGGTCGTCAGGCCGGCCACGACGACGGTGCGCAGCGCCGAACGGCAGAGCGCGTTGTTCGAGAGGATGACAACTGGCCGACGACCGGCCGGTCCCGAGTCGACTACTGGGCCAAGGTCACACCACCAGACGTCGCCACGCCGAATCGTCAGTTCGTTCATTGGAGGTCATGCCAGGCGCCCCGCTGTGCCTCTTCGGTAAAGGCATCCATAGCTTCGTCCTCGGCAATCTCAGCCGCCGTGCGGTTGCGCTCGTACTCGGTGACGGCAGCGTTGATCGCGGCGACCTCATCGTCCTCGGTCAGGCGGCCATCGGTGTCGAGGTAGCTGCGAAGCGCCGCCGCTACGACCTGACTTCGAGGCACGCCGCGATGTGCTGCGGCGCGATCGACTTCGTCGGCCAACCCGCGCGGCAGCGAGACCGCGAGCTTACGTGTTGTCTCCACCATCCGAGTATGACTCGGTAGTAGTCGCTGCGCGGTCACGAGTATCGGCGGCCTCCGCTCGACCTCGGCGGCTTGTCGGCCCGGCCAGCTCGCGGAGGTGCTGCCGAGTTCGCCACCTCGGTCCGGCACCAGCCGTTCTGATCTACTGCACGCGCACCCGGCTTGAGCGCAGCACTCCCCCCACGTCACGGCAACAGCCCCAGCCGCCGCAGGCTGACCCAAGCCCGCGGGGCGACGACGAGGTGATCGACCACCTCCACGCCCAACCGCCGACCGGCCGCCCGCAGCTCGCACGAGAAGGCGAGGTCCTCGCGGTCCGGAGCGACACCGCCACCGCCGGGATGGTTGTGGGCGACCACCACCGCCGCCGCTCGCCGCTCCTGGGCGACTCCAACCAGCGCTTCCGCGTCCTGCTGGTGACGGTGAAGATCGCCCGCTCGCACCTCTTCGCCAACCACTCGCAGGGCTGCGTCCAGCAGCAGGAGCGCCACCCGCGGGGACGGTGACGAGCGGAGCCCCGCGAGCAAGCGCACGGCCTGGCCCGGCTGCAGCAGCCGCGACTCACGGTCCGCCGGCTGATGCCGCCGCGCGATCTCAGCCGTGATGGCAACGCGCGTCGCTTCGTCGGGGCGAAGACCGCGCGACACCATGTCGGCCTCCGACATCTCCAGCGCCGCGCCCAGCGACGGGAGGGGCGGCACCTCGCGGCCGAGGAGTCGCGCCAGGAGCTCTTGATCGGGTAGCGAGGCGAGCACGGCCTCACGGTAACAGTCCGTCGACCGTCCTCAAATAGGCCTTGTTAAGGGACCAACGGCACCAGCACCCCGGCGCGCTGCAGGGCGGCGAAGTGGTCCCGGATGCGCTGTGGCGCGGAGCCTCCGCGCACGAGGAGACCGCACTCGAGATTCGCGGCCAGCGCACTGCCGGTCAGGTTGGCGGAGGTGACGAACGCGAGGTCGCGATCGGCCACCGCGACCTTGGCGTGGAGGCGGCCCCGGGGCGGACCGGGGCGCTGCGCCGGCGGCCAGTGGAACAGGAGAAGTCCCGGGATCGACGCGAACGCTTGCGCCGGCTCCTCCCTCAGGTAGCCCTGCGCACCCTCCACCGTCTCCACCACCAGCTGGACCTTGACCCCGCGACCCACCGCCGCCGTAAGTGCAGCCAGAAGAGGCGGATACGGCCAGGCGGTGTAGGTGACCAGGAGCAGCTCGCGACGTGCGTGCTCCACCAGGCGGCCTACGACCACCTCCGTGGACCGGGTGGGGACCTCGGCCGTTGACGGCCCGGTCATCACCACCTCGACGCGATTCGAGGCGTCCGCCAGCCCCCGTGCCGCGGCCGCGCGCAGCATGCCGGCGAGCTCACGCCCGCTGACCTGGGGCACGAGCCCCCACGCCGCCGCGAGCCGCGTGGCGGCGGAGCGAGCGGGGTGCTGCGACATCGCATCCTCCAAGCGACGTGCCCGCGTTCCCCCTTCCAGCTGCTCAGCCGCGCGCGCCAGCTCCTCCGCCACGCTCTCCGGAACCTCCGCGGTGACCGTCACGACGGCCGCCACCAGCTCCGCGGCGGCCCCTTCGCTCACCGCCCGGGCGCCGTGATCGCCAGCTCCGGCCACGGGTCGAGCGGGACCGCCACCGAACGATCGAGGAACCGGTTGCCGCGCTCGCACGTGGTCTCCGACAGGAACAGGCAGGCATGACACGCCGCGCCGTGGACGAACTCCTCGGGATCGCACGGCTCCTGTTCGGCGCACAGGGGATCGGACGAGCACCACCGGGCACCCTGTAGCGCGGCCTCGAAGAGCCCACCCAGTCGCTCCGGCTCGCCGAGTGAGACCAGACCTCCCAGCGTCCCCTCGCTGTCCGAAGCCGCGGTGTAGATCAGGATTCCCGCCGCCGGCCCCTCCTCCTCCAGGTCGCAGTAGATTCGCTCCGCCAGGCTGGCCGAGCTGTACCCGCACTCCAGCGCCATCTGCCGGATCAGCAGGTGGGACAGGGAATGGAGGAGGAGGTAGCGGGGGCCGGGCCACCCCACCGCCGGACGCCCCCGGGTGGACCGGAACCGCACGAAGGCCGCATGCAGCGCTCGGACATGCGGATGTGACGCCGCTCGTTCCTCCCAGGCACCCAGCACGTCCTCGCGCAGGCGAAGGAAGACGCCCTCGCCCCGGGTGGTCGCCGCGGGCACCCAGGTCGGGTCGGTGTTGGAGAGCGGCACCAGGCTGTCGGCCCACTCGGGTGCATCCAGCCTCGTGAAGCCGATCAGGGCGCGTGTCACCCGCAGCCGCTCCACCAGCACCACCTGCTCCACCAGCCCGGCGGCCGGCGCCGGCACCGACGTCTCGCGGACCGTGAAGTCCACTTGGTCGGCCGCCTCGGAGGGATGGGTCAGAGCCTGGTATTCGGCCACCCGGAGATCGCGTGGGGCGTCCGATCCACCGTGCTCAACCTGCTCCCGGTGCGCTTTGATCGCTTCCCACACCGCCTCCACCGGATGTCCGCGCAGCCCCACCAGCTCCTGCTGCATGCCGAGCGCGTACTCCAGGACCTCACGGCTGCCCACCGGAGCCAGCGCCGGCCACAACCGCTCGACCTCGGAGGCCAGGCCCTGCCGCCCACTCGGGAGGTGGAGGGCGGACCTGCTCACCGCGAACCACTGGTTGGACGCGCCCAGCACCAGCGTCCGCACCTCCGTCGCGCGGGGACAGTCGGCGTCGAACCGGCCCAGGTGCGGGTGTCGCCCCCGGCAGCGGGGGAGGCGCGGAGCGGCGGCGGCGCCCACCGCCTGCAGCAGGTTGCGCGAACGCCCACATTCGCAGCTGATCACGACGTTGGGGCCCACGCTGCCCGCCTTGTCCTCCATGCGGAGTCGCCCTCCCGGCCCGTTCGGGCACGGCTCTCCGGCGTGGACGAAGTTCACCCAGGGAAACTCGTCGAGGTGCCCGGCCGGGCAGGCCAGGACGAAGCGCGCCGGGACCGCGATCGGGTCCTTGCGCCGGCTCGGGCACTGCGCGTGCACGAACTGGGCGCGGTCGGGGCGGCCCCGGATCCGGTTCACGAAGGTCCACAGGGAGCCGTCGGTGAGGGGACCGAGCCGGTCGCAGGCGGTACAGCGCAGCCACTGCGGGAAGGGGATCACCGGCACCCCGATGCGATCACCCTGTCCACTGGCATCGAAGCCGTCACCCAGGACCGGCGGCTCGCGCAGCTCGGTGACCTGTGGCCCCAACTCGCGCCGCACCTCCGCCAGCAGGCGCTCCTCGTGGATGGTGGCGGGGATGGTGCCCGAGTAGTCCCAGGCGTCGAGCCCACGGACCAGGACCGAGATCGCGGGGAGCTCGACCACCGCACCCACTCCCGCCGAGTAGAGGAGGTGCGAGGGCCGGACCGTGCCCACGCGGGGGAAGTAGCGGGCGCGCTCCGGCCGGGGGCCAGAGGAGCTCATCGGTCGGCCTCGGCAGGCGACGCCACCATCTCCGCACCCTCCTCCAGGTCGGGATCGTCGGGCGCCGGCTCCCCCTGCACCCAGTGGGGCGCGTCATGGTTGCTGCGATCGACGATGGTCTCGGTCGGCAGCACCAGGTTCACGTCGGGTTCCGTCTCCCGCAGCGAGTAGGCCGCGGTCCAGAGGTCCCAACCCTCCAGATCCGGCTGGTGCAGCAGTCCCTCCACGTCGGTGCCGGCCCGGTAGCCGAGCCGGGTCGCCTCCAGGTGGGCCCGGCGCAGCGACCATTGGTCGAGCCGGGTTTGGATCGCGTCCCGCACCCGGTCTGCCACTTCGGTCGCGGCGGTGATGCGACCTGCACGGTCCACGATCGCCCCCGCCGCCTCCTTCACCGGGTCCGCCCGCAGATCGACCTGCTGTGCCGCCAGGTTTCGGCTATACGCCGGCGCCGCGTTGCGAACCATGGCCACCAGCACGCCGGTCAGCCCGCGATCCACCGCGCGAGCGGCGAACGGTGTCACCGAGAGCGGCTCGACCTGGCGGTAGAACGTCTGGTGGTAGTGGGCGAAGTCCTCGAAGTGGGCGAGGTCGCGCGGGCGAGCCCAGTTGAAGAGCGTGACGATCAGCCCCGGCCGCGAGGGGTCGCGGCCGATGCGACTGGTGGCCTGGATGTACTCCGCGGTGTTCTTGGGCTGGCCGGTGACCGTCATCAGTCCCAGCCGCGGCACGTCGACGCCGACCTGGAGCATGTTGGTGGCAAGCAGCACCGCGATCGGCGGGGGACTGTCGCGTTTGGTACGCGCCCGCCTCGCCGCCGTCGAGTCGAGCCCTGGATCCGCGTGCTCCTCCAGGTGCCGCAGTGACTCGGCGATCTGGCTAGAGGGGATGCGAGACGTCAGCTCCCGCAGCACGAGTGGGACTGACCGGTTGGCGAGGCCGCGGGAGGACGACCCGCGGCGGACGCGGACCGCGATCTCGTCGTCCAGCAACCGGCGCATGCCGGCCAGCTCCCGCAGCGAGTTGAAGTAGGAGACGCAGGTGAAGTAGGGGTCGGCGTCGGTGCCGTGCAGGTCGAAGAGATACTGGCCCGCGGTGAGGAGTGCGGTCGTGAGCCGGATCTCCGCTTGCTTGAGCCGGATGCCGTGGGCGCAGATGCCGCGGTAGCGCCGTCCCGGTGCCTGCTCGGAGACCGGCAGCTCGATCGAGAAGAACGTGTCTCCGGCGTCGACGATCGGCGGCGGGAAGATCGCCAGCCGGCGTCCGAAGAGCTCGTGCACCTGCCGCTCGGCACGCCGGATGGTGGCGGTCGAGGAGACGATCTTGGGCCGGATCTCCCAGCGGCCCAGCCGCCACGTGCAGAGGCGGTCGACCATCGTCTCGTAGAGCCCGACCATGGTGCCCAGCGCGCCCGAGATCAGGTGCAGCTCGTCCTGGATGATGAGGTCCGGCGGGCGCGGCTGAACGACCCCGGTGGTGGACGCGGCGGGCAGGCGGGAGGTGGCGCGGTGGGAGTCGCGGCACCCCGTCCTCTCGTCCAGGTCGGGATGGCGGAAGCCGTGCCGCCCGCAGCGCCGGTTGGCGCGCCCGAAGATCATCCCCGCCTCGCCGCGCCAGGCGAGCTGGGCCAGCTTGTCGACGGTGCCGATGACCAGCGCCGGCATCAGCCGGTAGATCTCCTCGTCCACGGTCAGCACCGGCAGCCCTTCGGCGCTCCGCCGCCGGGAGAAGGGGCAGCGGCCGTCGGGGTCCGAACAGAAGAGGTAGACGCGCCGCTCCTCGTCCTGCGGCTCCAGGTCGCGGCCATCCTCGAGCGTGGCGCCGCACCAGGGGCAGGAGAGGATCTGCAGCACGCGCGCGGCTCCCGAGGCCCGGCCCTGACCGCGTGCCGACCGGATCTGCTGGGCGGCCTCGTCGTAGCTGTTGGGGGAAGCACCCATCCCCACCCAGAGGCCGATGCGGAAGGGCGTCGCTCCCCAACGCCCCTCTCCCTCGCGCCGCAGCTGCTCGCAGGCGCACACCAAGGTGGCCGCGCGCTGGAACTGCTGGGCGGTGAGCAGGCGCAGGGTGTAGCGCATGAGGACCGCCACCCCCTCCGCGCCGTCGCGCGCCTCCTCACCCGACCCGACAACGCCCCGCAATCGCCGAATCGCGAAGGTGTAGGCGGTGAGCCCCAGGTAGGCCTCGGTCTTGCCGCCGCCGGTGGGGAAGAACAGCAGGTCCACGGTCGCGCTGTAGAGCGGGGAGCGGTCGGCGTGCGCGGGATCGGTCAGCGCCGGCAGGTTGAGCAGGATGAACGCGAGCTGGAAGGGGCGCCAGGACCGGCGTTCGCGCACGTCGCAGCGAGCGAGCGCGTCCTCGTAGGGGACGCTCGGGTCAGCCCGGCGGAGAAGGCCGACCTCGGTGTGCACGCGCTGGAGCGCCATCGCCCGATTGGCGAAACAGAACGCCTCTCTGGCCGCCGGGTCCACTGCCAGTAGGTCGATACCGGACCGGATTCGAGAGGCGGCGAGGCGCCCCCGCTCGAGCGCCGCCCGGCCGGCCTCCCGATGGGGCGCCAGGTCCGGATCGAGCGCGAGCCGTTCCTCCTGCTCCTGCAGCCAGGCCTCGTAGCCGGAGGCGAGCGGGGACAGGGCCCGGGTGAGCCGGTCGCCGTCGAGGCGGGCGAGCGCCGACATGTCCAGCTCCAGCCCCTGCAGCTTCGGTTCCGAGGTGGCCACCGGCGCGACGGTCTGCGGCACCTCGTACGCGGGGAGCCACTCGGTGACCAGGCGCCAGGCCCGGCGCAGCGCTGGGTCGGCGTCGGCACGCACCGCGACGTTGCGCCCGACCGAGTAGCGGAGGGCCGAGCGGTAGAGCATCGCCAGCTGGCGCTCCTCGGCGTCGGTGCCCTGAGCGGGCGCGGGATCGGTGGGGAGGAAGATGGCCGACACGCCGTCCACGGCCGTCACCTCCAGCCGGACCTGGAACAGCCACCCCGCGTCGCGGCGAGTCTTCGGCTCGCGCCCCTCATTGACGAGCGCCAGCTCCACGACCGACTCGGGTCCCCCGGCCCCACGGCGCGTCATCCGCAGCCGCACGAGCGTCTCACCCTCGGGATCGGGTTCGAGCGCCACGTCCTGGTCGGAGAGCGGAACGACGACGCGATGCTCCACCGGTTCCCGCCGCCAGACCTCTCGGGGGTTGCCCTCCTCCGTGGTCAAAGTCCGCGAAGGGCCCCGTCGATACCGCCCCCAGGAGGCGACGACCGCCACCTCCTCGGTCTCCGCGGGCACCCGGAACATGAGGCCGCAGGAGCGGGGGAACATGGTGCTCGCGGCCTCGGGGGTCGCGCGATCCGGCCCTTCGGGCTCGTCGGAGACGTCGCCCAGGTCGGCGTCGAGCTCCTCCCGTGCGACCTGGACCCCGCGCGGGGCCAGGAACCCGGTCAGGTAGCGGGAGCGAGGACCCTCACCGGTGAGCTCCTCTTCCTCACCTCTCCACGGTCCCAGGAGGTCATGCTCGAGGATCTCCTCGAGCTGCCGGCGAACCTCTCGCGAGCTCATGGCTGCGGACCGTTGCCGCCGGCCGCGATCTTCTTACCGAGAGAGGCCGGAGCCACGCTCGTCATGGCCTGCCCGCCGCCGCTTCGACCTGGCCCGGGCCGACACGCCTGGTTGATTCTGCGCACCTCGCGGCCCTATCTCCTCTTTGTGCACGATCGCACGCGCGTTGTCGCCCCCGTATGACGTCCCTCCCCAGCCTCGTGAGCGGGGATCCCACCAGCCGGAGGCAGTTCGGTTCAGCAGCGGATTCAGAAAGGGTCGCACGACTTGCAGCGCTTCATCAAGCGCGCGTGCCAACCGCAGCAAGGACCGTGCGGCTTCGGCGGCGTACCCGCGCTCCCACAGCTGACGGTCCGGGACGTCGAACTTGTCGGGGAGCGCGATGCCACAGCGCTCCGCCTGCGCCAAAACGGCGCCCATCTGCGCTTCTGCCACCGACTCCGGGACCTCGTACCGGCGCCGGAGGTCCGACGGGATGCGCGCGGGGCGGGTGACGGGCAGCCCGCCATGCATCTCGGTCCACGCATCCAGGTCCTGCGGGCGGAGGTGAAGGCGGACATCAGGGCGGCGGGATTGCCGTCGGGTGGTCAGGGTGAACTCGTGCTGGTCCGCGGGCAGGTCGCCCAGTTCCTACAGTCTGGCCGCCGAGCGGTGAGAGACGACGCCGTGCTAGCGAGACGCTTTGCGCCAATTGACGGGGCGGGACAGGCTCGGAGGGCTGGTGGTGGTCATCCTGATGATGCCTCGCCGTGACGGATTTTCGACGGAATGCTGACGGATGGCGTAACCTCGAGTTATGTCCAGCGCGTTCGCCGAAGAGGCCGTCCGGATTCACCGCGCAGCCCGACTGTCCGACCGCGTGATCGGAGAGGCGGTCGGCGCGCAGCCGAGCACGGTGCGCGACTGGCTCCACCGCCGCACGTCACCAACCGGTCTGCGGGCACGTCGACTCGCCGAACTGGCCGAGATCACCGACCGGCTGGCCAGGGTCATGGACGCCGGCTACATCCCGGTCTGGCTGGTCAAACCGGTCGAGGCCCTTGACGATCGCACCCCGTTGGAATTGATTGCGGCCGGCAAGGCCCGCGCCGTGGCGCAGCTCATCAGCGCCCTCGAGTCGCCCGGCGCCGCCTAATCGGTGGCGGCGCTCGACGTCGACGCGACCAGCGTGGCCGGCTCGTGGTATCGACACGTGCCGGCCGGGATTGACCCCGCGCGACGCCCGCAGCCTGTTGGCGACAACCGCTGGCAACGCGGCCGGGTTATCGATGCGATCTACCTGGCCGACAGCGCTGCCTGTGCCTGGGCCGAGTGGTATCGCCACCTGGCCGAGGCCGGCGTGCCGCCCAACGTCGCGATGCCACGCGACCTGTGGCGCTACGAGGTCGCGCCGCTGCAGGTAGCCGACCTATCCAGCGCCGATCGGCTCGCTCGCGTTGGCCTCCCGCTGCCGCGTCCAGGCCGGCGGGGTTGGAGCGCCTTCCAGGAGGTGGGCGAGCAGCTGTACCGCGAGGGCTGGCTCGGTCTCCTCACCCCGAGCGCGGCACGCCCGGCCAGCCAGGTCGTCGCCATCTTTCTGCGCGATGCCGTTGCCCCGCCTGAGCTGACAGCCGTCGAGCAGACACATGTGACGCAACCGCCGGCCCCACCGACTGGGATGCGAACGTAACGCACGGCCACCTTCGTGCCCCAGTCGACGATCCCCGGGTTCTCGCGCCAGCTCGCGCGAACGGGGGCCGCTGACCACCCGCGCCTGTCCCGAACACCGCGATGATGCTCCAAGGTTGGCCGATCAGCCTTTGCGTTGCCCAGCACTCTTGCGATGTCGGAAGGCGGCGGTCAGAGCGGCAGACTCGCCTGGGCGCGGCGGCGGTGCTTGGGACCCCTGGTGAGGCCCTGCGCCTCCTCCTCGGCATGGCGCTGGTGGTTCAGCTCGAGCAGGCGCCGGAGCACCTCGCGGCGGGCGTCGGGGGAGATCGTGAAGCGGACCCCCTGGGCGGTGTCGTGGAAGCCGTGGTCGAGTGCGATGTCGTCCCACCCGTAGGCGGCCGCCGTCGCCTGGTCGATCTCGACGTGGATCTCGCGCAGACGCTCGATCTCCGGGTCGTGCTCGCTCTCGCGGTGGACCAGGTTGTAGAGGGCGGTGAGCCCGAGCTGGCGGCTCAGCATCAGCGGGCGGCGGTGGGCGTCGAGCGCCTCCCCCGCGGCGTCCATGCGCGACGACATCGCGGGCTGGGGGAAGGTCTCGAAGACGTCACTGGGGGTGTAGCGCAGATCGGTCCTCATGGTCGAGGCACGGGTGATCGCCCACCAGTAGTGGAAGGCGCTCGACAGCAGGGCGAGGTGCGCACCGTCGTCGTAGGCGAAGACCCCGTCGCGTGCGGAGTAGACCATGCCCGTGGGGACCCGTGCCGGCATGACGACCTTGCTGGTGAGTGCGATGGCGAGCACCTGTTCCATGCTCGCGATCGCCTTGTAGAGAGCGTCCGCTCGTCGTCCGAATTGCCACCAACGTTGTGCATATCCGTCGGCGGACGCATTGTTCCCCCTGAGGCGGTCCCGGTCGGGCTTGACCAGCTCGACGCACGATGTCGATGCAGTCGGGGTACTGCTCGGCGCGTTCCAGTGGCCAGTCCTGGAAGTTGATGACCCAGCGGCTGGCCGAGCAGTCGGGGCGCGAGTTGAGGTCCTGGCCGTTGATGTACGGGAACAGCACCTCCCGGTTCCGGGGGTCGTGCTCGATCAGGACGCTGCGCCTCGTCGGGGCGCATCGTGAACCCCAGGCCCGAGCACGTAGGAGCCGATGAACGCGATCCCCTGGTTCGCGACCAGCCGGAAGGGCTGGCCGTGGTCCGCCTTCGGCCTCGTCGAGCGCGCTCGAGATCAGCGTCACCACGACGGCCCTCCAGCTCCCGCGGCGTCCCGTCCGTCGGCGCCTGCCGGCTCGACCACACGACCGCGTACTCCAGGTTCACCATCCGGGTCGGCCACTTGGCACTCTTGATCGCGGCCCGGATCGTGGTGCCGTCGGCCACGACCCGGTCGAGGCCGACCTCGCGGGTGTCGCCCTGCGCCATTGTGTTGGTCCCGATCAGCCCCGTCTGCCCTCGCTCGTTGAGCAGCCGGTGCGCGATGAGCAGGAAGTAGGCGAGCAGGTCGGCGCTGCCCCGCGTCCCGCTCCGCGACCCAGCGCACCAGGTATTCGCGGTAGGCGGTGCCGAAGGCGCCGGTCAGCTTCTGTCCCCCCAAAAAAGGCGGGTTGCCGATCACGGCGTCGAAGCCACCGTCCTCGAACACCTCGGGGAACACCAGCGGCCAGTGCGTCGGTCGCCGCTCGAACGCTCCGATGGGCCGGTCCGTGTCGAGCTGGTAGGCGGCGATGTCGGCCACTTCTTGCAGTCGGACCCCGCCCTCCCGCAGCACGTCGCGCGCGGTGGGTGCGAACGCGAGCAGGTCTCCCTTGGCGTCGCGGCGAGCCCCCGCCGCGGCGAGCGCTGTGCCGACCAGCGCGTCCGCGATCACGCGCAGCGGTTCCGCCTTCTCCTCGGCCTCCCGCAGCAGCCTCTCCTTGGCCCGGGCGTCCCGGAGGTCGAGCAGGGGACGCTCCCGCAGCTCGCGGCGCAGGCGCTCCACCTCGCGCAGCGTCGCCTCCACCTCGCCCCAGAGGTCGAAGCCGCGCTCTCCCGCCGCCCGGCGAGCCTCCTTGGGGTCCAGGTGCAGCGTGCGCAGCTGGTCCAGGCTGGTCAGTCCGAGCAGGCTGTCGCCCCAGGTGAGGCGGTCGTCCAGGAAGCTGAACGGCTTCTCCCGGCTCAGCGAGACCAGCCACAGGCTCAGCTTCGCCATCTCGACCGCCATCTGGTTGATGTCCCCGCCGTAGAGGCAGTGCTCGATCACCTCGCGCCGCGCCTCGATCACGACCGGGTCCCGCTCGGCGTCGACCGGCGACTCGCCGTCGGCTCGCAGATGAGCGAGTGCGCGCTGGTCGCCCTCTGTGGCTCGGGCCTCGATCAGCTCGCCCGCCAGGTAGCGGCAGGCGGAGACCAGGAACGCTCCCGACCCCATCGCGATGTCGGCGACGCGAAGGCCCAGGATCTCCCGGCTCGGGCGCCGCCGCCACCGCGACCGGTCAGCGGTTTGGAGCGGGCCGGGATCGTACACGAGGGGTTCCAGCGCGCCGATCACCACCCTCTCGGCCAGCTCGCGCGGCGTGTAGTGGGTGCCCGATAGGCGCCGCCGCTCGCTGGCCGTCACGTAGATGCCTCCCACCGGCACCACGATCGGCAGGCCGCGGAGGTCGCGTCGCAGAAGTCCCGCGAACGGTCGCACGCGCGCGACCAACTCCTCGTCTCCCGAGCAGGCCACGCGCAGCAGCTGCTCCTGGCCCAGGTCGAGGTCCACCAGCAGCCCCCGGACGCGCGACTCCGAGAGCCCGGTCAGCTCGCGCAGCGCGGCGGCGTCCTCGCCGATCTCCTCCAGCCGGGAGATGCCCACCTCCGGCTCCCGCCCCGCCCGGCCCTGCAACCCCAGCACCGGCTCCTCCGCACGCCACGCGTCGTAGCCGAGGAGACCCTCGTAGACGTAGCCGACCTGCTCCACGTCGAGCGTGCGGAAGCTGAGCCGGCGCCGCTCGCCCCCCGCGACCACGTACTGCACGGCCTCCAGCGCGTGCAGCACCGTGCGGTCGTCGACGGGCAGCACGCCGCCCTGGTCGGGCTCAGCGGCCTGGCGTCGGCCCTCCAGCCAGGGATGGCGGTCGGGATCGAACACCACCCCGCCGTAGGCGGGGATGCGCAGCCGATCGTGGGCCACCCCGCGGTGGATGGCGCGAAACAGCGCGAGCAGGCGCTGCCAGGCCGCCGTGCGGTGCTCCAGCGCCTCCTCGCCGGCCAGGTTCGCCTCCTCACGCAGCGCGTCGACCAGCCGACCCGCCGAGTAGGAGCCGAGGTAGAGGTCGTCGTCGGCCGGGAGCAGCAGGCGCTCCTCGGCGAAGAAGAGGAAGAGCAGCCGCATCATCACGCTCACCGCCGCGCGGTAGATCTCGCTCGGCTCGACGTCCTTCAGCAGGGCCTCGGACGGTCCTCCGGGCCGGCCGGCGCGCCCGATCGCCTCGACCAGCATCTCCACCGCCTCGCGGACCTGGCGGCCCAGACTCTCGGTGACCTCCTCCTGCTCGCCCAGGCCCGCCTCCAGCAGCCGGGGGAGGGTCTGCCCGTCGGGGACGCCGAGGAAGCGCCTCCGCTCCAGCAGGCAGCGGAATGCCTGCAGCGTCTCGCGCTCCTCCAGCCACAGCGCGCCGTCCCAGCTGGTGACCGAGGTCGCACCGTCAAGGGGCGCCCAGACCAGCGTCCACCAGCGGCCGTCGGTCGCGATGCCGAGTGGGACCTGGTGGCGGCGCAGCAGCAGCGCCAGGCGGTCGGCGGCCGGGGCCGACCAGCCTCCGGTCGCCCGCGCGGTGGGCGGGGTGCCGGGCGGCAGGATCATGCCCAGCAGGCGGAGGGCACCCTCGGGATCTCGGAAGCCGAAGTCCGCCTGAACCCGGGCCTCATGCTCGGGGATCACCACCTCGAGCCCGGAGGGGAGCGCCGGCCCCTGCACCAGGCACTCGCGCCAGTCCAGGAACCGGGAGAGCAGGAACGCGATCCAGCGCCGCTGACCGCCCGCCGGGTCGTCGCGCCAGGCGTCGAACGCCGGGCGCAGCTCGTCCATCGACTGGCGCGGAACGGGGTCCAACCCCGCCGGCCACACCCTCCGCAGGACCGGGACCGTCAGGAAGGGGCCGGACCGGTCGACGAGGTCCAGCCAGTCCTGGTGGTGGCGACGGATACTGACCGTCACCTTGGCGGCGTCTCGGGGACCACGAAGAGGACCGCGGCGGGGAAGAAGATCGACCGCACCTCTGAATAGCGGTGCTCGATCTGGCGCTGCTCCGCCTCCTCCTGCTCGTCCAGCCCGGCCAGCGTCGTGCGCCAGCTCGCCACGTCGCGGCGCAGCTGCTCGCGTTCGGTGGCGTCGAAGAGCTGCAGCTGCCCACTTTCGTCGGGCGATTCCTGGAGTGCCCGCTCCAGCGTCTGACGGAACTGCGCGACGGTCTGCAGGAGCCGGTTGGACTCCTCCCGCCGGAGCCTTTCCAGAGCCCCGCGGAGCGACTGCTCACGGTCGCGTGCGCGGCCGGCGATCGCCGTCTGCAGCGGGCCGGTGGCCAGCCGCCACT
This sequence comes from Candidatus Dormiibacterota bacterium, assembly GCA_963790575.1. GTDB lineage: Bacteria > Chloroflexota > Dormibacteria > Dormibacterales > Dormibacteraceae > CAVTSA01. The sequence goes on along the minus strand of CAWBPD010000021.1, from coordinate 143,769 downwards.
CGCGCAGCAGGCGCCCCTGTTCGATCTGCGTCGCGGGTTCCGGGTCTCGGATTGCCGTGATCCGGTCCACCAGGTCGGCGAGGACCGTCACGCCCAGGGACTGGAACCGGCCCTGCCGCAGCCAGCCGCCTGCCGGGAAGACTTCCTCGTGCAGGCGCACCCCGTCGGCACCGACCAGGACCAGCCGGGAGAATGCCAGCAGCAGGGTCGCCTCCAGCCGCACCCCCCGGCCGCTCATGGCGCTGACACGGCGCAGCGCGCCCTGGTCAGACCCCCAGATCGCCGCCCGCAGCAACCGGGTGGAGAGCATCAGCAGGGGATGGCCGAGGTGCGCGAGCACCACCTCCTCATGCTGGGCGGCGAGGCCGGGGTCGAAGGTGATCGGTCGCGGCTCGCCGGAGAGCGGGTCCGCGTTGCCGGCCAGCGCTCGCGCCCAAGTCCCGGAGAGGGCGGGGAGCCGGAAGAGGCGCGGATCGCCGCCCGCCGGATCCGGCTGGAGGTCCGGCTGCCGCGCCAGCCGGAGCGCGGTCCGGGCGGCTCGCTCCAGGTTGGCGGGTTCCACGTGGAGGTCGACGATGCTCTGCCGGAGCCGGCGCCCGAGCGACTCCATGCGCTCACGCAGGTTCCGCTCCGCAGCCAGGACTCCCGCCGAGCGGGACGCCGTGACCTTCTCGGGGTCGAGGGTCGAGCCGACACCCAGCATCTGGTTCTGGATCTCGCGCTCCAGCACCGCGTTGACCTCGCCCAGGTCCTGCTCCTGGGTCGAGACCTTCTTCGCCACGCGGGACAGGAACTCGAGGTCGCGTTCGAAGGAGCCGGGCGCCGCGGCGCGCCAGCCTTTCCCGACGAAGTGGAACGCCTCGGGCCGGCGACGCTGGCCGTGGCGGTCGATGCGCCCGATCCGCTGCTCGAGCCGGTTGGGATTGAACGGGATGTCGTAGTTGACGACGCGGTGGCAGTGGAGCTGGAGATCGATGCCCTCGCCGGCGCAGTCGGTCGCGAGCAGAATCCGCACCGGGTCCCGATCAGGCGGGGCCTGGAAGGCGTTCTTGATCCGCTCCCGGAGGTCCTCGTCCATGCCGCCGTAGCAGGAGCCGAAGGTGCCCGCCGCCGAGGCCGCGCGACTCGAGCAGGTCGGCGAGCCAGATCTGCGTGTCGCGGTACTCGGTGAAGACGACCACGCGCTCCTGGCTCCACTCACCGTCCGGCCCGGGCCGGCAGACGTCGGTCAGCAAGCGGAGCAGCTGCGTGGCCTTCGCGTCCGGCAGGTCGCCGTAGCGCTTGGCCCAGGAGACCAGCCTCCCGAGCAGGCGGTCCTCGTCGTCGGTGAGCGTGACCTCGTGGTCGCCAAGCCGGGTCAGCTGGGCCTGCTCCGCCTCGTCCTTGGCGTCGTCGTCGGCCTCCTCCTCACCCAGGAGCTCCAGGCGCTCCAGCCAGGCCGGGGCCTCCGCCGGTGCGGCCTCCTCCCGCTCCCGGCGGCTGCGGCGGCGCAGGGTCTCGGCGTAGTGGTCGATCGTCCGGGCGAACGCGAGCGGGGAGGAGAACAGGCGCTTTTTGAGCAGCAGCGTGGCGATGTCAACGGCGGCCCGCCGGCGCCGGTCCTCGGCCACCCGGCGCCGCCGCTGTTCGGTGAGCGAGCCGAGCAGCGAGTGAGCCTCGCGGTCGGTCTCCGAGTAGTCGACCTCGATCGCCTCCACCACCCGCTTGGGAAAGCGCGGCGACCCGTCAGGGTTCCGGATCTGATCCTTCATGCGGCGGACCATGACCTGGGCGATCGCCTGACGATCGGGCTCGACGCCCCGCGCGAAGCGGAGCGGATCGAGCATCGCCAGCAGCGCGGTCCAGGACTCTCGATAACCGTTGTGCGGGGTGGCCGAAAGGAAAAGGCGGTGCTCGAAGTGTTGGGCGAGGCGGCGCACGGCGCGCGTCTGCTGGCTGTCGACCGCGTAGTGCGCACTCGGAGCCTTGGGTGCGATGTGGTGGACCTCGTCCACGATCAGCAGGTCGAAGGCGCGCGGGTAGGTCGGCGAGGCCGGGAGCACCTCGTTGAGGACGCGCTCGGCGCGGGGGCCGGGCAGCCAGCTCAGGCTCACGATGGTGAGCGGGTAGACCTTGAAGGGGTTGGCGTCGATGCCATGCGTCCGCCGCAACCGCTTCAGGCACTCGCTGTCGACGATCGTGAAGTCGAGGCCGAACTTCTCCGCCATCTCCTGCTGCCACTTCAGCGTCAGCGTGGCCGGGCAGAGCACCATCACCCGGCGGGCGCGGTGACGCAGCAGCAGCTCCTGCGCGACCAGCCCGGCCTCGATCGTCTTGCCCAGGCCGACGTCGTCGGCCACCAGGAGGTTGACGCGGGGCTGGCCCAGCGCGCGGACCAGCGGCTCCAGCTGGTAGTCGTCGAGCTCGATGCCGGAGCGGAAGGGTGCCTGGAGCGTGTCGCGCTCGGCCGAGGTGACCGCTCCCCAGCGCACGGCGTCGAGGAAGGCGGCCAGCGTGCGCGGATGATCGAAGCCTCCCGCCTGCACCTCCGGCAGCGTCGCCTGGTGGCGGATGCGACGGCCGACCTCCGCCTCCCAGATCACCTGCAGCTCCTCTCCCATCGCGTCGTCCTCGACGCTGCTCAGGGTGAGGAGGTGCTGGCGGGCGCGCTCGCCGCCCAGGACGTCGAGCGGGAGGGCGCTGGGGAGGACGTCGCTCACCGTCCAGTGGCGGCCGCGCACCTCCACCAACTGTCCGATGTCGGGACGATCCTCGATCTCGGCACTCGCAGCCATCGATGCCATGCGCGCTGCCGAGCAGGATAGGTCAGGTCGTGTGCCGGGCGAGGGTGGCGCTCTACTGCACGACCTCCAAGAGTCTGCGCGACAGGAGGGGCTCCCGGTCTCGGAGTGGGTTCGGCGGGCACTGCGAGACGCGCGCAGGCGGCAGCCGCGCGGGGATCTCGAGCAGAAGCTTCGGGTGGTGCGCACCGCGGCGCGCTCGGGATTCCCCACAGCGGACATCGAGGAGATGCTCGCGGACATCGAGCGCGGCTATGGAGTGGGTCCGCCCCCGTGATGCTCATCGACTCCAACATTCCGATGTACCTGGTGGGGGCCGGCCATCCGCACGCCTCCAGGCCGTGGACCTTCATGGCCGCTTCCTTGCCATGCACCCCCAATCGGGCACCCCGACGACCGGCTCCGCCGACAGCCGCGGGAACGAGGAGGTCGACTTGGCTGCCGTGGGTCCGGCTCATCCAGATGCCCGGGTTCGACCGGTGCCTGGAGAAGCCCCCTCGTTCCATCGCGTTCACGAGCGTTGGGCTCGCCACCAAAGCGGCGGGATCGATCGCGATATCCGCATCGGTGGTATATGGAGGCACGGCTACGGCCGCCTCGCCCGTCCGGAGGTAGACCGCCTGTGCCCCCACCAGCACTACGGCCACGCGCTGATCTCCGAGCGCCTGGAGCGCATCGAGGAGCGTTGACCGCGCGGTGACGTAAGCGTGATCAAGCTCGCCAGGCATCCTCATTGGACTCCATCCACCGAATAACGTCTTCCGCCTCGGAGGGGCCTCGGCCCGGGCTGGTCAGCAAATCCACGGCCACCTGCGCCATGCCGGCGTACTCGACGCCGTCCGCGACCCAGGTGCGATCGAAGACCACGTCGCTTAAGGGTTCGAGAAGCATGACGTTGGCTCCATCGTCAACTTCGCGGAGCCGGAGTTCCTCGGCGGCTAAACCTGTGTCAGCGACGTAGACAACGCCAAGCCGTGGCGCCGCGAGGGGCCCGCGCGCGGCAGCCGCCAGTGAACCGGTCACGCTGTATCGGAGTCCGGACGCGGAGAGCTTCTTTAGCAGGGCGGGGAGGCCGCGAGGCTCGATGAAGGCCATCGCCCGATTTGAGCCGGTCAGGGAGTAGTCCTGGGCCCATCGCCGGAGCAGGCTTTGCCAGTCGACAGAAACGATTCGCGAAGAGCCCCCTCTGTCGATCAGCGCGTCGCGGTCGAGGAGCGCGAGCACGCGTGAGGTTGTCGAGACCGACGACCTGCTTCGGTTTGCCACCTCGCGTACGCCATAGGGCGGCCGCAGCTCACACAGCCCGCGGACGACGCGGGCGGCCCCGGGACCCTTCAGCGTTCGCAAAGGTTCGTCTCGATCCGGCCACGGGTTGGAACGTGCGCCCTCGAGTTTGATGAAGACGGCTGGGCGGTCGAGGCGGAGGCGAAGGTTGCCCGTGGCGTCGGCATACCCGCCTCCCCGCTCGATGACGAGGGCCCGCGACCGCTCGCTCAGGAACGGCGCGGCGAGCATCACGGCATCTGCTCCCCGCGACGCGTGGGCCAGGGCGGCGGGGATCACATTCGGCTCTAGCCGATCCTTGGCCTCGAGCGCCACTGTAGCGCGCTCACCGCGCGGCGCTCCGATCACAATGAGCGCATTAGCACCCCGGCCAACCTCTCGCTGCACGTCCAGCCGCCAATCGACGGGGAGGGTGTTCCGCAGAAGGGCCCCGATAGTGGTGATCACGGCCGTTCCAGATATTGCCTCGTTCCGCATGTCCCGGAACTCTACCATCACTGGAACAGGGGCCAAGCATCCCTCAGAGGCGTCGCCGCCAACCACCTCTTCCGGCCCGCCGCTGGCGTCTCCCCTCGGGCGGGATCCTCACGCTGGAGCACCGGCGGTCGGCTGTTGCCGGCAGGTACTCGGTGATCGGGGGTGGACGATCGGGTGCGGTTTAGGCAGGAGGACTACCTCGGTCTGCTCACGCACCTGGCACCGCGTGGGGTGTCATGGCTCGCCTTCAGCGGGAGCTTTCTGCGTCGTCGCATTCACCTTCTCCAGCGACGCCCACGCCGACCGCGGATCCGTCCCGCTGTTGGAGTCACTGCCAGACCGGAATCGACGTAATACGTTGTCCCCGGCGCCGGTGCCGCATTAGCCCGTGCCGCAAGTCCCGACACCGCACACAACGCGAACCCGGCCCACCTCCGCCTCCCAGATCACGTGCAGCTCCTCTCCCATCGCGTCGTCCTCGACGCTGCTCAGGGTGAGGAGGTGCTGGCGGGCGCGCTCGCCGCCCAGGACGTCGAGCGGGAGGGCGCTGGGGAGGACGTCGCTCACCGTCCAGTGGCGGCCGCGCACCTCCACCAACTGTCCGATGTCGGGAGCGCCCGCGGCCGGTGCAGTCAACGTCATCCCTGTCTCCGCGAGCAGGATAGGTGTTCAAAGTTCGGTGGTCGGATCGGGGCCGCAACGGACGCGTTCGCCGCATACTTTCTCCGAGTTTCGAACGATGGCGGCGGCTGCGCGGAGGGAACCGATTTCTGCTGGAGAAGCCGCGGAGCATGGCCGCCGTGTCGCCGAGACGTATCAACGGGAGTTGCAAGCGCGGTATCAGGCGTTCTCCCTCGCCGTCCGGGCGATCGTCGTCAACGCGCTGGAGGCCGACGGGATTCGGGTCCACCAAGTGCAGGCCCGTGCCAAGACGCCGGAGAGTCTCGCCGCCAAGGCCGCCAAGCTGCACCCGGACGAGAGCGGCCGGCTGCGCTATCCCCGTCCCCTCGAGGAGATCGAGGACCTGGCGGGCGTCCGCATCATCACCTACTTCACGAGCGACCTCGACCGCGTGAAGGAGGCGGTCACCAACTGCGCCTTCCGATATGCCGAGGGTTGGGCTCCTCGAATCAAGGACGACGGCCTCGGTTACGAGAGCTGGCACTGCGTCCTGCAGCTGGACCATCGCCGCTCTTCGCTGGTCGAGTACCAGCAGTTCCAGGACCTGAAGTGCGAGGTACAGGCTCGCACGATCCTGCAGCACGCATGGGCAGACATCGAGCACCACGTTCGTTACAAGTCGGGCGTGCTGGTCGACGTTCGGGCTCCCTTCGTGCGGGCGAAGGTCGCGATCGACGTGGCCGACGGCTACTTCGACGAGGTGTCGCGTGCCAGGGCACAGGCGCTGCAGGAGGTAGAGGTCGATAAGGAGCTCTCCACAACGGCGCTGATCCCCATCCTCGACGAGCTCGCGGGACCGAACGACGGATCCATTCGCCCGGACGACGGCTACCGATACATTTTCGACCGCCTGCAGCAGCTGGGGATCGCCACCGAGTCCGAACTTCGGAGGTTGTTCGCTCGCTACGAGGTGGACGACATCCTGCGAGCCGTCGACGACCTGGACGCGACCCAGTATCAGCGGGTCGGCCGCGTCCTGATGGCGAACGCCGGCCACATAGTTCGACTCTGAACGGGACCCACCTGAGGGCGTTTTGATCCTCTGAATGGGACCCACCTTCCGACCCCCGTGATCCTCGACACTCCGGGCTGTCCTACGGCCACGGAGTTCGGGGAAGTTGGAGATGCGAAAGGTGGATCTCTTCGAGGCTATCCGGCGCGACCACGTGGTGCGCGGGTGGTCGATCAGGCGAGCGGCTCGGGAACATCGAGTGAGCCGCAAGACGGTGCGCCAGGCGCTGCTCTCGGCGATGCCGCCGGAGCGCCGGGTGCCGGTACGCGGAGCGCCCGTGCTGGGGCCGGCCAGGCCCTTCATCGAACAGGTGCTGGTGGCCGATGCCGCCCCCGGGGTGCCGGTCAAGCAGAGGCACACGGCGCACCGGATCTGGGAACGGGTGCGGGGGGAGCTGGGAATCGAGCTGTCGGAGTCGACCGTGCGCAAGTACGTGGGCCGGCGCAAGCGCGAGCTGTACGGGGCGAAGGAGGTGACGGTTCCCCAGATCAAGGAGCCCGGGGCGGAGGCGGAAGTGGACTTCTTCGAGGCGGCCGTCGACATCCAGGGAGAGCGGACCAAGGTGACGTTCTTCCAGATGCGGGCGTGCTACTCCGGCCGGGTCTACGTGCGGCCGCTGGCGCGGCTGACCCAGCAGGCCTTCCTGGAGTCGATGGTGCTCGCCCTGACCCACTTCGGAGGCGTCTTCGGGCTGGTGCGCATGGACAACCACTCGCTGGCGGTGGAGAAGGTGCTGCGCGGCCGCACCCGCATCGAGCGAGACCGCTTCGTGGGGCTGCGCTCGCACTACCTGTTCGAGAGCCGGTTCTGCCGGGTGGGCATCGAGGGCGCCCACGAGAAGGGCGGCGTCGAGGGGGGACAGGGTCACTTCCGACGGAACCACTTGGTGCCGGTGCCGGCCTGCGCCAGCCTCGCTGAGCTGGGCAGCCTGGCACTCGACGCCTGCGCCCGCGACGACGCCCGGGTCCCGGTCGGCAAGAGGCAGACCAAGCAGGTGATGTGGGAGCGAGAAGCGGCCATCCTGCGGCCGCTGCCGTTGGAGCCCTTCTGCACGGTGGAGTACCTGGACCAGGTCCGCGTCGACGAGAAGTCAAGGGTGTCGGTCAAACGGGTGCGCTACTCGGTGCCCTCGCGCTTCGCCGGGCGCCTGGTGCGCGTGGAGCTGAGCTCCCATCTCGTGCTCGTCTTCGGCGGCGGCGAGCAGATCGCGCGCTGGGAGCGCTGCTGGGAGGCGGGCAGTGAGCGCCTCGACCTCGACCACTACCTGGAGGTGCTCAAGCACAAGCCACAGGCCTTCCTGCGCAGCCTGCCGCTGCGCCAGGCGCAGGAGTCAGGACGCTGGCCTGGGGCCTACACGACCCTCTTCGACACGCTGAAAGAGCGCCTTGGCGAGTCGGCCGCCGCCCGTCAGATGGTGGACGTGCTCCTGCTTCATCGCCGCTATCCGGCCGAGGTCGTCCACCAGGCGGTCGGCGGTGCCCTGGCCGCCGGCGCCATCGACGGCCGGGCGGTCGCGGTCCTGGTCCGGCGCGCCATGGAAGGCGAGCGGCACCTGACGGTGCTCGATCTCGGCGAGCTGGACGCCTACCAGCGTCCGGCGCCGAGCCTCGATCCCTACGACCAACTCCTGGGAGGACAAGGATGAAGAACCAGCTCCACGGCGCGGTTGACGCACTCGTCGCCGCACAGACCAAAGAACTCCGTCTGCCCACCGTCGGCACCCGTTTTGCCGAGCTCGCCGACCAGGCGGCCGCCGATGGCACGCCGCACCGCGACTACCTGGCACACCTGCTGGAGCTGGAACTCGACGCCCGCGCCGAGCGGCGAGCCCAGCGTCGGCTCCTCGATGCCCACTTCCCTCACCGCAAGCGTCTGGAGGACTTCCAGTTCGAGGAGTCGGCGGTCAACGCCGCCGAGCTGCATCAGCTGGCCAAAGGCGAGTACGTCGAACACAGCGAGAACGTCGTCCTGATCGGCGACAGCGGCACCGGCAAGAGCCATCTGGCGACCGCCCTCGGCATCGTCGCCTGCTACCAGGGACGCCGGGTTCGCTTCACCACCGTGGCCGCCCTGGTCAACGAGCTGCAGGAGGCCCAGGACGAGCACCAACTCTCACGCGTCGTCCGCCGCTACGCCGGGATCGAGCTCCTGGTGCTTGACGAATTGGGCTACGTCCAGACCTCGGAGACCGGTGCCGAGCTGCTCTTCCAGGTCCTCGCCGAGCGCAACGAGGTGGCCAGCATCATCGTCACCACCAACCTGCCCTTCGGCGAGTGGACACGCGTCTTCGCTGACGCCCGCCTCTGCAAGGCGGCGGTCGACCGCCTCACCTTCGGAGCCCACATCATCGAGACCGGGACCGAGTCCTGGCGACTCCGCCAGAGCCTGCGCCGGGCCGGAAGGGGCCCGAAGTCATGAGTCCCCGGGTCGAACCCAACACCCCGTCGCGTTACGATGCCGTTACGGTAGCCTGCCCTCTCTGCCAGCGCCCCTTCACCCCCTCTGGACGCCAGAAGTACTGCTCCGACGCCTGCCGGGTCGCCGCCTACCGGCGACGGCGTCAGGCCGCACCGCCGTCGCTCAGCGTCCCCGCCAGACGGCCACGCAAGCCGCTCACCGTCTACGAGTGGGACCGCTGCGGACAGCGGGCCGTCGGCGAACAGCGCTGCCCCGACTGCTCCACCTTCATGCGCAAGCTCGGCCTGGGCGGCGAATGCCCTCACTGCGGCGAGCCGGTCGCCGTCCCCGAACTGCTCGGCCAGGAGTGATCGGGTGAGCCTGGGCGTCGAAAGTGAACGCCATGGGTGGGGGTCGCATCGTCTCCCTGAGCATCCTCTGGGCCGCCTCGCGTGCCAGCCGCCCACGGGGAGCCGGAGCCTCTGCCGTTCTCCTCAGAAGGCCGCGGCACCCCCGCGCTGTGAACCGCTCACAGCGGTACCTGAGGCACCCCGCAGGCGTTCTCCACAAGCCCACAGGTTGTTAGGCCCCTCCCCCAGACCCCCTCCCCGTTTACGACGACGACGTAGTGTGAAGAACCGTCGGGGGTGGGTCCCATTCGGAGTATCGCGGTGGGCCCGTTCCGGCGTCCCGTTCCCACAGGCCTACGTCGACCTCTTTCACTTCTCCAACAGCGAGAGCCGCGTCCGGCGAATGAAGGCTGACCTCCGGCGCCTCGCCCGGCGCGGCATCCTGCCCGACGATCGATTCGTCCGGCAGTAGGTGCACGTGCGCACCGAGTAGCCGCGTAAACCCCGTAGGTGCACCAACGGGTCCTATCCGCGCCCAAGTGAGCCCCGTAGGTGCACCAACGGGTCCTATCCGCGCGGAATGAGCCCCGGAGGTGCACCAACGGGTCCGCAGCCATCGGGCGGGAGGGCGGTCAGGAGCCCCGTCCGCCTGACAGGCCTGAGCGCCGATGCATGGCATGAGTCGGGTAGACTCATGCCATGAGTAAGCGTCTCCAAGTGCTGCTCGGCGAGGCTGAACTCCACGACCTCCAAGAGGCTGCGCGACAGGAGGGGCTCCCGGTCTCGGAGTGGGTTCGGCGGGCACTGCGAGACGCGCGCAGGCGGCAGCCGCGCGGGGATCTCGAGCAGAAGCTTCGGGTGGTTCGCACCGCGGCGCGCGCGGGATTCCCCACAGCGGACATCGAGGAGATGCTCGCGGACATCGAGCGCGGCTATGGAGTGGGTCCGCCCCCATGATGCTCGTCGACTCCAACATTCCGATGTACCTGGTGGGGGCCGGCCATCCGCACAAGCTCGACGCGCAGCGGGTGCTCGAAAGCGCCCTCTCATCCCATGAGCGGCTCGTCACCGATGCGGAGGTGCTGCAGGAGATCTGCCACCGATACGTCGCAATCAACCGGCGAGACGCCATCCAGCCCGCGTTCGACGCGCTGCTCGGCGTGGTCGACGACGTGATCCCCATCGAGCGGGAGGACGTCGAGGTCGCCAAGGATGTCGTCCTTCGGTACGCGTCGCTGTCTGCCCGCGACGCGGTCCACGTCTCCGTCATGTGGCGCCATCGAGTCGAGCGGATCATGTCGTTCGACGCCGGCTTCGACATCGTGCCCGGAGTCGAGCGACTGTCCTGAGCGTCGCGATCCTCGCGGTGCTCACTGCACCCGCCCAATCCATCGGTACGCTCGGGAACCGTATGCCCGGTTCTCAGGGGCGCCAAGGTCGACGGTGGCCCACATGACCGACCCGTCCGAGCCGCGCGTCTCGCTGGGAGAGGCCGCCTACCGCCGCGTCCGCGGCGACATCATCTCGTGCCGGCTCGCCCCCGGCCAGCGCCTCACCGAAAAGCAGCTGGCGACGGACATCGGCCTTGGCATCTCACCGGTGCGCGACGCGCTGACTCGACTCAGCCACGAGGGTCTTGTCCTGACCCTGCCGCGGAAGGGCTACCAGGTCGCGCCGCTCACGCCGAAGTCGATCGACGACCTCTTCGTGGTCTGGGAGATCGTGGGCCCGGAGCTGGTCCGCCTCGGCATCCGGCAGGCCACCGAGGAGCAGATCGCGGCTGCCAAGGCGGGCTTCAAGGGCTTGGACCGGCTCGCCGGCGAGGGTGGGCGGCGATCCCAGGCCTGAGCAAGAAGGTGCGTGACCGTAGCCGGGCGGCGGGGATGCGAATCCGGGAGCTCAACCGCAGCCTCCGGGGGCGCACTGGAGAAGCCAAACAGCAAGTGCAGCGGCTGACCGAGGAGGTGGCGGCGCTGGCCAGGGCGTCGGTCGGTCAGGCAAAGCGCCTGCTCAGCGAAGCCAAAGCGGCGATCGTCGGGCGGTCGCCGAGGCCCAGCGAGGTGCGGGCGATCATCGAGCTGGAGACCATGCTTGAGCGCGGTACCAAGGTGTCGAACAAATTCACAAGCGCTTCGCCGGAGAGAGGATCGAGGAGAGCCCATCCAAAGTTGTGGGAAATGTCCCGAGAGGGCCGCGGCGAGCCGGAGTCGTTGTCGCGTAGCCGCCAGCGGAGGTCAGACCTCCCGTGGGCAGGATAGCTGACAGCGGCACGGAAGACGTCACGGGCTGTGGGTAGGGCTGCTGGCCACGGCGCAGTCGGTGATCGTAGCCGCCAAACCTCCGGCATCACCGAAGGCCGCGGCGAAGAGATCGCCGCCACCTCGGAGTGGGGGATGATTACTTGCCCGTCCGCGGCTTGGGCGCCCGCTGAGAGAGCGCGGAACCCGCTGCCGCCTTGGACGCCCGACTCGTCCGGCCATCCCGCAGCACCTTGGACGCTGCCCGCCCCGCCTTCAGGGACGTCTTTCGCTGACTTGCCACTGCGATCACCTCCTTTGTTAAATTCTCGAACCCCCACGACGACTCGGATAACGCAAGGATACCATCAGGGACTCCGAAGCGTTAGGATAACTAACAAAGGAGGTGAATATGATCGACAAGGAGGAACTCGGAAGACGGCTGCGAGCCGCGCGGGACCAGGTGGGCCTGACCCAAGAGCAGGTCGCTCATCAGCTAGGTCTCTCGCGCGGGGCGCTGGCGCAAATCGAGATCGGTATGCGTGCTCCGAACTCCATACAGCTCGGGCAGCTTGCGGAAATTTACCGGCGCGATCTCGGGGATCTCCTTGCCGAGCACTTTGACGAGTTCGGACGTGACTCACTGGTCGCGCTCTTCCGCAGTGACCCCCAGATTTCCGACGATCCCGCGGGGGCTGCCTCCCTGAGTCGGGGAGTCGCCCTCGCTCGGGAGTGGGCGCAACTCGAGGACATCCTCGGAGTCGCCGCACAACGCTCGCTGCCCCCCATCTACGACTTGCCGCGCCCACAACACCGATGGGACGCCATCAAGCAGGGCGAGCGGCTCGCCAACGAAGAGCGGGACCGGCTCGAGCTCGGCGTTGATCCGATTCGCGACATTCGCGCGGTCGTCGAGCAACAGGGAATTCGAGTCGTGGACGGGCACCTTCCGGCAAACATCTCAGGCGCTTTTCTCGCCGATCCTCGTTTTGGGCTCGCGATCATCGTCAACGCCACACACCATCGGCGCAGAAGGCTGTTCTCCTATGCGCACGAGTACGCACACGCGATCGCGGACCGCGACGTCACGAGCCTCCTGAGCAAGGACGAGAATCGGGCAGACCTCCGCGAGGTGCGAGCCAACGCCTTTGCAGCAGCGTTCCTGCTTCCTGCAGGGGGCGTCCGAGCGTTCGTGTGTGGTCTCGGGAAGGGCTCGGCCCCCAGCTCGCTTCAAGTCTTCGACGAGAATGCAGCGCTCCCTGCACAGCGACGTGGTCTATCGAGAGCCCCGGAGCTCCAGCTCTACGACCTGGTTCACCTCGCCAGCTATTTCGGCACGAGCGTCGAGTCGGCGGCATTTCGATTGCAGAATCTTCACCTCATCACGGAGCAGCAACGCGAACGCTTCACCGAACAGAGGGAATCCGCAAACGAGATTCGCTCGCAGTACTTCGGAGAGGCCGAGCACTCCGACGACGTGGAAACGCAGCCCAACAAGAGCTTCCTGTTCCTCCTCCTGGACGCGTTCCTGCAGGAAGAGGTGAGTCGCCGAAAGGTCTCCGAACTAGCAAAACTCGCCGGAGCGCCGACGGGCTTCGAGGCTATGGTTGACGAGCTCGAAACGACGAGGGGGGCTGACGATGACGTAGCGATACCCGACCTCGGCGCGACGAAGCCCTGAACGGCGGTGACCAACCGTGCCGGACGTCGCACTCGACTCCAGTCTGCTCATCAATTTCCTCGCGATAGACCGCACCGAGATCCTCGCCAACCTGCCCGGATTTCGGTTCCACGTCCTCAACCACGTGATCAATGAGGTAGTCGACACGGCTCAACGTCCACGTCTCGAAGAGGCACTCGACAAGTCACATGTGACAGCCTTCGAGATGACGGACATCGGCACCATCGCCGACTATCTATCGCTGCGCCGCCGCCTCGGTGATGGGGAATCGGCGACGATCGCGGCTGCCGCCCATCACGGTTGGATCGTGGGCATGGACGAGAGGGGGCGCGCGAAACGAGAGGCGATCGATCGGGTTGGCGTGGGAAGCGTTCTGAACACGCCAGGCATCCTCGTGCTGTCGGTCCGCACCGGGCAACTCTCGCTGGACGACGCGGAGGAGATCCGGCTCGAGCTCGCTGCGCGCCGGTATTTGATCAAACACACCATGGGGGAGCTCCTGGACCAGTGACCCCGACGTCAACCGTGTCAGGTCCAAAACCTTCGGTGCACCGCGAGAGCTGAAGGCGCCTCTGCTCCTTGGGCCAGGAACGTCCGCAAACGGGAGCGCAGGTAAGACTTGGCAGACATCACGTGGACCTCGGACGAAGATGTCCACGAATTGGAGCGCAAACCACCCCACACGACGAGCGCGGCGCGGGGGGACGCGGCGAGTGCGTCCTGGCACCACCTCGCCGGGCCGCAGAGGGGCGTGGTCGCGGGCTCCCGCTGGGAGAGCTCTCCCGGAGTCAGGAGGTATTGGCGCACCGGCTGATCGCGGAGTCGATGTCGCTCCCCGCCTACGCCCGGGTGGTGCAGGTGATGGCCAACGAGCACCTGCTGCGGGAGCTCAACCAGTCTCTGTTCGGGCACGTCGCGCTCAGCTTTCGGGACGCGCGGGGCTACTACCTGAGCTTCTTCGGTGAGCCCCAGCCGGACACCAGCTGGGGGTGGCGGCTGGTCGGCCACCACCTGTCCGTCAACATCACCGTCGTCGACGGCGACCTGGTCAGCGCCACGCCGTTCCTGCTCGGCGCCGAGCCGGCGCGGTTCGGGCCGTTCCGGATCCTCGGCGAGGAGGAGGACGCGGCCTTCGTCCTGCTGGACAGCCTCGCCGCCTCGCAGCAGGAGCAAGCGATCATCCACCCCCGGCCGCCGGCGGACTTCGTGACCCGCACCGTCGCGACGGTCGGGGAAGTCGAGTATCCCGCCTATCACGGCGTCGGACGCCGTGACGCGATGATCGCCGACCAAGACCGCCAGGCCCTCGCCTACTTCCGGCAGCATCCCCGTGGCGTTCGGGTCGCTGACCTCTCACCCCGCCAGCGGACACACTTCGACGCGCTGCTCGCCCGGTTCGTGGAGCGCGCCCGTCCCCAGCTGGTCGACTTCGAGATGGACCGGATCGCGGCCGCCGGCGGGGTCGGAGAGCTGTACTTCGCGTGGGCGGGTGGAACGGCGGTAGCTGAGCCCCACTACTTCCGGATCCAAGGCCCCGTGACGCTGATCGAGTTCGACAACGCCGAGGACAACGCCAACCACGTGCACAGCGTCTGGCGCGAGCCGACGGGCGACTTCGGCGCCGACCTCCTGCTGCAGCACTACCTCGCGCACGACCACCAGGGATCGCACGAATGACCGCGAAGGAGGCAGCCATGACCCCCGAGGAGCAGCTCGCCCTGGTGAGGCGGCACTACGCGCTGAACTCGGCCGGCGACTTCGCAGCGGCGCGAGAGCTGCTCACGGACGACTTCTTCATCACCATCCCGCCCTACATGCCGTTCGCCGGCGTCTACCGGGGAAAGCAGGCGTTGCAGGAGTTGATCCCGATTGTGGTCAACTCGGTCGGCGTCACAGGAGTCAAGCACGTCGCGACGACGGTGGGCGACGGGTGTGCCGTCGACATCGTCGAGTGGACGCTGGCGGACGAAGACGGCACGCGGATGCAGGGTGCCGAACTGATCCGGTTCCGGGGGGACCAGATCTGCGAGATCAAGCCGTTCTACTTCGATCCCAGCCCGATGCTCGCCGCTGCCGCCCGGCGCAGGGCAAGTGACGGGTCGGGGGCGTGACGCCGCCGATGTCCAGGCGGGAGGGAATCGAGTGAAGATCATCGGCGTCAGGCGAGGCGGTGACGGCTTCGGCGTGGAGGTCGCGTCCCTGGTCGAGTCGGGCGGCGAGGTCACGGTCATCGCCTCGCTGGCCGGGTTCTGGGCCGACCCGGTGCGGTACCTGTCCACGCCGGCGGCTGGACCGATGCTCGACCTTGAGTCCGTCGAGCGCGTCCCGCCCGTGCCCCCCGGAGCGCACGTCTTCTGCGTCGGGCTCAACTACCTGGAGCACGCCGCGGAAGGCAGCTACCGGGGCCAGGAACTGCCGGCCTATCCCACCCTCTTCGGCCGGTGGGCCCAGTCCCTCTCGGTGGACGGGGCAGAGGTCTCGGTGCCGTCCAGCGAGCCCGGATTGGACTGGGAGGGGGAGGTCGTCGCCTGGGTCGGGGCACCGCTGGTCGACGCGTCGCCAGAGGAGGCACTGGCGGCCGTGGTGGGCTACTCGTGCTTCAACGACCTGACCGCGCGCCGGGCGCAGAAGCTGACCTCGCAGTGGACGCTGGGCAAGAACGGCGAGCGGACGGGGCCGCTGGGTCCGATGGTTCCCGCAGGGGAGGTCGGCGACCTGCGCCGCGGCCTCCGGCTGCAGACCCGCGTCAACGGCGAGGTCATGCAGGACGCACGCACCGACCAGATGATCCACACAGTCGGCGACACGCTCGCCTTCATCTCACACACCGTCTGGTTGCGCCCCGGCGATCTGCTGGCGACCGGTACCCCAGCGGGGGTCGGCTACGCCCGCCAACCCCCGCGGCTGCTGCAGCCCGGCGACACCGTTGAAGTCGAGGTCGAACGTCTGGGGGTGCTGCGCACTACCGTCGTGGACAACCGTCGTCGGTGGGCAGGCGAAGCAACGCCATGACCTCGAGCACCGAGCCCGGCCCCCGCGGCGACCGAGCCGACGTTCAAGGCAGCATGCCCTCGTCCATCGATCCGCACCTGTTCCGCCATGTGCTGGGTCACTTCCCGACCGGCGTCGCGGCGGTGACGGCGTGCGACGACGCCGGCGCGTTGGTCGGGATGACGGTGGGGTCCTTCACCTCGGTGTCACTGTCACCGCCGCTGGTGGCGTTCCTGCCCCGCAAGCAGTCCCGCACGTCGGCAAGAATCCTGAAGAGTGGGCGGTTCTGCGTGAACGTCCTCGGCGCCCACCAGGAGGCGCTGTCCCGCCACTTCGCGGTCGCCGGTGACCGCAAGTTCGAGGGTCTCGACTGGACCCTCTCCCCGCGGGGTCTGCCCTGGCTCCAGGGCGCGGTGGCGTGGATCGAGTGTGCCGTGGAGGCCGTCCACGGCGCCGGTGACCACGACATCGTCGTGAGCCGGGTGACCTACTTGGAGGCGGCCGGTGGATCGCTGCCCCTTCTCTTCTTCCAGGGCGGCTACGGGCGGTTCGCACCGATGTCCTTCGCCGCCGCGGGTGAGCCTGACCTGATCGAGCACCTGCGGCTCGTCGACCTGGCACGACCCTTCATGGAGGAGCTGGCCGCGCAGACCCACATGGAGTGCCTGGCCTCGAGTGCGGTAGGCGGCGAGATCGTCCTGCTGGCAACCGCCGGCTCGCCTGCCGGGGGCCGTCCCTACAGCCGGGTCGGACAGCGTCTGCCGCTCATTCCCCCGCTGGGAGCGGCGCTCGTCGCCTGGTCTGAGCCGGCCACCAAGGAATGGCTGGCGCGGGCCGGCACCACTCTGTCACCGGCCAGGCGGCGGCACCTGGAGGCACTTCTGGACCGCGTGCGCCAACGTGGCTGGTCGGTCGCCACGTGGAGTGAGAGCCTCCGCAAGTTGGAGGAGACCGTCGATCGGACCACTCTCGAGGGGCTGACCCCCCACGGCAGCCGGTCGGTTCGGCAGCTGGTCGAAGAGTTGGGCAGCGAGCACGAGCCTGAAGACGTCCACGACCCGAGCCTGCGCTACCGCCTTCGCAACGTCACCGTCCCGGTCTTCGACGGCCGGCGACAGGTCGTCATGCAGCTCACCCTGTTCGGCCTGCCCTCCGACGCCGGGCCGGCCGACCTCGATCGAATCCTGGAGCTCCTGGAAACCGCCGCGAAGAGTGTCTCCAGGGCTCTGTCTGGCGCCTAGCGTGTGCAGAGGGGGGCGGTGGCACGGCATGAGTGACACTCGCCAAATCCCCGCTCGAACAAAAAAAGCGCGGCGCCGAAGCGCCGCGCTGGAGTTCTCTCGAACTAGGAAAGACGGACCCGGCCGGCCCGAGGCCCCTTGGGGCTGGCCTCGACCTCGAAGGTCACTGCTTCCCCGCCCCGCAGGCTGTCGAAGTCAGCCTCGGTGCCGCTCCGATGGAAGAAGTACTCCTTCCCGTCTTCCGCCGCGATGAAGCCGAACCCGCGATCGGACACCAGCTTCTTGATCGTTCCGCTTGGCATTCTTAGCCCTCTTCTCGAACTCCGCTTCTAACGTCGAGGGCCCGTTCGAGAAGCGAGGTCACCGCGGCGATGCGCCCCGTTGAGCGCGGTCAGAAGTGTACCGGAAAGCCATAGCCGCGACACAACGAATTCGCGGCGGCGCTCCGATCGGTCAGGCGCTCTCCTCGATCACGCTGGCGGTGCTCGGGTCCTGGAACTCGTACACCGGTGCTCGCTCCTCGCCCTCGATCGTGTGCCGGGTGATCGTGCAGCGCTTGATCTCGGGCCGGGACGGGATCTCGTACATGGTGTCGAGGAGCGCCTCCTCGATGATTGACTTCAGCGCCCGCGCGCCGGTCCCCCGATCCACCGCCCTGTCCGCGATCGCGCGCAACGAGTCCGGCTCGAACACCAGCTCCACGTTGTCGAGCCCGAAGAACTTCTGATACTGCTTGACCAGCGCGTTCTTGGGCTCGGTCAGGATGCGCACGATGTCCGACTCATTGAGCGGATGCAGCGTGACCACGATCGGGAGGCGGCCGATGAACTCGGGAATGAACCCGAACTTCATCAGGTCCTCCGGCTGCAGCGACTGGAAGATCTCGGAGCGCTCCTGCTTCGTGACCGGGGCGTCGGAGGCGCCAAACCCGATCGACCGCCGGCCGATCCGCCGTTCGATGACCTGCTCCAGGCCGTCGAACGCGCCGCCGCAGATGAAAAGGATGTTGGTGGTGTTGATCTGGATGAAGTCCTGGTGCGGATGTTTGCGCCCACCCTGCGGCGGGACGTTCGCCACCGTGCCTTCCAGGATCTTGAGGAGAGCCTGCTGCACGCCCTCGCCGGAGACGTCCCGGGTGATCGATGGGTTGTCGGACTTGCGCGCGATCTTGTCGATCTCGTCGATGTAGATGATCCCGCGCTCGGCCCGGCTGACGTCGAAGTCCGCCGCCTGGATCAGGCGGAGGAGGATGTTCTCCACATCCTCACCGACGTAGCCGGCCTCGGTGAGGCTGGTGGCGTCGGCGATCGCGAACGGTACGTCCAGGATCTTCGCCAGCGTCTGGGCCAGGTAGGTCTTGCCGCAGCCGGTCGGGCCCACCAGGAGCACGTTCGACTTGGAGAGTTCGACGTCCCCCACCATCTTGCTGGCCTGCACCCGCTTGTAGTGGTTGTAGACCTGGACGGCCAAGACGTGCTTTGCCTTCTCCTGCCCGATCACATAGGAGTCGAGCTGCGCCGCGATCGACTGTGGATTGGGGATGAAGCCCGTCTTCGCCTTCTTCTGACCGGCCGACCGATTGTCCTCTTCCAGGACTTCCTGACAGAGATCGATGCACTGGTCGCAGATGTAGACACCCGGTCCCGCAACGAGCTTGCGTACCTGGTCTTGCCCTTTCCCGCAGAAGGAGCACCGGGTGTAGCGTCGGCGGTCTTCTCTCTCACTCATCGGGGGTTGCGATCCTACGCTGGTGCCGGGGGCCGGTGTCCCCGCAAGATGTCGTGAGCGAGCGCGACGCATTCGCTGCAGATGTAGGCGCCCGAGCCGGCGACCAACTGCACCCCCTGCTCACCACGCTGCTTGCCGCAGAAGGAGCAGCGCGGCGCGTGCCGCACCACCTTGAGGTCCTTGTCGCGGCGCCGGCGGAACAGCATCACCTGACCTACCGGGAAGCGCTCCCGGCGCCTACGACCTCCTGGGCCGCCGGCGTGGACGCGGTGATGATGTCGTCGATCAGGTGATAGTCCTTGGCCTGCTGCGGCGTCATGAAGAAGTCGCGCTCGGTGTCCTGCTCAACCCGCTCGATGGGCTGGCCGGAGTGACGCGCCAGGATGCCGTTGAGCACCTCTCGCGTGCGCAGGATCTCCCTGGCGTGGATCTGGATGTCGGTGGCCTGGCCCTGCGCCCCGCCCAGCGGCTGGTGGATGAGAATGTTCGCGTGGGGGAGCGCGTACCGATGTCCGGTGGTGCCGCCTGCCAGCAGGACCGCCCCCATCGAGTAGGCCATCCCGATGCAGATCGTGGACACGACGGGGCGGACGAACTGCATGGTGTCGTAGATGGCGAGCCCGGCCGAGACATGCCCACCGGGGCTGTTGATGTAGAGGGAGATCTCCTTCTCGGGGTCCTCCGACTGCAGGAACAGGAGCTGCGCGATGATCAGGTTCGCCACCTGGTCGTCGATCGGCGTGCCCAGGAAGATGATGCGGTCTTTGAGCAGCCGGGAATAGATGTCGAAGGCTCGCTCGCCGCGGTTTGTCGACTCGACGACAGTCGGCACCATGTACATGCGGGGGCGCCCCCCCGCAATGCCCCCGAGGGAAGACGATTCGATTTCCCTGCTGAGGCTGACTGACGCTCGCCTATTCGGCATCTGCTCCACCACCCGTCACTTTCGTCTCCTGTTCCGTGGATGCCGCGTCTGGAATCTCAGCCTCGATCCGCTCGATGTCATCGTCCCCGGGCTCGGTCGGTCGGGAAGCAACAGCCTCACCGGTCACCAGCTCGGTGATGCGCTCCACTGTACGAAGGCGGAGGAGGCGCTGCCGGAAGAAGTCGAGGGATGACTGCTCGGTGAGGAACTTGTCCAGGTCCTCGGCGATCGAGGGCTCGGTCTTCGCCTGCTCTCGGATGTAGTCCTTCACCTCGTCCTCGGTGGGGGACTCGACGAGTTGCTTCTCGGCTTCGGTCAGGACCAGGTCGGTGCGGATCCGTCCTTCCGCTTGGGGCCGCATCTCCGCGCGATAGGCCTGCTCCGTGCGGCCCACGTACTCGAAGTAGCGGTCGAGCTTGAGGCCCGAGCGCTCGAGGTCTTCGGCGATGTGACTCAGCTGGTGGTCGACTTCGTGGTCGATGAGAGCGTCCGGTACCTCCAGCCGCGCCGCCTCCACGTAGGCCTCCACCGCCTGCTGCTCGTTGGTCACCCGGTCGGAGCGCTCGGCGGTCTCCACCAGTCCGCGCCGGACCTCGTCCCGGAAGGCGCCGGCGGTCGTCTGCCCGCCATCCGACACCTCCGCCGCCAGCTCGTCGGTGAGCTCGGGGACGCGCTTCTCCTTGACGCCCTGGACCTTGACCTTGAGCGTCGTCTCTTTGCCCCGCAGCTCGGTGTTGCTGTGGGTCTCGGGCATGGTCAGGGTCGCTTCGACCTCGTCACCCTCCTTGGCACCCTGCAGCGCCTGATAGAGCTCGGGAACCAGGACCCCTTCGCGCACGTCGAGCTCCATCCCGGTGCGGGCCTCGGAGGGCACCTCCTTGCCGTCCACGTAGGCGGAGAGGTCGCCGACCACCTGGTCGCCGACGCGTAGCTCACGCTCCACCGGCTCGACCTCGGTCTTGTCGGCCAACCGG
Organism: Candidatus Dormiibacterota bacterium; assembly: GCA_963790575.1. Classification (GTDB taxonomy): domain Bacteria; phylum Chloroflexota; class Dormibacteria; order Dormibacterales; family Dormibacteraceae; genus CAVTSA01. The sequence goes on along the minus strand of CAWBPD010000021.1, from coordinate 123,011 downwards.
CGCTCGAGCTCTCGCTCCACGTCGACGTCCGTGATCTCGGTGTGCGTGGGGTCGACGTGCAGGGTGGCGACGTCGGGCAGCGTCACCGTGGGCAGCACGCTCACGCGGGCGCGGACCCGGCCCGGCTGCCCACGTTCCAGCTGCTCGATGTCGACCTGGGGCCGGTCGACCGGCTCGATGTTGTTGTCGATCAGGGCGTTGCTCACCAGGTCGGGGACCAGCAGGTCGGCGACCTCCTCGCGCAACCCCTGCGGGCCCAGGCGCGCCTCGACCAGCGCCCGTGGGGCCTTGCCGGGCCGGAAACCCTGGATCCGGACGCGCTGCGTGAGGCGCTGCAACGTCCGTTCGTAGGCCGCGTCGACCCGCTCCGAGGGAATCTCGATCAGGACGGAGAGCCGGCTCTTGGGGAGCGTCTCCGTTTCCACCTTGACGCCGCTCCCCGGCGCGGTCTCTACGTCGCTCACGGAGAGAGGATTGTACGGAAGGCAGGTGGGGGCGGCCTCTGAGTGGGGGTGAGTGGGCTCCGGGTCAACCCGACCTCGCGCTGGCGCGCGAGCGCTGCGCGCACGAAGACGTAGGTGCCGGGTACTGGTGGTTGTGTGGTTGCGATTGTTTTCTTAGGTGGCTGGCGGCGCGGGCTCAACTCCCCGGGCTCAACTCGACGTCGCGCTGGGGCGCGAGCGCTGCGCGCACGAAGACGTAGGCACCGGGTGGTGGTGGTTGTCTGGTTGCGATTTGACTTACTTGGGGGCAAGCCCCCAAACCCCTCGCCGGCACTCGCCGGCGGTCCCTGCCGGGCCATCAGTGGGTGTGCTCTTGAGAGGTCGTGCTGGCTCGCTTCGGGCTGGCGCCCGAGCTGCGCCCGCTGGTCGCGTAACCACCGGGTTCCTACGCCAACTAGCGGTGGGCTTCGGGTGGTGACGGGTGCTGCGCCAGCGCGGGGGACGTGGTAGGTGGCGTTCTGCGCAATTCGGGCGTTCCGGGCGCGATGTAGGGCCGGAATGTCGAGAACCGGGCTAATGCCGGCGTACGTACGGCCCCCATCAGACCGGTTGGGTGCGTTCGGCGACCAGGAGGTGGGAGAGGCCGAGGACCCGTGCGGGGGTGCGTTCGGCGCCCTGCAGGCCGGCGCGGAGGAGGCGGGCGGCCGGGCCGAAGCGGGCGATCAGGTTGTCGTAGCCGCCGAAGATGCGCGACTCGAAGATGACCTGCAGCGGCAGGCCTTCGAGGAGGCGGAGCAGACGGCCGCGGGTGTAGGTCCGGACGTGGGGCGCGAGGCGGTTCCGCAGCGGGTCGGGCAGGTAGTTGATGAGGGGAACGTTGCCGAAGTGGTAGCGCCCACGCCAGTAAACCCCGTGCTGCTCCACCGGGTACCAGCGGTTGGGGCAGAAGATGATCGCGCGTCCGCCGGGCCGCAGCACTCGCGCCATCTCCGCCACCGCCGCCCGATCGTCCTGCACGTGCTCGATCACCTCGTTGGAGAGGACGACGTCGAAGATCCGATCCGCGAACGGCAGGTGCTCGGAGGCGGCACAGGCGATGCGGTAACCGACTCGCTGACCAGCCTCCTGCGCCCGCTCGAGTTCGAAGTCGATCCCGACCGACTGTGCCACCACCTCGCCCAGACGTCCGACATAGGTTCCGATACCGCAGCCATCGTCGAGGACGCGGGCACTCGCCAGGGCGCCCGCGTGCTCGGCGATCATCCGTAGGCGGCGATCCTGACCGGCCCGCCATACGTACGACGGCTCTCCGCGCTCAGCGGCCTTGTCGGAAGGCTGATGGTGTGCGGAGATTGAATTCGGTGGGTCGGAGCCGGTGTCAGTTCTGCGAGGGGGCTGGCGAGGTGGTGTGGTTGACGACCGCGACCACGCCGTCGACGGTGTGCGCCCGCTCCGCCGCGGCATCCGCCGCCGCCGCGTCCGCGATCTCGCCCTTCAGGTAGACGGTGCGGCCCTCGACCTCGACCTCCAGCCCCTTGGGGAATTCGCCGCCACCGGAGATGGCAGCGACCACCTTGTCCCTCAGATCGGATCCGTTGACGCGCCCGCGAACACCCTGGATCGCTCCCTGCACGCCACCCAGGTTGGTGTAGCGGTCGTAGGCCGCGCTCTGCACCTGGTTGAGCCGCTGCTTGACCGCCTCGCGCCGCTGGCGGTCGTACAGGAAGTACACGGTCGCGGCGGCCACGCCCAGCCCGATGCCGGCCAGCACCGCCGCCAGCGGCCACCGGCGGGTCTTGCGTCGGGGCTCTGGAAGGAATGGCACGGGAATCCCCGTCTTTTCGACCTGGCGACGGACCTCGGCGGCATAGTCCAGACCCTGCGAGGCAAGCGCCTGACCCTGCTTCTTCAACGCCGCGGTATCCACGTCGGCCAGCCTTGAGACGACGCCGGAGCGAACCTGTCCCAGGTTGCTGGCCAGCTGGTCGCGGGCGGCCGTGCCCCGCTCTTTGATGGCGATGGAGAACATGGGGTAAAGCCTATCACTACATCACTGCTGTAAGGTCGCGTTGGCGGGCCTCAGATCTCGATCTCTGCTTCCGACCGGACACAGTCACCGTCCGGTGGCGGCCAGTCCCCGCTCACGCGGCGGAGCAGGCGGGTCAGCTCGGCCGCCTCCTGATCGGTGAACCGGGCGGCGAAGTGCTCCTGGATGCCCCGCACGTGGACCACGGCCGCGCGTTTGAACGCTCGTGCGCCCGCCGGCGAGAGAGAGCACACCGTCCCGCGGCCGTCCTCGGAGGCGCCACAGCGAGCGACCAGGCCCCCGCCCTCCATCCGGCCCACCAGCTGCGAGAGTCCGCTGCGGCTCAGTTGGGTGCCGTGCGCCAGCTCCTGCATCCGCAGCCGGTGCCCGGGTTCCTCCCAGAGGCGGAGCAGCACCTCGTAGGCGGCGAGTGAGAGGTGGCGGTCGCGCTGAAGCTCGTGCTCGAGGACGGCGCGGACACCGCGTGAGCTCATGAGCAACGCCCGCCATGCCTCCATCTGCGCCTCGCTCGGTCGCGGGGTCTTGGCCATCTTTCCTTCCCCGAACAGGAATAGTTCACGTGGGAACTTTGTTCCCCGTGAGTGGCTGCAGCGTCCGGAATGCGGGCGCCGCCGTATCCGTCCACTAGCTGAGAGAGGAGAAGGGATGTCCACCTACACGATCGACGCGGTGCACTCGCGGATCGGGTTCGCCGTCAAGCACATGGTGATCAGCACCGTACGGGGCAAGTTCAACGAGTTCACCTCGACGGTGACCGTGGACGAGCAGCGGCCGGAAGCGGCGCGGATCGAGGTCGAGATCGACGCGAACAGCGTCGACACGGGCGTCGAGCCGCGCGACAACGACCTGCGCAGCGGCAACTTCTTCGACGTTCAGAACCACCCCACCATCTCCTTCAAGAGCACCCGGATCGAGGCGCTCGGCGGTTCCGAGTACCGCATCACCGGCGACTTGACGATGCACGGTGTCACCAAGTCGGTCACCGTGACCGGAGTGGTGGAGGGCCCGACGAAGGATCCGTGGGGGAACGACCGGGTCGGCGTCGAGCTGGCCGGGAGGCTGAGCCGCAAGGAGTGGGGCCTCACCTACACCGCCGCCCTCGAGACCGGCGGCCTGGTGGTGGCCGACGAGGTCAAGCTGGAGATCGACGCCGAGTACACCAAGGTGCCCGAGGGGGCGGCCGTCACCCAGGCGTGACGCGGGGCGGCGGTTGCCGACAATTGGGGTGTGAGCGAGGATCTGACGCAGCTGGCGGCGGCGGACCTGGAGGCGCGCATCGAGGCGGTGCGGGCCGAGATGGCTCCGCTCGACCGCCGGCTTCGCGAGCTCCGGGCCGACCGCGACGTGCTCCTCACCGAGGTTCGGCGGCGGGAACGCCTGGCCCGGCGGGACGAGCGGGCGGACCTCCGGGCCCGGATGCGGGCGGGCGACCTCCCGACCATCGCGGAGCTGGTCGCGTCGGTTTCGGACGGTGAGTTCGAGGCCTACGTCTACAGCCTGAAGACTGGCGGGGAGGTGCGGCTGGGGTTTCCTGCCGCCCGCCGTCAGTCCTTGACCTGCAGCGACGGCCGGCGGATCGTCCAGGCCAAAAACCTGACCCAGGCGTCGGAGCTGTACCGCGCCGGCTGGTATCTGGGGGCCGCCGACAAGCCGGGAGTGCGGGTCTACTTCCCGGGCACCCGCCTGGAGCGGCTGGTCGACCCGGCCGAGGTCTTCGCCCGGCCCGCCGGCTGACGCGCAACCCCCGATCGCCGGCATTCGGGCATCCCCGAGCCGCGAGCAACCCCTGAGTGCCGGCATTCGGGTGGCATTCGGGGCCCTGGTGCGTCGGAGCGGCCCCGGACCGGCCCGGAAGAGTAGACTCTCGCGCCCCTCATGACCCTGCGCGAGCAGTTCCGCGTCCTGGCCGCCGCCTTCCGCCCGCAGCGGGGCGCGCTCCTGCTGCTGAGCGTGGTGGTGGCCGCGGGCGCGGCGGCGTCGCTGCTGGGACCGGTCTTCATCAGCGACTACATCGACGCCGACACCGCGGGCCTCGCCTCTCGCGTCACCCTGGCCGCCGTCCTCTTCCTGATGCACCGCCTGCGCGCAGCCGGTGCTCTCGATCAGCGAAACCTGGATCGCCGCCCTGGTCGCATGGCGCTCCACCAACCGGCTCCGCCAGCAGCTGTTCGAGCACTGCCTTGAGGGGGACCTGGACCTGGTCCAGCGCCACCCACCCGGGACCCTCATCACCCGCATCGACGGCGACGCCGAGGTGCTGGCCGAGTTTCTCTCCACCTTCCTGGTGCGCCTCGCCACCGCGGCCCTGACCCTCGGCGGCGTGGTCGTGATCCTCGCGCTGGTCGACTGGCGCCTGGGCGGGGTGATGGCCCTGGCCATCCTGCTCTGCGCGGCCGTCCTCTACGGTCCCCGCCCGCTCCAGCTCCGGCTCTGGCGGCGCCACCGCGAAGCCACCGCGAGCGAGCTGGGCGCCGCCGAAGAGACGCTGACCGCCGCCGATGACCTGCGTTGGAACGGTGGAGTGGGATGGGCGCTGCGCAGGTACGGGCGCCGTGCCGCGCAGACCTACCGCAGCTTCTGGCGCGCGGCCCTGTTCGAGAACCTGGGGGTGGGCGTCACCTTCCTGCTCTACGGCTGGGCGACCGTGGCCGCGCTCGGGGTGGCAACGCTGCTGCACCAGGGAGGACAGATCGCCCTCGGGACGGTCTTCCTCGTGTACGCCTACGCGAACGCGGTCTCCACCCCTTTGCAGAGCGTGTCACGGCAGATCCAGCTGCTCCAGTCCGCCGGCGCCGCCCTGACCCGCATCCAGGAGCTGCTCGGGGAGCGGCCACGTGTCACCTGGACCGCCGGCGCTCGACCGCTTCCCCACGCCGCCCCGGCCATCGACCTGGAGAGCGTCGACTTCGCCTACCCCCCAGACGCACCCGCGCTGCATGGAGTGTCCCTGCACGTGGACGCGGGGCGCCGGGTCGGCGTGGTCGGACGCACCGGAAGTGGCAAGACGACGCTCGCCCGTCTCCTGCTCCGCTTTCAGGATCCGGATCGCGGCGCCGTCCGCCTGCACGGGGTGGATCTCCGGGAGACGTCGCGGGCGGGCCTGCGCCATCTGGTCGGGTTCGTGCCCCAGGACGTGCAACTGCTCCACGCGACGCTGCGCGAGAACTTGACCCTGTTCGATCCCGGCGTCGACGACGAGCGGTTGCGGGACGCGCTGCGGGAGGTAGGCCTGGAGGACTGGCTGCGCGGCCTGCCGGCGGGGCTCGATACCCGGCTGGCGCCCGGCGGCCGCGACCTCTCCGCCGGCCAGTCCCAGCTGCTGGCGGCGGCGCGAACGTTCCTTGCCGACCCGGGGCTGTTGGTTCTGGACGAAGCCTCCTCGCGCGTCGACCCGGACACCGAGCGGCGTCTGCACGACGGGTTCGAGAAGCTGTTTTGTGGGCGCACGGCGATCGTCATCGCCCATCGCTTGTCGACACTTCGCGAGGTCGACGACATCCTGATCCTGGAGGGCGGGCGGGTGGTGGAGTTCGGGCCGCGTGAGGACCTGCTCCGTGCCGGGGACAGCCGGTTCGCCCGCCTGCTGCAGGGGGCGGGAGCATGATCGAGGGCCGCGCGCGGTTATCTGGCTGGCGGGTGCAGGCGGGTCTCGCCCGGGCCCGCTGGCCCCTGTTCGTTGTCGGGGTCGCCAACGTCCTCATCTACGACGTGTCGCAGCTGGTCTGGGGCCCCGTCCTGCAGGCCTTCTTCAATGACCTGGCCGGCGCCCGGCCGGCCGGTATCGGTGCGCTGTCGCTGCTGGCGATCCTGGCCGGCGTCGGCGTGGTGTGGGGAGCGCTGGCGGTGGGCCAGGTGGCGGAGGCCTGCACCCGCACCGCGGCCCAGGTGTTGATGCGCAGGAATGTGATCGCGGCCGCCCTGGCGCGGGTGCCGGGACGATGGCTCCCCGGAACCGAGGGCGAAGCGGTGGGGCGACTCCGTGACGACACGCTTGCCGTCTCCACCGCTTTGACGTATGCGTTCGACCCCCTTGGCGCTCTGGTCATGATCGTGGTCGCCCTCTGGGTCCTGGCCCGCACCAACCTGCTCCTCACACTGGTCGTGGTGGTGCCGGCGGTCGCCGCCATGCTGCTCACCAACCTGCTGCGCCGGCGCATCGTCGTGGTGCGACAGGCGGCCCAGCAGGCGGGCGCGGACGTGACCTCTTTGATCGCGGAGAGCTTCGGGGCCCTGCCCGCGATCAAGGCGGCCGGGGCGGAGAGTCGGGTGGCTGCCGAGTTCGACGCCCGGAGCCGGCGCCGGCTGCGGGCCGCACGGGCGGACGCAGTCCTGAGCCAGGAGCTGGACTCGATGTCGCAGAACCTGGCCCTGATCGCGATCGGCGTGGTGCTGCTGGTGGTCCCGCTGGCGCTGGGCCTGCGAACTTTCACCGTGGGGGATTTGGCGCTGTTCGTCGCCTACCTGACGCAGCTGGCGGTGGTGACCGGCTTCGTGGGGGTCTACGCCCGCCTCTACCGCCAGCTCCAGGTCAGCCTCGACCGGTTGCGACCGCTGCTGTTCGGCCGGCCGGCGGCAGAGCTGACGACGAGCCGGGACCCGGTCCCTGAGTCAGTGCCGCCCGCGGACGCTCTCCACTCGCTGGAGCTTCGCCGCCTCACGTATCTCCATCCCACCGGAGGAGGCATCCGCGACGTCGACCTCACCCTGCCCGGGGGGAGCTGCACCCTCATCACGGGTCCGGTCGGGGCGGGCAAGTCCACGCTCCTCCGCACGCTGCTGGGCCAGCTCCCGCCCCAGGCGGGCGAGGTCCGGTGGAACGGGGCGCCGGTGCCCGACCCCGCGAGCTGGTTCGTGCCCCCGCGCTGCGCCCAGAGCCCGCAGCTACCGGCGCTGCTGACCGCGACGGTAGTGGAGAACATCGCGCTCTCGGAGGCGGATGAGGCGGGGGCGCGCGACCGGGCCCGAGCGGCCGCCCGTACCGCGGTGCTGGACTGGGACCTGGCGACGCTGCACGGGGGCATCGACGCCGAGGTGGGACCGCGCGGCACCCGTCTCTCGGGAGGGCAGGCACAGCGCGTCGCCACCGCGCGGGCGCTGGCTCAGGCGCCCCGACTGCTGGTGCTTGACGACCCCACCAGCGCGCTCGACACCGCGACCGAGCGCACCTTCTGGACGCGGCTCCGCCAGGCTCACCCTGAGATGACGCTGCTGGTGGTCTCCAACCACCCGGCCGCGCTCGCGATCGCCGACCAGGTGGTCCGCCTGGAGGACGGCCGCATCGTTTGAGGCAGGGGGGCGTTTGCCGGGAAGCGGCCGCTTGGGGTGCCTCCTGAGGGGCCCGTTGCCGGGAAGCGGCCGCTTGGGTGAGGCGCGGCTCGGTCAGACCCGGACCACATCCAGCCCGGGAACGTCGTCGTAGTCGGCATCCTGCGTCACGACGGGGATGCCGAGCGCGATCGCTGTGGCCGCAATCCATGAGTCATTCACGAGCATCCGCTTGCCCGCGTCGCGGAGGGCGACGCGGAGCTCAGCCCATGCCCGCGCGACGCCCGCGTCGATCGGCAGGGGCCGCAGCGACTCAGCCCGGGTCAACGTTTCCAAGCGCTGGGCGCGCGCTGTCGAGTCGGACGCCGCCAGGACACCGGCTCGAAGTTCACCGATCGTGACGTAGGAGACCGCGATGTAGCTGGGAGGCGTGCCCGTCAGCGGACGTCCGGACTCCTGCGCAATGAAGAGTGAGGTGTCCGCCAGCGCCCGCTCAACCCGGATTCGGGTCATTCCAGGGCAGATCGTCGGTGGTATCGGAGAGCATCGCCGCCAATTCCTTTGCCAGCTCTGGGTCCGCTTGCCATCGGCTCGCATCAGAGAAGAACCCGTCCCACGAACGCCATGTGGGCTTCGATGCCACCGGATGCAACTCGGCGACCGGCCGGCCATGCAGCGTGACGACGAATTGCTCGCCCGCTTCAACCCGGCGCAGCACGGCACTGACCTGGTTGCGAAGCTCTCGCGCGGGCATGCTCTTCATGCGACGATCGTAGCACTACCGCTACGGGCTCCCCCGGGTCCGCTGTTGACAGTCGGCGCCGGAGCCGCGCCAGGCGCGATGGGCCTCGAGGAGGAGGGTGCGGAGGCGGAGCTGGACGTCGGGGTCCCGGCCCGGGAGGCACGGGCGCGAACCCCGGGGCCGCCACCAGTCGTCCCTGGCCCGCCCCGCCGAGGGTGACGTGGGCGAGCTGCCGTCGGTCGACCGGTGACCCCCGCAGGGGCCTGAGCCTGGTGCTGGACCTGTAAACTCACGCTCGAATCGGCCAACTGTCGACAGATGGCCATCAAAACGGGGGCCGCGCGTGACATCTGTCGACAGATGGCAAGAGGGGTGGCCCGAGGGCGCGGGTGGGGAGAGTGCCCCGTATTTTTCAACGCCAGCGTTGATAAATTGGTAGCATGAGACCCGATGGATCGCAAGCACGAGATCCTGGCCGTGCTCAAGCGCAGCGGGTCCGCCAGCCTGGGCGAGATCGCCGGGTCCCTCGGCCTCACCAAGCAGGGGGCGCAGCGCCACCTGGAGCAGCTGCACCAGCTGGGGCTGGTCCAGCTGGAGGCGGTGAAGGCCTCGGGACCGGGGCGGCCGCAGCATCGCTTCCGTCTCACGGAGGCGGCGCAGCGCGAATTCCCCGCCGGCCACCGGGAACTGGCGGCCGAGCTGGTGGAGTTCCTGCCGCGGGCCGAGCTGGAGGCCTTCTTCGCCGCCCGCGCGGCGCGCCAGGAGGAGGCGTACAGCGCCGAGGTCTCGGGCCAGACCATCGATGAGCGGGCGGGGGCGCTGGCACAGGCGACCCGGCGCTCGGGCCACATGACCGAGCTGGAGCGCGGGCCGGACGGGACCCTGCTGCTGCGGCACCACAACTGTCCGATCCAGGACGTCGCCGCCAAGACCGGGTATCCGTGCCAGCGCGAGCAGGAGATGTACGCTCGCCTGCTCGGTGCCCAGGTCATCCGCCAGACCTGGCTGGGAGCGGGCGACGTCACCTGCGGTTACCTAGTAGTCCCAACGGAGAAGGAGAGGGCAACGCGAATGGCAGACTTCGAGATCAAGGACCTCCGGGTCGCGGTGGAGGGTCGTGAAATCCTGAAGGGGGTCACGCTCTCCATCAACAAGGGCGAGGTCCACGCCGTCATGGGCCCCAACGGGTCCGGCAAGTCGACGCTGGCCTCGGCGCTGATGGGCCATCCCAGCTACGAGGTGCTCGGCGGCGAGGTCCTGTTCAAGGGACAGAACCTGCTCGAGCTCCCGGTCGACGCGCGGGCGCGCCTCGGCGTCTACCTCGCTCTTCAGTACCCGACCGTGGTGCCGGGGGTGACCATGACCAACTTCCTGCGCACCGCCATCAACGCCAAGCGGGGCGTGACCGGGAAGGACGACAGTAAGGAAAAGGCGATCACGCCCGCGCGAGTTCCGCAGCCTGCTCGGCGACTCCATGAAGACGCTGCGGATGGATTCCGGCTTTCTCTCCCGCTACATCAACGACGGGTTCAGCGGCGGCGAGAAGAAGCGCGCCGAGATCCTCCAGATGGCGGCGCTGAAGCCGGAGATGGCCCTTCTCGACGAGACCGACTCCGGCCTCGACATCGACTCCATCAAGTACGTCTCGGAGGCGATCAACGACATGCGGGGCCCCGACCTGGGGATCCTGATCATCACCCACTACACCCGGATCCTGGAGTTCGTGAAGCCGGACTTCGTCCACGTGCTGGTGGGGGGCCGGATCGTGCGTTCCGGGGGGTCCGAGGTCGCGGACGAGCTGGAGGCGAAGGGATACACCGAGTGGGCCGACGAGCCCGCCGCGCTGCAGGAGGTGACGTAAATGTCCGTCGCACCGCCGACCATCAATGTCGGGGACGACTACAAGGAGCGTTTCGGCTTCAGCGACCCCGAGCACTACGTCTTCAAGGCCAAGCGCGGCCTCAACGAGGACGTGGTCCGCGAGATCTCGTTCATGAAGGGCGAGCCGGAGTGGATGCTGAAGCTCCGGCTGCGCGCGCTCTCGATCTTCCGGAAGAAGCCGACGCCAACCTGGGGCGCCGACCTCTCGGTCATCGACTTCGAGAACATCTTCTACTACCTGAAGGCGTCCGACCGCCAGGGCAAAGACTGGAACGAGGTCCCGGACGACATCAAGAAGACGTTCGACCGGCTGGGCGTGCCCCAGGCGGAGCGCAAGTTCCTGGCCGGGGTCGCCGCCCAGTACGAGTCGGAGGTCGTCTACCACTCCCTGCATGAGGAGCTGGCGAAGAAGGGCGTCGTCTTCCTCGACACCGACAGCGGCCTCCGAGAGCACCCGGACCTCTTCAAGGAGTACTTCGGGACCGTGATCCCGGCCGCCGACAACAAGTTCGCGGCGCTCAACAGCGCGGTCTGGTCGGGCGGCTCCTTCATCTACGTGCCCAAGGGAGTCAAGGTCGACATCCCGCTCCAGGCCTACTTCCGGATCAACGCCGAGAACATGGGCCAGTTCGAGCGAACTCTGATCATCTGCGACGAGGACTCCTTCGTCCATTACATCGAGGGCTGCACGGCGCCCATCTACACCACCGACTCGCTGCACTCGGCGGTGGTCGAGATCATCGTCAAGAAGGGCGCCCGCTGCCGCTACACCACGATCCAGAACTGGTCGACCAACGTCTTCAACCTGGTCACCAAGCGGGCGGTCGCGTACGAGAACGCGACCATGGAGTGGGTCGACGGCAACCTCGGCTCCCAGATCACGATGAAGTACCCGTCCGTCTACCTGATGGAGCCGGGCGCCAAGGGGGATGTGCTCTCGATCGCGTTCGCGGGCAACGGCCAGCACCAGGACGCGGGCGGCAAGATGATCCACGTCGCCCCCAACACGAGCTCGACCATCACCTCCAAGTCGATCTCGAAGGCGGGCGGCCGCACCAGCTACCGCGGGCTGGTCAAGGTGCACCCGGGGGCGCACAACGTGAAGTCGTTCGTCAAGTGCGACGCGCTGCTGCTCGACGACGAGTCGATCTCCGACACCTATCCCTTCATCGAGTGTGACGAGCCCGAGGTCAACATCGGCCACGAGGCGACGGTCTCCAAGGTCTCCGACGAGCAGCTCTTCTATCTGATGAGCCGCGGCATCTCCCAGGACGAGGCGGAGACCATGATCGTGAACGGGTTCATCGAGCCCTTCACCAAGGAGCTTCCGCTCGAGTACGCGGTGGAGTTGAACCGCCTGATCCAGCTCGAGATGGAGGGTTCGGTCGGATAGATGGCACCCTTCAAGAATGCAGTCCCGCTTTCACGTGAAAGTGGGGCTATGAGAGTCTGCGTAGCGCGCTTTTCACGTGAGAGTGGGCGTATCTGGGGCGAGGGGGTGAGCCGGTGAGCACGGCCACGCCGACCATTTCGCGAGCGGCGGTCGAGGAGCTGGCGTCGGTCCATTCCGAGCCGGAGTGGCTGCGCGGCCGCCGGCGGGAGGCCTGGGACATCTTCGAGCGGCTACCCATGCCTTCCCGCACCGACGAGGAGTGGCGCCGCACCGACATCCGGGGACTGGATCTGAGCCAGTTCGAGCCCTTCGAGCGCGCGACCGGGACGCCCGATGCCGACCCGATCGCCGACACCGCGGGCGTGCTGCGGCAGCGCGGCTCGGAGCCGGGCCGCGTGGAACTCGATCCGGCACTGGCGCGCAAGGGTGTCTTGTTCCTGCCCCTTTCGCAGGCCGCGCGCGACTACCCGGAGTTGGTCCAAGAGCGCCTCTTCACGGAGGTGCGGGCCGACCGTGACCGCCTGACCGCGCTCCATGCCGCCCTCTTCAGCGGCGGCACCTTTCTCTACGTGCCGGACGGGGTTGTGGTCGAGCAGCCGCTGGTCTCGCAGTTCTGGTCCGCCACCGGAGGAGCCGCGGTCCTCCCCCACACCCTGATCGTGGCCGGCCGCGGCAGCCAGTTCAACTACGTCGACGAGTTCCTGTCCCCGGACCTGGAGCGGTCCGCGTACGCCTCCGGCTCGGCGGAGATCTTCGCCGGGCAGGGCAGCCACGTCGGCTATCTCGCGCTGCAGCGGTGGGGCCGCCACGCCTGGCAGTTCGCCGACCAGCGGGCACGGGCGGAGCAGGAGTCCACCGTGCGCCTGATCAACGTGGGGCTGGGCGGGCACTTCGCCAAGAACCGGGTGGAGGCGCACCTGGTCGGACCGGGCGCGTCCGCGGAGCTGAAGGCGCTCTACTTCGCCACCGGCGATCAGTTCTTCGACTACCACACGCTGCAGTCGCACGTGGTCGGCCAGACCACCTCCGACCTGCTCTTCAAAGGCGCCCTGACGGACCACACGCGGGCCGTCTACGCGGGCCTGATCCGGATCGAGCCCGGCGCCAAGGGTTCGGACGCCTACCAGGCCAACCGGAACTTGTTGCTCTCGCAGGACGCCAAGGCGCACTCGATGCCGATGCTGGAGATCGAGAACAACGACGTGCGCTGCACGCACGGCGCCACCATCGCGCCCCTCGACCCGGAGCAACTGTTCTACCTCGAGTCCCGAGGCGTGCCGCCGCAGACCGCGCAGCGGATGATCGTCCACGGCTTCTTCGGGGAGGTCCTGGACACGATCCCGGTGGCACAGGCCCGGGAGCTGGTGGAGCGCGAGCTGGAGGCCAGGATTGGCTGATCCAGCTGCGAGCAAGCTGGTCCGGGTCGCCTCCAAGGAAGACCTGGAGCCGGAGACGGCGAAACAGGTCGAGGCTGACGGCCTCGTGCTCTGCCTCGCCCGCACCGACGACGGCGAGTTCTGTGCCCTCGACGACGAGTGCTCACACGAGGAGTACTCGCTGAGCGAGGGGGAGGTGTGGGGCGACGAGATCGAGTGCCCCGCGCACGGCTCCAAGTTCAACCTGCGGACGGGGGCGGTGCGCGGGCTCCCGGCCACCCAGCCGGTGCGCGCCTATCGCACTCAGGTCGCGGGCGACGACGTGATGGTCGAGGTCCCGTCGTGACCGAAATCGAGCTGGAGACCTACGACGTCAGCCGGATCCGCCGCGACTTCCCGATCTTCGAGACCGGCGTCGCCTACCTGGACTCGGCGAACACGGCGCAGCGGCCGCGAGCGGTGCTGGAGGCGATGGAGGAGTACTTCACCGAGTACAACTCCAACATTCTCCGCGCCGCCTACAAGATGTCCGAGCGGGCCACCGCCGGCTTCGAGGGTGCGCGCAAGCGGGCACAGGAGTACATCAACGCCGCCTCTCCCCGAGAGATCGTCTTCACCCCCGGGACCACCGGGGGTCTGAACCTGATCGCGTACAGCTGGGGCCGGCACAACATCGAGGCCGGTGATCTGATCGTGACCACGGTGATGGAGCATCACTCCAACCTGGTCCCGTGGCAGCTGCTGGCCCAGGAGCGGGGCGCCCGGCTCAGCTTCGTCGACATCGACGAGGACGGCCGCCTGCGTCAGGACCAATACCGGGCGCTCCTGGAGGAGAGCCCCAAGCTGGTCGCGTTCAACCAGATCTCGAACACGCTGGGCACCATCAACCCGATCCAGGAGATGACGGCGCTCGCTCACGCGGCGGGGGCGGTGGTGGTCGTCGACGGCGCGCAGGGCGCCCCCCACCTGGGCATCGACCTTCAGGAAGTGGGGTGCGACTTCTACGCCTTCAGCAGCCACAAGATGTGCGGCCCCACCGGCGTCGGCGTCCTCTACGGCCGGCGCTCGCTGCTGGACTCGATGCCCCCCTTCCTCGCCGGGGGCGAGATGATCGACGTGGTCAGGCTGCAGCAGACCACCTTCGCGCCGCTTCCACACAAGTTCGAGGCGGGAACGCAGCCGATCGCGGAGGCGATCGGGCTGGGGGCGGCGATCGACTACCTGGAGGCGGTGGGCCCGGCCGCGATGCGCGCGCACGAGGCGGCGCTCACCGACTACGCCCTGGAGGCGCTCGGCGAGGTGCCCGGGCTGCGGGTCTTCGGACCACCGGCGGGCGCCCCCGACCGGGCGGGCGTGATCTCGTTCGAGCTCGCCGGCATCCACCCCCACGACGTCGCCACCATCCTGGACCGGCACGACGTGGCGGTGCGTTCGGGGCACAACTGCACGATGCCGTTGATGGACCGGCTCGACGTGCCGGCGACCGTCCGCGCCAGCCTCTATCTCTACAACACCCAGGAGGACGTGGACCGGCTGGTGACGGGGCTGCGGGACGCACGGAACATCTTCGGCGTCTGAGGAGTCTGTGGTCAACGATGGCGGCTACCGACGAGCAGTTCTACCGCGAATTCATCCTCGACCACTTCCGCAACCCTCGCAACTACGGACGGCTGGAGGGCGCCGACATCTCGCACGAGGAGCACAACCCGCTCTGCGGAGACGTGGTCGGCATGGACTTCAAAGTCGACGACGGCACGATCGCCGACGTCAGGTTCCACGGGCGCGGCTGTGCCATCTCCCAGGCCTCGGCTTCGCTGCTCACCGAACGTCTCAAGGGCCTCTCGCTGGAGGAGGCGCGGGGGCTCTCACGCGACGACGTGCTGGAGGAGCTGGGGATCCAGATCTCGCCGGCGCGTCTCAAGTGCGCGCTGCTGCCGCTCAAGGTGCTCAAGGTGGGTGTCTGGGCAATGGCGGAGCAGGACGAAGACGAGTTCGAGTAGGTCCCTAGACGCCCGTTGGTGCACCAACGGGGGTTGAGCGCGTGAAATGCGATCCGGTGGTGCACCATCGGGGCAGTGGTGCGTAGAAAGGAAGCAATGGCACAAGAAGAAGAGACCACCTACCGCGACCTCAAGCTCGACGAGATCCAGAAGCTGATCGACAGCGGCGAGTACGAGGTAGTGGACGTACGCGAGGGCTGGGAGCACGCGGCCGGGCACATCCCGGGATCCCGCAACGTGGTCCTGGCCTCGATACTTGCCAATCCCGGCGCGGCGAAGTTCCAGGACCACACGATCTTCGCGTGTGAGGTCGGCGAGCGGTCGGCGGTGGCCTCCGAGATGGCGGTCGCTCTGGGCGTCAAGGACGTCGTCAACTTCCGCGGCGGTCACAAGGCTTGGCGCGAAGCCGGCCTGCCACAGGACAAGTGACGATGGCGAATTCCACCACGGTCGTCGAAGAGACGCAGGTCATGGAGGCACTGCGGGAGGTGTTCGACCCCGAGATCCCGGTCAACATCGTGGACCTGGGGCTCGTCTACGAGGTCAACCCGACGCCGGGTCGCGTCGACGTCAAGATGACGCTGACCGCGATCGGGTGCCCGATGGCACCGGAAGTCATGAACGACGTGCGGGACCGCCTGCTCATGCTCGAAGGCGTGGAGGACGCGGGCGTGGAGATCGTCTACGACCCGCCCTGGACGCCGGACCGCATGAGCGAGGACGCCCGCTGGGAGCTGGGACTGATCTGAGCGCGGACCGAAAGAGAAAAAGGGGCGGGTGTTTGAGTGGACCACCCGCCCCTCTCTTGTCGTGACGGTCAGTCCACCGCACCCAGGTCGCGGTCGACCCGCCGGTGGTAGTGGGTGCCGAGCCCGCCTCCGATCGCGGCTCCGATGACCATCACGATCAGCGTGACCACCGCCGAGATCACACCGGCCACGGTCAGGTCGTGAAGACTGATGCCCAGGTGCAGCTGCTGCGCGACCTGGAAACGATCGTTCAGGACCGCGCCCGCGATGCTCAGCGCGATGGCGACGATCACCGTCCACAACACCACGCCGAGCCCGTTGACGACCCCGTCGTAGCGGGCCAGGCGCCCGGCCGCGTAGCCGCCGAAGAAGTAGGCCAGAAAGAGGGCTACCAGCGTGCCCGCGGCGGCGAAGATGCCCGCCTGCGAGCTCACCATGGCGGTCACCGACCCGGTCGACGTCCGGTACCCGCCGGTTCCCACGATGGCGCCCACGATGCCCAGGAACACGGCCAGGAAGAACACCGCGACCGCGAACCCGAGGAACGTGGCCACCCAGTCGAAGCCGCCGTGACGGGCGCGAGCCGTCGCTCCCGCACGCCGTGACGCGACCGGGTCGACGGCCGCATCCGTGGCCACCGGCCTCTCGGCCACCGGGCGCTCGGCCACCGGACGCTCGGCCACCGGCCTCTCGGCCACCGGCTCCTCAGCCGCCGGACGCTCGGCCGCCGTATCCCCAACCACCCGTCGGCCGTCCGCCGTATCCTCAACCACCCGTCGCTCGGCCCCCGGTCGCTCGGCCACCGGCTGCTCAGCCACCCGACGCTCGGCCACCGGCTCCTCAGCCGCCGGACGCTCAGCCGCCGGACGCTCAGCCGCCGGCTCCTCAGCCGCCGGACGCTCAGCCGCCGGCTCCTCAGCCACCGGCTCACCAGCCGCAGAACGGTCGGCGGTATCGGGAGCCCTCGCGTCATCCGTCGTGTCGTAGCGATCTGTCATGTGTTTTTCCTCGTGTGCTTAGCTATGTGATATCGCCGCTATCAGCCAATAGCACAATTTGGCGGGAATTGCAACCCCGGCAACGCCTCAGACCACCTCCAGCTGATCGAGGCCCGGCAGCTCCGGGAAGCGCGCGTGGGGCTCGGTCTGGTACCAGAAGGCGGTGGAGGCGACGTCGTCCTGGAGCGGGAGGTACCGGCGACGGCCCTCCTTGGCCGATCGCCACCCGAGCGCCTGAATCGTCACCCGCAGGTCCCGCTCGAACCGGATCGGATCCGGGATGTGCCAGCGATACATGCCGAAGCGCTGCTGGCTGCGGTAGAGACCGTCGGGCCGGATCACCTGGGGCAGACCCAGATAGGGCGTCGAGAAGACCCCGTATTCGCCGGCCGGGTGCTCGAAGTTCCAGGCGCCTCCGAAGTAGTCCTCGGTGCCCGTGCCCGCGATGGTCGGCCACTCCGCATCCCCGTCCAGGTAGAACTTCATCTCACCCTCGCCCCACCAGCCGTTGTTGTTGACCCCCCAGGCCAGGTAGGTGCCGACGTAGTGACCGCGACCCGTCACCCCCTCGAGCAGGGTGTGGACCTCGCCGTAGGGCACCGGGTTGCTGCGCCGCCACTGCGCGTGGAGGTAGGCCGCGTCCTCGGGGACGTCGGTGAGGACGTAGTCGATGGAGTAGTAGAACCCCCGCACAGGGTCCGGGCTCAGGTTCTCGACCGTGATCTCGGCGGCGTGACGGAACGGCATCTCCCAGTAGCTGTTGAAGCCGCCGGCGGGATTCACCGCGACCGCCAGCGAGTTGACGTTGCACCGCTCACACCACCCGCTGCAGAAGAAGTCTCCGAGCGGGGTCTCGATCGATGGCTCCGGCTCCGCGTCCCAGCGGCAGCGGAGCACGAGCCGGCGCCAGGCATCCGGATGGACGGTGAGCCAGATGTGTTTGATGGCACCCGGCCCTTCGATGGCGGCCAGGGTGACCCGCTCCTGGCCCTGGATGTCGATCGAGGGCGATACCTTCCAGCCCCGGCCCAGCTCGCGCGCGGCGGCCTGACCGGTCCCGGTCTCCGCCGTCCCGCCCGCACCTCGAGCCCCGGTCGGGTTCTCGGGGCTGATGGAGCGACTCTGCGCGCGGGAGAGTCGCGCCAGGTTGCCCAGGTGCACGCCTAGACCGTCGAACCCTGCTGCCATCAAGCACCTCCTCCGGTGGGGACCGTTTCGCGGCAGACCGGCGCTAAAAGGAGCGCGGAAGGCCCTGGCTCCCGGGAAACGCCCCCCACCACGCCGGCTACTTCTGGTGCGACGCCAGGTCCGCCACCGCCCGCAGACCGTCGGCGCCGGTGATCGCGCCCGCGCTGGTCACCGACTCTGGTGCCGCGCCGAGCAGGATCCGCTTGACCGGGACCTCCAGCTTCTTGCCCGTCAGCGTCTTGGGGATGGCAGGGATCAGGTGCACCTTGTCCGGCACGTGGCGCGGCGAGAGATCGTTCCGGATCGCGGCCTTGATCTTCCCCAGCAGGTCGTCCTCGACTTCGGTGCCCGGGACCAGCGCCACGAACAGCACCAGTTGCCCCGGTCCGCCGCCCGGGTCCTCGAGGTGCACGACCAGGCTGTCCTGTACCTGTGGAAAGTCGTCCACGACCGCGTACAGCTCGGCCGAGCCGATGCGCACGCCACCCCGGTTGAGGGTGGCGTCGGACCGTCCCGAGATGACGCAGCTGGCGCGTTCGGTGAACGTGACCCAGTCGCCGTGGCGCCAGACCCCGGGGTAGACGTCGAAGTAGGCGGCGCGATACCGCTCGCCGCCGGGGTCCTCCCAGAACCCGATCGGCATCGACGGCATGGGCTCCGTGATCACCAGCTCGCCCTGCTTTCCGACCACCGGCCGGCCCTCGGGGTCGTACGCGGCCGCGGCGACGCCCAGGTAGGCGGCCGCCATCTCACCCGCCACCACCGGCAGCACCGGCACTCCGCCGACGAATGCCGAGCAGACGTCGGTACCGCCCGAGATCGACGACACCAGCACCCCTGGCGGCAGCTCCTGGTAGACCCAGCGGGCGATCTCCGCGGTGAGCGTGGAGCCGGTGGTCGTCACCTCCCGCAGCGCCGACAGATCGTGGTCCCGGGCCGGGTGCATTCCCCGCCTTCCGGCAGGCCGTGAGATAGGCGGCGCTGGTGCCCAGGATCGTGGCCCGCAGCTCCGACGCCCGCAACCAGGCACCCCCCGCGTCGGGGTGGGAAGGGTCGCCGTCGAAGCAGAGCAGGGTGGCGCCCACCAGCAGCCCGGAGACGAAGAGGTTCCACATCATCCAGGCCGTGGTGGTGATCTGGAGGTAGCGATCCTCCGGGCCCATGTCCTGGTGCAGGGCCAGCTGCTTCAGGTGTTCGAGGGTGATCCCGCCGTGGGAGTGGACGATGGCCTTGGGGAGGCCGGTGGTGCCGGAAGAGAAGAGGATCTCGAGCGGGTGGTCGAAGGGGACACGCTCGAACCCGGGCTCGGCGCCATGCCCCAGCAGGTCGGCCCACAGCGTCGCCCTGGGCCCCGCTTCGATGGCGGTCGCGCCGGCGTCCAGATAGGGTACGGTGACCAGGTGCTCGAGGCTGGGCAGAGCGGCGCAGAGCTCCCGCACCGCGTCCCGGCGGTCGAACGCCCGTGTCCCCCACCGGTACCCGTCGACACAGAACAGGAGCCGGGGCTGGATCTGCCCCAGCCGGTCGTTGACGCTGCGAGGCCCGAACTCGGGTGAGCAGGAAGACCAGATCGCGCCCAGGCTGGCGGCGGCGAGATAGGCGACGATCGTCTCCGGGATGTTCGGGAGCAGGGCCGAGACCCGATCCCCCCGGCCGATCCCGAGGGCGCGGAGGCCGGCGCGGGCGCGGGCCACCGCGTCGTAGAGCGCCTCCCAGCTGAGATCGAGGCCGGGCCGGGTCTGCGAACGCCCGACGATGGCGAGCTCCTCGCCACGCCGGCGGAGCGCGTTCTCGGCGTAGTTGAGGTGGGCACCGGTGAACCAGCGCGCGCCCGGCATCTGGTGGCTGGTCAGAACCTCCTCCCCGGGCCCGTCGCCGGAAACCTCGAAGTAACCCCAGAGCGAGGCCCAGAAGTCCTCCAGGTGCTCCACCGACCAGCGGTGGAGGTCGGCGTAGGAACCAAGTTCGAGGCCGTGGGTGGCGTTCAGCCAGCGCCGGTAGTGCGTGAGCCGAGCGGCGTCGACCAGCTTCGCGTCTGGAGTCCAGAGCACATCGGGCATCGTGTTTGGAGGGTACCTCCCGGCCAGGCACCAGCCGACCCCAGGGTGTGCGATCATCACCGCCGGAGTGGACCCCAGTCATCCCCGCGGCGACTACGGGTTCGACGCGCCGTACGTACCCCTCCTCCTGGCGGGTCTGGGCGCGGTCTGGCTGCTCCTCGGCATCCTCTTTCTGGCGCTCTGGGCGGTGCCGGTACTGGGAGTGATCCTGCTCCTGGCTGGACTCTGGTTCCTCGGGCTCGCCGGCTGGTACGTGTACGTGACGCGCCGCGGCAAGTTCGCCGTCTGGGCACGGGTCCTCCGCGACCTGGACCTCCGCGGTGACGAGCGGCTGCTGGACCTGGGCTGCGGACGGGGCGCCGTGCTGCTGCAGGCGGCGAAGCTGCTGCCCCGCGGGCGGGCCACCGGCATCGACCTCTGGAGGACCTCCGACCAATCGGGCAACGCGATCTCGACCACGGAGCGGAACGCCGAGCTGGAGGGGGTGCGCGATCGGGTGGAGCTCCGGACCGCGGACATGACGCAGCTGCCCTTCGAGGAGGCGGCGTTCGACGTCGTGATCTCGAGCCTCGCGGTCCACAACATCCCCACGCCCGCAGGTCGGGCCCGGGCGGTCGAGGAGGCGGCGCGGGTGCTGCGTCCGGGAGGACGGCTTGCGATCGCCGACATCCGGGCCACCCGTGAGTATGAGGCGACGCTGCGACGGCTCGGCTGGCAGGTCGTGATGGTGCGCTCGCTCGGGCCCGGGATGTGGTTCGGCCTCTTCAACGGCACCGCGCTGGTGCGGGGGACCAAACCGTAGGAGCCCGGGCTCAGTGCCGCTCCCAAGCCCCCCCAGTGAAGCCGGCCGCGGCCCAGCCGACCAGCGTCGTGAGGTCGTACACCGGGCGGCCGGTGGCCTCCCGGATCGCGCTCCGGTAGGGCGGCAGGTTCGTGCACTCGAGCACGATGGCGCCAATCGCGGGATGCCGCGCCACCAGCGTCCGGGCGGCGGCCGCCACCTCCGCGCGGGCGCGTTCGGGGTCCAGCTCCAACCGATCGTCCAGGATGGTCCCGACCAGCGTGGACCCGACCTCGTCGAGGCCGAGCACGCGCACGCGGTGCTGGGGCTGGATGCCGGCCGCCGCCAGGTGCTGCGGGGACAGCGACGCGCTCTCGATCGTGAGCACGCCGATCTCGGCCCCCGGCGGCAGGGCCCCCGCCACCCACGGCACCTGGAGCAGGCTCGAGCTGAGGAAGGGGACGCGCAGCCGTTCCTGGATCTGCCGCTGGTAGAGCACCAGGAAGCCGCACCCGGTGGTGACCAGCTCCACCCCTTCCCGCTCCAGCTCCAGGGCGGCCTCGGCGAAGGGCTCGAGCAGAGCGTCCGTGGCCGGGGAGCGGACCACGCGGGCGGGATCGGCCCCGCGGACCACGCGATAGAGCACACCGAACGGCCAGGTGGCCGCGTTCCCGTTGTCTCCCGGGAGGCGGGGAAACCGGGAGTCGGTCATCACCATCCCGACCAGGAACCCGTAGAGATTGCGACCGCCACGCACGGTGCCACCCGGCTCGCGTTCCTGGTCCACTCCGCGTCCTCCCTCAGATGATCGGGACGTAGTCGTCGACCGAGACCGGGATCTCGATGACGGTCGTCTGGTCGCGCTGCAGCGCCTCGCGCGCGGCCGCCGCCAGCTCGGCCTCGCTCTCGACGCGAGACCCCCGGACTCCACAGGCCTCCGCCACCAGCACGCTGTCGATGGGTTCGAAGTCGACCCCGTACGGAGCCAGGCCGCGCCGCCGCTGGGCGAGGCGGATCATCGACAGCGAGCGGTCCGCCAGGACGGCCACCAGGATCGGCGCGCCTATCCGCCGGGCCGTCTCCAGCTCCTGGCTGTTCATTGAGAAGCCGCCGTCGCCGAGGACCGCCAGCACCGGGCGGTCCGGGCGCGCCAGCTTGGCGGCGATCGCGGCCGGGAGACCGTAGCCCATGCCCGAGAGCCCGTTCGACATCAGGAAGGTCTGCGGCTCGCGGCTGGGCCAGAACTGGCCGAAGAGGAACTTGTGCGAGCCGACATCGGTGGTCACGATCGTCGCCCCGGGCAGCGCCTCCGCCAGCGCGCGCACGATCGCCGGTGGGGCGACCACACCGGGCCGGGGCGGGGTTTCGGTCGCCAGCAGCCGCCGGCGCTCCGCGCGCGCCGCCTGGAGGGGATCTGCCTCCCAGGAAGCGGGTCGCGGTCCTGTCAGGAGCGTCTCGAGCAACGGCCGCAGCGGGGCGGCGACGACGTCCTGAGCCGGCGCCACACCCGTCGCCCAGGCGGATTCCAGCACCCACAGCATGGGCACCTCGTCGTGCCAGCCACCGTCGATCTCGGTCGGGTCCAGACCCAATCCCACCACCAGGTCGGCCTGGCGCACGGCGTCCACCATGAGCGCGTCGACGGCCATCCCACCGACGACGCCGCCGAAGTGGGCACCCCGCTCGTCGACGATCCCCTTCACCTTCGGCGTCACCGCCACCGGGAGGCGCCACTCGTCCACCCAGCGCCGGATCAGCGGCGCCAGAGACGGGTCCGCGCCCAACCCGACCAGCAGCACCGGACGGCGGGCGCGCTGCAGGCGCGCTCGCACCGCCTCGGCCGCCCCTCCCGCGCCACGCCCGTCCACCGGGGCCGCACCCTCGTGGACGGCGGGGCTGGGATCGAGGCTCTCGCGCTGGGCCACGTCGGAGCTGAGTGTGAGGTAGACCGGACCCGCCGGCTCCTCCCGGGCCAGGCGCAGTGCCCGCCTTGTGGTGCGGGCGCACGAGAACGGCTCCAGCGCCGAGGTCATCTTCACCACCGGAGCGAACACCTCGCGCAGGGGCAGGCGCTGGTGGATGCGGCTGGGCGCCCAGGTGTCGGGCACCTGTGCCGAGATGGCCAGCAGGGGTTCCCGGTCGAGCCGGCTGTTGGCGATCGGCAGCAGGAGGTTCGCGGCGCCGGGCCCGAGCGTGGTGAGGACAACCCCCACCCCACCCCGCAACCGCCCGTAGACGCCCGCCATCAGGCCCGCGTTGGCCTCGTGCCGGCAGAGGACGAACTCGATGCCCCGCCGGCGGCAGGCGTCGATGAGCGGGACGATCTCACCGCCCGGCAAGCCGAAGACGCGGTCGACGCCGGCGGCGGCCAGCTCGCCCGCGACCGCCTCCGCGACGGTCCTAGCCACCCGTCGCCGCCGCCTCCTCGGCGGGAGGCGCATCGTCCGCCACCTGCACGATGCCGGTCCCGCGCCGGTTGATCGCCGCCACCTCGTCGGTCAGGAACCCGGAGGCGACTCCCCAGAAGAAGACCATCAGTCCCAGCACCGCGGCCAGTATGGAATCCCAGGGATAGTGGATCAGGGGTGTCTTCAAGGGGCCGTAGGCGCCGGCGTACGAGAGCCCGAAGACGCCCAGGATCAGGAACTCCAGCCAGGCCGAGCGCCAGACCTCCCGGCGGCCGCGGGGCACGGAAAGCAGGTAGCAGAGGACGGTGAACAGCGCCACCTCGACCGCCATCGCCAGCAGGAGGAGCCCGAACGGTGGGTGCTCGGAAAGGGGCTTCGTGGCCGGGGCCAGGATCCAGCCTCCCCAGGCCTGGGTCAGGACCCAGATCACCAGGAAGACCGCGCCGAGCACGATCCCCACCCACTGGTTCATCCAGCCCCTCGACGGTGCGTACAGGGCCGACCAGGCGGGGAGCACGATCAAGGCGGCCGCCACCACCGGCGCCAGCACGCTGAAGCCCGCCCAGTAGAGGAAGAGGACGGCGGCGATGGTTGCCGCCGGCGCCAGCACGATCGCCCCGGGGAGGCGGTAGAGGCGCCGCAGGTCAGGGGCGGTCCGCCGCAGCACGATGAGGCCGATACCACCCATGACGAGGACGATTGCGATCGTGGAGCTGGCGATCGAAACCATCGAGTACCAGCTCGGGAAGGGGGCGAAGAGGAAGCAGCCGACCAGGAACGCGACCAGCAGCGCGACCCAGGGAATGCGGTACCTGCTCAGTCGCTGGAACACCTCGGGCAGGTAGCCCATGGTGGAGAGGCCGTAGAGGGCGCGGGTGCCGATCCCGAGGTACACGAACCCGGTGGCCCCGGGAGAGACGTAGGCGTCGATCAGGAGCACCACCGCGAAGGCGCCGACGAAGCCGAAGGTCGACGACTGCAGCGCCTTGGCGAAGGGGGCGCCCGACCAGTGGCTGGTGGCGAGCGCCGCCCAGTCGCCGGGCTTGACTCCTGCCGAGTGCCAGTCGATGGCGCCGATGAACGAAGTCTGCAGCAGGATGTAGATGACGGCCGCGGTCAGGATGCCCGCGATCGTGGCCAGGGGCAGGTCCCGCTGAGGGTTCCGGGATTCGCCGCCGTACTCGATGCCTTGCAGCGGCGAGATGATCGCGAACGCGATGCCGGAGGTCACGATGGTGCCCAGGATGCTCGGCCCGCCCATGGGGACGAAGCCGCCGTAGCCGAGGAAGTTCTTGCTGTGCAGGTTGAAGAAGAAGAGAAGGATGAAGGTAAGGCAGGGGACGATAAGCTTCCAGATCGTGATGTAGGTGGCGACCCGACCCACCAGCAGCACGCCGAAGTAGTTGATGAGCCCGAAGATGATCATGAGCGCCACCGCGAAGGCGATCCCGATGCCGGTCAGCACGTTGACGCCACCCGACTTGGCGATCAGCCCGGGAAGGTAGTCGGAAGCATAGGTGACGACCGCCTCCGCCTCCAGGGCCGGCACCGCGATCGCCCAGAGCAGGAAGCACCAGCCGATGATCCCGCCCACGAAGCTGCCATGGGTGAACTGGGGATACCGCACCGCGGCGCCGGTGCGGGGCAGGATGCCCGCCATCTCGGAGAAGCTGAGCGCGACCAGTACCACCAGCACCGAGGCGACGAGCCAGGAGACGATGGCGGCCGGCCCCGCGGCCGAACCCGCGCCGAGCGAAGCGAAGAGCCAGCCGGATCCGATGATCCCGCTGACGATGATGAAGTACAGCTGCCAGAACGAGAGCGACCGGCGAAGCCGCGTGTCACTGGCCGTGTGCCCCTCGGAACCTGCCTGGACGCGAGCCATGGTCTCTTCCTCCCGCGCCGGCGCTCCCCGCCCGGCGTCTCCGCCTCGATGCGCGCATGATCGGAGGGCGGCGGGGGGCTTGTCAACCCGAAGCACCGCTGACTTCTCCTGGTAGGCCCGAATGCCAGCCAGCCACCGTCCACCACGATCGTCTCTCCGCTGACATAGGTGGACCCGCCGGCGGCGAGGAAGACATAGGCCTCGACCAGCTCCTCCGGCCGCGCCAGGCGACGCTGCGGCGTCCGTCGCTCGATCGCCTCCACGTCGACCCGCCCCCGCCGCTGCAGGTCGTCGATCATCTCGGTCCGCACGTAGCCGGGGCCTACGGCGGTGACCAGTCCGGCCAGTCCCGCTCCCACCACCAGGACCCGGGTTGGACGTCGTCTCGCCCTCACGTGCCGCTCACAGGCGGAGGTGCTCGGGCACCGGGTAGTGCCCGCGCGTGCTGCGGAACACGTCGCTGGTGGTGGCCGCTCCGCCCGTCACCGGCAGCGTCACTCCCGAGATCCAGCTCGCTTCCTGGGAGCACAGGTAGAGCGCCGCCGCGGCCACGTCTTCCACCTGCCCGACCCGTCCCAGGGGGTAGAAGGAAGCCCGGTCCTGACGCTGTTCAGGGGTGCTCAGCCAGCGTTCGGTGAGGTGGGTCTCGATCACCGCCGGGGCCACCGCGTTCACACGGATGCGGCTCGGGCCGAGCTCGTAGGCCAGGCTCTGGGTGAGATTGACGATCGCCGCCTTGGCCGCTCCGTAGAGCGCCTCGCCGGGCGCCGGGCAGAGCGCGTCGATGGAGGCCAGGTTCAGGATCGCACCGCCCGCGCCTTGCACCGCCATGATCCGCGCGGCCTGCATGGCGGCGTAGAGCGGCGTGCGCACGTTGAGGGTGAACACGAGGTCGAAGCCCGCGGGCGTGGTCTCGATCAGCTCACCCGCGGCGCCCTCCACGTCGAGGCCGCCGCCCGCGTTGTTGACCAGCACGTCGAGCCCGCCGAGCTCCCGTGCCGCGGCGGAAACCATGCCCACCGCCGCGTCGGTGTCGGTCAGGTCGAGCGCGAAGGGGGCCGCCCGCCGCCCCAGGGCCCGAACCTGGGCGGCCACCTCCTCCAATTGGTCGCGACTCCTTGCCGCCAGCGCGACGTCCGCCCCGCGCCGCGCCATGGCCAGCGCGATGCCGCGGCCGATTCCCCGACCGCCGCCGGTGACCAGTACCCGTCTGCCCTCGTACTCGAACATCGCCGTCCTCCCCTCGCCGCTCATCCGGCGGCGCCGCGCCAGGGCCCTCCGTGGCGGCCGAACCCGTAGTCCCGGGACCCGGTCCACAACGCCTCCGGCCGGGAGCCGCCACGCTCGAAACGGTCCAGGCGGTAGAGCTCGAGGTCTTCGTGCGCCGGCCCGCCGGCGATCTCCTGCGCCGCCGGCGGTGCCACGCCGGGCGCCAGACACATCCCGTGGCCGGAGAACCCGGCCACCGTGTACACGTTCTCCATCGCCCCCCATCCCACCAGCGGGTTGTCGTCCGGGGTGCACTCGAGGAGCCCCGCCCAGGCGTAGACGAAGCGGCCGGCGCCGAGTTCGGGCACACGCCGCTTCAGACGCCGCGAGACCTCCTCCACCCAGGTGAGGTCGGGCTCCACGCTCCAGGGCCGGTCCTCGAACTCGGTGGTCTCGCTGGTCCCGACCAGGAAGCCCCGGCCCTCGGTGTGCACGTAGATGCCCTGCTGGTGGTCGATGGTGAGGGGCGTCAGCCGGCCGTCGCGAAGCCGCGCGTCGAAGAAGAAGGCCTGCGCGCGGAGGGCGCGGATGGGCAGGCTGCCGCCCGCCATCGCGGCCAGGCGCGGCGCCCAGGCCCCGGCGGCGTTGACGAGCGTCCCCACCCCGATGCGTTCCCCGCCGGTCGTGCGCACCGCGGTCACTCGGTCGTGGTCCATCTCGACGCCTGCCACCTCCCACCCCTCGAAGACGGTGGCCCCGGCCCGGCGGGCCGCGCGCGCGAACGCGGTGGTGGCGGCACGCGGGTCCAGATACCCATCCAGCGGCGAGTACGCCCCGCCCGCGATGTCGTCCACCACCAGTCCCGGAAAGATCTCCTGCGCCTCGGCTGCGGTCACGATCCGGGTCGGCAGGTCGGACCCGTGCTGCCGTTCCACCGCCCCTCGCAGCACCTGCTCCTGCGCGGGGGAGCCGTAAAGCAGCAGGTAGCCAGCCCGCCGGAAACCGATGTCCTCGCCGAACTCCTCGGGGAACCGGCCCACACGCTCCAGGGTGCGCGCGGCATTGCGGATGTTCGCCTCTTCGCCGAACTGGGTTCGGATGCCGCCAGCGTTGAGGCCGCTGGACCCGGCGCAGACCGGACCTCGATCGAGGAGCGCCACCCGCATGCCTCGACGGGCCAGCTCGAGCGCAACCGTCGACCCTGCGACCCCGGCTCCGACCACCACGGCCTCGAAGATGCCCCCTGCCATTCGCGGATTGTGTCAGACCGGCGCCGGCGCGACAGGGGCCCTCGGCGGCGGGAGCGCACCGCCCCCGGGTCAGCGCAGGGTGAGCAGCGCCCTCACGCTGTCGCGCACCATGCGCATCCCGCCCTCTTTGCGGAACATGCGGATCGCATGCTTCTGCTTGGTCCGCTTGTCCACGCCGTCGACACGGAAGAACTCGTCCAGCGCCCGATCGAGCAGCTCCGGGTACTTGGTCAGCATCTGAGGCCGGTGCTCGAGCAGCGGGACCGCGCCCTCGTACTTATCCATGTCCTTCACGATCCAGCTCCGGTCCAGGCGGGCCCGATATTCGGACAGCGACCGCTCCGTGAAGTCGCTGCGTTCCTTGGCCCGGATCACCGTCTCGCCCGCCAGCCGGCCCGACTCCATGGCCAGGTTCGAGCCCTCCCGGTGGACCGGATTGCCGAGCATGGCGGCGTCGCCACAGACCAGGTATCCGTTGCCGTGGACCTTGGGGATGGAGCGGGCGCCCGCCTCCGGGATCAGGTGGGCAAGGAACTCGACCGTCTCGCCGCCCTGCAGCAGGGGCCGGATCGCCGGGTGCTCCTTGAAGTGGTTGAGGACCGCGTTGGGCGATCGCCGGGCCAGCTCCTCTCGTGACAGCGAGGTGTCCGACATCTGGCTGAGCAGCGTGCCGCCCCCGACCGAGAGGCTCTCCCGGTTGGTGTAGATGAACATGAAGCCCGCGAGTCCCAGCGTGGAGTCGCCGTAGCACTCGACGGTCGCGCCCTCCCCCGGCTCGCAGTTGAACCGCGACTCGATCACCGCCGGGTCCATGGCGATGATCTCCTTGTAGGCGACCGCAGCCTGGTCCCGGCGCATGGGCGGCTTGAGCCCTGCCTTCTCGAGCAGGGCGCTGCCCAGTCCCACGCCCTCGCAGACCACCACCACGTCGGCGAAGAGGTCCCCCTCGCGCCCGGTCCTGACCCCCACCACCTTGCCGTCACGAAGGATGAGCTCCTCGACCACGGTCTCCGGGATCAGGAAGGCACCCGCCTCCTCCGCCTTGCCCGCGAACCAGGCGTCGAACTTGGCGCGCAGCACCGAGTAGGAGTGCGGGTGGGCGCGATTGCGGAGGTTCTTGTAGCCGAGCGCCCGGATCGCGGCCTCCGGGGTCATCAACCAGCGCTGCTCCTCGATGATGGGCCGCTCCAGCTCGGCTTCCTCACGCCACCCGGGCCCCACCACCTCTTCCAGATAGTGGGTGTAGAGGATGCCGCCCATCACGTTCTTGGAGCCCGGTTTGGTGCCGCGCTCGATCAGGGCGACCTGCAGCCCCGCCTTCGCGATCGTGATCGCGGCGGCCGTCCCGGCGGGGCCGGCGCCCACCACGATGGCGTCCAGCTTCTCTTCATCGCCCATGTCGCCGGATATCGTACTGAGAGCGAGTGGCACGGACCATCGGCCTCACCGGCGGCATCGGTAGCGGCAAGAGCACGGTGACCGCGCTCCTGCGGCGTCGCGGGGTGCCGGTGCTGGACGCCGACGAGATGGTGCGCGAGCTTCAGCGGCCGAATGCTGACGGGCTGGCGCGGCTGGTGGAGGCGTTCGGGCCGGGGATCCTGCTGTCTTCCGGCGAGCTCGACCGCGCCGCCCTGGGGCGTCTGGTCTTCGCCGACCCCGACGCCCGCCGACGGGTGGAGGCCATCCTGCATCCCCTGGTGCGGGAGCGGATGGCGGCCGAGCAGGCGGCGGCGGAGGCACAGGGGGCTCGGATCGTGGTGCACGACATCCCGCTCCTGTTCGAGGCCCGGGACCCCTCGGGGTTCGACGCCACCGTGCTCGTCTATGCCCCGCCCGAGGTGCAGCGGAAGCGGCTCATCGAGCAGCGCGGGATGACGCCCGCCGACGCCGAGGCGCGGATTCAGGCGCAGCTGCCGATGGCGGAAAAGCGCCGGCGCGCCACCTACGTGATCGACAACACCGGCTCGCCCCAGCAGCTGGAGTCGGAGGTGGACCGGGTCTGGGGGGAGATCACGCGTCAGCTGGCCGGCCCCGACGGTTAGAAAACCCGGGTGGCGCGACACCGACTCGAACCCACCCGCGAGAACCTGCACGGGCACTTCTCGCCTGCTCTGGCCCCGGTCCTCACCGTCGACGACGGCGACGAGGTGGAATTCCGCACGCTCGACGCGGGCTGGCACCTGGCCCGGATCGAGCCATCCGGTGTGAAGCCGGCCCTCTTCCAACCGCGCCACCCGGAGCTGGATGCCGGCCATGCGCTGAACGGGCCGGTCTACGTCCGGGGCGCCCAGCCCGGCACCACGCTCGGAGTCGAGATCCTCTCGCTGCAGACCGGCGACTGGGGCTGGACCGGCGCCGGCGGGGCCGACACCCCGGTCAACCGGGCCTTGGGGATCGCCGGCGGCGAGCGGCAGTGGCTGGTCTGGGACCTGGACGGCTCGGCCGGCACCGGCACCGACCAGTACGGGCACACGGTCCGCCTGCACCCGTTTTTGGGCGTGATGGGGATGCCACCCGCCACGCCCGGTGTGCACTCGACCGCCCCTCCCCGCCGCACGGGCGGGAACCTCGACTGCCGCCGGCTGGTGGCGGGCTCCACCCTCTACCTGCCGGTCGAGGTTTCAGGCGGTCTGTTCTCGACCGGCGACGGCCACGCCGCGCAGGGGGACGGCGAAGTGTCGGGTACCGCGATCGAGTGTCCGATGGCGAGTGCCGTCCTGCGCTTCACCCTCCATCCCCACCTGCGCCTCACCACTCCGCGCGCCACCACCCCCGCCGGGGAGGTCACGTTCGGCTTCGCGGACACCGTGGACGCCGCGTTGACGGTCGCACTCGCCGACATGGTGGAGGTGCTGCAGCAGCGCTACGACATGTCCCGGCGCGAGGCGGTGGCACTGGCCAGCGTGGTCGTCGACCTCCACATCACGCAGGTCGTGAACGGCG
The DNA here is from genome assembly GCA_963790575.1 of Candidatus Dormiibacterota bacterium. Lineage (GTDB taxonomy): Bacteria > Chloroflexota > Dormibacteria > Dormibacterales > Dormibacteraceae > CAVTSA01. The sequence continues at coordinate 92,393 of CAWBPD010000021.1, read as the reverse complement.
TGGTCGGTGTGCACGCGCTGCTCCCGCGCGACGCCATCCGCTAGCCCACCCCAACACCCCCATAACACCCCAAACCCCCGTTTCGCACGGCAGTCGCGCGCCTCTGGGCCCCCCGACTGCCGGCGATCGGGGCTCTCCACGCGCCTCTGCGGTCCCGAGTGCCGGCGATCGGGGCTCCGCGCAGGCCTCGGGGGCTCCGAATGCCGGGCATCTGGGGCTGTGCGCACGCCCGGTAGGCCCCATCTGCTCGCAGCGGGTGCCACGCTGCCGTCTACTCCGGCGAAGTGGATACCCCCGTTTCGCACGGAACGGCGCTCATTCGCCGCGCTATGACATCCGTTCCGTGCGAAACGGGAGTTAACGCGGGCGGAGGTCAGGGGGCGAAGCGCCAACGGGTGGCTCCGAGCGGGCCCGCGCCCGCGACCCCGGTCACGGTGTGGAAGCGGAAGCGGTAGAGGTGCCAGGGCGGCGGTCCCGCGCTGGGCGCGCTGAAGGGGGCGGTCAGGGCGTCGCCCTGGACCTGCGCGGGCCACCCGGCCGCGCGGTATTGGGCGGCCACCGGCTCCAGGAGCGCCGGGTCGACGGTCCGGGCCGCAGTCCCCGCCAAGACCAGGTCGATGCCTTCCAGCCGCACCGAGATCGTGCAACGGGGATTGGATGCCAGGTTGCGGGCCTTCCGCATCCCGGGACCGCTGGTGAGGTAGAGGTCGCCCTCGTACCACATGGCTCCCACCCCGGCCGCGTCGGGGGTGCCGTCCGGCCGGCAGGTGCCAAGGAAGAAGGTGGCCGCCGGTCCGGCAGCCCCCAACAGTGCCTCGCGGGCCCGCGACCACTCCAACGGAGCCGACCCGTATCGATCGAGGTTCGTGACCTCCACCGGCTCGCGTTCGCTCATCCCGTTCACCTCCAAGCTGATCCCGATTGGGTGTCACTACGACGTCGTCCGGGCCGCGGAGGAATCGACCGCCGGTGAACCTTTGTGCGCACGCGCACAGTCGCGGGAGCGGTCAGGCGGTCACGCTGGCGGTGGTCGTCCAGTGGGGGTTGCTGATGGTGCCGTCGAAGTCCCCGGAGGTCTTGTACCCCTCGACCTCGCCGGTTTGGGCGCCGTCGAGCGTGGACGCCCGTGCTCGCACCGCGTCCATCTCGGCGTCCGTGAAGGGGGCGAAGCCGGCCGCCACCCGCAGGGCCTGGTCGACCTCCTCGAGCGAGGTGCAGCCGGTGATCACCACGGACGTGGGGAGTGAGAGTGCGTAGCGGAGGCAATCCTCGGCGCTGACGGCACCCAATTGGGGCAGCCGCCCGGCCGCCAGTGGCTTCATGCCCAGCACCCCGATCCCCCGTTCGACGAGGACCGGCAGCACGCGCGCTTCGAAGCTGCGGTAGTGATGGTCGAGCGCGTTGAGCGGCATCTGCACCGCGTCGAAGTGGAAGCCCTGATCGAGCATCCGAAGGTGGATGGCCGGGTCCTTGTGGCCGGTGAACCCGATGTAGCGGATCTTCCCCGCCTCCCGGGCCGCCACCAGCGCCTCCATGGCTCCGCCGGCAGCGAAGACCCGGTCGGGGTCGTCGGGGCGGATCATCTCGTGGAGCTGGAGGAGATCGATCCGGTCGGTGCGCAGGCGCGTCAGGCACTGATCGATTTGAGCGTGCCGCCACCGCGCTGGTGTGGGCGTCGATCTTGGTCATCAGAAAGACCCGGTCGCGGTACCCGTCCTCCAGCGCTCGCCCCATCCGGACCTCGGCCTCACCGCCGTGGTAGTCCCAGCAGTTGTCGAGGAACGTGATGCCGCCGTCGATCGCCCGCCGGATGAGTTGGATCGAGTCCGCGGGGTCGTCCGGGTGAGCGGAGTGGGCGCCCCCGAGCCCGATCGCGCTCACGCGTTCGCCGCTTCGACCGAGAGTCCGGTATTGCATCACTACCTCCGCCGCCAAGCGGTCAGCGTCTGAGAAAGGTGACCGAGACCGCCCGCAGGGACGGGTCCGGGGGCAGGGCCGGAGCCCATCGCCATTGGTCGGGGTCGGCGCGGAGCAGTCGTCCGCCCGAGCAGACCGCGAACACCGAGCCGTCGGGAGCGGGCACGAACAGCTCGACCATGTCCGGCATCGGCGTCTCGATCCCGGCCGACGCCGGCTCCCAGGTCTCGCCGCCGTCGGTCGAGATCACGATGCGGCCGGCCTCGCCGACCCGGGGAGCGGGTCCGGAGAGGACGGTGCCCTGGGCCGCGGGCACCGGGATCGTGGAGCGCGTGTAGTCGGTGTGCAGCAGGGACCAGGTCCGGCCCCCGTTGTCGGAGCGCGCCACGCCGCCCAGGTGACGGTCTTCCGGACGCCGGACGCGCGTCGGCAGCGCCGCGTAGCCGAGCGAGGCCCAGACCCGCCCCGGTTGATCCGGGTCGCCGACCACCTGGTGGATGTCGTCGTTGCCCACGACCTCCTCGATCGACCAGGTTTGACCACCGTCGGTGCTGCGGAGCAGGCCGCCCACCTCGACGGAGGCCACCAGCTGCTCCCGGTCGCCGGGGAGGACGGCCACATTGCGGATCGCTCCCGCGCGCGGCGAGTACGGCAGGAACCATCCCGAGTGCTCGGGCAGCGCGGAGATGCCGGCGACCTCAGACCAGGAGGCACCTGCGTCCTCGCTCCGGAACAGGCGGGCGGGTTCGGTCCCGCACACGAGACGGTCCGCGGCTGACGGGTCGGCACCGATGGTGCGCGCGGCGGGCGCCGTCATGCCCTCCACGGCGTGCCAGGTCTGACCGCCGTCCTCGCTGCGTCGAAGCCCCTCCCCATAGGTGCCCGCGAGCAGGATCGGCTCCGACCGGCCTGGCTCCCGCAGCGCGTGGATGGCACTGATCCGGTGGCCCTCCAGACCCAGCCGGCGCACTCTGCCGTCAATAGCGACGACACCGTCCTCGCTACCCACGAAGATGTCGAACCCGTCCCCGTCCTTGCCCACGGCCCCATGATCGCGCATCCCGGAAGGCATTGGTGCACCAACGACGCATCGGCTTGAGGGGTCAGGCGGTGACGCGGTCCCAGGCACGTGACACCGGCTGGTCGAAGAAGTCGCGGTCCTCCTCGGGGAGGTGTGGCCGGACGCGCTCGGGCACCAGGTCGACTCCCATCCCAGGCCGGTCCCAGACCTCGACGTATCCGTCCCTCACGATCGGGTCCGGGAGGCCGTCCACGACCTCGTACCACCAATCCGGCTTGGCCACCGGGTATTCGAACGCGATGTAGTTGTCGGGCATGGTGGCCCCCACCTGGACGTGCGCGGCGAGGCCGAGCAGGCCGTCGAACACGCCGTGCGGTGCGATCAGGACGCCGTGCAGGTCGGCGAACTCCCCGATCCACTTGAGCTCGGCGATGCCGCCCACGTCGGCGGGATCCGGCCCCACGATCCGCACCGCGTGCCGCTCGATGAGTTCGATGAAGCTCTGGCGGAGGTAGACCTGTTCGCCGGTGTGCGTGGGGACCGAGATGGCGTGTGTCACCTCGCGGAACTCGACCGCCATCTGGTACGGCGTGTAGTCACCCCCGAGCAGATCCTCCAGCCAGAGGACATGCAGGTCCTCGAGCGCGCGCCCGAGCCGGATCGCGTCCGGCACCGTCCACCCCGGGCCGCAGTCCAGCGCCAGGCCGACGCCCTCACCCAGCACCTCTTTCATCGCGCGCACGCACGCCACCACGTGGTGCAGCCCGCGCTCGGTGATGAGCCCCCGCTGCGTCCGCGGGCGGCCCTCCCGAGCCTCGCCGTAGTAGAACCCGGGCACCTCGGCCGCCATCGTGGAGTGGAAGCCCACCGCCTGCTTGATGATCGTGAAGCCCTGCGGCGCGTCCTTCATGCGGCGGGCGGCGTCCGCGTATTGCGCCGGATCGTGACCCTGCATGGGGAAGCGGACCCCGCCGTTGTAGGTCCGGACCCGGTCCCGCACCTTGCCGCCCAGGAGACGGTGCACCGGCAGCCCGGCGGCCTTCCCGGCCAGGTCCCAGAGCGCCATCTCGATCGCGCTCGGGACCGAGCCCCAAGGCTTGGACCCCGCCAGCCGCCGGATCCGGAGCATGGTGCGCTCGACCTCGCAAGGGTTGGCGCCGAGCAGCAGCGGCTCGTAGATCGCGACCACCGGCTTCAGGTAGGGCTTCGTGGACTCGATCTCGCCGTACCCATCCACACCCTCGTCGGTGGCGACCCGAAGCACCGGATTGTTGCCCAGCAGCGTGCACCTGACCGCGGTGATCTTCATCAGCTTCCTCCCCGGCGCACGACGCACCGTCTCATGCCCTCGGGCCGCTTGACGACTGCCGCTACCAGTCTGGCATCCTGTCAAGCAGGTTGGCTGTCAAGCCAGAATCGCCGATTGGGAGGGACGATGCGCATCGCGGTCACCGGTGGAACCGGCAGGGTAGGACGGGCGGTCATCGCGGTGGCTCTTGCCGGGGGGCACCAGGTGATGAGCCTGGACCGGGTGGCGCCTGAGGAGGCCGCGCTGCCGGCGGGCGTCCAGTACCGCCAGGTGGACACCACCGAGTACGCGGACCTGGTGGACGGCATCCGCGGCGCCGACGCGCTGATCCACCTCGCGGCGTATCCCAGCCCGCACCGGCATCCCGACTACGCCGTCCACAACAACAACGTGGTGAGCAGCTACAACGCGCTCAGCGCCGCCGTCGAAGTGGGGATCCGCCGGGTCTGCCAGGCCTCCAGCATCAACGCCACCGGAGCCGCCTACAGCCGCCGGCCGACCTACGACTACCTGCCCCTGGACGAGCGCCACCCGACCTACGCGGAGGATCCCTACTCCCTCTCCAAGTGGATCTGCGAGGAGCAGGGCGACTGCTTTGCGCGCCTGCACAGCGACCTCTCGATCGCGAGCATGCGCTTCCACGGTGTGGTCCCGAGCCGCGAGGTGGCGGTCGAGCGGCTTTCCCAGGGCGCGGCCCTGCCCAAGCACCTCTGGGGCTATACGCGCGCCGACGCGGCCGCCCAGGCGTGCGTCGGGTCCCTCACCGCCGGCTTCTCCGGCCACGAGGCGTTCTACCTGGTGGCTCCGAAGACGATGATGCCCGGCCGCCCCACCGCCCAACTGGTGGCGGAGCACTACCCGGACGTCCCTCTGCGCCGCTCGCTGCGGGATGAGGAGGGGCTCTACGACTGCTCCAAGGCGGAGCGGCTGCTCGGCTGGCGGCACCCCGAGGAATGAGGCCACCTTGTAGACCATGACGGGTACGCCACGCATCGTCGTCCTCGGGAGCTACGTGCACGTCTTCACGATCCAGGTCCCGCGGGCACCGCTTGACGGCGAGACGGTGATCGCGACCGCATCCCGCGCCGACCCCGGCGGTAAGGGCTCGAACCAGGCGATCCAGATGGCGCGGCTGGGCGCCAAGGCCGAGTTGCTGGCCGTGGTTGGCGACGATGCAGCCGGCGTCGCGGCCCTCGACCTGTGGCGGCAAGAAGGGGTGGACGCACGCCTGGTGCGAGCGGATCCCCGCCTGCCCACCGGCCTCGCCTTCGTCACCCTCGACGCCTCGGGCAGGAACCGAATCGCCGTCGACGTCGGCGCCAACGCCGGGCTGAGCGCGGCGGACGTGGGCCGGCCGGAAGCCGCGATCGAGGGGGCCAGCCTGATCACGGCCCAGTTCGAGATCCCACCCGACACCGTGGCCGCCGCCTTCCGGCGGGCTCGCGCGGCGGGGGTGCGCACGCTTCTCAACCCGGCGCCTGCGCGGCCCTGCCCTCCGGAGCTCTTTCCCCTCGTCGACGTCCTGGTCCCCAACCGACTCGAGGCGGCGTCGCTCAGCGGGTTGCCTCCCAAGGCGGGTGCGGAGGCGGCCGCCAAGAGCCTCCGTGAGCGGGGCGTAGGCAGCGTCGTGGTCACTCTGGATCAGGAGGGCGCGCTGATTCTGGACGCAGCCGGTGCTCGGCTCCTACCGGGTCTCAAGGTGCCGGTCGAGGACACGACCGGCGCCGGCGACGCCTTTGTCGGCGCCCTGGCGGTCGGCCTGGCGGAGGACCGGCCGGTCGATGTCGCCGTCCGCTGGTCCAACGCCGCCGGAGCCTGCTGCGTGACACGGGCGGGCGTGGTGTCCGCTCTGGGCGCGCGCCAGGACCTCGCCGACCTGAGCGGAAGTCCGCTCGAGTAACCGCGCCGGAGGCGACCCCTCAGCGGTCAGATCCACCGATCAGGCCGGTGACCAGCCGCTTCTGCAGGAAGATCGCCGCCGCCACCATCGGGATGATCGAGATCAACGAGATCGCGCAGATGTTCCACCACGAGGTACCCAGCTCACCCTGTTGCTCGGCGATCGTGATCGGGAGCGTGGTGGCGTTCGTCTGCGTCAACATGACCGCGAACAGGAACTCGTTCCAGGAGAAGGAGAAGGCGAGCAGGAAGGTGGCGATCAGCCCCGGTGTGGCCAGCGGCAGCACGACCCGCAAGAAGACCGTGGCCCAGCCCGCGCCATCGACCAGCGCCGCCTCCTCGAGCTCGATCGGGATCTGCCGCAGGTAGCTCTGCATGAACCACACGGTCAGGGGCAGGGCGTAGCCGAGGTACACGATGATCATCCCCGGCAAGGTGTCCAGCAGGTTCAGGTCCTTGTAGATGATGAAGAACGCGAGGACCACCACGACCGGCGGCATGATCCGCTGTGACACGACCCAGAACGCGATGTCCTGATTGCGCATCCAGGCCACACGGAGAGGAAAGCGGGCGAGGCCGAACGCGGCCATCGAACCCAGCGCGAGCGCGATCACGGTGCTGACGGTGACGATGATCAAGCTGTGGAGCAGGGGCATGAGGACGGAGTTGGACCCGCCGAGGATCGCCCGCCAGGCGCTCACAGTGGGCCGGTAGTCCACGAAGGGAAGCCAGCGCACCCCGTTGTAGATCGAGGAGTTGTCTTTGAAGGCGGTGATCACCACCCAGTAGAGCGGGAAGGCCACGAACACCGCCCACGCCACCAGCGGCACGTAACGCCAGTTCGCGCGCGTCCTCACGCCTCGACCCTCCGTAGCAGCCGGCGCGCGAGGCCGAGATAGAGCAGCGCCACGACCACGGCGAAGATCAGCAGGGCCAGCGCGATCGTCGACCCATAGCTGACGTTGAAGCTCTGGAACCCCTGGAAGAACGCGAACAAGGTGGTCGAGGTGGTGGCGGTGCCAGGTCCGCCTCCGGTGAGCAGGAAGATCTGCCCGAAGATCCCGAAGCAGTCGATCATGCGCAGGAAGACCGCCATCACCGAGATCGGCAGGAGAAGCGGGAACACGATCGAACGGACGACACGAAACGAGGTGGCGCCGTCGAGCCGCGCCGCCTCCAGCGCATCTCCTGGGATCCCCTGCATCCCTGCCAGCAGCAGGAGGAAGAGGAGCGGGGTCCACTCCCAGATGTCCATCACGACCACCGAGGCGACCGCCCAGTGCGTGTTCGCGAGCCAGGGCGGCGACCCCAGGTGCAGCGCCCGTGTGATGGCGTCGATCGGCCCGTTGCCCTGGTCGAAGAGCATCCGCCACATGAAGCCGATCGCGACCGGAGCCAGCATCATCGGGATCGAGAACAGGACCCGGAAGAAGCCGGCGCCCCAGAACCGCTGCCAGAGCAGGAGGGCAAGCCCGAACCCGATCAGGTACTCGAGCGCGGCCGCCAGCACCGTGAAGATGACCGTGAACTCCAGCGACTGCCAGAAGCTGCTGTCACGAATCAGGGCCCCCCAGTTCTGGCCTGTGATGCCTTGAAAGGCGAGTCCCGTCTCGGTGCTGACCTGGCTCAGGCTGAGCGCGATCGAGAAGAGCAGCGGAAACGTGTTGAGGAGCAGCAGCACCACCACCGCGGGCAGCACGAACCCCCAGCCGGTCCCGGCGTGGCGCCCTCCACTCGAGGCCCGTCGCGTTGCCCGCCCCGCGCCGCTTGCCTCGCGGATGACTCCGGACTCAGCCATCGATCAGGTGGTGACCGGCAGGTTCAGGGACGCCTTGTACTCCCTGAGTTGCTTCTGCATCCCCTTCTGCTGGTTGACCTGATTCCACTTCTGCGCGAGCTGGCTGAGCGCCGCCTGCGCGCCCATCTGGCCCGAGACCACCTGCTGCGCCGCCACCTCGGTGTCGTCCTGGAACGTGGCCGCACCGGGAAGACGCATGTCGTGGACGGCGCCCGGGTCGCTGTCGCTCTTCTTCATGGCGGCCAGGTACTCGTCGAGGTCGGGTTCCGGGTATCCGGCCTGTTTCCAGGCATTCACGTCGGCGAAATGCGACTTCCGGTAGGGGTTCATGCCTGAGTTGGCGGCCGTGACCATCTTGAGGCTGAACGAGGGGCTGGCCAGGAACGAAAGGTATTTGTAGGAGAGGTCGACGTTATGCGCCTTCTTCGGGATCACGCCGCACCAGCCGCCGAACGCCAGCCAGGCGGGCCGGTTCGGCTGCGACGTCTTCGCCCAGTGATGTTTGCGGTAGTCCCAGACCTGGCTCGACCCGGGTAGGAGCTGGGATCCGATGTTGCCCCGCGCTTTGCTGCCCGACTGGAGCTCACCGATGATCGGCGTGTCGTCCCAGTCGATGCCCAGAACCGCCTCGCCGGCGGCGAAGCGCTGCCGGACCTCGTTGCTGTCGAAGTTGATCATGCCCGAGGGCCCGTACTTGACCGCCTCGGCGTAGTTCTGCATGCCTTTTACGTGCCCGGGGTCGTCGATCAGCGGCTTCAGGTTCTGGGGGTTGAAGAAAAGGCCGCCCTTCTCCCCCGGCATGCTGCAGTAGGCGACGCAGTTCGACATGTAGTACCAAAAGGCCTGTCCGCCGTGGCGATACGCCTCGACCACTCCGTAGATCCCGCGGCTGCCGTCGCCGAAGAAGCGCGCGATGTTCATGAAGTCGTCCCAGGTCGCGGGCGGGGCCAGCGGCTTTCCGAACTCCTTTTGGAACGCCTGCGAGAAGCCCTGGTCCTGGAGGACGTCTCGCCGGTAATAGCTGAGCTGGTTGTCGCCGTCCACGGGCATCGCAATCTGTTTGCCGGCCCACTGCCCGTTGCCCTTGTAGATGACGTCGTTCCAGTTCAGCGACTTGTCGGCCTTGATGCGGTTGGTCAGGTCGACCACGTAGGGGTTGAAGTCGCCGAGCCAGGAGGAGGCGCCGAGCACCACGTCGTAGGCGCTGCCACCGGTGACGAAGTCGGCGAGCACTTTCGTGTAGAGGTCGCCGAACGGGATCGTGATCAGCTTCACGTTGGCGCCGGTCGCCTTCTGGAACGGCTCCATCGAATCCTGCACCGCGCTGGCGATCGGCGGCCCCACCTGGGTCACGACGGTCAACGTCTGTCCCTTGAAGCTCTCGCCGGCGGCGTACGCCCTTTGGGCGCCGCGCGCATCCAGCAAGGTCAGCCCGGTGCCCGCGGCCGCGACGCCCACTCCACACGCGGCCATCTGCCTGAGGAAGTCTCTTCGCTTCAACATGCCAAAACCCCCGACTTTGCCCGAACGGCGGCGCACTGTGGGCGCCACCTGGTTCCGCGTTCCGATAATGCTCGGCGCTCCCGCACATGTCAAACCGCCAGACACACGTGGCGCCAGGCGTGCCGGCGGCGGGTGGACCGGCAGCACCCCGAGGGCTCACGCCAACCTTCCCCCCGGTGGTGCACCAGCGGGTCCTATTTCGCCTGCTCAGGCGCCGTTGGTGCACCATCGGGCGCGAGCGCGGGCAGATAGGTGGAGAGCCCGCGCAGGAGCAGGTCGATGCCGAACTCGAAGCGCTCGTCATTGCCGTACTCGAAAAGCGCGCGCGCGGACCGGACCAGGTGGGGGAACCGCTTCGCCGGGAGCGACTCCAGGTAGCCCCTGTACATCTCGGCGATCGCCTGCGCCTCCAGTGGCTCCCCGGTGGGCGAGGGCACACCCAGGGACTCCTCGAAAGCGAAGGCGGCGACGAAGAGTGATGCGGTATCGCCGATCAGGCCGATCACCTGGTCCGGGAGGCCGAGGGGGGTGAGGAGGTCGAACAGCCACTCCGCGGTGCGGGCGAAGGCAGGGCCGGAGGGAACGCGGCCGAGCGACAGCCGCGCGAAATCCCGGTGCTGGTGTGCTTGCTCTCGCAGTGCCCGGCCCAGATCACCCAGCTGCTCGCGCCAGCGCTGCGGGGCGGGCGGTGGCAGTGGAAGCTCCGCCGTCAGGCGCTCGAACAGCAGCTGCAGAAGCTCTTCCTTGTTGCGCACATGCCAGTAGAGCGAGGCCGGTCCGGTACCGAGCGCCGCCGCCACCCGGCGCATCGAGAGCGCGTCCATGCCATCGCGGTCCAGCACCTTCAACGCCGCCTCGACGATCGCGTCCCGCGTCAGGGGCGTCCGGTCACGACGTGTGCGGTCATCCCGCGCCCGCCAAGCCGGCTCCGGTATGCGCTCTGTCATCGCCCGCTCTAGCGTAAGCCGAGCACTGGTCGGTCTCGAACAGTGATCGATAGCAGTGCCGGATGTGGTAGAACAGTGTTCATGGATAGAACATCGTTCGACGCTCGCTCTTCGCGTTTTCGGCTGCCCGAGATGGAGGGTGGCGCCGCACGGCGATACGACCGGCTGCGCGGCTCGGAGGCCCAACGCGCGCAGTACCGACGCCGGGCCGACCAGCTCAGCGCGGATCTTCCAGCGGGCGCGAATGTCCTCGAGATCGCGCCCGGGCCCGGGTATTTCGCGCTCGAGATGGCCAGGCGTGGCGCCCACGTCACCGGCCTCGACATCAGCCGGACCATGGTCGAGATCGCGACCGGGCACGCGAACGAGGGTGGCCTCGAGGTCGACTTCCAGCACGGTGACGCCACCAAGATGCCCTTCGCCGATGCCTCGTTCGACCTTGTCGTCTGCCAGGCGGCCTTCAAGAACTTCCTGCACCCGGTGCGGGTGCTGGACGAGATGCACCGGGTCCTGAGGCCGGGCGGCCTGGCGGTGATCGACGACATGCGGCACGAAACCACGGTCGGGGACATCCGCGCCGAGGTGGGTTCGATGAAGGTAGGCGTGGTGTCCTCCCTCTTCGCGGGTGCCGTGCTCTGGGCACTGCGCCGCCGGGCGAAGTCGGTCTCCGAGTTCTTCCGACTCGCCGAGGCGAGCGCGTTCGGCGGGTGCTCGATCCGGACCGAGGGGATCGGCATGGAGGTCAGGCTCGAGAAGCCCTGATCAGTAGACTCCGCCAACGTGCGAGTTCTCGTCCTCGGCGGCACCGTCTTCCTCGGCCGGCACCTCGTGGAGGCGGCGCTGGCGCGGGGCGACGACGTCACCATCTTCACGCGTGGCCATGGCCAGGCACCGGCCGGGGTCACCTCGTTGATCGGAGATCGCGACGGCGGGCTGGACGCCCTCCGCTCCGGTACCTGGGATGTGGTGGTCGACACCAGCGGCTACGTGCCCCGCGTGGTCCGGCAGTCGGCGGAGCTGCTGCGGGGCCGCGTTGCCTGCTATGCCTTCATCTCCACCATCTCGGTCTACCCGATGGAGCAGGAGGACAAGTCGGAATCCGCACCCGTCCTGGAGCTGGGGGACCCCGCAACCGAAGACATCGACTCCAGCTATGGAGCGCTGAAGGCCGCCTGCGAACGGGTCCTGGAGGAGCTCTACGGTGGGCGCGCGCTCCTCGCCCGGGCCGGCCTCATCGCGGGCCCGCACGACCCCACCGAGCGGGTGACCTACTGGGCTGCACGCGGCCTGCGTCCGGGTGAGGTGCTGGCGGCCGGACGTCCCGAGCGCGAGGTGTGCTTCATCGACGCCCGCGATCTCGCGGCCTGGGTCCTGGACATGGCCACGCGGTCCCAGGGCGGCGTCTACAACGTCCAGGGACCGGACGTGGCGATCGGGCACCTGCTCGAGGCCTGCTTGATCCCGGACGCGACCTGGGTGCCGGACCGGTTCCTGCTCGACCACGGGGTGGCTCCGTGGACCGGACTTCCACTCTGGATCCCGGAGGGGATGGGTTCGCTCTACGCGCCGCGCGACCGCGCCCTCGCCGCCGGCCTCGTCTGCCGGCCGATCTCCCATACCATCCGGGATCTCCAGGAGTGGGTGCGCACCCGCCCGTCCGCTCCCGGGGCGCAGGAGTCGGGTGGACGCTCACGCCCACCGGCGGGCATGCCACCGGAGCGGGAGGCCGAGCTCCTCGCCGCCTGGCATCAGCAGGGATAACCCCACCCCCGCCCTCCAACCTCACGACGCCATCGGGCACCTGAGTGCCTCCTGAGTGCCGGCAAATCGGGGTCTGGGCACCCGTGATGCCCTGAGTGCCTCCTGAGTGCCGGCACTCGGGTATTGGTGTGGAAGCGGACGTTGAGGGCGGGTCAGATGACGCCGGCGGCAGCCAGCCGGCGGAGCGTGTCGGGACCGATTCCGACCTCGCCCAGCACCTCGTCGGTGTGTGCACCCAGACCGGGCGCGTCGGTCCGCCGCCACCCCTCCCCCATCGGCACCGGCGGAGCCACCTCACGCCCGCTTGGGCGGTCCGCGATCAGGTGCCGCGCCCGCAGGTGCGGGTGCGCGGGCACCTCCCACACCTCGAGCACCGGCTCGCAGCAGGTGTCGGGGCCCAGCGACGCACCCCAGTCGTCGCGGTTTCGGGTGTGGAAGATCGAAGCCAGCTCCGCGCGCAGCTGATCCTGCCGGTCCAGGTCCAGATGCAGCGGGATCAGGTCCGGACGGCCCACCTCGTGGCACAGCGTGCCGAAGAACTTGGCTTCCAGGGCGGCCACCGACAGGTACCGCCCGTCCGCGCAGGCATAGACCGCGTAGCAGGCGTACTTGCCGGTGAGGCGGTGCTCATCGTGGGCCAGGGGGCCCGACGCCTCCGTCTCGGCCAGCGGGGTCGAGATCCAGCCCAGGGTGGCGTCGGTCATGGCCACGTCGAGCCAGCGGCCTTCTCCGCCCCGCGCCACGTCGAGCAGCGCGGCCAGGACGGACGTCGCCGCCGCCTGCGCCCCGCCTCCCAGATCGGCCACCTGTACCGGCGGCGGGTGCGGCGCGCCGCCCCGGGGCGCCGACAACGAGAGGATTCCGTTGATGGCCAGGTAGTTGAGGTCGTGGCCGGCCCGCTCCGCCCAGGGGCTGTCCTGCCCGTAGCCGCTGATCGAGCAGAGCACCAGCCGCGGGTTCCGCTCCCGCAGCACCGGCCAGCCGAGGTCCAGACGGTCCATGACGCCGGGCCGGTTGCCCTCCAGCACGCAGTCCGCCCTCGCGGCCAGCGACAAGAACAGTTCGCGACCCTCCGGCGCCTTCAGGTTGAGCGTGATGCTCCGTTTGTTGCGGTTCACAGCGTTGAAGGCGACCGACTGTCCGTCGCGGAGCGGCGGGTAGTGGCGCATACCGTCCCCGCTGCCCGGCTGCTCGACCTTGATCACGTCCGCCCCCATGTCGGCCAGGAGCAGGGAGCAGAAGGGGCCGGGCAAAAGGCGCGTCAGATCGAGGACGCGAATCCCGGCCAGCGGCGGCCGGTTCATCCGCCCGGGCTGGGCGAGGCTGTGGGCGAGGACGCGGGGCTGGCGGTGGGGCTCGTGGCCGGGGTCGAGATGGATGCCGGCTGATTGAGGGTGGCGCCCCGGTTGGAGTCGTTGTGGAAGATCAGCGCGACCGGAACCGCGATCATGCCGAGGATCACGGCCAGCACGAACGAGATCGCTCCCCACTCCTTACGGACGAACGCCCACTTCACCGGTGGCCCCGATCCTCGCCCTGCTCCTCCGGTTTGTTCCGCTGGTTCAAGAGGCGAACGAAGTCCTGGGCGCGCGCCATCGCCCGCCACCGCTCTGGAAAGAAATCCTGCGCCAGGATGTTCCGGTCCGGAAGCTGGTAGACGGTGACGCACCACTTCTGGAGCGTGCGCGAGACCTCGATCTCGAAGTCCTTCTCTTCCGTCTCATAGCGAACGACCCGATCGTCGTCGAACCGCCGCCGGCCTTGTACTGCCATGGCATGTGATCTCGGTAAAGGGGGTGAGTCGGGCCCAAGTCCGAAGTAAAGAGTATAGGTCTGCCCCGCCCATCCGCCAACTTGGGAACCAAGCCCCCCGGGCCGGGTCAGACCGCCGCCAGCTCAGCCGGCGAGACCAGCTCCCGGACCACTTCCAGCATCGCCGGGCGCAGCTCGGGATGCCGGAGCGCCAGTGCCAGATTGGCTTTCAGGTACCCGGGCACGGTGCCGGTGTCGTAGTAGTCGCCCTCGAACTCGAGAGCGACCACGTGCCCGCCGTCGAGGGTCTGCTTGATGGCGTCCGTGAGCTGGATCTCGCCGAGCGCGCCCGGCTTGGCGTGGTCGAGCGCCTCCATCACCTCGGGTGCCAGGACGTAGCGGCCGAAGATCGCCAGGTCGCTGGGCGCGTCGGCTAGCGACGGCTTCTCGACCATGTCCCGGACGTCATGGAGGCGTCCGTCGGACCGACCCAGCTTCAGGATCCCATAGCGGTTGATCTGGTCCCGGGGCACGCGCCGCGCAGCCAGCACGGTAGCTCCTTCGGAGAGCTCATGGGCGTCGATCAGCTGCTTCAGCGCCGGCTCCGCCCCCAGGATCACGTCGTCCGGGAGCAGCACCGCGAACGCCTCGCCCTCGACCTGGCGCCGCGCCGTCCACACCGCGTGGCCCAGTCCCCGCGCCTCCTTCTGCTGCACGTACACGACGTCCAGCTTGTCGGTCAGAGAGTCGACCTCCCGAACCTTCTGCAGGAGATCCTCCTTGCCCTGCTGATCGAGATAGCGAAGGAGCTCGGGCGAGGAGTCGAAGTGGTCGGTGATCGCTCGCTTGCCGCCGCCGATCACGAGGATCACCTCCTCGATCCCGCTCGCCAGCGTCTCTTCGATCCCGTACTGGATCGTCGGCTTGTCGATCAAGGGCAGCATCTCCTTCGGCTGCGCCTTGGTCACGGGCAAGAATCGGGTGCCCACGCCGGCCGCGGGAAAGACCGCCTTGCGTACGCGAGGTGGAGGCATCGAGCGATCATAATCTACGAAATGGTCGGCGCCGAGTCCGGGGAGCAGCGCCCGCGCGCCCCACTGGATCCGGCGATCCGGCCCGGTCTCGCCAACCGCGACCAGGTGGTGATCACAGACCAGCACCTGACCCGGCACGTGGGCGGCAAAGGGGTCTTCGCGACCCCGGCCATGATCTGGCTGATGGAGAACGCGGCCCACAACTCGGTGGCGCCTTATCTGGGGCCGGCCCAGACGACGGTCGGCTATGAGGTCCATGTCTTCCACCGGGCTCCTGCCGACCTGGGAGATCGGATCGTGGTCGAGAGCCGGCTCACCAAGGTGGACCGCAACCGCCTCACCTTTGAGGTTAGGGCGACCAAGGACGGCGTGCTCTTGGGGGATGGGATCCACCGGCGAGCCATCGTCGGCGCGCACAGCTGAGCGAATGGCGACCGTCCTGCCGGTCTCGGCCGACGACGTCGAAGAAGCCGCTCACGCGCTGCGCCGCTACCTCGCGGTGACGCCGTTGCAGCAGTCGTTCGCGCTCACCGAGAAGGCCGGCTGCCCCGTCTTCCTCAAGATCGAGACCACGCAGCCCACGCGCTCCTTCAAGGTGCGCGGGGCGCTCAACCGGGTGCTGCACCTGGCGGCGGACGAGCGCCGGGCGGGTGTCATCTCGGCCTCCGCCGGCAACCACGGCCAGGGCGTCGCCTACGCGGCACGCACGTTCGACATCCCCGCCACCGTCTACGTCCCGGTCGGCGCCAATGAAGGCAAGGTCGCCTCCATGCGCCGCCTCGGGGCGCGCGTGGTCGAGCACGGGCGCACCTTCAACGACGCCAATCTGGAGGCGCTGCGGGTGGCAGCGGCCACCGGCGCCGCCTTCGTCCACGCCTACGACGACCCCGAGGTGGTGGCCGGTCAGGGCACGGTCGGCCTGGAGCTTCTGGAGCAGCTGCCCGACCTGGACACCGTCTTGTGCCCGATCGGCGGCGGCGGCCTGATCTCCGGGATCGCCGTGCATCTCAAAGCGCGCCGGCCCGGAGTTCGCATCGTGGGCGTGGAACCCTCAGGCGCGGCGGCGATGCACGCTTCACACCGGGCCGGGCACCCGGTGGTGCTCGATCGCGTCGACACCATGGCCGACGGACTGGCCGCCAGCACCCCCGGGGCGCTCACGTTCGCCATCGCCGAGGCCTTCGTCGACGAGCTGCTGCTGGTGGGGGAGCCGGAGCTGCTCCGAGCGGTGCGGGTCCTGATGCAGTGGGAGCACCTCCTGGTGGAGCCGGGCGGGGCGGCGGCGACCGCGGCGCTCCTCTACCACTACCGGCCCCGGCCGGGCGAGCGCATCGCGGTCTTGATCTCGGGCGCCAACGTCGCCGAGCAGGTCCTGGTGCACGCGCTCCGCACGCGGTAGGGCGGGCAGACAGGGGCCGTTTCTCTACCAACCCGTGCTACCCGGAATCCGGTCGGCCCGTTTTGTAGAGAGACGACCGAGTGCAATGGGGCTCCCCCGCACCGTTCCCGCAGGCTACGATTCCCCAATGAAGGCGTACGCGCTGATCAATGCGTCCCCGGGGCGCGCCCTCGACATCGCGGTGGCGCTGCGCGGGAAGCCGGGTGTCGTCTCCGCGGATGCGATCACCGGCGACTACGACGTGATCGCGACCTGCGAGGCGCCGGACGTCAACGGCATCGGCAAGATCGTCATCGAGCAGATCCAGAAGGTGGACGGCGTCTTCAAGACCATCACCTGCCTGGTCGTCGCCTGACCGTGGGGGGCCGTCCCGCCTGACCGCGGGGGGCGGTTCCGTAGGATCGGTGGGGTAGACCCGCCGGGCCGCATCGGCGCGCGCCCGGACAAATCGCGTTCTGGAGCTTTCCCGTGATCACCGTTCAAGACCTCGTCCTGCGCGCCGGCACGCGCACGCTGCTGGACGGAGTCTCCTTCACCATCGGCAGAGGCGATCGCATCGGCCTGATCGGGCGCAACGGCGCCGGCAAGACCACGCTGGCACGCGTGCTCGCGGGTGAGGCACAGCCGGAGTCGGGGACGGTGGTGCGGTCAGGCCGCGTCGGTTACCTTCCGCAGGGACCGAGCGAGGGCGATCTCACCCGACCGGCCCGTGAGCGCATCCTGTCCGGCCGCGGACTCGACACGCTGGCTCGGGAGATGCAGCACGCGCAGCTCGCGATGGCGGGCGTCGGCGCCGGCGAGGCGGTGCCCGCGATCGAGCGCTATGGCCACCTCGAGAACCGCTTCGAGGCCCTGGGCGGGTACGCGGCGGAGGCCGACGCGGCCGCCATCGCCGCCGGGCTCGGCCTTCCCGACCGGCACCTCGAGCAGCCGATGGGGACGCTCTCCGGCGGGCAGCGGCGGCGGGTGGAGCTGGCACGCATCCTCTTCGGCGGGGCGGACACGCTGCTCCTCGACGAGCCCACCAACCATCTCGACGCGAGCGCGATCGCCTGGCTTCGCGAGTACCTGCGCGGCTACCGCGGCGGTCTGCTCGTGATCTCCCACAACGTCGGACTGCTCCAGACGGTCGCGAACCGGATCTTCCAGGTCGACCCGCCCCGGGCGACGATCGACATCTACAACATGGGGTGGAAGGCCTACCGGACCCAGCGGGCGACCGACGAGCGGCGGGTCGTCCGCGAGCGCCAGAACGCGGAGAAGAAGGCGGCCCAGCTCCGCACCCAGGCCGACCGACTGCACGCCAAGGCGACCAAGGCGAAGGCGGCGCAGGGCATGTACCGGCGGGCGGAGCAGCTGCTGTCGGAGGCGGGCGAGGTCCGCAAGAGAGAGCGGGTGGCACGGCTGCGGTTCCCGGAACCGGCACCATCCGGCCGGGTCCTGCTGCGAGCGAAGGGGTTGCGCAAGTCGTACGGGTCGTTGCGCGTCTGGCACGACATCGATCTCGAGATCGAGCGCCAATCGCGGACCGTCATCCTGGGTGTCAACGGGGCCGGGAAGACGACGCTCCTGCGCATCCTCGACGGACTCGACCAGCCGGACGCCGGGAGGATCGAGCACGGCATGGGGCTCCGGCTCGGCTATTACGCGCAGGAGCACGAGACGCTCGACGGCCGCCGCACGGTCCTCGACAACCTGTGGCGGGAAGCGCCCGGGATGTCACTGCCCGAGGTGCGCGGGGTCCTCGGCTCCTTCCTCTTCAACGGCGACGCGCCCGAGCAGCTGGCGTCGACCCTCTCGGGTGGCGAGCGCACCCGCCTGGCGCTGGCGACGCTGGTGGTCTCGGGCGCCAACCTGCTGCTGCTCGACGAGCCGACCAACAACCTGGACCCGGCGAGCAGGGACGAGATCCTGGGCGCGCTCCGGTCCTACCGCGGGTCGACGCTGCTCGTGACGCACGATCTGGGCGCGGTGCAGGCGCTGGATCCGCAGCGAGTGATCCTTCTGCCCGACGGCCTGCAGGACTTCTGGGACCCCAGCTTTGAGGAACTGGTCGCCCTGACGTAGGGTTTGGCCGGGCGATGTCGCAAGCCGATTTCGAATCCATCTACGCCGGCGCCGGCGGTGAGCTGTCGGCGGTCCCGTGGGCGCGGTTGGAGCCGTCGCCGGCCTTCGTGCGCTGGCTCGAGTCTGGTGCGGCGCCGCGGGCGGGGAAGGCACTGGTCGCCGGCTGCGGGCTCGGCGACGATGCCGAGGAGCTGGCGCGCCGCGGGTTCGAGGTGGCCGGCTTCGATCTGGCACCGACGGCCATCCGGCTGGCTCGTCAGCGCTTCCCCGAGTCCTCGGTGGACTATCAGGTGGCGGACCTGTTCGCACTGCCGGTGTCCTGGCGGCAGGCGTTTGGACTGGTGGCCGAGATCCGCAACCTGCAGTCGGTGCCCAGGGCAGAGCGCGATCGCGCCACGGCGGCCCTGGCCGGGTGCGTGACGCCGGGTGGGGTGCTCTACGCGGGCGGCGCGTTCACGGAGCGGAGCGGCGCCGACGCGGGACGACCCTGGCCACTGACGGCCGGCGAGCTGGCCGGGTTCGAGCGAGCGGGGCTGACGCGGGTTGCCGTCGCGGTGGAGGCGACCCCCGCGCACGCGCCGGAGGTGCAGTCGTTCTCTGCCGTCTACGCGAGGTCTGCGGAGCGGTGACGGCTGGACGAACCGGGCCGTTTCTCTGCACGCCCGCGCTACCGCCCTCCGCGGTAGCACCGGTTTCAGGAGAATGGGGGTCCCGAGTGCCGGCGATCGGGGCCCGGCGCGGCCTCTGGATGCCCCGAATGCCGGCAGTCGGCGTTCGCGGCGCGCTCGGTACCGACCTGGAGAACGACCCTCTCCTCCGGCCCAGGGTCAGTCGGAGAGGTAGTGGGTGAGCGCCTCGAGGAACGTCTGCGGCCGCTCCAGCTCGGGCGAGTGGCCGGCGCCCTCGATGATGGCGAGCTTGGACCCACGCAGCAACGACTGCGCCCGGATGGCCTGCGAGACCGGGAACAGGCGGTCCTCGGCCCCCCAGATGAGCCGGATCGGCATTGGCAGGTGCGCCCGTGCCAGCGCCGGCGCCAGGTCGTCCATGCCGTGCAGCGCCAGCGACCGGGCGGTCCGCGTGTGCGAGTAGCCGGCCCCCGGGTCCTGGTGAATCTGCCGCAGGATGTCCAGCTGCGAGTCATCGAGCAGGTCCTGCACCACCCCCATCCGCCCGGTCAGCTTGCGGAACCGGTCCCCATCCATCGAGATCAGCGCCCCCGCCAGGCCGGTGTACGCGAGCTCCCCCACCACCGGCACCGAGAGCACACCGAGCAGCGGCGACCGCGCGATGCCGAAACCGAGCGAGTTGACCAGGATCAACCGCTCCACCCGCTCCGGATGCCGCATCGCCACCTCGATCGCCACCCGTCCTCCCATCGAGGACCCGACCAGCACCGGCTTCTTGAGCCCCCGCGCGTCCAGGTACCGCAGCAGCGTGCGCGCGAACAGCGGCACCCCGTACCGGACCGGCGGCTTCTGCGAGAACCCGAAGCCCGGAAAGTCGGGCGCGTACACCCGGTGATGCTGCGCCATCGTGGGCAGGACGAACCGCCAGTCGAGCACTCCGGACTGTGCGATCCCGTGCAGGAAGACCAGCGGAGGGCGGCCCCGCCCCCCACGCACATCGTGCACGGCGATGCGGCCCGCCGCCACAAAATCGGACCGCAGCCGGGAGTTCGGAGCCATCGGCTGCCGTACGATACCGCCGTGCCGAATCCGCCGGTGCGGGTGCGCATGGCGCCGAGTCCAACCGGCTACGTCCATCTGGGAAGCGCCCGCACCATGCTTTTCAACCTGCTCTTCGCGCGCCACCAGGGCGGCGTCATGGTGCTGCGCATCGACGACACCGACACCGACCGCAACCGCCCCGAGTACGAGCAGACGATCTACGAGGGATTCCAGTGGCTGGGCCTGGACTGGGACGAGGGTCCGGACAAGGGGGGCCCGTATGGTCCCTATCGCCAGAGCGAGCGCATGGACCGCTACCGTGAGCAGGCGGCCCGGCTCCTCGGCGACGGCACCGCCTACCGCTGCTACTGCACCACCGACGAGCTCGACCGTGAGCGGGAGGCGGCGCGCAGGGCCGGCGTCCCCTACAAGTACTCCCGCCGTTGCCTCACCGACCCACCCCGGGACCGCACCGAGTTCTCGGTCCGGCTGCGGGTCCCCGAGGGCGAGACACGATTCCTGGACCTGATCCGCGGCGAGCTCACGTTTAAGAACGACCTGATCGGCGATCCCGTCATCGTCCGCACCAACGGGATCCCTCTCTACAACTTCACCAGCACCGTCGACGACGTGGACATGGAGATCACCCACGTCATTCGCGGCGAGGAGCACCTCTCCAACACCCCGATCCAGCTGATGCTGTTCGACGCCCTGGGTCACCCGCGTCCCCAGGCGTTCGCGCACGTTCCGGTGATCGTGGGCGCCGACCACAAAAAGCTCAGCAAGCGGCGCCACCCTGAACTGCGGCTCTTCCTGTACCGGGAGCAGGGCTACCTCCCTCAGGCGTTGCTCAACTACCTGGTCCTGCTGGGGTGGAACCCCGGTACCGAGCAGGAGATCTGGAGCTTCGACGAGCTGACCCGCGCCTTCACACTCGAGCGCGTCCAGTCCTCCCCCGCCATGTTCGACCACCAGCGCCTGGACTGGCTCAACGCCCACTACATCCGCCGGCTGACCGATCAAGAACTGGCGGGGCAGCTGGCGGCCTTCCTCCCCCGCCTCTCCCCGGACACCCTGCTGGCGGCCGCGCCCGCACTCAAGGAACGCCTTCCCCGCCTCGACGCCGCGCCCGCGCTCCTCTCCTACCTGGGGGAGCCGCCGGCGATCCCGGAGCTCTCACAGCCGCAGCGGGAGATGCTGCGCGAGGCGCGAGCCCGCCTGGCCGCCGTCGAGCCCTGGCGGGAGGACCTGATCGAGGCCGCCCTGGAGGAGGTGCGGGAGCAGCTCGGAGCCAGCCGGGCCAAACTCTTCACCCCGGTTCGGCTGGCGGTCGCCGGCCGGGTGTCGCCGCCGCTTCACTCCACCCTCGCGCTCCTGCCGCGCGAGGAAGCGCTGGCCCGGATCGACCGCGCCCTGTGACCGCGCGCCTGGAAGGAAAGCGCGTCGTCGTCACCGGCGCCGCGGGCGGGATCGGTTCCGCGACCTGTCGACGCCTGGCCGCCGAGGGGGCCCACGTGATCGCGACCGACATCGAGGGCGAACGCTCACGCCGCCTTGGCGCCGAGATCGGCGGCGAAGGCCGTCCCCTCGACGTCACCGACTACCACCAAGCGGTCGCCCTCGCGGCCGAGCTGGACCCGGTCGACGTCCTCGTCAACTGTGCGGGGTGGGATGCCGGCCGGTTCTTCCTGGACAGCGACCCCACCTTCTGGCAGAAGGTGATGACGATCAACTTGCTGGGCCCGATGGGCGTGACCCACGCCTTCTGCCGGCACATGGCCGAGCGGGGCCGGGGCAGCATCGTCACCGTCTCCTCCGACGCCGGGAAGGGCGGCTCCACGGGCGAGACCCCCTACGCCGCCGCCAAGGGGGGGCTGATTGCCTTCACGCGCAGTCTGGCCCGGGAGATGGGCCGCCACAACGTGACCGTCAACTGCGTCTGCCCGGGCCCGACCGAGACCGCGATGCTGAAGAAGGTGTGGGTGGACGAGCGCGGTGACCGGATCCTGGAGGCCATGCGCCGCGCGGCGCCGCTGCGCCGGTTCGGTCAGCCCGAGGACATCGCCGCCTGCATCGCCTATTTGGCGAGCGACGACGCCTCCTACGTGACGGGGCAGGCGATCAGCGTCAACGGCGGCCTCGTCATCGGCCCCTGAGGCGGCCTTCCTCACCACCGGCCCAGCGCTCGAACCGTTAAACGGCCGGGCTAATCGTTAGCCAAGGTAACAATTGGGGTAAGGTAAAGAATATGGACCCGGGGCTGGCCGACGAGATGGAGCGCGAGTGGGATTCGGAACTCGAACCGGAGGAGGCGAGGTGACCGCGGAGCCGGAGATCGTGATCAGCGACGCGCCGGAGCGCAAACGCTTCATCGCCACCAGCGACGGCGAGCCCGCCGGGTTCATCGTCTACCGGCTCCGCCCCGGCCTCCTCGCCCTGATCCACACCGAGGTCGAGGAGCGCTTCGAGGGCCACGGGATCGGCGGGCGCCTGGCCCGCTTCGCCCTCGACCAGGCCCGCGCCAAAGGCCTCGCGGTGCTGCCCTTCTGCCCCTTCGTCAACGACTGGATGAAACGCCACCCGGAGTACGTCGACCTCGTACCGCCCGCCTACCGGGCCAATTTCGATCTCTGAGGACGTCTTCTTAGGCGGGCTTCTCCCGTCGATGTCGCATTTGCGCGGCCGGCTCCGACACACTCCCAAAGGCGCCGACCACCGTGGCGCGCGACCGAGGAGGTACTCGAGATGAAGTTCATGCTGCTGCAGCACTACGGCCGGGTCGAGGGCGACGTGCCGCCGATGTCGGAGTGGAAGCCGGAGGACGTGCAGGCGCACATCCAGTTCCAGAAGGACCTGAACGCGGAACTGCGGGAGCGCGGCGAGCTGGTCGAGGCGCAGGCGCTGACCGGCCCCGACCTGGCGAGGATCGTGCTCGCTACCGACGGCGCCCCGGCGGTCACCGACGGGCCGTTCGCGGAGTCGAAGGAGCTGCTCGCCGGCTGGCGTACCGTCGACGTCGAGTCGACCGAGCGGGCGATCGAGATCGCCGCGCAGGCCTCCGAGGGGCCCGGCCCCGACGGCGTGCCGTTGCGCCAGCAGATCGAGGTCCGTGAGGTGATGGGCCCGATCGAGCCCTGAGCGTGACCGCCGCCCGGCGCCACCGCCGCGACGTCGAGGACCTGATGCGCGAAGCCGCGCCGCGGGTGCTCGCCGCCGTGGTCCGGCGCTTCGGCGACTTCGCCGACTCCGAGGACGCGGTCCAGGAGGCGATGTTCGACGCGGCCCGCCAGTGGCCGACCGAAGGCACGCCGGAGAACCCGGTCGGCTGGCTGATCGCGGTGGCCTCGCGACGGATGACCGACCGGATCCGCGCCGACTCCGCCCGCCGCTCACGCGAGGAGCGGCTCGCGGCCGAGCCCGAGCGCGGCCCGGGCGCCGAGGCCGACGACACCCTGGCGCTGATCTTCATGTGCTGCCGGCCGGAGCTCTCCCCCGCCTCGGCGATCGCCCTCACCGTGCGCGCGGTCGGCGGCCTCACCACCGCCGAGATCGCCGCCGCCTTCCTCGTCCCGGAGACGACGATGGGCCGGCGGATCGCGCGGGCGAAGCAGACGGTCGCCGCGGCCGCGGAGCCGTTCGGGCTGCCCGCGCCCGCGGAACGGGCGGAGCGGCTGCGCGCCGCGCTCGGCGTCCTCTACCTGATCTTCAACGAGGGCTACGCGGCCAGCGAAGGCCCGGAGCTCGCCCGCACCGAGCTCTCCGGCGAGGCGATCCGGCTGACCCGGATCGCGCGCCTCGCGCTCCCCGAGGAGCCCGAGGTCGGCGGCCTGCTGGCGCTAATGCTGCTGACCGATGCGCGGCGCGCGGCGCGCACCGACGGGGACGGTGAACTGGTGCCGCTCGACGAGCAGGACCGCTCGCGCTGGGACGCGGCGGCGATCGCCGAGGGCGGCCGGATCCTCGCCGAGGAGATGGCCAAGGGCGCCGTCGGCCCCTACCAGCTGCAGGGAGCGATCGCCCTCGCCCACGACCGGGCGCGCCGCGCCGGAGAAACCGACTGGGCCGAGATCCTCGCCCTCTACGGGCTGCTCGAACACGTGGCGCCGGGGCCGATGGTGGGGCTGAACCGGGCGGTCGCCACGGCGATGGCGGAGGGTCCGGGGGCGGGCCTTGAGCTGCTAGCCGAGGTCGAGCCGCGGCTCGAGGGCCACCACCGGGTGCACGCGGTCCGCGCCCACCTGCTGGAGCTGGCCGGCGACCGGCAGGGCGCCCACGCCGAGTACAGCCGCGCCGCCGAGCTGACCGCGAGCCTTCCCGAGCAGCGCTACCTGACCCGCCGTGCGGCCCGCCTCTCCGCGGGCGGCGCTTGACGCGCGGCGCGCCACCGCTCAGAGTCCCACCGGTTGCTCTACTTCAGCGACCCCTCGAGCCTCGACCACGACCCGCGCGACCAGATGCCCGGGCATCCGGAGTCGCCCCCGCGCCTGGTCGCGATCGAACGACGGCTGGAGGCGGCGAACTGGCTCGGCTGGGAGCGCCGCGCGGCGCCGGCGGCGAGCGTCGCAGAACTCGAGCTCGTCCACACCGCCCGGCACGTCGCCGCGATCCGCGAGCTGAGTGAGAGCGGCGGCGGGGCGATCGACGTCGAGACCTACGACGGTCCGCACTCCTACCGGGCG
Organism: Candidatus Dormiibacterota bacterium; assembly: GCA_963790575.1. Taxonomy (GTDB): domain Bacteria; phylum Chloroflexota; class Dormibacteria; order Dormibacterales; family Dormibacteraceae; genus CAVTSA01. Next base: position 67,637 of record CAWBPD010000021.1, on the reverse strand, counting down.
GCCGCTCACGGGGCGGGCGGCGCGGCGGCGCTCGCTCGGGCCCTCCTCGCCGGCGAGGCTGCGACCGGCTTCAGCGCCCTGCGCCCGCCGGGCCACCACGCCGAAGCAGAGCGGGCGATGGGCTTCTGCCTCTTCGACTCGATCGCCGTCGCGGCGGCGCTGGCGGTCGCCGAGCTGGGCGCCTCCCGGGTGCTGATCCTCGACTGGGACGTCCACCACGGCAACGGCACCGAAGCGATCTTCGGCGCACGCGACGACGTCCTCCTGATCTCGATCCAGCAGGAGGGGATCTGGCCGGGGAGCGGGCTGCCGGAGGACATCGGGACCGCGAAGGGCGCCGGCTTCACGATCAACCTGCCGGTGCCGGAAGCCTCCGGCCGCGACGTCTTCCTCTCCCTGCTCGACCGGGTGGTGGGACCGGTGGCGACCGAATACGCGCCCGACCTGATCCTGATCTCGGCAGGCTACGACGCCCACCGCGAGGACCCGCTGGCCGGCCTGGCGCTGGAGAGCGAGGACTTCGGCCAGATGACGACCGAGGTGCGCGAGCTGGGCAAGCGCCTCGGGGCGCCGGTGGGCGCCGTGCTCGAGGGCGGCTACGCGCCGGCGGCGCTGGCCGAGTCGGTCGAGGCGACGATGCGGGCGCTCGGCGGCGCGGGCGAATCGGCGGCGGCGCCGGAGACCGCTGTCGGCGAGGCGGCGGCCGCGCGGGTCGGGGCCTACTGGCCCGCGGCACGGCGCTAGGTTTCCGCCGTGAGCTCGCCGCGGAGGACCGTCGTCATCGCCGTGCTCGGTGCGTTGGCCGCGCTGCTCCTCGTCGCGACCGCGAGCGCCGCCACCGCGACCCCGCCGGCCCACAAGCCGCTGAAGATCCTCCGCCCGCCGGCCCGGGTGAAGGTCGGCCGGATCGAGCTCGTGCATCTCGCAGTTGGTCGGCCCACCCTCCTGGTCGCGGTCCGCTACCCGATCCAGGCGGCGGGTCGGGCGATGCGCCTGGTCGCCCGCTTCCGCCCCAAGCCTGGCACCGTTCCCCTGGCCCAGGCGATCGCCCGCCGACTCAGCGCCGGGCCGCCGCGCCGACCGGAGCGCCGGCGCACCTTCACCTTCGTCTACGAGATCGACCTGAAGCGCCCGATCAGCGCAGCGCTGGCAAAGGCGTGGACCGAAGGGGCCACGCCGACCGTCACGATCGAAGCGCAGGGCGGGATCGACATCGACGGCGATGGCAAGGCCGACATCAAGTCGAAGGGGATCCCGCGAAGGGTGCTGCCGCTGCCGGATCCGCTCGGGCAGGGCGCGCGGAGCACCGCCCGAGCCGCCCGCGCACCCGGCGGCTCAGAGCCGTTCTGCGCCTCGTTCCCGACCATCCGCATCCATCCCGGCGACCGCACCAAGATCCGCCTCCCCGCCTGCGACCGACGGGTGTCTTGGAGCGTCACCGGCAGGACCGGCGCCGGGACCGCGCACCTCGGCACCAGCGCGCTCTCCTACACCGCGCCGGAGACCCCCGGCACGGAGGCGATCGCGCTCGATCACGGCACCGTCGTGGTCAAGGTCGTCAACCCCTGGCTGAAGATCGCCGGCCTCAGCAGCACCGCCGGCCCTCCCGGGCCGACCGTCCGCGCGATGGGCGACTCGGTCACCGCCGGCTTCGGCTACTACAGCGACGGCTCGCTGATGCCGTTCCTCTCGCTGTACGAATGCAAACCGGTGGGTGAGGTGCTCGACGACGCCTGCTCCTCCAACTCGACCGCGACCAAGAACGGGCTGAAGGAAGTCCCCTACGCGCCCGACTATGGGCTCGCCAACAACGTCTCCTGGGCGGCCCAGTGGGCGAACGACTACGGCATCACCAACTACAAGAACTTCGCCGTCAGCGGTTCCGAACCGGTCAACTGGGCGCCGGGGGGAAGCCTCTACGCGACCACCGAAAAGATCGAGGCCGAAGACCCGAACTACATCCTGATGACGGTCGGCGCCAACCCGATCCTCGCCAACACCCTCTTCGGCTCCGGGCCGATGCGCTGCGCGCTCGAAGCCGACATCTTCGGCGGCTACGAAGAATGCGTCGAAGAAGCCTTCGAAGCCGTCCACCTACGCGCCGAACTGAAGAGCCTCTATACCGACCTGGTGAAGAAGACGAGCGCGACGATCTACCTGATGCAGTACCACCTCTCGATCCCCTCCTCGGCGCTCACCTACAGCGTCACCCAGATCGCGGAGATGGGGAAGATGATGAACGAAGCGATCGCCGAAGTCGCCACGGAAGTGAACTCCGCGACCAACACGCAGCGGCTGCAGGTGGTCGCCCCTCCCCACTTCAACGTCGGCGTCAGCCTCGAACCGGTCTACCCGTCGAGCTACACCTGCTCCTACTTCGAATACGGCGTCGACGGGCCGAGCGTGCAGTCGACTCCGACCCAGGACGAGCTCGAGGTCTCCCATCCGCTCTCCTTCTGCGAAGGGCCCAAAGGCGGCGGCCCGCCCTGGGTGATCAGCGGCGACACCGGCATCCACCCGAGCGCCACCGGCTACGCCCAGATGGCGAGCCAGGTGCCGCCGCCGGCACCGCGCGGTTAGCTCAAGGGCTCACTCACCTCTGCTACCTATTTTTCCTTCACCGTGAATTCTTCTCCTGGCGAGAGACCGGTGCTCACCGTCCCCGTCAGGATCGCCGCTTTTTCGCCGAATTTCAGCGACGTGGCGGTCCCCGCCGATTCCTGGATCGCTTTGCTGAGGCTGATTTCCTGGCTGGTCGCGAACACCCCTGTCGCGTTTTTCGCCTGCGCGAAGAAGGTGCCGGTGACTTTGTAGAGGCCCGCGATCGCGCATTTTTCGCCGGTGAGTTCGACCGTCGCGAAGGTGGTGCCTTCTTTCGGCGTGAACTTGAATGTCGCCAGCGTGCCGGCGATGTTCATCCCGACCACCGCGGTCAGCGCTTTGGTCGTGATCGTCGAGGCGATCGAGCAGCCGGCGGGTTCACTCACCGTGAGGCCGGTGAATTTGAGCGCGCCTTCGACCTTGGCCGCAGCGCCGACGTTCTTGATCACGCAGCCGCTGCATTCGACCCCGGTCGCTGTGATGTCGAGTTTCGTGCCGGCGACCATGGTTTCCAGTTTCTGGGTGCCCACCGCCGCCGTGGTGAGGGACTTGGTCGAGCCTTCGACAAGCTTCGTCCCCGAGGCGTACCAGGCGCCTCCCGTTTCGGAATAATTGTTGTGCGAGGCACTGGTGTTGCTCGCCGTGAATTCTTCTTCGGGCGAGAGCTTAGTCCCGAAGGCGCCAGTCAGGACCGCGGCGTTTTCGCCAAATTTCACTGAGGCGCCCGTCCCGGCCGATTCCTCGATGTCCCTGCTCAACGCGATGCTCTGAGATTTTCCGAACACGCCTGTCGCGCTGTTCATCTTTCCGTAGAGAGTGCCGGTCACTTTGTAGAGGCCCGCGATCGGACAGCTACCCCCGGTGAGTTCGACCGTCGCAAAGGAGGTTCCCGCCCCTGCCGTCGGGACGACCTTGACTAGCCCAACCGTCCCACTGCCCTGTTCCATCCCAACCGTACCGGTGACTTTTTTGGTTTCGATCGTCGATGCCGCTCCGCAGCTGGCGGGTTCGCTGACGCTGACCCCGGTGAATTTCAGTGCGCCCGCCAAGGTTGCTTGGATTCCTACGTTTTCGATGCCGCAGCTGACGCAGCTGACGCCAGTTGCCGTGAGGTCGAGCGAAGTGCCGCCCACGATGGTTTCCAGATCCAACCCACCGCTCGCAACTTCGGTGCTGATCGCTCTGAGCACGCCTTCCGCCAGCTTCGTCCCCGGCGAGGCCCCGGTGTACCAAGCACTGGATGATTCTTCGAACGGTTTACCGCTAACCCTCGGTGCTTCCACGGCGAATTCCTTTTCGGACGTGATCTTCTCACTTATCGTCCCCGTCAATGCCGCTTCATTTCCGGCAAATTTCAGGGAGACACCAGAACCGGCCGATTCCTGGATCGCCACGCTCAGTTTGATCGGCTGGATTTTGGCGATGGTGCCTGTCGCGAACGACGCTTCCGCAAATATGGTGCCGTCGAGGCTGTAGGCGCCAGCGATCGAGCATTCTGCACCCGTGATTTCCACCGCAAGTAGTTCGCCTTCTTTAGGCACGAACTTAACTGTTGCAATCGTCGTACTGCCTTTTTTCATGCCCACCGTGGCTTTAAATTCGCTCGTTTCGAGCGGGCCCACGACCCCGCAATGGGACGGTTCTGGTTCCGTCAGGCTTAACCCCGTGAATACGAGGTTGCCTTCCTCGATAGCTTCGGTGCCCACGTTCTTAATCACGCAGGCTTTGCATTCGAGGCCCGTAGCTATCAGGTCGAGTGGGCTGCCGGCGACGCTGCCTTCCAAACTCAGTTTGGTAGTGGCTTCCGTGGTGACCGCCTTGGTCCTGCCTTCGGCCAACTTTGATCCCGGCGCGGGTCCCGTGTACCAAACGTTAGAGGATGCTTCGTATTGGTTCGTAGGCCCAGGGGCAGTCGGAGTGGAGACCGAAAATTCCCTTTCTGGAGCAAGGATGCTTTTGACCGAGCCGGTCAAGGTCGCGGAGCTCAAGCCAAAGCTCAGCGAGGTTCCGGCTGATTCCTGAATAGCTTTACTCATCGACATTTCCTGGCTGCCGGCAAAGACGCCTGTTGCGTTGGTCATCTGCGCAGTGAAAGCACCGTTAATTTTGTAGAGCCCGGCGAGAGCGCTGCATCCTGCTCCGAAAAGTTCGACCGTCGCAAGGGTTGCGCCTTCTTTCGGCACGAACTTAACTGTCGCGATGCCGCCCTGCATGCCCACCGTGGCCTCGAAAGTTTTGGTTTGAATAGCTTCCGTGACTTCGCATCCTGATGGTTCAGTGAGGCTGACTCCAGTGAATTCAAGAACTCCTTCCTCTTTTGCATTGGTGCCCACGTCCTTGATCACACAGCCCCTGCACTTGATGCCGGTAGCCGTCATTTTGAAGGGTGCCCCGAAGATGTTGCTCGTTAGAGTCAACCCGCCCACGGACCCCATCGTAAGAGTCTTCGTCGATCCTTCAGCCAACGCCGATCCCGGCAACGGACCTATGCGCCAAGCGCCAGGTGATTCTTCGAAGCCAGCAAAGGCATTAGTCGTCGGAATTGCCATGAGCAGGATCACCGCGGTCGCAGCGATGCCCATCTTTTTGAAGCACATCGGAGCGCCCCTCTCTGTCAGGTCCGGACCCCGGAGAGCTCGCTGGGTGACCGGAGAACTCTCAAGGGTCTGGCTACTTGCCGAATCCTTTGAAGTTCGCACCGATAGGGGGGGTGGGCAAACAAGCGGCGCGCGCGGTTTATATCCCCTCGGTGACCAGGGACGAGGCTGGCGATCCGCACCCCCCAATAGTCCCAGAGCCGAGGTCGGCCGCCTGACAGGATCGACGAACCAGTCACAGACTTGATCCAGGAGGACGGATGGCAGATTCGAAAGTGTGGTTCATCACCGGCAGCTCGAAGGGCTTCGGCCGGATCTGGGCCGAGGCGGCGCTCGAGCGCGGTGACAAGGTCGCGGCGACCGCCCGCGACGCCTCGACCCTCGAGCCGCTGACCGAGAAGTACGGCGACGACGTGCTGGCGCTGGCACTCGACGTGCAGGACCGGGAGGCCGACTTCGCCGCGGTGAAGCAGGCAGCCGAGCACTTCGGCCGGCTCGACGTCGTCGTCAACAACGCCGGCTACGGGCTCTTCGGCGCGGTCGAGGAGATCAGCGAGGCGGAGGCCCGCGATCAGATCGAGACCAATCTCTTCGGGGCGCTCTGGGTGACCCAGGCGGCGCTGCCGATCATGCGCGAGCAGGGCTCCGGCCACGTCATCCAGGTGTCCTCGATCGGCGGCGTCAGCGCTTTCCCCTACGTCGGCCTCTACCACGCCTCGAAGTGGGGCCTCGAGGGCTTCAGCCAGACGCTCGCCCAGGAGGTCGCCGACTTCGGCATCAAGGTGACGCTGGTCGAGCCGCAGGGCTTCACCACCGACTGGAGCGGCCCTTCCGCGTCCCAGGCCGAGCAGATCGCCGCCTATGACGGGACGCGCGAAAAAATGGCGGCGCGGCGCGGCGCCCAGACTCCGGGCGACCCGGAGGCGACCGGCCCGGCGATCCTCAAGCTGGTCGACGCCGAGGAGCCGCCGCTGCGTTGCTTCTTCGGCCGCAACGCGTTCGACATCGTGAGGCCCGACTACGAGGCCCGGATCGCCAACTGGGAAGAGTGGGACTGGCTGGCGAAGGAGGCGCACGGCGAGGGTTGAGCTCGCCGTGCGCGCCCCATGCGCCTAGCCGATCGCTGCCTCCAGCGCGACCGCGCCCCCGGCCATCCCGGCTTTGTTGGGATGGACCGGGAACGCGAGTTCACCCGGGATCAACGGTTCAACCCAGCGCGTCCCGCTCGACTTGCAGGCGTCATGGCCGGCGCTCGCCGCGTACCAGTTGACGATCGTCGCGTTGTTGGCGGCGGCCTGCGTCGCCAGCATCGAGTTGAGCCGTTCCTCGGTCGCCCGCAGGTACGGCACATCGCCGAAGCCGAGCGGCATCGTCGGCCAGCAGCCGCTGCCGGTCGGCAGGATCTGCGGGTAGTTGACGACGAACACCCGTGCTTTCGGCGAACGGGCGTGGATGCCCTGGAGCACCGCCGCCACCTTCGGCGCGTCGGCGGCGATCCGTTCGGCCAGCTGGTCGTGGCCGCCCGGGTCGTACTGGTCCTTGCACGGGGTCGAGAACGGGTTGTAGGTGATGCAGTTCTCGATGATTTCCGTGAAGCCGATGTCGTTGCCGCCGATCGTCAGCGACACCACGCCGGTGCTCGCGTTCAGCCCGTTGAACTGGGGCGGGTTCGGCCCCGGTTCGACGTTCTGCGCTTCGGTCATGTCGTTGGTCGTCGCGCCGCTGCAGCTGACGTCGGTGAGGGTCAGCCCTTTCGCCGAGGCGGCCAGGTGCGCGTAGTTGTGGTCCGACCGGAAACAGCCGAGCGGATTCAACGATTGGTTGGGGATGAGTGGCCCGGCGGCGTAGGAATCGCCGAGCGCGGTGTAGGTGACCGCGCCCGCGTCTGCCGCGGCGACGACGCCGAAAAGCGCCATCACGGCCACGACCAGTGCGAACGCCCGCCCCCGCGGCACGCGCCTGGTCCTGGTGGATACATGCATGAACTGCTCCTTCCCATTGCACGGTGGACCCCTGGCGGGGCCCGTCTGTCTCCCTGCCTTCTGGTGAATCTCCCTGCGCTCAATATTGCTCAGAATCATTTGTTTCTAAACCCCGAAAGGACAAGAAGATGAAGATCGCGACGATCGGAAGAGGGAAAATCGGCGGCGGGCTCGCCGACCTGTGGGAGAAGGCCGGGCACGAGGTGACGCGGCTCGGCCACGAGGGCGGCGATGTCGGTGACGCCGAGGTGGTCCTGGTCGCGGTGCCGGGCGACTCGGTCGAGGCGGCGCTCGGAGCGGTCACCGGCCTGGAGGGGAAGACCGCGATTGACGCCACCAACCTCTACGGCGGCGCGACCCCGCCCGCCGGCCACGCCTCCAACGCCGAGTACATCAAGTCGGTCACCGGCGGCCCGACGGCGAAGGCCTGGAACATCAACTTCGCCGCCCTCTACGGCCAGGTCGCCGGCGCCTCCACTCCTCCCGGGGACATCTGGTGCGGCGACGAGGAGGCCCGCGAGACGGTCGAGACCCTGCACCGCGACGCCGGCTTCGACCCGATCTGCGCCGGCCCGCTGACCAACGCGAGCAAACAGGAGGCGATGCTCGACATCGTCTTCGGCATCGTCAAAGAGGGCGGCATGGGCCCGTTCTTCTACAAGTTCGCCCCGCCGGCACAGTTCTGAGACAGGGTCCCTGTCCTTTGTAACCCACAGGGTGACAAAGGACAGGGGTTGGGCCGGGGCCTAGAGGTCGATCGTCGAGCCCAGGGTGACGGTGCGGTCCGCCGGCAGGTGGAAGTAGTCGGCCGCGCTGACCGAGTTGCGGGCGAGGGCGACGTAGAGGCGCTTGCGCCAGAGCTTCATCCCCGGCCCGGCAATCGGGGCGCAGCGTCATCTGGGAGAGGATGTAGACGGCGTCCTCCTCGCGCGCGTTGCCCTCCAGCCCTTTGGTGCAGGCGAGGGCGAAGAGGTGCGGCACCTTGATCGCTTCCTGGAAGCCGACCTTGGCGGTCAGGTGGGAGATGCCGTCGTCCTCGTAGCCGAGGCTGTCGACCACCAGGTGGTCCGCTTCGTCGACGTAGGGCGTGCGCGTCGTTTCGATCGAGATGATCACGATCGACTCGTGCAGGGCGTGGGCGTGCTCGAGGCTCGCGTGCAGGGCGAGCGGCGTCGTCTCGCGGCGCGCGTTGAGGTAGACCGCCGTCCCCGGGACCCGCGGCGGCGGCGGGTCGGCGGCGTGCAGGTCGTCGACGAAGGCCTGCAGCGAGCCCTCCGCCTCGACCCGCGATTCGCGGATTTCCTTGGTGCCGCGCCGCCAGGTCCTGAGCACGATGAAGATCAGGCGCGCCGACCGAGAGCGGGAACCAGCCGCCGTGCTCGATCTTGGTCAGGTTGGCGCCGAAGAAGGCGAGGTCGACGGTGAAGAAGACGGCCGCGCCGAGCACGACCAGCCAGCCGCGGCTTGTGCCACAGCTGCCGGGCGACGACGAGGAACAGGATCGTGTCGACGGCCATCGTGCCGGTGACCGCGATGCCGTAGGCGGACGCCGAGCGCGGTCGAGGAGCCGAAGCCGAGCACCAGCGCGACCACGGCGACGAAGCAGGAGCCAGTTGACCGCGGGCAGGTAGACCTGGCCGATCTCGGCGTCGGAGGTGTGGCGGATCGTGCAGCGCGCGGCAGGAAGCCGAGCTGCATCGCCTGCCGGGTCACCGAGAACGCGCCGGAGATCACCGCCTGCGAGGCGATCACCGTGGCCACCGTCGCCAGCACCACCATCGGCACCGCGGCCCAGTGCGGGATCAGCAGGAAGAACGGGTTCGCGATCGCGCCGGGATCGCCAGGATCAGCGCGCCCTGGCCGAGGTAGTTGAGGGTCAGCGCCGGGAAGACGACGAAGAACCAGGCGCGGCGGATCGGCGGCCGGCCGAAGTGGCCCATGTCGGCGTAGAGCGCCTCGGCGCCGGTGACCGCGAGCACGACCGCGCCGAGCGCGATGAAGGCGATCGGCCGGTGCGTCGACGAAGAACTCGACGCCGTAGAGCGGCGAGAGCGCCTGGAGGATCGCCGGGGTGTGGACGACCTGGACGCAGCCCGGCGAGCGGCGATGACGGCGAACCACACGCACCATCACCGGGCCGAACAGCTGCCCGACGCGCCGGTGCCGAAGCGCTGGATGGAGAACAGGACCGTGAGCACGCCGAGCGCGATCGGCACGACCAGCGGCTCGAGGCCGGGCGCCGCGACCTTCAGCCCCTCGACCGCGCGAGAGCACCGAGATCGCCGGCGTGATCATCCCGTCGCCGTAGAACAGCGCGGCGCCGAAGATGCCGAGGACGATCAGCGACGCCGGACTGCCGCGCCGCGTCGCTCGCCGAGCGCTGCGCCAGCGCGATCAGCGCCATGATGCCGCCCTCGCCCTCGTTGTCGGCGCGCATGATGAAGACGACGTACTTGATCGAGACGATCAGCGTGATCGACCAGAAGACCAGCGAGATCACGCCGTAGACGTCCGCTCCGGTCGGCGTGCACCGCGCCGTGGTCGGCGGAGAAGACGGTCTGCAGCGCGTAGAGCGGGCTGGTGCCGATGTCGCCGAAGACGACGCCGAGCGCGCCGAGCGCGAGCGCCGCCATGCCGAGCTGGTTGCGGGCGGACCGCGTGGCCGGAGTCGACATCCGGCAAACTTAGGCGATGGCGTCTTCGCGAGTACCCGACCCGATCGAGTCGGTCCGCCACCAGCTGCGGCCGCTCTTCGACCAGATCGTGATCAAGGAGCTCGACCAGGACCGGGTCCGACGGTCAGGGCTGGTCGTCCCGCCCGGCACCCATGAGCCGCCGCCGGAACAGGGGATCGTGCTCGCCGTCGGGCCGGGGCTCGACTGGTGGGCGGGCGCCGGGGTCGAGATGCCGGTCTCACCGGGCGACCACGTCGTCTTCCCGGCCAGCGCCGGGGTCTGGGTCGAGATCGACGAGGAGCGCCTGCTCGTCTGCCGGGTGACCCAGATGCTCGGCGTGCTCGTCTCCGCCTCGATGAACGACTAGACGGACTAGCCGGCGAAGGCGCGGGCGGTGATCGCGCCGGCGAGGCGCAGCTGCGAGCGGTGGCTCGCGTCGGGGATGCGGTCGAGGTAGGCGCGGGCCCGCTCGGCGACCTCCGGTTCGCCCGCGGTGGCGATCGAGACGGCGGCCCCGGCCACGTCGCGGACCACGGCCGGCTCGACCGAGAGCAGCGTCTCGAAGGCCCGCTCGGCGTCCGGCCGGCCGGCGGTGCCGACGGTTTCCCAGCCGATCAGGCAGGCCGAGTAACCGGGAGCGAGGCAGACCACGGCCCACTCGTCGGCGATCGGCTCGGCCGGCGGAGATCGGCACCTCGACCGGGCCGTCGGCGGGCGCCCGTGCCTCCTCGAAGGAGGCGAGCACGAAGGCCACCCCGGCACCGCGGGCAAGGCGGCGCCAGCGCTGCTCGCTCGCCCGGTAGAACTCAGGCCGCTGGAAGGCGCCGATCACCAGCGCCCGCTCGGCCCGGGCGGCGCTCTCCTCCTCGACCGCGCGGGAGAGGCGCGCCAGCCGCGCGCTTGGGGATGCGCACCGGCAGCAGGTCGGGGCGGCGCTCGCGCAGCGGCGCGAACAGCGACGGCGGGCCGCTCGGCTCGGCCGTGACCCGGTCGATCGCCACCGCCAGCGAGAGGCCGCGTTTGCGCTCGCGCACGACCGAGCGGATCTGTTCGATGTCGCCGCGGCTGTAGCGACGGTGGCCGGAGGGCTCGCGCCGCGGCGTGGGGAAGCCGAAGCGGCGCTCCCAGGCCCGCAGGGTCGCCTCGCCGACGCCGGTCGCGGCGACCACGTCGCCGATCGAGAGGGCGGCGTCCTCGGCGTATCTGGACTCGATGTCGAGATTTCTGGTCATCGTCGCTCAGATTCTCCTACCCGGCCGACCGACCCGTCAGTCAGGAGATGCTTCGCAACGTTTCGAGCAGTGGGGCTAGAGCGCCAGCGGCTCCTGGCGCGGATCGTTGCGCTTGATCCGCAGCATGCGGTCGTCGGCGGAGCGCATCAGCGTCTCGAAGTCCTGCCCGTCGTCGGGGAAGACCGCCCAGCCGACCGAGGTGCTCGGCGCCGGCAGGCCCTCCGCCGGGGCGCCCGCAGCCACAGCCTCGCGGATCGACTCGGCCAGCCGCGCGACGCCGTCGCCGTGGGCACCGGGGGCGATGATCGCGAACTCGTCGCCGCCGATCCGGGCCAGGGTGTCGTTCGAGCGCAGCACCGAGAGGGCGCGGGCGGTCGCTGCCTGCAGCACGGCGTCGCCGACCTGGTGGCCGTGGCGGTCGTTGACCCCCTTGAAGTCGTCGAGGTCGAGGATCAGCAGCGCCAGCGGGCTGGGGTCGAGGTCGCGACCGCCGAACGGCCGCGAGCGCTTCCCCAGCTCTTCCTTCATCGTCGCGTCGAAGTGACGGCGGTTGCCGACCCCGGTCAAGCGGGTCGCGGTGGGCGAAGTCGCGCTGGCGCACCTCGGCGGCGACCAGCCGCTTCTTCAGGCCGACCATCACCCAGGTGGCGGCGAGGAAGCCGGTCGCGAGGCCGAGGTAGCGGGGCAGGAAGGCGTTGCCGATCGCGTCGGGGTCGTAGAGCAGCGGCGCCCCGGCGACCAGGATCAGCTCGATCGCCAGCGGCCAGGCCCAGCGCTCGGGGAAGAAGAAGGCGGCGTAGAGGAGCGAGCAGACGAGCAGCGGTTCGATGAAGGAGACCGAGCCGCCGGTGAGGTAGATCGTCAACCCGGCGACCGGGATCGTCGCCACCATGCCGAGCGCGAGCGCGTTCATCGAGGCCCTCTCCCAGGCGATCCAGCCGGTGACGCTGGCCGAGGCCGTAGAGGAAGATCGCCGCCCGCGACCGCCAGCACCAGCGGCGTCGAGGCGTGCCGGGACCCGGGCAGGAAGACGTCGACGATGCCGACCGTCGCCGCGCACATCCAGAGGACGCCGGAGATGCGGCCCATCCGGGCCCGCTCGTCGGGCGCTTCGGCGAAGGCGGCGCGGGCCTGGGTGATCTGCTCGGTGAGGGCTCATCCCCGCAATTTCGACCGAGGGCATCGGACCGCGTAGGCGCCTCGGCCGATGAAGCCCGTCGGAGCGCGGATTCTCGCGCTAGCCTCGAATGCCGCAGTCTCGTCTGGCGCTCGCCGTGCGCTTCCCCGGCCGCTCGCTCGGGCTGCTTCAGGACGAAGACCGCGATCAGCACCGAGGCGAACGCCAGGCCCGGCCCGACCAGGTAGGCGAGGTGGTAGCCGGAGTTCAGCGCCGAGGCGGCCGAGTGGCCGGCGGCTTCGAGCTTTTCGGTGCGCTCGGTGGAGAGCGTCGCCAGCACCGCCAGGCCGACCGCGCCGCCGACCTGCATCGAGGTGTTGACCAGGCCCGAGGCGAGCCCGGCGTCCTCCGGCGTCGCCCCCGACATCGCCAGGGTCATGATCCCCGGGAACGAGGTGCCGATCCCGATCCCGATCAGCAGGAACGGCGGCAGCAGGTCGGTCAGGTAGTTGCCGTCGACCGGCGTGCGGGCGAAGAGCAGCAGCGCGATCGTCACCATGACGAAGCCGGGGATGAGGATGTTCCGCGGCCCGAAGCGCATGAGCAGCTTTTCCGAGAAGCCGAGCGAGAGGCCGCCCATCACCATCGTGGTCGGCAGGAAGGCGAGCCCGACCTCGAGGGCGCTGTAGTCGAGCACCTTCTGCAGGTAGAGGGCGCCGAGGAAGAACATCCCGAACATCCCGGCGACCAGCAGCGCCTGCACCGTGTTGGCGCCGACGACGTTGCGCGAGCTGAACAGGCGCAGCGGCATCAGCGGGTTGGCGATCCGGCCCTGGCGGCGGACGAAGGCGACGCAGCAGCGCGCGGCGAGATCACCAGGCCGCCGATCGTGCGCGGGTCGACCCAGCCCCATTCGGTGATCTGCAGGATCGTGAAGACGCCGAGCATCAGCGCCGACGGTGACCAGGGCGGCGCCGGGGAAGTCGGCGCCCTCCTTCAGCCCGAGGCCCTCGGGGTTGTCGACCAGGCGCAGCGCCAGCCAGCCGACCAGCACGCCCGATCGGCAGGTTGATGACGAAGATGAAGTGCCAGGAGATCGCCTGGGTGAGGACGCCGCCGAGCAGCAGGCCGATCGAGCCGCCGGCCGAGGCGACGAAGCCGTAGACGCCGATCGCTTTCGCCTGCTCGGCGCGGCTCGGGAACATCCGCACGATCATCGCCAGGATCACCGCCGAGGCGAGCGCCCCGCCGATCCCCTGGATGAAGCGGGCGCCGATCAGCACGCCCTGGTCGGGCGAGGCGGCGCAGAGCGCGGAGGCGACCGTGAAGATCGCGAGCCCGACGAGGAAGACGCGGCGCTGGCCGAGCAGGTCACCGAGCCGGCCGGCGAGCAGCAGCAGGCCGCCGAAGGGGATCAGGTAGGCGTTGACGACCCAGGCCAGGTTCGCCTGCGAGAAGCCGAGGTCTTCCTGGATCGAGGGCAGGGCGACGTTCACGATCGTCCCGTCGAGGACGATCATCAGCATCCCCGCGCAGAGGACGTAGAGGGCGAGCCAGCGGTTTTCGGTCGGTGGTGTCGGTCATATGAGTGGGACGAACGGGGGCGCGAAAACTAATCGTTCGCGACCTCGCCGTCGTAGTAGCCGACCTTCGAGGAGCGGCGGACGACCACGTCGGTCTCCGGGTCGCCGGTCCAGATCCCGACCTTGTCGGAGTCCGGATAGACGGTCGCGGTGGGCACGACCACGCTCGAGAACATCAGGACGCGGGCGTGCTGCTCGGTCTCGTTGCGGATCCCGTGGGCGCCCTCGGGCGCCGCGCGGGAAGCAGGCGACGTCCCAGGGCCCGAGCCGCTCCTCGCCCGCCGGCGTGCGCAAGGTGGGGTTACCGCTGAGGACCAGCAGCCACTCCTCCTCGCCGCATCTCGTAGTGGTAGGGGCAGACCGCCTGGCCGGGAGGCAGCTCGTAGACGCGTGATCCCGGTCTCCTGCGCTCCGAGCAGCGTTGCCGAGCCGGGCCATGCCCGGCGCGGAAGCCCTCGGGATCGGTCTCGTCCCAGCTGAACTCGGGGTTACCGATGTTGACCTTGTCCATCGATCGAAGCTAGCAGCGCCGCAGGGCGCTAGCTTTGCCTGGTGAACTCGGTCCAGCAGTCGGTCGGGGAGGCAGCCGGGGATCGCGCCCGGGCGAACCTGGTGAGCTCCGTGCTCGACGCGGTGCTGGTGCTCGACGCCGAGGAGCGGGTGGTCGAGTTCAGCGCCGCCGCCGAGGAGCTCTTCGGGGTCGCCGAGGCCGACGCGGTCGGCCGCTGACCTGGTCGAGCTGATCGTCCCGGCGGAGCTGCGCGACGAGGTCCGCTACTGCCTCTCCGGCGGCGAAGGCGACGCCGCCCGCCGGCCGACGAGCTGCTCGGGCGGCGGATCGAGATGCCGGCGCGGCGCGGCGACGGCACCGAGTTCCGGGCCGAGCTGACGATCGTGCGGGCGGCCGAGGCCGGCGCTGGGCCGACCGTCTTCGCCCGCGACGTCAGCCACCGGCCAGGCGCTGGAGCGCACCCGCGCCCACATGGAGCAGGTCGTCGCCGGCACCCGCGACGCGGTGCTCTCGAAAGACCTGGAGGGGATCGTCACCACCTGGAACCCGGCCGCCGAACGGCTCTACGGCTACAGCGCCGAGGAAGCGGTCGGCCAGCACGTCTCCTTTCTGATCCCGGACGAGCTGAAAGACGACGTGGAGAAGATCCTCGCCACCGTGCGCCGCGGCGAGGCGACTCGACACCTACGAGACGCGGCGCCGGTGCAAGGACGGCGTGGTGATCGACGTGGCGCTGACGATCTCGCCGATCGGCAGCCAGGCGGCGGGCCTCTACGGCGCCTCGGTGATCGCCCGCGACATCACCGAAGAGCGGCGGCGGCGGCGCGCCCGCGAGTTCCTGATCGACGCGACCCGCGATCTCGACGCCTCGCTCGACCCGACCGAGACGGCGCGCAACATCGTCGCCAAAGCGGTCCCCGAGCTGGCCGAGGTCTGCATCATCGACTTCATCCGCGAGGACGGGCGGATCGGCGACTCGGTCGCCGCCTCGGCGATCCCCGGCGCGGCCGAGAGGCTCGAAGCGCTCCGTCGCGAAGCCCCGCTCGATCCCGACGGCGACGCATCCCGTCGCCCAGGTCCTGCGCGGCGACCGGCCGATGATCTTCCACGACCTGGCCGCCCGAGGTGATCAAGACCTACGCGCAGACCGAGAGGCACGAGGAACTGATCGACGACACCGGCTACGAATCGGCCGCGGTGGTCGGCGCTGATCGCCCGCGGCCGGCAAGATCGGCGCGATCTCCTTCCTGCACGCGCAGGCGGACGTCCGCTATGAGCCGGAGGACCTCGAGTTCCTCGGCGAGCTCGGCGACCGCGCGGCGCTGGCCCTCGACAACGCCCGCCTCTACCAGGAGCGCGACGCGATCGCCCGCAACCTGCAGCGCGGCCTGCGCCCGCCGCGGCCGGCGCGGGTGCGGGGCCTCGAGTCCTCGGTCGTCTTCGAGGCGGCGGGGCGGGGGATCGAGATCGGCGGCGACCTCTACGACGTGCTGCCGACCGAGGACGGCTGCTGGGTGCTGGTCGGCGACGTCGCCGGCAAGGGCTCGGCGGCGGCCGGCGTCTCGGTGGCCGTGCGCCACGCGGTGCGCGGGCTGACCCGCGAGGTCGACGAGCCGGAGGAGGTGCTCGCGCGGGTCAACGAGCTGCTGCTCGAGGGCACCAGCCTGAACGACTTCGCCACCGCGGTGCTGGTGCGGCTGCGCCAGGACGCCGAGCGGCTGGACGCTGACGGTGGCGAGCGCCGGGCACCCGCCGGCCGATCCACGTGCGCCACGGCGGCGCCCGCCTGCTCGGCGGCGGCACCGTGCTCGGCGCCCTGCACGACGCCAAGGTGCAGCGCCACGACGCGACTTCGCCGAGGGCGACACGCTGGTCCTCTGCACCGACGGCTGGCTCGAGGCGGGCCCGCCGTCAGAGCACCGCGAACCGCTCGAACTGGCCGCGCCTGGCCGAATACCTGGCGCCGCTGGCGCTGGAGGAGATGACCGCGCGGCTGCGCGGCGACGCCGATCTCGCGCGCCGGCGGCGAGCTCGACGACGACATCGTGCTGCTGGCGACTGCGGCGCATCTACGCGCCGCGGCACGGCTCTAAGCGGCCTCGGACCCCATCCGCAGCCGGATCCGCGTCCCGGACTCGGTGCTGTCGATCGCCACCTCGTCGCAGAGCTGATTGGCGATGTAGAGGCCGCGCCCGTTTCGGCGGTCGGGTCGGGTCGGCGCTGGCCGACCGTCGGGTCGGGATCGTGCCCGCGTCGGCGACCTCGACGAAGACCGAGGCGCCGTCCTCGCCCCAGACCGTCGCCAGCCCGCGCCCGCCGCCGTGCAGGATGCTGTTGGCGGCGAGCTCGGAGGCGGCGACGACCAGGTCGGAGACGCGGCCGGGCTTGAGGCCGCCCGCGGTGGCGGCGGCGGCGACCAGGGAGCGGACGTCGTGCAGGTCGTCGAGGCCGAAATCGAGGCGCTCCGCGCTTCAGCGGGGCGAGGGGGAATCCGGCCCGGAGCGCGACTCTGCGGATCGTCTGCATGGGTCAGAGCTACCCCGCTCAGCGCGCTTACAACATCCGCATTGGATTGTCAATCCTTCGTGAAAAACGGGCGGGCCGATCAGATCAGCTCGCTCGCTTCGAGCGCCTCGTCCTCCAGGCTTTGGTCGACCGCCTCGCGGCCGACCTCGGCCGCGTCGTAGGCGGCGAGCTGCGGGAAGGCGATCGCGACGACGCCGACCGAGGCGAGGCAGACGAGGCCGCCGGAGACGACCGAGAAGGCGGGCGAGACGACGCCGCGACGGTCCCCGACTCGATGTCGCCGAGGCGCGGGCCGCCCGCGACGACGAGGCTGAAGACCGAGGACATGCGGCCGCGCATCTGGTCCGGCGTGAGCGTCTGCATCATCGTCCAGCGGCAGACCGCGCTGACGAGTCGGCGGCGCCGGCGAGGGCGAAGAAGACGGCCGCCGGCCAGATCGTGTCGACGACCCCGGCGGCGGCGATGAAGATGCCCCAGACGGCCACGGCGACGAGCACGATGCGGCCGAGGCGCCGGGCGTGGCGAGCCAGCCGGTCGTCAGCGCGGCGATGGTCGAGCCCGCCGAGACGGCGGCGTAGAGGAGGCCGGTCCCGGCCGCGCCGGCGTGGTAGACGGTCAGCGACAGCACCGGGAAGAGGGCGCGCGGCATGCCGAAGGTCATCGCGCAGAGGTCCATCACGAAGCCGCGCCGTCACCGCGGGCAGCTTGCGCAGGTAGGCGAGGCCGGACCTGATCGAGCGGAAGACCGGCTCGTGGGCCTCGACCGCGGGCGGGCGGCTGGGCGCGCATCATCGCCGCCGCGGCCGCCATGCCGAGGCAGCTGACCGCGTCGACCGTGTACGGGGTGGTCGAGGCCGAAGGCGCGAGATCAGGACGCCGCCGAGCGCCGGGCCGACGACCATCGTCAGCTGGTAGAGCCCGAAGGTGAGCGACATCGCCGACGGCAGCGCGCTCCGGCGGACGGTGTTGGGGACGATCGCCGAGCGGACGACGCGCTCGATCGCCGAGGCCCCCGCCATCGCCGCGGCGAGGACGAAGAGGATCCAGACCGGCGGCGGGCCGGTGCGCCGCGGCGACGGCGAGGGCGGCGGCGATCGCGACCAGGGCGAACTGGCAGTAGCAGCAGCAGCCGGCGGCGATCGAAGCGGTCGGCGAGCGCGCCGCCGAAGAGCGAGGCGACGATCAGCGGGACCGAGCTCGGCGGCGCCGATCAGCCCGGTCAGGAAGGCCGAGCCGGTGATCACGAACACCTGGTAGGGCAGCGCGACCAGCGCCGCCTGGGTGCCGAGCCCGGTGATCAGCGCGCCGAGCGGTGAGCAGGCGGAAGTCGCGCGACTCGCGCAGGGGCGGACGTCGACCGCTATCCGGGATAGCCACCTCAAGGAGGAGCGAACGTAGCGAACGCGGACGATCCGGCCAATGACGGCTTAATATCGGCCGGTGAAGGCGATCGTCCAGCATGAGTTCGGCGGACCGGAGGTCCTGCGGCTCGCCGAGGTCGAGGCGCCGGAGCCGATCCCGACCGAGGTCCAGGTGCGCGTCCGCGCCGCCGGGGTCAACCCGGTCGACCTCAAGTCGCGCGAAGGCGCGGGATGTCCTCGGTCGTTCGGCGACTCCGCCGCTTCACGGTCGGCTGGGACGTCTGCGGCGAGGTGACGCAGGTCGGCGGCGGCGTCACCCGCTTCCAGGTCGGCGACGAGGTCTTCGGCATGCCCTGGTTCCCGCGCGAAGCGGCGCCTACGCCGAGTACGTGACCGCGCCCTCGCGCCACTTCGAGCACAAGCCGCACGCGCTCTCGGTCGAGGAGGCGGGGGCGCTGCCGCTGGCCGGGCTGACCGCCTGGCAGATCGTCGTCGACACGATCCACGTGCAGGAGCGGCGACGACGTGCTGATCCACGGCGCCGCGGGCGGGGTCGGCCACCTCGCCGTGCAGGTCGCCGCCGCGCGCGGGGCCAACGTGATCGCGACGGCGCGGCGCGAGCAGGCCGACTTCCTCGCCGGCCTCGGCGCGACGCGGTACGCTCGACTACCGCGACGACGACTTCGACGTCGCCGCGTCGCCGAACTCGACTCGGTGATCGACTTCACCGGGCGCTACGGGCGAGCGCTCGCTGCGCGGTGCTGCGGCCGGGCGGCACCCTGGTCTCGGTGCCGAGCGGCGTCGAAGCCGGAGCTGGTCGAGGCGGGCAAGGCGCGAGCACAAGCGGGTCGACCGGGATCCTGGTCGAGCCCGACCCGGTCGGCCTGGCCGGCCTCTGCGACCTGATCGAGCGGGGCAAGCTGCGAGATCGAGGTCGACGAGGTCTTCGACCTCGAGCGAGGCCGCCGACGCCCACCGCCACGCCGAAGACGAGCCACGGCGCGGGCAAGATCGTCCTCCGGGTGCCATGAGCCGCGCGCCTCCGACACCGTCGCGCTGGTCACCGGCGCCGACCGACGGGCTCGGCCGGGCGCTCGCCGAGCGGCTGGCGGCGATCGGGCATGACCGTCCACATCCACGGCCGCAGCGACGACGAAGCTCGACGCGGCGCGGCAGGAGATCGTCGCCGCGACCGGCAACGAGCGCGTCCACACCCACCTCGCCGACTTCGCCTCGCCTCGCCGACGTGGCGCGGCCTCGCCGACGAGATCGGCCGCCCTCCACGCCCTCCACCTGCTGGTCAACAACGCCGGCATCGGCTCCGGCCTGCCCGACTCGCCCGAGCGCGCAGGAGAGCGCCGACGGGATCGAGCTGCGCTTCGCGGTCAACTACCTGGCGGGCTTCGTCCTCACCGAGCGCCTGCTGCCACTCCTCGAACGCTCCGCCCCGGCACGGATCGTCATGGTCGCCTCGCTCGGCCAGGCGGCGCTCGACTTCGACGACCCGATGCTCGAGACGCTCCTTCTACGAAGGCCGGCGCGCCTACGCCCAGTCGAAGCTCGCCCAGATCACCTACGCCATCGACCTCGCCGGGCGCCTCGGCCCCGACTCCGGGGTCACCGTCAACGCCCTCCACCCCTCCACCTACATGCCGACGAAGATCGTCCTCGAGCAGCACGGCGACTCGATCGACACGCCTCGACCGCGGCGTCGACGCCACCCTCCGCCTCGCCATCGACCCCGAGCTCGACGGCGTCACCGGCCGCTTCTTCGACCGCGAAGACGAGGTCCCGCGCCGACGAGCCAGGCCTACGACCCCGCTCGCCCAGCGGCAGCCTCCGCGAGCTGAGCGAAGCGCCTCGCGGGCGATTTCTTGCAGTAGCCCGATCGACGATGTCTGACATCGCGCTCTGGGACGCCTGACATCGCGCCTGAGGACGTTTTGTCTGTGGATCGCTAGACTCCTGAAAGCGAACATACGTTCGTATGGAGATCGCCTGCGTCATCGATTGTCGTCTGGCGACTCCTCGGCGCCCGGGCCATTCCGGGGGGCTTCGGCCCGGGCGCGAATCTTCTGCTGATCCCGGACTCGGTGCGGCAGCCGATCCGGTCGCGGCGGCGGAGCTGACCGAGGCGATGGCGCGGGCGCTGGAGGGGATCGGCGCCGCGGTCGAGACGGAGCGGGCGGGGAGATCTTCTTCGCGGTCGGCGGGCTGCGCGGGCTCTACGGAGGCGATGTTGCCGGGGTGGTGGCGGTGGCCGAGGGGCGCTCGGGACGGTGGGCGGGGCGGCCGGAGCGGCGCGAGCAGGTGGGGGCGCGGGGGCAGCGCGGGCGGGTGGCGCGGCGGCGCCGATCGGGGTCGCGCCGACTCGGACCGCTGCCCGGGCGGCCGCCGAGCGCGGCCTGCCGCCGGTCACGCCGCCGCGCCTCGCGGGCTTCCTCGGCTCGCTGCCGACCGCGGTGCTGATCGACCGGCTGGGCGGCCGCGGAGCGCGAGGCGAGGAGCTGGTCGAGGCGCTCGACCGGCTCGGGATCGAGACGCTCGGGGCGCTGCGCAGGCTGACGCTCGACCAGGTCGCCGACCGCTTCGGGCCGCTCGGCCTGCGCGCCTGCGGATCGCCCGCGGCGAAGAGGAGCCGCTGCGCCCGCGGGTCCCGCACGAGGACCTGGTCGAGGAGATCGAACTGCCCGAAGGGGTCGCCGGGAGCCAGCTCGACCGGGCGCTCGAGCTGCTCGTCGACCGGCTCCTGGCGGCGCCGGCGCGGAAGGGACGGACGCTGCTCGGGGTGCGGCTCGGGGCGCGGCTCTGCGGCGGCGGCAGCTGGAGCGTCGACCAGGGCCTCGGCCGGCCGAGCGCCGCGGCTGGAGTCCTGCGCCGGCTCCTGGTGCCGCGGCTGGAGGGCCTGCCGGGCCCGGCGGAAGCGCTGCGCCTGCGGGCACTCGGCTTCGGCCCGGCCGCCGCCGACCAGCTGGTGATGGAGGTCGGCGGCGCCGAGCCACGGCGACGGCGGCTCGGCGCGGCGGTGCGCGAGGTGCGCGCCGCCCAGGGCGCCGACGCGCTGCTCCGCGTCCTCCCCGTCGACGCCGCCTCGCGCGTCCCCGAGCGGCGCGACCTCCTCACTCCCTTCCCGGAGCTCTGATGGGGGCGCGAACACGAACGACGGGAGGGCCTGATGGGCCCGCAGGGCGGCGCCGGGGAGCGCCGTGATGGCCGGCCCGCGCCGCCTCAACGAGCCGCAGCCGGTGGCCGTCCGCTCCTCTCCAGAAGGACGCGCCGCAGGCGGTTGATGGCGGCGCGGTCGAGGCGGTCCGCGAGGAGTGGCTGGTCGAAGACCGCTGGTGGACGCCGCGGCCGCTGCGCCGCCACTACTTCGAGCTGGCGCTCGCCGACGGCCGGGCGCTGACCGTCTTCCGCGACTCCCGCGACGGGCGCTGGTTCCGCCAGCGGGCCTGAGGCGATGCCCGACTCCTCGCCCTACGTCGAGCTGCACGCCCACTCGGCCTACTCGTTCCTCGACGGCGCCTCGCCCCCGGGGAGCTCGCGGGCGCGGCGGCGAGCTCGGCTACGAGGCGCTCGCGCTCACCGACCACGACGGCGTCTACGGCTCGCTCGAGTTCGCCCACGCCGCCAAGCACCTCGGCCTGCGCGCGATCACCGGCGCCGAGCTGACCCTCGCCTCGACGGTCGATGGGCCGAAAACCAGACTGATCGCAAGTTTTCGGCCCATCAACATCTGACCTTGCTGGTCGAGGACGCGGCCGGCTACCCGAACCTCTGCCGGATCCTCACCGCGGCGCACGCGCACACGCGGGACAACACGGGCGCGGGCCGCTGACCGGCCGCGGACGACGCTGGAGGAGGTCGAGCGGCACGCCGAGGGGCTCGTCTGCCTGTCGGGCTGCGCGCGGGACGGGGCGCTCGCCGGGGCCTTCGACCGCGGCGACACTGCCGCTCGGCGAGAAGCTCGCGCGGCGCTCCTCGCCGCCTTCGGCCGCGACCCTTCTACGTCGAGCTGCAGCGGCCCTACGAGCGCGGCGACGCGCGCCGCAACGCTGGCTCGGCGCTGCTCGCCGAGCGCGCTCGGCGTCGCCGACCGTCGCCACCGGCAACGTGCACGCGCACCACGCCGCGCGCGCGCGCGCCTGCAGGACGCGCTCGTCGCGATCCGGCGAACGCACGTCGCTCGACGGCTGCGAGCGGCGAGCGGCGCGGCAACCACGAGTCGGCGCTCGCCTCGCCCGCGGCGATGCCGGCGCGCTTCGCCGGCCCCCGACGCGGTCGCCGCGACCGCCGAGATCGCCGACCGCTGCCCCTTCGACCTGACGCAGGAGCTCGGCTACCGCTACCCGGACTTCTCCGACGGCGCCGACCCGGCCGACGGCAGCTGCGCGCGATCTGCGAGCGCGCGTTCGCCGAGCGCTACGCGCGGCGACCGGCCGCGCGCGACGCCGGCGAGCGGCTCGAGCGACGAGCTGGCGCTGATCGCGCGGCTCGGGCTCGCCGGCTTCTTCCTGCTCCACTGGGAGGTGCTCGAGCTGGCGCGCGACGTGCGCGCTCGAGGTGCGCGGCCCCGGCTCGGCCCGCGGCACGTCGCTGCCGCCGGGGCGCGGCCGCGGCTCGAGCGTCGGCTCGATCGTCTGCTACCTGACCGGCCTCTCGCACGTCGACCCGGTGAGGCCGAACCTGTCGCTCGGCCGCTTCCTCAACGACGAGATGGTCGTCGGTGCCCGACATCGACCTCGACTTCCCGCGCGACATCCGCGAGAAGCTGATCGTCGCGCGTCACCGAGCGCTACGGCCGCGAGCACGCCGCGCTCGTCGCGAGCTTCTCCACCTACCGGCCGCGCGGCGCGATCCGCGACGTCGGCAAGGCGCTCGGCCTGCCGTTCGGGCGAGCTCGAGCGGCTCGCGCGCGTCACCGACGGCTGGCACGCGACGGCGGTCGCCGAGGAGCTCGACGGCGTGCCGGGCGCGCACGCCGGGCCGCGCTGGGGCGCGTTCCGCGAGCTGACCGCGCGAGATCGCCGGGCCTGCCGCGCCACATCTCCCAGCACCCGGGCGGGATGGTGATCTCGACCCGGCCGCTGATCGACCTCGTGCCCGGTGCAGCCGGCGGCGATGGCGGGCCGGCAGATCTGCCAGTGGGACAAGGACTCGCTGCGGCGACGCCGGCTTCCTCAAGATCGACCTGCTCGGGCTCGGGATGCTCTCGGCGGTCGAGGACTGCGTCGACCGCATCGCGCGCGCGCGCGGCGAGCCGATCGACCTCTCGCGCATCCCGCTCGACGACCCGCCGAGGTCTACGAGGAGATCCAGGCGGCCGACACGGTCGGCGTCTTCCAGATCGAGAGCCGCGCGCAGATGCAGAGCCTGCTGCAGACGCGGCCCGAGAACCTCGACGACCTCACCGTGCAGGTCGCGCTCGTGCGGCCGGGGCCGATCCAGGGCAAGGCGGTGCATCCGTACATCGAGCACCGCCAGCGCTGCGCGACGACCCGGCTTCGAGCTCCCCGGTCGAGCACGAGTCGCTGCGCGAGGCGCTGCGCGACACGCTCGGGGTCGTCGTCTTCCAGGATCAGGTGCTCGACGTCGCGATGGCGGCGGCCGGGTTCACGCTCGGCGAGGCGGAAGGGCTGCGGCGCGCGATGTGCCGCAAGCGCAGCGAGGAGGCGATCGAGGCGTTCCGGCCGCGCTTCGTCGAGGGCTGCCTCGGCAACGGCATCGACGCGGAGACGGCGCACGCGATCTACGACAAGCTCGTCGGCTTCTCCGGCTTCGGCTTCCCGAAGTCGCACGCGGCCGCGTTCGGCGCTGCTCGCCTACCAGTCGGCGTGGCTGCGGCGCTACTACCCGGCCGAGTTCCTCTGCGCGCTGCTGAACGCGCAGCCGATGGGCTTCTACCCGCCGCGTCGCTCGTGCGCGACGCGCAGCGGCGCGGGGTCGGATGCGCGCCGCCGCACGTCAACCGCAGCGAGGCCCTCTGCCACGTCGAGTCGCCGCTCCGCGACCCGGACTGCGCGGCGGCCTGCAGGTGCGGATCGGGCTCGGCTACGTGAAGGGGGTGCGGGTCGAGGAGATGGAGGCGCTGGCCGCCGAGCGCGGGCGCGGCGGGCCCTACCGGGGGATCGCCGAACTGGCCTCGCGCTCGGGGGCGGGGCTGGCGAGCCTCGAAAAGCTGGCCGGGCGGGGGCGCTCGACGGCATCCCGGCCGACGGCGACGGCGAGCGCCGCGGCGCGCTCTGGCGGATCGGGGTCACCGGGGCCGGACGCGCGGCGGGCGGGGGCACCCAGCTGGCGCTGCCGGTCGAGCCGCCCGAGCCGCCCGAGCTGGAGCCGCTCGGCGAATGGGGCAAGCTGATCGCCGACTACCGCTCGACCGGCCTGACCCTGGGACGGCACCCGCTGGAGATGCTGCGGCCGGGCCTCGACCCGAAGATCCTCCGCTCATCGGACCTGGCGAAGGCCCGCGACAACAGCGTCGTCGAGGTCGCCGGCATGGTGGTCGCCCGGCAGCGCCCGGCGACGGCGAAGGGGATCGTCTTCATGCTGCTCGAGGACGAGCACGGCACCGTCAACCTGATCATCCCGCCGCCGGTCTACGACCGCCACCGCGTCCTCGTCCGCTCCGAGCCGCTGCTGCGGGCGAAGGGCAAGCTGGAGCGCCGCGAAGGGGCGACCAACGTGATCGTGATCGACGTCGCCGCGCTGGAGCGGACCGAGAAGACGGAGTTGCCGGGGCTGACCGGCAACAACACGAGCCTGACCCGCTCGCCGCCCGTCGACGCCCGGGAGCGGGCGCGCTCCTCCCGCGCGCGGCGCGAGCTGGCGGTCGCCGAGTGCGCGAGGTAGCCCCGGCGGGCCACATGTTCGGGAGACGCTGAGGCGGCGGTCGTTCAGCCGCGGGCGATGCTGGCGGCCTCGTCGTTGCCGACGTAGGGCGCGAGGGTGAACTCGACCAGATCGGGGAGCAGCGACTCGAGCTCGTCGGTCTGGCCGGCGACGATGCGGCGGGCGACCAGCGAGACCATGCCGCCGACGAGGGCTTCCTCGGTCGAGTCGGAGAGGCGGTCGAGGACTGCCTTGGGGCGGCCCTCGCGACCGGCGTTCAGGTAGGGCAGGAAGGTCTGCATGGCAGCGTCGTAGCGCTCTACCACGACCGGGCCGGCGACCAGCGCCTCTACCATCGCCAGGCGGGCCAGGTTCGGCTCGGAGGCGAGGAAGGCGAGCATCGCGCCGATCCCGGCGCGGATCCGTCGGCCCAGTCGTCCTCGGCCTCATAGGCCGCCCCGACGCGCTCGCGCAGCTGCCCGGTGACCGTGTCGAAGGCGGCGACGAAGCACTCGTCCTTGCAGTCGAAGTGCTCATAGAAGGTGCGCCGCGAGACCGCCGCGTGGCGGGTGATGTCGGCGATCGTGGTGCCGCCGTAGCCTTTTTCGGCGACCGCCTCGGCGAGGCCGGCGATCAGTCGCTCACGCTGGTTGTGGACGACGAAGTCGCGCGGCAGCCCGTGCCGTCCCGGGGGCAGGCGCGCCAGCTCCGGCGGATACTCGGCAGGAGCGTCGGCTGGATCGAAGGACACGGCGCGAAGATACCTGCCGGGGCTAGAGCTGGGCGGTGGCCCGTTGGGCCGACTCGGCGCCGATGTAGGGCGTCAGGGCGAAGTCGACGAGGTCCGGGAGCAGCGACTCGATCTTCTCGGCCTCGCCCAGCACGATGCGCTGGTAGATCACCCAGAAGATGCCGCCGACGATCGTCTCCTCGAGTGTCTCGGGCAGGTCATCACCGTGGTCGGAGTACTCGCGGCCTTTGCGCAGCAGCGGGACGAAGGCCTGCATCGACTGCTCGTAGCGCTCCTGCGCGGCCTCGCCGGCGGAGAGCGCCTCGACGATGCAGGTGCGCGCCAGGGCGGGCTCGCTCGGCGACGTATTTGAGGAAGGCTCCGAGCCCGGCGACGGTGAGCGCCTCCCAGCCGTCGGCGTCGGCCGCGGCCTCGACCACGCGGGCCAGCGATTCCTCGACCGCGTAGTCCTGGGTCGCGAGGAAGCAGTCTTCCTTCGAGGAGAAGTTGTCGTAGAAGGTGTTGCGGGCGATGCCGGCGCGGCGCACGATGTCGGCGACGGTCACCGCGCGGTAGCCGCGCGACATCGTCTCCTCGGCGAGGGCGGCGACGATCCGCGCGCGCTGGTGACGAGCGATGAACTCGCGCGAAAGATGTTGGCGGCCGGGCGGCGGTCGCATCGGGGTACGTTGAGCCACGAACGGCACGGTACCGGAACTGAGGTTGGTTCAACTTGGGAGATGTTGAATGCAGGAATCAGGTACTACGGTGGAATCAGACCTACTTATCCGGTCGCGGTTCCTCGGCCGCGGCGGGCGGGTCGGGGACGGCGGAGTCGGGGCCGGGCGCGGCAGGCCTGCCGTGGCGTCCCTCCCCCGCGGCAAAGCGGGCGGCCCCCCGGGCGGCCACCTCGAGCGTGTCGCGGCCGATGCGGTGCTCGAGCTTCAGCCCCTCCTCGAACGGCAGCCCGATCCCCTCGATCGCCGCGCGGCGATCGGTCAGCATCGTCTCCTGCGGGAACCCGGCCAGCTGCTCGGCCAGCGCCAGCGCCCGCTCGAGGTGCTCGCCCGGCGCCGTCACCGCGGTGATCAGCCCGATCCGCTCCGCCTCGGCGGCGTCGACGGCGCGGCCGGTGAGGATCAGGTCGAGCGCCCGGCCGAGGCCGACGATGCGCGGCAGCCGCTGGGTCCCGCCGTCGATCAGCGGCACGCCCCAGCGGCGCTCGAAGAGGCCGAAGGTCGAGGCGGGGGTCGCCAGCCGCAGGTCACACCAGAGCGCCAGCTCGACCCCGCCCGCCAGGCACCAGCCGTCGATCGCGGCGATCGTCGGCTTCGAGGCGGCGAGCCGGGTGAAGCCCATCGGCCCGGACGGGTGCTCGACGTCGAGGTCGAGCTCCTTCAGGTCGGCGCCGGCGCAGAACGCCTCGCCGCCGGCCCCGGTGAGGACGAGGGCGCGGGCACCGTCGTCGGCCTCGAAGCTCGCGAAGCCCTCGCGCAGGGCGGCCGCGGTCGGCGCGTCGACGGCGTTGCGGCGCTCGGGCCGGTCGATGGTCAGCAGCGCGGCGGCGCCGATCCGTTCGTAGCGCACCTCCCCCATGCCGGGATCGTCCCACAGGCCAGGGAGCGCCGCGCCGCGGACGCAGCCCAGCCGCCCCGCGCGCAGCGGGCCGGCTGAGAAGCTGCGGGATCGGGCGGGCTAGTCGCGGCACGACGCTCGGGGTGTGCCAACGACGCCCGGCTCCCGCGTGAGGTGCGCCCCGGTCGCCGGCCGCGGGAGGGGCAGGAACCCCACGACCACCGGGAAAGCTAGGAGCCGGCTCGGACGACGCCGCCCGTCTCGGCTCGGGCGACCCCGCGTGCGGCCGGCTCCCGGCCAACCGAAAAACGACCGGGGATGGCGCTCGTTGCCTGCCCACCGCGTAGCCTTCGCGATCAGAAGCCCGTCTGCGCCACCTTCGAGACCCTTCCCCCCTCGGCTTCCGGGGGGTACCGGTCTCTCCCGGTCGCAGGTCCAAGGTACGCCTCGCGATTGCCCCGGCGCAAGGGCTCGGTGGGGGTCCATCCCGCAAACTGCGCGGTTAGGCTGCGGCGGGTTGCGCGCCGGTACCCTTGGTCGATGCGCGTCGACGAGATCATCGCCAACAACCGCCCGACCTTCTCGGTCGAGTTCTCCCCGCCCCGCACCGAGGAGGGCCAGAAGAACCTCTACGAGACCGCGCGCCAGCTGCGCGGCCTGGAGCCCGATTTCGTCTCCGTCACCTACGGCGCCGGCGGCTCGACCCGCGACGGCACGGTGGAGATCACCCGGGTGCTGAAGGACGAGATGGGCTACGAGACGATGGCCCACCTCAGCTGCGTCGGCGAGACCACCGAGGGGTTGGCGGCGACGCTCGACAAGATCGAGGCGGCCGGGATCGAGAACGTCTTCGCGCTGCGCGGCGATCCGCCCCGCGGGGAGGGCGACTTCGTCCAGCCCGAGGGCGGGCTCGGCAACGCGGCCGAGCTGATCGACTTCATCGGCAGCGGCAGGTGGGAGTTCGCGCTCGGCGGCGCCTGCTTCCCGGAGGTGCACCCGGAGGCCGCCGACCTGGCGACCGACCTCGCCTACCTGAAGGAGAAGGTCGACGCCGGCGCGTCCTTCCTCACCACCCAGCTCTTCTTCGACAACCAGGTCTACTTCGACTTCGTCGCCGCGGCGCGGGCGATCGGGATCGAGGTGCCGATCATGGCCGGGGTGATCCCGGTCGGCAGCTTCGCCCAGACGAAACGGATCTGCGAGCTCTGCGAAGCCTCGATCCCGGCACCGCTGGAAGCAGCGTTCCTGGCCGCCGGCGACGACCCGGCGCGCGAGTTCGAGCTCGGCGTCGCCTACGCCGCCCAGCAGTGCTCGGAGCTCTTGATCGCGGGGGCGCCGGGGATCCACTTCTACGCCTTGAACCGGGCGCCGGCGACGCGCGCGGTGCTGGGTGCGCTGAAGGCCTCGAAGCCGTGGGAGCGGACCCGCGGCGACGCCTCGACCCTGGCCGGCCGGATCGGTTAGCTCCGCGCTCCGCTCAGGCGGGGGCGCGGTAGGCGGGGAAGAAGCCAGCGACTTCGCGGTCGCCTGAGAGCTCGGCGTAGCGATCCGGGTCGCAGACGACCTCCGAGGTCCGCCAGGTGACCGTGCGGTTGGCGAAGCCGCGCTTGAACTCCTCCAGCGCATCGCCGGGCCGCAGGCCGCCGCCGAGGTTGAGCGGCAGCCGCAGCTCGCCGGCGAGCTCGATCAGCCGGGCGAGGACGTTCTTCATCGGCGAGTCGCCGAGGTGCGAGTCGGCGCTGCCGCTGAGGTAGTAGTGGAGGTAGCCGTCCGAGACCGTGGCGATCGAGGCGGCGACCGGGGTGCCCTCGGGGTCGGTGGCGAGGGCGAGCCAGGTGCGTTCGGAGGGCAGCAGGCGGTCGAAGTAGGCGGCGCCGAAGAAGTAGTGCGGGGCTGCGTCGGTCCGTCGCATCGTCTGCTCGTAGAGGTCGAGGAATGCGGCGCGCTGGGCAGGGCTCGTCTCGTCACCGGGGACGAGGTCGACCGAGTACCCGGCCTCGAGGTTGCGGCGGATCTGGCGGCGGTCGGTCGGCCTGCTCTTCGGCTTCAGCGCCGGGTCGGCGATCTGGACGACGTTGCGCTCGGTCGAGGCGGCGAAGGGGACGAGGTCGAGCCGGTGGCGGATGAAGACAGAGACGAGGCCGGTGCGGTGCCAGTCGACGGCGGCGGGATCGAGCCACCCCTGGTCACCGGCCGGTGGATCCTCCCCTGCGCCCGGCGCACCGTCGGCGCCGGGGAAGCGGTCGGGCCCGCCGACGACCGTGAGCCCCGGGTATCCGTATGGGGAGACGGCGTCGAGATCGTCGGCCCCCTCGATCTCCCGCACGATCAGCGGCGCCGAGCAGCTCGGCGTCGTCGGTCTCGATCCGCAGCGTGTGGGTGACGCCCTCGGCTTCGAGGAAGTGGGCGCCGCGGAAGAACTCGGTCGGGTGGCCGCCGATGTCGCCGCCGGCCGAGGCGCCGCCGTCCTCGATCAGCTGGGCGAAAGGTCGCCACGATCGGCCACCCGAACAGGTCCACGGTGGCGGCGCGGAACTCGTCGGGCAGGACCCCCCAGACCTCGCAGTCGTCGGGCGGTTCGCCCTCGCGGGCGAGGTGGCCGCGCATCGTTCCCTCGTACACCCAGCCCTGGCTGGCGACCGTCTTCTTGGCGATCTCGTTGCGGGCCGGGATGCGGCCGTAGACCCGGTGGGCGCCGAACTCGTCGAAGGCCTTCTTGATCGTCAGTGCCTCCGCCCGCCGGCCGACGCCCTTGCCACGCACGTCGTCGCCGATCAGCGCGCCGAGCTCCGGCGCGGTCTGGCGGAAGAGCCCGTAGAGGGCGGTGAAGCCGACCGGCTCGTCGTAGCCCTCGACCACGATCGCGTACTTGCGGTCCTCGCCGGAGTCGTCCATCGCGCGCTGCGCCCAGCCTTCGGCCTGCTCGAGCGAGAAGCCATCCCGCTGCTCCATCAGCGAGGCGGTCGCCGCCGGGTTGTTGAACCAGCGATGGACAGCAGCCGCGTCCCCAGGCTCGAAGCGCCGCAATGAGACTTCCGGTCGATCGCTCACATCTAGACCCTCCGAGGGCCTCTGGTCAGACAAGTTCTGGCAGTTGAATACCTCGACGAGCGAGCGCCGCGCCGATCACCCTCTCTACTTCGGGAGAGGTACCGCTGATGGCGATCTCAGCGAAGAGCGTCGGCCGCTTTTCGAGTCTTCCGCAATGCGACAGACAAATTCGTCGGCAAATGAATGGCTGACGCTCTTCACGCCATCGAAGTTCAACTCGATGACATCCTGGCCAACCACTTGACCCAAAAGGCTTTCGCGGAGCTCTCTTCCGAAGGGTCGGGTAGCCAACGTCTGGCCGTGCTCGCTGAGGTCGTAAACGAACCTCATCAACCGCTCCTTCCGCTCGATTTGAATGAACTGATCATAGATCGCGCTTCGGCTCTCAAACTGAGACCAAGTCATAGGAGATCCAGGTTCCCCGACGATAGTTCGAAGCGGCGTACGCCTCGATCTTCGTCTCTTCCTGAACCACCTGCGAACGGCAGAAGCCGTTCGCAGAGTAGATGTCCATCCGTGCCGCATGGAGGGACGCGGTCAGTGCCGCGTCCATTACCGACGAAAATCCGAATCCTCGATGCGGATCGCCGGTCCCCGTCACTGCAGGCTGAGTCGCGTGAGCGATGGCCGCGCTGTCCTCGCTCCACTCGGGGAATCGCTGCCTGATGTGCTCGGGGATACCGATGCCCAAGTCGCAGATCGAGATTGACACCTGAGGCCTCGGCTCACTGACACGCTGCACGGCCGCGTATGCGCCGAGCGGATTCTTCCCATGATCCATGGCGTTGTCACAGAGCTCCGCGACGGCCATGAACGCTGCCTGACCGAGCGGGGAAACATCGTGGAGTTGGTACTCGAGGATCTGTTGTGTTCGAGCAGCGACCAGCTCGGCGTTGTTGTGCCCATCCAATCTGGTCACAGGCATGATCGCGTCGGCCTCCTCGATCGGACCCTCTCCGTCCGGATCGATCGCCATGGCGCGGAAGAGACGGCCAGTAGCTGGGTCGGAAGGCGGGATGATTTCCACTTCCCGCCCTTCCCTTGCATGCCATTCGATGAAGACACGGAGGCGCACCGCAAACATTGGGGCGAGGGGCAACCTGAGCTTTGAACAGTCGACTGCGATGCGCTCCGGCAGATCGTGGCTCAGCGGAAAGTCTCCGACCATCCCGCCCCTGGATGCTCCAGATGGAGCGATTTCCTTAGTCCAATCCACTCCGCCACTATGCAATCAATCGAGGACGGTCAGTCCGGGGCGAGGCCTTGGCCGGTGAGGACCAGGCGGACGGTGCGGGCGAGGATGCGGAGGTCTAGCCAGAGGGTGCGGTGCTCGGCGTACCAGGCGTCGAGCTCGATCCGCTCCTCCCAGGGGATGCCGGCGCGACCCTGGACCTGGGCCCAGCCGGTGATCCCGGGGAGGACGTCGAAGCGGGCGTGGCCGCCGATCGAGAAGTGCTCGACGTGGGCGGCGAGGGTCGGGCGCGGACCGACGATCGCCATCTCGCCGCGCAGCACGTTGACCAGGTTGGGGAGCTCGTCGAGCGAGGTGCGGCGCAGGAAGCGGCCGGAGCGGGTCACCCGCGGGTCGTCGCGCAGGACGGCGGTGCCGACGCCGACCGGGTCGGAGCCCGCGGCCATCGTCCGCAGCTTCAGCATCTCGAACGGCCGCTCGCCCTCCCCCACCCGCTGCTGGCGGTAGAAGGCCGGGCCGCGGCTGTCGAGCTTGATCCAGATTGCCGCGGCGAGGATCAGCGGCGAGAGGAGGATCAGGCCGAGGGCGGCGAGGAAGCGGTCGAGAGCGGCGGGCATCAGCGGGGCTCCCGGGGGCGGGGGGCTCTCATCGGGTCCCCGCCGCCTTCTCCCAGCGCCCGCCCGGGCCGTGGCGGAGGCGGTCCCAGAGGCCGAGGACGATCGAAGCCTGGGTGAGGACGTAGTAGCGGCAGATCCGCACCACCGCGTCGTCGGGGAGGCGGGCGGAGAGCGCGGCGATGCCGAGCAGCGCCAGTTGGGCGATCAGGGTCAGGTAGTAGAACCACCCGCTGCCCAGCAGCACCAGGTTGGATAGAAGCACGAGAAGGTGGAGGAAGGGCGTCGCGTAGCGGAGCAGCCGGTGGGAGAAGAGCTCGAAGGCAAAGAGCGGCGGGTAGCCGCGTGGGATCAGCATCCCTTCGCCGACGACGATGTCCCAGAGGCCGAGCATCATCCGCCGTTTGCGGGCGAACTCGCCCTCGATCGTCGGCACCATCTTCTCCTCGGCCCGGGCCCCCGGCGCGTAGAGGGAGCGCAGGCCGCGCTTGGCGAGGCGGAAGGGGAAGCTGAGGTCGTGGCTGCCCGACGCGGGCAGCGCCTCGTAGGCACTGCGGCGCACCGCGTAGATCGCCCCGTTGCCCGCGGTGACCCCGGCGAGCTCGGACTCCATCGTGCGGATCGCCATCTCGTAGCGCCAGTAGGCGCCCTCGAGGTTGTCGCCGCCCGGATCGAGGAAGCGGACTTGGCCGCAGACGTAGCCGACCCGCTCGTCGGCGAACGGCGCCAGCAGCCGGCCGAGCGCGTCCGGCGCCCACTCGGAGTTGGCGTCGGAGAAGGCGAGGAACTCGCCGTCGGCATCGGTGACCGCTTCGTTCAGCGCGGCGACCTTGCCGCCGGGGGCAGCTCGAGCACGAGGTCGGCGCCGGCCTCGCGGGCGCGCTCCGGGGTGGCGTCGGTGGAGCCGTCGTCGGCGACGATGATCTGCAGGCGCTCGCGCGGCCAGTCGAGCGCCAGCGCGTTGGCGACCTTGGCCGCGATCACCTCCTCCTCGTCGTAGGCGGGGATGATCAGCGAGACCAGCGGGCGCTCCCCCGGCGAGGTGCCGAGGCCGAGCGGGCGCGGGGCGCGGGGGCCGCCGAGCGATTCGCGGCCGCGGCGCGCGGTGACCAGGGCGCGCAGCACGAACGGGTAGCCGACCTGGGCGTAGACGATCGCCAGCGCGCAGAGCCAGAAGACGATCGCGGCGAGCGTGGTCACGGGCGGGCGCCCCGGCGGTCGTGCGCGGCGGGCCCCTCGGCCAGCAGTTCCTCGTAGAGCTCCAGGGTGAGGCGGGCGGCCTCGTCCCAGGAGTAGGGCCCGGCGGCCGCGGCGCGGGCGGCGGCGGCCAGCTCCTCGCGGGCGGCCGGGTCGTCGATCAGCTCGCGCAGCGCGCTCGCCAGGGCGGCGGTGTCGCCGGGCGGGACGAGCCTCGCGGCGCCGGTCTCGGCGACCTCGGGGAAGCCGCCGACCGCGCTCACCACCAGCGGCTTGCCGAAGGCGAGGCCGGTGTAGAGGACGCCGGAATGCTCGGCGTCGAGGTAGGACAGCGCGACGACGTCGGCGCGGCGGAAGATCGCCGGGATCTCGGCCTCCTCGACGAAGCGGGTGACGAAGCGGACCTTGGCGCCGGTCAGCGCGGCCAGCTCGTGCAGCGGCTCGACCGCCATCCGCGGGTTGCCGACGATCCAGAGCTCCGCCTCCCCCACCTCCCCGAACGCCTCGAGCAGGTTCTCGAGCCCCTTGTAGGGGCGGAGCAGGCCGAAAGAGAGGACGACCGGGCCCTCGGCGCCCTCGAGCTCCGCGGGCAGCGGCTTCTCCTCGGGCAGGCGGGTGAGGTAGTCGAAGGCCCCGTGGGGGATCACCCGCACCCGCTCGGCGGGCAGGCCGACCTCCTCCCGCAGGCGGGCGGCGCCGTGCTCGGAGTGGGCGACGATCGCGTCCATCGCGCCGAAGACCTTGCCCGCGGCGCGGGCGGCGCGCGGGCTCGCGTCGGGCGGCAGGATGTAGTGGGCGGTCATCACCCGCGGGCGGGTCGGCGGCAGGAGGCGCCGGTCGAGGCCGGGGAGGGTCAGCCACTGGTAGTGGACGACGTCGGCGTCGCTCGGGGCGCGGCGGAAGGCGAGCATGTCGCGCAGGTGCTCGGCGCCCTTGAACGGCAGGCGGGCGGAGGAGGAGAGGCCGCGGGCGGCGCTGCGCTGGTAGAAGCGCTCGTCGACGGTGAAGCCTTCCGCGGGCGGCACGTCGCCGTAGAGGAACTTGGTGGTGACGAGCTCGACCTGAGCGCCCGCACGGGCTAGCGCCGCGGCAAGCGCGCGGTCATACGGCGGCGTAAAGGCGGATGGGTCGACTAGTCGAACGCGCATATTTCGCAGGGCACAATCTGCAAGCAGTTCCTGCGGGCCGATTATCGTGGCCGCCGTGTCAGTCGACCTCTCCTACTGCGTGGTGAACACGAACGGGCGCGATTACCTCCTGCGCTGCCTCGCGGCGATCGAGCGGACCCATCCGGCCGAGGTGGGCCGCGAGATCCTCGTCCTCGACAACGCCTCCACCGATGGCTCCGCCGACGCCGTGCGCGCGCTCGGCGGTGACATCGAGCTGATCGAGCAGCCGCGGCGCACCGGCAAGGCGGCCAACGACTCGCTGCTGATGGAACGGGCGCAGGGCCGTTACTGCCTGCTGCTGAACGAGGACTCCGAACTGCGCCCGGGCGCCACCGCCGCCCTGATCGCCGCCCTCGACGCCGACCCGAAGGCCGCCGCCGCGACGCCGCAGCTGCTCGACGCGAACGGCGCCCCCTACCCCTGCGCCTGGCGCTTCCCGGGCGTCGAGACCGCCCTGGCCGGGGCGTTCTTCCTGCACCGCTGGCTCACCGTGCAGAGCAAGGGCACCGAGACCCGCCGGGTCGACTGGGCGCAGTCGAGCGCCCTGCTCGTCCGCCGCGAGGCAGCGGCCGCGATCGGCTACATGGACCCCGACTTCTTCGTCTACTACGACGAGTGCGACTTCGCCCGCCGGCTCGCCGACGCGGGCTGGCACGAGCTCTTCGTCCCCGGGGCGGAGGCCGTCCACCACGACCAGCTCGCCACCGACCTCGGCGCCGGACTGCCGCGGATCGTCGAATTCCACCGCAACCGCGACCTCTACATGCGCAAGCACGGCGGCACGGCGGCGGCGCTCGCGGTCCGCGCCCTCACCGCCTGGGCCTACGGCGTGCGAGCGCTGGCGGCGACCGTCATCCCCGGCCGATCGGCCGACGTCTACCGCGCCCACGCGCGGCAGGCGCTCTTCCCGGCGCGCGGCGTCGGCATCCGGGACCGCGCCGAAGCGGCCCGTTAGTCGACGTCGGAGTCGTTCTTCGAGGGCTTCTCGGAATCACCCGAGATGCCGGCTTTGAACTCGCGGAAGCTGCGGCCGATGCCGCGGCCCGCCTCGGGCAGGCGTTTGGGACCGAGGACGAGGATGGCGATGATCGCGACGATGGCGATCTCGAGAGGTCCGATCTGAGACATGGGTTGATTATCGGCGAACCGGCCCCGATTGGTGAGTGACAATCCTGAGAATCGGCGGGGTGGGTCGTTCGGCGCCGCGCCGCTCACACCTGGCCTACTGCGGCGGCTTCTCGGCGAGCACGTCCACCTGCTCGACCGTCGGCTGCTCGAACAGCTCGCCGTTTTGGCGGCCAGCGCCTGCCCGACCGCGCCGTTGAGGTGCGCCTGGCGTCCGCTGTCGTCGGGGAACGCGTCGAAGATGCCGAACGACGAAGGCCCGAACCGGATGGCGAACCAGCGGTCCGTGTCCGGCTCCTGCTGGACCAGCTCGAGACCTTGATCGAGGAAGCTCGCGACATCGTCCTCCTTCCCCGGTAGCGCCTCGAGGCGGACGAACAGTCCGACGTTCACTTGAGTGGCCATGTGATTCGCTCCTTTGTCTCGGTGGATGGCCGCGGCCGAGTGGCGTTCTGAGCGCGTTCGTCACGGCTTCCCTTCGCTCCCATGCGCAACTGAGACCTTTACCCCGACACGCGAGCGGCAAACTGAGCAAAATCTTCGGCACCCCCCTTGAACCGCGGGTCGCCGCGCCTACCTCCCCAAGTGCACACGTCGAAGCACGAAAGGGAGGAACGAGATGGCCAGTGAGGCCGAACGGCAAACGGGTGGCGATCCTCGCCACGGACGGGGTCGAGCGGGTGGAGTTGGAGCAGCCGCGTGAAGCGGTCACCGACGCCGGCGCGGAGACCGAGCCTGCTCTCGATCAACGAAGGCGAGATCGCGGCGCGCAACAACGACCTCGAAGACGCCGGCACGTTCTCGGTCGACAGGGTCGTCGCCGACGCCTCGGTCGACGACTACGACGCCCTGCTGCTGCCGGGCGGGACGGTGAACCCGGACAAACTGCGGATGGATGACGGACGCGGTCGGATTCGTCCGCGATTTCTTCGAGCTCCGGCAAGCCGATCGGCACGATCTGCCACGGCCCCTGGACCCTGGTCGAGGCCGGCGTGGTGAAAGGGCGGCAGATCACCTCGTTCCCGAGCCTGCGGACCGATCTCCGCAACGCCGGCGCCGAGGTGCTCGATCAGGAGGTAGTCGCCGACGTGGGCCTGGTCTCGAGCCGGAGCCCGGACGACCTGCCCGCCTTCTGCGCCAAGATCGTCGAGGAGTTCGCCGAAGCCGGCCACGACGCCCGGGTCGGGACCGCGACGGGGGGTGCTTCGTCATGAAGGCAGTGGTGTACGAGGGCCCGCGCCAGGTCAGCGTCAAGGACGTGCCGACGCGCGCATCGAGCGGCCGACCGACGTGCTGGTGCGGATCACCACGACGAACATCTGCGGTTCGGACCTGCACATGTACGAGGGCCGGACCGACTTCGAGACCGGCCGCGGTTCGGTCACGAGAACATGGGCGAGGTCGTCGAGGTCGGCGACGGCGTCGACAAGGTTCAGGTCGGCGACTGCGTCGTCCTGCCGTTCAACGTCGCCTGCGGGCACTGCAAGAACTGCGAGCGCGGGCTCACGAATTACTGCCTGACCGCGCAGCCGGTGCCGCACATGGCCGGCGCCGCCTACGGGTTCGCCGACATGGGCCCGTGGCCGGGCGGCCAGGCCGAGCTGCTCCGCGTGCCCTGGGGCGACTTCAACTGCCTGCGCCTGCGGCGAGGACGCCGAGGAGAAGCAGGCCGACTACGTGATGCTGGCCGACATCTTGCCGACCGGCTACCACGCCACCGAGCTGGCCGGCGTCCAGCCCGGCGACCAGACCGTCATCTACGGCGCCGGGCCGGTCGGGCTGATGGCCGCCTACTCGGCGACGATCAAGGGCGCGAGCAAGGTGATGGTCGTCGACCGGCACCCCGACCGGCTGCGGCTGGCCGAGTCGATCGGTGCCATCGCGATCGACGACTCGAAGGTCGACCCGGTCGAGGCGGTGCTCGAGCAGACCATGGGCCTGGGCGCGGACAACGGCTGCGAGTGCGTCGGCTACCAGGCGCACGACCCGGAGGGGAACGAGCACCCGAACCTGACCCTGAACAAGCTGGTCAAGTCGGTGCGCTTCACCGGCGGGATCGGCGTCGTCGGCGTCTTCGTGCCGCAGGACCCGGGCGGGACGGACGAGCTCGCCAAGAACGGCCAGGTCGCGTTCGACTTCGGCATGTTCTGGTTCAAGGGCCAGCACATCGGCAGCGGCCAGGCCCGGTGAAGAAGTACAACCGGCAGCTGCGCGACCTGATCGCCGCCGGCAAGGCCAAGCCGTCGTTCATCGTCAGCCACGAGCTGCCGCTGGACCAGGCGCCCGGAGGCCTACGAGCACTTCGACGCCCGCGACGACGGCTGGACGAAGGTCGTCCTGAAGCCCGGTCAGAACGGAGCCGGTGGCTGAGCCGGACGATAGAAGACGAACTCCGGAGATCCGCATCCGACGAGTGGAAGATCAGGATGACGCGAAACGAATGCCCCAGCTGCCGGCTTCGGATCAATTCACCGCAGCCGCCGGTGCACTGTCCGCGCTGCCTTGCCGCGGTCGCGGGCGGTTCGAGATGCTGTCGGACGGCCCGGCCGTCCGTGCTCTCCACGCGGCGGTCGATGCTCACCCGACCGAACCCCGGATCGACGTGCAGGAGTACGTCCGCTGGGCGGAGTGTCGGGAGATCGCGGTGCGAGGCGAGTTCGACTCGTCCGCCTGCCCGTTGGTCCAGAGAGTGCTCGAGAAGACCGTCGGCGCCGGACTGCCCTGCGTCACCCTCGATCTCCGGGGTTGCGACTTCCTTGACGCCCACGCCTTGGCCCTGATCGCGGATCGGGGAGCGCTTCGAGCGCCACGGACAGGAGTTCGTCGTCCGCCCTCCGACCGGCGGGCAGGCGGCGAGAATCCTGAGGATGACCGGGATCACCGACCTCGCCCCGTCGGATAGCGGCGCGATGGAGGCGTTCGTGCCGGAGCAGGTCTGAGTGGCACCTGGCCGAGATCGAGCGGCCCTACTTCCCCGGGACGTCCGGTGCCATGCCGGCCGTCTGGCGGAGTTTCCCGAGCGAGCGCTCCTCCAGTTGCCGATCCGCTCGACGCTGAGTTCGAGCTCCATTCCGATCTCCCGCAGCGTCCGCTGCCGGCAGTCGATCCCGAAGTGGGCAAGACGATGCGCCGCTCGCGCTCCTCCAGGCAGGCGGCGAGATCCCGCACGTTCTCGCCGTCGGCGTGGTCGACGATCCGTTCGTAGTCCTCCTCCGTGGCCGGATCGGCGACTCGCCCGGCGAAGGTTCCCGCGATCTCCCCGTCGCCGGAAGGTCGCGCCTGCAGGCTGCTCGGAGCGCGCTCGACCGAGATCAGGTGCTGGACCTGCTCCAGCGGCATCTGCGCGCTCCTCGCGAGCTCGGGGTCGGAGGACTCACGCCGGTTCGCCTGGAAGAAGGCGGAGCGCGCCCGCTTCATCTGGACGAGGTTGCGGGCCGCTCCGTCGGAGAGGACGACGGGACTGGTCAGCTCGGCGACGAAGCTGCTGCATCGCCCCCCGGACCACCACGAGGCGTAGGCCCAGAACGGCGATTCGTAGCGCTGGTCGTAGCGACGCGCGGCGCGCAGGAGGCGGTCGACGACGCCCTCCTGCCGGAGCTCCTGGCGCTCCAAGGTGCGGAAGCTCCGGTAGTGGCTCGCGACCCGGTCGATCGCGGGCATGAAGGCCGCGACCAGCCCCTCGGTGGCGGCGCGGTCACCGGCCTCGGTCCGGGCGAGAAAAAGCGCTCCGGGCCATGGGGAGAGGCGAGTCTCTGGTTCGCGCGTCCTCGCGCAAAACGCCCTTCTTCCGGTTCGACCGTCGGCGGACCGGGGGCGGCATTTCCGCGAGTCTGCGGGACCACTCAGGCCACCCGGGTTCCCTTTTCCCAGACGGGAATCACCGTACCACCGGTCCTTAAACCTCTCGACCCCTGAGTCGCGGCCCTCACCGAGCGGTGACGACGCCTCGCCGATCCTCCCCTAGCCCGAACGGCGCGGTACCGGGAACGCCTCGACCGAGGCGATCAGGTCGTCGCGGACGCGCCAGACCCAGATCACGTCGACGATCAGGTGGCCCTCGGCCGTCTCCCCCTCCACCTCGCCGAAGACGAGGATCGACTCCTCCGCCGGACGAAAGGTCTGCGGCCGCAGCGTCAGCGTCCGCCAGACCGATCCGAGGTCCTCGAAGTATTCGCGGACGCCCTCCTGGCCGCGGTAGCCGGCGGGCCGTCCGGCCAAGGACGCCGTCCCCCCCGGACGCACCAGCACGTCCGGCACGCAGATCTCGAAGAAGGCGTCCCGGTCCCGGCGGGCGAAAGCCTCGAAGGCCGCCCTGACGAGCGCGGGCGCGTCCGCGCACTCCGCGCCCTCGCCCGCGACCGGCCGGCACTCGGTCTCCGGGCACGGAACCGGGTGGCCGAACAGGTAGCCCTGGGCCCGATCGACCCCCAACTCGCGCAGGACCATCAACGTGTCCTCGTCCTCGACCCCCTCCGCCACGGTCACCTGGTCGAAGGCATGCGCGAAGGAGACGATGCCCTCGACCAACCGGCGGTCGGTCTCGCTGTGGACGAGGTCGCGGATGAACTCGATGTCGATCTTCAGGTGGTCGGCGGGCAGGTGCTTGAGGTAGCTGAGGTTCGCCTGGCCGGTGCCGAAGTCGTCCAGGGCGAGCCCGCAGCCGAGCTCCGCCACGCGCTCGGCGAACCGACGCGCGGCGTCGAGGTGGCCGACCACCGCGGTCTCGGTCACCTCGACGACCAGTTGGGACGGGTCGAGGTCGACCTCCGCGATCGCCTCTTCGAGCTCCCGCAACACGTCGGCGTCGTCGATCGACTTCGCGGAGATGTTGAACTCGGTGGGTTGGCCGGCGGCGGCGATGCGGACCGCCTCGCGGATCACCCAGCGGTCGATCTCGGAGATCAGTCCGTAGCGCTCGGCCACGGGGAGGAACTCGCCGGGGGAGTGGACCGTGCCGTCCTCGCCGACCATCCGCAGCAGCAGCTCGTTCTGGACCGTGCGGCCGCCGGCCAACTCGACGACCGGCTGCCGGTAGAGGACGAACCGGTCCTCGTCGAGGGCGGCGCGGATCCGGGCCAGCCAGGTCGCGTCGGCGATGTCGCTCTGCATGCGCGCTTCGCGGGCCTTGCGCTCGCTGATGTCGACGACCTGGGTGTAGAAGGCCTCGATCGTGCCGTCCTCCCGACGCACCGGGGTGATGTGGATGGCCGCCCAGACCGCCGACCCGTCGCCGCAGAGGAAACGCTTTTCGGCCTGATGGCCGGAGCTGTCCCCTCCGCCATCGCCCGCCGCGCTGGATTCGTCGGCCGTGATGTCGTCCGGGTAGGTGACCTCCGCGAACCTGAGCGTCAGCAGTTCCTCCCGCGGGCGCCCGAGCAGCCTGCACATCGCGTCGTTGACCCTCAGATAACGACCGTCGGCGGGGTCGGTCAGCACCATGCCGATCGGGGCAGGTCGAACCCGTCGCGGAAGAGCGACAACCCCGCCAGGCGCTCCTCTTCGGCGCTCCGCGCATCGGTCACGTCGAGGATCGCCCCGTGTAGAAGCGGCGGCCGATCCCCCGCGGTGGCGACCGCCTCGCCCTGGGCGAGGATCGTCCGCACCTGGCCGTCGCGGCTGCGCAGCCGGTACTCGCACGTCGCGCTGCCCTGGATCCTGCACTCCTCGACCGCCTCCGTGAGCGTGGCGCGATCGTCGGGAAGGACCATCTTGAGGAGTTCGGCCAAGGTCAGCGGCTGGCCCGGCGTGAGGCCGAGCAGCCGGCCGAACCCGGGCGAATAGGTGAGCAGGTCGCTGCCGGGGTGAAGCTCCCAGCTGCCCACCCCGGCCAGCCGCTCCGCCTCCTGCAGGCGGCTCTGGCTGCGCTCGAGTTCGCCCATCGCGATCAGCCGCTCGGTGATGTCCTGCATCACGGCGACGACCCCGCCGGTTCCGTCCTCCTCGGCGCGCGGCGCGATCTGTACCCAGTAGCCATGGCGTCCGTCCTCGGACCAGTAGTCGAAGGACTGTCGCTCGCCCGCCAAGGCGGCCCGGTAGCGGTCCAGCACCTCCTCGCGCGACGCCGCCGGCAGGACTTCGCCGAGCGTGCGGCCGATCCAGTCCTCGGCCACGAGCCCCTGCCGGGCAAAGGCGGCTCCTTCGGCGGCGACGACCCGCATCTCGTCATCGATGCTGAAAGCGGCCGCGGGCGCGATCACGCTCGCCGCCGCCTGCAACAACCTTGGGGGACTCAGAAACACCCGGCTCTACCTCCGGTCGGGGACCATGGCGTCGACTCGCCTCTCCGTACAGGTGTATCGGAAGCGACTGGTCGGGAATCGCATCGACCGGTACATATGTCGGGTCTCGGTATGAGAAGTACAACCGAGCCGAGCGGTTTATGAAGACCCCCTGAGAGTGGCCCGGAGGTCGGCGGCGCTAGAAGCGCGAGTCCTCGTCCATCCGCTCGGCTTCGTAGAGCTCCCCCGGATCGCCGTCGACGGCCGCCGGACGGGCGCGCAGAGCGGTGAAGCTCGCGGCCAGCTCGCCCGGGTGGCGCAGGCGGGCGAGCCAGCCGCGCTCTTCGGCGGTGAAGAAGCCGCTCACGAGCAGCACGACGGGATAGAGCAGCGCCAGCGCCAGCCTGCCGACCAGGCCGCCGAAGCCGGAGGCGGGCAGCACCAGCTCCCCCAGCCCGACCAGCGCCGCGGCGGCGAAGAGGACCCGTGCCAGCCGTCCCCATTCGTAGGGCACCGGGAAGAGGCGCTGGGTGAACCCGTACATCAGCACGATCACGACCAGGTAGGAGGCGACCAGCGCCAGGCCGGCGCCGACGATCCCCAGCGCCGGCACCAGGATCAGGTTGAGGGCGATGTTGGAGAGGAGCGCCGCGAGCGCCGCGGGCAGGTTGTACTCGGTGCGCCCGGTGCGGCCGAGGATCACCACCATCACCATGTAGAGCGCGTAGAGGGTGACCGCGGCGGCGATCAGCCCGACCACTTCGTAGGCGTCGAAGAACTTCGGCGCGGCGAAGAAGCGCAGCAGGTACTCGGCCAGCAGCCAGAGCCCGACCACCAGCCAGGTGCAGCCGGCGAGGAAGAGGGTGATCACGGTGGCGTAGGTGCGCCGCGCCTCGTCGTCGTCGCGGATCGAGTAGGCGAGCGGCGGCCAGGCGAGCTGGAAGCCGCGGACCAGGACGTTGACCGCCTGCGCGAACTTCACCGCCAGCGAGTAGAGGCCGGCCTCGCCGAGGCCCTTCACCTGGACGATGATCAGCCGGTCGGCGAAGTTGAGCAGGTAGAGGCTGACCTCGGCGGGCATCGTCGGCAGGCCGAAGCGCAGCAGGCGGCGCAGCAGCGGGCGGTCGACCCGCAGGGTGAGGCGGCGGCGCTGCATGAAGATCATCGCCAGGACGAAGACGGCGCCGACCAGGTAGGAGCCGAGCAGCAGGCCGCGCGCCCCGTCCCCCACCCCGACGACGAGGACGATAGTCAGCGCGATCGTCGCCAGCACGTTGGCGATCGTGGTGACGAAGTAGGCGCGGGCGCGCTCGTCGAGGCGGAACAGCGCCAGCAGGTATTCGAACAGCGTCGCGACCCAGAGGCCGCCGATCGCGATCCGGGTCAGTTCGGTCGCCGTGTGCAGTTCGTCGGGCTTCGGGTTGAGCAGCGCTTCCGAGAGCGGCCCGGCGAAAGGCAGGGCGATCAGCGCGGCGATCGTCGCGATCCAGAAGAGGCCGGAGAAGGTGGCGGCGACGATCGCCGCCGGGTCCTCGTCCTCGCGGTAGTAGAAGCGCAGCACCGCCTCGATCAGCCCGAGCCGGACGACGATGCTGGCCGAGACGACGGCGGCGAAGAGGACCTCGGCGGCGCCGTAGTCGTCGAGGCTGAGGTGGCGCGTGTAGAGCGGCAGCAGCGCGACCGCGATCAGCTTCGAGATGATGCTCGCCGCGGTGTAGGCGGCGCCGGTGGTGGCGAGTCGCCTTAGGTATCCGGACACG
Organism: Candidatus Dormiibacterota bacterium; assembly: GCA_963790575.1. Taxonomy (GTDB): domain Bacteria; phylum Chloroflexota; class Dormibacteria; order Dormibacterales; family Dormibacteraceae; genus CAVTSA01. The sequence goes on along the minus strand of CAWBPD010000021.1, from coordinate 23,990 downwards.
CGACCACCCTAGAACGGGCGTGGGAAGGTCAAGCCGGATCGGGAACTGCGGGCGCCGGCGACCCGGCGGCGGGCGCCTGCCGACGGGGGGCGCCGCTGCGGGTGGCGGCCAGCGAAGCGCCCACGGCCATCAGCACCCAGGTGATCGGGTCCTGGAAGAAGCCGGCGTAGGCCATCGTGTGGACGAGCAGCGCGACGAAGGCGGCGAGCACCGCGGCGCGAGCGATGAAGGCGTAGGGCGGGCCGCGCTCACCGTCCGGCCCGCGCGCCCAGAGCCCGGCTCCCATCGTCCACAGCGAGACGACGACGAGGGCGATGTAGGACGCCAGCCCGATCAGCCCCTGCTCGGCGCCGACGGTGACCGGCTCGGTGTGGGAGATCGTCACCGGGGCCTTCTTTTCGGTTTCCAGGTGGTTGATGTAGGACTGCTGGAAGGAGCCCGAGCCGTAGCCCCAGAGCGGGCGTTCGGAGAAGAGTTCGGCGCCGCCGGAGACGAGGTTGGCGCGGCCGCCGGTGTCGAGGTTGAGGCGGCCGAAGTCGAAGCCCTTGCCGCCGATCAGGATCACCACCAGCGCCGCCCCCACGGCGACGACCCCGACCACGCCGAGCGTCCAGCGCCACGACCAGCGCAGCGCCGCCAGCACCGCCAGGCCGGCGAGCACGGCGAGGAAGCTCGACTGGCTGAAGGTCTGGGCGAGGCCGATCCAGAGCACGAGGATCGCCCCGCAGAGGAGCCAGAAGGCGCGCCGCTCGCGGACCCACAGCATCGCCGCGGTGATCACGACCAGCACCAGCGACAGGTAGCGGCCGTAGATGTTCGGATCCCAGAACATCGAGTTGACCCGGAAGTAGGTGTGGAATTCGTTCGAGCGGATCACCGCCTCGTTCCAGAAGAGGCTGCGGCTGGCGTACTCGACGCTGCCGATCAGCACGAAGGCGACCGCCTCGACCGTGACCAGGACGAGGGCGGAGACGAGCAGGCGGCGGTCCCAGGGCAGCTCGCGCAGGAGGATGTAGGCGAGGGTGAAGGGGACGAGGAAGAAGCAGACTTCCTGCAGGCCTTTGGAGAAGTCCTCCGAGTAGAGCGCCTGCAGCGCGTAGAGGACGACGAAGATCGCCAGCGTTTTCGCCACCCAGCGGGGCCGGCGCACCTCCGCCGGCGGCGGCAGGAAGATCGCCGCCAGCACCCCCGCGGCGATGACGACGTAGAGCGGCACCAGCAGGTTGGCGGTTTCGCCGCCCGATTCCAGCGGGATGCGGAACGGCAGCGTGCCGATGATCGCCAGCGGCATCAGCGCCGGCCGGCGGCGGAACACCCAGGCGAGGGCGAAGACGAGGACGGCACCGACGACGATCGCCGCCGCGGCTTTCGCCTGGTGGTGGCGCAGGTCGACGATCTGCTGGTTGTGCCACTGGTCGCCGAGGATCAGCAGCGGGAAGAGGACGAGCGCGGTCAGCATCGCGGCCGAGCGCACCCGGCCCGCGGGCAGGAGGATCGAGGCGGCGGCGCAGGCGGCGGCGATCACCACGCCCGCGCCGGAGAGGAAGGCGCTCAACCGCTGCCCTTGCCCTGGCCGGTCTTCTTGGTGCCGTAGCCCCTACCAACGCTGCTCGTCGCCGTGCCGCAGAGGACGCCCTGCGGCACCTTGTGCAGGCGGATCGTCCCGGGCGCGGTGAGGCTGCGTCCTTCGTCTTCGAGGATCACCCGCAGCTTGTACCGCCCGGGCGGCTGGATCACGCCGGCTTCGTTCGTCCCGTCCCAGTGGAAGGTGTGGAAGCTGTAGCGCTTGAGGAAGGTGTGGCGGGCGAGCTTGGCGACGATTTCGCCGCCCGGCCGGATCACCTCGACCATCCCGTCGTTGGAGGTCGTGGTGCGGAACTTCAGCTTGATTTCGTCACACGGCGGGGTGAAGGCGTTCGATTTCTTCTTCCCGATCCCGACCCGGTCGACCAGCAGCGGGTCGCGCTTGACGCGTTGGGCGTAGGCGAAGGCGGCGAGCGTGGCGACGACAAGCAGCGCGAAGACGACGGCGGCTAGGTCAACCTTCCGCCGCGGCATTGTCCTCGCCGACGACCACCGAGACTTTGGCCTGGTTCGAGACTTCCGCGACTTCAGGCACGATCGGTTGCACTTTCTTGATGTTCAGCCGTTCGGCCACCTCTTTGGCTTCCGGCTTGGCGCCGGGTTCGAACATCACCACCGATTCGGCGAAGGTGGAGTTCGTGTTGGTGACCGCGCCCAGTTCGAAGCCCTTGTTTTCGATCTTGTCGCCCCAGCTCGCCGCCAGGCCGGTGACCGAGGTGCCGTTCAGCACCGCGACTTCGATTTCGCTCGGCTTGATCTTGGCGGCGCTCGTGGCCTTCTTGCCCTTGCCGGCCGGCTTGGCGCCGCTGCTGCTGTCGCTGCCGTCGTTGAGGACGGCGTAGGCGACCCCGCCGACGATGAGCACGAAGACGACGAACAGCACCCCGAGCAGCGCCGGGCGCGACAGCGATTCGCCGAAGCCGGAGAAGCGCTCGCGGAAGCGCTCCCCGCGCGTGAGTTCCGGCAGCCCTTCCTCGCGGCGCTGGCGGCGGACCTCGCGCTGCTCGATCGCGTCGTGCTCGGCGGTTTTCGACTCCTCCAGTTCGCGCAGCTCCTCCGCCCGCTGGGCGGCGATGTTCTGCGTCGCTTCCATCCGTTCCTGTTCACGCTCGGGCGCCGAACCGGCCCAATCGCGCAGCCGGCGGATGTCGCGGCCGTGGGCGAAAAAGAGCAGCGCGAAGACAGCCAGCCCTAGGAATGACGCGAGCCCCGCGAAGGAGCCGATTCTTTCAACGGTGTGGAGCAAAGTTGCGGAAGGCTACTCGTCCAGCACGACTTTGGTCGCGTTTCTGGCCGGTGAGGCGATCAGGTCGACGACCCGCTCCGCCAAGTTAGCCTCATCCCCGGCCAGAATCAGCGCTTCCAGCGAGGCAAGCGTCGACTCCACCCAGTCGGGCGCCAGGGCAGTCGTGCGGACCGCCCGGTTGATCCGCTTCGCCGCCGTCGGCTGGGCGACCTCGTTCTCGGAGAAGAGCACCTCGTACAGCTTCTCCCCGGGCCGCGGCTGGGTGAACTCGATCGCGATGTCGCGTTCGGGCTCGTAGCCCGCCAGGCGGATCATGTCGCGCGCCAGGTCGACGATCTTCACCGGCTCGCCCATGTCGAGCACGAACACCTCGCCGCCGTGCGCCGATGCGCGCCGGCCTGCATCACCAGCTGCACCGCCTCGGGGATCGTCATGAAGTAGCGCGTCATCTCCGGATGGGTGACCGTGACCGGGCCGCCGCGCTGCGATCTGGCCGCGGAAGTTCGGCACCACGCTGCCCGACGGAGGCCGAGCACGTTGCCGAAGCGCACCGAGACGAAGCGCGTCCCCGGCTGGTCGTGCGGCAGCGCCTCGACGATCCATCTCGGCCATCGCGCTTGGTGGCGCCCATCACGTTCGTCGGGTTGACCGCCTTGTCGGTCGAGATCAGGACGAAGCGCTCGGCCGTGCCGCGGCGGCGGCTTCGGCGGCGATGCGGGTGCCGAGCGCGTTGTTGCGGACCGCCTCGAGCGGGTTGCGCCTCCATCAGCGGCACGTGCTTGTAGGCGGCGGCGTGGAAGACGACGTCGGGCTGGAAGCGCTGCGATCGTCTCCAGCATCCGGTGCGGCTCGCGGCAGTCGGCGAGCACCGACTCGGCGTTGGAGAAGTGGCGCTCGTCGAGCATCTCGCGCTCGATCTCGAAGAGGTTGTCCTCGGCGTGGTCGAGCAGCACCAGCAGCGTCGGGCCGACCCGGGCGATCTGCCGGCAGAGCTCGGAGCCGATCGAGCCGCCCGCGCCCGGTGACGAGCACGATCTTGTCGTGCAGGTAGGCGCCGACGCGGTCGATTTCGATCACGATCGGCTCGCGGCCGAGCACGTCCTCGACCTGCACGTCGCGCAGCTGTTTGGAGAGCTGCACGCCGCCGCGCAGGAGCTCGAAGACGGTCGGCAGGGTGCGCACGCGGATGCGCCGCTCGCGGCAGGCGGCGACGACCTTGGCGCGCAGCGTGCCCGGCGCCGAGGGGATCGCGATGATCACTTCGTCGGGGTCGGTCTCGTCGAGGATCGGGGCGATCTCGTCGGTCGAGCCGAGCACCTTGACGCCGCCGTTCATCCGCATCCCGCGCTTGCGCGGGTCGTCGTCGACGAAGCCGATCGCGGTGCCGCCGAGCGCCGGGTTGAGGCGCAGCTCGCGGACCACCATCTGGCCGCCTTTGCCGGCCCCGACGACCAGCACCTCGTGCTTGGGGACCCGGTCCCCCTTCGAGGGGCGCTCGACGATCAGCCTCACCAGGAGGCGGGCGCCGGCGATCAGGATCAGGGTGAAGAGGAAGTCGATCACCTCGACCGAGCGCGGCAGGCGCGGCCCGAACGGCTGGATCACGGCGAAGGCGATCACCAGCAGGGCGCTCGAGATCGCCACCGCGCGGCCGATGAAGACGAAGTCGCGGCCGCTCACGTAGCGCCACCACTTCTGGTAGAGCCCGCAGATCGCGAAGACGATCAGCTTCCCCGCGATCACGAAACCGACCGATTGGGCGAAGAGGACCTCGTAGCGGTGCGGCCAACCGTGCGGGTCGTCGAGGAACCGCAGCTGGAAAGCGAGGAAGTAGGCCAGCGCGACGAGGGCCGCGTCAGCCAGTATCTGTCCCAGCCTGTTCCGGTAGACGGGGTGGTTCAACCGGCGCATGAACAGTCGAGTTTAAGGCCCGTTCCTAAGGATCGGGGTTGTAGTGTCTCCGCCGCATGCTTCTCCCCCAGGCCAGCCTGACCGGGCCGATCGTCGAATTCTGCGTCAACGTCATCAACGACACCGGCCTCGCCGGCGTCTTCCTGCTGATGGGCGCGGGCTCCGCCTGCATCCCGATCCCGTCCGAGGCGGTGATGCTGTTCGCCGGATTCACCGTCTCCGAAGGCCACCACACGCTGCTGGAGATCTTCGTCGCCGGGTTCCTCGGCAACATGGTCGGCTCCTGGCTGACCTACGCGATCGGCTACTACGGCCGCGTCGACCTGATGGAACGCAACAAGCTGATCCACATCAGCCCGGAGCGCCTCGCCCGCGTCGACGGCTGGTTTCAGAAGCACGGCGACGTCACCGTGCTCGTCTGCCGCGTGATCCCGCTGGTCCGTGCCTTCATCTCGCTGCCCGCCGGGCTGGCGAAGATGCCCTTCTGGCGCTTCACCTGGCTGACCGCGCTCGGCTCGCTCCCCTGGGTGGTCGGCTTCGGTCTGCTCGGCCGGGCGGTCGGGGACGAATGGGAAAAGTGGCGGGAACACCTCTCGATCCTCGATTACATCGTCGTCGCGGCGCTCGTCGCGCTGGTCGTCTACTGGCTCTACCGGCGCTATCGCGGCGGCCCGCCCGCCGATCGCCAGGCCGGGACGCCGCCGACCGGCGGGGCGACGACGCCAGGCAATTGAGCGGCGGGGCGCTGCCGGTCCACCGCGCGATCCTCCTCGGGATCGTGCAGGGGCCTGCCGAGCTCCTGCCCGTCTCCAGCTCGGCCCACATCGTCCTCGTCCCCTGGCTGGCGGGCTGGGACTGGGAGGCGATCGACCCGGAGGTGCGCAAGAGCTTCGAGGTGGCGCTCCACACCGGCGCCGCAGCGGCCCTCCTGATCGGCCAGCGGAAACTGATCGCGGAGGAGATGCGCGACTTCGACCTGCGCCGCGCGCTCCTGCTGGCCCTCTCCTTCTTGCCCGCGGCGGCGGTCGGCTACGGGTTCGAGCGGCAGATCGAGTCGCGCCTCGGCGGTCCCCGGGCGACCGCCTACGGCCTGCTGACGGGGGCGGCGCTGATGCTGGTCGCCGACCGGCGCGAGCAGCTGCGCGGCCGCGGCGAAGCGACCCCGCTGGACGGCCTCGTGCTCGGCGTCGCCCAGGCGGCGGCGCTGGCCCCGGGCGTCTCCCGCAACGGCGTCACCCTGGCGGCGGCGCGCTGGCGCCTCTTCTCCCGCACCCAGGCCAACCTGCTCTCGCGCACGATCGCCCTGCCGATCATCGTCGGCGCAACCGGCCTCAAGGGCGCGCGACTGGCCAAGCGGGGCACGACGCCGAGCCTGCGCCGCACCCTGGCGGTCGGGATCGGCGCCTCCTTCGCCTCCACCCTCGCCTCGCAGCGGCTGATCGGCCTGGTCGAGCGCGACCGAGCGCTCTGGCCCTACGCCGCCTACCGAGCCGCCCTCGCGGGCGTCGTCCTCGCCAAGCTGCACCGCGAGCGCTGAATCCAAATTCTGGAAAGATTTGGATTCGACTTGGATTCGACTACAATTCCAAATTCTGGACAAACTTGGAATTGATTTGGAGTTGAAGCGATGTACGTCGATCCGGCACCGGATCCCGAGCAGATCATCGGTCGCCTCGGGTTCGACCGACTCATGGCGGCGATCAACGGGCCGGCCACGGAGGAACCCGGCAACCGCTACCTGCATTGGGACAAGCTACGGCGCCTGACTCCGCCTGCGGGGCTGAGCAACGAGCAGTGGTGGCTGAAGTTGAGGCTTGCCCGCCGCGAGGTCAGTCGGTCGCTCCCGCTCGTCGATGAGCACGGCAACGCATTCGGCTACACCCTCCCTGACCTCGTCCATCGGTCCCTCCATCACATCGACCAGCGCGGGGGCGGCGAGGTCGCGATGGATGAGGTCGTCACTTCCGAGCGTGAGGCGGGCCGACGTTTCCTGGTCAACTCTCTGATGGAGGAGGCGATCCGCTCCAGCCAGCTCGAGGGGGCGACGACGTCGCGGATCATCGCCAAGGACCTTCTGCGGAGCGGCCGGGAGCCGCGGGACCGCAGCGAGCTGATGATCGCCAACAATTACCGGGCCCTGCGCCTGACCAAGGAGATGGGCGGGGAGCTGACCCCCGAAGCGGTGCTGGAGTCTGCACCGGGTCGTCACCGAGGGGACGCTCGACAACCCTTCCGCGGCGGGGCGCCTGCAGCTACCGGGAGAGGATCGGGTAGCGGTCTTCGATCGCGACGAGGATCAGAAGCCGATCCACGTCCCGCCGCCGGCGGAACAGCTGCCGGAACGCCTCGAAGCTCTTTGCGACTTCGCCAATGCCGGCGATGAGGACCGCTTCGTCCACCCGGTGGTCCGGGCCATCCTGCTCCACTTCTGGCTGGCTTACGACCATCCCTTCGAGGACGGCAACGGGCGGACGGCCCGGCTGCTGTTCTTCTGGGCGATGCACGTGCGGGGCTACTGGCTGGCCGAGTACCTGCCGATCTCGCGCCTGATCCGCAAGGCGCCTGCACAGTACGAGCGCGCCTTCCTCGAGACCGAGACCGACGGCGGCGACACCACCTACTTCCTGATCCATCAGCTCGGGGTGATCGAGCAGGCGATCAACGATCTCCACGTCTACCTGCAGCGCAAGATCGCGGAACAGCACACCGCCGAGGCACAGCTGAGTGGCTTCGACGGGCTCAACGGCAGGCAGGTCGCGCTGCTGACGCACGCGATCCGGCATCCCGAACACCTCTACACCTACGAGGCTCACGCGGTCAGTCACCGGGTCACCCACGAGACCGCACGGTCGGACCTCGCCGACCTCGCCGACCGCGGATTGCTCGTCCTTCGGGCGCGTAGCCGGCCCCATCGCTACGAGCCGCCGACCGAGCTGCCCGACCGACTGAAAGAATCGGCCGCGTGAGCGACGACGCCTACGCCAGATCCGGGGTCGACCAGGGCGCGGCGGACTCCGCTGTCGCCGGGCTGGTCCGGGCGCTGGGGAAGATCGAGCTGGGACGGCCCTCGGCCCAAGTGCCGCTGCCGGGCCACTACGCGAGCGTGATCGAGGTGGCGCCGAACCTCGGCATCGCGTTGTCGACGGACGGCGTCGGGACGAAGCTGCTGCTGGCCGAACAGCTGGGCAAGCTCGACACGGTCGGGATCGACTGCGTGGCGATGAACGTCAACGACGTGATCTGCGTGGGCGCCGAGCCGCTGGCGATGCTCGACTACATCGCGATCGACCGCGCCAATCCGGAGGTCTGCGAGGCGATCGGGGTGGGGCTGGCGCGGGGGGCGACGCTGGCCGGGATCGAGATCCCCGGCGGCGAGCTGGCCCAGCTCGGCGAGATGGTGCACGGGGTCGACGTCTCCGGCGCCTGCTTCGGCACCGTGGCGCTGGACGCGATCGTCGACGGCCGGCGCGCGGCGCCGGGCGACTCGATCATCGGCATCCCCTCCTCGGGCCTGCACTCGAACGGCTACACGCTGGCCCGCGCCTCGCTCGAGGGCCTCGACATGGGCGAGGACCCGGAGGGGCGCCTGGGCCGGCCGCTGGGCGAGGCGCTGCTCGAGCCGACCGTGATCTACGTGAAGGCGATCGTCGAGCTGCTCCGCTCCGAGGTCGAAGTCCACGGCCTCGCCCACATCACCTCCGGCGGGGTCAACAACCTGCTCCGCCTGGCGGCCCCGGTCGGCTACGAGATCGACGCCCCCCTCCCGGTGCCAGCGCTCTTCGACCTCATCGCCGAGCGCGGCAACGTCGCCGAAGAGGAGATGCACGAGGTCTTCAACATGGGCTGCGGCTTCGCCGTCGTCGTCCCCGAGAACGACGAGTCCCGCACCCTCGAGATGCTCCTCACCCACCACCCCGGCACCGGCCGCATCGGCCGCGTCACCGACGACGCCGGCGTCGTCACCCGCTAGCCGCGCGAAACGTTCTGTCCGTTGACGTAAACGTCCTGGTGACAGGGCCTTTGCCAGCGGATAATTCGCTGTGAAGACGACGTGTTACCCCCTCGCGGTGAACCTGGCGATGACAAAGACGGACCTTGGACTCATCCTCAGCCTTCTCGGGCTTCTCGCCGCGGTCGGCCTGAGTGCGCCCGTCCTCCTCGCCGCGGTCCTCAGCTTCGCCGTCGGCAGAGCCACCGGCTGACACTCGCGCGTCTTCCACATCACCGTTCGGGACGAGTGTGCGATTGACCCCGCTATAGGGGGCCAAGTGAACGCTCGGCCGGCGGGGCGATGTGGATGTGTGACTGGGGGCTACGGGAGCTGGAAGAGGGGGCCGGTGAGGGCGTCGATCGGCTCGAGGGCGCCCTCGGCGGCGAGGCGCCAGAGCTCGGCTCGGGTCGCCGTCGGCTCGGTCTGCGCCAGGAGGGCGGCCTCGGGGACTGCCAGGCGGCCGAATCGTGCCGCCGCGTCGAGGATCGGCAAGGGGCCGTCGTTGACCTGGCGCGCTCCCGCCGCCAGGGCCGCCTCGCGGTAGGCCTCGACCGGTTGGAAGCCCCAGACGCCGTGGCGCCCGCCGTCCTCGCCGATGAAGATCGCGGAGGGGAAGCTGAGGCGTTCCTGGCCCTCGGTGACGCTGGTCTTGCCCGAGTCGCGGGCCTCCGGCGGCACTTCGCGGGCCTCCTGCATGTGCGCGGCGAAGGCCGCCGCCGGCCGCTCCGAGTCGAGCGCCGATTCGAACGCGGCCACATCGAGGCCCGCCGGCCCCGCCTCGGCCACCAAGGCCTCCCTCCCGTCGAGCTTGCGACGCCCGCAGAGGATCCCCTCGCGCAGGCGGCGCAGGTAGCGGTAGGCCGCCTCCCAGCCCTGCTCTGCCGCCGCCTCGACCGCGAGGCAGGCCGGGAAGGTGCCGGAGAGCGGCGCCTCGGTCCACAGTCGAGGGTCGCACGGCATGCCGGTCTGACCGGCTACGTTGAGCCAATGCGACATCAGGTCCGCAAAGCAGTCGGGGCCCGTGCCGATCGCCGCTTCGCTGTCCCGATAGGCGCTGCCGAAGCGGCGGGCGAGCCCGCCCATCGCCCAGGCAAAATCGAGTTCTCCGTCGAACTCGAAGATGATCCTGCGCAGAGCGGGTTCGGCAGCCCACGACCACGTGCAGGCAGGGTCGGAGAAGTATCGAACCTGTACGGACACGTGCTCGACAATATTCAGACCGCCCCGATGCCCCCCACAGCCAGCAAGTCCTCCCGCCGCAGCCCGACCGAGAGTCTGATGCCGGACCGCGCCAAGACCAGCTCAAAGATGATCGGGACGGTCCTCTCGGGCCGCTACCGGCTGGAGGCGAAACTCGGCTCCGGCGGCATGTCGACCGTCTACCTCGCCCGCGACACCACCCTCGACCGCCCGGTCGCTGTGAAGGTGATGCACCGCGAGATGTCCGAGCAGGCCGACCAGCTGGAGCGCTTCCGCCAGGAGGCGCGCGCGGTCGCCAAGCTCTCCCACCCCAACGTCGTCTCGGTGATCGACGCGGGCGAGGACGGCGGCTATCCCTACATCGTCTTCGAGTACGTCGAAGGGGAGACGCTGAAGGCGCGGATCAACCGGATCGGCCCGCTCGACGTGCAGGAGGCGCTCGCCTACGCGATCGAGGTCGCCCGCGGGCTCACCGTCGCCCACGCCCGGCGGATGGTGCACCGCGACATCAAGCCGCAGAACGTCCTGATCGACGCCGAGGGCCGGGCGAAGCTGACCGACTTCGGCATCTCCCGCCAGCTCGAGCAGGACGGGATGACCGCCACCGGCCGCGTCCTCGGCACCACCGACTACGTCGCCCCCGAGCAGGCGATGGGCCGCGGCGCCGACCAGCGTTCCGACATCTACTCGCTCGGCGTCGTCCTCTACGAGATGTTCACCGGCGAAGTCCCCTTCGCCGCCGAGAGCCAGGTCGGCGTGGCGATGAAACACGTCAACGAGGAGCTGCCCGACGTGCAGTCGCTGCGGCCGGAACTCTCGGCCGCGCTCGGCGCTGGTGGTGGAGCGGGCGACGAGCAAGGACCCGGCCAAGCGCTACGCCGACATCGGCGAGATGATCGACGACCTCTCCACCGCGCTCGAGGTCGAGGCGGCGCGGGCGGGCTCGACCACCGGCGAGGCGACCAGCGTGCTCGACGCGGTGCCGCCGGCGAAACGCAAGCTGTCGGGCCGGGCGCGCTGGTCCTGGGGGCGGTCGTGCTGGCGATCGTGATCGCGGCGGCCGTCGTGGTGCTGATCCTGCTCGACTCGAGCGGCAACGCGCCGGTCGTCGGCAACGCACGAAAGCGGGACGCCGCCGAAGGCGACCGGGACCCCGGTCGCGCTGGAGGAGAGCGACCGACTACGACCCCGAGGGCGACGGGCACGAGGAACACGGGCACGGTCGAATTCGCCGTCGACGGCAACCCGACCGGGACCTCCTGGACGACCGAGCACTACGACACCGACACCTTCGCCGGGACCAAGAAAGGACCCGACCCGGGCGTCGGCATCTACGTCACCTCGAAGGCGGCCTCCTCGCCGAACGAAGATGAAGATCCTCTCCCCCACCCCCGGCTGGGACGCGCAGATCTTCGCCGCCGCCGCCGGCCCGCCGGAAGCGATCGAAGAATGGGGCGAACAGGTCGGCGAAGTGAAGGACGCGGGCAAGGAAGAGGAAGTGCAGCTGCACCTCGGCGGCGCCGCCAAGTACTTCCTGATCTGGTTCACCAAGGCCTCGCCGGCGTCCGACCAGGAAGGCCGCTTCCAGGTCGAAATCTCCGACATCAAGCTCTTCGAATAGGTCCGCGGATCGGCTAGAACTCGTAGGAGCGGGCGCGCTGGTGGCGCTCGATCGCGAGGTCGACGAGGCGGTCGCAGAGGTCCGGGTAGGAGAGGCCGCCGGCCTCGAGCAGCTTGGCGTAGACGCTGGTCTCGGTGAAGCCCGGCATCGTGTTGATCTCGTTGACCAGGACCGCGCCGTCGGGCTCGACGAAGAAGTCGCAGCGGGCGAGGCCCGAGCAGCCCGCCAGGGTGAAGACCTCGGCCGCCAGCTCGCGCACCCGCGCCGTCTCGATCTCGCGAGATCGGCGCCGGCACCGCCAGGTCCATGCCGCCCTCGCCGTACTTGGCCTCGTAGTCGTACCACTCGGCGTGGGCGTGATCTCGCCCGGCATCGAGGTCTGCGGGTCCTCGTTGCCGAGCACCGAGCACTCGATCTCGCGCCCGTGGGCGGAGGCCTCGACGATCACCCGCGGGTCGTGCCGCAGCGCCGTCTCGACCGCCCCGTCGAGCGCGGTCAGGTCCTCGATCCGGGTGATGCCGACGCTCGAGCCCATCCGCGAGGGCTTTACCCAGAGCGGCGTCCCGAGCTCGGCGCAGCGCTCGCGCCAGCCCGTCTTCGCCGACCGCGACGAAGTCGACCTGCGGGATCCCCTGCCCGGCCAGCAGCCGCTTCAGCGTCAGCTTGTCCATGCAGGTCGCCGAGGCGAGCACGTCGGAGCCGACGTAGGGCAGGTCGAGCATCTCCAGCAGGCCCTGCAGGCTGCCGTCCTCGCCGAAGGCGCCGTGGAGGACCGGGAAGGCGACGTCGGCGCCGAGCAGCCCGCCGCCGGGCGCCAGCGTCGACCGGCGCGCCCGCGGCGATCCAGCGCCCGTCGCGGCCGATCCGCACCTCGACCACCTCGTGGCCCGCCCCTTCCAGCCCTTTGATCACCGAGGCGCCCGGATTGAGCGAGACGTCGTGCTCGGAGGAGCGCCCGCCGGAGAGGACCGCGACCCTCAAGGCGTCGTCCCTTCCGCGCCTTCTTCGTTCCGGTTCCGTTCTTCCGGCACCGCGGCGGCGCGCTTGCCGACGACCAGGATCACTTCCTGGTTCGGCGACCGCTTCGTCGCCGCCGCGCGGCGTCTGACGGATCACCAGGCCGATCTTCGCTTCGTTCGGTCACTTCTTCTTCGACGACCGGGGACGAGGCCCGCGGCGCGCACTTCTTCGACCGCCTCGCGGCGTTCGGTGCCGACCACGTCCCGGCACCTTGACCTTCGGCTCGCGCCTTGGCGACCGACGATCGCGACGGTCGCGCCCGGTTCGACTTCCTCGCCGGCGCTCGGCTCCTGGCTTGATCACCTCGCCTGGCCGCGCGCGTTCGGTTTCCTCTTCGCCGACTTCCGGGATCAGCCCGCGGGCGCGGATTTCCTGCACCGCGAGGCGGCGCTGCTTGTCGACCAGGACCGGCACCTTGACCAGCTTCGGCCCGGCGGAGACGAAGATCGTCACGGTCGAGCCGTGGGTCGCGGTCTTGCCCGCCCGCGGTTCGGAGTAGACGACCTTGCCTTCTTCGACCGAGCTCGAGTTGACGTGTTCGGTCGCGACTTCGAATTCGGCGGCTTCGAGCTTCTTCGTCGCTTCTGCTGCGGCTCGAGCCCGGCGACCCGCGGCACCACGCCTTCGCCCGGGCCGATGCTGACCGTCAGCGTCACCGCCGGCTTCGAGCAGAACAGGGTGAGGAACGAGCAGTCTTCTTCGGCCTCCTTGCCGGGCGGCGAGGGCCGCGGATCCTGTTCGAGCACCGTGCCGGCCTCGACCTGTCGTTCGACCTGGATCGGCGGCTGGTTGATCGAGAAGCCGCGCTGTTCGAGGATTTCTTCGGCCCGCTGCAGGCTGCGGCCGTGGACGTTCGGCACGTCGTGGTCGGTGTCGCTGGCTCAGCAGGATCCCGATCAGCGCGCCGATCAGGATCGCCACCAGGGCGGCGAGGATCCACCAGTTGCGACGGCGACGTGCGCGCCGCCTCCGGGTCCTCGCCTCCTCGACCGGGACGGCCACGACACCGGCGGCAGCGCGGCGAAGGACGTGCGTCCCCCGCCCGGCGCCGCCCGGTTCGCGCATCGCCTGGTCGAGCGCGGCGATGAAGGCGTCGGCGCTCTGGAAGCGCTGGCCGGGGTCCTTCTCCAGCGCCCGCATCACCACCGCGTCGAGCGCCGGGCTCACCCGCGGCTGGATCGAGCTCGGCCGCTGCGGCATCTGCGAGACCTGTTTCATCGCCACCGCGACCGCCGATTCGCCCTCGAACGGGACCCGCCCGGTGAGCGCCTCGTAGAGCATCACGCCGACCGAGTAGAGGTCGGAGACGGCGGTCACTTCGAAGCCCTGGGCCTGCTCCGGCGAGAGGTAGTGCGGCGTCCCCATCACCGAGCCGGTCTGGGTGATCTCGGAGACGCCGGCGCGGGCGATGCCGAAGTCGGTGACCACCGCTTTGCCCTCCGCGTCGACGATCACGTTCTGCGGCTTCAGGTCACGGTGGACGATCCCCTGCCGGTGCGCGTAGCCCGCCGCCTGCAGCACCTGGCGGATCACCGCGACGCCCTGCTCGACCGTGATCCCGGAGTCGATCAGCTGCTTCAGCGTCGGCCCCTCGATGTACTGCATGGCGATGTAGTAGGTGCCCTCCCACTCGCCGCGGTCGAAGACCGAGACGATGTTCGGGTGCTGCAGCCCGGCGGCCGACTCGGCCTCGCGCTGGAAGCGCATCACGAACTCGCGGTCCTGGGCGAAGCGCGCGTGCAGGACCTTCAGCGCGATCCGCCGCTGCAGGTGGGCGTCCTCGGCGAGCCAGACGTCGGCCATGCCGCCGCCGCCGACTTTCGCCAGCACCTTGTAGCGCCCGTCGACGACCGAGCCGACCTCGACCTCAGCCACGCCTCTCTCCCCTCATGATCACTCTGTCGTCAGCCCTTCTCATTCGCCGTTCAGGATCGTTTCGGCCACTTCGCGGAAGATCGGCGCGGCGACGTCGTTGCCGAACTGCGGTCGTGCACTCGACCGTGGCGGCGATCGCGATCTTCGGGTGGTCGGCCGGGCGCGAAGCCCATGAACCAGCCCTGGTTCTCTTCCGAGCCGCCGCCGCAGGCCTTGTTGCTCGGCGTTTCCGCGGTGCCGGTCTTGCCCGCCACCGGGACGCCGGAGATCGCCGCGTTGGTCCCGGTCCCTTCGTCGACCACGCCTTCCATCGCCGTGGTCAGCTCTTCCGCCGTCTTCGCCTTGATCGGTTCGCTGTAGACGCTCGGCTCCATCGTCTTGGTGACGCTGCCGTCGACGTTCACCACCCGCTTCCAGATCTGCGGCTTCATCAGCTTGCCGCTCGTTGGCGACCGCGGCGGCGACCATCGCGTCCTGCAGCGGCGTCACCAGCAGCCGCTCCTGGCCGATCGCGACGCGGGCGAGGTCGACCGGGTCGTGGCGGGTCAGCAGCTTGTCGGCTTCGAGGTCCCAGACGCCGCTCGCCAGAGCTCTTCTTCGGGCAGGTCGATCGGCGGCTTCGCGTTGAAGCCGAACTTTTCCATCATCGAGAAGAGCTTGTCCTGGCCGAGCTTCTGGCCGAGCTGGCCGAACCAGGTGTTGACCGAGTTGGTCAGCGCGGTGTCGAGCGGGATCGGGCCCCAGTCGACTGGTTGCCGTCGTTGGCGAGTTCGTGGCCTTCGTCGATGATCGACCCGGGCGCGTTGATCGTCGTTTCCGGCGTGATCACGCCGGATTCGAGGCCGGCCGCGGCGGTCACGACCTTGAAGGTCGAGCCCGGCGGGTAGTGGCCCTGGGTCGCGCGGTTGACGAGCGGCGCGTCGATGTTCTCCGGTGTTCAGCTTTTCGATCTTCTGTCGGGACCGAGTTCGGGTTGTAGCCGGGGTTCGAGGCCATCACCTTGACCGCGCCGGTGCTCGGTTCGATCGCGACGACGGCGCCGTAGCCGGCCGCTTCGAGCGCGTGCATCGCGACTTCCTGCGCCTTCGGGTCGAGGCTGGTGACGATCTGTTCGCCTTCCTGCTTCTGCCCGGTCAACTCGTCGAGGATCGTGCCGAATTCCGATTCTTCGCCGGTCAGTTCCTCGTTGTGGAACTTCTCGAATTCCGACTGGCCGTACTTCCATGAAGCTGTAGCCGATCGGGTGGCCGAAGAGGCTGCCCCATCGGGTAGTGGCGCACGTAGCGCTGGTCGCGCCCTTGCCCTTGGCGACCGACTTGGCGATCACGCTGCCGTCGTCGGCGAGGATCCGGCCGCGCGGGATCTGCTGCTGCTCGAAGAGCGGCCGCTGGTTCCGCTTCGCTTGCCTTCAGTTCCTTCGCGTCGAAGACCGACCACCAGGACGGTGAAGCCGACCAGCACCGCGAAGAGGACGATGATGAAGGCGAAGAGTTTGATGATCTGGCGGTTCACGCCGCCGCCCCCAGCGGTTCGTCGCGCTCGCGGTCCGCGCGGTTCGGCCTCGGCTTCACGGCGGGCCCGGTCGGAGATCAGCAGCAGCAGCGCCAGCAGCACGAAGTTGGCGACGATCGAGCTGCCGCCGTAGGAGACGAAGGGCAGCGTGACGCCGGTCAGCGGGATCACCCTGGTGACGCCGCCGATGATCACGAAGGCCTGGACCGCGAAGACCGCGGTGAGGCCGGTCGCCGAGCAGCTTCGAGAAGCCGTCGTCGGGCGAGCAGCGCGATCTTGAAGCCGCGGGCGGCGATCAGCAGGTAGGTGGCGATCAGCCCGCAGGCGCCGAAGAGGCCGAGCTCGTTGACGATCAGCGAGTAGATCGTGTCGGTTTGCGCCGCCGGCAGCAGCGCCTGTCGGGTCGCCGGGGATCGTGATCAGCCCCTGGCCGAAGCCTTTGCCGAAGAGCCCGCCGTCGGCCTGGGCGAAGATCGACTGCAGGATCTGGTACCCGCTCGCCTGCGGCGTCGGCTGTAGGGGTGGAGCCAGATCTCGACCCGCTCGTGGACGTGCGGGACGGTGGCGACGATGAACCAGGCGCCGGCGAGGAAGAGGACCATCCCGATCACGACGAAGCTGAAGCGCGCCGGTCGCCACGTAGAGCAGGGCGAGGAAGGCGGCGAAGAACATCAGCGAGCTGCCGAGGTCGCGGATGAAGACGAGCAGGAACATCGACGCGCCCCAGACCACCAGCATCGGGCCGAAGTGCTTGAGCGGCGGCAGGGTGACGCCGAGGACCCGCCGCGCGCCGACGATCAGCACCTCGCGGTTCTCGCGCAGGTAGGAGGCGAGGAAGACGACGATCGCGATCTTCGCGAACTCGGCCGGCTGGAAGGAGATCGGGCCGATCTTCACCCCGAGGTAGGCGCCGTTCACCTGTTCGCCGATCCCCGGCAGGCGCGGCGCCAGCAGCAGCAGGATCCCGGCCGTGGCGATGATGTAGCGGTAGCGCTCGAGCACCTCGTAGTCGCGCAGGAACTGGATCGTCAGGGCGAAGAGGACGAGCCCGAACGACGAACCAGTTGGCCTGGTCGCGGGCCAGGCTTTCGTCGATCCGGTAGATCATCACCAGCCCGAACGCGGTCAGCAGCGCCATCAGCGGGAAGAGGTACGGGTCGGCGTTGGGCAGGCGGATCCGCAGGTAGATGTGGGTCGCCAGGCAGACCGCGAGGAAGTAGGCGCCGTAGGTGACGCTGAGGTTGCCGAGTTTCGAGTGGTCCTGGGCGAAGACCGCGGCGAAGCCGGCGGTCAGCAGCAGCGCCACCGGGATCAGCGCCAGCAGCTCGCGGTTGCGGGCGCGGGTCATCCGCCGGTCCCCGCCGCGCCGGTGCGGTTCACCTGATCCCCTGGCCGCGTTCGATTTCTTCCAGCAGCTTCACCGCGTCGTCGCGCGAGCGCAGGCCGTGGCCGGTCACCGCGTCCTTGCGCCGTTCCGGCAGCGATTCGGTCTGCACCGGGGCCGAATACTTTTCGCTGTAGAGCTTGACCCCGAAGGGCAGTTCGTAGGGGACGCCGCGGTAGAGGGCGACGCGGCCGGCGTCGTCGGTGCCGAGGAACCAGACGTGGCGCAGGCCGTAGGTGGCGCCGAAGACGATCGCCCCGATCACGACCAGCAGGGCGAGCAGCGCGGCCACCCGTTTGAACCGCGCGGCGCCGCCCGGGCTCGGCGCGGCGGCCTCCTCGCGCCGTTGGCGGGCCGCATCGGCGGCGGCGCGGCGGCGCACCTCGGTCGCGGTCAGGCCAGCCTCCTCGGCGCTGGTGCCGATCAGCGTCGCGCCCTCGCGACTCGAGTCGAGCGCCGGTTCGGCCGCGTCGACGACCTTGAAGGCGACCACGCTGATGTTGTCGCGCCCGCCCGCCCGGTTGGCTTCGTCGACCAGGGCGCGGACCGCGTTCGGCATCGAGGTGGCGCGGGCGAGCAGCCGGCCGATGTGCTCGTCGTCGAGCATCGTGGTCAGCCCGTCGGAGCAGATCAGGAAGACGTCGCCGGCCTGCGCCGGCGACCGTCTGCAGCGTCGACCTCGACCTCCGGTTCGGGGCCGAGCGCGCGGGTGATGATCGAGCGCTGCGGGTGGTCCTCGGCCTGCGCCTCGGTCAGCTGCCCTTTGCGCCGCATCTCCTCGACCAGCGAGTGGTCGCGGGTCAGCCGTTCGAGCTTGCCCCGCCGCAGGCGGTAGGCGCGGCTGTCGCCGACGTGGCCGATCGCCACCTCCTCGGCCCGCTCGTCGAGGATCGCGGCGGTCGTCGTCGTCCCCATCCCGGCCAGGCTCGGGTCCTGTGCGGGCGAGCTCGTGGATCGTCGCGGTTGGCGCCCTCGATCGTCTCCTTCAGCACCCGCTCCGGCGGCGCCCTCGGGGAGCTCGCGGTCGAACGCCTCGGCGGAGGTTTTCGAGGCGACCTCGCCCGCCTGCGCGCCGCCCATCCCGTCGGCGATGACGAAGAGCGGCGGCGCGGACGAAGACCGAGTCCTCGTTGGCGCTGCGCTGCCGCCCGGTGTCGGTGGCGAAAGCCTGATCGGTGATCCGCAGCGTCATCTCTCCCCCAACCCGGCTCGCACTAGGAAGCCTCGAAGCGGAAGACCGTGTCGCCGATCTGGATCGTGTCGCCGTCGACCAGCTCGGCCTCGCCGTCCAGGTCGCATCCGTTCAGCGTCGTCCCGTTGGTCGACCTCATGTCCTCGACGAAGTGGCGCCCTTCGCGCGAGAACAGGCGGACGTGGATCCCGGACGCGTAGCGGTCCTCGATCTGCACGTCGGCGTCCTTGGAGCGGCCGATCGAGAGCCCGCCGATCAGGTCGAAGCGCTGGTCGCGCTCGAGGCCGCCGCCGCGCTCGGCCACCAGCCAGGCGTCGACCCCCCGCTGCACCTCGGCGTAGCCGGGCTGGGCGGCGTGGAAACCGGTCGCATCCGGCGCGGGCGAGGCCGTCCGCCGCAGGTCGCGGAAGGCGCTCCTCGCGATCACCAGGAGGAACAGGAAGAGGACGGCCAGGAAGCCGAATTTCAGCGCGGTCGATAGGGGGTCGTAGGCCACTCGGTCGTCACCTTACGGTCCAGGCCCGAAGCCAGACGGACATCTAGCCTTACTGCTCGATGTCGAACAGGAAGGTCGTGGTGCCGACGGTCACCTGGTCGCCCGGGCTGAGCCGGGTGGAGGTGACACGGCGGCCGTTCACCTTGATCCCGTTGGTCGAGCCGAGGTCGACGATCTGCCACTCGCCGGAGTCGGCGCGGCGCAGCTCGGCGTGGCGACGGGACACGTTGGGGTCGGCGAGCACGCACTCGGCCGACTTCGAGCGGCCGATCGTGGCGCGGGGGCCGTCGAAGACGTAGCGGCGGTCGTCCATCGAGATCACGGCGCGGGTCGAGACCAGCGCGCGGACGTCCTGCTCGGGTTCTTTGGGCCGCTGGCGGTCGCGCTCGCGGACCGCCGAGTAGACCATCGTGTGGCCCTCTTCGCCCTGCCGCGGGGCCTCGCCCTCGCGGACCGGCGCCTTCACCATCCGCGGCTGGATCCCGAACTCACCGAGGCGCAGGCGCTCGTCGGTCTGGAATTCGACCGCCGGGCGGGTCAGCAGGTCGTAGCTGCGGCGGCGGGCGTGCTCCAGCAGGTAGCCGGAGAGCTCCTGCTCCAGCGAGCGCTCGTAGCCTTCGAGCTTCGAGCGGTCCTGCTTGGAGAGGAACACCGTGTACTCGTTGGGGACGTAGACGCGCTGCACCGACGCCGTCTTGTGGGCGTCCATTTCCTTGGCCAGTTTGCGGGCCAGTTCGACCGGCTGCACCTCGGAGCTGAAGGCGCGCGAGAACACCCCCTCGACGAGGCCTTCGATCCCGGACTCAAGTCTGCGGAGAAGGGCGATCGGAACTGCTCCTTTGGGTCACGCGTGTGTGGGCAGGGTCACTTCTCCGCCTTGGCGGAAGAAGCGGGAATTCTAGGGCAGCAGCAGCCCATGGCCGAGGACGAGGAAGGCGCCGAGCGCGGCGGCGATCCCGATCGCGCCGAGCCTGAGGCCGATGTGAGAGGCCCCTGAGCCGGGATGGTCGGCGAGCCGGTCGAGCGAGTCCTCGATCGCCATCCCCAGTTCCTCCAGCGAGGGCCGGTGCTGGGGGCGGACGTCGAGGCAGGCGTCGATCTCCTCGGTCAGCTCGCGCGGCAGGTCGGGGCGCAGGCGGCGCAGCGGGCGGGCCCGGCGGCCGATCGAGCGGGCGGTGGCGACCGCGTTGGCGCGCCGGTGCGGGTTCTCGCCGCTCCAGCACTCGTACAGGGTGAGGGCGAGCGAGTAGACGTCGGCCTCGGGACCGGCCTCGAGCCCCTCGGCCTGCTCCGGGGACATGTAGGCGAGCGTGCCCACCACGTCGCCGGTCTGGGTCAGACCCGCCGCGTCGGCGACCAGGGCGATGCCGAAGTCCATCAGCTTGGCCCGCGGCTGGCCGTCGACGACCTGGACGTTCTGCGGCTTGATGTCGCGGTGGATGACGCCGCGCGAGTGGGCGTGGTCGAGCGCTTCGCAGAGGTCGGCGCCGATCTCGCCGATCTCGCGGTCGGAGAGGGTGTCCTCGGCAGCGCAGGCGGCCAGCGTGTCGCCCTCGACCAGCTCGGAGACGAGCAGCGCGTTGCCGTCCTCCTCCCCCATCTCATAGAGGGTGACGATGCCCGGGTGGTTGAGGCGGGCGGCGGCCTGGGCCTCGCGCAGGACACGGCTTTCGCCGCCGGCGCCGTGCTGGTCGATCGCCTTCACCGCGACCGCGCGCTCGAGCCGGCCGTCCCAGGCCTCGTAGACGGTGCCGAACCCGCCGCTGCCGATGCGGCGCTCGATCAAGAAGCGGTCCAATACAAGTGAGCCGACCAAAGCACGTTTGTCTTCGCCGGGAACCCCCTCCTCCTGCGCCCGCAAACGTCCGTGCGGGTTCCATCCACCCCGTTGCGGCGGCTATGGTTGGGAAAAAGGCACCGTGAGCGGGAAGTTCATCGGAGCGGCGATCCGCAGTCGCCATACTCCCCCCGCCAGCCAACCAGCCCCTTGGAGAGCCGTTTCTTGGAGTACTCGACTTCAGGCGGCGGGAGCAGGCGGTCTCGCCGCCCCACCCGTCGCCCCGAACGCCAGCAGATCATGCTGCGGCGCCTGCTTGCGCTCGGCGCGGCCTTGGTGGTGCTGATCCTGATCGTGCTCGGGGTGAAGGGATGCCTCGACGCACGCGCCCGCGGGGCACTCTCCGATTACGCGCGGAACGTCGAACAGATCGTCAACGAGACGAACCAGACGAGCAAAGACTTCTTCGGCAAGCTGGAAGACCCGGGCAACCTCTCGGTGACCGAATTCACCAGTGAGATCGACGCCGACCGATCGGCGATGGTCAACTACGCGTCCCGGATAAACGGGCTGAGCGCGCCGGGCGAACTGTCGAGCGCGCAGAAGTCGCTCGAGGTCGTCTACCTCCTGCGCAGCGCGGCGATGGAACAGATCGCCAACAAGATGCCGACCGCGCTCGGCGAAGCGGGGGCAGCGAAGGCGACGGCAGCGATCGCCCGGCAGATGCAGAAGCTGCTCGCCGCCGACGTGATCTACGAATCGGTGACGCGGCCGGAAATCGACGGCAAGCTCGCCGACAACGGCATCGAAGACAGCGACGTGCCGAAGAGCACCTTCCTCCCCGACGGGACCAAGTGGCTGGACGAAGCCGAAGTGCAGAGCGCGCTCGGCAAGGTGAACGGCTCGACCACCGAAGCGACGACCGGCGGTGTGCACGGGCTGGGCCTGCTCGGGTGCGGATCGGGGAAACCGAACTGGTCGCCGAAGCGCCGAACGCGGTTGCCGCCGAAGGCACGCCGGAAGTCGAAGTCGAAGTCCAGAACCAGGGCGAATCGACCGAGAACGGGATCACCGTGGTGGTGATCGCCAACGGCAAAGAAACGACGCAGGAAATCGCCTCGATCGAAGCGGGCGCCACGGGGACCGCTGTGGTGCCGCTGACGCCCGCGCCAGAAGGCGAAACGACGCTCGAAGTAGAAGCCGAACCGGTGCCGGGCGAGGAATTCACCACCAACAACGAAGCTACGTTCGTTGTTGACTTTGAATAGTTTGAGCGAATGAGGATCGCCTATCTGGGCCCGGCGGGGACCTTCACCGAAGACGCGCTCGGCGAAGCGCTCGGCGGTACCGACTTCGAGCCGCTGCGCACCAACACCGTCTTCGACGCGATCAGCGCCGTGATCGAGGGGAACGCCGACCGGGCGCTGGCCCCGTACGAGAACTCGATCGAGGGCTCGGTCCGCGGCACGCTCGACATCCTCGCCTTCGAAGCGCCGAACGTGGCGATCATCGGGGAGCACGACTACCCGGTGCGCCAGCACCTGATCGTCAAGCAGGGAGCCGAGCTCGGGCAGATCGAGGCGGTGCTCTCCCACCAGCAGGGCCTGGCGCAGACGGCGCGGTTCCTGCGCGAGAACCTGCCGGGGGTCGAACTTCGGAGCGTCAGCTCGACCGCGGCGGCGGTGCGGATGGTCTCCGAGTCGCCGCGACCGTGGGCGGCGATCGGCTCGCGCGCGGCGGCGCGGCTCTACGGCTGCGAGATCCTGCGCGAGGGAATCCAGGACGAGGCGAACAACGTGACCCGCTTCGTCTGGGTGGCCCCGGAAGGGACCGAGCCCGGCACGCGGCCCGCGCCCTCCCAGTGGAAGACCTCGCTGATCTTCTCCGAGCTGGGCGAGGACCATCCCGGCGCGCTGGTCGCCGCGCTGGACGTGTTCTCCTCCCGGGGGATCAACCTCTCCCGGATCGAGTCCGCCCGCTGCGCTCCCGGTTGGGGCGCTACATGTTCTTCCTCGACCTCGACGGCAGGCTCGCCGACGGGCCGGTCGCGGGGGCGATCGCCGCGCTGCGGGGGAAGGCCGAATCGGTCCGCATCCTCGGCTCATATCCGCTGATCTGAACCCCCGCTTCCCCTCCGCCTTACAATTCCCGCACCATGGCCAGGGTGCTGGTGCTTAATGCGACGTATGAGCCGATCAACGTCTGCACGCTAAGACGGGCCGCAGTGCTGCTCCTGAAGGAAAAGGCGGAGCTGCTCGAGCAGCGGAACGGCGGCGCCCTCCACTCCGAGCACATGACCCTGGAGCAGCCCCGACGTGATCCGCCTGGTCAACTACGTCCGCATCCCCCGCGAGGCCCACCGCCGCAAGATCACCCGCCGCGCCGTCCTCGCCCGCGACTCCTGGACCTGCCAATACTGTGGCTCGACCAAATCCGGCCTCACCGTCGACCACGTCATCCCCCGCTCCCGCGGCGGCGACCTCGACCTGGGAGAACATCGTCGCCGCCTGCGCCACCTGCAACCGCAAAAAGGGCAACCGCCTCCCCCGCGAGATCCACATGCACCCCAAAAACACCCCGAAGGCCCCCGGCGCCGACGGTCTTCATCCAGGTCGCCAGCCCAAAGATTCCGGCGAACTGGCGGCGAGGATCTCGCCCCGGCTTCTTTGGATCCCATCGGGGGGTTTGCGAGGGAGGGAGTCCTGACCCTCTCCTCTCTCAAACTCGCGCTACCGTCGTTTAAGGCCGGATGAGGTCGCTGGAGGGCGCTCGTTACAAGCCGTTCGGAGAGGGTCAGGACTCCCTCAACTTGCCAGCGCCGAGGGTACGCAGCCCGCTCTCGACTAAGAGGGGCAAGGGACGGAGCGCTTGCGGGGCTTCGGCTCCGGGACGAGCCGCTGCGGGATTTCGCTGGTAAACGAATCCCCGGAATGACTTCGTGGCGGGGAGCCGGGTAACCCTCGGATGAGCCTCCACAACTCGTTGTCGATACCTCGCGCCGAAGGCGCGATCCCAGTCCACCGACCGGAGGGAGGTGGTGCGCGAAGGAGAGGGTTACCCGGCTCCCCCTCCGCCGCGCCGGTCCGCTCCCGGGTGGGTTACTCGGCTCCCTCGTCTTCGGCCGCCCCGTCGCCGTTCGACGGCTCGCCTTCGATCTCGACCTGATCGACCACTCACCATC
>CAWBPD010000020.1:0-23125 GCA_963790575.1 Candidatus Dormiibacterota bacterium | reverse complement strand
TCACCGGATTCGCGCTCGACGAGGGCGCCCCCAGCGCGACCGGGACGGCGCCCGAGGACTACCAGCGGTTCCTCGGCGGGCTGCCGAGGGAACAGTACCCGCAGCTGACGAGGTTAGCGTCACGCCTCAGCCGCCCGCTGAGGGATGAACAGTTCGCATTCGGCGTGCGCGTCCTGCTCGACGGCCTCGAGGCCCAGGCGGCACGCCGGTAAAGCGGCCTCTACCGGTTGCGCGGCGCGGCACGGCGGCAACCCTGGCGCATAAGGTCAACAGGCCTACAGGGCTGGTCGGGCATCGGTGAACGTCCGCAAGGTGGATCGGACATCGTTACAACCCGACGGCCGTAAACGCGCGCGTTTACCTTGACGTATACTTATCTCGTGTTGCGCGTCAGCGAGGAGACCCGAAAGCGCGTCTTGCGTATCGGCAAGGAGGAGTTCGGTGGCGTCTCAGCCGATGAGACCGTCCGGCGGCTCATTGACGAGCACTGGCAGGCGGCGGCCATTGCGGCCGTACGGCGCTACCGCCAGTCGAATCCGGAAGGCTGGTCAGCGTACCTCGCGGAGGCTGACGACTTAGCGGCCGCCGACGCTCCCATCAGCGATGACTGGATGACCAGGCCCTCGTGACCGAGCCGGAGATCACGTCGGGGCAAGTCTGGTTCGTCGACTTCGATCCGGTACGGGGTCGCGAGCAGGGGAAGGATCGTCCGGCGCTTGTGGTGTCCTCGCAGTTCCATCTCGAGCTGACGATGGGCCAGCTCGTCAGCGTCCTGCCGTTGACCACCGTCGAACGCCCGGGATGGATACACCG
Source organism: Candidatus Dormiibacterota bacterium (assembly GCA_963790575.1). Taxonomy (GTDB): domain Bacteria; phylum Chloroflexota; class Dormibacteria; order Dormibacterales; family Dormibacteraceae; genus CAVTSA01. Next base: position 22,312 of record CAWBPD010000020.1, on the reverse strand, counting down.
GGTCCACGTCGCTCGCGGGGGCGGTTGGGTTATTACCGAGCAGATCCGGACCCTGGCGGCGAGCCGGTTCCGCCGCTTCGCGCCGGAGATTGTGCTGGACGAGCGGGAATTTGCGGAAGTGCGCCGCGTTCTGGCACAAATGCTGACCGTCTAGGTCGAGCCGATCCACGTCCCGGCCACTGTGGATGGGCTTGCGGAGGCATACTTCTGCCCCGTTACCGACGGTCCGCCGGTCCCATTCCGCCAGGACGGCGGTGAGCAGGCCCTCCTTGCTTCCGAAGTGCAGGATGAGGGTTGCGTGGGATACCCCGGCCTTCTCGGCGATGGCGCGGATCGAGCCGCCGGCGTAGCCGTGCTCGGCGAAGACGTCCACGGCGACCGCGACGAGCTGGTCGCGCCGACGGACCCCCGTCCTGTAGGGGCCCCGCGTCATCTTCCTCGTGGCGTCGGTCTTCGCGGTCTCGGGGATGCTCGCCATCCTTTCAGGGCGGTGCCCAATTTTAACCGACCGGTTAGGATTTTGGACAGAGGCGGCGCTGGTGGCCGACGAGCCCCTCGCCCGGTCGCGTGCGCGGCCGGCCCCAAGCCTGCTGAAAGGAACCCAGATGAAGTACTCCGTGCTCGGCCCGACCGGGATCCGGGTCTCGAAGGTCTGCCTAGGCAGCGCCACGTTCGGCGTCGCTCCGAGCTCCCAGGACGCCGACCGCGTCGTGGGAGCGGCGCTGGACCTCGGCGTCAACTTCTTCGACACCGCCGACGTGTACGGCTCGACCCCGACGTTCGACCGTCCAGGCTTCCCGCCGGCCTCGCAGCGGGAGTCCGCAGAGGAGATCCTCGGCCGCGTCCTCGAGGGCCGTCGCGACCAGGTGGTGCTGGCGACCAAGTCGGGGGAGCGGCGCTTCGACCCGGACGCGGGCCTGTCGCGCCGGTATGTGATCCGGCAGGTGGAGCAGAGCCTGCGCCGCCTGCGCACCGACTGGATCGACGTCTACTACGGCCACTTCCCCGACCCCAACACGCCGCTAGAGCAAACCCTCGTCGTGTACGACGACCTGATCCGGCAGGGCAAGATCCGTTACGCGGCGCTGTCGAACCATCCGGCGTGGCAGATGACCGAGGCCCTGTGGATCGCCGACGACCGCCGCCTGGTCTCCGCCCCGGTCGCCGCGCAGGTGATGTACAGCCTGCTGGACCGCAGCGCGGAGAAGGAGCTCGCGGCCGCATGCACGCGCTTCGGCCTGTCGATCGTCCCCTACGCCCCGCTGCACGGCGGCCTGCTCGCGGACCTGTCCGTCCTGGACCGGGAGATCGCCGGCGGCAAGCGCTACGGCGGGGCCGGGTTCTCCGAGGACGAGATCGCTGTCGCCCGCGAGCTCAGCCGCCTCGCCCGCGATTGGGGCCTGGGCATGCAGCAGGTCTCGCTCGCATGGCTGCTGTCCCGACCGGCGGTGGCCTCGGTGATCGTCGGGGCTGAGACCGCCGCGGAGATGCACGCGAACGCGTCGGCCGCCGGCGTCGAGCTCGCCGCCGAGCAGCTGGACGCCGTCTCCGCCCTGACCGACCACCGCGCGGCCTGAGCGAAGGGAGGTACGGCACCACGGAGCACTCCGTCCTCGGGCGCACCGGCATCCGCGTCGCCAATATCTGCCTGGGCACCGCGACCTTCGGCGTCGCCCCCGACCCGCAGGAGACTGACCGGATCGTCGGCGCGGCCCTCGACCTCGGGATGAACTTCGTCGACACCGCCGACGTGTACGGCAACATGCCGGTCTTAGACCGCGTCGGGGCCCCGCCCGCCGCCGAGCGCGAGGCCGCCGAGCGGATCCTCGGCCGCGCCTTGCGCGGCCGCCGCGACGAGGTCGTGATCGCCACCAAATCCAACGGGATCACCGGCCTCGGCGTCAACGACCGCGGCCTCTCGCGACGGCACGTCGTCCGCCAGGTGGAGACCAGCCTGCGCCGCCTGGAGACCGACTGGATCGACCTCTACTACGCGCCCGTCTGCGCCGCTCCGCGCAGCGGCCGCCACCCCAGGGATAACGAGTGCTGCCCACGCTCGATCACGTCCATGTCCAGTACCTCCTCGTTCACGCCATGTCCTCGACGTCCACGGCCGGGTCGTCCACCCAGCCGGTTACCTCCATGCGCCGGATCCGCTTGCGCACGATGCCGGCTTTCCCAGCTACGGCCCTTGCCCTCGAGGTACCGCGCCAGGATCAGGCCCACCTGCTCCAGAACGCCGTGCATGCCCCTCCGTGCGCTCCGGGTGGATCGCCGCCCACGGTCGCAGGTAGCCCGCCGCGCCCATCACCGGCCGCTCCTCGGACGCCGCTGACAGCAGCCCCCGCACCACTCCCGCCTCGGTCGGGTGGAGCCGAATGGCCTGCACCTGTTGCCAGGTCGAACCCACCGGCCACCGCCTCACGCGCACGTCGCGCTTGGATATCCGGTAGGTCAGCCATTGGTGCGTCACATAGCGCCACGGATCCGGCCGGCCCTCCAGCGCCTCCTCGACCGTGCTCCCGCAGCTTCTTCAGCCGCAGCTCGAACGCGATCCGCAACACCGGCCCGTCGCACCTCCGCTCGCCCCACAGGGCGGGGAGCCACGAGTTCGGGCACTGCTTGATCTCCGCCGTCTTGTCGTAGATGCGCACGTAGACCCCACCGCCCCGGCGCCCGAACTCGATGCCGCTCAGGTGGCGGCCCAGCGGCCAGAAGCGCCCGAAGTACATCCTGACTGGCGAGAGTGCGGCGCCGGCATAATCACGAGGACCACCAGGCCCACCACCCGGCGCCGCCGTCGCTGGCCGGCGGCACCGCCTTGCAAGCCCCTACTGACGGCGAAATGCGGCCCGAGTGGCGGCTGCAATTGCCCCGAGGTACTCAGGGTCGATAAAGCCCCAGACCTCTTCGTTGGGCCGCCGGCCGTTCGATACGTCTCGCCAGTAGCTGAAGCACGACAGTCGCAGCGGGCGGATGGACATCACGCCTTCGAATCGAGCGAACTCCTCGTCGGTCAACTCAACGTGCCGGCGGTAACCGTCGACCGCGGCAGCGATCGCCTCGGGTTTGAGCCACGTGCCCCACATCAGCCAGGCGAAGTCACTCACGCGCGGCCCGCGTCCGGCCGCGGTCCAATTGATCCCTACGACTCCGCGGTCGGTCAGGAGTGCGTGGTCAGGGTTATGGAGGAGGTTCCCGTGGACCAGCGCCACAGGCAGGCCCTCACCCGTGTCCGTGGAGCGCACCCGATCACGGAGCTGCTCGAATCGCTCACGTTCAGCCGCGGGGACCTTCGAGTCGACGGCATCGAGAAAGGACAGGGCTTCCATCAGATCCTGACGTGGGGTGCCCTCATATCTGGGATCCACGCCCTCGGATCCGCCCGGGCGGCTGACGGAATCATCAAGCGGCAGCGTGTGGAGCCGTCCGAGGAGGTCGGCCATCATGCCGAGCTTTTCGGTGGGGTCCGTGAACGGCTTGTTCTCGACGAATCGTGTGACGAGGACCGAGCTTCGCTCGAAGTCGGACACCGCATCATCGACCGCGAGCCGCTCTGCCGGGAAACCTTTCCGCTCCAGGAAGCGCAGGATGGCGGCATCGCCCTCGGCACCCGCCCTCGGGCGAGCGGGCGGAAGGGCGCGGGCGATCCACGCATCGCCGTCGTTCCGGTCAACCCGGAAGAGGTACGACTTGTGGAGACTGACCTTTGTCGCCGTTCGCGCGTCGATGCGGTAGTGATCCCGCAGATGGACGAGCAGACGCTCGGCGCTCGGCTCGTGATTCATGCGCGCGCCGTGGCCCTCGAGGTCGGTCAGGGCCTCGGTATAGCGCTGGCCCGTTTCCTGCGCATGGCGGCGCACAGCCTTCTTGAAACCCGCGTCCTTGGTCATGGACAAGCCTCCTCGTTACACCCCCGTCCCCCAGCGACGCGGTGTTGCGAGATGGCCTGCGGTATCGACAACCGAGAGGGCTACTCCCCTTCGCCGATGGAACGCCGGCTGGGGCGGAGGTTCCACGGCTGGGCGACCGGTCAGCGCCGTACCCGAGATCATAGCGGTCTCGACGCACCCGGCGAGTTGGGAGGAGACCTCTTCGACCCTTTGGCTCGACCTTAGCGTGGGCAGTAGTGGCAAGGGGGCCACTGGGGGGCTTCGTCACAAAGCGGCCGAACGGCCTCTGCATGGTCCAGGTTGAGCTCAGCCGGCGAGGGCTCAAGCGCGTTGGCGCTCCGCAGGGCGGGCGAGTCTACTCGCGCGTGAGGGAGAGTGCCAGGCTGGGAACGACGAAGGACAGGAGAAAGATCGGCAAGATGCTCTTTCCGCTGCATCGGAAGGCGGCGGTCTCGCCCTCGCTGATGTCAAAGGTCTTGATCCGGCTGGAGTTCCGGCCGCTGCGGATCTGCACGGTGTGGCGCCCAGGCTCGACTGGTAGGTCGATACTCCCGTTCATCTCGACACTGCCGGCATGCTTCCCGTCGACCACGATGTCGTAGGTGCCGCGGCGGACTTCCACGCCGATGGTGCGGTGCGTCAACCTCAGCGTCGCGGACATGGTCAGCCTTCCCCTGGTACCTCGGAAGGCGCCCTCCATTGCGTCAGCGGCGTGAGCTGTAGGCGCTTGGCGAGGGCGTACGCGGTGCGTCGGTCATCTTCATCGGCAGCGAACACCCGACCGATGAGCAGCGCGGCACGATGTGGCACGTCGATCCGGGTCATCCCCGTCGGCACGTCGCCCTTCCAGCCGGGTTCGCAGAGGAAGAAGTCGCCGGCGGCGGTCCCGGTGGTCCGTTTTCCGACATAGGCGAAGTTGGCGCCGCTGGTCGGATCGGTGAACTGGACGCTGTAGTAGCGTCCGTCCGTCTCGGGTGCATGCAGCACGTGGGGCCCGGCGTTCACGTCGAGCCAGCCGCCGACGTAGATCACATCGTCGGTGCCGGTCCCCATCACGCTGGTCGACGCCGACTGGGAGGAGCGGTCCAGCACGGCGTAGAGGGTGTTCACGGGGATCGGGCCGCCGCCGAACCCACGTTTGAGGATTGCCCGCTTGAACCCGCCGACGGTGATCAGCGGCCAGTAGTAGATGAAGGCGAGCGAGCCCGGCACCCACGCGACGATAGCCGCCACGGCGAGCGGGATGATCGCGTCCACGCCGCCGGCGAGCCGTCGGTAGACGACCCAGGCGAAGATCAGCAGGATGACGCCGGTGATGGGATAGCCGTACTTCAGGATGAGGCGATTCATGTCACGAAACCTCGACCACCGGGGGCACGTCGTAGCTGCCGTCCACGATGGCCGCGCCGGGTAGATAGGCACGGAGCATCAGCTTGAATCGGCCGGTCGGTGTGGGCAACCAGTTCTGTGCCGGTCCACTGAAGGGCTGCGGTTGGAGCAGGATGTCGACCGAGCCATCTGCGTTGGTTACGAGACCAGAGTGGTCATTCACGCTCGAGCGGCCGGCCGGGTTGCTGACGCTGTAGCCGACCGTGTCCGTCGCCGTCAGCGACCAGAAGGCGTCGTTCGGGGGCAGCCGGCCGGGCGGGAAGTGGAGGCGGTAGACATGCTTGCCACTGAGCTTCTTCCCCGCACCGTCAACCGTGGCCGTCCAGTAGGCGGCTTCTTCAAACACGTTGACGACCGGCAGAGCCTTCTGCAACGCGGCTCGCACCAGCAGTCCGTTGCCGGGCTGACCAGCCTTCCGGATCGAGCTCCAACCGTTGACCGTCCTCGTTTCGGCCCTCGCCACCGCGTCCAAGATCAGGATCGTCGTCAAGAACGCCAAGGCGGCGCCGATGATGATCCCCTGGACGACACCAGAGCCTGCGATCCACCTGAGTGCATCCGCCATGTCAGCGCGGCCGTCCTGTTCTGGTCTTCATCGAGCTCCCCGGCCGGGCGCATCATCGTGCTGCGCCCGCGTTGCCAGCGTGACAAACGTCAGAACCTCGCCAGTGAAGAGCTTCAGGTCCAGGTCCGGGTCGTCCGCCATGTGGTTGTAGATGCCGTCGACCATGTTCCGGATGACGATCGCCACCGCATGGACGTCGAAGTCACGGAACTCGCCGGACTGCTGACCCGAGCGGAGGATTCGTTCGATGTCGGCCACGCTCTGAGCCAACCCGGCCATGCTGCGGTCCAGGTGCGCGAGATCTCCCGCCCGGCGGACGGCGACCACAGCGAGCACCTCCCTGCGGTGGGTGCGAAGGTAGTCGAGGTTGCTCTGCACGTACGCGAGCAGCGTCGTCGTCGGGGTCTTCGCGGCCCCGACGCGGGGCCCCATGTACGCGAGCCCCTCTTGGTAGACCTTCGCGAACACGGCCGTCATCAGGTCGGCCCGCCCTTGGAAGTGGTAGGAGATCAGCCCCCGCGAGATGCCGGCACGCTTGGCGATCCTCTCCAGCGTCGCCTGACCGTATCCCTCCTCGACCAGGGCATCGATCGCCGCGTCGACGATCTGGCGGCGCCTCGCCTCCTCTATGTACGTACGGCCAGGTTTTTGGCGCAGCGCACCGGTATTTGGCACGATGCCAATTCTCGCACGATCAACAGGCATCCCGCCGCGTCGGTTCTCCCGCCCAACGGCCTTCGCTGTTCCGCCCGTGTCTCACCATCCTGGAGGCACGGCGCTGTCAGGGGCCCGTCCCCGAGATGGCGGTACCGGCCGGCTAGGTACAGTCGGATGGTGAGGTCTCCGCAGACGCTGAGCGAAGCCGACCGGCGTCTCGTCGCCGCATGGGCCGCCGATTGCGCAGAGCGGGTTCTGGGGCTGTTCGAGGCCGCCGCTCCAGCTGATGACCGCCCTCGCGCCGCTATCGCCCGGACTCGGGCGTTCGCCCGAGGCGAGCTGGACACTGCCGAGGAGATCCGCCGTCGATTCGTCGGTGGCGTCCCTGCCGGTGATGTGAAGGCTCCCGCTGCAGCTGCCGCCGCCCGAGCCGCCGGTCAAGCCGTAGCCGTCTGCCATCTGGGCGCACACGCACTGGGCGCCGCCGCGTATGCCGTCAAGGCCGTCGGCCTGGCGGCCTCCGACCGGCCAGACGCCGTCGACGACGAGATCCGCTGGCAGCTGACCCACATGACACCGGAGGTCCGGGCTGCCCTGCGAACCCTCCCGCCGGTCGGGGAAAACTCGTCAGGTCCTCTCGGGCCCGGACTCCTCGCATCGGGCCAGCTCGGCACGATCATCCGTGACCTTCAAGCCGGCCTCTCCCAATCCGACCAGGACTGACCCGAGGACCCAACACTGTTCGTACGGATCCGAGCCGGTGGATCGACCATATACTCCGATATAGGCACACAAAGGCCCATGGCACGAGCGGCGACGACCTCGGAAGCCTGGTTGTTCCCGCAGCGGTGGTTCAGGGAGAACCTCAAGCTCGGCGAGGGCGGCGAGGAAGGGCTCGACAACGACATCGCACGGGCGACGCACGAGCGCACCGGCGTGAGTGTCATGGGTAAGCGGATGTTCGACGCCGGCGAGCTGTCATGGCCGGAGGAGGCGCCGTTCCACACCCCGGTGTTCGTCGTCACCCACACCAGGCGCGAGCCGTGGGAGCGGCCGGGCGGCACCACCTTCCACTTCGTCAATGACGGCATCTCCAGCGCCCTCGACCAGGCCCGCAAGGCCGCCGGCGACCGCGACGTCCGCATCGCCGGCGGCGCCGAGACTATCCAGGAGTACCTGGACAGCGGCCTGATCGACGAGTTCTCGATTAGCCTCGCCCCCGTGCTTTTCGGCACCGGCATCCGCCTGTTCGACCGCGTGGACCCCGCCCGCCTCGCCCTCGACCAAGCCCGCACGGATGCATCACCCCGGGTGACCCACCTGACCTACACCGTCGGGAAGCGGTAACCGGCGTCGCCGCAGGTTGCGGTGCCGGCGTGCCGCTCGATCGCGGGTACGGCCACCCTTGCCGGCGGTGGGGATCGGCGGGCGTACTCCTCGGTCTGCAGCAGCCCGGCGCCGATGGGGGCCTGAGTGCCGGCATTCGGGTGGCATTCGGGGGTGCGGCGCCGGTGGAGGCGCCGAGTGCCGGCACTCGGCTGGGATTCGGGGAATGCCGCCCGAACGCCTACCCGACCCTACCAGCAGCCAACCTCGTTGACACCTTGACACCGGCCTCGCACCGCCCCTACGCTTCCGGGACAAAGTTGGCCCCGGGGAGGCGGGGCGATCGCCTTCGCCGGCTGGGGTGCGGGAGGTATGCCGCTTGGTGTCACGACGACTACTTCGACGGATCGGCCTCTTCGTGCTCACGATCTGGGGTGCGGCCACCCTCAACTTCATGATCCCGAGGCTGGCGCCCGGGGATCCGGTGCAGTCGCGGCTGGTTCAGATGGCGCAGAGCGGGGGCTACCTGCAGACCGGCATCAAGGAGATGGTCAAGGCCTACGACAAGCAGTTCGGGCTCGACCAGCCGCTCTGGCTGCAGTACCTCCGCTACCTGGAGAACACGTTCACGTTCAACTTCGGCTACTCCCTCGCCAACTACCCGGCCAAGGCGCTCAACGTGATCTTGATCGCGCTCCCGTGGACGATCGGTCTGCTGCTCGTCGCCACGCTGATCGCCTTCTTGCTCGGCACCCTTGCGGGGGCTCTGCTCGCGTGGCGCAAGTCGCCCCGCTGGCTGGGACTGCTCTTCGCCCCCATGCTCACGCTGTCGTCGGTGCCGTACTACCTCCTCGGCCTGATCCTGGTCTACGTGCTGGCCGAGGTGGTTCACTGGTTCCCGCTGAACGGCGCCTACACCACCGGCTCCACGCCGGCCATGACGCCCCAGTACGTCTGGGACGTGCTCTACCACTCGATCCTGCCCGGGGCGTCGATCGTGCTCGCCTCGCTGGGTGGCTGGGCGCTGACCATGCGCGGCATGATGGTCACGACCGAGGGGGAGGACTTCATGCTCTTCGCCGAGTCGCGAGGGCTTGAAGGATCGCGTGATCTTCATCTGGTACGCGATGCGCAACGCGATCCTGCCCCAGTTCACCTCGCTCGCGCTGTCGCTCGGCTTCATCGCCTCCGGAGCCCTCCTGGTCGAGATCATCTTCGGCTACCCGGGCGTCGGGTATCCTGCTCTACCGCTCGGTCCAGGAGTCCGACTACTTCGTGATCTACGGGATCGTCTTCATGCTCGTGCTCGCGATCTCCGCCGCCACGTTGGTCCTCGATCTCACGTATCCGCTCCTCGATCCGCGGATCAGGGCGCGGGAGAGGTCGTAGCGATGGCCGAACTCGCCGCTGAGCCGAGCACCACCGCCCAAGCCTGCCAGCCGCTGGCGCGACGCTCTTCGGGGCGCCCTCCGCTACTGTCGGAATCACCCCGCCCTGCCCGCCGGCGTGGGCATCCTGGTGTGCCTGGCACTGGTGGGGCCGGTCGGTGGCCACATCGTCAATCCGGACCTCGCGACCCCGACCTCGGTCGTCCCCGACCATGCGCCCTCGGCCGCCATACCCGCTCGGTACCGACGACCAGGGCCGGGACCTGATCGGAGTCGTCGTCGCCGGTCTGCCGCTCACGTTGGCGGTCGGCTTTCTGGCGGGCGCGATCGGGGTCGTGGTGGGCACCATCCTGGGGTTCCCGGGCGGCTACCTGGGCGGCCCCGTGGACGCCGTCATCCGGGGCCTGGCCGACATCCTGCTGACCGTGCCCGCTCTCGTGGTGCTGGTGACCATCGCGTCGTCCCTCAAAGGCTCGATCACGATTCCGGTCGAGGCGCTGGTGATCTCGATCCTGGCCTGGATGTGGCCGACCCGGACGATCCGCTCTCAGGTGCTGCCTCTCCGCGAGCGTGGCTTCGTACAGATCGCGAAGCTCTCCGGCATGCGGACCCCGGAGCTGATCGTGAAGGAGTTGATCCCGAACCTGCTTCCTTACCTTGCGGCCAGCTTCGTGAGTGCGACCGCGGCCGCGATCCTCGCCAGCATCGGTCTGGAGGCGATCGGGCTCGGCCCGCAGAGCCAGCCCACGATGGGCATGACGATCTACTGGGCGATCCAGTTCAACGCGCTCATCCGAGGGCTGTGGTGGTGGTGGCTGGTCGCCGATCCTGCTGCTCGCGCTTCTGTTCATCTCGCTGTTCCTGGCCAGCTCGGGCCTGGACGAGATCGCGAACCCGCGCGCCCACCGAGGTAAGTGATGGCCGACCGATCCCAAGTACTCCAGGTGGCGGACCTCGAGGTCCACTACACCACCCCACGGGGCGTCATCCGCGCGGTCGACGGCATCTCGTTCGATCTCGCTCAGGGCGAGCGTTTCGGCCTCGCCGGCGAGAGCGGGAGCGGCAAGTCCACCGCCGCCCAGGCGCTGATGGGTCTGATCCGCTCGCCCGGGCACATCGTAGGTGGGAGGGTGACCCTCGACGGCAGGCCCCTCCTCGGGCTTTCCGACGAACAGTTGCGGCAGGCTGCGCCTGGCGCAGATGGCGATGGTGCCCCAGGGCGCGATGAACTCGCTCAACCCAGTGCGGCGGGTGCGCGACCATTTCGCCGACTCCATTCGAGCGCACCGCACCCGGGTCGGGGACCGTGAGATCCGCGAGCGGATGCAGGAGCTGCTCGGCATGGTCGGTCTCCGACGGTCGGTCGGCGACCTCTACCCGAATGAGCTGAGCGGGGGGATGAAGCAGCGGGTCTGCATCGCGCTCGCGATCACGCTGGAGCCGAAGGTGATCATCGCCGACGAGCCGACCAGCGCGCTCGATGTCGTCATGCAGCGGCAGGTGATGCAGACGCTGCGCACCATTCAGGAGCGGCTGGGCGCGTCGGTGCTGCTGATCGGTCACGACATGGGGCTGCTGGCGCAGTTCGTCGATCGCCTCGGGATCATGTTCGGCGGCCGGCTGGTCGAGGTGGGTCCGGTTCGCGACCTCTTCCACAACCCGATCCACCCCTACACCCGCATGGTGATCGAGAGCCTTCCTACGCTTGAAGGAGCGCGACCCCTCGCGAGCAGCCCGGGCGAGCGGCGCCCGGCTGCGGCCGTCGCGCACGGAGGTGCTGCAGGAGGCGGCGCCAGGTCACTGGGTGGCGGTCGAGGAGAGGGCAAGTTGACCGCGCTGCTGGAGGCGCACGACCTCACCCAGACCTTCGGGTCAGGGAGCCGAGCGGACCGTCGCGCTCGAGCACCTGACGCTGTCCATCACCGAGGAGACCCCCTCCTTTACGGCGATCGTCGGCGAGTCGGGGAGCGGGAAGACCACGCTCGCCCGCTCGCTGCTGGGGTTCCTACGCCCGACGTCGGGCGAGGTCCGGTATCGCGGCCGGGACCTCTACCAGGCCGGGGGCGAACCGAGATGCTGCGGTTCCGCCGTGAGGTGCAGGCGATCTTCCAGGACCCGTTCGAGGTCTACAACCCCTTCTATCGCATCGACCACCTGCTGACGACGCCGATCAAGAAGTTCCACCTCGCTGTCTTCCGGCAGGGAGGCGCGGGAGATGGTCGAGCAGTGCCCTGCACACGGTCGGCTTGCAGCCGGAGGAGACGCTCGGACGCTTACCCACACCAGTTGAGCGGCGGGCAGCGACAGCGCGTCACGGTTGCCCGCGCGCTGCTCATCCAGCCCAAGCTCGTGATCGCCGACGAGCCGGTCTCGATGATCGACGCCTCGTTGCGCGCGACCGTGCTGGAGAGTCTGCGCCGCCTCTTCAATGACTTCGGGATCTCGTTCATCTACATCACGCACGACCTGACGACCGCCTACCAGGTGAGTGACAACGTGTTCGTGCTCTATCGCGGGCGCATCGCGGAGGCGGGTGATGTCGAGCATGTGATCAAGCAGCCGGAGCATCCGTACACGCAGCTGCTCGTGAACTCGATCCCGGTCGCCGACCCCGACCAGCAGTGGGGAGAGGACATCCCGGTGGTGGAGTCGGGCGGTCCGGAGGCGGACCGCAGCCATGCCTGCGCGTTCGTCAGCCGTTGCCCGAAGGCGATGCCTCCGCTGCACCCAGGAGGTGCCGCCGCTGTACCGGACGTTGCCGCATCGGGGCGTCTCCTGCTTCCTCTATGACGGGACGGAGGAGACGGTCGAAGGGTGATGTGACGCAAGTGTTCAATCCCGCCGCTGGCGCAGGGGGCGGCGAAGATGCGGAGCCGCCGGGCAAGATCGCCGTCCGCTGACGCAGAACGATGACCCACGAGACTGCCGCACGCTCCGTCTGATGGGGACCTCTTCGAAGAGAGTCTGAAGCGTGGGAGACCCACCCGTGAGTGGGGGAGGTACAAGTAATGAGTGAACGCGAACACCGGGACGGGTTCGACCGTCGCCGGTTCCTGAAGCTGCTGGCGGCCGGCAGTGTCGTCGGGAGCGTGCCTGGCCTTCTGACTGCCGGTGCCAGTGTTGCGGACGTCGGGAGCGCGACGGCGGCCCAGACTACAGGCGGCGCTGAAGCCGGTCGCCGGGGCTGAAGAGCGTGCCGCGGAACAAGACCCTGGTGTTCGGCATCACCGGTGGTCCGATGACGGACGCCACCTTCCTGAATCCGTTCCTGACCGGCACCTCGACGTCGACCGGCTTCCCCTACTACTTCGAAGCCTCGATGTACTACAACTCGTACCACACGGACAAAGTGTCGGGGCCGCCCCACATGCAGTCCACGCAGGGCGTCATCCCCTGGCAGGTGGAGAGCTACACCTTCCCCAGCCCCTACACCAAGCTGCAGATGAAGATCCGGCAGGGGGTGACCTGGAGCGACGGCGAGCCGTTCACGTCAGCCGACTATGCGTTCACGCTCAACATGCTGAAGGCGACGGCGCCGAAGTTGACCTGGTCGATCGACATGCAGACCTGGCTTAAAAGCGTCGAGACCCCGGACCCGCAGACCGTGGTCGTCAACCTGGTGACGCCGAACCCGCGGTTCATGTTCGACTACTTCCAGTTCCACCAGGACATCGGGATCCACATCATGCCGCAGCATGTGTGGCAGGGGCAGGACCCGACCACCTACACGTTCCTCGACATCGCCAAGGGACAGCCGATCACGACCAGTCCCTGGGAACTGACGCTTTCCACGCCCACGCAGCGCATCTTCGACCGGCGCAGCAGCTGGTGGGCGAGCAAGCTCGGCTTCCACGACATGCCCGATGCCGAGCGGATCATCGTGTTCCCGGGCACCGACGAGACCAACATGGTCGAGTTCGCGGATGCCGGCCAGACCGACGAGACGATCGACCTGCGGCCCGTGAACATCCAGACCGTGCTGGCCAAGAACACGGCCATCTCGACCTGGACCGGAAACAAGGTGCCGTACGGGTACCGCGACTGGTGGCCGGTGAGCCTGGGCTTCAACGACTCCCAGGCCCCTTTCGACGACCCGCAGATCCGGTGGGCGGTGAACCACACCATCCGGCGCGACCAGCTGGTCTCGATCGGCTACCACGGGGCGGGCGAGAAGACGCTGATCCCTTTTCCCGAACTTCCCCGCGCTCGAGAAGTACCTCAACGCGGTCAAGAGCCTGTCCAAGACCATCGACGACTACGACCTCAAGAAGACGAACCAGATCATGCAGGGCAAGGGGTACACGAAGAACGGCTCCGGGCTCTGGGAGAAGGACGGGAAGACCGTCTCCTTGCTGATCCAGAGTCTGATCCTGTTCACCGACATCACCCCGGTGCTGGTGGAGCAGCTGCGCAAAGGCGGTTTCGACGCCTCGTTCAACATTCCGGCCGGGACCACCTTCACCCAGAAGGTGTTCACCGGCGAGATGGACGCGTTCATGGTCGGCCACGGCGGCAGTGTGGAGGAGCCCTACGACACCCTGAAGCTGTATCACAGCCGGTACTCGGCCCCGACCGGGCAGCAGGCGACGCAGCCTTACCGCTGGAAGAACTCCGAGTTCGACGCGATCGTGGACCATATGGCGACCGTGTCGCCGAGCGACTCCGCGACGCTGACGAGCCTTTTCAAGCAGGCGATGCAGATCTGGGTGCCGGCGCTGCCCGACATCGGCCTCGTCCAGTGGTTCCACCGCATCCCCACCAACACCACCTACTGGTCGAACTGGTCGAACGAGAACAACCCCTACATCAACACCTGCTACTGGCACCGGACCTCGCCGCTCTGGATCTACTCGATCAAGGCCAAGTCGAAGAAGTCCTGACGCGCCCGTAGAGTCTGGCCGCGGGAGCGAGTCCCGAACCCTGTGCGGAGAATCCGAGTCTCCGCACGGGGCTGTGCGGTAAGCACCGATCTGCGTCCTACAATATGTCCTACAATACTGCCGTGGAGCGCGTCGGAGTTCGGGAGCTCAACCAGCAGACCTCACGTGTGATCGAACGGGTGAGGCGTGGGCAGGCTGTCGAGATCACCGACCGGGGGCGGCCGATAGCCCGCCTGGTGCCGGTGCCGGTGCTCTCGGACTTCCTCGACCAGCTCGTGGTCGAAGGTCGGGTGGTGCCGGCGACGTTGCCCGGCAAGGTGCCGATGCCTCCAGACAGCGGGGACACGGATATCGATGTCGCCGCCGCCCTGGCCGCCACGCGGGATGAGGAGGAGCGGTGATCTACCTCGACTCCGCCGCTGTCGTCAAGCTGGTCCATCGGGAATCGAGAACAGCACAGCTGGTGGCCTGGCTCGGGGCACAGGCTGGCGTCCCGCTGGTTTCCTCGGTCCTGGTAGAGGTCGAGGTGGCCCGGGCACTCCGCAGGCACGCGCCGGGTCGACTGGCCGCAGTCCCTGGCACGCTCGCCAGGCTGCATCGATTCGAGATCAACGCGGACATTCGGGCTGCGGCCGCAAGCCTGACCAATCCGCTTCTCAGGACCCTGGGCGCGATCCATCTCGCGACGGCGGTCCAGCTCGGGAGCCGTCTTCAGTCGTTCGTCACGTACGACACGCGGCTCCAGGATTGTGCTCGGGAGGCCGGCCTGGTCGTATCCAGCCCCTAGTCACTCGGGTCGGGGCCGCGTGCGGCTTCGGCAACTGTCCGATCAGCAGGCGTGGCCCCACAGTGCGAGCACGGCCGGCGGGACCTGCGCCGCTGCGGCGCCGGTGCAGAACGACTGACCGGCGAACCCGCGCAGCACCCAGATCTGGCCCGCCTGGCGGGAGAAGAACCCGGTCCCCCCGCCGTTCTGCAGCTGCATCGCGGTCAGGGGCTCGGGCGCGCCAGGCGCCGGCACGTACGTGACCATCGCCCACTCGGTGCCGCCCGGAACCGAGGCTGCCCGCGCGGGTTGGGTGGCACTGAGCTGGATCGCGCTCGGCGTCAGCACCTGACCTGAAGCCCCGGAGTTCTTGGCCGTGACGAAGAGGCTGAGCAGGGTCGCCAGCTCGGGGCTGGAGAGGCCGGCGTTGCTCGCCGCCCCGGCGGCGACGGCGGGAGGCGTCGCGTTGGGGGTGGCGGCGCTGGCGCAGACCGGCGGCAGGCTGAGGAGCCGGACCACCGCTCGCGGGGCGGACGGGGCCGTGGTCCGGCAGGAGGCACCGGGAGCGAGATACCCCAGCCATGTCCAGTCGCGGGCCATGGAGCGTTGGAGCAGCCCTTCGCTGTGACCGCCCGCCAGAGCCTGGCGGGTGGTCGCCGGTGCCTTCGGCGTGGCCGTGAAGGCGGCCCGAGCCCAGTCCGTCGGCCCGGCGGCGACCTCCTTCAAGGAGGTGATGCGGAGGTCCGGCGGCGCGCCGCTGCTGCTGAAGAAGGCGCCCTCGCTCACCCGCAAGATCGCCGCTCGCGCCGAGGGGGTCGGGGTTTCGGCGTGGGCCCGGGACGCCGTTGGAGAGGTGCCGCCTCCGCAGCCCGCCAGGAGGAGCGCCGCCGCCGCGGCCACGGCTGAGAGGCCGGCGACCAAGGGACGGCCCCTCATGGCAGGAGAAAGGCGAGCGCACCCTGCAAAGACACACCCACCGGCACAGTGAGAATCGTTATCATTCTCGATGTGCCCGGACACCGTCTCCTCATCGGCGCACTGCTTGCCCTCGTCGCGATGCTGGCCGCCGCCTGCGGGACTCAGTCCGGCTCCGCCGGTTCGGGCACCATCCAGGCGGTCGGCGCGGAAAACGAATATGCGAACGTACTCTCGCAGATCGGCGGTCGGTACGTCCAGGTGACGGCGATCATGAGCGACCCCAACACCGACCCGCACACGTTCGAGGCCAGTCCGACCGTGGCCCAGGAGGTGGGCCGAGCCCAGCTGGTGGTCCAGAACGGGCTCGGGTACGACGGCTTCATGACCCAGGTGGAGAATTCCGCCTCCAGCTCCGACCGGCGCGTCATCGACGTCCAGCACCTGCTCGGACTTCCGGACTCCACGCCCAACCCGCACCTCTGGTACAAGCCGAGCACGATGCCGGCGGTGGCCGCCCGTATCGCTCACGACCTCTCGGTGCTGCAGGCCGCGCACGCGTCCTACTTTCAGGACCGCCTGAAGGCCTTCGACGGGTCGCTGGGCCCCTGGCGGCAGTCGATCTCGGAGCTGGCCACGGGCGACGCCGGAGCTCCGGTCGCGGTGACCGAACCGGTCGGCGATTACCTCCTGCAGGCCGCCCGCCTCGACGACCGGACGCCCTGGGAGCTGCAAGCGGATGTCATGAACGGCGTCGACCTTTCGCCGCAGAACGTGACGCTGCAGGAGAACCTGCTGCGTCAGCATCAGGTGAAGGCCCTGCTCTACAACCAGCAGGTCACCGACTCGGTGACGCAGACCTTCCTTGGCATCGCGGGGCCGAGCGGAATCCCGGTGGTCGGGGTCTACGAGACGATGCCCCCCGGGTACACCTATCAGACCTGGATGCTCGCCGAGACCCGGGCGTTGCGGCACGCGCTCGAGGACGGGGCGTCGACCCACCATCTATGACCACCCCGATGGCCGCGACGCTGAGCGAGCGTACAGCGGGGGAACTGGACGCACCGATCTTGCAGGTGCAGGGCCTCGGGGTCACGCTGAGCGGCCGGCAGGTGCTGAGGAACGTCGAGTTCGCGCTCGCGCCGGGGACCTTCACCGGTCTGATCGGGTCCAACGGAGCCGGCAAGACGACGCTCTTCAAGGTCATTCTGGGCCAGCTCGGTCCGAGCGCGGGCCAGGTCCTGGTGGCCGGCCGCCCGCGGCAACCGCGTCGTCGCTTGGTCGGGTACGTGCCTCAGAAGATGCAGCTGGATCCCGACGCCCCGGTCCGTGCCCGCGACCTGGTCGGGCTGGGGCTGGACGGTCACCGTCTCGGCCTGCCCCTGCCCACGCCGAGCCGCCGGCGCCGGGTCGAGGAGGCGCTGGCCCAGGTGGACGCGCTGCGCTTTGCCGACCAGCGGGTGGGCGCGCTCTCCGGGGGCGAGCAGCAGCGGGTCCTCCTGGCCGCGGCGTTGATCGGCCGCCCGCGCCTGCTCTTGCTCGACGAGCCACTGGCGAACCTCGATCTGCGCAGCCAGCAGGAGGTGGTGGCGGCGCTGCGGCGAATCGTGGAGGAGGAGCGGATCTCGGTCTTCCTCTCGGCACACGACATGAACCCCCTGCTGGACGCCATGGACCGGATCGTGTACCTGGCCCAGGGGCGCGCGGCGAGCGGGACGGTGCAGGAGGTGGTGCGCTCTGACGTGCTGAGCGAGCTCTACGCCGAGCGGGTGGACGTGGTGCGGGCGGGCGGGCGCTACGTGGTGCTGGCCGGGAGTGGCGGGAACCTCGAAGGTGGTCATTGCGACCCGGCGCTGGACCCGGCCTCACCGGCGTAACTGCTTTGTTCGCCGTTCTCTTCGCCCCCGGCTTCGCGCAGAGTGAAGCCGTCCGCACCGCTCTGCTGGCCGGCGGTGTGGTCGCCGTCGCCTCCGCCTGCGCGGGCGTCTTCACGGTGCTGCGCGGTCAGTCTTTCGCCGGCCACTCCCTGGCCGACGTCAGCACCACCGGTGGCTCCGGTGCCTACCTGGTGGGTGTCAACCCGTTCTGGGGCTTCGCCGCGCTCGGCGTGGCGGCGGCCGGGGTGCTGGAACTGCTCGGCTTGCGCCTGCCCCGGGGCCGTGACGTGGCGACCGGGATCGTGCTCGGCGCGGCGACCGGGCTGGCGGCGCTGTTCCTCTACCTGGGGACCAGGGTCAGCAGCACCACCGGGGCTCCGGTCCAGATCCTGTTCGGTTCGCTCTTCGTGGTGAGTGCGGATCTGGTCCCGGTCCTGGTCCTGCTCTCGCTGGTCTGCGTGGGGCTGGTGCTGGCGCTCTACCGCATGCTGCTGCTGTCCGCGCTCAGCGACGAGATCGCGGCCGCGCGCGGGATTCCGGTGCGAGCGGTGGGAGTCGTCTACCTGCTGGTGCTGGCGCTGACGGTCTCGCTCTCGGCGGTGACCATCGGTTCGGTGCTCTCCACGGCGCTGCTGATCGGGCCAGCGGCGACCGCGCTGCGGCTGACCGGGCGCCCGGGTCTGGCCATGGTGGCGGCGTCCGTGGTGGGGGTGCTGGCGGTCACGGTGGCCGTGGTGCTGGCCTATGACAGCGTGGGCTGGCCTCCCCACGGGCACGTCTGGCCGGTCAGCTTCTTCGTGGTGGCGCTGGTCTTTCTGGCCTACCTGGCGAGCGGGGTGCCCCGCCTTGTCCGTGGGCGCCGAACTCACCCCCCGACTGCCGGCACTCGGGCCCCCTACACGCCCGCCGAACCCCCGACTGCCGGCACTCGGGCCCCCTGCGCACCCCTCGACTCCCCGAATGCCGGCACTCGGGCCGCGCGGCACGGGGGGTGGTGACCGCGGACGTGTTCTCACCCTTCATGCTCAACACCTGGGCGGCGGGCTCGATCGTGGCCGTGGTGGCGGGCGCGATCGGGTTCTTCTGCGTCCTGCGCGGGGCGGCCTTCGTCGCTCACGCGGTGCCCCAGGGCGCGTTCGCGGGGGCAGCGGGAGCCGCCCTGCTCGGCCTCAACACGCTGTTCGGCCTCGGCGTGTTCAGTGTGCTCGGGGCGCTGACCATCGGCTGGCTGGGCCGCCGTGGGCGCCACGACGTGGCGACCGCGCTCGCCCTGGTCACCATGCTGGGGCTGGGCGCGCTCTTCCTCAGCTTCAGCGTCGAGTACGAGCCGCAGATCTACGGGCTCCTGTTCGGTCAGGTCCTGGGAGTGGCGGCCGCTGAGCTGCCCCCGATCGCGATCCTGGGTGCGCTGGCGGTGCTCGCGATCGGCTGCCTCTTCCGCCCGCTGCTGTGGAGCTCGGTGGCGTCCGACATGGGGCAGGCGCGCGGCCTCCGTCCGGGCCTGCTGGATGCCCTCTTCCTGATCGTGGTCGCCCTTACCACCACCCTGACGGTGCCGGTGGTGGGGGCGCTGCTGACCTTCAGCCTCATGGTCGCGCCCGCCGGCGCGGCGCGGTGCTTCCTCGCCGGTCCGCTGCCGGCGGCGCTGCTCTCGGTCGGAATCGCGCTCGCCACCGTGTGGGCCGCGATCGCCCTCGGGTACCTGACCGACTGGCCGATCGGGTTCTTCGTGGGGGCGCTGGGGGCGCTGGCGTACGCGACCGGCCGGCTCTACGCGTGGCGGCGCCGGGTGCACCGTGCGCCCGCCGTTGCGACGAAGATGATGAAGGCATGACCAAGGCGACCGCGGTCCACGAGGCGGCCGCGGCACGCCTGCTGTCGGCCGACCAGCGGTACACCGCCGCCCGCCGTGAGCTGGTGGAGGCGATGATCGGAGCTCGACGCCCGCTCACCATCCCCGAGCTGGTGGAGGTGACCGAGGGGGTCCCCCAGAGCAGCGCCTACCGGAACGTCTCGGTCCTGATCGAGGCGGGGGTAGCCCGGCGGATCACCGGCAACGACGACCACGCGCGGTTCGAGCTGGCGGAGACCATGCTCGGTCACCACCATCACCACGTGGTCTGCGCGCAGTGCGGGCGGGTGGAGGATGTCGATCCTTCGGCGGCGCTGGAGCTGGCGCTCGGTGAAGCGGCCAGCCAGGCGGCGCGGCAGCAGGGCTACGAGATCATCGAGCACCGCCTCGACCTGGAGGGTCTCTGCCCCGAGTGCCGGCGCGGGTGAGCGCGTAACGCGGGGCCCCTCGCGTACGTTCCGCCACAGAGATGCGACGGTGGCTGCGCCGGCTCGCGCTGATCCCGTCGGCGGCGGTGCTGCTGGCGGTGGCCGGCTGCGCGCCGGGAGCGAGCGCCTCCCACACGCCGGGTGCGTCCCCCAGCGCTCGTACCACTCCTACCCCGCCCGCGATCATGCCCACCGCCACCCAGGTGGCGGCGCCCTCGTCCACTCCCACGCCCGTCGCCACCTCCCCGCCGGTGACGATGACGACCCCGACCGCACCCTTCCCCTGGCCATCGGGAGCGCCGGCGGTGGGACCGGGTCAGGTCGAGTTCGCGCTGCTGGTGGTCGGCACGCCGGCTCCCGGAGAAGCGCTGAGCCTGTACTTCCAGGCGCCGCACGTGGGTCAGAACGAGTTCCAGCTCTGCGGGGGCCCCAACCCCTGCCGCCAGGAGCCGGGCCAGGTCTACACCTGGGGCTCGAAGAACCTTCCGGCGGGAGCGTCGCCGTGGGCGTTCCAGAAGTCGCTCAACGGCGCCACGACCACGATCTCATCGGGGAGTGTGGACGCGGCGCAGGGTGCGCTCGTAACCGGTACCGTCTCCAGCTAGCAGCCGGCGGCCGGAATAGAACCCTCGGCCCTTCCGATATATCGAGTCATGTTCAGAATCTGCGATTACACGATTACGCGAGACGCCCATTGATGTGGCGTGGGGGCGGTCCTCGCCCCGACTGGGGAGACCGGGGCGAGGCCAAGCTCGAGTGGCCGATGCTAAAGCGGGTCTTCCGCCACTTCCTCCCCTACTGGAAGGAGGCGATCGTCGTCCTCCTCTGTATCGGCGCCGCCGCCGTGCTGGGGCTGGTGCCGGCCGACATCACCAAGACCTTGGTCAACGGGCTGAGCAGACGCGACATCACCTTCACCGACGTCTGGGAATTGGTCGCCGTGCTGGTGGTGGCGGCGCTGACGGCAGGTGCGGTCGGCGTGCTTCAGAACTGGTTCTCGAACCGGATCAGCCAGAGCATCATGTACGACCTCCGCACGGGTCTCTTCGAGCACCTGCTGCGGCAGTCGGTCGCCTTCTTCACCAAGAACCGGACCGGCGATGTGATGTCGCGACTCACCAACGACGTCAACGGGATCCAGTCGGTGGTCTCGGACACCATCTTCAACCTGGTCCAGAACGTCGTCATCATCACCACCACGCTGGCCTACATGTTCACGCTCAACTGGCAGCTGACGGTGGCCGCGATCGTGGTGGTCCCGCTGTTCGCCATCCCCACCCGCCGGGTCGGGCAGGCCACCTACCGGGCGCGCAAGGACACGCAGTCGAAGCTGAGCGAGATGACCGCCTACATGCAGGAGGTGCTGGGCATCTCGGGCATGCTGCTGGTCAAGGCGTTCGTCAAGCAGCAGGCCGAGCGGCTGCGCTTCCGGACCCTCTCGCGGCAGGTGCGCGACCTCAGCGTGCGCCAGGCGATGGTGGGCCGCTGGTTCTTCATGGTCATGAGCGTGCTCGGCACCGCGGGCCCGGCCGTGCTCTGGGTGCTGGGCGGCTACCTGGTGCTGCGCGGCCAGCTGTCGGTGGGCGTGGTGGTGACCTTCGCGACCGTGCTGCTCTCGCGGCTCTACGGACCGGTCGCGCAGCTGACCTCGTTGCACGTCAACGTCGTCGGGTCGCTGGCCCTCTTCCAGCGCATCTTCGACTACCAGGACCTGCCGGTCGAGATCGATGACGAGCCGGGGGCGGCGGTGCTGGACCGGGCGCGGGGGGCGGTCGACTTCGACCACGTCACCTTCCGCTACCAGCCGGCGACGGTGGCCCTCGAGGATGTCAGCTTCCACATCGAGCCCGGCCAGCTGACGGCGCTGGTCGGCCCTTCCGGAGCCGGGAAGACCACCATCACCTCGCTGCTGCCCCGGTTCTACGACCCCACGGAGGGGGCGGTGCGCCTGGACGGTTTCGACCTCCGCGACCTGACGCTGGAGTCACTGGGGCGCCAGATCGGGATCGTGTTCCAGGACACGTTCCTCTTCCACACCTCGGTCCGCGAGAACCTGCTCTATGTGCGGCCGGAGGCGACGGAAGAGGAGATGATCGCGGCCGCCCAAGCGGCGCACATCCACCACCTGATCATGTCCCTGCCCGACGGCTACGACACGGTGGTGGGGGAGCGGGGGCACCGGCTCTCGGGGGGCGAGAAGCAGCGGATCGCGATCGCGCGGGTGATCCTCAAGGACCCCCGGCTCTTGATCCTCGACGAGGCCACCTCGGCACTGGATTCGGAGTCCGAGCGGCTCATCCAGTCAGCGCTGGCCCCGCTCTTCCGGGGGCGGACCTCGATCGTGATCGCGCACCGGCTCTCGACGGTGCTGGCGGC
>CAWBPD010000019.1:0-80615 GCA_963790575.1 Candidatus Dormiibacterota bacterium | reverse complement strand
CCGCTGTTGCCGGCCTACCACGGCGCATGGCTCGGGGCCATCGTGGGTCGCTACTCCTTCGATGTCGGACTTCTTCATTCCTTGCTCCATGCCGGATTATCCCGGCGCTCTTGGTGCACCAACAGCCCACTCCGAGCCCCCAGAGCGAGGCGTTGGTGCACCAACGGCCGCTCTGCACACGTGGCGCTACGGTCCTGAAGACGCGTCCGGCACCGCTGCCGCGTCACCTCTGAGGAGTTCGTCCTCGGGCCGGAGAGCAAGCACGGGCGCCGGCAGGGCCAGCAGGATCGCCACGAAGATCCCGCGAGCGATCGCGTCGGTGGTCAGGTCCAGGCCTTCGCCGATCCTGAAGCCGAGCGGGTATCCCGACATCGAGAGCATCGCCAGCCAGGACTCCAGCACGGCGTTGATGAGCGCGATGTAGGCGGCCAGGCGGAGCAGCTCCCGCCAGCTCCGGCCGCGCATCACGGCCAGCAGTGGAAGCAGGACGAGGACGAAGACGACTCCGCGCAGAAACTCCTCCGGCCACACGACGTACCCGGGGGCGATCACCGTGTGGACCTGGGAAACGTCCGGTCCACGGCCGTAGTACCTGGCGATGAGTGGGCCCCAGGCGATGCCGAACACCTCCACCAAGCCGGCGAAGAGGACGCCGCAGGCGACGATCCGCCAGCTCCACGACCACCACGGCCGTTCGCTCAGGGTGGCGAAGATGCCCTTGAGCGGCCCCTGGTGCGGCGCGGCCGGGAGCAGCCAGGCGATCAGCAAGGCCGCGACCGCGGGCGGGATCACGAAGATCACCGCCCCGCCCACCAGCTCGCCGATCGGAAGAGTGGTGTTCACCTTTGCTTCCACCAGGTTGCTGAGGATCCCGATCCAGTAGAGCGGCAGAAAGAAGGAGAGAAACCTGACCCCGAACCGGTAGGGCAGGCGGCGGGCCAGGGGAAGCAAGATCAGGGCATACGCGGCTCCCGTCACCAGGCTGACGCCGACGGTCCCGAAATAGCTCGCACTCAGCGCCGGCCGGGGACCAGTCAGCACGCCCAGCAAACGATCGACCACCGAATAGACGACCGCGATCACCACCACGCGCCACCCAACGCCCACGACCGAGCGACCCGAACCCGCCATCGTCAACCTCCCGGACAACTCTGGACCGCGGCCGGGCGGAGCATACAGCAGCGCAGCCTCAGCACCACCTCACCCGTAGCGCCAAATCGCCCCACACGCCACGCAGCCCCTACCCCTCCCCCCCGCAACGCAGCACCTCACACCACCCGCGACCCACCGTTGAGACCCCCGCAGGAGCCCTGCCGACCCGCACCAAGCGGGCGCAGCTCGGGCGAAGCCCGAAGCGAGCCAGCACCACCCCCCACGGACGGCATCACTGCCGGCCCGGCAGGGAACGCCGGCGAGCGCCGGCGCGGGGGTTTGGGGGCGGCAGCCACCCAAGAAAGACAGTCGCACCCACACAACCACCAACCACGGTGCTTCACCCACGTGCGCGCAGCGCTCGGACGCCAGTCCGAAGTCCCCCCACCGCCCCCCCCGACATGGTTTTGAAACAGGTGCCTGCGATCGTCGGCGGTGAGGTGCATGACCAATGAGTGATCTGATCCAGTCTTACCGCTCGCTGCCGGTACTCCACCGGGTTCTGTGGGGTGGCGGAGTGATCGTCGCCGCCATCATCGTGATCGGGGTCGTGCTGCCCCACCTGCTCGGGTTCATCGTGGGTGCGGCCTTCTTCCTGGTCGGGCTGGCCATCGCCGCCCTGATCGTGGCCGCCTGCGTGGTGGGCATCATCGCGCTGGTCCGGGCACTCGGCAACCAGGCGTGAGCTTCCCCTCTCTCCTACTCCCCGCTCGACGGCGGCGGCCGGTACAAACCCCGGTCGTCGTCGGCCGCAGCGGCAGAGGCCTCTACTGATGCAGAACCAATCCCGTTCGTACCTCGCGACCCTGGGCCGGGTGGCCCTGATCGTCTTCCTGCTGCTGGTGGCCACGGTGGTCGCCGTCGCCCTGGTCCCGGCCGCGCTCCACGCGCTCGCCATCGTGATCGGGCTCTTGGTCGTGTTTGCGATCTGCGCCCTCCCCTTCGCGACCGTGGTGGGGATCGTTCTCCTCTGTACTCGCGGTCGCCGTCAGGCCGCGCCCGCGATGTACGCCTATCCGTATGCTCCCGGGCCTGATCTGCAGGGTGCGCGGACTCCCCGGGCCGCACGCGCACCGCACCCTCACCTGGTACCGGGCCGGTCCCGCACCGACCCCGCCGCCGACCTGCCACCCCGGTTGCAGGCGCTGGTGGCCAGGATCCGCGACAAGGCGGCTGCCCTTCGCGATCCTCGCCAGTGGCATCTGGTGTCGCCGGAAGATCAAATCCAGCTCGACCGCATCGCCGGCGAGTACCTGCCCGCCATCCTCCAGACTTACTGGGGGATTCCGCGCGGGGCGCACGAGTGGCCGGTCAGCGACGGTGGCCCCAGCGTGGTGGAGGCCGTCGAGCAACAGCTCCACCTGGTGGAACAGGGCCTGGATGCCATCGCCGACCGCGTCTTCAGGGCGGGCGCGGCCCAGCTCCTCGCCCAGCAGCAGTTCCTTCAGGACCGGCTGGGCGACGGCCCGCCGGGCGAGCTGACGATCCAGTAGAGACACTCCCCCCCACCCCCTGTCACCGGGCCTGGTCCACGACGGACCGGGCCCGGCCCAGTCCGGCCACCGGCCGCGGCGTCACAGCTGGCGAATGTTCGCGGCCAGGTAGCGGATCGCCTTCGGGTATCGGTACTCGATGCGGCTGTGTCCGCCGTCGAAGAGCTCGAACTGCGGCTCCAGTCCCAGCTCACGCAGCGCCCTCACGAACGCCTCCGCGCCCAGGTCCAGGTAGTACTCGTCATGGCAGCCGGCGTCGACGTAGATCGCCCGGAGACTCTTGAGTGCCTCCGCATAACGGGGGGAGCGAGCCATCCGGACCGGGTCCCAGCGCAGCCACCACTCCCAGATGTCGGGCACCAGCTCGCCGGTCTCGAGGTCGAAGGGAAACCGCACCGTGCCGTCGGGATCCGCGGAGTAGCAGGCCGCCATCGCGTACACGTTCAGGAGCGTGTAGTCGCTGGGCTTGCTCATCGCCGGGCGCGAGCGGAAATCGCGCAGGAACCGCTCCCAGGACCCCCGATACTGCTCCCGGAGCGCCCGCACCGCGAGTGGGAAATCGCGCTGGTAGCAGTACTCGAACAGCGCGTCCCCGGCGTGCGTCGCGAGGGCCCCGAATACATCCGGCCGCAGCATCGGGGTGACCATCGCGCCGTAGCCCCCGCTCGAGTGACCGGCAATCGCCCGGTGACGTGGTGAGCGCAGCGTTCGGTACCGCTCGTCGACGAATGTCACCACCTCCTCGCAGAGGTAGGAGTGGTACCGCCCGGTGGCCGGCGAGTCCAGGAACTGTGAGCCGCCGAGGCTGGTCCAGCAGTCGACGAAGCAGACCAGGCAGTGCGGGATCGTCCCCATGTCGAAGTCATGGTCGAGCAGCTCCGGGAAGGTGGGCCGGAAGGCGCTGCGATTGCGCCACATGTCGAGCTGGCCGGTCATCCCCTGGATGACATAGATCACCGCCAGGTCCTCGGTCGACTCCTCGTAACCGGGCGGCGTGTAAACCCAGAGCGGTCTCCGCCACGGGTCTCCAAGTCGGTTGCCGCGGAGGAGCTCGCTCTCGATCCAGTGCTCGTTGAGCGCACCGACCAGCTTTCGCTGCCAGGGTGCCATCACCTGAGCGCCTCCAGGATCGCGTCCGTGACCTCGCGCGTGGAGGCGGTGCCGCCGAGATCGGCCGTGAGCGGTGTCCCCTGCCCGCACACCGCCGCGATCGCCCGCTCCACCCGCTGCGACGCTGCCTCGTCGCCGAGGTGGTGGAGCATCATCGCGCCCGCCCAGATGGCCCCGATCGGGTTCGCGAGTCCCTTGCCCGCGATGTCGGGCGCCGACCCGTGGACCGGCTCGAAGACCGACGGCCACCGCCGCTCCGGGTTCAGGTTGGCCGACGCCGCCAGCCCCATCGACCCCTGGATGGCGGCCGCCAGGTCGGTCAGGATATCGCCGAAGAGGTTGGAGGCGACCACCACGTCGACGGTGTCGGGCCGCAGCACCATGCGCGCCGCCATCGCATCCACCAGCACCCGCTGCACCTCGACGTCAGCGAACTCCTTCCCCACCCGGTCGACGCACTGATCCCAGAGCACGTAGTTGTAGCGGGAGGCGTTGGACTTGGTGACGCTGATCAGCCTCTTCGACCGCTCGCGGGCACGCTCGAACGCGTAGCGCGCGCACCGCTCCACGCCCAACCGGGTGAACACCGGGCCTTCGACCGCCATCTCATAGGGATGGCCGGCGTGGACGAAGCCGCCGGTCCCCGAGTACTCGCCCTCCGTGTTCTCGCGGATGAAGAGCATGTCGACATCGCGGGGCCCACGCTCCGCCAGCGGGCCCCGGATACCCGGCAGCAGCTTCGCCGGCCGCAGGTTGACGTACAGCTCGAAGGCCTTGCGAATGGGCATCAAGCAACCCCACAGCGAGACGTGGTCGGGGACGTCCGGCCATCCGATCGCGCCCAGATACACCGCATCGTGCCGGGCCAGGGTGTCGAGCGCGTCCTCCGGCATCATGGCGCCGGTCCGCAGGTAGCGCTCGGAGCCCCAGTCGAGCTCCACGAACTCCAGGTCCGGGCGAAGTTGCGAGAGGACCCGGATCCCGGCCGGGATCACCTCCCGCCCGACGCCGTCGCCGGCGATGACTGCGATCTGCTGGCTCATGGCAGGTACGTGACCTCCTCCTCCACTCCGTTCCAGACCACGGTCTGGTGGATCTCGGCGCGGGCCACGACGCGGCCGCGACGCAGCACCAGCCGTCGCGGCGGCACCAGGCGCATGGCGTCGAACTCGCTCGGGGCGGCGTACACGACCAGGCTCGCCTCACCACCCGCACGGAGGCCGTAGTCCGGGAGCGCCAGCACGCGCGCGGGATCCGTGGTGATCATGCGAAACAGGCGGGCGATCTCCCCCCGGCCGGTCATCTGCCCAAAGTGTGCGAGCACGAACGCGGCTTGCAGCGGGTCGCCCAAGCCCAGGGGATACCAGGGGTCCATCACCGAGTCGTGCCCGATGGCGACGGTGACACCGGCCGCCTGCAGTTCTTTGATGCGGGTGTGGCCGCGGCGGATCGGGTAGTGGTCGAACCGGCCCTGGAGCGCCGAGTTGTCCAGCGGGTTGGTGACCATGTGCATGCCGGCGCGGGCGATGTTGGTGATCAGCCGGCCCGCGTAGGCATTGTTGTAGGAGTGCATGGCGGTGGTGTGGCTGGCCGTCACCCGCCCCGCCATCCGGCGGCGGATGGTCTCCGCCACCATCACCTCGGTGAACCGCGCGTGGTCGTCGTCGGTCTCGTCGCAGTGCAGGTCGACCAGAAGCCCGTGCTCCTCGGCGAGGGCGAAGGCGAACTCCACCGAGCGCACGCCCAGCTCGCGCGTGAGCTCGAAGTGCGGGATGGCCCCCACCACGTCCGCGCCCACGGCCACCGCCCGCCGCATCAGCTGCTCACCGCCCTCGAAGGAGAAGATGCCTTGCTGGGGGAAGGCGACCAGCTGCAGCTCGATCTGCTCCGACACCTCCTCCCGCAGCTCGACCAGCGCCCGCAGCGCGGTCAGCTCGGGGTCGCAGACGTCGACGTGGCTGCGCACGTGCTGGACGCCGCGGGCCAGCTGCCAGCGCAGCACCGTGCGGACCCGCTGCTTGACGTCGTCGGTGGTGAGGTTCGCCACCCGCTCGCCCCAGATCGCGATCCCCTCGAACAGTGATCCCGATTCGTTGTGCCGGGGCTGGCCGGCGGTCAGCACGGCGTCGAGGTGGATGTGCGGCTCTACCAGCGGTGGCGTGACCAGCGCGCCACCGAGGTCGATGGTCTGCCGCGCCTCCTCTCCCGGCTCTGGATCCACGAGTCGATCGCCTCGCACCCCCAGGTCTCGCGGCGTCTGCTCCCCGAGGACGCGCGCGTTCTGCAGCCGGAGATCAAGCACGCCCCAAAAGGTAGCAAGTCGGCCGTTCGATGACGGCGCCACCAGCCCGTGCACAACCGGGTTATGGTCACGTAGACTCTAACCCCGACGGCGCCCCCCAGGCGCGGAGGGAGCCCGTTCAGATGAGGGGGAGCCAAAACAATGGCCACGGACGTCGCAGTCCCGGAACGAGAGGGCGAGTACGGCACGCGTGTCGTCGCCGTCGAACCCGGCGGAATCGAGCACATTCCGCTCTCAGAGCGGCACGGCAGTCCCTACCAGCAGTTCTTGACCTGGGTGTCGCCCAACATGGAGTTCGCGACCATCTTCGTGGGCGTGATCGGGGTCGCGTTCTTCGGCGCCGGTTTCTGGGCGGCCGCGCTCGGCATCGTGGTCGGGACTGCGTTGGGCTCGATCACGCAGGGCATCCTCGCGTCCTGGGGCCCCCGGCTCGGCGTCCCGCAGATGGTGCAGGGTCGGGCCGCGTTCGGCTTCCTGGGCAACTTCGTGCCCGCGATCCTGATGTCGGTGGGGGCCGGGATCGGCTGGTTCGCCGTCAACAGCGTGAGCGCCGCCCTGGCTCTCAACGTGCTGCTTCACCTGCCCTTCGTGATCAGCCTCCTGATCGTGGTCCTGCTCCAGGTCGCGGTCGCCTTCTTCGGACACAACCTGGTGCACGTGTGGGAGCGCTACGCATTCGTCCCGCTGGTGGTGATCTTCGTCATCGCCGCCATCATCATCTTCACCAAGGCGAACTTCGGCCTTCCCGCCGACCCCAAAGGCCTCGGCAACGGCACCGGCTTCATCCTCACCGCCGCGGCCGCCTTCGGGTACGCCTGCGGCTGGAACCCCTACGCCTCGGACTACTCGCGCTACCTGCCTCCCGACACCAGCAAGACTAAGACCGGCTGGTCGGCCGGGCTCGGCATCTTCGTCTCGTGCGTGTTCTTGGAGCTGGTGGGCGCCGCCCTGGCCACCGTGCACGGCACCAATTTCAACGCCAACCCGACGGAGCAGTTCTCGAACGCGCTCCCCGAGCTGATGGCGGTGCTGGCGCTGCTCGCCATCACGCTGGGCGGGATCTCGGCCAACGTCCTCAATATCTACAGCGGCGCGATGGCCTTCTTGACCATCGGCATCCGGCTGGGCGCGCGTCAGCGGCGGGCGATCGTGGCGCTCGCGTTCGGGGTGATCGGCTTCTTCGTGGCCCTCATCGGGGGTCTCTCCAATCTGGCCAGCACGTACAACGATTTCCTGCTCGTGATCGCCTACTGGATCGCGCCCTGGTTCGGCATCGTGTTCACCGACTACCTGCTGCGGCGGGGGAGCTTCGGCGACGGGTCGCTCTTCTACGACCGCGGTCACAACCCCTGGCGCGGCGTGGTCGCGTTCGTCATCGCCACGGTGGTGTCGATCGCGCTGTTCAGCAACGAGACCGCCTACGTCGGACTGGTCCCGCGGCACTGGCCGGGCATCGGCGACCTGACCTTCGTGGTCGGCTTCCTGCTGGCGGTCGGCATCTACGTCGGGCTCAACGTGGGCCTGCGGCGGAAGGTGGAGGAGGGAGCGGCGCCGGCGCGCACCGCGTGATGAGCGGGGTCGGGAAGGGGCCTCGCCTGGTCCTCGCCTCGGCGTCGCCGCGCCGCGCGGAGCTGCTGCGGGCTGCCGGGTACGCGTTCGAGATCCGGCCCAGCGGGATCGCGGAGCCACCGTATCGAGGTGGAGATCCGGCGCTCTACGCGGAGTCACTGGCGAGGGCCAAGGCCGCGGCGGCAGGGACGGAGTCTCCCGGCCTGGAAGGACCGGACCGCCCCTCACCGATCGGTGCTGCCTTGAGCGGTGAGGATGAGATCATCCTCGCCGCCGACACCGTGGTCGCCCTCGACGGCACCGTGCTGGCCAAGCCGCGGGACCCCGATGAGGGGGCCTCCATGCTGCACCGGCTGTCCGGCCGCACGCACCGGGTGATCACCGCCGTCGCCACCAACCGGGGCGGAGTGCTCCGCTGGGGCCACGCCGCGACCGAGGTCACCTTCCGCCCGCTGGGGCCGGGGGAGATCGCCCGCTACGTGGGGGGCGGGGAGCCGCTGGACAAGGCGGGTGGCTACGCGATCCAGGGCGGCGCGGCGGCGTTCGTGGAGGCTCTGGACGGAGAGCGTGACACCGTAGTCGGGCTCCCGATGACACTGGTACGCCGGCTGCTCTCGCTGCCCTGAGGTACGAGTGTCCGCAGTAGGACCGTGAACCGGCCGTTTTAGCGTCGCGGTGCGGACACTCGTACCTTCAGAGCACCATCGATTCGACGATCGCGTCGCCCTCCTCGAAGCGGGCCAGACGCAGGGGGCGGAGGTCGAAGGTGGTGCAGCGGCCCTGGGTGATGAGCTCGGTCACGGCCTGCCCGGCGGCCAGCGAGTGCATGATGCCGTGGCCACCGAACCCGACGCATTGGACGAAGCGCGGGTGGCCCGGTGGTGCGTCGACGATGGCGTGGTGGTCGGGAGTCTCCGGGTAGAGGCCGGCCCAGCATTTGCGGCGGTCGATGGGAGCGGACGCGAGGAAGGGAAAGCGGTGACCGATCCGCGACGCGAGCGAGTCCAGAAAGGTGGGATCGAACGACGTCTCCCTACACGGCTCGTCGTGCGGGTCGGCCCACGCCAGGACGAACCCGCCCGCCTCGCGGCGGATCAGCACCCCGGTGTCGGCGTCGATGCACATGGGGATGTGGTCGGGGTAGCCGGCCAGCGGTTCGGTGCAGGCCAGGTTGCGACGATAGGGCTCGACCGGCAGCCGGAGGCCGGCGAGAGCCGCGACGCCGGCCGCGTCGGGCCCTGCCGCGTTCACCACCCACTCGGCGTCGATGGTCCGGGCAGCGGTCTCCACTCGCATGCCGCGCCGGTTCGCAGCGATCGCCCGCACCGATTCACCGAGCAGGTACCAGACCCCGCGCCGGCGGCCTTCGGACCAGAGTGCCGACGCGACGCCGCCCGAATCGAGGATGCCGTCGGTGGGACAGAAGGTCCCCGCGCGAAGGCCGTCTGGACGGACGAATGGGGCCAGCTCAACCACCGCCTCCGGTGACAGCCAGCGCACCGGCACCCCAGACCTCACCTGCAGCTCGAAGCCGCGCCGCAGCGCGCGCTCCGCATCCGGCGTGCCCGCCATGAAGAGGTAGCCGACCTGGCGCAGCCCCACCAGTCCCCCGGTGACACGGTCCAGGTCCACCAGCGCGTCGATGGTGTAGCGGGAGAACGCGATGTTGATGGCCGTCCCGAACTGAGCGCGGACTCCGCCATTGGCCCGGCTGGTGGAGCCCTGGCCGGGCGCCTCGCCTTGCTCCACCACCACCACCGACGGCACCCCCGCCTGCCCCAGCCGCAGCGCGGTCGCCAGCCCGACCGCGCCTGCTCCGACCACCGCCACCGACGCCCGCAGGTGCCCGCTCACCAGTTCATGGTGGGCCAACCCGCCATCCGCTCTGTTCATGTCGCAGTGCTATGAGGTGGACCGCAGCGCCGCTTGCAGCTTCAGCGAGAGGGCGTCCATGGTCTCGGGCGGCACCTGCTCGGGGGCGGGCCGGCGCAGGAACTCGAAGACCCCCACTCCCGTCACCTCCTCCGGCCATCCCTCCATGCGCGGGACCACGTGGAAGTGCAGGTGGTGGAAGCCTTCTGACTCGGCGAGCAGGATCGCGTACGTCTTGACGCAGCCGGTCACCCGCTCCAGTGCTCGGGTCACCTGAACCAGCAGTGGCCCCAGGACGGCGGCCTCCTCACCGGTCAGCTCGCTGAGGGAGAGCACGTGCCTGAGTGGGAGCACGACCAGCCACCCCGGCAGCGCGGTGTTGATGGCGTGAGCCACTCGCCACCCATCCCGCTCCACGATCCACTCCCGAGGCAACCGCTCCGCGACCGCGGTGCGGGCGCAGCTGTAACACCCGGATTGCATCGCACGATGGTGGCAGCCGGGCGGCCCCGGCGTGGGCCCTTACCCCGCCGGCGCGGTGACGCTGTCCGGGGCGACCGCCTCCCCGAACACCTCGCCGGCGCGGTCTGCGATCAGGCGACCGATCGCGAGCGAGGAGGTGGCGGCCGGTGAGGGAGCGTTGCGCACGTGGAGCACGCGGGACCCCTGCACGTCGACCACGAAGTCGTCGACCAGCGTCCCCGACGCGTCGAGCGCCTGGGCGCGGACCCCGGATGGGCCTGGCACCATGTCGTCCAGCCGGAGGTCGGGCAGGTAGCGGCGCACCGACTGCCAGAAGGCGCGCTTGGAGACGTCGCGCCACATCTCGAGCGCGCCCATCCGCCAGTAGTTCCAGGCCAGACGCCGGAAGCCGGGTGCGCCCAGTGCGTCCGCCAGATCGCGCGGGCGCATGGTGAGGCGTCCATACCCCTCCCGTGCCAGGGCCAGCACCGCGTTCGGGCCCAGCCAGCGCTCGCCGGTGCCCATCCGTCGCGTGGCATGCACGCCCAGGAAGGGGAAGGCGGGGTCGGGAACCGGGTAGATCAGGTTGCGGACCAGGGAGCGCGCCCCCTCCGCGAGCTGCCAGTAGTCGCCGCGGAAGGGCACCACGCGAGGCTCCACGGCGCCCCCGCCCAGACGTGCGACCCGGTCCGCCTGGAGCCCGGCACAAGTGATCAAGGTCCGCGTCCGGAGCTCGCCCACCGGCGTCTCCACCACCACCTCGGCCGGGCTCAGGCGGAGCGCCGTCAGCGGCCGCCCGGTGTGGACCTCGCCGCCGGCGTTGCGAACGTCGGCCGCGTAGCCGCGCGTGACCAGGGCGTGGTCGACGATCCCGGTGTCGGGGGAGTAGATGGCGCGGATGCCCCGGCAGTGCGGCTCGTACTCCCGCAGCCGCTCAGGGCCGATCACCTCCAGCCCGCGCACCCCGTTGGCCTGACCGCGCCGGTAGAGCGCGTCGAGGCGGCCCAGCTCCTCCAGCTCGGTGGCCACGATCACCTTGCCGCAACGCTCGGTGGCTATCCCGTGCTCCTCGCAGTAGGCGTAGAGCTCTCGCGAGCCGGCCACGCAGAGCCGGGCCTTGAGCGACCCCGGCGCGTAGTAGATGCCGGAGTGGATGACCCCCGAGTTGTGCCCGCTCTGATGCGCCGCGATCCGGGTCTCGCGCTCGAGCACGGCCAGGCGCAAGCCCGGGCGGCGCCGGAGCAGTTCGCGCGCCGTGGCCAGGCCGATGATGCCGGCGCCGACTACGACGACGTCGTACCGCATAGGGCACAACTATGCCAGCCTCGTCGTGGCGACCCCGCGAAACGGAGCTTGCGGAGTCTCGCGGGGCTTGACCCGAGTGGCAAATTGCGAATCGGTCCCTGGTTGATGCATGGTGGGTGGACGATGCCGTGGCAACGGTCGAACCAACCCGACTGGCGCGGCTACCAGCGCCTGGCCGAGTACGGCAGCCCCCAGCAGATCGAGGCGGACCTGGCCGAGTTGGACGAGGTGCGTCAGCGGCTGGCCGCGATCGGAAGGCCGCGGCCCTACCCGCCGCGGGAGCCGGAGTGGGAACCCACCCCGGTGACCGGGCTCTACCCCCAGAACGTGTCCGAGGCGCTGGCGCTGTACGACCGCGGCCTGGTCGACGACACCGAGCTGGAGACCCTGCTCGGGCGTGGTTCGGAGGGTGGCCGCGCCGGTGACGCCGAGCGCCGCTGGTGGCGGCGCCGCGCCGGCTCCCAGCCCGCGTACCTGGTTCACCGGTTGGGCTGGGGCGTGGTCTGGCGGTTCGCGGCGCTGGCCGGCCTGCAGCTGCTCAACCTCCCGACACGATGGCTGATCCCGTTCGTGGCCGCGTTGTTGGTGCTCCTCATCGCGGGGTACCCGCTCAAGCTATGGCGCCGCCGCAGCCTGCTGGGCACGGCCTGGCGACTGGCTCTGGCGGAGGCGCTGTGCCTGGTCACCGTCCGCCTGCCGCCGATCTTCTACTTCACCGGGCTCGGCCTGGCCGCCGCCATCTTGATGGCGGACCTGATCTGGACCGTGCTCTGGCCCTGGATGTACGAGCCGCGGGCCGACCGCGGAGAGGGCTTGCCCCTGCAGTAGGGCCGCGCAGGGTCACGGCTTTCACGCGGAGCGCTCACTCGCCGGAGGCCGGCCCCGACGGGGCATGCCACCCGCCTGACGCGGCATCCGCCCCGCCTCGCTCAGCGCCCGGCGCAGGATGAACTCGATCTGTGCGTTGCTGCTGCGCAGCTCATCCTGTGCCCAGCGCGCGATCGCGTCGTGGACGGCCGGGTCCAGGCGGAGGAGGATGCTCTTGCGCTCAGGCACCGTCGCGGCTAGGTGTACAGCGAGCCGGCGTTGACGATCGGCTGCGTGGGTTGATCGCTGCAGAGCACCGTCAGCAAGTTCGAGACCATCGCCGCCCTCCGCTCACCTTCAAGGTCGATCAGGGAGTTTTCGTCGAGACGCTCGAGCGCCATCTCCACCATCCCCACCGCCCCGTCGACGATGCGCTGCCGGGCGGCGACCACCGCTTCCGCCTGCTGACGGCGGAGCATGGCCTGTGCGATCTCAGGAGCAAACGAGAGCCGGATCAGTCTGGACTCCACGACCTGCACCCCGGCCCCCTCGACGCGCGCGGCGATCTCGGCGGTCAGCTGCTTGGTGATCACGTCCGGATGCTCGCGCAGCGACGGCCGGCCGTCGCCGTGGCCCTCATAGGGGAAGGCGGATGCGACGTGCCGGACCGCGCTCTCGGTCTGGATGGCGACGAACTCCACCACGTCTTCCACCTCGTAGACCGACTGCGCGGTGTCCTCGATCCGCCACACCACGACGGCTGCGATCTCGATCGGATTCCCGTCGGCGTCGTTGACCTTGGCCTGCTCGGTCTCGTGGTTGCGGATCCGGGTCGAGACCCGGCGGCGGGTCGTCAGAGGGTTGATCCAGCGCAGACCCGCGGTCCTGACCGTCCCTCGGTAGCCGCCGAACAGCTGGACCACGCGAGCCTGGCCGGGGACGACGGAGGTCAGCCCGAGATACCCCACACCGGAGATCAAGATCAGGAGGACCCCGAGGATCAGGAGCGGGACCCGCGCGTCGCCGGCGCCCCGACCCACGCTCACCAGGACGATGCCGACCGCCAGGATCACGATGAGACCGGCGAGCACGGGGATGCCGGGGAGCGTGGGCGCCTCGCGTTCGCGGAGACCGGTCTGGGCGTCCACGGGCACCTCCCTCATGAGCGCTGTGTCCTTCATCGAACGTACCTCCTGGCGGCCACCGTGTATTCGATATTTATATGATATCACATTACGGGCCGGTGGGG
Source organism: Candidatus Dormiibacterota bacterium (assembly GCA_963790575.1). GTDB lineage: Bacteria > Chloroflexota > Dormibacteria > Dormibacterales > Dormibacteraceae > CAVTSA01. The sequence goes on along the minus strand of CAWBPD010000019.1, from coordinate 67,294 downwards.
GCCGATTGCCGGCGATCGGGGGTCTGCACAGGCCCCGCGAGCCCCGACTGCCGGCGATCGGGGGTCTGCACACGCCCCCTGGGAGCCCCGAATGAGCGTGACCTGTGCTGCGCGCGCCTGGGACCCTACGCGGAGGCGGGCGCGAGTCCCCGCGGCCGCACCAGATGAAGGATCGAGACCAGGGCGCAGGCCACGAAGATGGCCGCCAGCGCTTCCCCGACGCCGGCGAATCGAAGGGTGCCGAAGACGCGCTCGAAGATGAGGCCGCCGATCAACCCCCCGATCAGGCCCAGGATCAGGTCGCCCGGCCACCCGAACGCGCGCGCGCTCATCAGGTGGCCGCCGATCCACCCGGCGAGGCCGCCCAGAACCAGGTACATGATCACGTGGAGCATCGCCCGGAACCATGATGCCACGCTCTGCGCAGGCTCCTACGCCGCTCACACGCCCCCCTTACCCGAATTCGAACAGGATTTCTGTAGGACGTATCCGTAATCTGCAGCCCGGAATTTCACACTCCCGGCCCAAGACCGGGAAAGGAGCCACGTTGAGCACCCCGCCTGACCACCCACTCACCCTTCCCGGGCGGACCCAGAAACCCCGTTCTGCCGGCCTCACCATGGTCATCGACGGGGGTCTGGGCGGCGCCGCCTTCGAGGACCTGGTCGAGAGCCACGGCGACCTGATCGACCTGCTCAAGCTGGGCTGGGGCACCGCGCTGGTGACCCGGCACCTCGACCGCAAGATCGCCGCGCTGCGGAACGCCGGGATCGACTGGTACTTCGGAGGCACGCTGTTCGAGATCTTCGTGCAGCAAGGCAAGTTCGACGACTACCGGCGCTTCTGTGCCCAGCACGGCGCCAAGTGGGTCGAGGTCTCCAACGGGACCATCGAGCTCGACAACAGCCGCAAGGCCGAATACGTGGCGCGCCTCACCGACGACTTCTCGGTGCTGAGTGAAGTCGGGTACAAGGACCCCGACCGCTCCGAGCATCTTCCGCCGGTGCGCTGGATCCGCTACATCAAAGAGGATCTGGAGGCGGGTGCCCGCCACGTCATCACCGAGGCCCGCGAAAGTGGTCGCAGCGGCATCACCCGGCCCAACGGCGAGCTGCGCTTCGGGCTCATCGAGGAGATCCTGGAGTCGGGCGTCGACATCGACAAGCTCGTGTTCGAGGCCCCCAACAAGGAGCTCCAGACCTACTTCGTGAAGCGGGTCGGCAGCAACGTCAACCTCGGCAACATCGCACCCGCCGACGTCATCGGGCTGGAGACGCTGCGCCTCGGCCTGCGCTCCGACACGGTCGGCGTGGTGGGCTGAGCGGAGGAGGGCCCGCCATCACCGCCGCGGAGCCGCCGCTCGACGTCCTGCGGGTTCCGGTCGATCGGGCCCCGGTCGACGACTACGTCCGGGTCGAGTCGCGTCCGCATTTCGCCCAGCTGGACGCCCTCCGGCTGGTGCCGATGGTGGGCGTGATCGGAACCCACGTCCTGCTCTACACGGCGCCAGGCTTGAGCCGGGGGGCGGGCGCGCTCTACATGCTGCTGCACGTCAACCGTGAGCTCTTCTTCTTCGTCTCCGCGTTTGTCCTCGCTTACTCAACCGGCGCCGCGCAGCAGCGGTTCGACGTCGCGCGCTTCTGGCGGCGCCGCTACCCCCTGGTGGTCGTGCCCTACCTGGCCTGGACCCTCGTCTACTGGCTGCTGGTGAGCGAGCTGCAGGCCCCCGGCAGGGTGCCGTCGCCGTCGGCGCTGGTGGAGGATCTGGCGACCGGCTGGCTCCAGCTCTACTTCCTGCTCGTCACCATGCAGATCTACCTGTTCTTCCCGCTGCTGGCGTGGCTGGTGCGCCGCACCCGCGGCTTCCACTGGCTGGTGCTGCTCGTGAGCGGCGCCCTCCAGCTGGGGTTGGACTGGATCTTCCAGTACCGCCCCGGCCTGATCCCCGGCCCGATCTTCGGCGCCGCCCTCTGGGCCCAGGACGAGGTGTCGAGCTACCTCTTCTATGTCGTCGCGGGGGTGGTCGCGGCGGCGCACTGGCGGCAGCTGGTGGAGTTCGGCCGCGCGCACCGGCGTCACGTGATCCTGGCCTCGCTGCTGATCATCGGCGGCGGTGAGCTGGTCTACCTCTGGAACCTGCACGCGGGGTATCTCCCGGAGAGCGCGTCGGCCGACCTGCAGCCGGCGGTGCTGCCCCTGGTCCTGGCCGCTCTCGCCCTGCTCTGGTCGGTGGCCGACTGGCTGGTCGAGACCCTTCCGCAAGACACCGGGCTCTGGCAGACGGTCCGGCGCGGCGCCGACCACTCGTTCGGGGTCTTTCTGGCGCACATGGTGCCGCTTGTCCTGCTGCTGCAGCCGGGCGTGGTAGCGATCCTGCAGCCACACGACATGACCTGGGAGCAGGTGGCGATCCTCCGCGTCGCCCTCACCCTGGTCGTCACGTTGAGCCTGGTGACGGTCCTCCGGCGCACCCCGCTCTCGCTTCCGCTCACGGGCCGGTACTCGCGACGCCGGCCGCCACCGGTGGTCGACGCCACCGCCGCGTAGGCCCGGGCCACTCGACGCACCGGGTGGCGCACACTGGGGGCATGGCTTGGGAAGTGCGGAAGCAGGCGGTGCTCGAAGAAGAGCGAAGTCAGCCGGCGCTCCCCCGCTGGCGCCGGATCCGTCAGACGCCCACCCACCACGGCCTCCAGTCGGTAGCGGGCGCCGTCGAAGAGCAGCTGGCGCGCCCTGAGGTCCGGGCCACCGTCCGGCCCGGGATGCGGGTCGCGGTCGGAGTTGGCAGCCGCGGCATCGGCTGTCTCCAGGAGACGGTGCGGGCGACCGTGGCGGGCCTGCGCGCGATGGGCGCGGAGCCCTTCGTCGTCCCCGCCATGGGGAGCCACGGAGGCGCCACCCCGGAGGGACAGGAGGCCCTGCTCGCCGGCTACGGGATCACCGAGGCGGAGGTGGGTGCGCCGATCCGCTCCAGCCTGGAGACGGCGTCGATCGGCAGCGTCCTCGACGGTGTGCAGCTCCATCTCTCGAAGACTGTCCTCACCGAAGCCGACGCGGTGGTGCCGGTGGCGCGCGTCAAGCCGCACACCGACTTCCGTCACGAGATCGAGTCGGGTCTGCACAAGATGCTGGCGATCGGGTTCGGGAAGCATCGGGGCGCCAGCACCATCCACACCTACCCGCTCGACCGCTTCGGCGAGATCATCGAAGCCGCCGGGCAGCACGTCCTGGCCAAGGTCAACGTCCCCTTCGGGATCGCGATCGTGGAGGACGCCTACGAGGACCCGGGCATCGTGGAGGCGGTTCTGGGCCCGGAGATGGGGAACCGGGAACGGGAGCTCCTCGAGGTCGCCAAATCGTGGCTGCTACGGCTGCCCTTCGACTCGGCCGACGTGCTGGTGGTGCAGGAGCTGGGGAAGAACATCTCGGGTGCCGGGATGGACCCCAACATCACCGGTCGCTTCGCCGAGCCATCCATCCCACGCCCCCTGGTGGTCCAGCTGCTCGCGTTCCTGGACCTGACCGAGGAGACGCATGGCAACGCCACCGGGATGGGGTTTGCCGAGCTCACCACACGGCGGGTGGTGGAGAAGCTCGATCTGGCGGCCACCTACACCAACGCGGTGACCTCCCAGATCCTGTCCGCGGCCCGGCTCCCGATCGTGGCCGAGACCGATCAGGAGCTGTTCGCGATCGCCGCCTCGACGCTGCGGCGGACGCCCTCCGAACGCGCCCGGATCGCCTGGATCCGCAACACGTTGGAACTGCTCGAACTGCGGGTGTCGGAGCCCCTGTGGGCCGAGATGCGGACCCAGGAGCAGGTGGTGACGGTGGGTGAGCCCGAGCCCATCGGCTTCGACTCCGGGGGCACGCTGGTGCTCGAGGAGTAGCCGGCGCCGGCCGGGCACGTCAGTGCCGGCAATCGGGAACTGCCGGGTGCCTGGCGATCCCCGAGTGCTGGTAATCGGGTAATACGGGGGTCCTGCCCGCGTTTTTAGGCCCCGGTGGTGCAACAGGGGGGGGGTCAGGCCGACCGGTCTGCCGCCGGCCCCGCTAGGACGTGCTGTGAGGCCAGGATCGCGGCTGCCACGCCCTCGATCGGCGAGTCGTCGGCGAGGTCCAGAACCGGTGCCTCGAGCGGTTCTCCCGCCCGCAGCTGTGAAGCGATCGCCCGCATGCCGGCCGCGCAGCGTTCCACGTCCTCCGCGCTCGGCTCGGGTCCGCCGGAGCGAGCCGCCACGGCGGCCTCGGTGACGGCGTCCGTCACCGTCTCCAGCTGCGCTACGACCGGCCACCAGGCGGCGGCCCGGGTGCTGGCGGGAGGTGGCTCCGCCAGTGTCTGCTGGAACGCGGTCCGCAGGTCTGAGAGCTGGCGGTAGGTTCGGCGCCGGAGCTGGCGGGCGGTGGTGCGGTTGCCGGTGAACGCGCGAGGCCAGGTACTCGGCGAGCACGTTCGCGGCGTCGGAGAGGCGTCGCGGCAGCTGCGACGCCCACGACTCCGGCCACAGCGCATAGCCGGCCACCAACGCCACCAGGCACCCGATCAGGGTGTCGGTGAGGCGTGCTGCGCCGGCCGCCATCCCGGCCGCCCTCCCGCCCGGCGTCGCCAGCTCGACCAGAAGCAGCACCAAGGGCGTCAGGAAGACCGAAAACATCCCGTAGCTGCGAAGGATCGCATAGGGGAGGATGGCGGCCAGGACCGCGATGCCCAGCACCAGCAGCGGCGGGTCAGGGACCAGGATGACGATGCCGAAGCCCAGCACCACGCCGACCACCGTGCCCAGCCCCCGCAGCAGCCCGCGCACGAACACGGAGCCGAAGTCGGGCTTGAGGACCAGGGCGACGGTCATCACGATCCAGTAGGAGCGGGCGATGGGAAGGACCTGCTCCAGGATCTCGGCGATCGTCATGCAGAGGACGAGGCGGACCACGAACAGCCAGGTGCCGCGGCCGGCGAGGACCTGGTCCGCCACCGAGTGAAGGCGCTCCCCGAGCGAGGGAGGCCGGGCCGGGATCGCGGCGCGGTCCCAGCGGGACCGGACTCCCGCGTACGCCCGCCACCAGGCGTGGAGGAGCGGCTGCGGCGCCGGGTGCGCCTCCACCGCGGGAGCCGACCCCTGGGCCCGGACCCCCACCGCCAGCGCCATCGCGGCCTGGGGGAGTCGCGGCGGGGGTGGCTCACCGGAGTGGGCGATCGCGACCGTGGCCTCGACCAGCGGCGTGGTCGCGTTAAGCAATGCCCCCAGTCGCAGGACCGGCCAGTCCCGCCCACCGGTGCGGGCGCGCGCGCCGAGCACAGAGTCGAAGGCGTCGTTGAGGGCTTCCGTGAGGGCGAGGCGAGCCCGTTCCATGTCAGGGGTGCCGGTGGCGGCCAGGAGCTCGCCGATGCGCTGGAAGACGAGCGCCACTGAGTCCCGCTCGACGCGGCGGAAGCCCACCACCAGCCCCACCAGGACCATGCACAGTAGCGCCCAGAACCCGCCGGCCAGCATCCCGAGGGGCGGCACCGCGAGTGGTATGCGGCCCGCCAGGCTTCCTCCGATGGCGGCATACACGAGCAACTGGAGAGCCGCCACCGAGGCCACCGCCCCGATCACGCTGATCAGCGCCGCGAGGAACGCGAGGGCCAGGATGGTGGCGACCGCCGTCACCGGGTGGGCGCCGGTGAGCACACCGACGAGCAAGCCGATGGCGCCGGCCAGGAGCGCGGTTCCGGAGCGCCTCAGCTTCCAGCCCAGAGGTCCGCGCGAGTTGGTCATGGCGACCGTCAGGCCGCCCATGGCGAGAAACGAGCTGACCGAAAGCTGCTCCGCCGCCGCCCCCACCGCCAGCGGGACGCCGATCGCGACCACGGCCACCACGGTCTCCGGCCAGGGGACGGTGGCCGGCTTCAGGGCCACGGCGCGGACCAGCCAGGCCGGCGGAGCCACCTCGAGGCGGGTGAGGCCGGGCCGGCGGCGCGGGCGCCGGGGCCGGGGCTTGCGCTCCCTCACACCACGACTATCGCAGCAGCCCCCGGAGGTGCACCAGCGGGGGTCACTTCAACCCCTTAGGCCCCGGAGGTGCACCAGCGGGGCGTCAGTCGAAGATCGGGGGCTGGTCGCGGGTGCGCTTCAGCTCGTAGAAGCCCTCCGTCCCGCTCACCAGCAGCACACCATCCCAGAGCTTGCCCGCAGCTTCGCCGCGGGGGATCGGAGTCACCACGGGTCCGAAGAAGGCGATCGTCTTGCCATCCCCGTCGGGCACGTGGATCACCGGGGTGCCGACCTCGTAACCGACCGGGTCCATCCCTTGGTGATGGCTTTCAGCCAGGCGCTCGTCGTACTCGTCGCTCTCAGCGGCCGAGGCCAGGGAGGCGGGCAGCCCCGCCTCCTTCAGCGCGCGCTCGACGATCTTGCCCCGATCACCGTCGGTGACCTCCTCGTCGCGGTGCTGGTGGATCCGCTCTCCGAGGGCGGTGTAGAGGCCGCGCAGCGACGCCGGGCCCGCGGTCTGCTCGGCCGCGATCGCGACTCGCACCGGGCCCTTGGCCCTCTTCATCGCTTCCATGTAGTCGGGCGAGAGGTCGCGGCCCTCGTTGAGCAGGGCCAGGCTCATGACGTGAAAGTTGATGTCGACGGGTCGCACCTTTTCCACCTCGAGCAGCCAGCGGGAGGTGATCCAGGCCCAGGGACAGATCGGGTCGAACCACATGTCGACCGCCCTGCGCTCGCCGTCCGTCATCAATTCACCTCACCGTTGTTGCGTGCTGCCATCGCCGTCGATCTCGAATCCTCCCCGCGTGCCGTGTGTTCCATCGCCCCCGCCTGAGGGCACGTTTCTGCACACCCCGTGGCTACGCGCGGCCGGGAAGGCACGGGGTGGTGCGGGAACGCCCCCTTGACAACGCGCTCGCCCAGGCGGCGCTGAGGAGGGGATACTGAGCGGCATGGGTGAAGACGCGCTGCGCAGGGAGCTGGTGGAGACCGTGCGGGCGGTGGTCCGCAGCGGGGCGATCTCGATGTCGAAGCACGGAAACGCCAGCATCAAGATTCCCGGCCGCGACGAGTTCCTGTACACGGCGGTGGGCACGCTGCAGGACTTCGAGGAGGCCGGCATCGCGCGGATCGCGCTCGACGGGACCGTGCTCGAGGGTGCCGTGCCGCCGATGGCGGCGGCCGTGATCGACATGCACAAGGCCATCTACCAGGAGCGCCCGCAGGCGGGCTGTGTGATCCACACGCACTCGCCGTACGCGACCGCGTTCGCGGTCGCCAACCAGCCGATCGAGTGCTGGACCGAGGGCTTCGGAATCTTCGGCCTCGACGACGGTGTGCCTGTGGCCGGCTACGGGCCGCGGGGTTCGAAGGAGTCGGTCGACAACATCCGGCAGGCGTTGCGTGAGCGCACCAAGGCCGTGCTGTTGGCCAATCACGGCGTCCTCGCCTGGGAGCAAACAGCGGCGGCCACGGTGCAGGTCGGCGTGCTGGTCGAGGAGGCGGCCCAGTCGGCCCTGCTCGCGGCTCAGATCGGCGGCGCCAAGGTGATCCCGCCCGAGCTCCTGCACGCCACCTTCGACCGGCACGCCGCCTTCCACGCCGCGGGCGAGGTCCACGCGCACGCGCCGGCGACCGAAGCGCACTGATGCCGGACCCGATCGCACCTCGCGTCCATCACATCGGAATCGCGGTCGCGGACCTCGACGCCGCCGAGGAGATCGTCCGCGGGCGCCTCGGCTTCCCGCTGGTCCGGCGCGAGGACGCCGCCGAGACCAGAGGCGTGCGGGCCGCCTTCTTCGACGCCGGCAACGTCGAGATCGAGCTGCTCTGGCATGCCGACCCGGGGGAGAACCGCTCCTGGCTGGGGGGCGCAGCGCAGGCCCGGGTCGAGCACATCGCACTCCAGGTCCCAGACCTGGAGCGGGCGATGGAGGCGCTCAAGGCGCTCGGGGTCGAGCTGGCTCCCGCCCGCCCGGGACCGATCGGGCCTTCCGCGCGGACCCTTCCCGAGAGCTCCGGCGGCATCACCTACCAGGTGCTGCAGTTCGAGGATCCCGCCCAAGCCGGGGACTGAGTCAGCCGGTGAAGGCGGGGCGCCTGCCCTCCACGATCGTGCGCGTGCGGTAGACCGACGTCGAGGCGCAGATGAAGAGATCGCGCCACTCATCCCCGCCCCAGGCGAAGTTGCCGACCACCTCTGGCACCGGCAGCACGCCGAGCCGGCTCCCGTCCGGCGCGAACACCCAGAGTCCGTCCGGGCCCGTGACCCAGACGTTGCCCAGCGCGTCGCACTTCATGCCGTCGGGGGCTCCCTTGGTCGCGTCGCCGTCGCCGATGCCGGAGGCGAAGAGCCGCCCCTGCCCGGGCGCTCCCCCGGGATCCAGCTCGTAGACGCGGATCAGGGCGCGCGGGGTGTCGTTGACGTAGAGCAGGCCGCCGTCGGGGGAGAAGCACAACCCGTTGGGCTGGTCGAACTCGTCCTCTGCGAACAGCAGCTGCGGCTCGTCAGGAAGCCCTTCCGCCGCCCGGTAGACGCCACGAAAAGGCAGGTCGGGGGGACGCGGCACGCCGAACCCAGGGGAGCGACCGTAGATGGGGTCGGTGAAGTAGATCGCGCCCGACTCACGGATGGCGACATCGTTGGGGCTGTTGAGCTGGTGGCCCCGGTAGTGCGCCGCCAGCACCTCGACCGTCCCGTCCGGGCGCTCGCGCACCAGGCGGCTGGTCGCGTGCTCGCAGACGACCAGGTTGGCGGCCGGGTCGTAGGCCAGTCCGTTGCACTTGTTGGCGGGCCGGCGGACCTCCTCCACCCCCCGCTCCGCGGTCCAGCGGCGTCGCACGTCGCCCGGCATGTCGCTGAAGACGAGGGAGCGGTCGGCGGGGTGCCACGCCGGCCCCTCGGTGAAGATGCAGCCGGTGGCGATCGGCTCCAGTGCCGCCCCCGGCTCGACGAGGTCGGCCAGTCCCTCCGGCGTCATCCCTCCACCTCGCCGAACAGGTTCGGCGTGTACCCGCTGCAGTGCGCCTCCATCTGCGGCCACACCTCTTGATGGAGCGCGCTGGCGACCCAGCGCAGCCGCTGTTCCTCCTCGCCGAACTCGATCATCAGGCGGTAGCCAGGCGCCTCCAGGGGATGCAGCAGGCGCACGCTGCGGAATCCCTCCTGCCGGGAGACGGCGGGCCGGAAGGTGGAGCGATAGGTGTCGAGCAGCGCCTCGCCGGCACCTTCTCTCACCTCGAGTTCGACGTGCAAGACGGATGACATGTTCAGACCTCCCGAAGCAGCCAGCGGATGGCGTTCATCTGAAAGCGCAGGTACGGCGGCTTCCAGAGCGCGTCCAGGTTGTGGCCCATCGCGCTGTGCACGACCCGGCCCCGGCCCAATTCGTGGGCCCACCCGGACACGTTGGTCGTCCCCCGTTCCTCGAAGACCAGGCCGTCGATGTTGACGCTGCGCAGCAGGGTCGTCGAGGGGTCCCCGTCGAAGGCGGGATAGTGCTGCTCGTCGGTGGTGATCCAATCTGTCACCCCCTCCGTGATCGGGTGGTCGTGCCGCACCACCTCGACCTTGAACGGCCGCACTGCGGGATGCCCCTGGTAGACCCCCTTGACCACCGACCGATAGGTATCGGAGAAGCTGGCCACGTTGGGGTTGTTGTGCATCGCGTAGAGCCCGCCCCCCTGCTCGACGTAGTCCTTGATCGCCTGCGCCGCCTCCTCGGTGACCCAGGTCTCGGGCTTTGAATCAGGCGGATCGTCCATCAGCTGGGTGGCGTAGGGGTAGGCGTCGGGACCCACGTACCCGCCGGGGAAGTGGAGGCCGTCGCGGAAGAAGAGGAACACCGGATACCGCTGCAGTCTCTCGAGATGGATCTCGCGGTAGTCGATGGTGTAGTCGTAGGCGATACCCAGCTCGCCGCAGAGCCGGTCGAGGTGGACGCGGATGAAGTCGGCGTTGTGATAGCGGTCACCGAACACGGCGAACACGCGAGCACCTGGGGTGGTCGGTTCCATCAGCGCCTAGTGTCTCCCGTCAGCGGCACCCGAGGTACGAGTGGGGTGACATTGCCAGCGTTGCAACGTCATCCGGACCGAAATGGAGGTGGTTCGGCAAATGGATCCAAGAGCGACGGCGGAACTGGGCACCACCGGGCTGCGGGTCACGCGCCTGGGGTTGGGGTCGGCACCTCTGGGCGGCCTCTTCACTCCCGTCTCCGACGCTGACGCCGAGCGCACGGTGGAGCGCGCCTACGAGTTGGGCCTGCGCTTCTTCGACACCGCGCCTCTCTACGGCAACGGGCTCGCGGAACAGCGGCTGGGGCGGGTGCTGCGCCACTTCCCCCGGGACTCCTACGTGCTCGCCACCAAGGCGGGACGCCTGATCCGTCAGGGAGCGCCGCCGGAGCCGGGCCAGGTCTATCACGGCGCCCCCCAGGGCCTGGAGCCGGTCTTCGACTTCAGCACCGAGGGCGTACGCACTTCCGTGCATGAGAGCCTGGACCGGCTGGGCCTGGAGCGGGTCGACGTGGTGCACCTGCACGATCCCGACGACTTCTACGAGCAAGCGCTGATGGAGGGCTATCCAGCCCTGGCGGAGATGCGAAGCCAGGGCGTCATCCGAGCCGTGGGAGCGGGGATGAATCAGGCTCCGATGGAGGCCCGGTTCCTCCGCGCGGCCGCCTTCGACTGCTTCCTGCTCGCGGGCCGCTACACCCTGCTCGACCAGTCGGGGCTGGAGGAGCTGCTGCCGCTCGCCGTCGAACGCCGGGCCTCGATCATCGCGGGCGGCGTCTTCAACTCGGGTCTGCTCGCGGCACCGGCCGCGGGCGCCACCTACGACTACCGGCCGGCGCCCCCAGAGCTGGTGGACCGCGCGCAACGGCTGGCCGGCGTGTGCCGCAACCATGGGGTTCCCCTCCCGGCGGCTGCCATGCAGTTCCCCCTCGGTCACCCCGCCGTCGCGGCGGTGGTGGTGGGGGCTCGCTCGCCGGCCGAGCTGGAGGAGGACGTGGCCATGTTCGAGACCGCGATCCCCGCTCAGCTCTGGGAAGAACTGCGGGCCGGAGGCTGGCTCCCGGCCGCCGCCCCGATCCCGGTATAGGAACGTGCGGCGTCCCCGCCGGGGGACTATGTTCAGGAGGTGGGGATGACCAAACCGGCTGCGAAGACCGTGGAGACGCCGCCCTTCGACCGGGCGCGGATGGATGAGCTCCTGGGATCGGCGGGCGTCGACCTCGTCGTCGCCAGCAGCCCTCACAACACGCGTTACCTGCTCGGCGGCTACCGGCACCACTTCCATGAGCGGATGCCGGCCGGCGGTCGCTCCAGCTACCTCTCGGTGGTGGGCTACCCGCGCGAGCGTGCGGACGCCGCCTTCGTGGTCGGCCGGCCGGGCGAGCAGGAGGAGCAGCGCCGCGCCGGCGTCTGGGTCCCCAATGTCCTCGACGAGGGCCGCACGTCCGCGGGGGTGGGAGAGATCGTGGCGCGTGAGGCGTCGCGCCTACAAGCCGGCTCGGGCACGATCGCGGTGGAACTACCTTTCCTCCCCGCAGATGCGCTCCTGGCCCTGCAGCGCCGGCTGCCGGGCGCCCACCTGATCGACGCCACGCCGCTATTGGAAGAGCTGCGGATCATCAAGCAGCCCTACGAGCTGGCTCTGCTGAAGGAAGCGTCGGAGCGCGTGGTCGCCGCCATGCTCGCCACCTACGCGCGCTCCGTCCCCGGGATCACCACCCGCGAGGTGGTGGCGCTGCTCCAGGAGGAGGAGGCGAAGCGGGAGCTCGCCTTCGACTACTGCCTGGTCGCGACCGCGCGCTCGTTCTTCCGGGCGCCCAGCGAAGATCGGTGGGAGTCCGGTACCTCGATCTCCACCGACTCCGGAGGCAGCCGTCAGGGCTACCTCGGCGACCTGGCCCGGATGGCCGTCTTCGGCGAGCCCACCGCGCTCATGCGGGAGCTGCTGGAGGAGGTCGACACCGCCCAGCAGGCGGCCCGGCGCCCGATCCGCCCCGGCGCCCTCTACACCGAGGTCAACGCCGCCGCTGCCGAGGCCCTCCAGCACCTGCCCCACCGGGCCGAGATCGACTTCGAGGCGCACGGGATGGGCCTGGTCAACCATGAGGCTCCCCACGTGGAGCTGGCTCAGGAAGGCGACGACCGGCGGCTGGCGGCGGGGATGGTGCTGTCCATCGAGACCACGCTCCGCAATTCGGAGGTGGGGTTCGTGAAGCTCGAAGACACCGTGGTCGTCACCGAATCCGGCTGGGAGGCGTACGGCGACACCGGACGGGGCTGGAACATCGTCGTGTAAGCCGGCCTGGCGAACCGGTGGTGCGCACCACCGACCTGGGCCCCCCGGCGCTCACCGGCGGGCTCTATCCAGCCATGTGTGCGGGAGGACGCGAGTGACGATCGAGATCGGCTGCGGGCAGATCACCTGGCGGGGCACCGGCCAGACCCAGGACGAGGTCCTCGAGGACATCGCGGCGGCCGGCTACGCCGGGGCACCGCTGCCCCGGGGGGAAAGTGACGCGGCCGCGATCGCGGAGCGGTTCGAGCGGCACCATCTGAAGCCGGCGCCGGGCTACTTCGGAGGCAACTTCTGGGATTTGAGCCGGAGGGAGGAGCACGTGGCCCAGGCTCGCCGGTTCGCCGAGATCTCCCAGCAGCTGGGGGTGACGGAGCTCTACCTCGCCGACAACGGGTTTGACCGCGAGCGGCCCGGCCATCGCAGCCGGCGCCAGGCGGCGGGGAACGTGACCCCGGAGGACGCGCTTTCCGAGGAGGAGTTCGCGCAGCTCGCGGAGGGCGTCACGGCGGTCGCGCGGGCGACGCTCGAGCACGGCGTCCGCAGCTGCTTTCACAACCACGTCGGCACCTTCGTGGAGACCCGGGCCGAACTGGAGCGCCTGCTCGCGCTGGCCGACTCCGATGCGCTCTTCCTGGGCCCCGACACCGGGCATATGGCCTGGGCCGGAGACGATCCGGTCGCCTTCTTCCGGGACCACCGCGACCGGATCCTCACCGCGCACATCAAGGACATCAACCCCCACGCGCTTGAGGCAGGCCGCCGTCAGGACTGGGACTACCGGACCTACAGCGACCATGGCATCTTCACCGAGCTGGGCGAAGGCGTCGTCGATTGGGACGCTCTGTTCGGCACCCTCCGCGACGGCGGGTTCGCGGGCTGGCTCATCGTCGAGACCGACGTAACGCAGCTGCCGAGTCCGCGGGACAGCGCGATCAAGAGCCGTCAGAGTCTGAGGCGCTGGGGGCTGTGAACCATCCCATGAAAATCGGACTGCTGGGGGCCGGCAACGTCACCCCCCTCTACCTCCCCAACCTGATGCCGGCGCCGGGGGTCGAGGTCGCCGCGATCAGCGATCTCGACTCCGCCGCGGCCACGGCCCGGGCGGCCGAATATGGCATCCCCGCGGTGCTCACGCCCGACCAGTTGCTCGACGATCCCGAGATCGAGCTGGTCCTGAACTTCACCCCCATCCCCGCGCACGCCGAGACCACCCGGCGCGCGCTGGCGGCGGGAAAGCACGTGTACTGCGAGAAGCCGCTGGCGACGACCACCGCCGAGGCGGTCTCCCTGGTCGAGGAGGCGGAGCGCCGCCACCTCCGGCTTGGCTGTGCCCCCGACACGCTGCTCGGATCCGGCCTGCAGACCGCGCGGGCCGCGCTGGAGGGAGGCGCTATCGGCCGGCCCCTCGGCGCCGGAGCGTTCATGTTCCGGAGCACCGCCCCCACCGCGGCGTACGCGACCGGTGGGTTCGCGTTCCGCGACATGGCGCCCTACTACGTGACCACGCTCGTCACCTTGTTCGGCCCCGCGCGGCGCGTGGTCGGGCTCGAGGAGACGCTGACCGGGACGCAGGCGGAGGGCTCGTATCAGGAGACTCCGATCTCCTTCGGCGCCGTGATCGAGTTCGAGGACCGGCTGCTGGCCACGCTCCTGCTCTCCTGGGGCACCGACCATCGCACCGAGGTGCCCTCGATCCACGTCTACGGCACCCGAGGAGACCTGTCGGTCCCGAACCCCAACGTGTTCGGCGATGCCGCGTCGGTGCGGCTCTACTCCGAGCCGTCGGCCCAGGTGGTGGAGGGGAGCGTGCAGCCGCCGGACTGGCCGCGCCAGCAGCGGGGTCTGGGGGTGGCGGAGATGGCGGAGGCGATCCGGGAGGACCGGCAGCCCCGCACCGCCGGTGATGTGGCGGCACACGTGGTGGAGGTCATCGAGGGCATCCTTGAAGCCGCCGAAGAGAGCGATTCGGTCGATCTGACGACGGGTTTCACCCTCCCGCCCCCCCTGCTCGCCGAAGATCGGGCACGTCTGCTCGGACGCTGACCACGAGGGCGCCGAAGGTGCTAACACGGGCCGCGGCGGTGGCACACGAACAGATGTACGATGCAGCGGGATGGGGCCACCCGACGAGGCGGTGCGGCGGTACGTGACGCTCTGCGCCCAGCTGCGCCTCCCACGCAGCATCGGAGTCGGAGACCGGTACGTCACCCAGCATCCCTTCACTGCCGAGACCTCGGGGGTGCGGATCAAGTCCCTCGGCGAGGGCCCCGCCACCACTGGCAGCAGCACGGTCTGGGTCCCCCGCCTGGGCGACCTGTTCGAGGTGCAGGCCCGCCGGCTCCGCCTCGACGATCCGGCGCATCCGACCGCCTGGTACCGCGCCACCGTGCTGCGCGCGATCGCGGACGCCTGTGAGCGCTATCCCGAGGCTACCGCGGAAGAGGCGGCCGCCCGGCTGCTGCTCGAACGGACTGGACGTTGATCGGTCGGCTCAGCCGGAGGTGCGCGTGGCCGGTCCGTCGGGGGCGGGAGCTGGAGCAGTAGCAGGACCGGCAGGGCGATGAGGGCGACCAGGCTCTGAACGAGCACCATCGAGTCGTGGAGGCCAAAGGTCAGCGTGTAGCCGAGGTTGACGATCCCCACCGCCCAGGACCCACCAGGCCCACCACTGACCGCGACGGAACGGGATCGCGACGATGGCGATGAACAGGATGCCGAAGACCAGTCCGTGGATCGCGTACCCACTTCTGGGGTGAGACCCGGCTGCTGGCGATGCTGAAGGCCGGGCTCGTGAACTGGGACGCCGGGGCGGAGGGCTGACCGCCCCGGGTCACTGCGCCGGGGGCGGCGGCGGGCGGTGGCGACCCGGTGGCACGGCGCCTGGATGATCTCCTGGCCCAGGCAGCACCTGCTCCCAACGCGACCGTGTGCGGGGAGGGATCACGCCTTCCGCCCGCGCGCGCCTGCCGAACGAGGGCAGATGAAGGTTGCGGTCGATCTGCACCGCGTAGAGAAGCGGGACCAGGGCCAGGACCGATAGCAGCACCAGGACGTTGGAGACGGCGTCCAGGGTCTGCTCGGAGGCGTAGGTCAGGGAACGGGAGAGGTCGGCGCCCCCGAACAGGGCGAGGTCGGTGGCGACCAGGACCACTTCGAACACCGACGCGCCGAACGCGTAGCGTGCCGCGCGGGGAGCCCGCTGACGCGCCCGGAACGCCAGGATGACGGCGACCGCGGCAGCCGCCAGCTGCGGCAGACCGTAGGCCACCGTCAAGAACGCGAAGGTCATCTCGTGGCCTCCGGGACGCCGGCACGCCCGGCCAGAGCAGCGAGCACGAGGAGGACCCACCCGGTGCCTTCCAGCGTCGCCTCGAGGAACTCCACCACGAAGGCGCCGGCGATCGCCCGCGGCAGGGAGCCGGCGCCGAAGACGCTGTAGACGACGGTGAGCCAGAGGACCTCGATGGCGGCGCCGACGAGCAGGACCGCCCCGCCCGCGACGCACAGCCGCCCCGCCTGCCGAAAGCGAGGTCGCAGCCGGAAACCGAGCATCAGGGCGATGACCGCGAACAGCACCTGGAGCAGCTGGGTGATGACGGGAACCATGGGTGTGGGCACCCAAACGGTACCGGCCGGGAACTTCGGGCAGGACAGCGCCGGGACGGATCGGATAGGATGGCCGCTGAGGTAGGGGTGGTTCGGGGTCGCAAAATGCGACCACCACCGGTCCGTGCGTAGTTGTAAGGGTCAATGAGGGGCTGGATTTCACCAAGTCGTCTGTCGGTCGTGGGTCGATTCCTGCTGATCATCGGGGTCGCCATGATCCTTCTGCTCGGGTTCAATGCGGCCCGGCTCACGGTGCAGGGGCCGACGAACGTGTACGCCGCCGCCACCCCCACGCGCGACCATCCGTTCACCGTCGACACCAACCTCCTGCAGGGTTCGGGGTACACGGGCCAGGAGTTGACGAACTGGCTCAATCGGGTGCACCCCGGGTCACGGCTCGCCCCCTACAGTCCCAGCTTCGCGGATGCCGAGGCGAAGTCCGGCGTCACCGCGCAGGGCCTGCTGGCGCTGGCCATCGTCCAGACGGGGTGGGGCGCTCAGATCGGTGGCAATGACGTCTACGCGATCAGCGGCCACTCGTACGCGTCGATCGGCACCGGGATCGTCGATGGGGCGGTCTGGATCAAGCAGAACTACCTGACCCCAGGCGGCCCCTATTACGCGGGCGCGACGCTGGCGGGGATGGGCAAGAATTACGCCACCAGCGCGTCCTGGCCAGGACTGGTGGCCTCGGTGGCGCAGCAGATGTACGCGCCCGTGGCGCCGCCGGCGCCCGTCACCCCGCATACCACCCCACCGGTGGTCCCCGCTACCACGCCGCCGGTCATACACAGCCCGGCACCGGCACCACCTGCTCCCGCTCCCGCTCCGCCGGTGACACATACTCCGACACCGGTGCCGGTCACGCCGGTTCCCCCGACACCCACACCGGTCACGCCGACCCCGACGCCGACTCCGGCGGCGGCCCACCCCACGCCCACGGCGCAACCCACGCCGGACTCGAGCACGGGGGGATCGGGCAACGGCGGTGCGTCCTCGGGCAACGGGAACGCGTCCTCCGGTGACGGCAACTCCTCCTCGGGCAACGGCAACGCATCTTCAGGCAACGATGGCGCGTCCTCCGGCAACGGCGGCGCGTCCTCGGGCAATGGCGACGGGTCTTCCGGTGATGGCGGCGTCACTGGGAACCCCGGCTCGGGAAACTATCCCGACGGCGGCACGGATCCCGGGACACCGGTCACCACTCCTTCGACGCCGGCGCCCACGCCCGTCCCCACCCCCGCTCCGACCCAGACCTGCGTGCCCATGCTGCTGCCGGCTCTCGCCCCCGCTCTTCAGCCGTGCGTGCCGGTGTCGCAGGCGCACTCGCACGGTCCCTCCGGCGGCAGCACTCCGACCAGCAAGCCCACGAGCACCCCCGGCACCAGTGACGGGCAGAGCAGCAACGCACAGAGCAACAACGCCGCCCAGTCAAGCTCTGGCACCAGCACCACCTCTGGCTCTGGCAGCGGTGGCAGCACCGGCTCCGCCTCGAGCAATGGGAAGACCGGCTCCGGCGGTCTTGGCCCCACGGGCTCCCCTTCCAGCAACGGGAGCACCGGCACCGCCTCGGGTGGTGCCAACACAGGGTCCGGTGGTGCGGTGGGCACGCCCGCCGGCGGAGTGACGCCGACCGCCAGCCCGCAGACGGGTGCCGCCCCGGCGGCGGCGGTGAAAGAGGTCAGCCTGGTCGCCTCCTCGGGCGATGGGCTCGCGTGGCCCGCGGTGCTGGGCGGACTGGCGCTCTTCCTGGGGCTGGCACTGCTGCTCCTCGCTCGGCGCGGGCCCAGCCGCGCGCGGCAACCGCGCAGGTAGTTTCCACGCAGGGCCCGGCGCTCGACTTCGGCACCCTGAGCCACGCGCTGACCCGCCCGCTGACGGTGGTGGGCCGGGCCACCGGGGATTGGCGGACGGCGCCCGATCTTGATCTGGGGCCTCTGGACGCGGGGCGCGTCGTCTCCCGCCGGCACGCTCGCCTGCAGTGCGGGCCGCGCGGGGTTTTCCTCCGCGACCTCGGCTCCACGAACGGGACGGCGGTGGCGGGCAGGCGCCTGACGGAAGACGAGTTGGTCCGTCTCCGCGATGGCGACGTGGTCAGCTTCGGCGGCGTCGAGGGCCGTTTCCGAGCAGCGGCGATGTGGCCGGAGGGGCTGCAGCCGGCGTGGAGCGCGGCGGCGCGGGAGGAGTTGACCCGGCCAGGGCCGCGCTGAGGAAGACGTCGCCGGAGATGGGGACGACGTCGGACTGCGTCCGAGCGCTTCGCGCACGGCGGCGTAGCACCCAGGGTTGCGGTTGGGAGGGTGGCGATTTGTTCTTCTTGGGTGGCTGCCGCCCCCAACCCCCGCGGCGCCACTCGGCGCCGTTCCCTGCCGGGCCCGCAAAGTGGGGTGCTCTCGCGAGGGCGGTGCTGGCTCGCTTCGGGCTGCCGCCCGAGCTGCGCCCGCTTGTGCGTGTCCGCCGGGCTCCTGCGGGTGCTCACAGGTGGGCCGTGCTGACGACGGCGGCGGGCCGGGCGACTTCGGACTGCGTCCGAGCGCTTCGCGCACGGCGGCGTAGCACCCAGGGTTGCGGTTGGGAGGGTGGCGATTTGTTCTTCTTGGGTGGCTGCCGCCCCCAAACCCCCGCGGCGCCACTCGGCGCCGTTCCCTGCCGGGTCCACAGTGTGGCGTGCTCTCGTGCGGATAGTGCTGGCTCGCTTCGGGCTGCCGCCCGAGCTGCGCCCGCTTGTGCGTGTCCGCCGGGCTCCTGCGGGTGCTCACAGGTGGGCCGTGGGTGGCGACGGGTGCTGCGCGAGGTGGAGTTGACCCGGCCAGGGCCGCGCTGACGACGGCGGCGGGCCGGGCGACTTCGGACTGCGTCCGAGCGCTTCGCGCACGGCGGCGTAGCACCCAAGGTGCGGGTTGTGGGGTGGCGATTTGTTCTTCTTGGGTGGCTGCCGCCCCCAAACCCCCGCGGCGCCACTCGGCGCCGTTCCCTGCCGGGCCCGCAGAGTGGAGTGCTGCTGTGAGGGTGCTGCTGGCTCGCTTCGGGCTGGCGCCCGAGCTGCGCCCGCTTGTGCGTGTCCGCCGGGTTCCTGCGGGTGCTCAGAGGTGGGCCGCGGGTGGTGACGGGGTGCTGCGCGAGGTGGTGAGGGGACATTGCCAGCGATGCAACCTCATGACGGGCGGGGTGAGGGAACATTGCCAGCAGTGCAACCTCATGAGGGGCGGAGTGAGGGGACATTGCCGGCAGTGCAACCTCATGACGGCCCGCCGCGGGGGCTGCCTCGCATGGCTGTGTAACCTCTTCGGCGGTGGAGTTGCGGACGCGGGTGGAGGTTCCGGGGCGGCCGGCGGAGGACCTCTACCTGGACATCGACGGGGATCGCCGGATCTCCGACTTGACCCAGGTGCTCTCGGGCCGGGAGAACCTGCAGGCGCCCCCCGGGTTCCTGGGTCTGTACTGCCGCCGCACCGCTACCTGGCTGGACCGCACCGCGACCATCCGTCAGGCCGGCATCCGCGCCGGCGATGAGCTGGTGCTGGCCCCGCACGGTGCGCTCGTCCACGAGGCGGACGGCACCGGTCCGGTCACCCTGCTGCTGGTGACGGGCGGTCCGCAGGCCGGTCGCCGCTTCCCCCTCTCGCCCGGTGTCTACGCGATCGGCCGCGCTCCCGAGTGCGACATCGTGATCCAGGACACCGCGCTCTCCCGCCTCCACCTCACGCTCCGGATCGCCGCGGACGGCGCCGTGACGGTGCTCGACGAGCGTTCCACCCATGGGACCCTCATCGAAGGCCGCCGGCTCGAGGGGGCGACCCTGCTCCGGCCGGGGCAGGAGATCGAGGCCGGGCGGACGCTGCTGGGCTTCGCGGGCACGGTCGCGACCAGCGTCGGCTTCCTCGACGACCAGGGCCGGGTGGCCCTCAACCGTCCGCCACGCATGGTGCCGCGCCCGCCACCGGTCGAGTTCGAGGCGCCGGCGGTGCCCGAGCGGCGGCGGGGCACCACACTGTCCGTGAGCGCGACCATCGGAGGCGCCGCCATGGGCCTGGTCTTCGTGGCGGTCATCCCAGGCCACAACCCGGCCTATCTCCTGTTCGCCCTCCTGGGACCGGTGGTGATGATCGGTCAGTGGGTGGAGGAGAAGATCACCGGACGGCGCTCGTTCCGCAGCCAGTCCTTCGAGTTCCGGGACGACCTGGTCAGGCTCAACGAAAGCATGGCCGGCGCCTACGCGGAGGAGCGCCGCTTCCAACGGTCGCTGGCGCCCGACCTGGCCATGCTCGCCCTGCGCTGCGCCCGGATCAGCCCTGACCTCTGGGAGCGGCGCGCCGGGGACCCTGACTTCCTCTTCTTGCGGTTGGGGTGGGGCGACGGCCGCTCCCGCCTGACGCTCAAGGTGCCGTCCGGCGGCGATCAGGGCCTGCGCCGCCTGGCCGAGGAAGTCTCCACCACCTACCAGGCGGTGGCCACCGTCCCGGTCTCGATTCCGCTCAAAGAAGTCGGCTCGTTGGGGATCGCGGGCGGTCGGGACGATGTCCTTGGGCTGGCGCGGGCGCTGCTGTTGCAGGTCGCCGCCCTGCACAGCCCGGAGCAGGTGATGATCGTGGCCGCGGTTCCCCCGACTCAGGAGGGCGAGTGGCGCTGGCTGGGGTGGTTGCCCCACCTGCGGCCGGAGTCGCCGGCACTCCCCGGTGACGCGCTGGTGACGGGACGTGTCCGTGGTCGCGAGCTCACCGATCGCCTGCTCCAGCTTCTCGAGGAGCGGCAGGCGGCCTCGAGGACCGCGTACGGAAGCGTGCGCACGACCGGCGGCGCCTCCGCGGTGGCCCTGCTCGACGCCGACGCGGAATTGCCCCGGGATACGGTCGACCGGCTGCTCACCGAGGGGCCGGCGCATGACATCCATGTGATCTGGCTGGGCAAGTCGCTGCATGAGCTGCCGAGTGCCTGCGGGGCAGTGATCGACCTCGACCCCTTCTCGGGCGCCCCCTCGGTGCTGGTGATGGGAGAGGCGCGGGCGCTGCCCGCGCTCGCGCCCGATCTGGCGCCGCTCGACGTCGCCGACGAGATGGCGCGCAACCTGGCCCCGATCCGGGACCTGGAGGCGTCGGGGCAGGCGGCCGACATCCCCCGCTACGTGAGCCTGCTCGAGCTGCTGGAGCTGGACCACGACCCCGGCGAGCGCACCCGCCGGCGGTGGGCGCACGACGACGGCCGGCTGGGCGCCCGGCTCGGGATCGCGGCCGGCCACCAGCCGTGCGCGATCAGCATGCGCTACGACGGCCCGCACGCCCTCGCCGGGGGCATGACCGGCGCCGGCAAGTCCGAGCTGCTGCAGACCCTGGTGGCGGCGCTCGCCGCCGAGCACTCACCGGAGCGGCTCACTTTCATCCTCATCGACTACAAGGGAGGCGCCGCCTTCCGCGACTGCGTCGAGCTGCCCCACACCGTCGGGTTTGTGACCGACCTCGACGGTCACCTCGTCAACCGGGCCCTGATCAGCCTGCGCGCGGAGCTGCGGTACCGCGAAGAGGTGCTCCGGGAGCACTCGTGCCGCGACTTGCTCGAGTTCGAGGAACGCTACCCGGAGGAGGCCTTCCCGAGTCTGGTGATCGTGGTCGACGAGTTCGCCGCGCTCAAGGACGAGCTGCCCGACTTCGTCGATGGCATGGTCGACATCGCCCAACGAGGTCGCAGCCTCGGCATCCACATGGTGCTGGCCACCCAGCGTCCGGCTGGTGTGATCTCCGACCGCATCCGGACCAACACCAATCTGCGGCTCGCGCTGCGCTTTTCGGACACCTCGGACAGCCAGGATGTGATCGGCACCAACGATGCCGCGCGCCCCGGGCTGCCCCGGGGCCGGGCCTTCATGCGCGCCGGCCCGGGCACCCTGATCGAGTTTCAGGCCGCGCATGCCAGTGGCCGCACCCTGACCGAGGGCGGCCCGGCACCGATCACGGTCCGCGAGCTCGACGTGAGCGGCGAACCGGTGGAGGAGGCGGGTGGCCGGGATCGCAACGCGTCCAGCCCCACCGACCTGATGCGGGTGGTGGCCACGGTCCACGAGCTCCAGCGCGACCTCCGCTTGCCGTCTCCGCGCCGGCCCTGGCTGGAACCGCTGCCGGCGGTGCTCACGAAGGCGGACCTGGCACCGTACGCCACCGCCGACCAGACCCCGCTGCGGGTGCCACTGGGCTTGCTCGACGAGCCCCGCCGCCAGCGTCAGGTGCTGACCTCATTCGATCTCGAGCGGGACGGCACCCTCCTCGTGTACGGCGCCACCGGCAGCGGCAAGACCACGCTTCTGCGCTGGATCGGTGCCTGGCTCGCCGAGCGGCTCTCGCCCGACCAGCTCCACCTCTACGCCCTCGACTTCGCGACCCGCGGACTGCGCCCGCTGGCCGGCTTTCCCCATACCGGCGCCGTCGCCTCGGGTGACGAGCCCGACCGTGCTCAGCGTGTTCTCACCTACCTGCGGTCGGAGATCGAGCGGCGGAAGACGCTGCTGGCCGCCCTCGGCGCCTCCACCCTCGCCGAGTACAACCAACTGGCCGACGAACCGCTCCCCCACCTGGTCCTCCTCCTCGACGGGTATGCCGGATTCGCGGCGGCCTTTGAGGACGTGGACTACGGCGCTCCGATCCAGATCTTCCAGACCTTGATCGCGGAGGGGCGCTCGATGGGTCTGGCCACGGCGCTCACGGGCGACGCGGCGAACTCGGTGCCGGGAAGGATCACCGCCGGCGTGACGCGGCGGCTGGTGCTGCGCATGGTCAGCGACGACGAGTACTCGTTCATCGGACTCGACCGCGCGCTCTACCGGGACGCGCACCTGCCCCCCGGCCGCGGCTTCGTCGATCATCGGTTCGAGTTCCAGGCGCCGATCGTCGGCGATCGACCGGCCGGCAACGCGCAGGCGGCGGCGTTGGAGCAGCTCGCCGGCGAGCTGCGGCAGCGCTTCCCACACCCGCGGGTGCCGCAGATCCGTCTCTTGCCGCTGCGCCTCAGCCGCGCCGAGCTCCCACCGCCGGCGGACGCCATGGAAGCCATCCCGGGCCTGCTCGACGGCCAGGAGCCGGAACCGGCGACGCTCGACCTGCGCCGCGAGGGTCACCTTCTGGTGGCCGGTCCCCGCCGCAGCGGCCGGAGCACCACGCTGATGGCGATCGCGGGCTCGCTGGCCAGCGCGCCACATAGGGTCCCGTTGGTGCTGCTCGCGCCCCGGCGGCAGAGTCCGCTGGTCGGCGCGCCTTGGTGGGCGGCGGCCGCGGTGGGCCGGGACGAGTGCGAACAGCTGGCCGACCGGCTGGTCTCAACCTTGCGCGGTTCCCCCGATCCGCAAGGGTTGGATCTGGCGGCCGGTGCGGTGGTGGTGGTGGACGATGGCGATGAGCTGTTCGAGGGTACCGCCGGGGTGTCGCTGGAACAGCTGGCGCTGGCCGCTCGGGACGCCGACCTGCGGCTGGTGTTCGCGACCGACACCCAGGCCGCCCACCGCCAGTTTGGCGGCGTGCTCACCCAGGTGCAGCGCGATCGCTTCGGAATCCTGCTGGATCCCGATCCCACCCTGGATGGAACCCTGGTGGGTGGGGTCTCGCTACCCCGGCGTCGAGGGCCGCAGCCACCGGGACGGGCGCTTTTGGTGATGGCCGGCGACGTCCAGACGCTGCAGATCGCCGGCGAACGATAGTGAGATTTCGGGGGATCGCCGGCGAGGTACCCTGACCGCACCCCGCCGGCGAAAGCGAGAGGAGTCGATGACGCTACTGGCTGCCGCCCGCCGCGAGAATGGCATTGCCGATCTGGCGCAGCTGCGTGCTGACCTGATTGGACTGCTCGTGCATGCTCTTGGTTGCCTTCTTGATGTCAGGGTGGACCTGACCGCGGTACTGGTCCGCGTACCGGCCCTGAAAGTTCTGGTTGTTGGCCAGGCCGTCCGCGAGCTGATTGAGCCGGTTCAGCGAGCTGAGCATCTCACCATTGATGTGGGAGATCATCTGCGCCACGGTGTCTTTGCCGGCGTCATCGAAACTAACGTGTGCCATCTGGTTGGTTCCTCCTGCTGAAGTGGTTCCGCAGGCCCCGGGGCGCCTGCTTGTCCTTCCAAAACGAGCCACACCGGAGGATTGGTCACTTTTGTCGCCAGGTTTTTCGCCGGTAGCGTAGGGGCCCGATGAGGGAGGCCTTTCCGCAAGCCACGGCAGATGTGCCCGCTCCCGCCGAGCTGGCCGGCTATCGCGCCGTCCGGGTGCTGGGCGCAGGTACGGGCGGCCGGGTCTACGAGGTGCGTGGTCGCCACGACCAGGCGCTCGCGGTGAAGCTGATTCCGGGCGCCGCGCCGCGGACCACCGAGGACGCCCAGCGCCTGCGGCGCCAGTTGCGGGCGCTGGCGATGATCGATCATCCCCGCCTGGTACGCATCCATGACCTGGCGCCCGTGGGCAGGGACCTGCTGGTGGTGATGGAGCTCATGCCGGGTCCCAGCCTGCGCGAGGTCTTCCAGACCCGCCGGCCGGCACCCGAGGAGGTGAGCGCGTGGGTGACCCAGCTCGCCGACGCGATCGACTACCTCCACCTGTTGGGAATCGTCCACCGCGACGTCAAGCCGGCCAACGTCCTGGTCGCCGCTGACGGGAGCGTGAAGCTCGCCGACCTCGGGCTGGGAGATCTGCATTCAGTGCAGGGCACCCCCACCTACATGGCGCCGGAGCTGGTCCGCGGTGACCGGGTGGTGGACGGGCGTGCCGACGTCTACAGCCTGGCCACCATCGCCTATGAGGGCCTGGTCGGCCTGCCGCCGTTCCACGGCCGGGGTGCCGAGGACGTGATGAAGGCGCAGCTGCGAACGCCCCCTCCCGACCCGCGCACCCACGTCGCCGGCTTCCCGGCCACGGTGGGTGAGGTCTTGCTGCGGGGACTCGCCAAGCAACCCGAGGACCGACCGGAGACGGCGGGCGCCTTGGCCGATGCTCTGAAGGCTGCGCTGAGCGGGCGGCGACCGCCCTCGTCCGGCGCCATCGTGCCGGTCCGGGGACAGGACGAGGAGGCGCTCCGCACACGGTCGGCTCCACTTCCCGCCACGGCACGCCGGGCCGAGCCGCTCCCCCGCCTCATCGCCCAGATCCCGATCCCCACCCGGATGTCGCGGCCGATGGTGATCGCGGGGACGATCATGATCCTCCTCGCCGTCTCCCTGCTCGGCTACGGCGGCTATCTCGGGTACCGGCATTTCTTCGTTCCGACGCCCTTTCGGGTGACCGCGGTCGCGTTCACCTCCGACCCCACCGAGGCCCACGTCGCCGACTGCGTCACCTCGGCCAGCTTCGCGTTCAGGGCCACGGTCACCACCAATGGGCAACCGGGCCAATTCGCCTACCAATGGAGTGAGCAGCAGACGGCGGCGGACGGGACCAAATCCTGGGTGCTGATCGGTGGCCTGGCCGGGACCAAGCGAGTCTCCGCCGGGCACCACACGACCACGGTCGACGCGACGCTGCAGACGGACCCCGGAAACAACGTCTCCTTGCCGGTGGTGTTCCAGATCACCTCGCCCGGGCATCACACGTCGGCTCCGGTCCAGGTGACCTACACCTGTCATTGACGCTCGTTGATCGAGACAGCCGGCTCATGCGTTGTGTGGAACGATGGCTGACGCGGTCCGTGACAAGGAGCTGGGGTCGGCGCTGTGGATCGATCCCGCCTTCCAGTTCGAGCTGCTGTACGAACAGGAGGTCGACTACGTCTCACGAACCATCCGCGGCATCGTGCACACCGAGGCCGAGGTCGAGGACCTGGTGCAGGAGTGCTTCGCCCGCGCCTACCGCGCCCGCCATCGGTACCGCCCCGACGCCCCGCCCGGCGCCTGGCTGCACCGGATCGCGGTCAACACCGCCATCTCGCACCTGCGCCGCCGCCGGCTCGACCAGGTCCTGCCGCTGGAGATGGAGGTCCCGGTCGCCGATCGCGACCTGCGGCAGGCGGAGGCCCGCGCCACGCTGGAGACCGCGATGGCGGATCTCTCGCCCAAGATCCGGGCGGCGGTGCTCATGAAACACTTCGAAGACCGCTCGCGCGAGGAGATCGCGGCCGCGCTGGGGATCCCCGGCGGCACCGTGGCCTCCCGGGTCGCCAAGGGCATGGCCCTGCTAAGGTCCCGCCTCGAGGGTGAGCGGGAGAGGACCGAAGATGACTGAAGAGGCGGAGCGGGTCAGGACCAGGGAGGGGAGCGGCGGGGGACGCGCGTCGGCGGTGCCCGCGCGCCTCGCCGGCTGGCGTGGTTGGACCGAGAGCCAGAACGAGGCCCTGCGCCAGGCGGCCCTCCGGTTGGACGCGGCGATCGACGCCCTCAACCGGTCCGGCTCCTCTCCCGAGCTGCTGGGCCGGCTCGACCCGGTGGGTGCTGGGGTGATCCGCTACGTCACCGCCAACGCCGCCACCGACGCCTGGGTGGGCGCGATCGGCGCCGCCCTGCTGGACCTGGCGCGAAGCCGCCTCCCCACGGAAGCCGCGCGCGACGCGGGCAACACCAGGATCCTGGCCGGGGGTCTGGTGACGACCACCGACTCCCGCATCGCCGCGCGGGTGGAGCCCAAAGCCTCGGATCTGGAGCGGCGCCTGGCCGCCGCTCGCCGGCTGGGCGAGCGCGTGCCGGCGGCTCTGGACGCCGGCGACCGGTCCGCCTGGGCCGGGGTGTTGGCGGGCGTCCAACCCTTGCGCGAAGACCCCGAGGCCGCGGCCGCCTTCTTCGCGCGGCTGGGTCCGGGCATGACCCTGACCTGGGCCACGATGGAGGACACGGCGGCATCTTTGGGCCCCGCCCTGGCCGCGGCGACGCGCGCCGAGTCATGGGACTCCGGGTTCGGGGAGGCGCTGCTCGCCGGCCGGCCGGCGGCCGCACTGGCGCTGCTCGCGACCGGCGTCTTCGGCGGGGACTTTCTGGCCGCCGCCGGGGACACCTGGCTCCTGCTCGGCCGCGACGACGACGCCACCGCCGAGGACCAGGAGGTGACGGCGGTGCTCGACGCCCTGGCGCGGGATCCGGACGCGGCGCTCGCCTTCCTGGTCGAGTCATCGCAGGCCGACGCCGACGCCGCGCTTCCCCAGTCAAGGTTGACCGAGATCCTGCTGCGCTACGCGGGGCGCCTCGAGCGACCAGGGCTGGTAACGGCCGCGTTCGCCCAGGTGCTAACCAGCGCCGGTGCTGCCCCTTCCGCCGGCGAGCCGTACGGGGGTCCCTTCGGCGACCAGACGCACGCCGGCGTCCTGCTCCTCGACCTGGCGGCGATGCCGGAGGGGATGGTGCCGCAGCCGCTGCTGCCCACGGTCGCGTTCGTCGTGGCCGAGAATCTCGATGCCCTCCTGACGGCGCCGCCCGCCGGCTGGCAGGAGCGTGTTCTGCGCCTGGCGATCCTCGATGAGGGGGGACGGCCGGAACCGGAGCGATGGGCGGTGCTGGTCGCCGGCTTCGCGCGTTGGCGGGCGGCCGCCGCGCCGAGCGATTATCGCCCGCGGACACCCGGCAACCGCCAGGACTGGGATCGCTACCTGGAGCGCGCGGGCACCCTGGCGGGGCTGCTGGCACGGGTCTCCGGAGTCACGTTCGAAGTGGCTCTGGGCACCCCGTTGGCCGCGGAGCTGGTGCGATTGGGCGCGGACGCCGGCCCAGAGGTGGCACGAGCGCAGCGTGCGTTCTCGGAGGCGGCTGGTGCCTGAACCTCATCCCGACCTTCACTTCGACGGTGCGGCGGCCGATCTGGTGGTGCAGCGGGCCCGAGAGCTGGTGCAGCTGCTCGACCAGCAGACGACGCTCCGCCGCCAGAACGCGGATATGCTCCGGCCGACCTGGCACGGCCACTACGCGCGGCGCTTCTTCGAGAGCGAGCTGCCCCGCATGCAGCAGCAGGCGGCCGGGCTGGTAGCCGAGTTGCAGCAGCTGATCCACCGGGTCGAGTCCGCCTCCGAGACCGCGGCCGACTGGACGCGGGAGAACGAACGCTACCGGGAGCGGCAAGACCAGTCCGGATAGCGTCCTCTCAGGCGCGCAGCACCGGCAGTACCACGTGCGACGCATGGTCGCCGCCGTAGTGCACCGTGTTCTCTGCCACCTTCCATTCCTTCTCGTCGAAGTTGTTGCCGCCCGTGTTCAGGTTGCGCTCGTAGAGCGGGAAGCAGCTGGATGTGATGTCCAGCCGGATCCGGTGTCCCTGTAGGAACCGGTTGCCGGCGACCATGTTGGGGAGCGTGATCCGGTAGACCTGGCCCGTCTCCATCGGGACCGATTTATCGAACCCCTCGCGGTAGCGGACCCGGAAACCGTCGTCGTTCAGGTTGATGGCCTTTCCGCCTGGATAGACATCCACCAGCTTCACGATGAAGTCGGTGTCCCGGGCCGAGGAGGACACATAGAGCACGACCTCGATCGGTCCAGCGATCGTCACCGGCTCCTCGAGCGGCGGGGTGCTGAACACCAGCACGTCGCGGCGCGCCTCCACCGGCCGCTGGTCGAGGGCCACCGCCGCGTCACAGCAGCCGCCGCCGCAGCTCGGCGCCGGATTGCCGGGATCGTAGACGAAGCTCTCGGAACCCGCGGCGGCCGGGGCCTCGCTCGCGAGCACTCCGTTCTCCTGGCGAAGTCGGGCCTGGGGGTCGCCGCCGAGGTAGTAAGGAGTCATCCGCACCTCGGGCAGCGGCCACCGGGCGCCCGTGATCCAGCCCTGGTTGATGACCAGGAGCTGCACGCGAGCCATCTCGGTCACGCCGTTCTCGGCGCCCTGCAGCCACTTGTCGAACCAGCGGAGGAACAGCTGGCCGTACCCGAGGTCGACGCCGCGGTAGCGGACATCGCCCGCCTCCAGGTCGCCGTACTTCAGGGCGGAAGCATCGAACTCGGGGAGCCCGGCGATAGCGCTCACGCCGCTCGACTCAGCCCACTTCCTGAGCTCCGGAGCGGGTAGGTGAGTTATCAGCTCCCGCCACAGGCCGCAGTGCGGGCCCGGCGCGACGATCAGGTATTGGTGTGGCACCTCGAGGTCCTGCAGGTACTGGAAGACCCGAACGGTCTCTCCGATCCCGATGTCGTGCCAGGTGTTGATGTGGATGCACGGCACCCGTGGCCGATCCTGCCCCCGCAGCAGCTCGACCTCATCCCACCGCTCATCACTGGGACCTTCCCAAGCGATGAACTGGTCGAACGGAGTCAGCGCGCCGCCTAGCTCTCGCAGCACCTCCACCGTCGGCAGGTGCATCAGCTTGGCGCTGTCAGCCGTCCCGGCCGGCTTGACCTGCGGCTTGGGCTGCAGCGAGTAGCTCTTGCGCAGGCGCACCCGCTGCTCTTGGGTGCTGTCGGGCGGCGGCAGGAGGCGCTCCGCCGGGGCCGCGTCCTGGTACCACCAGGCCCAGAGCCCGAGCAGCGGGATGCCTCCGCGGTAGATCGCGCCGCGGGTGTCATTGCCAGGGATGTCGCCGATCGCGGTGCCGGAAGCCATCGGGAGCATGGCGGCGTGCGCGGGGTGGTTGCCCGCGGCCATCGGCCACTGCTGTTCCCCCGTGCTCGAGCAGCCAATGGTGCCGACGCGCCCGTTGGACCAGGGCTGCCGGCCGATCCACTCGAGCGTGTCGTAGCCGTCGGTGCTCGCGCCCTCGAGGTAGTGCTTGAAGTAGCCCTCCGAGAAGTAGTGCCCGCGCTCGCTCTGGATGACGACCGCGTAGCCGCGCTTCAAAAAGACCTGGGAGAGGACATCAGGCCCCTGGCTCTTGTCATAGGGGGTTCGCACCAGCATCGTCGGCAAGGGACCCTCTGGGCCTCGCGGGCGGTACACGTCGGTGGAGAGGCGCACCCCGTCGCGCATCCGCACCCACAGTTCGAGCTCAGAGGTCCACTCGGAGTACTTCGCGGGCGGCAGCCCTCGCGACCAGTCGCCGTCAGTCATAGCGAGGAGCATGCCAGGGTCCACGGCGTGGAGACGGGGGTCGCGCCTCAGAGCCGGCGGTGGCGCGTCAGTGGAGCGGGAACGGTGGCTGCAGCCAGTAAGGCCGCTCGTCGAGGTCGACCGACGCAATCCACTTCACCCACCAGAACCCGCGCCGGTCGGGGGCGACGAGGCGAACCGGGAACCCGTTGCCGGCGCTCAGCGGCTCGCCGTCGATGCGCGTCGCCAGCAGCAGGCGGGGCGCCTCCTGGGCGGGGAAGAGGCGCTCGTAGCCGGTCAACGAGCGCACGCGGATGGTGGTGGCGGCGCGCATGGGTAGCAGCCGGGCCACCAGGCAGCCCTCCCACTCATGCTCTGAATAGAAGCCGCCGGTGCAGTCCAGGGTCGCGCGCAGGCGGTCGCCCTGGGCGTCGAGTTCCGCGTACGACACCCGCCGGCCGCCGGAGCTCAGATTCCACCCCATAGTGTCGACGGCGGGAACCTGGTCGAGCAGCCACTGCGTCACCGGCAGACCGCCTGGGTCTCCCGAGCCCACCTGGTAGGAGCCCGTGAACCGGCGGCGTGCTCCCGGCCAGCCGAGCAGCCGGTCAGCCACCTCGGTCGCTCCGTAGAGTGCGGCCGCCCCCGAGAGCAGCGCGGCTCCCTTCAGCAGGTGGCGACGGTCGAGGTCGGCAGGCCGCAGGCGGATCGGCCTGGTCACGACATGCCAGAGGAAGAGCGGGACCAGGACCAGCGCTGCCCCAACGTGGAAGTCGAGTGCGGTCAGCCCCGCGGGCAGCCACGGCGCTCCCAACGATTGTGCGAAACCGCCGGCCAGCGAGACCAGGATGAGAACGGCGAGGAGCAGCGAGAGCCACCACCCGCGCTTGCGCCGGGCTACACCCGCCCTTGAGATGGCGGCTTTGGCAGGGATGAGCAGGACCAGTGCGCAGCCGGCGATCGCATGCGCGATCAGCACCCAGCGGCCGGGCGCGGTGGCGTAGGCGAAGGCGAGCCAGCCGGTCAGGAAGGCGAGTGCCGCCAGACCCAGCAGGACGGCGTTTGTTCGTCTGACCACCTGAGCGTCTCCTCAGCCCGGGTTTACGGGTCCGCAGACGTGAGATCGGCGGCAGACGCACGTCACCCGGCATTGAAAGACGTTACGTTGCCGGCAGACGGACGTCCCGTGCTACGTTGCTCCGCCTTACCGCATACTGCTCTGCGGAATGGAGCATGTCTAACCCACCTGGTCAGTGGAATCCGCCGCCGCAAGGTCAGTCGGGCCCGCCGCCGCCGGGTCAGTGGGACCCGCCGCCCCAGGGTCAGTCGGGCCCGCCGCCGCAAGGTCAGTGGAACCCGCCGCCGCCGGGTCAGTCGGGCCCGCCGCCACAGGGTCAGTGGAGCCCGCCGCCACCGGGCTCTGGTCCCCAGACCGGCTATCCCCCACCCGCGCCGATGCAGCCAATGGGGTTGGCGCTGGCCGGCTTCTGGCGCCGGTTGGTGGCGCTGATCGTGGATTCGATACTGCTCGGTGTCGCGGCCAGCCTGGTAAGTCTCGCCATCGCGCCTCTGATGCACGTCACCACCGTCAGCGGCACCGGCGGGATCCGGGGGACCATCGAGTTCATCCTCGGCCTCATCTACTTCGGCTGGCTGTGGTCGACACGCGGACAGACTCTGGGCTACATGGTGATGGGAATCCGCCTCATCCGCAGCGATGGCACCCAGATTGGGGTCGGACGTGCCCTGCTGCGTTTCGTCCTCATCGAGCTCTCCTTCGCATTCTGTGCGATCCCGGCCATCGTGAGCGCCTTCCTGATCGGCTTGGGTGAGCGGAAGCAGGGCATCCATGACCTGCTGGTGGACACGGTGGTGGTCCGGACCTGAGCGGAAAGGGGCTTCACGTCCCTGCTGCGGACGTTTGGCGGCCGGTTAAGGGCTTGACAATGAGTGCGAACAGATGTACGGTGGAGGAGTGGAAGCAAGGCTCGCCGTGGACAGCCAGTCCCTCTCCATCGAGGTGCTCGAAGACGATCTCCGCGGCCTTGCGCAGCTCTGTGATCGGGGTGAGCGGCTGGCCGGCCTCCACCGCTTTCAGAACCGCCTCTCCGCCCTGATCTCGCAGGAGATCTTGCACCTCGATCGCGAGGAGGGCTATCGCGCCAGCGGCTGCCTCACCATGACCTCCTGGCTGCGCTGGGAGTGCCACCTGGCTCCGCGCACCGCGAGCAACGAGCTGCGCACCGCGCGCCGCCTGCAGGAGCTGCCGGTGGCTCGTGAAGCCTTCGAGCAGGGGGACTTCAGCCTCAGCCACGCCTCCATCCTCGCCCGCACCGTCGACGAGGTGGGCAACCAACCCAACCCCGACTACAAGGGAGAGCCGGGCGAAGCCCGCAACGTGGAGGAGACGCTGGTCGAGAGCGCCACCAAGCTCAACCCCTACGAGCTGTGGATGGTCTGCAAGCACCTGAAGCTGTGTCTGGACCCCGATGGCTCGCTGCGGGACTGGGAGCGGCAGGAGCGGCAGCAGTACCTGGAAGCCTCCCGGACCCTGGACGGGATGCTGCACCTGCAGGGGCTGCTGGCTCCCGAAGGTGCGGCGGTGGTGAGCGCGGCGCTCGACGCGGCGATGGGACCACCGGCGCGGGGCGACCTGCGGGGAGCGCCGGAGCGGCGGGCGGAGGCGCTGGTGGACCTGGCGCAGAAGGTGCTGGACCAGGGGCAGCTGCCGACCCATGACGGCGAGCGCCCGCACCTGGAGCTGCTGGTCGACTACGCGAGCCTGCGGGGAGAGCCGGGGAACGCGGCGATCCTGGGCCAGAACGGAGAGCCGGTGCCGGGCAAGACGGCGGAGCGGATCGCCTGTGACTGTGTGCTGACCCCGATCGTGATGGGTGAGCAGGGGGACGTGCTGCGGGTGGGGCGCAGCCACCGCCTGTTCACCCCCCGGCAGTCGCTGGCGATGGCGATTCGGGACCGCCACTGCGCCTTCCCGGGTTGTGATCGTGACCTCCGCTGGTGCGGCAACCACCATCTGAAGCACTGGCTGCACGGGGGCACTACCGACGTCGAGAACGGAGGCAAGCTCTGCCGCCGTCACCACACCATGTGTCACGAGGGTGGCTGGACGCTGTGGCGCGACGAGCACGGTGAGTACCACGCCGACCCGCCCTGACACAGACGCCGGCCACCAAAGCAGACGCGCCTTTGGCTTCAGGTGTCGATCTGCGCTCGCTGCAGCCGGCCCGAGTAGTCGATGTACACCGACTTCCACTCGGTGAACTCGTCGACCAGCGTAGAGCCGGCCTCACGGTGGCCGTTGCCGGTGTTCTTGACGCCGCCGAACGGGAGCTGGATCTCGGCTCCGATCGTGGGAGCGTTCACGTAGACGATCCCGGAGTGCAGCTCGCGGATCGCGGTGAACGCCCGCCGCACGTCGTTGGTGTAGACCGAGAGGGAAAGGCCGTACGCGGTGTCGTTGGCGATTCGCAGCGCCTCCTCCAGCCCCTCGGCCGTGAGGACGGACACGCTGGGCCCGAAGATCTCCTCCCGCGCCACGCGCATCCCGGGCTCCACGCCGGCGAAGATGGTCGGCGCGTAGAACCAGCCCTCCCCCAGCGCGCCATCGGTCAGCGCGCGGCCGCCGGTCACCACCCGCGCACCCTCCTCGCGGGCGACGCCGGTGTAGGAGTCGACCCGGCGCAGCTGCTTCTCGTTGATGATGGGGCCCACCTGCACGCCTTCCTGCAGGCCGTCGCCGATGCGGAGCGACTCGGCACGGACCGCAAGTGCGTCGACGAAGTCACCCACCAGTCTTCGGTCCACGATCACGCGGGAGGTCGCGGTGCAGCGCTGTCCGGTGGTCCCGAAGCCGCCCCAGACGGCGCCGTCCACCGCCAGCTCGAGGTCGGCGTCGGCCAGGACGACGATGCCGTTCTTGCCCCCCAGCTCGAGGCCGCAGCGGCGGAGGTCGCGACCGCAGATCTCTCCGATCTGGCGCCCCACCGCGGTGGAGCCGGTGAAGCTGATGCAGTCCACCTGCGGGTGAGCGACCAGCGGAGCGCCCGCCTCGGTGCCGAACCCGGTGACGACGTTGATCACTCCCTCGGGCAGGCCCGCCTCAATGAGCGTCTCGACCAGCCGCAGCGCGCACAGCGGCGTGTCTTCGGCGGGCTTCCAGACGATGGTGTTGCCGGCGGCCAGCGCCGGGAGCAGCTTCCAGCTCGGCACCGCGATGGGGAAGTTCCAGGGCGTCACCAGCCCCACCACGCCCACCGGCTCCCGCCAGGTGAAGCAGAACTTGTCCGGCAACTCGCTCGGGATCGCCTCGCCGTTGGGCCGGCGCCCCAGCCCGGAGGCGAACTCGGCCATGTCGATCGCCTCCTGGACATCGCCCCGCGCCTCCTCCAGCACCTTCCCCATCTCCCGGGTCATGGTGCGTGCGAGTTCCTCCTTGCGCCGGCGGAGCAGGCGGGCGGTCTCCAGGAGGATCGCGCACCGGGCAGGCGGCGGGGTGTGGCGCCAGGCGGGAAGCGCCTTGCGCGCGGCAGCGACAGCGGCGTCCACGTCGTCGGCGCCGGAGCGGGGAAAGAGGCCGATGAGGTCGTCGCGGTGGGCTGGGTTGCGGTCCTCGAAGGCCTGGTCGGAGCGGGCGTCGCGCCGCTCGCCTCCGATCAGGTTCTGGAAGCGTTCGGTCACGCCCCGCAGTATGGAGTGTGCGCTTGCTGGTGGGGGTCGCTGGATGGGTCGCGCTGGCGCGCGAGCGCTTCGCGCACGAAGGGATAGGGGCCGGGCTTGCCGGTTGGGAGCTTGCGATTGTTTTACCCAGGGAGGGCTGGCGCCCCCCTGGACCCCCCGGCGGCGCTCGCCGCCGTAGCTTGCCGGGCCAGCAGCGGGTGGTGTCCGTCGGGTCTTGATGTTGGCTCGCTTCCGGCTTCGCCCGAGCTGCGCCCGCTTGTGGCGTGACCACGGGGTTCCTCAGCACTCTCAGCGGTGGCCTGCGGTTGGCGACGGGTGCTGCGGGCGCGGGTGGGCGTCTGAGTTTGGTCCGGCGCGATGCCCCCCCGCCGCGGCCTGCCATGATGGGCGGACAGGAGGTGCACATGTCGAACACGCCGGCCCCCAACGGGCCTCAACCCCTCACCGGCAGCGTCACGCTGGTCAGCCTCAGCCCCTGGCCGGAGGAGCGCCTCCGGGAGATGGTGGGCCCCGACACGGCGCGCATTCAGTTCAAGATCAAGGTCGCGCCGCCCGATCCCGGCGCCGAGGAGCTGCGGGAGCTGCTGTCCGGCGCCGACCTGGTGATCGGCGACGGACGGCACAAGACTCAGGTCGAGCGGGGCGCGCTGGAGACCATGAGCCGGTGCCACCTGATCCAGCAGCCGGCGGTCGGCTTCGATTCGATCGACCATCGCGCGGCCGCCGACTGTGGCATCCCGGTCGCCAACGCCGCCGGATACAACCGTGACTCGGTGGCCGACCTGGTCGTGATGCAGATGTTGAACCTGCTCCGCCATGGCGCCGACGGCGATCGTGTCTTCCGAGGCGGCGGCTGGAGACCGCCCGGCGAGGGCCGGGAGCTGGGGTCCATGACGGTCGGGATCGTCGGGCTCGGCAACGTCGGCAGCACCGTCGCGCAACGGCTGCGCGGATTCGGATCCCGGATCCTGTTCACCGACATCATCCCCCGCAGCCTGCCCGGCGCCGAGCAGCTGCCCCTGGACGAGCTGCTGCGCCGGGCCGACATCGTCACCGTGCACGTGCCGCTGGACCGCGACACGCGTGGGCTGATCGGGCGGGAACAGCTGGCGTCCATGCATCCTGGGGCCTTCTTCCTCAACGCGAGCCGGGGCCCGGTGGTGGATGAGGCGGCGCTGGTCGAGCACCTGCAGTCAGGTCATCTGGCGGGAGCCGCGCTCGACGTCTTCGAGGTGGAGCCGCTGTCCGAGCGCTCACCGCTGCGGGAGCTCGACAACGTCTTCCTCACCGCCCACATCGGCGGCTACACCCGGGAGGCGATGGCCCGGTCGGTCCGCGTGGTGGCCGGCAATCTGCAGCGCGTGGTCCAGGGGCTGGAGCCGTTCAACGTCGTCAACGGCGTTCCCTTTCGCCGGTGAGTGGCCCCCGCCCGGCGCCACCGATCCGGCTCGGACTGCTCGGCACCGGGCTGGCGGCGCGGAAGCTGCACTGGCCGGCGCTCCGCCGGCTCTCCGACCGGTACACGGTGACCGCCTGTCATGACCGCTCCCCCGACGCGATGACCCGCTTCGCCCAGCTGACCGGCCTGTCTCCCGAGTGTTTCGTAAGCGATCGCGATGCGCTGCTTACCCGCGACGACGTCGACGCCATCCTCGTCACGCTCCCCATCCCCGAGCTGGCCGCGGCGACCGGTGACGCGCTCGCGGCGGGGAAGGACGTGATCTGCGAGAAGCCAGCGGGCGGAGACGAGGAGCAGGCCCGAACCCTCGTCGAGACCGTCCGTGCCTACCCCGAGCGCACAGTACTGCTGGCCGAGAACATGTTCTACCGGGACGACCTCCGCTTGGCGAGACAGCTGGTCGACGCCGGCGCCATCGGCCGGCTGCACCTCGTCGCGTGGCGGTTCGCCATGCACTGGGTGCCGCGCCCGGGTCAATTCTCGAGCACTCCGTGGCGGCACCATCCGGCCTACCGGGGTGGCGCCCTACTCGACAATGGGGTCCATCACGCGGCCCGTTTGCGCCTGCTCTGCGGGGAGCCGCGCACCGTCTCCGGCCTGGTGCAGCGCGCCAACGTCACCATCGACGCGCCCTCCGATCTCGCGCTCAACCTCGCCTTCGAGAGCGGCACCATCGGGAGCTACGCCGCCACCCATACCGACATCCCGCTCCCGCCGGAGTCCAACCAGACCCGCCTGTATGGGACCAGCGGCACCCTCGTGCTGTCCGAGGACGGCCCGCCGGAAGCGCGCAAAGAGGTGAGGCTTTACCGCCCTGACGAGCCGCCGCAGACCCACGTCTTCGAAGGCGCCGACAACGGCCACTGGGCCGAGTTGTGCAATTTCGCCGACGCCCTGCAATACGGCGCTCCCATCGTGGCGACGGTGGAGCAATCCGCCCGCAATCTCCTGCTCATCACGCGCGGCATGGACAGCGCCGAACGCGACCAGGTGATGACCCTGCAGGCTCCTTGGTTGCAGGAGGCGCCCGGTGTCCCGCTCTGGAAGCCGTGGGCGGCCGAAGAGTGGCGCGGCCCCACGCCCGGGCGCTACACGGTGGTCCACGGCCTGGTCGGCGACTGAGGGCTTAGCGAATGGTCCCGGCGCGCGCGGCGAGGGGATGAGCAATGCGCGCTCCACCCGTCCGGGACACGTCCGGCTGCTCGCCGGGCCGCGTCACGGGCCTCTCCCCTACTTCCTCCTGGCACTGACCGTGGTCACCGGGCTCGTGGACGCGGTCAGCGTGCTGCGGCTGGGCCGTGTGTTCGTGGCCAACATGACCGGCAACGTGGTCTTCGTCGGCTTCGCCCTCGCGCGGGCACCCGGGTTCTCGCTGACCGCCTCGCTGATCGCGTTGGTGGGGTTTCTGGTCGGAGCCGCCGGCGGCGGCTGGCTGGTCACCTGGCTGGCGCCCGACCGCGGCCGCCTCCTGCAGGTGACGGCGGCCATCGAAGTGGTGCTCCTCTTGACCGCCACCATCCTGGCGTCTGTGGCACTTGGCCGCTCCTCCGCCGTGATCTACGTCCTGGCCGGGCTGCTGGCGCCGGCGATGGGCGTTCAGAACACCACCGCGCGCCGCCTGGCGGTACCCGACCTCACCACCACCGTGCTCACCATGACCCTGACCGGCGTCGCCGCCGACCTGCGCTCGGGGCAGCGGGGGACGGCGATCGCGCGTCGCCTGCTCTCGATCACGGTGATGCTGGTGGGGGCGATCTTGGGCGCCCTGCTGGTGCTCTCCGGGCACCCGGCGGTCGCGCTGCTGATCGCGACCCTCCTGGCCGCCTTCGTGATCACGGGTCTAGCCCTCGCCGGGCGCGGCCGGCCGCTCTGGCGACAGGAGGCGCCGCGCTCGTAGAGGAACCCGTTTGCGACGCGCTGCACCCGATCAACCAGGTGCGGCTCGACGTCCTGCAGCAGCTGGACCGCGCCGCCGTGCCGACCGGCGGCGATGTTCAGACCCCGAGCAATCCCCGGGCGTAGGCCGCCTGGCCGACGTGCTGCAGGTCGTCGCTGACGACGCTCACCAGGCGCACGCCGAGCGTCACCTCCGGCGTCCAGTTCCGATCCACGACGCGGTCGAGCTCGGCCTCGGTCAAGGTGGAGAGAAACGCTTTGGTGGCGGAGGTGGTGGCGTCCAGGTACCCGAGGAGCAGGTCGCCGTCGACTCGCACCTGGGCCACCTCGTCGGAGCGCTGCCCGTACCCGGTGGCTCCCTCATCGAAGGGCAGGCCGAGGCGCCGTTCCCAGCCCCCGGAGGTCCAGGTCTGGGGGCGGCCGGCGACCTCCGACACGTGGTCGTCCTGGACGCGAGCGAGATGCCAGATCAGCCAGGCGATGGAGTTCGCGTCCGGCCCCGGGCGCGCCGCCAGCTGCTCCTGGCTGAGCCCCCTCACCGCCTGGTGGGCTTCCTCCTGGATCCGATCGAAGGCGTCCTGCAGTAGCTCCGAGACGTTCATCGGCGATCTCCTCCGAGGTCCTTACCGGTGGCCGGGATAAGGGCGTTGCCCTGATGGTGGGTTGCCAGGCGGGGGTGGTTGTCCGAGGCCCGGGTTCAGAGGCACCCACCCCGCCGCGGGCGCGTGCTGTGAGCCGTATCCAGGGACCGGCGCCGGAGGGGCGATGGGTCCGGGGCGGTACCCCGGAGGCGGCGGCGACGGCGGCGGCCAGGTCGCCGGGGGCGGTTGCCACGACGAGCTGGCGGCGGTCTGAGATCCGGCCGCTCCCCACTGCTGGGCGCGGCGGTTTGGCAGTCGCACCAGCGCGTGCCAGCTGCCGAGCAGGATCGCCACACCGCCGGCTCCGATCACCAGGTCGAAGGCGAGGGCCAGCAGGAGCGTGATCAGCGCCAGGCCGGAGAGAGCCGCCAGCACGCTCGAGAAGTCCCACAGGAAGTGGAGGCCGACCATGGCGAAGTACATGCCGACCAGGGGCCCGCTGATGCGGAGGCGGTTGCGCCGCTCCGACGCGCGGAACAGGAACATGCCCAAGACCGCCGTCCAGAGGCCATGGCCGAGT
Source organism: Candidatus Dormiibacterota bacterium (assembly GCA_963790575.1). Lineage (GTDB taxonomy): Bacteria > Chloroflexota > Dormibacteria > Dormibacterales > Dormibacteraceae > CAVTSA01. Next base: position 28,291 of record CAWBPD010000019.1, on the reverse strand, counting down.
GGCGCCAGGAGGCCACGCAGGATCACGCTCTCGGTGAGCGCCGAGAGTGAGAGGCCCTGCTGGGTCAGTAGCGCGTTAAAGGCGTAGCCACTGCTCTCGAGCGCCGCGAACCCGAAGCCGACGGTGGCGCCGAGGACCAGCCCGTCGGTGGTCGTGTAGCGGCGCAGGCGCTGCGCGACCAGGATCAGAGCGGCCAGCTTCGCCGCCTCCTCGATCAGGGCCACGAGGACCAGCTGGACGGGCCCCGGGACCAGGCCCAGGGGCGCCTCCAGGAGAGCCGCCAACAGCACGCCGACGGTGCCGCCGACGACGAACGCGTAGAAGATGCGCGTCACCGGCAGGTAGGAGTCGGCACGGTGGTCGAAGTTCCAGGCCACCGCGGCCACCGGGACCGTGAACGACCCGAGCAGGATGTTGGCCGGGAGCAAGTTCGTGTTCCGGGTGATCGCGGTGACGATGACGCACACCACCCAGAGCCCCACGCCCAGCAGAAGGGTCCAGAGCCAGCGCCAGCGATGGCGCGGGCTCACTCGCCCGGTGCGGACGTCGTATCCACCGACGGGTGTCCCCTGGGTGGGAGTGGCGCTGGGGTCGACGGCATTCTGCATGGCTCTGGCTTCGGTGCGTGTGCCGGGCTTGAGCGTCCCACACCCTCGGGGAGCCCGGTCAGGCCGATGGTAGACTCAATCCGTCGTGCGTGGCTCGCGGCTGCGGGTTGGGCTGACGGCGGTGATCGCTGTCCTGCTGCTGTCGGCATGTGGAAGCACGGCGGCGAAGTCCTCTCCCTCTCCATCTCCCTCTGGCAGCGCGGCCATCGAGGGCGGCTCGATCGATCACCTGCCGACCGTGCCCGCCCCGGCTCGGCCCCAGGCGGCCCCGGCGCCGACGCTGACGCAGGACCAATTCGCGACCTCGGTTTTCAACGACGTGCAGGCGATGTGGGCGCAGGAGTTCAGGAGGGCCGGTATCACGTACCACGCGGCCCGACTGGTGCTGTACTCCAGCCAGGTGGCGACCGCCTGCGGCACCGAGACGTCAGAGGTGGGTCCCTTCTACTGCCCGGCCGATGGCACCGTGTACCTGGACCTGGCTTTCCTGACCGCCATGCAGCAGTTCCTCAACGCGGAGGGCGACTTCGCGCGCGCCTACATCATCGCCCACGAGCTCGGCCACCACGTCCAGAACGTGCTCGGTATCACCGTCCGCTCCGCCGCGGCGAAACAGCGGAATCCGCCCCAGGCCAACGCGATCTCCGTCCGCGTCGAGCTCCAGGCCGACTGCCTGGCCGGCGTCTGGGCGCACTCCGCGTACCAACGGAACCTCGTGCAGCCGGGCGACATGGAACAGGCGCTGGGGGCCGCCGCGGCGGTGGGTGACGACTACCAGCAGCACCTGAGCGGCCAGCAGGTGCAGCCGGAGAACTGGACCCACGGCTCCTCCGCGCAGCGCCAGCAGTGGCTGCAGCGCGGTTTCGACAGCGGAAAGGCGGATGACTGCGATACCTTCGCGGCGTAGAGCCCGAGATTCGCCCACATCGACTTCAACGAGGCGAATCCGTATCTCGCGGATGTGAACATCCGCCACGCCGTCGCCTATGGCATCAATCGGAATGAGATCGTCCAGCGGATCGCCGATGTGCTCGATCCCAAGATCAAGCCGCTGGAGAACCGCATCTTCATGCCGACTGCCCCTCATTACGAGAACACGAGCGCTGGGTATGGCAACTACGAGCCGGCCAAGGCAAAGCAGCTTCTTCAGCAGGCGGGCATGACGATGGGAGCGGACGGCTACTTCCATCCCAAGACAGGCCCGGAGGCTGGAGAGGATTTCACCCTCAACATCGGCACCACGGCCGGGCAGCAGGCTCGGGAACAGATGGAAGAGTTGGTGCAGGCGCAGTTGAAGCAGGTCGGCGTCAAGATCAACATCCAGGACTTCTCGAACCTTGTCACGGGTGCCTTCAAGACGGGTGCGTTCGATATGGTGCTTTTCAACTGGGACGCACCACCGTTCCCGTCCACCGACGTGGGCATCTACTGCTCGTACACCAACCAGCCACAGTGCAGCTCCAACTATGACCGCTATTCGAATCCGGCCACCGACGCATGGATGCAGAAGGCGCTCAACACGAGCAACTCAGCGCAGGCTGCGACGGACTGGAACCAGGCCGACCGGCAGCTCTGGAAGGACATGGCGACACTCCCACTCTTCCAGGCGCCCGAAGTCAGCGCCTGGTCAAGTCGGTACGCGAACATCCAGGCGAACTCCTTGGTCGGAATCACATGGAATGCGCAGAGCTGGAGCTTGAAGTCGTCATGAGCAGCCCAACGGAGCAGACCGCCGGTGACACGCGGTAGGGTCGATTCGCGCCGCGTTCGCGGACGCCGGGGTGGACGGGTTTCTCCACGCGATCGACGTCGACCGGGGGCGGGAACTGAGCCACCAGGGCAACCAGCTGGTGGTGCTCGCCTCGGTCTTCAAGGTCCCGCTGCTGGTGGAATTCGAGCGCCAGGTGGCGGCAGGGAAGATCGACCCCACCGCCCGGGCACGCGTGCCGGCCTCCTTCCGCGTGCCCGGGCCGACGGGGCTCTCCAGCATGCTCGACGACGTCGACCTGTCCTGGCGTGACCTCGCGCAGATCATGATCGCGGTGAGCGACAACACGGCCACCGACTTCCTGGGCGAGAAGCTCGGACTCGAGAACGTCAACGCCACCCTGCGCGAACTGGGCTTGAAAACGGACGGCGATCATCGGCGACTGTCGCGACATCCTGCGCACCTTCGCCGAGGACCTGGGTGCGAGCTGGCCACCGCAGGCCGGTGACCGGGAGAAGGCCGAGCAAGCCGGTGCTGAGCTGCTGCGCACAAACCGTGCCCTGCGTCCGGAGACATCGGTGCGCAGCACGCCTGAGGAGATGGCGCGACTCCTCACCCTGATTTGGCGAGACGAGGCAGGACCGGCGGAGGCGGACGGGCCTGCGGTCGGCTCAATGAGCCTGATTCCACTCACGAACACCGGCTCGATAAAGAGGACGTCGTCCCTCCGGCCGGGGGCCCAGCTTGACAGCCGGTCCCTGTAACGGGCCGCCTCGTCCGCGTCGGAAACGGCCTGGAGCTGACCCCGCACGATGACGCTCCAGCCGAGGTGGAGGTCGGTGTCGATGTAGTCCGCCTCGTAGGCGACGGTGGCACCGCCTCCGCTTGCAACCGCCACCAGATCCGACCACTCACGGGTCCGGATGATGACCCTCTCGCCTTCCATCAGGTGATTGGCGGGACGGATGGCCTGCAGGCCCGTATGGTGAATCCGACGCGCCCGAAAGAGACGGTGCCGAGGAGCCGGAGCGATTCGGCTCTAGGGAGCTCCTCCATTTGGCGCGGTTCGCTGCTCATCGTCTGGTCACGCTCAGCACAGGTTCGGAATTCGGATCCCACCAGGCGCCGCTTGATTGCCGAGTCGTACCAATGGCCGATTCCGTCGAGCGCCTCGTCGGCACCCTTCACTCAGGCGACGGACCGTCAGCAAATGCGATCGCTCTTCGGGAGCGTTACCCGGGTGGGCACGGTGCACAGCGTCGAGGGAGTGCAGACGGGCGAGGGAGGGGGGCCTATATATATCTGCCGATCGCCCCGCCAGCCGCTATGGCAGGCGGGGCCCTCACTCCAGAGCCTCGACTGACCGAAAAAAGGCGATCGTCGGCCAGGCGGTACCGCCGAGCGGTAGATCATGTGTTCATGACCGCGCATCCACGACCCCGGCCGAACCGGATCTCGTTGAGACTTCGGCCCCCGTGCAAAAGGATGACGCCGTCGCGGATGAACCCGCGACGATCGAACTCAGCCGGTCCGAACCCCGCGGGGGGTCACACTGCTTGCAGAATTAGGGAGGTGCGCTGTTGCGGATTCTTGTGCTCGGCGCCGGTGTGATCGGTAGTGTGTACGCGGGCAAGCTTCTGCAAGCAGGGCATGACGTGGTCCTACTCGCTCGCGGTTCGCGTCTAGCAGACCTGCAGACGCACGGGCTGATTTTGGAATGTGCAGAGGGCGGGCACCGCACGGAGCTGCAGATACCGACGGTCAGCGAGCCCCCTCGGGACGAGCGCTTTGACCTGGTGTTGGTCCCCGTCCGCTCTGAGCAACTCGGCAGCACGCTCCCCGCCCTTGCCGCCATGACCGACAACTCGGACGTCGTCTTCTTTGGCAACACTGCCAATCGCCAGGCGCAGCTCTCGGCAGCCCTCGGCCAGCGGGCCATGTTCGGCTTCCCCGCAGTGGGTGGCACCCGGGCCGGCCCGGTCATCAGGTATGTGCTGATCAGTCAGCAAAAGACGATGCTCGGCGAGGCGGATGGCATCGCCACTCCCCGCATCCGACACATGCGGGCGGTCCTGAACGAGGCGGGCTTTCCCACCATGATCAGCGCCAACATCGACGGCTGGCTCGTTGGCCACGCCGCGTTCGTCGTGCCCATTGCGTTCGCCTTATACCGGGTCGGCATCGACGCACCCAGACTGGCCTCTGATCGCGCCACGCTGCGGCTGATGGTGCTCGCCACCCGACAGGCATTCAATGCGCTACAAGCGACCGGGAACGTCGAGATCCCCAAGAACCTGCGCGTCCTCTATCGCATGCCGACGGTTTTTGTCATCGGCTACTGGCGGCGGGTGTTCAAGAGTCCCCAGGGCGAGCTGTGGTTCGGCGCACACAGCCGAGCCGCGCCCGAGGAGATGCGGGCGCTCGCGCGAGAGCTGCAAAGAGCCCTGAGCCGCACCGGGCGTCCCACGCCCAGCCTCGAGCGATTACTGACTACTCTGCCCTGAGCTGCCACGAGAACCGCAAGCCCAATCGTCCGCGAACACGGCCGGATGGCTGGACGCCGATCGCAGTCGGTCTGAGTTCAGAGTCTCAAATAGGTGGTTATGCCGAAGTCGGCATAACCGGCGCTTCGCAATGAAGTGGGGAGTAGCGGCGTAGGGCGGACGTAGAAGGGCGAAGGGTCGGGGGGCCGCCATCATCGGTGTGTGCAAGCCCAGGTGATGGGAACCCCCGACGATGCCTGACGATATCGGACTCGCGGAAGCGCTGCTCGGTCTCGACGGGTTCCGTGTGCTCGCCGTGTATGAGGAGCCGGCAGAACTGAGCGTAGTGGTGGAGAGGCTGGCTGGTGACGTGGTGTTCTGCCACGGCTGCGGCAGCCGGGCAGAAGCCCAGGGATCGGATGTCCATCCAGCTGCGGGATCAGCCCTGCTTCGGGCGTCCGGTACGGCTGGTCTGGCGGAAACCACGTTGGCGCTGCCGCGAGCCGTGGTGCGGGAACCGGACCTGGACCGAGGAGTCCGAAGCGGCACGACCACGACTGCTGATGACCGCGCGAGCGGGAAGAGAGGTGACCCGCCAGGTCGTCGAGTTGGGAACTACCGCCTCCGGGTGCTCCTCTTCGCGGGCGGTGTTGAGTGGCCACATCGTCCGCGTCCGCCAGCCATCAGACCGACGCTCCCCACTCAAATGTGAAGCGCCCCTAAAGCTCGACCAGCGTCTGTCTATTTGCCGACCTCAGCAGGAGGACGGTGCCCCGGCTCATGGTCAGCAGGCGGCGCCGGCGGGGTCCGGTAGTACGATCGCCAGATAAGGCGATACACCGGGACCCAGCGTGGGATGTCCCGCAGAACCGGCAGGAACGGCACCGCGACCAAAGCCAGGCTCAGCACAAGCATGGTAAGAATGACCAGCAGGTCGGCATTAGCCGAAGTGTTATAAGGCGGGATCTGATACCACATGGTGTACAGCCAGAGCCAGCTCTGACCGGGATATGTCCCGGTCTCGTTCATCATGCCCCACTGATCACCTGACAGGTGCTGGCTCTCTGCCAGCGATGCGAGATACCCTCCATCTCCCATGAAAAGGAGTGGCAGCGTGTAATCCGTCTGGTAGAAATGCCCGCTGCTCAAGAGATAGCCGTCGACCGCTCCTGCCTGCGCCAGCGCCAGCAGACTTCTGAGCATGAACGAAACTGGGCCGTAGTTCCCCGCCTTGACGACCACAGAGCCGTTTTGAACGGTGGCGCTCCCCAGAGCTTTAACGTATGCGCTCACCCAATTCTGCTGCTGGTCAGCCGCGGCCGCCTGATAGGTCTGCAGTGCGGACGCGAGTGCCAGATTGCTCCCCGAAGCGATGGAGAGGGGTTTGAGGACGAAATCCTGAGCCGAATCCACGGGTATGCGTACCCCGAACCAGGTCTGGGGGGAGAAGAATCCCAGGCTCTGGACCGACCCGGTCCCATCGTTGTAGGGCGGGCCGTACTGGGCGCTTATGGTCGTGCCCTGCAGTTCCTGCGCGGCGGTGGTCGTGAAATCGCCGGGATCACTTCGGGCCCAACTCTGGATCGTCTCCGCTGGGACGTCGGGTGAGCTGAGGACGGCGGCGAGGATGAGCACCACCACCAGCGTTCCCGCCAGCGCAAGACTGAGTTCCTTGAGCAGGTCGTAGGACACGGCGCCATCGCGACCGGCGGCAGGGGTCGGGTTGCTCATCGTGCCGGCCTCTCGATCGGCGGCACCACCCCCCGCACTCGTACCAACACGATGTGGACGACGACCAGGATCAGGATCGCCACCGGCATCAGCATCACGTGGAGTCCGTACATCTGGCCGAAGTTCAGTACGTTGAAGAACCCTCCGGCCCCGCTGGAGTTGACCCCGTCCTTGGCACTGACCGCGATCCATTGCGAATCAAGGTTCTGTTGCGACAGGTAGCCGGTGAACGCGGCCACGATGCTGATGAGAAAGATGACGACGCCAACGATCCATGTGGGCTGACGACCCTTGCGCCAGCTGGCGGCCCAGTACTGGGCCCAGAGGTGCACCACCATGAACCCGAAGAAGAGCTGCACGCTCCAGAAGTGGACGCTGTTGAAGAACCGGCCGACACCTGTGTCGTGCCACCACTGCGGGCCGAAGAAAGCGAGCAGGGCTCCGCTGAGGATGACCCACACCAGCGCCGCGATCGTGAGGACGCCGAAGATGTAGACCCAGGAGGCGACGTAGGCCGGCTGACGATCGGGCAGGAGACTGTCGTAGGGAAGAACGCGGCTGGCGAAGCGCCGCACGGCCCCCGTCCAGTTGCCGGCGGGTTCCTTCGATTCGCGGTCGCTCATGCGCGCGACCGCCGATTACCGCCGGCGGCGAACATGAAACGGTGCCAGCAGCGCTATCACGAAGAGCGCGATCATGCAGCCGATCACCACCAAGTTGGGTACCGAGATAATGATGAAGCCATCGTGAATGTATGTCGCGGGTTGATCCATGGCGTCCAATTCCCTGGCCTTGGGTTGAGACGAATACCGATGGCGCGCAACCTACGCCACTAAACCCATGCCGTCAACCGGCTGTCGCAACCGGAATCGACCTTGTGCGTAATATACCTAGCTAAACTGTGCGTGAAGCGCAAGCTAACCGCAAGATTAGGACGCGCTAAATGGGCGGTGACGCCAGACTAATGTCGGGGTCCCATGGCCGTAACGGCGAACTAGCGGTTTCAGGACGTGCGTTACGTAGGCTGACTTCCCGACCGTTGCGTCGTTGAATGGGCGACGCGAATGCCCTTGACCGGATGTTGAGCGTCCGAGCCGGAGTCGCGTAGGGGAGAGACTTTGTGCTGCTCGACACAGATTGCACGCCGGGCAAGCATGATGCGTCGCTAGTCTTGAAGGCGGAGCTATTTGGGGTTGTAGCGGCGGGAATCGGTGGCGAAGATTCGGCGCGCCTCTGAATGGTGATGAGCGGGAGAAGCCCTCAAGTGGAGCGTGACCGCACTTGGCGACGAGCGCGGCGGTCGAGTTCTCGGTGCAGTGCATCGAGTGCGCTCTCCCAACACGTGTAGAGCCCGACCAGCTCGACCACGTGGTCGCAGTCCTGACAGATCCAGCCGACTGCGACCCAGGTCCGTGGGGTCGTAGCAGGAACACGTGAAGTCGTGTGCGGTGAGCCGTAGCCGACGGCCGCAGAGGGGACAAGGCTGCTCCCCGCAGGGGAGCTCGGAGACGATCATTCTCGGGTCAGCTCCGCGACCGCCTTCTTGGCGCAGGCGTCATCGACGATCTCCTTGCCGTCGGCGGCAGCGGCGATGAGGGCGGCGGTGGGGGCGTTGTTGACTGCGCGTGGGACGCCGTGGGTGAGGCGGTGGAGGTGGACGATGGCGTCGTCGGCGAAGAGCTGGTCGGAGCGGCCGCAGAGGGCCAGGTGGAGTGTCGCTAGCCCAGATTTTTCATGAAGGTTTCCGGAGGGTGCGCAGTCAAGGACGGAGAGGGCTGAGGTTGACATTCGCGCCCGACTGATGGGTTCGTCGCGTTGGGTTCGTGGGTTTCGCCAGGGTCGAGAGTCCGGAGCGGATGCCGGCGGGGGCCCGGACATGGGCGCGCGCGAGCTCGAGAGGCGTGCCGACCTCGCCCCCTGCGGTGATCGGTCGAGGCGGCCGGGTGGTGGTGGGCCGGGATCAGGTCTCCGGGATCTGTCGGATGCGGGTGAAGGCGGTGGCCAGCAACTCGCTCCAGCGCCAGTTGGACTGCAGGCGCAGGAGGAGGCGGCGGCCGCCATGGACCAGGCGCCCTGCGGTGTGCAGGAGACGGTAGTGCAGCGTGCCCGGCTCCCAGAGCCGCGCCAGGCCGCTGAGAGCGATGCGGCGGAAGTGGCAGAGCAGGTCATGAGCGGCGAGAACCAGTTCCAGCCAGATCTGGTTGGGTAGGAAATCACGGAAGGGAAAGGCGCGGAGTCCGGTCTCCTTGGCACAGCGGATCTGGTCCTCGCAGCGGGCGCGGGCACGATGGCGCGCCTCCAGAAGGGCGAGGTCAGCGTCCTCCTGGTCGGTGATGAAGACCTGGAAGCGCCAGCCCTGGTGGTCGGTGAAGGAGAGCTGGGCACCGGGGTGGGGACGCTCACGGCGGCAGATGGCGCGGGTGCCTGAGGGCCAGGCGGAGAGATCGAGGTCGACGAGCTCGCAGACGTCCGCCCCCTCGCGCTCCTCGGCGTCCTGGCGGATGGCCGGGGTCCAGCTCTCCTCGGGAACACAGAGGATGGCCTCCCTGACCTCCTCGCGGAGATCGAAGCCGACCGAGAACTTGGTGTGCTCGCGAGCGCGCACGCCTTCCAGGAATTTGTGGGTGGCGCCGGCGCTGTCGCAGCGCACCAGCAGGGGGGCGTCGCGCACCCACTCCGGGAGCTGCCGGCAGGCCAGCTCGAAGACCTCGAGGTGATCGGTGACGGTGTTGGAGCCGGCGCTGCCCGGGCGCAGGACGGCGGCCATCGCCTCGCCGGTGGCCTCCAGGAAGCCGGCCAGGGGGTGGAAGCCGAAGCCGTGCTTGTAGTTGCCCGAGGCACGCTCCTTGTCGGAGTGCGCGGTGATCAGGGTGGCGTCGATGTCGAGGACCAGCAACTCGGGGGTGCCGGCGCTCTGCCAGGCTCGCCGGCGCATCTGCCCTCGCGCCTCGCGCAGGCGCTCCAGGTCGGCTTCATGAAGGCGCTCGATGACGCGCCAGGCGGTCGGGACGGAGGCGACGTGGCCGAAGAGGTCGGGCTGATCGCGGAGCGTGGAGATATCGCTCAGGCAGTCGCCGCCGTCGGCGATGCTGACGACGAGATCGGTGAGGACGAGGCCAGGGTGATGGACGGCGCGAGGCGAATGGCGCGGGTCAAGACCGTGGCAGAGGGCCTGCGTGTAGCCGAGTCGATCGGCCATTTCGCGGAGTGCGGCGGCGCCCGCGTGATTGACGAGCCCGGAGCCGTCGGCGCTGACTGCGAAGAAAGGGCGACGAGTGCTGCTACGCTTCACCTGGAAGGTGCCTCCTCGGCTGGACGAATGGGTCTTGGACAACCGCATTCTCCCAGTTCGGGCTGGCACCTTTCGTTCCCCTACGCCGCCCTTCTCAACGCCCCACATGAAATATCTGGGCTAGTAGGCGGTGGCGTCACCGAGATCCATGGGGCGGGATGTGGAAGCGGGTGGCAATGCGTTGGTCGAGGGCGGCGCTATGTCGAATTCGACATAGCGCCGCTTATGTCGCGCACGTGATTATGTTGCGTTGAAGCCCGGGGCGAGGCGGAGGGCGCTCGCAGCTTGGCAACATAATTGCAGGCCCTCCAGGAAGGCGAGCACTTCGTCAGTCGGGCGATGTCGGGCCGTGCGGGACTTCAGGGGAGCGGTCCGTGCCAGGGCGCGTTCCTTGAGCGCCATGTCGGCGTGCAGATAGATGTTGCTCGCATGAGGTCTGCCTCCACCTCAAGCGTGATGGCGCGCGGACGTCCGCGGGGTCGCGCACAGGTTCAATCGCAGTCTCAAGAGCCATTTCAGTCACCTCAGGCAGCCGCATTGTCACCCTCTGAACCTGACCCTCTGAGTGGAGTGGGCGCCGACTCGCAGGCCGATATGGGGTATCCATTTGAGTGCAGCGCCCCCAAGATCTAGTAATCGCTCCGGGGCGCGATGAACTCGTAGTACGGATGAGGATCGGTGGCAACGGCCTGCTCCACGAGCCGGTACCAGAGCAGCCCGCGAGCCTTGGAGGCTCGACGGTTGAAGCGGAACGTGTACTCGTCGAGGTAGTACCCGAGCTGACGGGCATCCAGGCCGTTCTGGATGGTTCCGGCGAGCCAGCGTTTGAGCAGCGACGCGACTCGGTGGACACCCGGCAGCAGTTCGTGCGCCAACGAGCCGGAGTGCTCGATGGTCCGCTGATCGACGGTCACTCCGACCTTCTCGCCGAAGTCCTGGTAAAGGGGGTCGCCATCCGTCTGCAGGATCGATCCCGGGGCCACGTTCGTTTTCGCGAAGCTCACCAGGTCAAGCTTTCGACGCGTCCGGTCGATGACCGACATCCGAATGCGACCCAGCCCTCGCATCTGAGCCGCGGCATGCTCGACCGCGATCACGACCTCGGCCTTGTTGTAGTACCGCGGCGTATTCATTCCGGGCGTCCGGCCACCGATGAAGGTGCAGTCCATCTCGACCACTCGGCCTGGACCTCCGAGCTTCTCGCGGTCCGGACGCACCATGGCGCGGCGCAGTTTGTGCATCCAGGCCCAGGCGGTCTGGTACGAGCCGAACCCGAGGACGCGCTGCAGACCCAGGGCCGAGACGCCGTTCTTCTGGGCGCAGATGAACCACATAGCCGCGAACCAGGTCGGGAGCGGCAGGTGCGAACGGTGGAAGATCGTGCCCGCGGTTGCCGACGTCTTGCGCCCACAGCGCCGGCACATCCATCGGGGCCCGGCCACTTTCCAGGCGTCCCCGTGCCCACATGCCGGACACACGAAGCCAGCCTTCCACCGCACACGGGCCAGGAACTCGACGCAACTGCCCTCGTCCGGAAACCATCGCTCGAATGCCTGCCAGCCTCCGGGGTAGTCGCGACCGGCTTGAGGGTGATCTTCATCTGCCACGAGCACAAGATACTGGGGCTACTGCATTCAAGCAGATACCCCATAGGCCGATCCGTCCGTCTGCCTCTCGCGACCTTCGATCCGGACCCATGCCTGATGACACTGCTCGAACGCCCGGCGGCGGGCCCGGATTGCACCCCGCCGCCGACGTAGGATTCGGCGCCGCCGGGCCAGTTCCCTCCCCTCGGTAACAGTGGCGCCCTCCGCCTCGCGGAGTTGCTCCTCAACTGCCCGGCCTATGTCCCTCAGGTTCACGATAACGCCGTAGCGGATAACCGGGCCCGCGGTCCACTTCCACGCCAGTGTCCCGTCCGGGAGGTTACGATGGCGCCCATGCCGCTACCAGAGCCAACGCCCTGCCCCGAGTGCGGTGGAGCGAGGGTCACGGCCGAAGGAGTCAACACGATCCGCTTCGTGCGACCGGGAACCCGGCTCCCTGGTCTGATCGGACCGGCGATCGAGGTATCGGCCCTGATCTGCGAGCGCTGCGGGTTCGTCTCCCTGTATGCGAAGGAGCCTGGACGGCTCTCGAGGGATTGAGCTGCTCGAACCTGCGCCGCTACAGGTGAGTCGTGCGCTGCCTGGCTCTCCGCAGCAGCTATTGCACTCCATGAGTGTCCGCCCGGTGAATGGTCGCGGGTTCAGGCAGGAAGCGGGGATAGCCAGGGCTTGCCCTCGACCGAGCTCGGTGGGGACCGTCGGCAAGCCGTGCGTCAGCGGAATGGGTCGGTAGGGAGTGTCACGCCGCTCGCAATGAACCGTTTGACCGGCGTAGGCAACGAGCCCGCTGTTGCCGAGTATGGTGACCGAGTGTGGGTCACCAACCTTCGCGATCTTCCCTCCGTCCCGGGTGACGCTCCGGGCCCGGCGCGGCGGCTGACCGAGCACCTTGCGTCGATCGTCCGCGCCGCTACTTCCGGACCGGGAGAGATTCCCTGGGTGACGGCGATCCCGTGCCGCCGACGACCACAACACCGACCCTGTGGCGACCGCATCACCGTCCGCCGTCCCGGGCCCTAAGAACCCATCGAGTGGTGGTGTCCTTCATGCGGCGACCAGGGCGTGATCAGCGGTTGGCAGGGCTCGCTCCTGGACCTGAGCCACTCGACGAACCTCGAGAACGCCGATGGGTCCTTGGAGATCGAGGTCTCCGACGAGACCGCTGCCGCGTTGCGTGACCTTCTGCTGCGCGATCGGGACCTGGAGCGCTTGGTCTACGGAATCTGGGACACGGGCGAGGGCCTGAGACTGCCGGGCGACGAGGCAGAGCTCAAGGACCTGCTCAGCTTCGTCTCCGCAGAGACCAACCACGAGGCGAGTCGGACACGCCGCGTGCGACTTGACAATGCGTTCGTGGACATCAGCGACGCCCTGAACGAAGCTATGGGGTCCTGAGCACGATGCCGCGTCCTCCTCACGAGCCGTTCCGTCGCAACGGCCAGCGGGGTGCCGAGCCATGGATCGACCTGGACACCGGTCATCGATAAGTCCGCAAGAAGGATCGCGACCAGTCCAGGGCCGGAGGGCGCCGGCTTCAAGGCGCCGCCCGCGAGGCGGCCGAACGGGAGGCGATCCTCAAGGCAATGACCGATCGCGCCGCGCGGGCCAGCGAGATCCCTCCCTGGCGTCACCGTGAAGCACGGTGGACCGCTGCCTCCTGCATGACCGCGCCGAGCGCTTTCTATGCCGCCAATGGACGGTCGCCTCGAGTGGCTGATCTCACCGCATCTGATCAGCTGCCCTCGCCGTCAACGATCGCCTGTCTTTTTGGCTCGTTCAATTCGGGGCTCGTGGCCGCCGGGCTCTCGCTGAACCATGTCGGCGAGCACCACCGACACTGGTCGGACGCAGAGATCCTCGAGGCGATCCGGCAGGCTGCGCAAGATGGCGAGCCGACCTCCCAAGGCTTCCGGACCGGACGGCGAAAACCGTGAGCTCCAGTGCCACCAACTCGGCCACCGTTTGTGGCAGCAGTACGTTCTCGTGCGGGTTGCCGAACCAGCTCAAGCAGCCTGAGTGGAGGGGACCGGTCGCCTGCTTGATTCCTACATCGCGATAACCGCTCCCCTCCTCCGAGGGTGCTGCGTCTTCCTCACCGTCGCGGTCGCCTGGTTCGCCAGCTCAGCCCTCGGAGCTTTCGTCGGATTGATCGTCGAGGGGGCTGTCTTTCTGGTCGCCGGCATCTATTGCCTCGCCAACTTTATCCGCTGCCGCGAGGCTCATTGCATCCTGACCGGGGTCGGCTGGTTGGCGCTCGGGGCAGTCAGCATCGCCGCCGCCGTTGCGCGACTGGATGACCGCAGCGCAACGTGGATCGCATTCCTTGTGGTCGCCGTAATCGGCCACGGGTTCGAGGCCGTCTGGAGAGCAACTCACGGGACCAACTCGCTTCGCACCACCTCGTGACTGCCGAGTGCCGGGCTGTAGCCACGCCTGGCGCCGAGGCTCGGGTTGGAGGTGAGAGCGGGGATCGAATTCGTGTAGACGGTCTCGCGGACCGTCGCCTGAACCAACTCGGCTACCTCGCCCAGTTGGCTCCGGGGCCTGAATTTGAACCAGGACTGCCGGATCCAGAATCCGGTGCACTACCGAATTCGGCGACCCGGAGCAGATGACCGATGGAACCTTGCTGCTGCGCCTCTTGTTCGCGCTCGCCTCATGCCGCCTCGCCGGATGAGGCGGCCCGCTGCCGATGCTCCCGCGCCACCTCCCGCGCGCACTGCACGCAGTACGACGTGCGGTAGGCGCGGAACTCAACCTCGCCCTCCAGGCCCCCACACCGCGGGCAGCGGCGGCGCCCATGCGCTGAAACGGCCCCGTCGTGGCCAAAGCGCAGCTCCTGCGACACGCATGCCTCGGATAGCGTGCGCAAGGAACGGAAAACGGCGATCTTTTCATGTCGCTGGCAGATGCTGGTACAAGAAGCAAGGGATCGGAGAGCTTCGACGACACCGCAATGGTTTTGGCATGCGCTGCAGCGAGTTCCAATTGGCTTGGCGAATGAGGTGGTGCGCCTGGCAGGAATCGAACCTGCTACCTCATGCTCTGCAGGCATGGCCTTTATTTCCGGACAATCGATTGCGACTTTTGAATTCAAGGGCAGCGCATGCTATCTCGGACCGGTGCTGTGCCATCGCATACCAAGGAATCGCTTGGAAGGCAAGATAAGAGCGCATGCCTGGTCCGCCTTGTGGCCCGGGATGGCGGGAACGGCGCGGGTGGTGGATTGGGCCATGGATCTCGCCTGCGTCGTGCATCGATGACCTCCAGGACGACAAGGTCTGGGCCGACGACCGCGTACCAGAAGCCGAGAGGCGGGACCGGGAAGTAGCGCAACCCCGGACGCTCAGCCGGATCAATCCGGCCCACACCGGCGAGGCCGGTTCGCGCGAGTCGCCGGACTTGCGCACGGAGTCGTTCCGCCCGAGCCGGAGCGGCACCGATACTCGTACAGCTGCTGCTCGGCCGTCGGGGTCCCGATCGGACCCTGAACCGGCGGCGAATCAGTCGCCCTCTTCCGGGCGACCCAGCGCCTTCGCGAGTGCAGCGTCAATGCCGCTGCTGTCGACGGTCTCAAGCTTCCCTTCGATGGCGAGGCGGAGCTTCTCCTCGAGCTTCTCGCGCAGACCAGGGTTTGCCGCGAGGATCGCCTCGCCCTCGGCCTGGTACGGATCTCGCTCCCGGTCGGTCGCCATGACAACCTCATCGTAGCCGGTGTCGGTCTGACCGCGGCGGGTCACGGTGTCGACGCATCGCAACGTTGCCTGGCCCATCCGAACGGGGCGAAGGGGTGCGGGGGAACCGCCCCGGCGTCGGTTCCCCCGCCCGGTCCGCAGGACCGGAGGGCAGCATCCTGGCGTCACTCGGAGGTCGGCAGCACGTGGGGGACGGTCACTGGATCGTGCGGAGTCGGTTGGATGCCTCCTGCGCCATCTCAGGCTCCGCAGATGTGTTTGCAGACTGTCAGGTCGCATGCGCTCACCGGGCCATCCGTCGCCCGTCTCACTGGGTGAATCCCACCCGGCGTGGTCGTCGAGCACGAGCTCGCCATGGAGGTACTGGTCGATCAGATCATCGAGGTGCTCGCGCAGGCAGGGGTGGGCGGCGAGGACTGCTTCCATCTCGTCTCGGTCTGGGTCGCGTTCCCGGTTGGTCGCCATGAGGGTCGGAGATACCGCAATCGTTTTGGCATGCGCTGAAACTCAGTTCGGAATCGCGCGCCAGATAAAAGTGGTGCGCCTGGCAGGAATCGAACCTGCTACCTCATGCTCCGCAGGCATGCGCTCTATCCGATGAGCTACAGGCGCGTGCACGCCCCGGGGGCGAGCAACCCGGCCATTCTACCGGTGGCCGGGTTCGCATCAGGGCGACCGACTCAGCGCGGCATATGCGCATCGACCCGCAAGGCGATCGGGTCCGCATCCGCCGGTGCCAGGTCGGTGATGACCAGAAAGTTGGTCAACGATTGGTGACGCCACCAGGCCAGGAAAAGCTGCGGCGCCGGCGAACTCTGCGTAAGGGTCCAGGAGTCCTTCCCGAGCCCGGTCGACGCCCCCACTTGGAGACCCGGCTCGATGCGGCTGGGATCCGGGGTCGGGAAACCCAACACTCCGGCCTCGTAGCCGCGTCGGGCATCTTCCATGGACGCATACGCGATGGTCCAGGTCAGCGCGGAGGCGTCCGCGTTGAGCCCGATTCCTCGCGCACAATCGGACCGCTTCCCGACGTAGGCCGTCACCTCGGCGCGGCTCGCGCCGAGCTTTTGCTGGGCGGACCAGCTCCGTTGCACTGAAGCCGCCGAGGTGGCATCGATCCTTTGCGCCAATGGAAGGTAGCGCGAGATGGAGCCTGACCAACCACAGCGGCTCCACCCCGCCGGCACATCAGATTGCCGGATCGCGCCCGAGGTGGGGTCGGGCCCAGCGGGCCCACCACACGAGGAGGCGAGGAGGGTGCCGGCGAGGAGGAATGCCACCACCACCACACGGGTTCGCCTACTCACGAGGGCCCCACCCTACCGACTCGCCCCAACCCGACCGCGTATGTTGGGTTCGCGTCCGAGTGCGCGCCCGTAGCTCATCGGACAGAGCGTGCGGCTCCGGACCGCAAGGCAGGGGGTTCGATTCCCTCCGGGCGCACCACCCGGTTGATCTCAAACGAGGCCCCGCCGTGGGCCTGGCACGCGTCCTCTGGCCGTACCTGACAACCATCCTGACAACCACGCTCCCCCTCATCCCGGATCATCAGCGCCGGCGACGACACACGCCATCCCCCGGGGCCGCAGCCCCGCTGAGCCTTCGCTAATCCGGCTTCTGGCCCACGCGTTCCAGAGCTGAAAGCCACGGCTGCTCCTCATCGATCTGCGTAAGCAATGCCGCCAGATAGGCGCGCCCAGTTGGCGCAAGCCTGGGAACGATCATTCTGAAATCGCCTTCGTCCACCTCGCGACGTCTCAGTGACTTACTCAGCAACACACACTCTATGGGCGCTCAATTGGCACTCCACCAGCCGCCTCCAAGCCGATGTCCGGTAGCGGGACCACCACACTCGGGCAACACCTGAACTGCCAGCACTCACCCAACACGTCCTGACCCCACGTGACACGTCCCGACCGGCACCGAAAGATCCGCCGCAGGTTTCGGGACTGTGAGGCCCCCGGTTCGGATCCGACCCTCGACCCCACGCTTGGAATCGCTATGCTCCTCGCCGATGATCAATGGCACGCTGCTGACCGAAAGCCTTCGAATCGGGGCGCCGCTGGCGGTGCCCGGACTGCGCGTCACCAGCCTGGAGCGCCGCCACGTTTCGGGGACGTCCTCGCAGCCCGACGTGTGGACGTTTCTCGAGTTCGAGGCGGATAGCGATGTCGCCGGTCCACTGACCACCGCGCTCGAAGCCTCGCTCCAGATCGAGAACGGCTGGTACGCGGACTTCGCGTCCGATGCCGAGCACGTCGTGATCTTTGCGAACCGGACCTTCCGCTATCAGCGCGGGGACCCCGCCGGCCGCCTGGAGGCCGAAGCGTACGGGCGATCTGTCGGCGTGCCCGACGACCAGCTCGACTGGCCGGACTGAGTCCTCAGTTCACCCGACGAGGGGTCACACTCGCCACCGCAAGGGGCGCCTCTCCGGAGTGACACCGCACACACTCCGGACACCAACTGTGACACCAACAGACATGCAACCCAGTCGACTCATATGGACGAACGGAAGACCGAACCCCAGGGCCCAGACTCCCCTGGGCCTCGCTGGACCCACAGATGCCCAACTGGAAATGCCGCACCCCCGTCTAACCACGGGTTGGCGCATGACACCTCCGCCGCCTCCAGCGCCTCCCAGCACGGGCCTCGAGCAAGAGATCATGATCACAGCGCCGAAATCACGTTGCGGACAGTATCGAGCGCGGCGTGCGCGGTATCCGTCACGACCAGGTTCCCACTCTTGCGCCACCACAACGACAGGGGTACGCCAACGATGACTTGGGCGATGACGAGCCCGAGCACGGGCGGCAGAGAGATATGTGATCCCGTGATCGACCCGGGCAAGTGCCATACTCCCCAGAGTGCCGAGACGAAGATCGCAGACGCCCAGCCCACACCCTTTTCGCCAAAGTGCAGATAAGTATCTAAAGCGCCACGGAAGAATACTTCCTCGACGATAAAGCCTGCAGGGCCCTGACCCAGGAACGTAATTAGTGCAACCTGCAGGATCGAGACTGACGTTATTGAGGCATTCCCACCCGAATTTGCACCACCAATGTGCAGATGCACGATGTGCGGCAGGATAAGCGACAATAACTGTGGAAGAATGCCGAGCAGGGAGACGGTCAATGTGCAAAAGACCAGTTGCCGAATGTTGACGGCCTTCATGGCGCGAAGCGCGTACGCCAGCCCAAATGCTCCCGCAATCGAGGTTACGGCGAACGCGGCGTTGCCTATCTGACGCTCCAGTGATGAGATAGTCAACACGACCACAGGGACGATTGAGAATAGGATCCATAGTAAGAGGAATCGTCGGTCAACTCGCAGGGGCGGTCCCGATCGAACCCAGAGTGTTCTCAATGGCCGCCGCTGGATCACGAGCTGAAAGACGACGATGATCGGTACGCCGAGCAACTGGTACTCGACTTGGTTGAGATGGAAACTAACGCCGATTGCGACATAGATGCCAACCACTGCGGCTGCTAGCAGAAATCGCAACGGTCGAGAGCCACCACCAAGTGGAGCCCGGGTTACGGGTTCTGAAGCCGCGAACCGGTTCCAAAGTGACTGGCTCATTGCGATTCCTCTTCGTCGGGTCGACCGGGACTTAGCCCTTGACCATCGGGTATCAGGCGCGGCGCCGCAGCGAGAAGCAAGCACAAGAGCATCGCCTTCTCCGCTCGAATCTCGTACAGACTCCGCTTTCTCTGTATCAGCAGGCCCGCCGCCAGTAGTTCCTTTAGATGGTGGTAGAGCTGACCCACTCCGCCCACGCCCGGGAGCAACTGCAACTCCTGGCTTGTACGTGGGCCCTCCAAGACCCTGCGAAGCAGCTGTATGCGAACTGGACTTGCCAGCGCTGCGAACACCCTGGCGAGGGCATCCGCATCGACCTCAAACGCCTCGGCGATATCCTCTCTGCTTCGGACCGTGGAACGATGGCTCCCCACTTGAAGCAGGCCGGCGTACGTGAAGTTTCCGCGTATCAACGGCCCACCTTCGCGTTCCTCGACTACCTCTTGCACCGGCACGGGCACCGGCTCGGACGGGCTCCCCTCGAGCGCTCCGAGCCTGCGATCCAGGGACTCCATCTGCCGCGCCAAGGTCTCCAGCGCGGATTGAACTTCCTCCATAGATGATCCATAATATCGGAATTCTGGAATACGCCCGCCGCCGCCCGCTACGCCATTTGCGATAGCCCCTCTTGTGCCCGGGCTCACGGTTCGGCCTGGGCGAACTCAACCAGGCGCTCGCGGTCCAGCGCGAGGAGGTGACCACCCACCGCTCCGGTCCCCCCCGGCGCGTTCGCAGGACGGTGGAGTTGGAGTCACTGATCGCTCACTCGGACCGCCTCGGCTGGCCGCGCCGTCCAGCAGACAGTGAGAGCAGAAATCGTCAGCCTCTGGGCCCACATTGCTGAGCGGGCTGACCGCCTCCGGAGCCGGTCCTGGCTGTCTCTGGAGATTCCCAAGCCGCGATGGCGTCTGCAGCTGCGACCCTCGGTTTGCCGCTGGAGATCAGCCGATAAACGTCTTTGCGCCCGCAGGGCCTGAAGAGTTCGCTGCCGGAGGCTGCACAGCACGGATCCGACCGCGCCACTACGGCCCCCGAGGGATCCGGCTTGGGGCATGTCAACGCCCAGCGGAAAGGCCGCACCTGCGGCCGAGCCAGGCCCTGACGCCCAGATCGAGGCCCCACCCTCTGCGGCGGGCTCGGCGCGGCGCGTCGCGGGCAAGCAAATGTCCCAAAGAAAAACGCTGACGCTCCAGGCCACCCGTGCTACCATGTCGTGCACCATCGATGAATGGGCGTTTGCTGATATCACCGATATAAGAAGCGAGGAGTGGAAATCGTGACGGACTATTCGAACTCGGGAACGGGAGGCGACATCCAGCAGAAGGTGTCGGACGTGGCCCAGCAGGCCGGCGACCGGCTCGGCCAGGCAGGCGAAACCATCCGCGGGCAGGTCGGCGAGCAGGTCGGCAGCCGGTCGACCGACGCTGGTCAGCAGGTCGTCGCCGCCGGCGATGCCATGCACCAGGCCGGCCGGCAGCTGCGGGAGCAGGGCAACGATCTCCCGGCTCAGCTGGCGGAGCAGGTTGCGGCACAGGCGGACCGGTTGGGCACGTATCTGCGCGAGTCAGACGGTGAAACCATCCTCCGCGACGTCGAGGACTTCGCCCGGCGCCAGCCGTGGCTCGTGGCCGGGGTCGGGTTCGCCGTGGGCATTGGAGTGGCGCGGCTGCTGAAGGCTTCGGGGCGGCGATCCGGCAACGGCGGGAGCTACTCCAGCACGTGGGGCGCCACCGGGTACCCCACGGCTCCGAGCACCGGTCCCGAGACACTGGTCCCGGAGCCTTCCCCCGCGTACGCGGCCGGCCAGGTGCCGGTTCCGCCGGAGCCGGCTGCGACCGCCTCGCCGGCGGCTTCGCCCTTCGCAAGGCCGGTTCAAACCGCTGATGACGAGAACCAGCCGCCGGCGGAGGGGTGGAGGTAGCGGCGTGGGTGATCGATACGACGTGCCGGGCACGGTTGGGCCCGGCCCCGATCCCGGCTCCCAGGATCCGGCGTCGCCGCGAGAGCTCCGAGAGCTGCCGATCGGGGAGCTGATGAAGCAGCTGGCCGAGGAGACGAGCCTCCTCGTGCGCCAGGAGCTTCAGCTGGCCAGGGCCGAGCTGACGCAGCAGGGAAAGCGAGCCGGAATCGGAATCGGTGAGCTTGGTGGCGCCGGCCTGGTCGCCCTCTACGCGCTGGGCGCGCTGACCGCTTGTTTCATCGCAGCGCTGGCTCTGGTGCTCCCGGTCTGGGCGGCGGCGCTGATCGTGGCCGCCGTCTACGGGGCGATCGCCGGGGTGCTGGCACTGATCGGCCGCCGTTCGCTGCAGCAAAGCCTGCCACCGACGCCAACTCGAACCGAACGAACCATCAAGGAGGACATCGAATGGGTGAAGAACCGGAAGTCATAGAGCAGCAGATCGCGCGCACCCGCGAGCGCATGTCCGAGCGCACGGACGCGCTCGCCTACAAGGCAGACGTGAAGTCCCGCGCTCAGGACGCGATCGCCGACAAGCGTGACGCGATTCGAGACCGGGTCCGTGGCGCCCTGGGAGGCGCGCGCCAGGCGGCGCCCGACCCGGATCAGATCGGGGCGACGGCACGACAGGGCGCCTCGCTGGTCCGGGACAACCCGCTGGCGCTCGCACTGGGCGCGGCCGCGGTCGGTGCTCTGATCGGAGTCCTGCTGCCGAGGACCGCGATCGAGGACGAGCGCCTCGGAGACACCGCCGACGCGCTGAAGGCGAAGATCGCGGACACGGGACAGGAAGCCCTGGGCCGCGGTCAGCAGGTGGCACAGGACGCCATGCAGACCGCGAAAGAGAGCGGAACTCAGCACGCCTCCGAACTCGCGCAAGGAGCTCAACAGCGAGCCCAGGACTTGGGTCCCTCGACGAGCGGCACGTAACGAGATCGTTCGATGTCAGCGCAGGCAGTGAAGAAGGATGCCCAGGAGGTGACCGGGTCGTTCCCGGTCCGCCTGGGCAAGGCCTATGGGCAGAGCAAGGCGGGAAACCACGCGTCGGGGCTCGCCTTCAACGCGTTCATGACCATGTTTCCGGTAATGTTGGGGCTCCTGGCGCTCATCGGGCTGGTGCTCCGCAATCCTCACGCCCAGGAACAGGTTCAGAGCACTCTGGTCGGCGCCTTCCCCTCCGAGGCCCACGGCGCGCTGACCAAGACGCTGGAGGGCGTCCGGCGGCGGACCGGGCTCCTCGCCATCCTCTCCATCGTGGGACTGGTGTGGAGTGGCACCGGCTTCTTCTCCTTCATGGAGTTCGCCCTCTGTGAGATGTTCGGAGCCAAGCAACGTAGCTTCCTCCGCCAGCGCCTGATGGGGGTGGTGATGATCGCCGTCTTCATCGTGGGCATGGTGCTGGTCGTGCTCGCCAACGCGGCCGTGTCCGCGCTGCCGCGGCTGCCGTTCACGGGCCCGATCCTGGGGACGATCGTGATGGTGGCACTGATGACCGTGGTCTACCGCGTGGTGCCCAACAAGACGTTCAGCATCCGGGAGGTTTGGAAAGGAGCGGTGCTGGCCGGCGTCGGGATCGAGGTGATCACGCTGGCGTTCCCGCTCTACGCCCGGTTGATGCACGGGTTCAACACCTATGGGGCAACCTTCGCGCTCTTCTTTCTGTTGGCGACCTGGCTCTACTTCCTTAGCCAGCTGATTCTGGTGGGTGCGGTGCTGAACCGGATGCTGCTGGGGCCGCCCCAAGTGGAGGGCGCGATTCCGAGCAACGCGGACCACCCGGTCGAGACCGAGGGCGCCCGGGCCATCGACGAGCAGCGAGTGGGGAGTCGGCCCCGGTAAGCAACGCTTCCCGTTTCACACACAGAAGGTCCCCTCCCAGTCCGGAGGTGGACCTTTTCTTGCGGGGCCGCGGTTGCGGCGCGGGATGATGGGACACGCCGCATCCAGGGTGCCAGCGCCGACTGCGGGGCGCTCCGGCGGCGAAGACAGGTTGTACGTTCGCCCTTGCAGGGCGCCGCCAGGTCTCGTCGGAGGAACAGGATGAGCGATGGGAGCATCGGAAACGGCAAAGTGGTCGTGAACAGGGCGATGTCGCTTGACGGCTTCATCGCCGGTTCTGGCCATGTGATGGACTGGGGCGACGGTCGCCAGCTCGTCGACTTCGTGACGCAGGACGACTACCGCGAGGTGGCGGCCGCTACCGGCGCCATGCTGATCGGCCGGCGGACCGCTGACGTGGGCAGCAGGATGGAGGCCGAAAAGCCGGGCAGCGTGGACTACCCGTTCTCCGGTCCTCTGTTCGTCCTCACCCATAGGCCGCCAAACCGGCCAGATCCGCAGGTCACGTTCCTCACCGGTGACATCGGGCAGGCAGTGGCCACCGCGCGCGGCGCCGCGGGCGGCAAGAACCTGGAGATCCTCGGGGCCGACGTCGCCGGTCAGTGCCTGCGGCGGGGGCTGGTCGACGAGCTCCTGGTGTACGTGCTGCCGGTGCTGCTCGGCGATGGCATTCGCTTCTCGGCCCCCGGCCTCCCCCGAATAGACCTTGAACCGGTCAGCAGCAAGCGGTCGGGCGCCGCCACCATACTCCGGTTCCGCGTCCGCAAGTGACTCCTGGACGGGCAGGTCGCCGCTGGCCGTGAGGTTGTTCCCGCGGTCAAGGCACCCGGTCGATGCGGTGCGTCAGGTCCTCACGTCCGGATGGCGGGTCATAGGCCATCGGCCAGTACTCGACCTGGCGGGCGATCTCCTCACCATCGAGTTCCGCGAATGCAATGACCCGCGCGGACTGCTCCCCGTCCGTCACCGTCACCTCGCTGGCCACCGTGTTCCCGTCCGCGACGATGCGGTGCACGTCGAAGCTCCAGTGACCGGTGTTGGTGGGATAGCGGGCCTGGATTTGTACGAAGTCTTCCCGGCCGACGATCCGCTCGCCTGAACAGGGCCAGTCGACAACGCATTCGCGGGCGAGGTAGGAGGCCGCGCGATCCCAGTCGTTGGCCTGCATCGCGGTCCAGAATCCGGTCACAACTTCTCGGCTCGTCATGCTCATGCAGGGTAGTGACTACCGAAGGGCCTGTCCGGGCATATCGTCGGACCCGATGGACTTCTCCCAAGCTCGCTACCAGGCACCTGAAGTCTTCATCAACTTCGCCGAAGGTCCGGCCAACGGTGGGCCGATCGTCCTCCTGCACGGGGGCGCCGGGCGCTGGCAGCATTGGGAGGGTTTCCTCGAACTGCTCATGCCCGCCTGGCACACGTTTGCCCCGGACTTCCGAGGGCACGGCGGCTCCGGCCGTGTGCCCGGCGCCTACCTCCTGACCGACTACGTCCGCGACACCGCCGCATTCCTGGCCGGCGCCGTCAAGCAGCCGGCGGTGGTGTTCGGCCATTCGATGGGCGGCGAGGTTGGCGTGATGCTGGCGGCACGGCATCCCGCGCTGGTCCGCGCCCTGATCGTCGGCGACGCTCCGCTGTCAACCGCTGCACATGCGACCGGCGACCCCGACCACCATGCCATGAACGCCCTCTGGCATGGTTTCGCCGGCCGGCCACCGGCAGAAATCGAGAAGGCTCTGCGGCAGATGCCGCTGCGCCCGCCAGGCGCCACGCAACCACGCCCGGCCGTCGAGGTGATGGGGCAGGACAACCCGTGGTTCGGCACTCAGTCCGTCACGCTGCATCAGCTGGACCCGGACATGCTCGCCGCGGTTCTCGCCGGCCCCGAGGTCATGTTGGCCGGCTACGACCCCCAGGTGCTGTTGCCGCGAATCCGCTGCCCCGTCCTGCTCCTGCAAGCTGATCCACAGGGCCCACAGCAGGGTGGCGTTCTACGGGACGACGAGGTCGCACTCGGACTCGAGCTGCTGCCAAACGCGACGCACATTCGTCTGGAAGGCGTCGGTCATCCGCTGAACCAGCCCGCCGTCGTGTTCGCCGCCATCACTCCCTTCCTGGATGCACTGGAGTGAGGGCGAGCGGCTTCCACCTGGCCCCGTCGCAGTAGAGCGCGATGAGTGCTCGCTCAAGCCTCCGGCCCGGGAGATTCACCGTTCCCGGATGGGGCTTCGCCTGGATGCGCGGACTCAGGAAGACGACGTGTAGGCGGTTCCGCCACTGAGGTGTCCGCAGGCTCTTGCTGGCCGCCCGCAGCCATCGCCAGGTCGCGGGCTAGGGTGCCGGCCGCGTTCCGCAACGGTTCCGTCAGTGGTCGGACTGCGACACTGAGAACGCCGAACCGTCCGCCGAGGCCCCAGAGGAGCCGGTCCGCCGCTCGCTGGGCAAACTGCTCGGCCGCCTCCGGTCCTCGCGCGGCAAGCTCCCGCCTCGCCAGGCTGGCCGCCTCGTCGACCTTCGGCTGGGCCCGCGCGGCCGCCCGGCGGCTCACCTGTGCGATCTGTTCGCGCGTCGCCGGGTCCACGAGCTGAAGGGCCGCAACTCGACCTCGAACGACCGCGCGGCCCAGAAGCCGGCCCAGGCGTTCGGGCGCGCCGTCGGCGCTCGAGGTCATCTGGTCCACCCCCCAACCGCAGCTGGCACCGTCATTGACCAGCCCATGAAGCGAGTGTATCGCCGCATCGGCGTCCAGGCGGTTTCAGCAGTGGACGCCGATGGGTGATCGCCCAGCCGGCGAGGCTGCTCGACGTCGTCGTCAGGGCCGTGCGCGTGCGCTCCGTCGAGATGCCCAAAGTCCTCTTGGCGGAACTTGGGGGCGGACCGGATTCTGACCGGGGCGTCGCCCATGCGGGGGCGACGGAGCGAGCCGGCGGCGTCACCTCGCCCGGCTCAGCGTGGGACAACACCGCTGGATCGGCGGAGCCGGTCGTGTAGGATCGTTCGCCCCATGTCGGTTCCTCTCGGCTACGGCATCGACTTCGGCACCTCAAACAGCGCCGTCGCGATTGCCTATCCGGATGGCGTGGAGGTGGTCCCGATCACCGGTGATCCAACCCTCCCCTCCCAGATCTATCTGCACCGGGAGCGGCCACATCAGGCGGGCGTGGAGGCGGTCCGCACCTTCCTCACCAGCGGGCACGAGCGGCACTTCTGCGACCGCTGCTCGCTGGCGCCTTACGGCGGCGCGGAGACGCGCTGCCGCCAGTTCCGCAAGGCGGGCGGCTGCAACGACGCCCGCCTCCTCTCCGGGGTCAAGTACGAGCTCCCCAGCACCGGTTACACGGGGACCAACTCCTGGGCGCGCGACTGGTCGGTGCCCGACCTGGTGGGGATCGTGCTGGAGCGTCTCAAGTGGGAGGCAGACCGGCGCACCGGGCGCGACGTACGGCGGCTGGTGCTGGGCCATCCGGTGGTCTTCGCCGGCCTTGACAGCGAGGGCACGGCGGCACCCGAGGCAGGGACGCCGGAAGGCGAACGGCTCGCCCGGGAGCGGCTGCGCGGGGCTGCGCGTGAGGCCGGATTCGAGGAAGTGGTCCTGCTGCCGGAGCCGGCCGCGGCGCTGCTCGGGGAGGAGCGCCGGGGGCAGGTCGAGCTGGCTCTCGACTTCGGCGGTGGCACCTTCGACGCCGCCGTGATGGACGGTCGGGGCGGCCCGCCGGAGGTGACCGGTCTGGCGGGGGCGCCCGTCGGCGGCGAGATCCTGGACGGGGTGTTGTTCGAGGCCAAGGTGGCGCCCAGCCTGGGCTTCCACGACCTCCCCGCCTGGCTCTGCAACGCGATGCGGACGCAGACCGCGGTCCGGCTGCTGCTGGCCGACCCGGGCATCCCGGCCGTGCTCGACGCGGTCGGCGGCGCCCCGGCGGAGGCCGCTCGCCAGATCATCCTGGAGGGCGCCGCCTACGACTTCTACCGGTCCATCGAGGCCGCCAAGATCGCCCTCTCCAGCAACGATGAGGCGGTCATCCAGCACGGTCCGACCGGCCTCGACGTGCTCGTTCGCCGCGGGGCCTTCGAGGCGATGATCGGTCCCGAACTGGAGCTGGTGATGGGCGCCACCGACCGCGCGCTGGCCGGGGCCGGTGTGGAAGACGCCGACGTCGATCGGGTCCTCCTCACGGGCGGCTCCTCCCAGATCCCCGCCTTTCGGCGGCGGCTGGCCGCTCGCTTCGGCCGCGAGCGGCTGGAGCGGCGGGATGCGTTCACCGCGGTCGTCCGGGGCCTCGGAGCGCATGCGCGAGCGACCTGGGCCGCCGGGCCACCGATCCTCGCCTGATCGCTTCCTTCACCGCTGGTCGACCCCCGAGTCTGGGTCCACCACCTCGGCCACCCGGCCGCTCGGGTCGGTCACGTACCGGCCCTTCGACAGATCCACCAGCACCAGCACGTTGCCGAACGGGTCCGCGACGATCATGATCCGGCCGACCGGGATCTCCAACGGACCCCCGATGGTCCTGCCCCCACCTGCTTCGATCTCCCGGGCCGCTTCTTCCGCCGACGTGACGAGCCAGTTGGGCGCGTAGTCCAGCTGCGTGGAGAGGACGATCTCGGTGTCGGTCTCCGGCATCCAGAGGCCGGCCTGGCCGATGTCGTCGTTGCGCCACTTCAGCTGGTGACCGAGGGTTTCCCGGTAGAAACACAAGCCACGGTCAAGGTCGGGCACCCGCACCGAGACCGCATCCAGCTTCCGCAAGAGGGGCGCATTTCGCATGCCCATGAGCTTGCCCCGCGGTGCACACTGTCCGCGGCCGGGTGCAGGCGCGAGAGTCCCACAGCGCCCCGTAGCGCTGAGTTCAGGCGCGCTCGTCGAGGACCTCGTGGAGCCTGCGCGCGAACGCCTCGGGCTGGCCGGGATATCCCATCTCTGGGCCCCCGAAGCCGCCGTGGTGGCTCGGGAACACCGTCGCGCGCTGGCCGAGCAGCCGGGCGGTGGCCTCGGAGGTGCGCCCGGTGAACACGCCCTGGGACTCCTCCCCGACGGCGATCACGACCCGGGTCGGGGCGGCGACAAGCGCGTCGGAATCGATTGGGTAGCCGGTCACGGCCGACGAGCGATCCGAGAGCAGCGGATCGTCACGGGAGCCGTCGTCCTCGGCCGGCATCCCGAACTGGGCCGGGTCCGGAGCCGGCCTGGCGAAGTACTCGTCGTTGAACTCTCCCCGCCACGACGTCATCGCCATGAAGGCGGCCATCCCGGCCCCTGCCCCCCGTGCCTGGTAGGCGTCGCGAACTCCGGTCAGAGCGCGCCCGGCAGCCTCGGCGTCGGGAAGGACAGGCACCAGGGGCGGCTCGTGCGCGACCAGAGTGACGACGTCGCCGGGGTAGGCCGCGACCAGGGCGAGCGCGGTCACCGCGCCGCCACTGCTCGCGAACATGTCGACCGGCCCCACGCCGAGTGCGCCGATCACTGCATGCACGTCCCGCGCCTGGAGGGTGGGTGTGTTGTCGACGCGGCCATCCTTGCGGACACTGCGCCCCAGCCCACGAGGGTCGTAGGTGACCACGGTGCGGTCGGGAAAGTAGGACGCCAGGGTCCTGAACCCGCTGGCGTCCATGGGCTGGCCGATCATGAACAGCGGCGGCCGCCCGTCGGTGGGAGGAAGCGGACCTTCCACGTCATAGACGATGTCAGCGTCGCCGGCTTCGAGCGTGTGCGTGAGCATTTCATCTCTCCAAATCGGTTGGGGTTGGGCTGTCCCCACGGGCCGCCTTGCCCAGACGTCGAACGGGGACCA
>CAWBPD010000018.1:0-104170 GCA_963790575.1 Candidatus Dormiibacterota bacterium | reverse complement strand
AGCGGCTCGCCCATCTCGAAGCGGCGCAGCCGCGCTGGCATCCAGAGGAACCGCACCGCCTGCTGGTGGGCGCGGTCTTTGTCGCCGGACCTCGAAATGTGAGCGGGGCCGGTTCCGCCGGCGACCCGGGCTGGGCGGCCGCCGTGGTTCTGCAGTCGGGGTCGGTCGTCGACGCGGCCGTGGTCAGTGGCCGGCTGGGGGCGCCCTATGAGGCGGGTCTGCTCGCGCTCCGCGAAGGGCCACTGCTGGAGCAGGCGGTGCGCGCGCTCGCAGGCCGCCCCGATGTGCTGCTCGTCAACGCGACCGGACGCGACCATCCGAGGGGTGCCGGTCTCGCCACACATCTCGGTTGGGTGCTCGAGCTGCCTACGATCGGCGTCACCGACCGGGCGCTGGTCGATCCGTCAAGGTCAGAACCAACCCGAGCCCGGCCAGGCACGCGGCCGGTCCTTGTGCATCCGGCCTGGCGCACCGACGGCCCGACCTCGGTCGCGGTGGTCCGCAGTCAACTGAGCGTGCGCACTCCGGCGCCGCTCCGTGAAGCCCGACGGCGGGCCCGGGATGTCCGCTCCCGGCAGACCCCACCCGGAGCCTGACCGGCCACCCCTGGGCCAAAGAGCCTTACGTCGCCGGATCCCGCGTTGACCGGGGGGCCGGCCGTCCTTCGCACGCAGCGGTCCCGGTGCCCACCAGTTGAGGGGGCGCCCAGCAGCCGCATCACACTCCGGACCACGATCGCCCGGACCAGGGTCGCGTCGATGGCGATCGCGATCGCCAGTCCCAGCCCGATCGACTTGATCAAGAACAGACGCCCTGCGGGACGCCGTGACCCCCGCGGGGGGCCTCCTCACCTACAGCACAGCCACAGGCTTCCTGTCGATCCTTGACACCGGAACCTCAAGCCCCGGCCATGTCCCATTCAACCAAAGCCGGCTCCGGCGATTCAACCGCGGGCGCCGATCAGGCGACCGTCGGCTCGCGACGCTCCTCCCCCGCACGCGCTCGCTCGTCGGCGATGGCCTCCATCAGACCCTTCATGTATCCGAGCGCGAACAGGCGGCCCATCACCCCGTAGCTCGGCCGGTCGTTCGGCTCGCCCGCCATGGTCGGGACGTGGTCGGGCCGCATAGGCCCGTCGAAGCCGACCTCGAAGTAGGTCCGCATCGCCTCCAGCATGTTGGTCTTGCCGTCGTCGTGGAAGGTCTCCTCGAACCTGGCGGCGCTGCCCCGGATGTCTCGGAAGTGCACGAAGTGGATCTGGCCGAGGTCGAGCCCGAACTCCCGGATGGTGGCCGGGATGTCTGCGTCCATGGCGGCGAAGTTGCCCTGGCAGTAGGTGATGCCGTTGAAGGGGCTGGGCACCAGCTCGATGGCCTGCCGCATGGCGCGGGGGCTGCGGATGATCCGGGCCACCCCGCGGATCTTCGGGAGTGGCGGGTCGTCGGGATGGAGCGCCAGCTTGACCTGAGCCTGCTCGGCAACCGGGACCACCGCCTTCAGGAAGTACTCCAGCGAGTCCCACAGCTGATCGTCAGTGACGTCGCCGGCCTCGGTGGGCGGAGCGTCCTGCAGATCCTTGTCGTCGTAGCCGGTGACCAGCGCCCCGCCTCGGGAGTGGATGCCGGTCGACGATCGCATCCAGCCGAACTCGGCCATCCAGTTCCAGCAAACGACCGGGACGCCGATCCGTCCCAGGTTCCGGAGCATGGCCTGGAAGCCCTCGATCTCTTCGTCCCGGCCGGGCAGCCCCAGCTTCGCGCGGTTCAGGTCAGGACCACCGCCCTCCATCACCGAAAGTGTCAGGCCCTCCTCGGCGAATCGATTCTTGAGACGCAGCAGGGGCATCAAATCCCAGGGCTTTTCGTCCTGGTCGGCGAACGGGTTCCCGCGGGTGCCGCTGACCGCGTCCGTGACTCCGGCCTGCAGGGCCAGAGCCCAGAGCGAGGTCGGCTCGGGCGGAAGCATCTCCGCCATTCGAACCGGGATCGTGCCCACATGCATGCCGCGCTTCCTCCTTTTCAGCGGCGGTCGCCCAGGGGCCGTCCGCCTCCTCCCCGGCCCCGGCCGAGGCTCCCTGCATCGGTGGAGCTTAGCAGCCATACACATCGGCATATCTCCACGCTGACAGGTGTAGGCTGGCCGGGTCATGTAGGTCGCTTTGATCTGACCCCGCCGGGTCGGCCGGCCATTGAGAAGGGAGTACACCATGGCGCTGTCGAGCAGTAGTGTCCTGAACCCCGATCAACTGTCACTCAGTGTCGAGTCGTTGAAGAGCCGGCATGACACGCCGCCCTGGTCGGAAGCGCTGGTCGACAACGATCGGTATCGGGTCATCGCGATCTGCCAGGCACCTGGCCACCAGAACGACTGGCACTACCACCTGGCTGACGAGTGCTGGTACATCTACGAGGGCACGCTTTCCTGGACGATGGAGGGTCGTGCAGAGCCGGTCGTGGTGAAAGCCGGTGACTGGATTCTCGCCCCGGCCAACGTGTGTCACTACATCCAGGTCCTCGGCGACCAGCCTTCGATCCGGATCGCCATCTCGTACACAGGAGAGTTCCACCGCCACGAGCGGGACGGGGGCATGCCGCCGGCGCCTGCGGGCGCGCGCGTCGGATGACGACTCCGCCACACACGGAGGGTGGTGCCACGCAGCAGGTGACGGTCCCGCCGGAACCGCTGCGCGCATTCACCACCGCGATGCTGGAGGCCGTAGGCACTCCCGCTGACATCGCGGGCGAGGTCTCGGGGCACCTGGTCGGCGCCAACCTGGCCGGCCACGACTCCCACGGCGTGCAGCGCCTTCCCTGGTACGTGGAGTCGGCGCTCCACGGCACGCTCGACGTCCAGGCGCGCCCGGAGATCGTGGAGGAGCGTGGAGCCTGCGCCGTCTTCGACGCCCATCGTGGCTTCGGCCATTACGCCGCCAAGGTAGTGATCAACTGGACGCTCGACCACGCACCCCGCTACGGCCTGGCCAGTGCCGCGATCCGGCGCTGCGGGCACATCGGGCGGGTCGGCGAGTACGCCGAGGCGGCGGTAGCGAGGGGACTCCTGGCGATGGTGACGGTGGGGAACGCGGGACCAGACTCGCGCTTGACGCCCCCCTTCGGCGGCCAGACCACGTTTCTCGGGACCAACCCGTGGGCATTCGGCGTCCCGGCGGGGCCACTTCCCTACGTCTTCGACGCCGCCACCACGACCATCGCCGAGGGCAAGGTGCAGCTGGCGCGAGCGCGGGGGGCTCAGCTGCCGCGCGACTGCGTGACCGACAAGGAGGGCCGGCCCACCACCTCTCCTGAGGATCTCTATGAGGGTGGCTCGATGGTCCCGCTGGGGGCAGGGGTGGCGGGCCACAAGGGATACGGGCTGGGCCTGGCTTCGGCACTTTTCGGGGCCCTCTCCGAGGCGGCGCCGGGTGAGGATCCAGGCGAACCCTCATTGGGCGGCGTCTGGATGCTGGCCGTCGACCCGGCGGCCTTCGGAGACGCCAGTGCCTACCGCGCGCGGGCCGAGCGCAACCTGGCGGCGGCCAAGGAGGTGCCGCCGGCTCCCGGCTTCAGCGAGGTGCTGGTACCGGGGGAGCCGGAGGCCCAGAGCCGCCGGCGGCGCAGCGCCGGGATCCCGATCCCGGCGGCGACGTTCAACGCCCTGTCGGGGCTGGCGAAGCGGTTCGACGTCCCCGCCCCGCCGCCGGTCCAGGGATGAGGCAGGCGCGAGAGCCGGATTGGTACGACGGCGGCGGCCGGTCGCCGGGGCTGTCAGGAGGAGGGTGATGGAGACCGAGACGGAACATGCGCAGAGGGTCGGCCCGCAGCCGTTGGAGGGCGAGGTCGTGATCGCCTGCCTCAACGGCATGACCGAGGACAGGGTGCGCTCGCTGGTCGGCCCGGACACTCCCGCGGCGCGGATTTCTGTCGCGACCGTGGAGCGCGAAGCCTCCCCGGGCGAGGTGGACGACACTCTTCGCCGCGCCGATCTGGTCATCGCCGGCGGCGGACATCGGATCCGGCTCGATCGCCGCGCGCTGGGGCTGATGGAGCGCTGCCACCTGATCCAGCAGCCCAGCGTGGGGTTCGACCAGATCGACCACCGCGCCGCGGCGGCGCTGGGCATCCCGGTCGCGAACTGCGCGGGCTACAACCGGGACTCCGTCGCGGACTGGGTGATCCTCGGCATCCTCAACGTGATCCGGTACGGGGCGGAAGGCGATCGGATCATCCGCGGCGGCGGCTGGGGAGCCGCGGCGACGGGCAGAGAGCTGGGAGCCCTGACGGTGGGCATCGTCGGCCTCGGCAACGTCGGCGGCGCGGTCGCCACCCGCCTCCGTGCCTTTGGCAGCCCGATCCTGTATCACGACATCGCTCCCCGCAGCCTCCCGGGCGCCCGACCGGTGTCCCTGCCAGAGCTGCTGCGAAGCTCGGACATCGTCACCGTCCACGTGCCGCTCGACCGCGAGACCATGGGACTGATCGGCCCGCGGGAGTTCGCGACCATGCGGGAGGGGACGGTCTTCGTCAACGCCAGCCGGGGACCGGTCGTGGACGAGGCAGCCCTGATCGAGAACCTTCAGAACGGGCATCTGCGGGCCGCCGCGCTGGACGTGTTCGAGTACGAGCCGCTGCCGGCGGAGTCGCCGTTGCGCGAGCTTGACAACGTGTTCCTGACCTCGCACATCGGCGGCAACACCGAGGAGTGCAGGGCCCGCGCGCTGGAGTTCGTTGGCACCAACCTGCGTCGGGTCATCGCGGGGCTGGAGCCGTTCAACGTCGTCAACGGAGTCGGCTACCGGCGCTAGGCGGGGCCTGGTTGGAGAGCCCCCGAGGTGCACCAGCGGGGCTCAAGTGGACGCCCGAATGGGACCCGTTGGTGCACAGTGCACCAGTGGGGCTTTCTGTCTGCACGACTCCCTGCTTCTGCCCACGCGCTTTTGAATAGAAATTTCCGTTGGCGGGCTTGCCGGCGCCACGCTCCTCTCGGTTCCGGGCGGCGAACCGTCCGAACTCGATCAGCCGTGTCTTCTCCGCCTTCAGCCCGAGCCCGTACTCGGCCAATCGCTCGGCCAGTGCGGCGCGGAAGCGCTCCGCGTCCTCACGATGCTGGAACCCCACGATGAAGTCATCCGCGTAGCGCACGATGAGCACGTCGCCCGTCGCCTCGCGGCGTCTCCATTCTTCGGCCCAGCAGTCGAAGACATAGTGCAGGTAGATGTTCGCCAACAGTGGCGAGATCGTCGCCCCTTGCGGGCTCCCTGCCTTCAGCTCCGACCAGTTCCCATCTTCGATGACCCCCGCCTTCAGCCATTTCTGGATCAGCCGGAGGACTCGTCGATCCCCGATCCGGTGCTCGAGCATCCCCTCCAACTTCCCGTGATCAAGGTGGTTGAAGAAGTCCGCCACGTCGGCGTCGAGCACCCAGTTCACCTTCTTCCGTTGCAGGCCCACCGCCAGCGCATCCAGCGCATCGTGCTGACTGCGTCCGGGTCGGAACCCGTAGGAGAAACCGTAGAAGTCCGCCTCGTAGATGGCACTCAACACCGTAGCCACCGCCCCCTGGACGATCTTGTCCTCCAGGCTGGCTATACCGAGCGGCCGCTGCCGCCCGTCGGCCTTGGGGATGTACACCCTCCGTGAGGGTTGGGCTCGGTACGCCCCTCGGTGCACCCTCCCGTGAAGCTGCTGAAGGTTGCCCTCCAGCTTCTCCCCGTAGGCTGCCTTGGTCACCCCGTCGACCCCGGCCGCTGCTCTTGGCTTCAACCCTCGATAGGTCTCGCCCAGCAGGTCCGGCGTCAGGTGGTGGAGGAGCGCGGTGAACTGTTGCGTCCGATTCCCGGACGCCGCTTCGCGCACACGCACAAGCCCCGGTGACACACCCGGTCCGGCTCCGCGTCCGGGGTGTGCGTGGCCTGCCGTGTTCCCCTTGGCCAGCCTCCTTCCCTCCACCGACTCCGCCACCGCATGGGTATGGGCGTCCCCGCCCGCGGCTTTGTTCGCCGGCTTCGCAGGTACTACGAGGCTGTCCGACTGCCCGTTGTCGTGCATCTCTTGCTTGGGCCTCAGCCCCCCTCTGAGCGGCCCGCCGCTGATCGATCGGCGGGCGACAACGGGCCCTCCCGGTTCTCGCGCATGGAGCTTGCGTACATGCCGAGGGTCTTCGACCGCGTGGGGTCCGTGGGCAGCTCGCGCTTAACGCTGCTCACGATGTTGCCTTCCAAGCCACCAAAAACTCGTCGGCACCCCAGGGTTATTGGCTCTCGCGGCTGTATAGCCCGGCCTGCACGCCCCCTGCTCAACGCTTCGCCCTGGTCCTTGCGGTACCGGTCTCGGGCCTTAGCCGCTGTTGCCGGCCTACCACGGCGCATGGCTCGGGGCCATCGTGGGTCGCTACTCCTTCGATGTCGGACTTCTTCATTCCTTGCTCCATGCCGGATTATCCCGGCGCTCTTGGTGCACCAGTGGGGCTTTCTGTCTGCACGACTCCCGGCCGGTGCCCAGCGCTTTTAGAGAAATTTCTGGCGGCGGGATCGCCGCGCCAGCGCGTACGTCGACACGCTGGCTCATGTCAGGCACCAGGAGCAGGTGTGGGACGACGAGCTCAGGCGGATTCGCATCAGTGCGGCGACCGAACAAGCTGAGCGCGAACGCCTCGCGAGCTTCGAGGGACCGGCTGCTTTTGAACTTGAAGCGCGGCTGGTCGCGTACGGGTCCAGCCCGTTTCGCGTGGCCTTCGCCGAATGGACCAACCGGCAGGCCGCTCTGGTGGAGTCCTATCGCGAGTGGCGGACACAATTCTCCGGTCCACCGGCGCCGTTTCTCCGGCGGCCCAGGGAACTCGACAACGCCTACCAGGCATTCAAGGCGGCAACCCTCGACCTTCCCAACGTCGGGAACGGGGAGCTGCAGGCGGGTACGCCGACTCGCCCTCGGAGGGATGCCTTCGACCGCGGAAGGTGGTGACCGGGAGGAGGTCGGCCACCATGGAGGGAGTCTCCCAGCAGCAGTCGTCACGCTGATCTCCGAGTGCCCGACAACTTCCAGCACCACACGGCCCCGGGACACAAGGCGGGAGAAGAGCCGTTGCCCAGGAGTGCCAAAGGGCCGGGAGTTGCCACTGCCAAGCGCCGACCTGCGCCAGGCTTCCCCAGCTCGACCACCGCCGCCTCGTGCTGGTCATTGGCGGGCGAACGCGGCCGCTGCCTCCTTTGCGAGGTCGACGAAGGCCTCACCGCTGACGTCCACCACCACACGCTTGACAGCACCACCGGTGAACGCCCAAGGGCGCTGGCCGGGATAGTCGTCGATGACCGGCTCGGCTCCCGAGCGTCCGACGACCAACCCTCCGCCACCGAGTCCGAACTTTCCGGGCTGGGTCACAATGGTCCCCTCCCCAGCCTTCTGATCGCGGATGTACAGGCTCAGACGACCTCGGGCAGGAATCGCATCGCCCTCTCGCTCGAACGACGCCGACAAGACGACATGACCAGCCGGAACCTCCTGCGTGGACTGGATGGTCTGGACGTTGTCTCCGATGAAGTTGTATGCGTAGGCGAGACGGTGGTCCTTCACATAGAGGGCGTGGCCACCAAAACGCGAACCCTGAGAAAAGAGAACGCCTTCGCCGTCTGCCGAGTCGATGTCGACCTCGGCTGCGATCGTGTACGAGCGACCGCGGATGTCCGGCGCCTGCGACTCGGGCACCTCGGCTCCGCCGACGCGGTACGTGTAGCGGGTACGAGGTTTCGACATTTGAGGGCGGGGCGTAGTGAGAGCTTCGACCGCATTTCGGGTCTCCAGCGGAAGCGCCTGATACTTCCCAGCCTCCACCCACCACATGTCCATGAGTTGCCTCAGCCGCCCTGGCTCCTGCGCCGCCAGATCATGACATTCGCTCGGGTCCTGGTCGGTGTTGAAAAGCTCCCAGCGCTGGTCGGAGAAGTGCCCCCACGCGTTCGGCGCCGCCGGGCCCAAGGTGGACGCCTTCCATCCTCGGTGCCACAAGGCACGGGTTCCGAGCATGGAATAGAACTGCGTCTGCTTGCCCGTGTCCGCACTGGGGTTCTCAAAGCTGCCGGCGAAGCTCACGCCTTCGAGGGGCTTCTGCGTATAGCCGTTGACGACGGCAGGGAGTTCGATGGTAAGCGCCTCATAGAGGGTCGGCACGATGTCAATGGCGTGACAGTACTGATGCCGTACTTCGCCTCTTGCCTGGATCCTGGCGGGCCATGAGACGATCAATGGGTCCGCTGTTCCGCCGCGCAGGTTTCCGTAACGCTTCCACATCTTGAAGGGGGTGTTGAACGCCCACGCCCATCCGGTCGGATAGTGGTTGTAGGTCCGTGTGCTGCCCAATTGATCGATGACTTTGAGGTTCTCTTCGATTAAGTCGGGGACGCCGTTAAAGAATTTGTTCTCGTTGACCGAGCCGTTGGGACCACCCTCGCCCGATGATCCATTGTCCGAGACGACCACCACGATTGTGTTGTCCAGACGGCCGGTCTCCTGCAGGTAATCCATCAGACGGCCAATCTCATGGTCGGCGTGGCTAAGGAACCCGGCGTAGACTTCGGCCATCCGGGAGAACAGTCGCTTTTCGTCGGCCGACAGTGAGCCCCAGGGACGGACGGTGTCCAGCTCTGGCCACGGCTCCCCGTTCGGCCCGGTCTCTGTGACGTACGGGTTGATAGGCGACAACTCGGTGCTGCCAGGTACGATTCCCATCTCTTTCTGACGGGCCATAATCGTCTCTCTGATAGCCTCATAGCCGGCATCGAACTGTCCCTGGTAGCGGTCGGCCCACTCCTTGAAGACGTGGTGCGGAGCGTGCGCCGCACCCGGACAGAAGTACAGAAAGAACGGCTTCTCCGGGGCCATCGTCTGCGCGTCCTGGATGAACTCGATCGCTTTGTCGGCGAGATCGATCGTGAGGTGATAGCCCTCATGCGGCGATTTCGGGGGCGACACCGGGTGATTGTCATAGATCAGGTCCGGATACCACTGGTTGGTCTCCCCTCCGAGGAAGCCGTAATAGCGCTCGAACCCTCGCCCCAACGGCCACTGCCGCTTCGAGGACGCGAGATTCATCTCATCCTCAGCGGTCAGGTGCCATTTCCCCACGTGATACGTGTTCCACCCTCGCTGGCCTAATACCTCGGCCAGGTTCGCGCACTCGAAAGGAACGTGCCCATTCGCATTCGGGAAGCCGTCGGTGATTTCGGTAATACCGGCCATCCCGTTGGTCGTGTGATTACGCCCCGTCAAGAGACATGATCGAGTAGGTGAGCACAGAGCCGTGGTGTGGAAGTTCGTGTATCTGAGCCCTCGACCGGCAATCCCCTGCAGAGTAGGTGTCTCGATCGGCCCGCCGAAGGGCGTCATCGCCCCGAACCCAACGTCATCAAGCACGATGTACACGACGTTCGGGGCGCCCTCGGGGGCCGAAGGCTGGACGTATGGCTCCCAGTCCGGCCTCGACTCTTTGATGTCGATGTTGATCACTCCACGAAAGTCCTGGCTCATATATCTCACCTCGAGGTTGATCTCGCTAAACCGAAGCCGATAAAGTGGTGAATATATTTGAAGGTGGACACGGGCCAATCGCGGGGCGGATGCTTCCTTAGACAAAGCGCGATCCAGCGGGACAGGCGCCGTCTTCCGAACAGCAGTGAACGAGGTCGGGAGGAATTTGCGCTGGAGAATGAGGACAGGGATGTCCGAGAGTCCGAAGTCCGAGGCGCCCACCCCGGGTCGCGTACCCGTCGAAGGCCGGCCGTTCTCTAAGGTGGACCCCCCGACTCGACGGCCACCCGGCGCGTCCCGACCCAGGCCAGCAGTCACTCCTCGCCCGCCACTCATCCCGAAGCCGGGGCGGGCAGGAACTCGATCGGAGCGCTCCACTCCGCACTGCGCCCGATCGGTTCACCCTTTGATGAGGTGCACGTCGATGAGTCGGCCCACGGCGCCAGGGCGAGGGCTGCCGGCTCGTGCGAGTTCGTCGGTGCGCAGCCAGAGACCACTGACCATGTCTTCTGCTAACCGCTACATCGAGGTCGTCGAGTTCGAGACCGACCTTGAGATCAAGAGTTACCCCGATAACTGAACTCTCAAGTCGCTCTCAGGCCCGGATGCGCGGCAGGGCGCATCGCCGCGATCTGGAATCGGGGCCAGGACGCGGATTTTGTCGAAGGTGCACGGGAGGGTCCCCAGCCGTCGGCGATGGTTCCAGCCACGCTGAGAACGTCCCATCACATTCGTCCTGGAGGCTCTAGTCCCGATGGTGCGCCGGTTGTTACGAACATCTCTGCATCTCGTCGTGTTGGTGGCGCTGGTCCCGCTGGCCGACCGGCTTGGGTATGGAGGTCATCGATGTCCCTCTCCTCAGGCCGCGGGAACACCGATGATCCTGGACGGACCAACCCTTGGGACGCGGTACGGGCAGGCGACCCTGTCCCGCTCCGGGCTCTCTTCGCGCCGGATTTCCTCTGGCCTGCCTCAGCGCTGACGGGTAGTCGACGTGCTGAACCTTCAATCGGTTCGCGGTCGACTTGAACCGACGCTGGTCGGCAAGCTGATCGAGCGCGTTCTCGAGTTGAATGCCCTCGAGCGGAGTCTGGCGCTCGGGTCGAAGCTTTTCACCACCGTGGTGCCACTCTCAATCCTCGTCTCCGCGCTTCTCGGCAGACGCAACGTTCTTGCGACGCGTCTCATCGATGGATTCGGCCTCACCGGGGATGGCGCCAGGGGGATCACGGCGCTGTTCGACGTTCCGTCCGCGCAGGTGTGGAACACGATCAACCTGATCGGAGTGCTCGTCCTCGGGTATTCCATACTCAGCTTCGCCCAGGCACTGCAGCGCATCTACGAAGACGCATGGCACCTGCCGCCGCGGTCCCTCGGCATCCACTGGGGCGGTGTGTGGCTGGTCGCCTTCGCTGTCTACTTCTCGTTGTCGACCCCGCTCTCGCGGCTGCTGTACGAGCACGGCTTCCGTGTGAGTGCGACCATCGTGACGCTCATCGGCGGAGGCATCTTGTGGCTGGTGACGCCGTTCATCCTGCTCGGCCGCCGCGTGCCGCTCCGCGTGCTCGTTCCAGGCGGCATCGCGAACGCCGTCATCCTGGCCGCGTTCAATGTGGGCTCGAGCATCTACCTTCCCCACAGCACGACGGTGAACGTGCACCGTTACGGCCTGGTCGGCGTCACCTTCACGCTCCTGACCTGGTTGTTCGTGTTCAGCCTGGCCCTGGTCGTGGGTGCGGCCTGTGGGGCCGTCCTGGGTGAGCGTCGTGCCGGTTGGAAAGACCCCGGGCGAGCGGGTGCAACGGTGCGGAAGGATGCAACGCCCGGGCCACGTGAGAGGACCGAGGCCTGAGCGTCCGCGGACGGCGTCCGACGATCAGTCAGGCCGCCGGCGCAAGGTTCTCTCAGACCGGTATCTCGTCGCGACCTGGTCAGTCTCGTTGACCTGGTGGACGACGAGGACACCGCTCTCTAGAGTCGAGAGCTGCACGTGTT
Organism: Candidatus Dormiibacterota bacterium; assembly: GCA_963790575.1. GTDB lineage: Bacteria > Chloroflexota > Dormibacteria > Dormibacterales > Dormibacteraceae > CAVTSA01. The sequence goes on along the minus strand of CAWBPD010000018.1, from coordinate 92,657 downwards.
GGTGTCAGTGCCGCTGAACGCGACTCCGGCGCCGGATCCGCCGCTGAAGGGAGAGTGTGACTGACCCTGCGACGACCACCATTACCACATTGACACACAAAACTACGACAGCTATGAGCGCGTCATGCGCTTCCCCGACCACGAACGCGACGCCGGCGTAAGAGATCGCCGGGATTGTGGTGATGGAGATCGCTACGCCCACCGCGGCGCTCGCCCTGCTCTCGAGGGCAAGTGTCCCCGCGATCCCAGCCGCAAAGGCAATGATGAACGTTGACGCGTTGATGGTCGGAAGCACCCCAAGGCCGCCATTCCCCAGCTCGACCTGCAGTGCGGGATACCCGACGCTGCGCATCAGAGCGGTGAGGACCCATGCGGAGACACCAGTGGCTACCAACCCGAGCAAGAGCGTGGCCGAGGCTCGAGAGACTAAGATGGGCCGCCGATCCACGAGTCCGACGCAGATGGCTGACATCGGGTAGATGTCCGGGCTCACGGCCATGGCTCCTACGATCAGTATCGAGCTCCGGTTCATGACACCGAAGCCGGCGATCACGCCCGCGACGATCATGTAGATGATGTATCGGGCGAACATTCGCGCGTTCGCTCGGGCCGACTCGACGACGTCGGCCCAGATCAAGGCATCATCGGTTCCCAGCCATCCGCGTCTGGCACTGCCGGCGGGCCTCGTCGCCGTCTCGTACTCGACCGACACCTCGGTGTCTGGAACGCCGAGCCGGCGGAGGGAGTCGAAGAGGAGATCGGCGGCCGAAGGCTCGACGTCTGCCGTGATCAGTTCGACTCCGTCACCGGTTCCCGATCGCAAGGTGTGGAGGACACCCTCGCTGCGCGACAGCAGGGCGACCGCCTCCGGCACCCGATCCGAAGAAATATAGGCACGCAGGCGAAGCAAGAGGTCAAGTCCTTTCCTGGCGCGGAAACCCGGCGAACCCGAAATGGACGCAGCACGGCCGCCGCCGCGTTCGGACGATGAATGTCTCCCATCGGCGCGGGCGGCGATTGAAGGCACTGATGCCGTTCATGCCACCTGACTCCCGTCGATCCTGTCGATTGCCGCCGCGACGCGATCCGTCACCTCGGCGAGCAGCCATCGCTCAGCCGGGTCCAGCGGTTCCAGGCCGGCGCGATTCACCCCGAGAACACCGAGCACCGAGCGGGGGCCATGATTCGGGAGGCGAGAGACGAGGGGCACGATCCGCATCGTCTCCGGGCCGGCGCTGCCTTCCCACGAGATCTCAATCGGAGACCTGGACCTCGCCGCGCCGTGCATAAGCTCCCAGCGCACGCTGCTCGCCTCGTCGCCGGAGCCGGACCTGGTGTCGCGAAATGCCGAGACCAGGTGCAGGCCGGACCTCCCGTAAGCAGCCTGAGCGACGAAAACTGTGTCTTCGGTGAAGAGATCCTGCCCACAGCGCCCCGCCAGGTCGAGCACCACTCGCGGGTTGGCTTCCGCTTCCATCGCCTGGATGCCGTTAGCCAATCTCTCGAGCGTGAGGGGTACCCTGGCCAGCGTCCGGGAAGGGGAGGTGGTCACCAGCAGGTGGGTCACGGTTCTCTCGGAGTCGGTGACCGGCAACAATTCCAGATCCCATGCCGGTCCGTCGAGCGACGGCGAGCTGAACCACCCCCTGATCATTTGCGGTTCGCCGGAGCGGACGGCCCGTCCGCCGACCATGCCTACCAGATTCGACGCCTCGGCGGGAAGGAGCTCGTCGAGTTGACGCCCCTCTATGGAACGCTGCTCACCGGCGACCTCCGTTTGGAAGAGTTGGTTCGACATCAAGCACGTCAGCGGAGGGGTCGCCGACAGAAGAGCGATGCCAACCGAGAGCGGATCCAGCCAGCTTTGAACCAGGTTCACCGCTCGCATCGGATCCGGAGCGCCGCTGAGCAGCACACGGAAGGGCGGCGGGACCCAGCTTGTGGTCGAGCTGATGGGGGAAGGAGACCCGGTGGTGCGGGGGGCCGGCTCGCCCCGTAGTTCGGTACCTACCAGGACGAGCCGCGACCCATCGTCCGTGGACACCGGGCAGGAATCGAACGAAAAGAGCGCGCGCCTGCGTGCGCCGCGCAGGTTCAGCTCCCAGCCCCGGCGCCGCAGAAGGGGTGGGCTGTACGTCTGCACCGCTTTGGCGCGGTCGTAGGGATCGATGAAGTCAAGGAAGTTGAGACCGAGCATCCGGCTGGTGAGTTGGTCGGCAAACCGTGCCAATGCCGTGTTCGCCCACAACAGGCGTCCGTTCTGGTCGATCACCAACACCACTTCAGGAATCAGGTTCGGAACCGCATGGATGGGGTCACCCATCACCTGCGCCGGGATCGCGTTCGAGTCTGGCTCGGGGTGATCCTCGCCCAGCGTTACGACTCCCTGGGCGGCCATGGTTGCCAGACGCAGGGAGAGATGGTGAGCATGGCGCTCATGCTTTATCTGTCGAAGGAAGGCGACGTCGTCGAGGCTGTACCGACGCTGGCCCGAGGTGCTGCGCGCCGGCTTCAACGCCAGGTACCGCCTCTCCCACGCGCGCACCGTGTGGGGAGAGACGCCGAGCATAGAGGCCACCTCTCCGGTCGCGAAGGTCAGATCCTTCATCTCGCCACCAGCCTCCGTGCGAGGACGCAGCCGGCGCGGGCGTCGGCTCCGCAGGCATCCGCGCCGATCTTGTCCGACAAGGTCGCCATCCGCGCAAAGGCCACGCCCCCGACCAGCACTTCAGTGCGATGTCGATGGGCGGCCTCGATCATCTGCGTGAGTACGGCGACTGACGGAAGAATCGCAACCGACAACGCGAGCAGCCGGGTGGGGCGCCGAGACGCTGTGCCTGCCCATTCCACAAGCGGCGGCGTCGCGGACTGCACCTCGACCTCCCAGCCGTCGTCCTCCATGGCCAGCGCAAGCATCCGCGGGCCGAGATCGTGCGGATCAGCAGGTAGCGTTGCCAGAACACAGCGAAGGCCTCTGGCGACTGGATTCCGCGACGGCGTGGGCGGCAGCGCCTCGATGACCTGCCGGACCAGGCCCGCGGCCTCCACCTCCTGCCGTGCGGTGACGCCGCCGGAGTACCAAAGGTCACTCAGCTCCAGCTGGGCTGGGTACAGGAGGTCCGCTATCACGGCAAGTCGGGAGCCTGTTTGGGCGAGGACCCGATCTGCCAGGTCGAACGTCCCCTCCACATCGTGGTCCGCAAGGGCGCGCACGGCATCCGCGATGGGGAAGCGGGTAGCCAGACCTCCGCGTCCCTGGGCGGCTCGGCCCAGGACAGCCCGCCTGGCGGGCGCCAGCGCCGTGCGGGTGGAGCCCTGGGCGCGCGGATAACAGTCCGGCTGCGCGCGGCTCGTGCACCCCGTTCTCGGGGCTCGACGGGACTCATCTGGCGACGGTTGTCTGAGAACTTGGCTATTGCTGATCATGACATCACCCCTTCCTCATCATCACTGCTAACCGCAGTCACACTGAGCAAGGGCATGCCAAAGTCGCAGATACGCTGTAACAGTCCTTGCAGCTCCGCCTGGTCTCGAATCCAGCCGACCAATTGTGACTTTCCGTCCACGCGCCTCAACTCCATTCCCACGAAGGCGCCGCCCAAGAGGTCGCTGATCTCACCGTCGACCGTGATTCGGTACTCGCGACCACTCACCCCCCGAGCCTAGAGCGATTTGCGGCCTCCAAGGTGGGGGCCGGCGTGAATCACATGGGTGATTGCGATCGCCGGCGAGGATCGCACTCTTACCGGTCGAAAGCCTCCTTCTCTGCTGTTGTCGGCTCCAGCATCAGCCAGCGACTGCTCTTCCGTCGATGGAGGTAGGCCACGTAATAGATCGAGGCGGCAATAACAAAGCAAGCGACGATGGCAACGTTTCGAGGCCTCTGTTGCGTGGCCACGATAACAAGCCCAGCCAGGGCAACAAGGGGAGGGAGCGGCCAGATGGGCATTCGATACGGCCGGCTCAGGCCTCGCTGCCGGAGCCGGCTCACGAGTGCAGACAGACCTACGAGAGCGTAGATCACCACGGCGATCACGCTGGTGAAGGTGACGAGAGCGGCCAGGTTGGAGACTGCGGTGAGGCACGCACCCACGGCAGCGACGAACGCGGTCGCCACCCAGGGCGTACGCAGCCGGGGATGAACGGTTGCCAACCAGGTATTGACCGGCCCCGGCCAGGCGAGGTCCCGACCGGAACTGAAGAGGATGCGGCCAAAGCTGAGCATGATCGCCAGAGTGGCGTTGAGTATCGCGAGGGCGACACCAAGGCTGATGACGGTGTTGACCGTGCTTCCCCCGATGGCCGTGATCACGTACCCCATGGGCGCCCCGGCTGTACTGAGCTTCGAGAGGGAGGGAGCGGCCATGAGTACGGCGATAGCCGGCAGCAGCTCAGCGACCACCGCGATCGTCAACGACAGAAAGATCGCTCGCGCGACAGTTCGCGGCCGGCCTCTCATCTCTTCGGAGTAGACGATCGGGAATTGGTATCCGTCATAGGCGTAGACGGCGAGGGCGACTCCTGCGAACAGGGCGCTTGCCGTCAGCGGAAAGCTGTTGCCCTTGACATCAAACGTATGGGGACTGACCAGCACGGAAGGCGACTGATGGATGTGTGTGAACCCCAAGACCGTCACTACGGTCAGGACGAGGAGTTCGATGATCACGAAGAGCCCGGTGACGCGCGCATTGATCCTGATCGAAAGGACGGCGATCACGCCCAGGACAACGACGATCCCCGCACCCAGCAGGTGCGGGTTCTCGCCGGGCCAGATGACCGAAAGGAATTGGGCAGCCCCGAGCCCGAACTCGCTCGGGATGACAACGACGTTGACAAGCTGAAGGCCGAGCGCGACGAAGCCGACGGGTCGACCCAGCACCCTTGCGATCAACGGGTAATTGCCACCCGCGATCGGATAGGCCGAGCCGAGCTCCGCCCAGCACATCGCCATCCCGACACTGATCACACCCGCGATGACAAATCCCCAAAACGCGCCGGTCCCCTGCACCATGAACGCGATCGGGGCAACGACGAACACCGAGGCGGTCGGCGCGATCGCTGACACGGCAAGCGCTGCGCTGCCCAGAGTGTTGATCGACCGCCGGAGGGGACTGCGATAGACCGATCCGGGCTGTCCCTTCGAAACTCCTCCGGCCATCCCGTCAGGCCGCCCTTGACGATGGAAGCGAGGGTTCGCCCGCGCCGGGGAGTCGAGAGGCCCGTGAAGGCGGGCCGCCCGCACAGATTGTGCCGGCCGGGTCGACCGGTCGGTAAGGGCGCGCTGCCAGTGTCCACCACCCTGGCACCCGATGCCGGCGGCGAATATCGCTGACACCATCCCGGTTCGGATTCTGCAAGCGCAGATTTAGAGCGTAGCCGGGGCCGAGATCACCGTCAAGCGGAGCCGGACCGTGCGAGGAAGCGCGGGGCTCTGCGATCCTTCGACGTCACCAGGGTGCCCGCGCGAGCCGGTCCGGTTCCCTGATCCTGCCGTCGACTACGATCGAGTGACGCTACCCGGCGCGCGAGCGAGTCCGGGTCGTTCGATGATGATCGGGGCGGGTCTGGCCGGGGAATCACGCGGATGACTTGGCGGGAGCAGGCCGAGTTGCGCGGCTCGCGCGATGGCCTCGGCTCGGGAGTTCACGCCGAGCTTTCGGTAGAGCGCGCGCATGTGAGATCGGACGGTATTGAGCGAGACGAAGAGCTGGTCGCCGATCTGCCGGGCCGAACCGTCGCTCGCCAGAAGGTTCAAGACCGCCAGCTCAGCGTCGCTTGGCGCCTCCAGCAGCTGGCCTTCCGCGGCGCGGCTTCGCGCCCTTGCCAGCTCCAGCTCGACCTCCGCCAGGAGCGAGGACAAGCGCCCCCCGTCTCTCAATTCCTGAAGTTCTGTTCGAGCGGACTGGAGGCTCAGGTCTGCGTCGGTGAGGCGGCCTCGCCGGCAGCGGGTCCTCGCGAGGAGCAGGAGAGCCCAGCCGTGGTGCGCGGTGGCGACCTCATCCTCCAACAGCCTTTCCGCCTGCGCCAGATGCCGCTCAGCCCCCGCCAGATCGCCTTCGGCCGCCAGAACCACGCCCGTCGCGAGTGAACCGCCGGCAGCACCGATCCAGCTCCGGCTATTGCCGATGCCGGCGATTATCGACTGGGCCCGCTCCGCGTGAAGCCGGGCGGTTGAGAGGCGACCCCGCTCGGCCGCGACGATGGCGAGGGTGGCTCTGGCTCCGGCATGGCCGACGGGCCGGCGTTCCGCCTCGGGATCCTCGATCGCCCGAAGGCTCGTGCTCCACGCCGCATCGGTATCACCGGCCAGGTACTGCGAGCGCCCCAGTTGGGCAAGCGAGACCACGAGCCACTCGCCAGCACCCTGCTTTGAGAGCTTCACTGCTCGAACGGCCTCGTTCAGCTGCCGGCGGATGTCGTCCTCCAGCGCACCGGAACGGAGGACCGCCGCCAGGGCTTCCAGGTCAGCCCCGCCCCGGGCCGGGGTCGCGGCGGCACCGCGATCGGCGAGCCGAAGGAAGCGTCGCACCTCCAGGGTTCCGTGGCCCAAGTCCTGCAACGCGGAAGCGGCGCCGAGGGCGGTCTCCGGATGCCGCACGAGATAGCTGTCGGGCAGCGCTCTCGCCCAGTAGATCACGGTTCGGGCCTGGCCCCGTCTGATGAGGCCAGTCTGACCTTCGCCCAGTATTGTGGCGAGGAGTTCATGGTCGCCGGCCGCCGCGGCGTGCCGGGCAGCTTCTCCGGTCAATCCGCGTCGCTGCAGCCATCTCGCCGCCTTCGCATGGATCTCACGCCCTCCGCCCGGCTCCAAGGAAGCCAGCCGGAAAGCAGCGAACTCGGCAAAGAGCGCGTGGACCCGGAACCATTCTCCGTTCCCGAGGCGGGCTATGAAGAGATTGGTGTGCTCGAGCTGGTCCAGCACCTGCGTCGAGTCAGACCGGCCCAGCACCGCGTCACAGAGCTCGGGCGTGAATCGACCAAGAGTCGAGGCTTGGAGGATGAACCTCCTCTCATCTTCGTCCAGGTCCTGTATGACCGCGTCAGTCAGGTATTCCGCAACGAAACGGTGGTCCCCGCCGAATTCCTTGACCGCTCGGTGGGGGTCGTCGACCCCGTGCAGCCAGAGCGCGGCGAGAGAGAGCGCGGCAGGCCAACCTTCAACTCGCTTGCACAGCCCGGAGACCTCGACCTCGTCCAAACCCAGGTGCTCCTGACCGACAATGAACCCCCAGGCCTCACGCGTCGTGAACGCGAGGTCTCTCGCTCGGAGCTCGGCCAGGCTCCCGCGCGCCCGCCTCTCCGGCACCCGCAAGGGAGGGTCCGACCGCGTCAAGACAACGAGGCGGACGGTCGGCGGCAGCCGCTCGACGGCGTGGTCGATGGACGCCAGGGCCTCCGGGTTCTTGAGCAGATGCACGTCCTCGAGGACCATGACCAGTTGCGTTCCCGAGAGGGCGACCCGGTTCATAAGCTCATCTACGGCCAGCTGGACGTCCGCTCCCGGGGCTCTGAGCCGCTGCAGCGTCGCGCGTCCAAGACCCGGACAGACACGGTCGACCCCCGTGGCCACGTAGGTCCATAAACGCACGGCGTCGTCGTCCCCGCGGTCGAGCGTCACCCACACCACCGGTAGTGGTTGCAGGGCGCACCACGCTTCGACTGCCGTCGTCTTTCCATATCCAGCGGGAGCAGCGACCAGGGTCATCGCTGCGGCGTGCGCCGCGGAAAGGGATGTCAGAAGGCGAGGGCGTTCGACAAGCCCGGGGCGGGCGCGGGGCGGCGCAAGCTTCGCTTCCGCGAGTGGTACGTATACGGCGCCCGCACCACCCACGTCTCGGTCAGTCCGAGGCCGCCGATCTTCGGCCATATTCCCGTCCGATCTCGTCCAGGGTACGATCTCAGGAGGCGGCCGGCGTTGGGACATTGCGATCAGGACGGGACAGCCGGCGTCCCTGGGCCGCTCAGGGGCGGGGTGGTTGGCGCCAGCGCGCACCGCGAGCATCACCATCGCCTACATCCGGGGGATCAGCAGGTCCCGGCGAAGGTTCGGGCTCGCGGCGCCGGCGCCTTGTTGTCAGAAGGTCTGTTCAGTCTCGATCGCAACGAGCCCGAGCGTCCGCCGCCATCACGCCGGCGGCGAGATGACCCGGGCCTTCATCTGTTCGAATTCCTGCTCGCTGAGGACGCCCGACGCCTTCAGGGCAGCGAGTTGCTGGAGTTGCCCGATCGCGGGGTCGGTGCTCGGTGGCGCGGCCGTGCCTGGGGCATGGGGGCGGGCGGGACGGATTGAGGTGCGGCAGGGGCCTGCGCCGCGGGCGCTGTGTAGGCCGCCTGCTGCGCCTCCAGCTCGTTCAGCCTCGCTTCCTGTTCTTGTTCCTGGGCCGACCGGGCGGCGCTCCGCCGTCCCGCGGCGACGCCCGCGCCGCCGATCGCGGCGGCCCCCAGAATGCCGACTCCTCGCCGCCTCACCACAGGTCTTCGGAACACGATCAACCTCCTCCGGAGCCGCTCCGTCCGACGGGTGTGTCGGGCCGTCGCGGCCGATTGTCCTGACAAGACACAGATAGCACCGGTGGTGCGTCTCGGACCCAGGCCGTCTCGCCACACCCTCGACAAAAGGATGACCCCAGAACGACACGCACCTCGCTCCTGGGGCCTGGCGCGGGTCCCAGACCCGCTCCTCACTGTTCTGTCTAGGTGCGCGCCACCGTCAGCCATTCGATCACGAGGACTCGCGGCGATCATGGAGTGGTACACGGACGGCTCGTAAGGAGGACAGTCATGAGCGTCACCGCGCCGGTGGACGTCACCGTGATCGGATTCGAGGGAAACCAGTTTCGTGGAGAGATCGTGCCGGCGCTGCAGGACGTGGTCCAGCGCGGCCTGATCCGCATCATCGACCTGGTGTTTGTGATGAAGGACGTCGACGGCAATATCACCGCCATCGAGCTCGACGATGTCCCACCTGACCTCGCCAAACTCCTCTCACCTGTCACCGGAGAGACGAACGACGTCCACGGGCTGTTGTCAGAAGGCGATGTGGCAGACATCGCCGACAGCGTGGAGCCGGGGTCATCGGCCGCCATGCTCGTTGTGGAGCAGACCTGGATGAACCGGCTGCAGGAGGCAGTCGCCAACGCGAACGGGAGGGTGATGACCCACGAAAGGATCCCGGCCCAGGTCATCGAGCAGGCGCTGAAGTCGCGAGCGGCGACCGCTGCGGAAGCGAGTCCGGAGGGCGTACCGGAGCGGGCTGGCTGGGCATGACGGGCCGGGGGCCAACACCTCAGCGCCCCACATCGGAGGCGTGTCCGGTCGCTCGGTGTGACAACTCATTCCCCCCAACGGCCGGGAGATCCGCGGGGGTCTCCTGGCCACGGGCGGATGCGATAGGCTCACCTCGGATCGCTCGGGATGAGATTGAATGGGTGCCTTCGATCGGCTAAGGGGGAGAGCGGCTGCGGGAATAGTCGACCTCTTCGTCTACGTGGTCGTTCTGAACCTGTTCATCGAGTACCTGCCCGGGGTGGTGAGCGAAAGCTTCACGCTCTCCCTGCTGACAGCCGTTCTGCTCAAGATCGTACTTGAACTCGTCGTTACTGCCGAGCACTGGGTGCGCGTGCGATTCCGCGCGGCCTCCACGCCGATCGGCAAAGTCGTGGCCGGCGTCACCCTGTGGGCCGTTCTGTTCGGGAGCAAGTTCGCCGTCTTAGAGCTCACCCACTTGGTCTTTGGCGGCCGCGTCAGCCTCGGTGGCTTCCTGCCGGTGGTTCTCTTGATCCTTGCCCTTTTGCTGTGCCGGGCGGCGGTTCGCCGCTTACTGCAGTGGGCCGCACCTGCCTGAACGTGCCGTTTGCAACAGCCGCGGGTGGGTTCTGCCGGCGCCCCCAAGTGACCGAGCCGCGCAGAGATGGCATTACCGCAAGTGCTTAACGCCGGAGGGCGGACACCCTGGCGGCCAGCTCCAGCGGGGCTGGACGGTGCGAGATCACGATCAGGGTCCGGCCGGCCGCGAAGTCGTCGACGGCCCGCAGCACCCGCCGCTCGGTCGCGCGGTCCAGGTTGGCCGTGGCCTCGTCCAGGATCAAGATCGGCGCCCGCCGCAGGAAGACCCGCGCCAGCGCCACCCGCTGGCGCTCGCCGCCGCTCAGCTTCAGGCCGTCCTCCCCCACCCGGGTGTCGAGGCGGTCGGGGAGTGCCGCGACCAGATCGCTGAGCTGGGCACGGCCGCACACCTCAAGGATCCGGTCGTCGTCCGCCTCCCCGTCCGCCAGGAGCAGGTTGTCGCGCAGCGTGCCGTTGAAGAGGTGAATGCGCTGGGGAACCACGCCCATCAGGCCCCGCACCGCTTCCGCCTGGAGGCTCCGGATGTCGCAGCCTCCAACCTCGACCGTCCCCGACCCGGCCTCCCAGAAGCGCAGCAGCAACCCGACCACCGTGGTCTTGCCGGCGCCGCTGGGCCCGGTGATCCCCAGCCGTCCCCCGGGCGGCACCTGGAAGCTCACGCCGTCGAGTACCAGCGGAGCGTCGGGCCGGTACCGGAAGCGCACATCGCGGAACCCGACGCCGTGTGAGGACGGCGGCGGCAGCGGGCGAGGCGGGTCGGTCACCGAGGGCGCCATGTCCGCCAGCTCCAGACTCCGCGCCGCCGCGGCACGGCTGACCTCCGCCTGCCGGAAGCCCTCGCCCAGGGCCAGCACCCCTTCGAAGGCCGCGAAGGCGACCAGCGGGACTGCTGCGAGGAGCACACCCGCGATCCGGCCGTCCCGGACCTCCGGAATCGCCAGGGCCAGCAGGGCCAGCCCCGCGAGACCGGTCAGCGCCGCACCGGCCCCGAGGTCGGCGCCCCGAGCAGACGCCAGCCGCCGACGTGCCGTGCCCATCGCCCGAGAGGACCCTTCGAGGCGCGCCGCGATCTCGTCCTGGCGACCGAACGCGAGGAGGTCCGCGAGGCCCGCGACGTCCTCGGCGATCGCCGCGTGCAGCCTGCCTCGGGCCTCGGCCAGTCGCCTCGCGGGCCGGCGGCTGTGGCGCTGGACCGCGAGCGGCAGGGCAACGCCCGCCAGCACCAGGAAGACCAGCAGGGCGGGCGCCAGCCGCCGATCGAGCGCCGCCAGTGCCAGGCAGGCCAGCCCGCCGGCCAGGGCGCCGGCCACCGGCGCCACCATCCCGCGAGCGTAGAACTCGTCGAGCGCGTCCAGGTCCGCCAGCGCGCGAGCCATCACGTCGCCGCGCCGGAAATCCTTCAGCCCACCGGGCACCAGCGGCTCGACCGCCCGGAACAGCCAAACGCGCAGCCGGGCCAGGATGCGCAGAGCGGCCAGGTGGGTCAGGTACCGGTCCAGGTAACGCAGGACGGCCCGCGAGACGGCCAGCGTGCGGACCGCGGTCACCGCCACGGCGATCGACGCGAACTCGGTGACCAGGGCCGCCCTGGAGATAAGGTAGGGCGCCACCGCCATCAAGGCCAGGTTCGAGACCAGCGCCCCGAAGCTGGCGGCGGCGGCGACCGTTACCCAGCCCCGAGCCGGCCCCGCCAGGGCCAGCGCCCTCACCAGGGGCCGTCCCCGGGCAGATGCCGTCACGGGGCGCTGCCGGCGCCGGCCGTCGCGCCGGCTCGACGGCCGACCACGTCGACCACGCGCCCAGCCTCCATCACGGCGACAAGGTCCACCGGGGACGTCGCCGGGAGGTAGTGCGCGATCAGGATCACCGTCCGCCCTTCCTGAAGCCGCCCCAGAGACTCCAGCACCGACGCCTGGCAGGCCGCGTCGAGATGCGAGGTGGGCTCGTCCAGGACCAGCAGCGGCGCGTCCTTCAGGAAGGCCCGGGCCAGCGCCAGCCGCTGCCGCTCGCCGCCGCTCACCCGGGCACCGTCCTCTCCTATCTGGGTGGCGTATCCGGCCGGGAGTGCTTCGATGAACCCGTGCGCCTGCGCCGCACGCGCCGCGACCACCACCTCGTCGTCGGTGGCGTGGGGCCTGGCCAGGCGGATGTTGTCCGCGATCGAGCCACAGAACAGGGACGGATGCTGCGGCACCCAGGCGATGAGCGAGCGCCAGCGTTCGACGTCGAGGCTTCCGAGCGGGACGCCCCCCACCTCGACCCGGCCCGCCGCCGGCTCGACGAAGCGGAGCAGGAGGTTGACGACAGTGGTCTTCCCGGCGCCAGTGGGGCCGACCAGGGCTACCGCCTGTCCCTGGGCCACCTCCAGCGAGCATCCGTCAAGAGCGGCACGCCCTTCATAGACCACCCGGACCCTGTCCAGCCGCAGGTCGTGACGCGCGGGGAAGGGAGCGACCCGGGCCCGGCGCCCGGGGGCCGGCTGCGCCAGCAGCGCGTGGATGCGCTGGGCGGCCGCGGTCCCGGCCCGGCCGGCGTGGTATTCCATCGAGAGCCTGCGGAGGGGAAGGAAGAACTCGGGGGCCAGAAGCAGGACCGCCAGGGCGTGGTAGAAGGGCAGGCCCCCGGTCATGACCCGAACGCTGGTCTCGATCGCCACCAGGGCGGTGCCGCCGACCGCCCCCCACTCCAGGACCAGCGAAGCCTGGAAGGCGACCCGGAGAACGTCCATGGTCGCGGCACACTGGCGTGCGCTGGCGGCGCGCAGGGTCTCGGCGGCGTCGGCCGACCGCCCGAACAGCTTCAGCGTCGGCAGACCCTGGAGCATGTCGAGCAAGTGCCCGTTGAGCCAGGCCACCTCCCGCTCCCGCCGCTCGGTCAGGTCGCGGACCCGGATCCCGATCAGGGCCAGGAGCAGCAGCAGGATTGGCCAGGCGAAGAGGAGGATCAGCAGCGCCCACGGGTCCAGGGCGAGGACGAGGAGCCCGACCATGACCGGGACGGCGGCGCTCAGCGCACGCGCGGGCCAGTAGCGGGTGAAGTAACCGTCGAGGGCCTCGACGGCCTCGCCGGCGACGTAGACCAGCTCCCCAGCCCGCTCTCCCCTGGCGTAAAGCGGGCCCAGTTCCACCAGCTTGCGTGCGATCCGCTCCCGGAGCCGGTGCTTCGCATGGTCGGCCGCCCGCTGTGCCAGCACCTCTTGAGCCCAGAGCAGACCCCCGCGGAGCAGCACCAGCGCCACCATCAGGAGGATCGGCCCGGTGACCGCCGCCAGTCCCTCCCCTCCCAGGAAAACGGCCGCCACCACCCCGGCGAGGAGCACCGCGACGGCCAGCCAGCAGGCGGCCGCCGCCGCGCCGAGGACGACCGCGAGGCCCAGGGCGGGCTGGGCTCGGAGCAGCTCCCTCCCGGGGCGCCGGTCCGCGGCGCGGCGCCGGTGAGCTGCCCCGGCCGCCGACGCCCGCCCGGTCGCGCTGCTCGGAGTCACCGGGATTCGGGATCGCCCGAGCGCCCGCCTGACTTCAGTGCCGGCGTGCACGTCAGTAGCTGTCGTCGGTGAGCTCTACCTTCCCGCGGAAGATGTACTGGGCGCCGGCCGAGTAGAGCAGGACGAAAGGCAGTCCGATCGCGGCCACGATAAGCATGACCGTCAGCGTCAGCGGAGCTGAAGCGGCGTTTGTGACGGTCATGTTGTCGGCGCTTTTGGTGCTCGAGATGAGCAGGTTCGGGTACAGGCCCGACGCGATCGACCCCAGCAGCAGCGCCAGCATTGCCGCCGAGGAGAAGAAGGCCGCCGTTCCCCGCCCTCGGAGCAGCATGATCCCGGCTACGACGAAGGCCGCGAACGCGGCGACCGGGAACGCGAATAGCCACAGCTCGCGGCGATAGTCCCGGGCGAGAACATCGGCGGAGGCTCCGATCCAGATCGCAAGGACGGTGGCCGCGACCACCATGGCCCCGAACAGCCACGGGATCGCCCGCCGGACCCGCGCCTGGACGGTGCCTTCGGTCTTGAGATTGAGGTAGAGCGCCCCGTGCAGGGTAAGCATGGCCACGGCGGTCAAACCAAACCAGAGGGCGAAGGGGTGGAGGAGGTCCAGCAGGCTGCCGATGGCGATCTGGCCCTTTGCGTTCAGCGGGACCCCGGTGATGATGTCGCCGATCGCCACCCCGAGCAACAGCGCCAGGGTCAACGAGGAAACGAAGAAGACCAGGTCCCAGGTCGAGCGCCAGGCCCGCTCTCGTCGCTTGCTCCTGAACTCGATCGCGACCGTGCGCAGGATGAGGACCAGCAAGACCAGGAAGAAGGCCACGTAGAAGCCGGAGAAGAGAGCCGCGTACACGGGGGGGAAGGCGGCGAACAGCACCCCGCCGCCGACCACCAACCAGACCTCGTTACCGTCCCAGACCGGACCCACGCTGTTCAGAGCCACCCGCCGCTCCTGGTCGTTCCGTCCGACGAAGGGGTGCACGATGCCGACGCCGAGGTCGAAGCCGTCCAGGATGATGTAGCCGGCGATGATCAGCATGAACAGGGCGAACCAGAGGGTGTTCAGCCACATACCCGTGCTCCTAAGCCTCTCCACCTGATGAGGCGCGGCCCCGGCGCCGGAAGACCTCACGGAAGGTGTCCGGCAACTCGTCCGACACCGTGTCGATCGTCGCCGACGGCCCGCGCCTGATCATGCGGTCGAGCAGGAACAGGAACAGGATCAGCAGAATCAGGTACAGCACCGCGAAGGCGACGAGCGTGAAGAGGACCTCGGAGCTGCTGAGCACCGGTGAGTCGGCGTTGGCTGTGCGCAACACGTTCCACACCACCCAGGGCTGGCGGCCGGTCTCCGCCGTCCACCAGCCGGCGATGGTCGCCACCTCGGTGAGCGGCACGGTGACCACCAGGACCCAGAGCAGCCAGCCCGGCATCACCATCGGCCGGTAGCTGTCCCCCGGTCCCCACCGGCCACCCCTCCGCCGCCACCAGACGAAGACGCCCACCAGGCCGATCAAGGGGAACAGAAAGCCGAGATCGATCATCAGGTGATACGCCTGGAAGACCACGTTGACCGGTGCCCAGTTGCTCTTGGGGAAGTTGCCGAGCCCGGGCACCGTCGCGTGCGGATCCTTGTAGGAGAGGACGCTGAGAAGACAGGGAACCGGAGCGGGAATCCCTCGCAGCGTTTGGTTCTGCTCGTCCACCCAGCCGACCAAGTAGAGCGGGGCGCACGACTGGGACTTGAAGACGCCCTCCATGGCGGCGAGCTTCGGTTGCTGGTTGTTGGTGACCTCGATGGCCATGTTCGCGCCGAAGAAGCACATCTGCAGGACGGCGAGGACGAAGAAGGTGGGCAGCGCGACCGCCAGGTTCTTCGCGGCGAAGTCCAGGTGCCGACCCTTGAGGAGGTACCAGGCGCTGACCGACATCACCAGCGCGGTGCCGATCATCCAGGAGGCCACAAAGGTGTGCAGCAGGCGGGGCCAGAACGACGCCGTCCAGATCACCTGCCAGAAGTTGGTCATGACCGCCTGCATCCCCCACTGGGAGCTGTGCACCACGAAGCCGGCAGGGGTCTGCATCCAGGAGTTCGCCATCAGGATCCAGAGCGCGCTGAAGTGGGCGCCGAACGTGACCAGAACCGTCGCCACCAGCCACATCCGGGGGCCCAGGCGGGATCCGCCGAAAAGCAGGAGGCCGAGGAATCCGCCCTCCAGGAAGAACGCGAAGACGCCCTCTGCCGCCAGCAGGCTGCCGAACACATTGCCGACGAACGCCGAGTACTGGGACCAGTTCATCCCGAACGCGAACTCCTGCACGATGCCGGTCGCGACTCCGAGCGAGAAGACCAGCCCGTAGACGCGCACCCAGAAGAAGGAGGACCGGCGCCAGACCGGATCCCTGGTCCGGAGGTACTTCCACCCCATCCAGACCAGCAGGATGCCGAGTCCCATCGAGATCGGCGGAAAGATGAAGTGGAAGCTCGCCGTGAGCGCGAACTGGTAGCGGGAGAGAAGCTCGGCGCTCATGGGTGGCTTCGTGTGACATCGACAGCGCCTACAGCGCCCTCCGGCTCCCGGGGAGTTGAGCCTTCTGTGAGACTGGCGAGGTCCGAGACGCCGAAGACACGTCCCCGCCGGCTCCCGGCCAGCGCCGCCAACCAGCTGAAGAGGGCCGCGAAGCGGTTCTGGAACCCGGTCAGGAACGTCATGTGCACCCCGGCCCACATGAACCAGCCGAGGCGGCCGCTCAGCTTCATTCCCTTGAACTCGACGATGGCGTGCCCTCGTCCGACGTAGGCCATGCTGCCCATGTCCACGTAGCGGAACTTCTTGACCGGTTTGCCGTTCAGCCGGCGCTTGATGCTGTTGGCCGCGTGCAGCCCGGACTGCATCGCCACCTCGGCGACGCCGGGCAACTTGTCCAGGCACATCAGGTCGCCGACCACGAACACCTCCGGGTGCCCGGGCAGGGTGCAGTCGGGCAGCACCTCGACCCGCCCCGCCCGATCCACCTCCGCGCCCGCCTGGTTCGCCAGCCGGCGACCCAGCGGCGAGGCGGCGACCCCGGCGGCCCAGACCACCGTCTTGGTGTCGATGTGGTGCGTCTGGCCGGCGTGGTCCTTGTAGTCGAGGCCGTCGGCGTCCACGCTCGTCACCAGTGCGCCCATCTGGAGCTCCACGCCTTTCGCCTCCAGCACGCGAGTGGCACGCTCCGAAAGCCGGTCCCCGAAGGTCGCCAGCGGTTGTTTGCCACCGTCCAGCAGCACCACCCGGCAGGCCGTCGTGTCGATCGACCTGAACTCGCGGCGCAGCGTGTGCCGGGCCTCCTCGCGGATCTGACCCGACAGCTCGACGCCGGTGGGGCCGGCGCCCACCACGGCGAAGGTCAGCCAGGGGCGGCGCCGGTCGGGCTCCTTGATCATCTCCGCGATCTCGAACGCGCCGAAGATGCGGCGGCCGACCTCGACCGCGTCATTGACCGTCTTCATGCCCGGCGCATGGCGCGCCAGCTCATCGTGACCGAAGTACGAGGTGCCGGCACCGGTGCCTACGATGAGCGAGTCGTACGGCACCTCGTCCTCCTCTCCAATGGGTGTCCGCACCCGCACCACCCGGCGCTCGAGGTCCACGTCCACCACCTCCGCCAGGCGCAGTCGCATGTTGGGCTGACCGCCGAAGATGGCGCGGAAGGTGGGCGCGATGGTGGCCGGGAGCACGACCCCGGTGGCGCACTGGTAGAGCATCGGTTGGAAGACGTGGTTGGCGGAGCGGTCGATCAGCGTCACCGCCACCGGGACGTGCCGCAGGTGGCGTCCGGCGAAGAGCCCGGCGAAGCCACCACCGACGATGACCACGCGGTGTGGGACCACGTGGTCCGACAGCGGTCCCGTGACCTCCACCCGCCGGTCGTCAGGCGGTCCGGTCACGACTCACGACCCCACGGTGCTCGGGCTCGCGCGCCCGACACCGCCTGCTGCCGGCTGGAAGTCGTGCCGATTGCCCAGCGCGATGCCCTCCTCGGCCAGGCGCTCGTTGAGCAGGATGCGCGCGGCAGCTTCGATCATCGCCAGGTGGGAGAACGCCTGCGGGAAGTTCCCCAGGTGCCGGCTGGTGGCGGCGTCGAACTCTTCCGCGTAGAGGCCCAACGGCGAGGCCGCGCGGAGGAGGTGCTCCATCAGATCCCGGGCCCGCTGCTCCTCACCCACGATGGAGAGGCCGGAGACGAGCCAGAAGGAGCAGATGAGGAACGTTCCCTCCTTGCCCGACATGCCGTCGTCGGTCTGCGTGGTCTGGTAGCGGAGTACGTACCCGTTCTCCGTGAGCTCGTCGGCGATCGCGAGGACCGTCTTGTGCAGCCGTTCGTCGTCCGGTGGCAGCAACCCGAACAGTGCGGCCAGCAGGGCCGAGGCGTCGAGCGCGTCGGTCTCGTAATGCTGGCGCAGCACGCCCCGGTCGCTGACGCCGTGGGCGAGGATGTCGGCCTTGATCTCCTCCGCCACCTGGCGCCACTTCGCCTCCAGGTCGCGGTCGCCGCGCATCTCCGCCAGCTTCGCCGCCCGGTCGAGCGCGACCCAGCACATGATCTTGGAAGAGACGTAGTGCTGCGGCTTGCCCCGCGCCTCCCAGATCCCTTGGTCCGGCTTCTTCCACGCCTCGATCGCGCACTGTGCCTGGGTGTGCACGATG
Source organism: Candidatus Dormiibacterota bacterium (assembly GCA_963790575.1). Lineage (GTDB taxonomy): Bacteria > Chloroflexota > Dormibacteria > Dormibacterales > Dormibacteraceae > CAVTSA01. The sequence goes on along the minus strand of CAWBPD010000018.1, from coordinate 74,633 downwards.
TTCCACAGGTGGCGGGGCATCCGTCGACGGCGGACGGAGTGGCGCAGGATCGAGTCCAGGACCGCACCGAAGACGTCGTTCTGTCGCTGGTCGAAGGCGCCATTGCCGATGCGGACCGGACGCGCGCCGGAGTATCCCGACAGGTCCTCTCGAAGCGACTCCGTCAAGTCACGGCGGCCGTCGATCCCGTACATGATCTGCAAGGCGCCGTCGCTGTTCGTCTGGAGCTCGGCGATGAACTGCATGAATTCATCCGCCTCCCAGTCGAGCCCCAGGTAATGCAGTCCCTGGAGCATGAACGTCGAATCGCGTACCCACGTGTAGCGGTAGTCCCAGTTGCGCTCGCCGCCCGGCGTCTCCGGAAACGAGGTGGTCAGCGCCGCCACCGTGGCGCCGGTCGGCATGTAGGTGAGACCCTTGATGGTGAGCGCGGACCGCTGGATGGCCAGCCGCCAGCGGCTGTCCTGAAAGATGCTCGCGGTTCCCAACCAGTTGCGCCAGAAGCGTGCCGTCTCGTCGAGGCGGCGGTTGGCGTCGGCCACGTCCTTGGGCCCGGTCAACCCCTCCGCCCAGGAGAGGGCTACGAACGCCTGCTCCCCGGGCCGTAGGGTGCGCCGGGCCCGCACCAGGCCGTGCTCGATCGCAAGTTCGAAATCGGTATGCAGGCGTACGGTCTGACCGGCTCCGGTCGCGTCCGCCGTGTGCCGGTCGCCCTCCGTCAGAGTCCACTCCGCAGGCACCCGGCCGTAGTCGAACACCGGCTCGCAGATCAGCTCAACCTCGACCTCGCCCGACATGCCGGTGATCGTGCGCACCAGCATGTGTTCGGCGTCCTCGTCGGCGGGAGGTCGTGTGTGGGGAGTTACCGTGTCCTCGCCGGTCGTCCGCCCCATCGTCAGCGCCTCGCGGACGACGACCCATCCCTGGTGGGTCTGCCAGGTCGTGATCAGGATGTTGGTCCCGTCCTCGTAGCGGCGGCCGGCCGGCATGATGGTGCCCCGCGGGGAGAGCTGGAATGACCCCGCCTCGCGATCCAGCGACGATCCGAAGATGCTCGGTGCGTCGAACCGGGGGACGCAGAGCCAGTCGACCGACCCGTCGGGGGCGACCAGGGCTCCCGTGTGGCAGTTGGACAGGAAGGCGTACTCGGCGATGGGAGTGAAGGGCGACGGTGCCGCCGCGCTCTGTGGTTCCGGCGCGGGCCTGGTCTTGCTCCGCGTCCCGTCGGCCGGTGGCTTCTTGGCAGTCGCCTGAGCCATGACAATCCTCCTTCCGCTCAGACTCTAGGGGCGGGGTTGGCGCCGGCCGCGGCCGGGATGGCCGTCGACCCCCGCCCGGTGCCGCCGGCGGCGGTGGCTCCCAGCCGCTCGAGCAGGTGATCGCCGACCCGGATGGCGTTCGCCATCGCGGTCAGCGCGGGGTTGACGGCGCCGATGCTGGGGAAGAAGCTCGTATCCACGACGTAGAGGTTGTCGAGCTCGTGGGCCCGGCAGTTGACGTCCAGCACCGAGGTCGCGGGATCGGTTCCAAAGCGGCAGGTGCCGGCTTGATGCGCGCAACCGGCCACCGGGATCTCCGAGCGCAGGTAGGCGTGCCGCGGGAGCAGGTGGTGCGGGTGCATCCCCAGCTGCCCGAGCATCGACTTGAACCGGTCGTAGAGCCGCTGCGCGGGGACCGCATTGCCGCTCCGGTAGCTGATACGGACACTCCCGTCGGGGTCCAGAGTGACCCGGTTTTCGGGCTTTGGCAGATCCTCGGTGGACAGCCAGAAGTCGACCGCGTGGCGGGCCATGTCACGGAGCGCGAAGCCGGGCACGACTGCGGTCTCGATCGGCTTCTCGCCACGGAACATCGGCGCCTGTGATTTCCCGAGCATCTGGATGTTGCCCATCGGGAAGTCGAAATCCGGCTCCCCGAAATAGAAGTCGTTGACCCCGAGCGTCTTCTGAAATACCGTCGGATTCGGCTCCTTGGACAGGGCCAGGACCGCCTGGCTGACGTGGTACATGTAGTTGCGGCCGACCTGGTCGGAACCGTTGGCCAGGCCGCGCGGGTGGCGGTCGCCGGCCGAAGCCAGGAGCAGCTTGGCCGAGTTCGCGGCGCCGCAGGAGACCACGACCAGATCGGCCGAATACGACTCCTGCTCCCCCTCGCGTTCGACCACCACCTCGGTGACGGTGGTTCCCGCCTCGTTCGTGTTGAGCTTGATCGCCCGGCTGCCCGTCAAGAGGGTCACGTTCGGGTGCTCCAGCGCAGGCCGGACGGCCAGCACCTCGGCGTCCGACTTCGCGTGGACGAGACAGGGAAATCCGTCGCAGGTGCTGCAACGAATGCACGTGCTGAAGGGGCGGTTGGCCTCGTCGAGCATCACCCCGCAGGGGGCGTGGAAGGGGTGAAAGCCCGCCCGCGCCAGGTCGTCGTGCAGTTGCTGGATGCGCGGTTCGTGCGAAAGGGCCGGGTAGGGATAGGGCGCGCTGGCAGGAGGCTCGGTGGAGTCCTCGCCCCGGGCGCCGTGCACCTGATAGAGCTGTTCAGCCCTGGTGTAGAAGGGCTCCATCTCTTGATAGGTGATCGGCCACGCGGGCGATACGCCGTCGTGATGATGGAGTTCGCCGAAGTCCTTCTCCCTCAGGCGGTAGAGCGCCGCGCCGTAAAGTTTGGTGGCCCCCCCGACGAAATAGTGGACTTGGGGCTGGAACGCCTTGCCGTCCTCGTCGTACCAGGTGTCCGGGGAGATGTACCGGTTGGCCTCGAAGACGGCCTCGGTCTGCCAGTTCTGGGGTTCTCGCGGCAGCCAATCGCCCCGCTCCAGCAGCAGGACGCGTTTGCCGGAGGGAGCCAGCTGGTGCGTCAGCGTGCCGCCCCCGGCACCGCTTCCGATGATGATGACGTCGAAGTGCTCGCTGATGATGTCAACCTCCTCCCGTCCTTGGGCCGGGTCACCTGAGAGCTCGGGGACTCGGCCCGACGGATGCGTGTCCTCAGCCGACCACCCAGGGGCCGCGCCAGCGACCGCCGTGCTGGGCGACGAGATCGTTCGCGGCCTCCGGCCCCCAGGTACCGGGGCGGTACCCGTGAACCCCGGGGGGACGCTCGAGCAGCGGCTGCATGACCCGCCAGGTTTCGTGGACCGTGTCCTGGCGGGTGAACGCGGCGCTCTCGCCCTGCATGGCGTTCCCCAGCAACACCTCGTAGGGGGTGGCCCCCTCGCCGCCCTCGGCGGCGAACTCCATGTCGAGGTCGATCCGGTCGGGGTCGGGAGCGTCGGCTCGCAGCGCCTGGAGCTGGATCCGGATGCCGGTCGCGGGATCCAGCTTCACCACCAGCTGGTCAGGGCGGCTGATGCCCTGTCGCGGGGCGACAAAGCGCAATCTCGGCGGGCGCTTGAACACCAACCGCACCTCGGTCTGTGTGACCGGGAGCCGTTTACCGGTGCGAATGAAGAACGGGACGCCTGCCCATCGCCAGTTGTCGATCTCGAGGCGGAGCGCCGCGTAGGTCTCCATAGTGGAGTCGGACGCCACCCCCGGGATCGTCAGGTACCCGTCGTATTGGCCGCGCACGTACTGATCCGGATCGGCTTCGGGCATGCTCCGGAACACCGAGTACTTGGCGTCCTTGAGGCTCGCCGCATCGTCGCCGGCCGGGGGTTCCATCGCGGCGGCGGCGATCAGCTGCATCAGGTGGTTGACCACGACGTCTCGCAGCGCCCCGACCCGGTCGTAGAAGTGGCCGCGATCCTCGACTCCGAAGCTCTCGGCCATGGTGACCTCGACGCACTCCACGTAGTGCCGGTTCCAGACCGGTTCCAGGATCGTGTTGGCGAAGCGCAGGTAGAGAAACTCCTGCAAACCCATCTTCCCCAGGAAGTGGTCGATGCGATAGAGCTGGTCCTCGGCGAGGTACTGATGGAGCTCCGAATTCAGTTCATCCGCGGAAGTGGCGTCGTGCCCGAATGGCTTCTCCACCACCACCCGCGCCCCCTCCAGCAGTCCGGCTCCGGCGAGGCCCTTCACGACGGTGGCGAAGAGAAACGGCGGTATCTCGAGGTAGAACACCGGGGTGCGGGCGCCCTTGATGGCGGCGGCGACCCGGCCATATGTGGCCGGGTCCGAGAAGTCGCCCCGGACGTAGCTCAGCCTGGCCGCGAACCTGTCGAAGATCCCCTCGTCGATTTGCTCTCCGGTCCCCGCGATCGCTTGCCGGGCGTGCTGGCGAAGGTCATCGACCGACCAGTCGTCGACCGCTACGCCGACGATCGGGCAGTCGAGAAGACCCCGTCCGCTCGAGCCGGTACAACGCCTGGAAGGTCATCACCTTGGCCAGGTCTCCGGTGATGCCGAACGCGACGAACACATCGCAGGCGCGGCTCTCTTGCCCCGTGACCTGTGAGGTGGTCGTCGCCGGCTGATCCTTCAACTGCATGGGCGGGTGTCCTCCGTACTGGAATGGCTCTGCCGTGAACGTATGGCAGCGGTCACCTCTCGCAGCCGCTGCGGGAGGTCGCCTTGTGACGAATCGCGTCACGGCGGTGGCTCACCACATCACCGAATCGCAAACCCGCCACCGGAACCCCGTCTACCGCGTGCCGGCCTGAGGATGGGGCCCTGTCGGACCTCAGAGCTGCCGCGCAAGAGGCCGATCATCGCCGGCGCCGCGGACAACTACACTGCGGGCATGGTTCGCGTCGGTCAACCGCCCTCGCTGGGGCCGTTCCGCCTCCGTCCGGCCAGGTTGCCGACGACCAGCGCCACCACCGTGACCAGGTAGAGCTGGCCCACCAAGGCTTCGAGCACCGCGAGAGCCCGGCCCGCGGACAGCGCAGGCACGTAGTCGCCGTACCCGACGGTCGCCAGGGTGATGTAGCTGAAGTAGAGATAGTCGGAGCTGTGGGCCATCGCCTTCCCGGCGAAGTACGCGTCGCCACTGAGAGCGCTGATCGCGTAGGCGAGGCTGGCGAAGAACATACCGAACACGAGATAGATGCACAGCGCCGCCGTCACCGACTGGAGGGTCACCGTGAGGTCTCGCCGGAACTCGGCGAGGATCGCCACCGGGACCAATGCCAGCAGGGCCGCATCGGCCAGTTGGGCGACTCCCCGCGCGCCTCCCCCGCCAAAGAGGGGGTCCGCGATGCCGCTGGCGACGGCGATCATGCCCACGGCCACCGCCACCCCCAAGAGGCGGCGGCTGACCCCGGCTCGAGAAAGCGCGGCGAGCACCGCCGCCAGCTGCAGAACGGTGCCCGAAAACCTTCCCCAGCCCGAAGGCGGGGCGACGATCCCGACGAGCATCGCCGTCGTCAGCATGAGGAGCACGGCCCCGTACCGGTAGACGGCCCAGGGGCGACGCCGGGCGCCGCTGCGGCCGTTCAGGCCTGGCGCCGGCAGAGAACGTGTCATGGAACCACCATGGACACCAAGCCTGCTTCGATCCCCAAAATCGAAGCGGGCATTGGCGTCGACCGATCACCTAAGACTGGGCGACCGCCTCCTCCTCGTGGGAGAACGCCTTGCGGAGCTCGTCTTCCTGTTCCTTGCTCAGGTTGGTGGCGACGATCTCGCCCTGCTGACCCCGGAACGCGTCCACCACCTTGTCCATGACCGCGCCGCTGGTGAGCACGAACAGCGCCGACGTGCCGGGGGTGATCTTGCCCTTCACCTGATTGATGAAGTCCTCGTTGATCCCGACCTTGGCGAGCGACCCGGCAAGCGCTCCCAGGCCCAGCCCGACCGCGGCTCCGATGATCGGAATGAAGAAGATGAGGCCGAAGAGCATGCCCCAGAACATGCCGCCGAGCGCGCCCGCGCCGGCCAGGCTGCGGACCTGGCGGGTCTTGGGGTGGTCCTTGCCCACCTGCCAGGTCACCACGGCCGCATCGTGCACGTGGATCAACTCCTGCTTCTGCAATGTCGCCAGCGTCGACAGCGCGGCGTCGGCTCCACCCACCGTCGGGAACTTGATCGCGGAAAGGGTTGCCATACGTCCTCCTCTTGAGTGGGCGCAACCCCGGGAGTCGTGCGGCTGCGCAAGCGTGATTCAGTCTGTCGAGCGCCGGAACAAGGATCCCTGGGTGGTGGCGCTCCCGTTAGACAGAACCTGAGAACTCAGAGTCTTCGCCGGCTGACGCAGCGAAACCCGATGTGGCAGGTGGAGGTGTCGATCGCCTGACCCAGCCGTGCCGCCGGACGGTAGCGCCGGCAATAGTTGGGGGCACAGAGGTGGGAGCCGCCCTTGACGACGCGACGAGGGATGCTGACCTCCGGCGTGTACGGGTCCAGGCTTCGCTCCAGGCTGCCGCCGCTTGGGTTGTCGAGGACGCAGCACGGATGTCCGGCCAGACCCCCGTGGTCGGTGTACCAGTCGGCGGTCCACTCCCAGACGTTTCCGATCATGTCGAGCAGCCCATATCCGTTGGGCGAAAAGGCGCCGATCGGTGAGGTGCCCAGGTACCCGTCGGCGCGGGTGTTCTCGACCGGGAACCTCCCCTGCCAGGTGTTGGCAAGGTGCCGGCCGTCCGGGGTGAACTGGTCGCCCCAGGCGAACGGCGCGCCGTCGAGGCCGCCACGGGCCGCGAACTCCCACTCGGCCTCGGTCGGTAGCCGCCGGCCGGCCCAGTCCGCGTAGGCGGCGGCATCCTCCCAGGCGACGTGCACCACAGGATGCTCCATCAGCCCCTCGATCGAACTCTCAGGCCCATGCGGATGCCTCCAGTCGGCGCCCGGTACGGCCTGCCACCAGCTGTAGGGGTCGCTGAGATTCACCGGGATGGGCGGCGGGCGGAAGACCGCCGAAGCGGGCACCAGCAGAGAGGGATCGGCACCGGGATAGTCCGAGGCGTTGGGTGCCCGCTCGGCAACCGTTACGTACCGCGTCGCCTCGACGAAGCGGCCGAACTCGGAGTTGGTGACAGGGTATCGCTCGATCCAGAACCCATCCACGTGGACGCGGTGGGCCGGGGCTTCCTCGGCGTAATCACGATCCGACCCCATGAGGAAGGTGCCGCCGGGTATCCAGACCGCCTCGGGCTGTCGCGCAGGCGGCGGCTGGGTCGCCCGCTCATCCTGGCCAACTGCCCATGTCCCGCGCGCCATCTCAGCTCCCTGCCTCGAGCGCCTCAGGACGCCTCAACATGGCTTCGTACTTCTTCCAGGGCCAGACCCCATCGATCTCGACGGCGAGGGACCAGCTGAGGACGATCCGAATCAGGACGATCGTGCCGAGCACCACCTCGTTACCGGGAGTAGGTTCGAGGATGACCGTCTTGATGATATCTGAAACGATGAGTATTTCGAGGCCCAAGAGGATGGTTCTCCCGAGGTGCCTCCGGGCCTCGCGGTACGCGCCCTGCCGACGATCGGGTATCACAAACAGCACGAGAGAACGAGCCAGCACGAACAACGCGCCCAGGACCAGGACGGCCACGCCGACGCCCTCCACGACTTGCACCACATCCTGCACGTCGTGGGTGAAGCTCATGATGGCTGCTCCTTCATCTTGCTGGTGGTCAAGTCCGACCAGGCCTGCTCCGCTGCTACCCGCGGAGTGGGCCCGGGTTCCCGATTGAGGGCACTGCCGTCCTGTCTACCCAGGTAAGGTGCTGCGCCCAACCGTGAGATCGCGGGAGTGCTTCCCTGACTCAGATTGCGGCTCCTCGGGACTCCCGCCAGTGCACCGTGAGTCCGAAGAGGATGAACACATCAATCGCCACCAGGACGACGGACCACCAAGGATAGGTGCTGATGGCGAGCAGGTTCAAGAACAAAGACAGGCCGACAGTCACAATGCCGAACCATCGCCCCCACGAGCGGTGGCTCATGATCGCACCGCCGGCGGCCATCTGCAGCACACCGAACACGATCCAGAGAATCGCCCAGATCCAGAGCGCTCCCCCGACCGGGTGGCCGATGAAGAACGCCGACCGGAAAAACGCGAATATACCCTGAAAGATATTCCAGACCCCGATCCAGAGGATCATCAGGGCGGAGAACAGAAGCCATCCGTCCGGGATCGGTGTCCGGTCGGCGCCGGAATATCCTGCTCCCGTTTTGCTGGTCACATCTGCCATCTCACAGGCCTCCTTCGCGTTGGCTCATAAGTTAAGGCCAAGCGTTTCTTGCTGATACCGCACGTAACTTGAGATGGGACCCTTCGGCCCGGCCCACCAAGCATCGTGCGCACATCGAGATCACAACGGCTCCGCGCGAGGCGGTCGCGTTGGACAAAACGTGACCAGGAGTCCGAATCGCAGGATGTAGGGGCGGAGCGCGACGGCGTCGCCATCCGCGACTCGGGAACCGATTGCCGGATACTGGGCCGGCGGTCAACACCGGCGCCCGCCGGCCCACCTAACACATCAACCGGGCGGTCGCACCGGCCTCAGTTGGCCGTCGCACGAGAGGCCGCGGCGCCTTTGCCCAAACCGACCCATGCCGCCTTGAAAGCCGCGTAGTCGCGGTCGTTCTGATCCGCGTAGGTCTCCGCGAAGGTAGCGAGTGCCTCCTCGAAGGCGGGGCTGGTGCCCAGGTAACTCGCGATCGCGATCCGGTCACCGGACCGTGCATGGGCACGGGCCAGCGTCCATCCACACATCTCGCCGTAGGCGGCCAGTACCTGCGGGGTGAAACCTTCCACCTCGGCCGAGATCTTTCCGTCCCACAGCTGCCGCATGTAGAAGTCGCGCTGGACGCCGTCCAAGCCTTTGACACGTGTCCATCCGAGCATGATGTCACTGGCCGCTTGCATGAAACGCTGGCCTTCCACGACGCGCTGCCCGCCGTTGGTGTACCGGCTACGTCCGGCATAGGGTTCGAGGACGGATGCCTGCGCTTCCTTGCACTGGAGGACCAGCGGATCGCTGCGATACCGTCCTAGAAAGAGCGCGATCCAGCAGCGGGTTCCCACGCTCCCCACGCCCACCACCTTGCGGGCCACGTCCACCAACTCGAACCGGTCGAGGAGCCGAGAGCGATCGTCGTGCAGGGTCGCCCGATAGTTCCGCACGACGCTATCGAGGAACGACCGCACGTCCGTCATCTGGTCGTGGTCACCGGTGAGCTCATCGAGCGGGACGATGAGCGGGGGGTCGCTGACGAAGGCGATGCGACCTCCCACCTCATGGACGAGCTGTCGGTAGGCGCGCGCGCTGTCTTTCTGGCGGGCCTTGGCCACGTTCTTGCGAAGGGTCTTGACGGCCTTCGCTCCGGCCAGGCGCTCCCACTCCGCTATGCCCGTCGAGGCGTCGAGGCGGGAGTACCAGACGTCGAGCTCGCCGAGCTGAGCAAAGCTCAACATCGCCGCCCGGTAGCGGCGGGCCGCCGCGAGGGCCGCCGCCCGGCACTCCTTGCGCTTGAAATGATCTCGGCCGGCGACGACCATGCTGGCGACTAATCGCTTCACGTCCCATTCGAAAGGCCCGGGAGCCGTCTCGTCGAAGTCGTTGATGTCGAACACCATCTCGCGCTCCGGCGATTGGTAGCCGCCGAAGTTGGCGAGATGCGCGTCACCACAGAGCTGGACCCGGAAACCGGTGGTCGGCGTGGCGGACAGGTCTGCCGCCATCACCGCCGCCGCGCCCCTGAAGAACGCGAACGGCGAGACGGACATGCGCTCGTGCCGGATCGCGATCAGCTCCGGGACCCTGGTTGTCTCCTGCGCGGTGAGGATGGCCACCGGATCGCGGCCGGCGGGGCCTCCGTCCCACGCCGCGTGGCTGCTCAAGGGCGGCGGCGGGCTGCGTCGTGCCGCCGTGGATCTGGGTCTCCTCGTGCCCGCTGCCGTCGAGGAGGGTTTACTTCGGGCTCGATCAGTTACGGTGCTCACGGTCACTCCCTCGCCAATACCGCCGCAGCCTCGCGCTCGAGATCGACGCAGGGTTCACGCCGACGTCGACCGCGACGCCGATCCGGTCGATGTGACCAATCAGGCACCAAGTCGCGGATATCGACCTCTATCCTCCGGCCGAATGTTTTCGCCATCGACCCAAACCTCCTGCTGGGCCGCGTGCCGGCCACCCAACACTGACTGGTCTCATCCCGGGCGGCGCCGCATTTGGGTGCCGCGTGGCAGAACGCTAGACGCGGGGACTCACGCGAGGCTCCTTCCTGTCCAGGCGACTTAGACAAATCGACGTTTAACCTTCGAGGGCCGCGACGGAAACGCCCTATCAGCCTCATCAGACCCGCGCCCGCGTCCCAGCGAAGCGGTGCCGATTGCCGAAGCCGCCGCCGCTCCACGACCCGAGATCGATCAGGAAGGCGATCAACAGGACAAACCAGCCAGCTCCACTCGCAATGCCCTGCGGCGCGATCAGGACCCAGGCCAGCGTCGTCCACGGCAGGAACAGAAAGCCCAGCACGGGCCAAACGAAGAATCCGTGGAAGGCGTGGACCCAGCGCCCCGGCTCGACGAGCCACCAAACGACGATGCCTGCCCGCGGGCCGAGCAGCCCGAGAGCGGTGATCAAGCAGCACACGGCGGTTCCTCCTCCGGATTGTCCGGGCCGATCACGGGGTCGGTAGGCCGGCAACCACCTCTACTTCGAGTTGGACCACGAGGCGCGGTTGCCGGCACCCGTTGCGGTTCGCGAGCCTCTGCCGCGGACCGGGTGATCGCGCTGGGCGATGGATCCGCGTTCGAGCAAGATCTTCAGCGCTCTGGCCATCGGCCTGGCCTGACCTGACCTCACCGGGTTCACTTCCGCGGATTCCCAGCGCCAGCGGCGGCATATCGCCGGTGACAAATCCGATGGTCGTCGCCCTCCTCTCGCTAGGGCCGGTACGGTGCGGCTTCGCTGACGACGCCGCCCGCCCGTCCGCGGCGCTCACCGGCGAGGAGGAAGAACGAGCTGACGATGGCGATGATGCCGCCGATGATCGCGATGAGTGCGACCGTGTAGATGAGGACTACGGCCGTGACCAGGGCGTGCAGAAGAAGGAAGATGCCGATCACCGAGCTCACCACGCCCAGGATGCCAACCCCCCAGCCGCCGCCGGTGAAAGCGCGAAAGATGGCCACGAGTCCGATCAGGACGCCGGCTGCCCCGAGGATCCACACCAAAGTGGTGGGTATCAAGGCCGCGGCCCACAATGGGTCGCGGATCACGACCAGGCCGGCGACGATTCCGACCACGCCGGAGAGCAGCTTCCATCCCCAGTGGCGCCGGTCGACGAACATCATGACCAGATCCAGCAGACCGACGACGAACCAATAGATGCCGAGGACCAGCACCAGCGTGAAGAGGGTCCGGGCCGTATTGGTCAGCAGGAGCAGACCCAGAATCAGGCCGGCGACGCCCTCCAGCAGGACGAGCCACCAGGGTGCCGGGGCCACGCGGCCACGCGGATCCGGTGGCGCCGGGGCCTGGACTGCGTAGAACGACATATGACTCTCTCCCGTTCATCTCGCGGGGGGCCGTCTTCGACCCCGTAAGAATGCCCCCCGCACACACCGGGAGGTCGGAGGATGCCGGCCCCTGTTGGACAAAACCCATGCCGTGCCCTGCGAGCAACTCAGGGGTGGGGGGCGCCCGTTTCAGGAGACGCGGAACGAGCGCCGTCCCAGCAGCGATTTGTCCAACCCCTGGCACATCGACCTCGATACGTCGTCGCCCCAGACCGCAGGGTTGGATATGCATCCCGTCGCCGGGCACCGCCTTGAGTGAGTGAATATGACAGCCCCGACCGGTCGCGCCTCACCGACCAGCCCCGCGTTTCTCGCGCTGATCGTCGTCGGCGGTCTGCTCGGGATTCCGGCCGCAGTGGTCGCCGCCCTCTTCCTGGCAGCGGTGCACGGCATCGAGAGCTTCCTCTGGCACCAGCTGCCCCCATGGCTGGGCGCCTCCGTAGCCCCCTGGTACATCGTGCTCGGTCTGCCGGTTCTCGGTGCGCTCATCGTGCTCTTCGCACGCACTGTACTTCCCGGTGATGGCGGCAACACACCGCTCGAGGGCCTGAGCTCCAAGCCGACGCCGATCGCACATGGGCCTGGCGTCGCCATCGCCGCACTTGGCACCCTGCCGTTCGGTGCTGTGCTGGGCCCTGAGGCGCCTGTGCTTGCGCTCGGCTCGGTGGTAGGGATGGTCGCGGCCCGGCTCGCCCGGGTCGGTGCGCGCCCAACGGCAGTCCTGTCCGCGGCGGGTTCGTTCTCTGCGCTGTCGGCGCTCTTCGATGGGCCGATCGTGGCCGGCCTGCTGATGGTGGAAGGAAGTCTGTCGCTGGGTACTGCTGCCCTCCAAATCTTGCTGCCAGGTCTGGTGGCGGCGGCGATCGGCTACCTGGTGTTCGTAGGGGTCGGAAACTTCGGCGGCCTCAACGCGCCCGGGCTGCTGGTCCCGAACCTCCCCGCCTACCAGGGGCTGCACTTGGTGGACCTCCTGATCGCAATACTGGTAGGCCTAGGGGCGGCACTCCTTATCGCGCTCGTCCGACGCGCGGCGATGGCGATCGATGCGCTGCAGACTCGCTCTCGCGGAAAGCCTTTGCTTCTCCTCGCGGGCGGCCTCTGTGTGGGCCTCATCGCGCTCGCCGCCGAACGTCTGGGCGCGAACCCGAACGACGTCCTCTTCTCGGGCCAAGCCTCAGTCGGGGTGGTAGCGACGGCGACCTCCGCCGGCCTCGTGTTGGTTCTACTCGTCGCGAAGGCGCTGGGCTATATCGTCAGCCTTGGTTGCGGCTTCCGTGGTGGCCCCATCTTCCCAGCGATCTTCCTTGGGATCGCGCTCGCCTCCTTCCCGGTGGCGTGGTTCGGGATGTCGCCGACGCTGGCGGTCGCGATCGGGGCAGCGGCTGGGATGGCCGCTCAGACGCGGCTTCTCTTCGCCCCCCTCCTGTTTGCCGGCCTGCTTGTCGGGAAGGACGGCATCGACGCGATCCCGGCGACCGTCCTGGCCTCGGTCGCAGCGTGGCTCGCCGTGAACGCGCTGGAAGGTTCGGCGCTCATGGGATCCCACGCCGCCGAGCCAGAAGGGCAACCCCACACCGCCACCGCGGCGGAGGACGGATGATGGTCGGCGCAGAGTCCAGGATCGCTTATGAGGCCCCGGCGGTGGGAGTGATCGCCCGCTCCACCCTCACAGTAATCCGGGTCGTCCTCTCCGTCGTCGGCCTGACGCTCGCTCCGATGACAACCTGGGCGCGCAACCTGGTTCTCGACACCAACGGGTACCTGTCCACGATGGCCCCCCTCGGCGCCAGCTCCCAGATGCAAGACGCGGTCGGGCGCGCAGTCGAGAAACAGGCGGATGAGCATCTCGACGTCAACACCTACATAGCGCCAGCATTACTTCTTGCAGGTATTTCTTGATTGGAGGTTGGAGATCGCTATGCGCAAGCCCGTCATCGTCATCAACGGCTTTACGGTCCCGGTGCAGGAATCGGGACGGTTCCTAGAGCGGTGGAGGGAAGACGCCCGGGTTATGGCCCGGCAGCGGGGCATGGTTCGAGCCCGCATGCACCGTTCGCTGATCGATGACGCGCAGCCGCGCTTCGTGAACGTCGCCGAGTGGGAGAGCAGAGAGGCGCTGGATGCGGCATTAGCCATTCCCGAGTTCAGCGGCTCCACCCAACGGCTGGTTGACGATCCTGGCCTCCATGTCACCCCTCATCCGCTCCTGTATGAGGTGGCCCTCGAGGTGGAGCCGGAAGTCACGCCATGACCGCGTCGTTATGGCTAGCCACTTCCGACTTCCTCCGGGGAAAGTAGCCAGGCTAGGGCCGAGCGAGGCCCGTGCGCAGTCATGCTTCTGGCCATGACCGAGCGCCCCGTCGCACATCAGCCGCCCCGGTTCCCGAGAACCTGAACAATTCTTCAAAGAGCGACTGAACACCGGTGACATCGAGGGGCTCGTCGCTCTCTATGAACCGGTGCGGTGCTCGGCTTCCCGCCGGGACAGCGCACCGTTGGCCTCAACGCGTTCCGGCGCGTCCTCGGCGGCTCGCCGCCAGCCGGACGGGACCTGGCGCTGGCTGATCGAAAACCCACGGATGGCCCCCTGACAGGACGCTGCAAGCCGGTCGACTCCGGCCCTTTAGCCCAGATTTTTCATGAAGGTTTCCGGAGGGTGCGCAGTCAAGGACGGAGAGGGCTGAGGTTGACATTCGCGCCCGACTGATGGGTTCGTCGCGTTGGGTTCGTGGCTTTCGCCAGGGTCGAGAGTCCGGAGCGGATGCCGGCGGGGGCCCGGACAGGGGCGCGCGCGAGCTCGAGAGGCGTGCCGACCTCGCCCCCTGCGGTGATCGGTCGAGGCGGCCGGGTGGTGGTGGGCCGGGATCAGGTCTCCGGGATCTGTCGGATGCGGGTGAAGGCGGTGGCCAGCAACTCGCTCCAGCGCCAGTTGGACTGCAGGCGCAGGAGGAGGCGGCGGCCGCCATGGACCAGGCGCCCTGCGGTGTGCAGGAGACGGTAGCGCAGCGTGCCCGGCTCCCAGAGCCGCGCCAGGCCGCTGAGAGCGATGCGGCGGAAGTGGCAGAGCAGGTCATGAGCGGCGAGAACCAGTTCCAGCCAGATCTGGTTGGGTAGGAAATCACGGAAGGGAAAGGCGCGGAGTCCGGTCTCCTTGGCACAGCGGATCTGGTCCTCGCAGCGGGCGCGGGCACGATGGCGCGCCTCCAGAAGGGCGAGGTCAGCGTCCTCCTGGTCGGTGATGAAGACCTGGAAGCGCCAGCCCTCGTGGTCGGTGAAGGAGAGCTGGGCACCGGGGTGGGGACGCTCACGGCGGCAGATGGCGCGGGTGCCTGAGGGCCAGGCGGAGAGATCGAGGTCGACGAGCTCGCAGACGTCCGCCCCCTCGCGCTCCTCGGCGTCCTGGCGGATGGCCGGGGTCCAGCTCTCCTCGGGAACACAGAGGATGGCCTCCCTGACCTCCTCGCGGAGATCGAAGCCGACCGAGAACTTGGTGTGCTCGCGAGCGCGCACGCCTTCCAGGAATTTGTGGGTGGCGCCGGCGCTGTCGTAGCGCACCAGCAGGGGGGCGTCGCGCACCCACTCCGGGAGCTGCCGGCAGGCCAGCTCGAAGACCTCGAGGTGATCGGTGACGGTGTTGGAGCCGGCGCTGCCCGGGCGCAGGACGGCGGCCATCGCCTCGCCGGTGGCCTCCAGGAAGCCAGTCAAAGGATGGTAGCCGAAGCCGTGCTTGTAGTTGCCCGAGGCCTGCTCCTTTTCGGAATGCGCGGTGACCAGGGTGGCGTCGATGTCGAGGACCAGCAGCTCGGGTGTGCCGGCGCTTTGCCAGGCCCGCTGGCGGAGATGCCGTCGCGCCTCGCGCAACCGGTCCAGGTCGGCCGCTTGCAGGCGCTCGATGACGCGCCAGGCGGTCGGAGTGGAGGCGACGTGGCCGAAGAGATCGGGCTGATCGCGAAGTGCGGAGAGGTCGCTCAGGCAGTCACCGCCGTCGGCGATGCTGACGACGAGATCAGTGAGCACGGCGCCGGGATGGTGGACGGCGCGAGGCGCATGTCGTGGGTCGAGGCCGTCGCAGAGAGCCTGGGTGTAGCCGAGTCGATCGGCAAGCTCGCGGAGTGCGGCGGCGCCGGCGTGATTGACGAGGCCGCGGCCGTCGGTGCTGACTGCGAAGGAAGGGCGACGAGTGCTGCTACGCTTCACCTGGAAGGTGCCTCCTCGGCTGGACGAATGGGTCTTGGACAACCGCATTCTCCCAGTTCGGGCTGGCACCTTTCGTTCCCCTACGCCGCCCTTCTCAACGCCCCACATGAAATATCTGGGTTAGGCACTCCTGGCGACCGGTGTCCGGCGACTGGCGCGCGGGTGACAGCAGTTTGGCAGCAGCGGCGTGCGACAGGGCCCGACTCACCCCGACGCCGACACCACGCGGTGGCGTTCGAGGCTGTCACCCGAACGGACCGAGGCCGGACTTGTAACTCCTGAGGTGCACCAGCGACAACAACGTCACTACTGCGCAACCGGCAAAGTCATGTTGCGCAGGCACTCCGATCTGGGCCCGGGCTCGTCGAGAAAGCGGCTCCCGTGGTGTCCTGTACTGGCCTGGCGGAACTGAAATAGCACCGTGCCAAGCACCGCTGCGGAACAGCAAAAACACGCCGATGAGATCATCGGTAGGCACCATTCCACGGGAACTGCGAACTACGGCTTTCAGCATGGCGATGTTCCGGCCACCTCGAATGAATCGATCAATTTACGGATCAGGAGATGTCGTCCCCACCGCCTCTATGGTTGACTTCGTCAATGGTGCTATCGCTGGCTGCTGGTATGGGTGTGAAAACGCATCGAATTCAAGGGTTCGAGGTCGAGCCTGACCCGATTTCACGTGGTCTCCCTCTTCTTCATCTCGGACGCCACCAACTGTGCGAGCCGTTCGTAGTCTAGGCGTTGCGCCACGGTCTCGGCATCCACCTTCGTCTGGCCCTCAGACCGCGGTGCCCGAAGAGCATCGAACACGCGCCGTGAGGTGTTGGACAGCTCCTCGAAGAATCGAGCGTTGCCATCCCTGAGGCCTGCTAGAAAGCTGTTGCCTAGCCCATCGGTCGCAACCAATTCCGGGGTAAGCGCGATGCTGAGCGTATGCAACGATTCGGCGGATGCGTTGGAGAGGCCACCCAGTAGCTCGACCGTTGCGACGATCGATCTTCGTGACCGCCCTCTGGCTGCCCTCCCCACGCGCAGTGACGGTTTCCGGACGTCAACGTCCTCATTCGCCGGGCCAGACGGAGTGTTGGTGTCCATGCTTTTCCTCCAATCAGTTGCCGCAATCAGCGTGACCTGAGCTCTCCGAGCATCCTCCTCATCAGGATGAACGCCACCAACGCGCCCAGTAAGATGAGAATAAGTGGGGGCGGTTCGCTGATCAAGATCCGCCAGCAAATTGACCCGGCTTACTGGGGGGTACGCCACGACGATCGCGAGCGCGAAAAGCAGGAGGAGGGGACCGTAACCGAGCACAACGCCACCCACCCGTTCGAGCTGGCGACTTCGTCCCGGTGCTGGTGCTGCCCGCGGGTCGGCCCTTGGGCGTCATCGAGGCGCTGATGGGTCAGCTGTATCTGGTCACGGTGGTGGCGCTCCTAATCACCACATTATCCGGACGGAGATCCACCGGCCCAAACCAGCGCTGTTGAAGAGGGCCGTCGGCCACCATCCCGTGATCGCCGGAACTCAGGGGTCGCGAGCGGGACTGGGGATGCGAAATCTCGGACACGAAACGGGCCGCCCAGGTGGCCGCAGCGAGGACGAGAGCTCAGACGAGTCGGACGGGCGAGTGCGTCGTGCCACTTCGCTCCACACATTTGTCGAAAGGACGCTCCAGCTCGGGCATGCGGACGCCCGGGATCTGCATATGTTCGCAACGTGGCAGATCAGCTTCCCCCAGCCCGGGACGCGGGCCGCCGCCTTCGTTGGCCGTGGCGCAACGCCGCCTTAGCCCCGCGCGTCCAGCGCGTGCTTGTCACCGCCGGCTTCCCGGATCAGGTGCGGGCCGAGGAGGCGGCACGAGCACTACAGGTTTGGGGGCACGCCAACCCGGCTCTGAAGGTATCCCCGGCGGCCGTACTCGCCAAGGGGCCTTCGAAGACCGTGACCTACCATCCGCAGCACATCCGGGTCGGCGGCGCGATCTGGCGCGGTGTCGTCATCGGCGCCATCCTGTTCGCTCTTCCAGCCGCCGGGGCGGCGGCCGTGGTGGTCTTCGTGATCAGCGCGCTGATCCTGGGTCTGCTGGGACTCATCGGAGTCCTGTCCGGTTCCGAGGTGTCCATGCTCAACATCGTGTTCACGGCAGGTGCGGCTTTCCTGGCTGCGCTGGTCGTTGGGATCGCCGGTGCCGTCGTGGGCTGCCTGATCGGGTTGGTCGTGGGCTTGATCAACGACTCCGGGCGAGGGTTCTCGCAGATGCGGCGCGCCGCCATCGCCGTCGAGCTGGTGGCGGGCTGTGCGGCGGTGCTGGTTTGGACACTGCCCTACGGCGTGATGGCCGTGCGGGAGGAGTTGGCGCGGCTGGGAGGAGAGCCGCCCGAAGAACCTGCGCCTCAGCAGGAGTCGGCTCCTGCCGGGCCCGGTGAAGCCGCCGCCCTGCCTCCTGACC
This sequence comes from Candidatus Dormiibacterota bacterium, assembly GCA_963790575.1. Taxonomy (GTDB): domain Bacteria; phylum Chloroflexota; class Dormibacteria; order Dormibacterales; family Dormibacteraceae; genus CAVTSA01. The sequence continues at coordinate 56,581 of CAWBPD010000018.1, read as the reverse complement.
GTGATGGCCCCCCGACGGCTCAGCCGGCGGAGGCTGGTCTGGCGGGCCCTGCACGAGCTCATGCCACAGGTTCCATCCCAGAGGTCCTGAGCGATGGATGACCGCCCAACCCCGGCCGGTCCGCCCGACCCGGGAGCGGATGGGACGCCGGGTCGGGCCGGGCGCTTGCGCTCCTGGTGGCGAGGGCATGAGTGGCAGTCGGTGGCGGGACTCGGTGGGGCGGTGGCCGTGGTGCTCCTGTTGGTCGTCCTCGTCGCCACTCTGCATCCCACGAGTCCGGCGCCCGCGCCCTCGCCGTCGACCGTCACACAGACTTCGCTCCCCAGCCCGGCGCCTTCGAGTGCCCCCGCGGCGGCCGCCAGCCGGCAGCAGAAAGCCTATCGCGCCTACCTGGTGACCGTGCTCACTCAGAGCACCGCCCTCACGGGGGCGACGCTTCGACTCGCCACCTGCTGGCAGCACTGGGTTGGCCGGGCCAACTGCGAACAGGCGGTGGCGCTGGCGGAGGGGGAGGTGCGCACGTTTCAGACCGACCTCGACAAGAATCCTGCTCCGGCCTGCCTCGCCACAGCCGACTCGCGTCTGCGCACCGGTCTCGATCTCCAGCAACGTGGGCTGCAGCTCGTCTCGGATGCCATGCACCATCACGATCGGCTCCAGCTTGGACAGGGCCTGATCCTTCTCACCGCGGGCCAGGCGGCGATCGTGCAGGCGTTGAGGCAAGGCCGCAAGGCACAGTGCGCGTAGTGATCCAGGGATCTGGGTCGCGGGTTGTCGTGAGATCGCACACGCTTGTGTTCACCCCCCGCCCTGTAAGATCACGTGGCCTGGCCCTGGCGTGCGTTGATGAGCGCAATCGCATCCCGGGCTGAGCGTGGCCACCGTAACGTCCGCTTCCGTGCCAGCGAAAGGTCCGCACTGCCGGCCTGCCCTGCCGCGGCCGGCGGTGCCCCCCGCTGAGCGAAGGTGTTGGTGCTCAAGGCATCGCCCCGCCGCAGCCGGAGCACGTCCCCATTGAAGAACACGAGGCAGCAGTTGGACATCATCAACGCCTCCAGGTGTTGCGGCCCCAACAGCTTGCTGATGTCGCAGGGCCAGACCTGATTCTGCCGCTGCGCCACCAGCTCCGGCCTCACCGTCCCTGGATGGCTCGCCCGGCGACGCCGCTCCCCCACCTCGCCGGCCCCGCGCAGGACCGCTATCCTGACTGTCCAGCGCCTGGTACTGGGTCAGGATGATCAGCTTGTGTAGCGCGCGCTGGATGCGGAGCCGAAGCGATCCGGCCAACGACATCACCAGGTTGCACCAGTGAGCCGATCCGTGCTCGCGGTGACGCCGAACTCAGCAAGAAGGCCTGAGGAGTACGCGTCCCGCAACGATAGCAGCGGGACCCCGTAGCGCTCGGACGCTTTTCGCAGTTGCCGGGAGCGAAAGGTCCACCGTCGCTCGTCAAGCCGTGAGACCCATCTGGGCAGGCCGTCTAGGAACCTGTCGCTGAACAGGCAGGCGACACGGGCGTGCTCGGCGCGAAAGCCCTCCTTGCCATGGATTGCGACGTCGCCCCAAGCGTGCACCAGCCCGAGGACGACCCCATCGACGGGCGGGGCTTTCCTCAGCAATGCCACGCAGTCACTCGGGTCGAACACGGCCCAGAACCCGCACTTGCACGTGCTGCCGGGCGCATGGTGATCACCGGGTTCGAGCTCCGTACGGAGACAGGAGGCGCTATTGGGTCCGGGTGCCCACATATATCTCATCGCCCAGGCCGCCAGAGAGCCTCCAGTCAGCCGCCAGATGCGCCATCCGGTGAGCGTAGTACGAGCCTCTTCCGGTACGGGGTCGATCGACGCATCTCGGCGACTGGGCACCAACGGACCGTAACCCGGGTTGGGCGAGGCATCGCTATCAACTCAACCAGTGAGCTAGACAAATCCACGGTTTCCCATTTGTCAGTGGTGCCCGGGCCGAGCGGCTGCGCGTCGCGCCTGTTGGCGCGGCCGCGGGCCGAGCCGGCGCGCTGGAGCAGTCCGGAGGTCGCACGTTTTCCCGGGCCAGTCGCCATGGGTCTCGATGCATGGGACCAGCTGGGTGTCGTGGCTGAAGCTCACGATGACCCCTCCTGCCCTCCTCACCAACCCACCCCGCGCGGGGGCCACCCGGCTGCTACCCTGCCGAGTGGCCAGAAACGCCCGAGGGCGTCGTTGTGGATGTTTCCCCTCCCCCAAACGCTGCGACGCAAGCTGAGACCGCCAAGGGGGCGGAAGGTGGCTGGTTTGAGTCAGACTGCCGGGAGTCCCCTCCGCCAGTGGACCGTGAGGCCGAAGAGGATGAACACGTCGACCGCGACGAGGACGATGGACCACCAGGGATAGGTGCCGATTGTCAGCAGGTTCACGAACAGAGACAGGCCGACAGTCACGATTCCGAACCATCGTCCCCACGAGCGGTGGCTCATGATGGCACCGCCGGCGGCCATCTGCAGCACGCCGAAAACGATCCAGAGAATCGCCCAGATCCAAAGCGCTCCCCCAACCGTGTGGCCGATGAAGAAGGTGGAACGAAAGAAGCCGAATAGACCCTGGAACATATTCCAGACGCCGATCCACAGGATCATCAGAGCGGAGAAGAGCACCCAGCCGTCCGGCATCGTCGATGATTGATCCCCCCCGGCATAGCTCGCCCCGGTATTGCGTGTCACATCTGTCATTTGAAATAACTCCTTCGCATATGCGTATCAGCGCACCGTCTCTCGCTTTGACACCGCCCTTGTCTTCCGCCTGCTCTGTCCGCACCCCCCTCGTCAAAACACTTACGCCGCCGCAGACGAGAACGTATCGCAGGCCTCGGGCCGGCCCTTCTCGATCCCCGTCTGCAGCCAGTGCTGGCGCTGCGCAGACGATCCGTGAGTCCAGCCCGCGTCGTCGACTTCCGCTCCGGAGAGTTGTTGCTGGTAGTCGTCGCCGACGGCCGCTGCCGCCCGCAGTGCCTGGTCGATCTGACTCGGGCCGACCAGCTTCCGCGAGTAGGCGGTCGACGCCCACACCCCAGCCAGGCAATCTGCCTGGAGCTCACTCCGCACCGAGAGTGGGTTGGCATCGTGGGGGCTGACCGTGCTCAGGGCGTTCACCCGGGTCGTGATCCCGATCAGCGTCTGCACGTGATGACCCAACTCGTGAGCGATGATGTAAGCCCTCGCGAAGTCCCCCTCCGCGCCTAGGTGTTGCTGAAGAGCGGTCAGGAAGCTGAGGTCGATGAATACCGTGTGATCCGGCGGGCAGTAGAACGGCCCGACCTCCGAAGGCTGCGTCCCGCAGCTGGTCTCGACGCCCCCACTGAAAGTCACCAGCTGAGCGGACTGGTACGTGCTGCCGGCCCTACGGAACTCGTTCGACCAGAAGGACTGGATGTCTCCGAAGACGAGCGTCGCGAACTGCTGTTCACTCATTGCGCCGGTCGGAACGGGATTGGCACCGGATCGGGGCGCGGGTGCTGCCGGCAGCCGCTGCATCTGCGATCCTTCGACTGAAGCCAGCCCGCCAGGACTTGGCGAGCTGGATGCGCGGGGCGACTGTGCTCCGGCCCCGCACGACGTCAGTGCCACGAATAGCAACAGCGTCGAGGCCAGCGCTACCGCCCCGCGCGTCCACGCGGCTGGAGGCCGTCGCGCCTCTGACTCGCCAACCCCCGGCCGGCGGCTTCGCCTGTAATTCATCGGTGATTCGCGACCCTCGCTCGGCTTCGATGCAGGGCTGAACGGGCCTTTCTCCGTCGGCCCGACCCAGATCCATCCTGGGCGGAGGGCCGCGTGCACGGGAGCGCGGCTCTCCACCTGGTTCGACAAAACTTGACGCTGAGCCGACTCGCAGGTCGCCGAGTCTTACGCAAGACCCTCACACGCTGCCTGCAGAGTTGAGCTCGGGAGATGTTCTCGTATCCCCCCTCGTCCCGCACTGTTCGGGCCGTGGTTTGGTCAGCGGCGTTCGCGGCGGTCCTGACGGCGATCAACGCGGCGGCTCACTCCGTGGGCTACCACGGCGGCGGTGCCGACGGTGACCGCGGTGCGGGCTACGGGCGCCGGCCCGATCAGTGCTGCGCGGCGCATACGACGTGCGGCAAGTGGCATGGTTATGCTCCTTTCGACTCGTCGCCGACTTTCGACTCGTCGTCGTCTTCGTCCGCGAGGGCGGCGAGCAACGCCTGAATAGGGATGCGACCGCTTGCCACGAGCTGGCCTCCCGCCCGCCGACAAGCATTGGCGAAGGGAATGGCCCAGAGATTCTCGTAGACGACAACCCCCGCCGAACTGCCTGGCTCGATCGCCGCCGCCAAGGCGTGGACATCGTCCTCGCTCAGCAGCATCGCCAGTTCGGCCTCGTGAGCCCTCAACTCTCCGACCTCGTCGTCGGGCAGGTCTGACAGCTCGAACGCGTCGATTCCGCCGTCGTGGTCCTTGCGGAGCACAAGTAAGTCCAGGACCCGGACGAGACCGCGCCGCACCAGGTCGCGCATTGCCGGGGCGATCTCGCCCCTGAACTTGCTGCCTGGAAACTCCACGACGAGATAGTCCACAGGACCGATCTCGATGTCGTTTTTGCCTTCGATCGTCGACATATCGCCTCCTCAGGTGCGTCCGTGCTTCTTGAGACCCCCGCCGTCGCCTCCAGGCGTCGCCTGTCCGACCGCGACCGGCGAAGCGGCGCCTGGGGTTTGTCTCCTCCTCGGCTCCGCCCGGCGGTTGCACGCACCTCAGCGTGAGAGCCGGTGAAATCGATCGGTGCCGAGCCATGTTCAGGGCTGACCGGCGGGCGGCCCGCGGCCGCCGCGCCCAGCCGCACGCGGAGATGATCGCCCACCCGGATGGCGTTGGCCATCGCGGTCAGGGCAGGGTTCACCGCGCCGATGCTGGGGGAGAAGCTGGTGTCGACCACGTACAGGTTGTCGAGCTCGTGTGCCCGGCAGCTCTGGTCGAGCACGGAGGTGGCGGGATCGCACCGGCGCCGTCTCGATCGGCTTCTCTCCGCGGAACATCTCGGTCTGCGACTTGCCGAGCATCTTGCGGAGCCGGTAAAGGGCTGCGCCGTAGAGCTTGGTCGCGCCTCCCACGAAATAGTGGACCTGAGGCTGGACCGCCTTCCCGCTCTCGTCGTACCAGGTGTCCGGCGAGATGTAGCGGTTGTACAGAAGGACCTCGGCGGTGTGCCAGTTTTCGACCTCGCGGGGCAGCCAGCCGCCACGCTCCAAGAGCAGCATGCGCTTGCCCGAAGGAGCCAGCTGGTGCGCAAGCGTCCCGCCGGCGGCGCCGGTTCCGATGATGATGACGTCGTAGCGCTCGCTCATCGTTCTGACTCGACTCCCTGCAGCTCCGCTAATTCAGTAGCGCACGTGTGAGCTGTCGCTGCCTCAACCGAGCCCTCGGCTCACCAGCTCCGGACCTGGTCAGCCTCGATGGGCCCGGACTAGCTCGTTCGCCGCCGTCTGGAGGCCTCCGGTCCTGCCCGTGATGGGCAATCTCGCGACATCGGACTTGCCCTGCGGCCCGTGACAGCGCACTCACGCCCTGCGCGGTCATGTCATCGATCTCCTTGTTACATGCGCGCCGCCCCAGGCAGGGTTAAGGCAATGCCGACCGCGGCCGCATCCACGATCCAAGGAATCATCCGGTGGGACTGAGGAAGGCCCGGCCCCCGTTGACATGTGGACAAATCCTTCAGTCGCAGCCGGACCTGGCACAGGCACCGCGGCATGGTGCCCAACCGCACTCCCGCGCCGTACGTCGCGCGCTCTTCGTCCGCGCCGGTCAGGCCGCCGGTGCCGGAATGGTGTCCCCGCAAGTGCCACTCGATCGGCGGAGTCCGTCCATCAAGTCGCAGTCCCGGGGTCCTGAACGTCTCCCCACTCTGTCTGACGGTCGTCCCAGCGGCCGGCGAGCGCCCTTCGCAGCCGGCTGTCGGCGCGTCGGCCCACCGCGTCGTGGTCGTGGGCGGCGGCTTCGCCAGCGGCATCTCCGGCACACCCCGGTGGCGGTGACCCTGGTCGACCGCTCCGCGAACCACGTCTTCCAGCCCATGCTCTACCAGTGCGCCACCGGGATCGTGCCGCCCGTGAGCATCGCGCCGACGGTGCGGCGATCTTCCGTCGCCAGCCCAACGCGCGGGTGCGGCTGGCCGAGGTGGTGGACATCGACCTCGACCGCCGGATGGTCCGAGCCCGGACGCCCCCGGGCCAGGATCTGTGTCTGGAGTACGACTCCCTGATCAGTGGGCACCGGAATCAGCACCTCGTACTTTGGCCACGACGAGCTCGCCCGCCATGCGCCCGGCATGAAGACGGTCGACGATGCGCTGGCCATCCAAAAGCGCATCTTCGGCTCGTTCGAGGTCGCGACCGAGATCGAGGACCCCCGAACAGCGGCGGGCCTGGCTGACCTTCGGCGTGGTTGGCCCCGGACCCACCGGCGTGGAACTGTCCAGGCAGATCCGGCAGCTCGCGCGTCACACCTTGCGGCGTGAGTTCCAGGTCATCGATCCGACCGAGTGCCGTGTCCTGCTCCTGGACGGCAGCTCGGAGCCGCTGGCGACATTCGGGGACCGGCTCTCGAGCCGGGCGCGGCGCACGCTCGAGTCCATGGGCGTGGAGCTGCAGATGGGCTGCCTGGTGACCAATGTCGACGCCGCGGGCATCGACGTCAAGGACCACTCAGGCGAGGTGAGGCGCATAGACGCCAGGACCGTGATTTGGGCGGCGGGGGTCGCGGCCTCGCCGCTGGGGCGGATGCTGGCGGACCGGGCGGGCGCGGAGGTGGACCGAGCCGGACGGGTCGGAGTGCTCCCCGACTGCACCCTACCGGGCCACCCCGAGGTGTTCGTGGTGGGGGACCTGATGGCCCTGGACCGGCTGCCGGGCGTCGCCGAGGTCGCGATGCAGTCCGGCCTGCACGCCGCCAACAGCATCAAGCGCCGGCTGGAGGGCAAACCCATCCGGCGGTTCCACTATGTGGACATGGGCAGCATGGCCTACGTCGGCCGCGGGCGTGCGGTGGTGGACTTCCGCGGGCTCAAGCTGAGCGGAAGGCTCGGCTGGCTGATGTGGCTCTTCGTCCACATGGTGTTCCTGACCGGGTTCACCAACCGGGTGGCGGCCCTCCTCAACTGGGCGGTGGCGCTGGCGGGCGTCCGGCGCGCGCATCTTCAGCGCCTCCGACCTCGCCGTCACGGAGGCCGAGCCGGGGCTGCCCGCCGCCACCGGAGCTCGAGGTCGCCCGGCTACGTGATCGGCCCGCCCCCGCCGGCCACCGTCGGCCCCAGCCTCGCCCAGACCACGTTCGAGCCCACGTAGGCCACGACCACCGCCACGATCACCAGCGGCATCAGGGTCAGGCCGTCGGAGAACAGCAGGAGGGTGGCCAGCAGCACCGAGGTCATCGGCAGTCGCAGCATGGCGGCGCACATCGCCCCGATGCCCATGGCGGCGGCGGGGATCATCGGGAGACCGGGGAGGTGGGAGAGGAGGATTCCGCCCACGGCGCCCAGGAACATCGCCGGGAAGACGGGCCCTCCTCTGAAGCTGCTCAGCGAGGCGCCGTACGCCAGGCCCTTGCAGGCGAGCAGCAGAGCCAGCGCGGCGATCGAGTAGGTCGCGCCATGCTGGAGCAGAGGTCCCAGCGCCAGCTGCCCTGAGAAGAGCACCGCGGAGCTGCTCCGGCCGGTGCCCAGCGCGAACGCGATCGCCAGCCCGGCGACGGCCAGGCCCACCAGGGGGGTCAGCAGCACCACCCGCCGCTCGACGTGGGGCCGCAGGAACAGCCCCAACCACCGAATCGCCGAGGCGACCACGGCCGCCGCCACCCCGATCGCCAGCGCCCAACCGAACTCCGCCAGGTCGGGCGGGCCCACCGAGGGAAGGTTGGGAATCGCCAGGGACGCGGTTCCCAGCCCGGTCCAGGCGTCCAGGCCGACGAAGACCAGGGATCCGATCCCGGCGGCCAGCAGGCCCGGGACCAACACCAGTTCCAACGCCGCGCCCCCCAGGCCCGACGCCTCCATCAGCAGGAACGCGCCCAGGACGGGGGAACCCAGCAGCGTGCTGAGCGAGGCGAAGCTCCCCGCCGCGGCCACCACCGCCGCGGTCCGCTGCGGGACGTCACGCCTCGCCGCCCGCACGGCGATGACGGCGAGACCGGCGCCGAGGGCGATCAGCGGGGCCTCGGGGCCGAGCACCGCCCCCAGGCAGAGCGTCGCAAGCGCGGCCAGCAGCACCCCGGGAAGCTCCACCGGCCGGGGCGCGCCGCCGGCCTTGAACCCCTCGGCCGGCGAGTGCCCGCCGCGTCCGGGGAGGTAGCGAATGCTCAGCCCCACCAGCACACCCCCCAGCACCAGCCAGGGGATCGGCCACCAGACCGGCTCGCCGTGCAGGCCAAGCCGGCCCGGCAGGTCGCTGAAGATCCAGCCCTGGGCGTGGTTGACGAGCTGGAGGAAGCCGTAGGTGAGCGCCGAGATCGGCGCCCCCACCAGCGCGGCCAGCACCAGCAGCATGAGGTAAGCCCGCGACCTGAGGGTGGCCAGGAGGTCAACGCCCGGCGTCGTCGGCTCCACCCGGCCAGCATAGAGAGGGGTCACCGAGAGGGCATCCACCCGACCGGATGATTCTGCGCCCGCGCGACGGTGGGTGTCTCAGCCCGACCCCCCTGCCTGCTCGCTCGCCTCGTCGAGGTCGAGGAATCGCCGCAGCTCCTCCTCCGGGCCGGCCCGGGGCCTGCGCTCGCGCCCGGGCGGCGGTAGCGGCCCGAGGAGGACCAGGGTGTCGCCCGCCTGCGACCGGGGGCGCAGGCCGGCGGTGACCGGCGCCAGCCGGCCGCCGGCGCGCACCAAGAACAGCAGGCCGGGCTCGTCCTGGTCGCTGGTCGCCGGCCTGGTCACGATCTCGGCCCCGCGCTGGTGACGCCGGAAGACCTCGAGCCCGGTGAGGGGAGCGCCGAACAGCACGTCGTCGGTCGCGAACGGGGCCACCACACCCAGGTCCTCGCGCGGCGGCGCGACGCGGTAGACCTCCCCGTCAAACCCGTCCTGCAAGGTGACGGCGGCGAGGGCGTTGAAGTCGTCCTGGGTGGTGAGGAGCAGGACCGCGGTGATCCCCTCGAGCTCGGCGCCGCGCCCCGTCGCGTTGGCGAGCAGGTCACCGGCGGCCAGCTCCAGTCCCGCCTGGCGGATCCGCTCGCGCTGGTGCGGGGCGGCCGCCCACATGACGACGCTGAGGCCGGCCGCCTGGAGCGCCCGACCCAGGTCTACCACCCACTCGGCGCCCCCCACCAGCAGGGGTCGGGAGCGGGAGGGCCGCGTCACCTGGAGCAGCCGCGCCACCGGTCCGGCCGTGAGCCCGTACACGGTGACAGTGGCAACGATTACGAGAAAGGTCGCGGGCAGGATGGTGGAGGCGCCGGGGACTCGCGCGGAGACCAGCGCGGCCGAGAACGTCGAGGCGGTGGCGGCGGCCACGATTCCGCGGGGATGCATCCATCCCAGGAAGGCCCTCGCTCTCCACGGCAGGTCGGTCCTGACGCTGGCCGCCAGGGCGACTAGCGGCCGGGCGACCAGCAGCAGCACGGCGATGAGGGCCAGCGCCGGAAGGAGTGCCGCGCCCACCGCCGACGGTGTGATGCTGGCCGAGATCGAGACGAAGAGGATGCCGATGACCAGCTGGATCACGGTCTCGAAGAAGGGGCGGCGGGCGGGGAGGTCGAATCCCCGGACATTGGCCAGAGCCATGCCGATGACGATGGCCGCGATCAGCCCGCTGTCCTCGCGGAGCAGGTCGCAGGCGACCGCCAACGCGACCACGGTCGCCAGCGCCACCTGGGTCCCCAGCGTCTGCGCGAAGCCGGCCCGCCGCAAAAGGAGCCAGAGCAGGGCGGCGCCGACGACCCCGCCGGCGAGTCCTACGCCCACGCTGGTTAGGAACTGCACGAGCTGATAGAGGAGGCCATGGCGCGTGGAGGCGATCACGCCGTGGAACACCAGGACCCCGAAGATGGCGCCGACGGGATCGATGATCGAGCCCTCCCAGGTCAGGAGCGTCTGCAGTCGTCGCTCGAGTCGAACGGACGCGAGCAGGGGCGTGACCACCGTGGGGCCGCTGACGACGAGGATGGCGCCAAGCATCACGGCCGCCTTCTGCGACATGCCCAGGAACAGGGCAGCCGAGATCGCCCCCAGCCCGCACGTGATCGGGATGCCCAGGCCGATCAGCCTGGCCACGACGGGTCGCGACCGTCGGGTCAGCCCCCGCAGGTCGAGCTCGAGCCCGCTGTCGAAGAGGATCACCGCCACGGCCACGGACACCAACGGCTGGAAGAGCGGCCCCAGGAGCTGGTTGGGATTGACGACCTTGGTGAGCGCACCGGCGACGAATCCGGCGGCCAGCATCACGACGAGCGCGGGCAGGCGCAGGGCCCGGGCAAGGAGCCGGGAGGCGACGGCCAGGGAGACGGTCAGTCCAAGTCCTGCGAGGATCTGGTCGGTGGTCATCTCGGCTGGGTGCTCTGGTGGTTCGTCAGATCCCCAATCGCCCACAGGTCGCACATGGCCCGCTTCTCCTCATACGCGGACGCCGGCCCCACTTCGGGCGCCCGCCTGACGCCAGACAACCAGCTGCCAGACGTTCGGGCATCCTCCGCACGGGATGATTCGTCGCGGCAGCCCGTGCGCCGCGGTCCGGAACGTGTCGAAGGATCGGTCGAATAGCACCCTGACCGCCGGTGGGCCTCCCGACCCGACCCCCCTACGCTGATCCCGGACCGGCCTCACCGGCCGCGATCACCTCCAGCATGAGCGAAGATCCTACCGTCGTCGAGGACCCCGCACAGTCCCCACCGGGGCGGGCCGGCGGACGGTTCCGGCTGCCGCCGAGCCTGGCCGTTCCGGCTCCAGCAGGCGAGCGGTCGTGGCTGGTGGTGCGCGGCCGCCTGGTCCGGCACCTGCTCGCATCCGGCGATGTGCCGGTGGTGGTGATCACCGGCGGGGCGAGACGGACGCTTTGTTCGGCGCGGCGGGGCTCCCGGTGGACCCCGAACAGGTCGACGTGCTGGTCCGGCAGACGGAGGGCTGGCCGGCCGGACTCTCGCTGGCCGCCCCCTCGATCGGAGAGCGCGCCGAACTCGGGCCGGCGGTCGCCGATTATCTGCGCACCGAGGTGCTGGATCGTCTGGCTCCTGGGGAGCTGCGGTTTCTTCGCCACCCGATTGCGGCGCTCCTCCACCCCTCTGAAGGTGGCGGGTGCGTCCCTTGCGCTCTCTCGGCGGTGCCCGCGGGTCCGCGCGGGCACGGACCTGGTGCGCTGAGTACCTCCGCCGGCAGGAGAGCGTGGTGCTGAGCGCCGAGGGCCCAACCACGATCCGGGTCCTCGTGATCGACGAGCGCACCGTTGTCCGGGAGGGACTTCGTCTCATCCTCAGCGCCGACCCCGTGTTTGAGGTGATCGCGATGGTTGGCCACCTCGGGCCGGGGATCGCCGTGGCCCAGGACCGGCGTCCGCACGTCGTCCTGGTCGGGATGCCGTCAGGAGCGGCAGGTCGGGAGCTGGTCCGTTCCCTGCGGGACGAGCTCCCGGACGCGAGCCTGGTCGTCCTCACCGACCGCGCTGAAGACGACGCGGTGGCAGGCGCGCTCCGAGAAGGCGCTGTCGCGTACGTCGTCAAAGACGCCAACGCGGACGAGCTTCGGAGCACCATCCGGTCTGCGATGGCCCCGACGCCGGACCCCGCGCAGAGCGCCACCCGCACGTTGCTCAGCGGGCGTGAGCGGGAGGTGCTGGCGCTGATCGCCGAGGGCAAGCCGAATCGGGTCATCGCCGTTGAGATGGGAGTCAGCTCGGAGACCGTCAAGACGTATGTGAAGCAGATCATGGGCAAGCTCCGAGTCGAGAGCCGGACTGAGGCGGCGGTGGTCGCGTTGACGACCGGGATGGCCCGCTTAGCCCCGCCGGAGCACCCACGCGGCTGGCGGCGACCGTCGCCAGGTGACCCCCGTCCGTAGGCGTTTGATCCGTCCGTGGGCAGGCCGTGGACGGACCGCCACGGCTTCCAGGAATGTCCCACACAAAGGGGATACAAACGCCCTCTTTTGGGGGATAGATGTCCCCTGAAGGTGGGCGTAGCTTCGGCTGTAATGAATGTGAGCGGTGCCCCGTGGACAGTCGACGGTCCATCGCCGACGAGTGAGCGTCCTCTCCTCGGGACCCGCGCGCCTGGAGGCCGGACCAGGGTCATGATCGTCGACGAGCACCCGGCCACGCGGGCAGGTCTGCGCTCGTCCCTGCAGGGCGACGGCGAATTCGAGATCGTAGGCGAGGCCGCCAGCGGGGCGGAGGCACTGGGACGTGTGCAGGACATCCGTCCCGACGTCGTGCTGATCGACGTGAATCGGCGGTAAGGTCCGCCAGCCCCGAGAAGATCGGGGTCTGGATGCCGCGCCCCAATGGAAATGGAGTGCGGCCGGGCGCGGTCTGGGAAGTAGAGGTGGTCCCACTTCGCGGCCTGTCGGGAGACGTGACGCACCTGATACTCCGGACGGTCGATGCCGGCGCCGGCATGGTGTCCAATCACGCAGACCGGCTCCTGGCAGCGGTCCTCGCGCTGCGCACGGCGAACGACGCCGGACAGGTGTACGGGGTCGCCACCGAGCATGCTCGTGATCTGATCCCGGACGCCGAGGTCCTGGTCGGACGTTCCTCGAGCCGGCCCGCGGGGCTGACGGTGGAGGCAGCAGAAGGGCCATGGGCGACCACCGATGACGGCGACCCTGATCTGGGCGTCTCGCTGGTGCGGGACGTCGCGCGAAGGGGTGCCCACCTCGATCTTCAATGGGACACCATCGATGGCGCTCAGATCGTCCGCGCGGTGCCCATCGCCTCGCGACGAGGGACCGGGCCCGGCGCGCTTGGTGTCTTCGCGTTCGCGCGAAAGGGCAGAGATCCCTTCACGGCGGGCGAACGGGCTCTGATGGACGAATTCGCCGATCGAGTGGGGGTCGCCCTCGACACGATCGAGGCTGGAGCCTCCTCATCGGCACCGCCGGCGCAGCAGACCGCGCCGTAGCTGAGGCGCTTCCCCGGAGTCCGACTCTGCTGGGATGCTGCCGCCGGCGGCGCCGTGGCGGTCAGAGCAGTGGGGTGCGGGTGTAGCCGCTCTGTCAGGCTTCCCAGGACCGCCCTGAGGGCCAACACCTCCTGGCGACCAAACGCATGGTGTTCGACAGACGACGCGTAGGCCACAGGCTGCTGAAGCCCTGCTCCCGGGCAATCGGAACCGTCGCCGGCGTGTTCGTCGCCTGGGACTCCTGGGGCGGCGTGCCTGATCACCGCCACCCTGGCCTGGCCGATCCGTCGGCATCTCTGGCCTTGTCGGTGACCGGGCGCCGGAGGGGAGATGCTGACGCCGGTCGGGGGGTAGGGACCAAGAAGGAGGTCGCGAGACCGGCGCCTCCCCTGAAGAATGCCCCCTCGATGGGACGAGCCTGCCTCCGAGGCCCGACGGACCTAGACGAATCCACGACATTTGGCTGCGGTCCGGCGACCCGCCGCCGGCACGGAGTATCGGGAGGATGAAGCCCGGCCGGCTGGTCGAAGAGGCCGAGGAGCAGCAGCCGGCCGGTCACGGAACATCGGCCTGTCCCTCGCGCGGGTTTTGCGCGATCCATGCCGTCGCATCCGCGTAGGCACGTTTGAGCGCGGCGCCCACCCGCTCATTCCCCGCGTAGAAGTTCTCCAGGCCGATCAGTTCGGTGATCCCGGTCGCCCGTAGTTGTTCCTGGATGCGTTCGCCGGCCGAGACGATGACCAGCTTGCTTCCGGCAGCGGTGAGAGCTTCCGCGTAGCGCCGCAGTACGTCCATGAAGGTGGTGCCGAGCTCGGGGCGTCCGCGCAGCCGCAGGATGACCACGGAGTTACGTTCGGCACCTACTGGAGCGGGGAGCTGTGATTCGAACCCCGGCGCCGCCCCGAAGAAGAGGCTCCCGTATGGCTCGAGCGCGACCACCTCTCCCGAGGGGAGCTCTGCCGGCGGGTCCGTCTCGATGACATCCCCGCTCGGGTCGAGCAGCCACCGCTTGACGGTGATCTGGTTCGACTGCCGCACCACATGCAGGATCGCTGACAGGCCCACCGCCACGAGGACCGCGTACTGCAACGGGATGACCATGGTGAGCCCGAAGCTGGTCACCAGGACCACCTTCTGGACGATGCCCGTCTTCCACACCGACAGCAGGCCAGCAGGCTTGATGGTCCGGAAGCCGACGAGCATGAGCAGGCCGGCCAGGGCCGGCATCGCGATGTAGCCGACCAGGCCCGCGAAGGCGACGATCACCGCCGCCATCACCAGGCTGGCCATCATCAGTGACGCGCGCGAACGGGCGCCCGCGGCCTTGTTCAGCGACGAGGCCGACATGGACCCGCCCACCGGCATGCCCTGGAAGATCCCGGCGATCACGTTCGCGACGCCCTGACGGATGAAGTCGCGGGATGCACTGGGCTGGCGGCCGTCGGGGTTGGGGAAGCTGCCCGTGATGGCGGCCCCCTGGATCAGTCCCACCAACGCGAGTGACAGCGCTGGGGCCACCAGCCGAGGCACCAGCCGGAGCGCCGGAACCTGGGGCAGCGGGAGGGCTCGCGGGATCTCGCCAAGCTGGCCGACCGTGGCGACATCGGTCCAGCCCAGGAGGGCCACGCCCGCCGAGGTGACGATGACCGCCAGCACCAGGCCGAGCGAGCCGACCTTGGTGCGTTCCAGGAGGAGTATCAGCGCGACCGTGACGGCCCCGACCGCGAGGGACTGCAGGTGGAGCTGGCCGGGATGGACAAGGGTGTTGAAAGCGCGGACGACACGGTTTGCCCCCTCCGCGTCGTAGCCGGTGAGGTTCGCCAGCTGCCCGAGGATGATGTTGACGCCGACGGCGCTGATGAACCCCACCATCACGGAGTTCGACAGGAACCGGAGGACCCACCCGAGCCGCAGAAGCCCGGCCGCGAGCATCACCACACCGGTGAGCATGGACAGGGTGAAGAGTGCCTGGCCCGCGTCGGCACCGTCGTGAACGGCGGGGACGTCGGCGATGACGATGGCCATGGCGCCCGTGGCCTGGACCGCCATGAAGGCGGAGCTGGTGAAGAACGAGCCGCCGATCGTGCCGAACAGGTACGCGTAGAGGCCCCAGAGGGGGTTGACCCCGGCGAGCAATCCGGCGGCGAGACCGTCGGGCACGCTCTCCACGCCGAGAACCAGGCCGGCGGCGGCGTCCCGGCCCAGAGTGTCGCGTCCGACCCCGAAGGGCAGCTTCACTGCCCGGTCTCTCGCTCGGTCCGCTTCCGGTCAGGCGCTCCGGCCGGGTGCCCGAACCACCCTGCGCACCGCTCGGTAGGTGGCGGGGGCGTCGGGCCGTGCGTCGAGCCGCGGGGACCCGGGCTGGGGCGCCGGCCGGCGGCAAGCGTCAGTGAACGCCCCCGGCCGCGGGTCCGGTGCCGACCTCGTCAAGCTGGGCGGCCACCTCGGCCTGCATCTCCTCGGTGGCCACGTCGGCCGCTGCCGCCTGGAGCTGCTGCTCCACGTCCCTGACCCAGCGGTGCTCGACGATCGCGACCAGCGCCGAGCTGCCGGGTGTCAGGGCCTCGCCGATCTGCCTCAGGCGGCCGTCTGGGAAGCCGGTGTCACGCAGGCGGTTGGCAAGCGCACCAACGGCGGCGCCACCGACTGTGACCCAGCCCACCGGTCCGGCGACCAGGCCGACCACGGCACCGGCGACACCGCCGACCACGGCCCCCTTTGCTATGTGGTGGGACTCCTTGATCTGAAGCTCGTTGTCCGCGTCCCGTACCAGCACCGCCGCCTCCCTGACGTGCAAGACGTCCCTGTCCACGCCTTTCAGCTGCTTCAGCGCCTCGGAAGCGCCCTCGGGGGTCCGGAAGGCCGCGACGACCGCCTGCAGGGGGGCTTCTGCCATCTCTCACTTCTCCTGGGACTCGCCGGGCTATCGCCCGGGGTGGGCCATCGCGTCGATGGCGGTGGTGAAGGCCAGCACGAGGACGTCGTCCTGGCGAGGAGCGACCTCGACCCCGTAGGTGTCGGCGACGCGGAACCATCGCTTCGAAACCCGGGCCACGGTCTCGCGACCCTCGCCGATCGCGTACTCGCGGTCCAGCAGGTTGCCCGGCACCGAGAGGTCCGGGCCGTTCTGGACCCGGGCGTCCAGCACCTCGCAGGGGCGCGATCATCGCCTTCTTGACGGAGGCGATCGTGCCGCCGTTCGGGCCGCGGATCGCCGCCCGCGTCCTCGAAGACCAGCGTCTTGCGCAGCCGGAGCGCCTTGCGGTCGACCTTGAAGGTCCGCTGTCCCCGATCGTTCCGGATCCAGAAGTCGTCCCCGATCGAGAGCAGCCGCCGTCGCATCAGATAGCGATTGGCGCGACCATCCGTCCGCTCCTCCCGACGCTCTCGCCGTCTGCCCCTCAACACGTCCTGCTCCTTGCAGGCCAGGTCACCGCCGGCGCGCCGTGGACCTGGACGGGCTGCTGCTTCTGAAGGTTGTCGAACGTCGCCGGCGCGCGGTCGCCGCCACCGGCGGTCCGGAACTTCAGAGCGGTCAGCGTCGCCATCGCCGTCCTCCTCACTGGTGGGTGGGTGGCGCCGTCGCGGCGCCAGTCGAGCATGCCGAGAGGCTGAGAGGCCGGAGCCGTGCCGCGGCCGCATCCGTAGACAGAACCTGACCCTTCCGTGGCGGGCCGCGACGAGGCACTGCCGGGACCGCGCCGCCTCGGCCCGGCTTCGTGGAATTTGTCTACGCATCAGGCGCGCCGCCCATGCTTCCGGCATGCTCGACGCAGCCGGCGGGAAGCCCGGCCACAGAAGTGGAGAACGATCGCCTGGGCGGTCGGTTGCGCGCCGGGGCTACGAGGTGAGGCCGGTGATGGCGTCACCGACCAGCTTGACGCCGAGGATGAGCAGCAGGACCGACATGATCACGGTGTTGTTGCGTGCCATCCAGACCTTCAGCCGGTCGAGCAAGGCCCGCGACCGGTCGCCAAGCGCCAGCGCCAAGACGACGGGAGCGGCCACGCCCACGCTGGCGATGACGACGAAGACGGCGTAGGCGCCGACCTGCTGCCCGGTGGGGATACCGGCCTGCGCGACCGCGGCCGCCGCGGCCACTGCCAGCAACAGATTTTTGGGGTTCGCAGCCGACAGCAGGACGCCCGCGCCTGCGGCTTTGAGGGGGCTAAAAGTGTCGAGCGCACTCATCCACTTCGGGGTCGCCGCTTCCTCCTCCTCGCGCGGTCGCGCTCGCCACTGACGGACGCCGACCAGGAGCAGCAGGAGACCGAGGACGAGCTTGAGGACGCTGGCCCACGTCGCCGGCTTGGCACCCCCACCCACGCCCAGGCCGCCGGCCACCACAAGCACGATCGCCCCCACAACCCCCAGGCCGGCGACCCATCCGGCGTCGAAGACGGATCCGTTGAGACGGCCCTTCGGGGTGACCAACATGAGAACCACGGCCACGATCGGCAGCGGGCTCAGGGCCACGCCCACGGCCGCCGGCAGCAGCTGGCCGATCGCGCCGCCCACCTTGTGTCTGCCTCAGCTCCCCGGCTGCGCGCGCGCCGCGAGCCGCCACATCACGCGCGCGTCCGGAATCCGTCGGCCCTTGTGGGGCTCGACATGATCAGGACCCAGGTCCCGTTGCAGGCGCCGACCACGACCAGCATGGTGCTGACGAGCACGGTCAGACCAGATAGAACCCATCTTCTCTTCCGTCCCCACCGCCATCTCCGGTGCGCACCGTCGTTCGGTCATGGCCAGAGCCTGTCGCACGGTGGCGGGCCGGAGCGCCGGCCCGGGCTCGGGGTTAGACAGAATCCGCCAGGCCATCCCCGATCGGCACGCCCGCTGCCTTGAAGGCGGCCTCCTTGCTCGACAGCATCGCCATCAGCGCATCGGTCAAGGGCCGGCTTGTCCACGCCGGTCATGTCGCAAAGGACCAGGAACTTCGCCAGCGATCCGTCCGCCTGCCCTGTCTCCCACGGTTTGATCAGCTCCGGCGTCGGACTAAGAAGGGAGCAGGAGAACCCGACATCGTCGGTTGGGTACGGCCGCGCCGGATCGCGTCCGTTCCCGCGTGTGGGTCAAACACGACCTGCGCGCCCGGTCTCGAACTCGAAAAGTGGTGACCCCGGCGGGGTTCGAACCCGCGATCTCAGCCTTGAGAGGGCTGCGTCCTAGGCCACTAGACGACGGGGCCACATACCCGACAGCGGAGCTGCCTGCACGCGGTCGGCTCGACCGGGCGACGCACCATGTTACCGATTTGCCCCTTCGGCACGGGACGTTCCCGACGTGAGGCGCCGCACCGCCTGGGTCTCATGGAGCAGCGGCAAGGACAGCGCGTGGGCCCTGCATCGCGCGCTGTCCGACCCGAGCCTCGAGGTGCGGGGTCTGCTGACCACGGTCACCGCCGCCTTCGATCGAGTCTCCATGCACGGCGTCCGGCGCCGGCTCCTCGAGACCCAGGCCCGGCGACTCCGCCTTCCCGTCCACACCGTCGAGCTGCCGTGGCCCTGCCCCAACCCGGCCTACGAGGCGGCGTTCGCCCGTGCACTGGAGTGCGCCACCGGCCAGGGGATCACCGCGATCGTGTTCGGGGACCTCTTCCTGGAGGACGTCTCTCCCGACTTCACCCGACCGGTCGACGTCGAGCCCGGGGAACGCGTGCTGCGCGACGGCTTCTGGTTCGCCGACCTGCTCCCGTAACCAGCCGCGCCGGGTTGGTAGCCCGCGTACCAGGCCAGCCGACCTTCGCTCATACAGGCCTGACGATTGACGAGGCCCAGATGGCGGCATATGCTCCCCGCCAGCGACTACGGCAGCTTTTGGAGGGGGGACTCCACCATGCAAACGGTCGATCGCACCGTCACGGTTGGACGGCATCCACTGGAACCACTGACCGCCGCGGAGGTCGAGGCGGCGTCGCGCATCGCGCGGGAGGCGCGGGGGCTCGACGGCTCCACCCGCTTCGTCTACGTCTCGCTGAAGGAGCCGCCGAAAGCCGCCGTCCTGGCGGGCGCCGAGGCCGCCCGGGAGGCGGACCTGTTGCTCTGGGACCAGGGCCGCCGGGTGGCCGTCGAAGCCACCGTCTCACTCAGCCAGGGGAAGCTCACCGCCTGGCGGGATCGTCCCGGCGTACAGCCGCCGATCACCAGCGAGGAGTTCGTCATCGTCGAGCAGATCGTGAAGGACGATCCGCGGTGGCAGGAGGCGATGCACAAGCGAGGCGTCACCGACCTCGAGCACGTGATGCTCGACGCCTGGTCGCTGGGATATGACGGGCCAGAAGACGACCCCTCCCAGGGACGCTTCGTGCGGCCGCTGACCTGGGTGCGGGACGGCAGCGACACCGAGAACGGATACGCGCGGCCGGTCGAGGGCCTGATCGTCCGGGTCGACCTGAACACGAGGCGCGTGGTCGAGGTCGAAGACCACGGGGTGGTGCCGATCCCACCGCACGCTGCCAACTACACGGTCGAAGGCATCTCCGCGCCGCACAACTACCCGCGCTTCCCGCAGGGCCCCCGCACCGACTTCAAGCCGGTGGAGATCACGCAGCCCGCCGGCCGCAGCTTCACCGTCGACGGCCACCAGATCTCCTGGCAGAAGTGGCGCCTGCGGGTCGGGTTCAACCCGCGCGAGGGGTTGACGCTGCACACCGTCACCTATTGCGACGGCGACCGGGAGCGGCCCATCCTCTACCGGGCTTCGCTGACCGAGATGTTCGTGCCCTACGGCGACCCGGCGCCCAACCACCATCGCAAGAACGTCTTCGACATGGGCGAGTACGGCCTGGGCCCGATGACCAACAGCCTCGAGTTGGGCTGCGACTGCCTGGGCGACATCCACTACTTCGACGGGGTCATCAACGACCAGGATGGACACGCCGCCACCATCGCCAACGCCGTCTGCCTCCACGAGGAGGACCACGGCATGCTCTGGAAGCACACCGACTTCCGGACCGGCGAGGTGGAGATGCGGCGGTCTCGCCGGCTCGTCATCTCCTCTGTCGCCACCGTCGGCAACTATGAGTACGGGTACTACTGGTACCTCTATCAGGACGGCGGCATCGAATACGAGATCAAGCTGACCGGCGTCATCTCCAACGGCGCCGTGGCCCCTGGTGTGCGGCCGCGGTTCGGCACCCTGGTCGCCCCGCAGGTCTACGGGCCCAACCACCAGCACTTCTTCGCCGTGCGCCTGGACATGATGGTCGACGGCGAGCGCAACACGGTCGTCGAGTGCGACTCGGAGGCGTTGCCGCCGGGCGACGACAACCCCTGGGGGAACGCCTGGGTGGTCAAGGAGAAGGTGCTCGATCGTGAGTCCACCGCCCAGCGCGACGCCAACGCCAACGCGGGGCGGTTCTGGAAGATCATCAACCCGGCCCGGAAGAACGGCGTCGGCGACCCCGTGGCCTACAAACTGGAGCCGGGACCGTCCACCCTCAACTTCTACCAACCAGGCGCACACGCCCTGAACCGGGCGCAGTTCACCAACCACAACGTCTGGGTCACGCCCTACGACCCTTCGGAGCGGTTCCCGGCGGGTGACTACCCCAACCAGAGCCCGGGCGGGGAGGGCCTGCCCAAGTGGACGGCCGCTGATCGTCCGGTGGAGAACACGGACCTGGTGCTGTGGCACTGCTTCTCGGCGCACCACGTGGTCCGGCCGGAGGACTGGCCGGTGATGCCGGCCACCCACGTGGGATTCCAACTCAAGCCCTTCGGATTCTTCGATGGCAACCCCGCGCTCGACGTGCCACCGACCCAGGGCTGCCACCACCAGCACCGCGAGGACGGAGCTCCACAGATATGACAGACGCCGTCGAACCCGGTATCGCGGGAGCGGTCGAGGACGCCGCGGGGGCGGTCGCCGGGGCCGAGACCCTGCGACGCAACCGTCTCTCGATGCCGGAGGTGCTGGCTCAGTCAGTCGCCAACGCCGCGCCCAGCGCGGCGATGGCGCTGCTCCCGCTGCTCGTCTTCGTGAGCGCCGGCAACGGCACCTGGCTCTCCTTTCTGATCGCGATCTTCCTCATGCTCTGCGTCGGCTGGTGCGCGAGCCAGTTCGCGCGTCGTATGAACTCCGCCGGATCCTTCTACGTCTGGGTGGCGCGCGGCCTCGGCCCGCTCGGCGGGCACCTCGCCGGCTGGGGCCTGCAGCTGGGCTACATCGCGACCGCCATCGCCACCATCGCCGGCTTCGCCATCTTCGGCAGCAACTTCCTCTCCTACTTCGGCGTGCCCGACAACAACCTGTGGATCTACGCCGGCCTGATCGTGTTCGACTTCGTGGTCCCGACCGCGATCGCGGTCCTGGGCATGGGGATCTCGGCCCGCACCAGCCTGGTGCTGGAGGGAATCTCGATCTGCATCATCCTGATCCTCTGCGTCACCATTTGGGTGCACCGTGGCAGTCTCATCTCCACGCCTCAGTTCACCCTCCAGGGCGTCACGCCCGGCGGCATCCTGGTCGGGGTCGTGCTCTCGATCTTCGCCTTCGTCGGGTTCGAGAGTGCGGGGTCACTGGGGATGGAGGCTCGCAATCCCTATCGCGCGATCGGACGCGCCATCATGCTCAGCTGCGTGGTGGTCGGGATCTTCTACCTGATCGTCTCCTACAGCCAGGTCTATGGGTTCCAGGGCACCAAACCCGGGTTCGCCCAGGCGACCGCGCCGATGCCCCAGCTGGCTCAGATGGTCGGACTGCGACGCGTTGGCGCCGATCATCGCCCTCGGCATCACCTGCAGTGTCTTCGCCTGCACGCTGGCCTGCATCAACGCCGCCGGGCGGATCGCCTTCGCGATGGCCCACGACGGGCTAGGGGTGCCGGCCATGCAGCGCACCCACCGCACGTGGCGCACACCGCACGTGGCCCTGTTCGTGGTGGGCGCGATCAGCTTCCTCTTCACGTTCATCTGCAACTTCGCCCACGTCAACTTCATCCTGTTAACGGGATGGGCGGGCTCGGTGGCGGCCTTCGGCTTCATGCTCGCCTACGTGCTGGTCTGCATCGCGGCGCCGGTCTGGCTGGCTCGTCAGGGGCTGGCCTGGGTCCAGTTCGCGATCGTGGGCGGGATCGGCGCGGTCGTGATGGCGGTCGTCTTCTGGTCGAGCTGGCTGCCGCAAGTGATCCCGGGCGGCCTGTTTCCCGCGCTCACCGGTGTCGCGGTCTGGCTCCCGTACATCTTCTTTGCGTGGGTGCTGATCGGCGCCGTCTGGTACTTCGCCTACCGCGGTCTGAACCCAGCCAAGGCAAAGGAGATCGGAGCGCACTTCGAATCCAGCACCTGAGCGGTGGCCCGGGCCGGGTGTGCGCTCGCACCCCGGCCCGAGCATCCGCCTAGCCTGTGCGCATGGCGAGTTACTTCCTCGTCGAGATGGTGGCGGGACCCGCCTGGGACCCGAACCGGCCACGGCGAGAGCAGGCGCACTGGGCCGAGCATTCGGCGTTCATGGATCAGCTGGTCGAGGAGGGGTTCATCGTCCTCGGCGGCCCGGTCGGCGAGGACGACGGCGACTACGCGCTGCTGGTGGTGGAGGCCGACGATCCCGCCTCGGTGCACCAGCGCCTGGCACCTGACCCCTGGGACGGCACCGTGCTCATCAGCCGCAGCATCAAGCCCTGGCAGCTCTGGCTGCGGCGTCCGGACACCCTCCCCGCTCGACCGGCCTCGGCCTGACCGCCCGTCACCGGCGGGCCGCGCCGGTGCATCGTTGTGCGTATGGAGCACACCCACCTCGGTCGTACGGGCCTTCTGGTCAGCCGCATCATCCTGGGGACGATGAACTTCGGAGAGGTGACGCCCGAGGCCGAGGCGCACACGCTGATGGATTCGGCGCACGAGCAGGGCATCAACTTCTTCGACACCGCCAACCGCTACGGGGGCTCCCTGGGCCACGGGGCGACTGAGGAGCTCATCGGCCGCTGGTTCGCCAAGGGCGGCGGCCGTCGAGAGAAGACGGTGCTGGCCACCAAGCTCTACGGGGCGATGGGCGACTGGCCGAACCAGTCCAAGCTCTCGGCGCTCAACATCCGCAACGCCCTCGACGCCAGCCTGAAGCGGTTGCAGACCGACCACATCGACCTCTACCAGTTCCACCACGTCGACCGGGACACGCCGTGGGACGAGATCTGGCAGGCGATGGAGGTGGCCATCCAGCAGGGCAAGGTGCTTTACGCCGGCAGCAGCAACTTCGCCGGCTGGCACCTGGCGCAGGCGCAGGGGGCGGCCGCCGCGCGCGGCTTCACCGGACTCGTCAGCGAACAGTCCATCTACAACCTGAAGACGCGCTGGGTGGAACTCGAGGTGCTGCCGGCGGCACGCGCTTACGGCATCGGCGTCATCCCCTGGTCGCCGCTGGAGGGTGGCCTGCTCGGCGGGGTCCTGCGCAAGGAGCGCGAGGGCAGGCGTCGGCTGCAGGGCCGCGCCGCCGAGGCGGTGGCCGAGAACCGAGCGCAGATCGAGACCTACGAGGACTTCTGCGGCGAGCTGGGGCACGAGCCAGGGGAGGTGGCGCTCGCCTGGCTGCTCCATCAGAAGGGCGTGACGGGGCCCATCGTCGGTCCGCGCACGCAGGAGCAGCTGGACTCCGGGGTGCGCGCGCTCTCGGTCAAGCTCGACCGAGCGGCGCTGAAGCGGCTGGATGCGATCTTCCCCGGCTACCGGCCCGCGCCCGAGCACTACGCCTGGTGAGGTGCCACCGGCCATAACCGGGCCGGACCGCGACCGTTGATCCCGACATGGTGCCGCCGGTGCCGTCAGTAGCCGGTGCCGCGCTGCTGGCCGGCGCCGGCGTCCTGGCCGGGATCGTGGGGACGGCGGGTGGGATCACCACCTTGGTGTCCTACCCGGCGCTGCTGCTGGTCGGGGTGCCTCCGCTCCCGGCGTCGGTGTCCAACACCGTTGCCGTCGTTGCTTGCTGGCCCGGAGCTGCCCTCAGCTCGCGCCCGGAGCTGGTCGGCCGGTGGGGATGGCTGCTGCGCTGGGCTGGCGTCGCCGTGCTCGGCGGGGTGGCCGGCGCCGTGCTGCTCCTCACGACGCCGCCCGGGGTCTTCGCCCGCGTCGTCCCGTTCCTCCTCGCCGGAGGGTCGGTGGCGCTGGTCGCTCAAGGATGGCTTCGCCCCGCGGGCGCGCGCATGCGTCGAGTGACTCCGTTTCTGCTCGCGCCGGGGCTGTTCCTGACCGCCCTCTACAACGGTTACTTCGGTGCCGGCTCGGGTGTGCTGACGCTGGTCCTGCTGCTGATGCTGGTCGAGCGCGGTCTGGTCCAGTCCAACGCCCTCAAGAACATGTTGATCGGGGTTGCGTCCATCGTGTCGGCGGCGACCTTCGCCCTGTCCGGGCAGGTGCGGTGGCTGGACGTGCTCCCGCTGGCGCTCGGCCTGTTCGTGGGCAGCCTGATTGGCCCGGTGGTGGCACGCCGGCTGCCCCCCTGGCTGTTGCGGTGGGCGGTGGCCCTCCTTGGTCTCGCGTTCGCGGTCCGGCTCTGGGTGGCACCGGGCTGAGATCTCGGCAGGGTCCGCGAGGGATGAGCGCATTCAAGGTGTGATCACTAAGCTGGTCACTGAGCCCGGCTCGGGGTGCTCAGCCTCACCGCCAGCTGCATGAGAGGAGTCCCAGATGACCACGGAAGCTCGCGAGAAGCATGCGGCGAGGCCACTCAATGACCAGGAGGCCCAGCTGATCAACGCCTACTGGAGGGCCTCGAACTTCCTGTCGGTGGGCCAGATCTACCTGCTCGACAACCCGCTGCTGCGTTCGCCGCTGCAGGCGGAGCATGTCAAACCCAGGCTCCTCGGCCACTGGGGCACGACCCCCGGGCTCAACTTCGTCTACGTTCACATGAACCGTGTGATCCGGAACTGGGACCTGGACGCGATGTACATCATCGGCCCCGGTCATGGCGGCCCCGGACTGGTCGCGCATGCCTACCTCGAGGGCACCTACACCGAGGTCTATCACGAGATCACCCAGGACGCGGAGGGCATGCGCAAGCTGTTCCGGCAGTTCTCCTTCCCGGGCGGGATCCCGAGCCACGTGGCGCCCGAGACGCCGGGGTCGATTCACGAGGGTGGCGAGCTGGGCTACTCACTCTCGCACGCCTACGGGGCCGCGTTCGACAACCCGGACCTGCTCGTCTGCTGCGTCGTCGGCGACGGTGAGGCGGAGACAGGTCCGCTTGCCAACAGCTGGCATTCGAACAAGTTCCTCGATCCCGCGAAGGACGGCGCTGTCTTGCCGATCCTGCACCTCAACGGCTACAAGATCGCGAACCCGACGGTGCTGGCTCGGATCCCGGAAGAGGAGCTGGAGTCGATGCTGCGGGGCTGCGGGTACGACCCCGTCTTCCTCACCGGCGACGACCCCATGGAGATGCATCAGCGCATGGCGGCGACCCTCGACGATGTGGTGCAGCGCATCCACGCCATCCAACGGGACGCGCGCGAGCAAGGCGTGACCGATCGCCCCCAGTGGCCGATGATCGTGCTCCGGACGCCGAAGGGGTGGACGGGGCCGAAGGAGGTGGACGGAAAGCCGGTGGAGGGCACCTGGCGGTCGCACCAGGTGCCGCTGGCGGAGCTCCGGACCAACCCCCAGCACCTGACTCAGCTCGAGTCGTGGCTGCGCAGCTACAAACCCGAGGAGCTCTTCGACAGCGAGGGTACGTTGCGTCCCGAACTCGCCGACCTGCCTCCCAAGGGCTACCGCCGGATGAGCGCGAACCCCCACGCCAACGGGGGTCTGCTGCTTCAACCGCTGTCCATGCCCGACTTCCGGGACTACGCCGTGCCGGTGCCCCACCCCGGGACGACGGTGGATGAAGGGACGCGTGTGCTCGGCTCCTTCCTGCGCGACGTGATCAAGGCAAACCCGGATCGCTTCCGCCTGTTCGGGCCCGACGAAACCGCGTCCAACCGCCTGGACAACGTCTTCCAGGTGACGGACAAGGCCTGGGAGGCGGAGGTGCTGCCGACCGACGAGCACCTGGCGCGCGGCGGCAGAGTGATGGAGGTCCTCTCCGAGCATCTCTGCCAGGGCTGGCTGGAGGGCTATCTCTTGACCGGCCGCCACGGCCTCTTCAACTGCTACGAGGCGTTCATCCACATCGTCGACTCGATGTTCAATCAGCACGCGAAGTGGTTGAAGGTGGCGAACCAGATCCCGTGGCGGCGTCCCATCGCCTCCCTCAACTACGTGCTCTCGTCGCTGGTCTGGCGGCAGGACCACAACGGCTTCACCCACCAGGACCCCGGCTTCATCGACGTGGTCGTCAACAAGAAGGCGGAGGTCATCCGCGTCTACCTTCCGCCGGACGCGAACACGCTGCTCTCGGTCGCCGACCACTGCCTGCGTAGCACCAACTATGTGAACGTGATCGTGGCCGGAAAGCAGCCTCAGCTGAACTGGCTCTCGATGGACGACGCCATCCTCCACTGCACGCGCGGACTCGGGATCTGGGAGTGGGCGAGCAACGACCAGGGAGGGGAACCGGACGTCGTCATGGCCTGCTGTGGGGACATCCCGACCATGGAGACGCTCGCCGCGGTCGACCTGCTGCGCCGGCACTTCCCCGACCTCAAGGTCCGGGTCATCAACGTCATCGACCTGATGCGCCTGCAGCCGGCGTCCGAGCACCCCCACGGCATGACCGACGCCGAGTTCGACTCGATGTTCACGACCGACAAGCCGATCATCTTCGCGTATCACGGCTATCCCTGGTTGATCCACCGGCTGACCTACCGGTTCACGAACCACGACAACATCCACGTACGGGGGTACAAGGAGGAGGGCACGACGACGACGCCCTTCGACATGGTCATGCTCAACGACCTGGATCGCTTCCACCTGGTCATGGACGTGATCGATCGCGTTCCGGTTCTGGCGGCTCGCGGCGGCCACGTGCGCCAGCAGATGTTCGACCGGCGCATCGCGGCCCGGGCCTACACCCGGACCGAGGGTGAGGACTCGTCCGAGATCAGCGACTGGACCTGGCCCTACTGATCGCCCGCATGCGCGTTCTGGTCGTCAACGCCGGATCGAGCAGCCTCAAGCTGCGCCTGCTGGAGGGTGACCGGGTCGCGGGCTCGCACGATCTCGCCATCCCCGCCGGAGACCTCGACCAGGACCAGGTCGCCCGTGCCATCGAGGGGCTGGGAGGAGCCGACGCGGTCGGCCACCGGATCGTGCACGGGGGGACGGAGTTCAGCCAGGCGGTCGTGATCGACGATCGGGTCCGGCGCCGGCTCAACGCCCTCACCGACCTGGCGCCGCTGCATCAGCCCAAGTCGCTGGCGGCGCTGGACGCCGTGAGCGCGGTCCTGCCCGGCACCCCACCGGTCGCGTGCTTCGACACCGCCTTCCACGCCTCCATGCCCGAGGCCGCCTCCACCTACGCGATCCCTCCCGAGTGGCGCCGGCGGTGGGCGCTCCGCAGGTACGGGTTCCACGGCCTCTCCCACGCCTACGGGTCGCGCCGCGCGGCCGAGTTTCTGGGCCTCGACCCGGCTCGGGTGCGGGTGGTGACCTGCCATCTGGGGGCAGGTGCGTCCCTGGCCGCGGTCCAGGACGGGCACTCGGTGGACACCACCATGGGCTTCACGCCGCTCGAGGGGCTGGTCATGGCGACGCGGTCGGGGACCGTGGATCCGGGGCTTGTGCTGTGGCTGGAGGAGCACGTCGGGATGCCGCCGGCCACGCTGGCCACGACGCTGGAGAGCCGCTCCGGCCTGCTCGGACTCGCCGGCACCCCCGACATGCGAGAGGTGCTGGCCCGCACCGCGTCCGCCGACCCCAGGGCCACGCTGGCGCTGGACGTCTATGTCCACCGCCTGCGCGCCGGCATCGCCTCCATGGCGGCAGCCATGAACGGGCTCGACGTGCTGGTCTTCACCGGCGGCGTCGGCGAGCACGCGCCGGAGGTCAGAGCGCGGGCCGCGGATGGCGTCGGGTTCCTGGGCGTGGCGGTGGATCACGCGGCCAACGAGGCGGCGGCGGGCGACACCGACATCGGCACCCTCGACGGCAGGGTGCGCACGCTGGTCATCGAAGCACGTGAGGACCTGGAGGTCGCCCGGCAGGTGCGCACGCTTCTCGGCGGCTGACGCCTGCGACAGAGGGTGGTGCACCAACGCGGGGGCAGAACGAGGAGGATAGGGGCATGTGCCGGAACATCACCACGCTGCGCGGCCTGGAGCCGCCCGCCACGTCCGAAGAGGTGGAGGCCGCCGCCCGCCAGTACGTCCGCAAGGTCAGCGGGATCACGCACCCCACCGCGGCCACCGAAGAGGTGTTCGAGCGGGCCGTCCGGGCGGTCACCAACGTGACGGCCGAGCTGGTGCGGGACCTGCCGCCCCGCCGCCAGGCTCCCCCCACCCTGCCGCCCCTGCGCCGGCCCGAGGTCCGCGCGCGCCTGGCCGCCAAGGGGGCGTAGGTCCCGGCGGTCAAGCGCGGGTTTGCGTGACCCTCCAGAGGCGGCGCGGGAGGTCGCCTTCCTGGAACGGCTCGATCTCCTCAAGCGTCCAGCCTCGGGCCAGGGTATCCACCAGCGCCCGGGAGAAGAAGTGCACCGCGAACCCGCCTTGCTCCCAGATGCCGTCGCCCCGCGAGACGCCGGTCCCGTAGTGGGCGTCGCCGGTGTGACGGACCGTGTAGACGAAGGTCCCTCCGGGTCGTAGCACCCGCCGCACCTCCCCCACCGCGCCCTCGATCTCGTCCGTGGTCAGAGCCATGTTCAGCAGCATGTGGGCGTACGCGGCGTCGACCGAGGCTGCGGCCAGAGGCAGCGGCTCGCGCACGTCGTGGACTGCGGTCAGGACTCGCCGTTCCAATGCGCGGCGCCTGGCAGCGTCCCGCAGCTGGTCGAGCGCGACTGAGCTGAAGTCGCTCGCGAGCACGGTGAAGCCCTGCTCAGCGAAGTACAGGGTGTCGCGGCCGTGCCCTGCGCCCAGCTCCAGGACCCTCACCGCCCGGGCCGATCTGAACCGCCGGGCCGCGTACACAGCGGGCGCCGACGGCTCCAGGCCGTACATGTGGGGGTGCGCCAGGTAGGTGCTTTGCCAGTGCCGGCGTTGCACATCACCCAGATCACGCATCAAGTCGGGCTCCAAACACTCCGATGGTGCAGTTTCTCGCGCTGTCGCCGGGGCGGGTCCCAATCCGGGCAGGACCTTCGGCCCTACGCAAGTCGCAAGCCATCGGACACGATGAGGTCACTGGCAGCCGGGATTCGCACCAATTGAGAGGTGACGGGTCAACAAGAGACCAGGACTGTGCTTGACAGCGGAGGAAACAATCTGATGATGCCGAAGACCATCGTGGGATGGCTCGAGCTGGGGGTGGTGGTCCTGGCGGCCGTATGGACGCTCGTCCACCTCATCTTGTCCCCAGGCAAGGTCGTCGCCGACGACTATTGGGGCTGGGCCCTGCTCGCGCTGTTCATCATCGCGCTGATCGTCGCGTTCGTTCGATACGCGGGAGAGCGTACGGCGCCGGGGTCGCAGCCGGGTTCGGACGAGTTTCCGGAACCGTCAGTCTCACGCTTCTTCCAGGGATCACCCGCGTCCGCGCCGCTCTGGTTCGTCCTGCGCATGAACGTCGGCGCGACGTGGCTGCTGGCCGGTTGGGAGAAGATCACATCGCCCGTGTGGGGCACCAACGGCACGGCCATGCACGGCTTCGTGGCCGGGGCGATTGCGAAGAGCTCGGGCGCCAACCCCGGGGTCCAGGGCTGGTACGCCTGGTTCCTGCAGCACGTCGTCTTGAACGCGACCGGGTTCTTCTCGTTCATCGTCACCTACGGGGAGTTCCTGGTCGGGGTCGGCATCCTGCTCGGAATCCTGACCGGCATCGCGGCCGGTTTCGGAGTCTTGATGAACCTGAACTACGTGCTGGCCGGCACTGTCAGCATCAATCCGATCCTGGGCATGTTCGGCCTCTTCCTCGTTCTGTCCTGGCGGGTCTGCGGGTGGATCGGGGGCGATCGCTGGCTGCTGCCGGCACTGGGCCTGCCGTGGAAGCCGGGAACGTTGTTCCAGCGAGGTCGACGCCCCACCGTCGCGGGGAGCTGAACCGGGTCGCACATCGCTCTCGCGAGGACGTCACCGCCGCGGCCGTGACGTCCTCGGCTCCGGTCTTGCTCCGGGGGCTTTGAGTTGAGGGGACGCTCAGAGCACCCGGGTGAGGATCGTCGTCTCGATCTGCGTCGAGGCCAGCCGCAGCCGCTGCACCGGCTCCCAAGCGCACCCTCGATAGAACCCGACCGCCTGATCACCCGTCGGGACCCAGAGGCGACGATAGCCGAGTTGGACGGAGGTCTCTTCCAGCCGGCCGACCAAGCCGCGCCCGATCCCCTGCTTTCGGGCATCGACGCGCACGACCATGCCAACCAACCAGGGCGTACGGCCATCGCGTTCGGAAGCGCTGAGCTCTCGATCAGCGTCATCGAGCCCTACGGCGCCGAGCGCGTCACCATTCGCGCCGATCGCGACCAGGGTGATCGGCAGCTTGTCCTTGCCGGCCTCACGCCGCGTGACGTCGATGTGCGCGGCGGGGCTTGGATCCCCATACCCCCACTCGCGCCGGCCCATCTCGCCGACGGCCGCGACCAACTCCGGGTGGCATGCCAGCAGCTCCACCGTCATGCCTTCTTCCGCCGGCACCATGCGATCGTAACCCTCCGCTCGAGCACCGCAGGTCGCATCGACTAGGCGACTCGAAGCCCACGCTGGAGCGGGCCCTTTACCTCGAAGGGGCGCCGGGCGGCGGTGCCGGGCCGGGTGCGGACCCGGCGCCAGCGCTGACGTGGAACCGTGCCCCACTCGGTGCCGTCGGGTCGCAGGATGACCACCCGATCGCGCGTCACCTCGGCGGTCCGGTCGCCGCCCTCTGGGAGCGCAAAGGGAGGTCCAGGGCCTTGCGCAGCGCCACCGTGGTGGTGGGAACGCGCGGCCCATGTGCAGCACGTCGAGCTACCCCGGCCGCGGTCCCCCACCGCACTCGGGCGAGGGCGTCGCAGGCGATCCGCTTCAGGTCCCCGCCGTGAGACCCCAGCCAGGAGCCCCGTCGTCCTGGTGCACCCGGCGTCACGCGTGTTCAAAGCGGCCGGAGCTCTCAACCGGGACGATCCGGTAGACAACCGGTGACTGGCCCGTCGATGGATCGAACCGGTGCCGTCGCTCCCAGCCCTTGTCCACAGGGCTTGGCGGGGTCCGTAACCAGGAGAGGCCAAGCTTGCGGAAATGGCGGGCGAGCTGGGACCGGGCCGCTGCGGCTTCCTGCCCCTGGAGCTCCTCGAAATGGCCCTGCACCACCACGGTCTCCCAGTCGGTCAGGCCCTGGAAGCGCTCCACCTCGAAACAGACATCGGGGTTCTCGCGCATCATTCGCAGCTTCAGGCCTTCGAAGGAGGCGGCGTAGATCGCCGTGCCGTCGTACAGGTACGCGATCGGTGTGATGTAGGTACGTCCCCCCGCGTGGCAACCTATCCGCCCGACCGTTCCCAGGTGCAGCAGGTGATGTATCCGGTCCGGCCTCAGCTCACCCAACATGGACGGATTGCCTACCCGCCGACCTGGACCCAGCGTCGGCCGCCGGCGCGTCCTCGCGGACCTGTGCGTCGAGCACGCCAGGTACGCTCTTGGCCAGCTCGAGGGCGAGTGCGCGGGTGCGAGCACTCGCCTCGCCGCGAACGAATGCGATACCGTTCTTTCTCTCGACCTCGAGGTGGGCGAGCGCAGTCCCCTCCTCCTGGAAGAGGTTCGCCACCTCGACCGTGATGGTGGCGTCGCCGCGACACATCTGCTTCGGCAGGTCGTGGCGGCTGACCACGCCCACCACGTCCTCACCGCGCAGCACGGGGCCCGGTGGACGTCGACCTCCACCAGGCGGCCCGCGCCGGGCTGACATCACATGGCTCGCGTTCATGCATCCAGCAGACGTCGCGGGACACGCGGAGGGGGAGTGCCGAACGACCTCGCTCGTGCGGGCCGGGAGGCGACCATTGGCCGCGGATCACGTGGACGCGTTCCAGACCCGGCGACCGGCCCCACCTCGGCTGATGGTTCCGGAGATACTCGTGGTCAGGCCCCCGCCCCTGACAATCTGACGAGGAGACCGTCATGTACCGCCGAATCCTGATTGCCGTCGATCCCAAGGGACTCGTGGCGGGCGCCGCACCTGCCGTTGCCGCGGTTGCAGCGCCAGAGGGCGCCCAGGTGCACCTGCTGACGGTGGGACCTCAGGCCGGGCGTGCGGGAGCCGAAGGCGAAGAGATCCTGCGCCGGCTCACCCAGGATCTCCAGGCGCGCCATCTCGAGGTCGCCGTCGAACGGCGCGAGGCCGACGGCGAGTCGGTCGCGGAGGCGATCGCGGCCTCGGCTGACGCCTTCGCGGCGGAGCTGATCGTGCTCGGAAGCCGCCGACGTGGTGATGTCGCCGGGTTCATGCTCGGTTCGGTCGGGAGCGCCCTGGCGTCTCGCATCAGCACCCCGATTTTGGTCGTCTCCCACGGCGAACGGCAGCTACCGGCGGGGTTGAAGCACGTCCTGGTCGCCGTCGACGGTGGCGAGCTCTCGCACCAGGCGGTGGTCGCCGCCGCCGCCCTGGCCGGATCCGAGACCGAGGTCACCGCGCTCTACGTGGATACGTCGGCCAGCGGCCTGGGGGCCTATCCGCTCTACGTCGATCCCAGCCCGGCGGAGGAGGAGGGCGCACGGGCCCTGGATGACGCGCTGGAGGTCCTGCGGAAAGCCGGCGTCCGCGGCTCCTCGCGGCGGACCTATGCGCTCGAAGGCACGGGGGCCGCGATCGCGCGGGCGGCGGACGAGCTGGACGCGGACCTGATCGTGCTTGGGTCGCGACGTCCGGGGAACGTCGAGGCGCTGCTCCTGGGCAGCGTGGCCCGCACGGTCATCGCCCACACGCGCCGCACCGTCCTGGTCGCGACCGGAGCCCCGAAGCCGACCGGCGAGGAACGGTCACAGACGCGCGGCTGACCATCGCCCCGCCCCTGGCTCACCCCTGGGGCGTCGACCCCGGTGTCGAGGTGTGCCGGGCCAGGTACGCGGCCGCCTCAGCCCGGCGCTGGACCTCCAGCTTGGAAAGGATGGTGGAGACGTAGTTCTTCACCGTCTTTTCCGCCAGGTGGAGCGCCACCCCGATGTCACGGTTGGTCTGGCCTTCGGCGACCAGCTCCAGGATCCGCTCCTCCTGCGGCGTGAGGCGGGACAGCTTCTCGTCGCGCAGCAGATGCTTGCCCTTGCGAAGGCGTTCCAGGACAGCGGACGTGACCGCCGGGTCGAGCAGGCTTTGACCTCTGGCGACCGCGCGCACCGCGTTGATCAACTCGCCCATCCGGATCTGCTTCAGGACGTAGCCGCTGGCTCCCGCCATGATGGAGGCGAACAGCGCCTCGTCGTCGGCGTAGGAGGTCAGCATCAGGACCTTGGTCTCCGGCCGCTGGGCCCGGATGTCGCGCGTCGCGTCGATCCCGCTCCCGTCGATGAGGCGGACGTCCATGATGACGACGTCCGGGCGCAGCGACTCGGCCGCGGCGATCGCCTGCTGGACACTGGCCGCCTCGCCGACCACGAAGAATCCACTCTGGGTGCTGAGCATGGCCCGCAGGCCGTCGCGGACCACCTCGTGGTCGTCCACGATCAGGATCCGGACCTGCGCCGGAGCCTCGTCAGATTCAGGCATCTCCTGTCTCCTCAATCAGCGTCCGCGCGCCGACGGCGACCGCTCTAGCGTCATCGTAGTGAGACCCCCTTCGCGATCAGGACCACAGAGTCCCGGCGGGGGTCTCGGACGCGCCTCGCAGGTACACGTCAAGCAGTTCCAAGGGCGCCACGATCCCGAGCAGACGGCGGTCCCGGTCGACCACCGGCAGGCCCTGATAATCAGTTCGGCCGCGATGCGGCCCGCGGCCCGGCGAACACGTTGCGATGCATGACCGCACTGACGCGCACCTCTTCCGATCCCGCGCGTGCCACCTCCCGGGCAATGACTCCCATCACCGTCAGGATCTCCTGGTGTTGGGCTGACGGATAGGGCCGGATGGCCCCTTGCAGCAGGGACACGCCGGCCCTCGCCTCCACCAAGGACCCCCTTCGCACGGAACGGCGGCTGTTCGGAGGCGTATGACGCCCCTGCCCTGGGTATCTACTGGATCTCTAGCGGTGCGATCGACCTCTTTGTGAGCCTTGCCGAAAGCCATGCGCCGCGGCGCGGAGTGATCGCCCTGGTCGGAGTCCTGAGCGTGGTGGCCGGCGTGATCGTCCTCGCCACGCACGTACCCCCGATCGCTTTCATCGCCTGGGTGCTGGGCAGTTTCTTGATTGTCCTCGGGGTGATCACCGTCGTGCAGGCGATCCTGCTCAGGAGGGCTCGCGCCGCTCGGTGAGGGCCCACAAACCCACTTTCACGTGAAAGCGGCCCTATTTGAGGCGGTGTGGCACCACCTTCCCGTCAAAGCGGCCTTACCGGGCCATGCCCCACGAACCGATTGGGCCGCAGACCGTCCAACGCGGAGGGCTGTCCACCCATCAGTTCCTCTGCCACCGCCTTTCCCACCGCCGGCGAGAGTTGGAATCCGTGGCCGCTGAATCCAACCGCGACGTAAGCGCCGTCGGTACCGGGCAGGGGGCCGATGAGCGGAACTCCGTCGACCGAGACGCCCTCCAGCCCGCACAGGCGGCCGTCGATCCTTCTGTGCCGCAGTGTCGGGAAGAGTTCACAAGCCGTCTCCCAACTGCCTTTGACCGAGTCCTCCAGCAGCTCGCAGGTATGAATCTCTTGGTTCACTTCCGCCGGCCACCCGCCTCCGATGTAGAACGCTCCGGACGGCTGCTGCTTGAACGAGATCGGTCGACTCTCAGACCCGACGGTCGGGACGAGAATCGGATCCACCGGATCACTGCGCAGCATCTGCAGGCCCTCGACGCGGAGCGGAAGGTCGAAGTCCAATTGGCCCAGCAGGCGCGGAGACCAGGACCCCGCGGCAAGCACCACGTGGGTCGCGTTCACCTGCTCGGAGCCCAAGCGCACGCCCCGGACCTTGCTGCCCGCGACGAGGAAGCCATCGACCGCCTCCCGCCGATGGATCGCACCGCTCCGTACCGCGGCGTCAAGGAACGCGCGAGTCGTGAGCCTTGGGTCAGCCTGACCGTCGCCGCTCGTGAAGGTGCCACCGATCACCGAGGGGGCGAGGATGGGGGCCAGCTGGTGAGCTTCGGTGGCGTCGACAAGTTCGGTCTCGATACCGGCCGCGCGCTCACGCGCCGCCCGCTCGGCCAGCCTTGCAAGATCCGTCTCCGTCTCCGCCACGTGAAGGTGACCGCCGGCTCGAAATGCGCAGTCGGCCTCAAGCTCATCCTCCAAGAGAGGCCACCTGTTGCTCGCCGCGAGCGTCAGTTCCCACTCTCGGGGGTCCCGATCCTGCCTCCTCACCCCCCCAGCGCTGGCCCAGGAGGCGCTCGGGGAAACCGGCGAGCCAGGATCCGCGATCATCACCTGGCTCCCCGTCTTGGCCAGGTGGTATCCGATCGATGATCCGATCACGCCGGCGCCGACCACGACCACGTCGAAGCTATGGCTCAGCGTCATGCCGCTTTTGGGACTCTGATTGTCCGCTGGGGATTGCTAACGGCCTTCGCACGGTCTGCTGCTTCCACCACCACCTCCTGCTCCGCGCCGCACCTCTGCCACACCCAGGTCGCGGACCCGTCCCCGGGTCGGGGACCACCTGGTCCTGGTCGGCGGTCACGGGCCGATTCTGCGCCGAGACCTGCGCGTCACGCCAAGCGACCAGAATGTCAGAGATGAGCAGCACCCTTCAGTGGGTCGGCGTCGCCATCGATTGCGCGGACGCCGGTCCTGTGGCCCGCTTCTATGAACGGCTCCTGGGATTCGAGATGGGCGATTTCGAACCGCCTGGATGGGCCCAGTTGCGCGACCCGGCTGGAGGTGTGCACCTCAACATTCAGGGTGAGGATTGGTATCAGCCGCCGACCTGGCCGGAACGCTCCGGCACGCAAGCCAAAATGATGCACTTCGAGGTCTTGGTCGATGACCTGGAGACCGCTGTCGCCACCGCCCTCGAGGCGGGCGGCACCGAAGCGCCATGGCAACCACCCGACCGCGACCGAGGACGCCTGCGGATCATGCTCGACCCCGCCGGCCACCCTTTGTGCCTCTTCCTACACGGTGAATAGCACCAAGACAAGGTGGTGGGCGGCGCTGCTCTCGAGCCAGTGGCCTCTTGCTCTTGTCCCGGAACGCCATGGCCGGGTGCCCGGACCAGCGGCAGCTACTAGCGGCCAGGTTCACCCAGCGGTCTAGCGTGGCCGGGCCCCTGCGCCCGGCACCTGGGTCAGGCGGAGAGAACAGGGATGAGCTCGGCCACGTCTGGGGCTGTCACCGCAAGCCCTTGGTCAAGGGTCGCGAGGCGGCCTCGATGGGCCCTGGCCAGACCCGCAAGGTAGGCGTCGGTCACCTGCCGGTGGCCAAGTACGCGCGAGAGGTCGACCTCCAGATAGGTCAGGTCATCGAACCACTGCTCGTGGCGGGCATGGCCGGTCAGAATCGACAGCGCTTCGCGCGCTTCGCTAATGCTCGTGCCCTGGCGGATGAGCAGCCTGAGCAAGGTGCCCTGGACAGTGGGGCAGGTCGCAAATCGACCGGCCTGGCGGAACCACGCCCTGGCTGTCGCATGGTGCACGTGCTCCGCCACCACCAGTGCGACCAGCACGTTGCCGTCGAGCAGGCACCCGCCGCGGGTGCGCTCAGGCATCTTCGTCTATCGCGGCCACGTCCTCGGCCGTGATCCGCCGTCCGACCCGTACCGTCGGCAGACCACTATCGGGATCGATCTCGATCGTGGTGTGGTCGTCGTGAGCCAGGGCGGCGCGCATTAGGCTTTCCACGGTCCGGCTCAGGGTCTGGTGCCGGTCACGGGCGATCAGCGTGGCCGCGCGATGGAGATCGTCGGGCAGGTCGATCGTGGTCCGCATCACCGCATCATACGTCGCATCAAGCGCTGGTGTGAGCGGCATGCACAGACGGCCCATCAGGCGTCGCCTCCTTACCAAGGACGCTTTATGATATCGAACGTCTGTTCAGACGAGGCCCAGATGGCGGCATATGCTCCCCGCCAGCGACTACGGCAGCTTTTGGAGGGGGGACTCCACCATGCAAACGGTCGATCGCACCGTCACGGTTGGACGGCATCCACTGGAACCACTGACCGCCGCGGAGGTCGAGGCGGCGTCGCGCATCGCGCGGGAGGCGCGGGGGCTCGACGGCTCCACCCGCTTCGTCTACGTCTCGCTGAAGGAGCCGCCGAAAGCCGCCGTCCTGGCGGGCGCCGAGGCCGCCCGGGAGGCGGACCTGTTGCTCTGGGACCAGGGCCGCCGGGTGGCCGTCGAAGCCACCGTCTCACTCAGCCAGGGGAAGCTCACCGCCTGGCGGGATCGTCCCGGCGTACAGCCGCCGATCACCAGCGAGGAGTTCGTCATCGTCGAGCAGATCGTGAAGGACGATCCGCGGTGGCAGGAGGCGATGCACAAGCGAGGCGTCACCGACCTCGAGCACGTGATGCTCGACGCCTGGTCGCTGGGATATGACGGGCCAGAAGACGACCCCTCCCAGGGACGCTTCGTGCGGCCGCTGACCTGGGTGCGGGACGGCAGCGACACCGAGAACGGATACGCGCGGCCGGTCGAGGGCCTGATCGTCCGGGTCGACCTGAACACGAGGCGTGTGGTCGAGGTCGAAGACCACGGGGTGGTGCCGATCCCACCGCACGCGGCCAACTACACGCTGGAGGGGATCTCCGCGCCGCACAACTACCCGCGCTTCCCGCAGGGCCCCCGCCCCGACTTGAAGCCGGTGGAGATCACGCAGCCCGCCGGCCGCAGCTTCACCGTCGACGGCCACCAGATCTCCTGGCAGAAGTGGCGCCTGCGGATCGGGTTCAACCCGCGCGAGGGGTTGACGCTGCACACCGTCACTTACCGCGACGGCGATCGCGAGCGGCCGATCCTCTACCGGGCTTCGCTGACCGAGATGTTCGTGCCCTACGGCGACCCGGCGCCCAACCACCATCGCAAGAACGTCTTCGACATGGGCGAGTACGGCTTGGGCCCGATGACCAACAGCCTCGAGTTGGGCTGCGACTGCCTGGGCGACATCCACTACTTCGACGGGGTCATCAACGACCAGGATGGACACGCCGCCACCATCGCCAACGCCGTCTGCCTCCACGAGGAGGACCACGGCATGCTCTGGAAGCACACCGACTTCCGGACCGGCCAGGTGGAGATGCGGCGGTCTCGCCGGCTCGTCATCTCCTCTGTCGCCACCGTCGGCAACTATGAATACGGCTACTACTGGTATCTCTATCAGGACGGCGGCATCGAGTACGAGATCAAGCTGACCGGCGTCATCTCCAACGGCGCCGTGCCCCCTGGTGTGCGGCCCCGGTTCGGCACCCTGGTCGCCCCGCAGGTCTACGGGCCCAACCATCAGCACTTCTTCGCCGTGCGCCTGGACATGATGGTCGACGGCGAGCGCAACACGGTCGTCGAGTGCGACTCGGAGGCGTTGCCGCCGGGCGACGACAACCCCTGGGGGAACGCCTGGGTGGTCAAGGAGAAGGTGCTCGATCGTGAGTCCACCGCCCAGCGCGACGCCAACGCCAACGCGGGGCGGTTCTGGAAGATCATCAACCCGGCCCGGAAGAACGGCGTCGGCGACCCCGTGGCCTACAAACTGGAGCCGGGACCGTCCACCCTCAACTTCTACCAACCGGGCGCACACGCCCTGAACCGGGCGCAGTTCACCAACCACAACGTCTGGGTCACGCCCTACGACCCCTCGGAGCGGTTCCCGGCGGGTGACTACCCCAACCAGAGCCCGGGCGGGGAGGGCCTGCCCAAGTGGACGGCCGCTGATCGTCCGGTGGAGAACACGGACCTGGTGCTGTGGCACTGCTTCTCGGCGCACCACGTGGTCCGGCCGGAGGACTGGCCGGTGATGCCGGCCACCCACGTGGGATTCCAACTCAAGCCCTTCGGATTCTTCGACGGCAACCCGGCGCTCGACGTGCCACCCACCGAGGGCTGCCACCGCGAGCACGGTCAGGACGGAGCTCCACAGATATGACAGACGCCGTCGAACCCGGTATCGCGGGAGCGGTCGAGGACGCCGCGGGGGCGGTCGCCGGGGCCGAGACCCTGCGACGCAACCGTCTCTCGATGCCGGAGGTGCTGGCTCAGTCAGTCGCCAACGCCGCGCCCAGCGCGGCGATGGCGCTGCTCCCGCTGCTCGTCTTCGTGAGCGCCGGCAACGGCACCTGGCTCTCCTTTCTGATCGCGATCTTCCTCATGCTCTGCGTCGGCTGGTGCGCGAGCCAGTTCGCGCGTCGTATGAACTCCGCCGGATCCTTCTACGTCTGGGTGGCGCGCGGCCTCGGCCCGCTCGGCGGGCACCTCGCCGGCTGGGGCCTGCAGCTGGGCTACATCGCGACCGCCATCGCCACCATCGCCGGCTTCGCCATCTTCGGCAGCAACTTCCTCTCCTACTTCGGCGTGCCCGACAACAACCTGTGGATCTACGCCGGCCTGATCGTGTTCGACTTCGTGGTCCCGACCGCGATCGCGGTCCTGGGCATGGGGATCTCGGCCCGCACCAGCCTGGTGCTGGAGGGAATCTCGATCTGCATCATCCTGACCCTCTGCGTCACCATTTGGGTGCACCGTGGCAGTCTCATCTCCACGCCTCAGTTCACCCTCCAGGGCGTCACGCCCGGCGGCATCCTGGTCGGGGTCGTGCTCTCGATCTTCGCCTTCGTCGGGTTCGAGAGTGCGGGGTCACTGGGGATGGAGGCTCGCAATCCCTATCGCGCGATCGGACGCGCCATTATGCTCAGCTGCGTGGTGGTCGGGATCTTCTACCTGATCGTCTCCTACAGCCAGGTCTATGGGTTCCAGGGCACCAAACCCGGGTTCGCCCAGGCGACCGCGCCCATGCCCCAGCTGGCTGAGATGGTCGGACTGCGACCGTTGGCGCCGATCATCGCCCTCGGCATCACCTGCAGCGTCTTCGCCTGCACGCTGGCCTGCATCAACGCCGCCGGGCGGATCGCCTTCGCGATGGCCCACGACGGGCTAGGGGTGCCGGCCATGCAGCGCACCCACCGCACGTGGCGCACACCGCACGTGGCCCTGTTCGTGGTGGGCGCGATCAGCTTCCTCTTCACGTTCATCTGCAACTTCGCCCACGTCAACTTCATCCTGTTAACGGGATGGGCGGGCTCGGTGGCGGCCTTCGGCTTCATGCTCGCCTACGTGCTGGTCTGCATCGCGGCGCCGGTCTGGCTGGCTCGTCAGGGGCTGGCCTGGGTCCAGTTCGCGATCGTGGGCGGGATCGGCGCGGTCGTGATGGCGGTCGTCTTCTGGTCGAGCTGGCTGCCGCAAGTGATCCCGGGCGGCCTGTTTCCCGCGCTCACCGGTGTCGCGGTCTGGCTCCCGTACATCTTCTTTGCGTGGGTGCTGATCGGCGCCGTCTGGTACTTCGCCTACCGCGGTCTGAACCCAGCCAAGGCAAAGGAGATCGGAGCGCACTTCGAATCCAGCACCTGAGCGGTGGCCCGGGCCGGGTGTGCGCTCGCACCCCGGCCCGAGCATCCGCCTAGCCTGTGCGCATGGCGAGTTACTTCCTCGTCGAGATGGTGGCGGGACCCGCCTGGGACCCGAACCGGCCACGGCGAGAGCAGGCGCACTGGGCCGAGCATTCGGCGTTCATGGATCAGCTGGTCGAGGAGGGGTTCATCGTCCTCGGCGGCCCGGTCGGCGAGGACGACGGCGACTACGCGCTGCTGGTGGTGGAGGCCGACGATCCCGCCTCGGTGCACCAGCGCCTGGCACCTGACCCCTGGGACGGCACCGTGCTCATCAGCCGCAGCATCAAGCCCTGGCAGCTCTGGCTGCGGCGTCCGGACACCCTCCCCGCTCGACCGGCCTCGGCCTGACCGCCCGTCACCGGCGGGCGGCGCCGGTGCATCGTTGTGCGTATGGAGCACACCCACCTCGGTCGTACGGGCCTTCTGGTCAGCCGCATCATCCTGGGGACGATGAACTTCGGAGAGGTGACGCCCGAGGCCGAGGCGCACACGCTGATGGATTCGGCGCACGAGCAGGGCATCAACTTCTTCGACACCGCCAACCGCTACGGGGGCTCCCTGGGCCACGGGGCGACTGAGGAGCTCATCGGCCGCTGGTTCGCCAAGGGCGGCGGCCGTCGAGAGAAGACGGTGCTGGCCACCAAGCTCTACGGGGCGATGGGCGACTGGCCGAACCAGTCCAAGCTCTCGGCGCTCAACATCCGCAACGCCCTCGACGCCAGCCTGAAGCGGTTGCAGACCGACCACATCGACCTCTACCAGTTCCACCACGTCGACCGGGACACGCCGTGGGACGAGATCTGGCAGGCGATGGAGGTGGCCATCCAGCAGGGCAAGGTGCTCTACGCCGGCAGCAGCAACTTTGCCGGCTGGCACCTGGCGCAGGCGCAGGGGGCGGCCGCCGCGCGCGGCTTCACCGGACTCGTCAGCGAGCAGTCCATCTACAACCTGAAGACGCGCTGGGTGGAGCTCGAGGTGCTGCCGGCGGCACGCGCTTACGGCATCGGCGTCATCCCCTGGTCGCCGCTGGAGGGTGGCCTGCTCGGCGGGGTCCTGCGCAAGGAGCGCGAGGGCAGGCGCCGGCTGCAGGGCCGCGCCGCCGAGGCGGTGGCCGAGAACCGAGCGCAGATCGAGACCTACGAGGACTTCTGCGGCGAGCTGGGGCACGAGCCAGGGGAGGTGGCGCTCGCCTGGCTGCTCCATCAGAAGGGCGTGACGGGGCCCATCGTCGGTCCGCGCACGCAGGAGCAGCTGGACTCCGGGGTGCGCGCGCTCTCGGTCAAGCTCGACCGAGCGGCGCTGAAGCGGCTGGATGCGATCTTCCCCGGCTACCGGCCCGCGCCCGAGCACTACGCCTGGTGAGGTGCCACCGGCCATAACCGGGCCGGACCGCGACCGTTGATCCCGACATGGTGCCGCCGGTGCCGTCAGTAGCCGGTGCCGCGCTGCTGGCCGGCGCCGGCGTCCTGGCCGGGATCGTGGGGACGGCGGGTGGGATCACCACCTTGGTGTCCTACCCGGCGCTGCTGCTGGTCGGGGTGCCTCCGCTCCCGGCGTCGGTGTCCAACACCGTTGCCGTCGTTGCTTGCTGGCCCGGAGCTGCCCTCAGCTCGCGCCCGGAGCTGGTCGGCCGGTGGGGATGGCTGCTGCGCTGGGCTGGCGTCGCCGTGCTCGGCGGGGTGGCCGGCGCCGTGCTGCTCCTCACGACGCCGCCCGGGGTCTTCGCCCGCGTCGTCCCGTTCCTCCTCGCCGGAGGGTCGGTGGCGCTGGTCGCTCAAGGATGGCTTCGCCCCGCGGGCGCGCGCATGCGTCGAGTGACTCCGTTTCTGCTCGCGCCGGGGCTGTTCCTGACCGCCCTCTACAACGGTTACTTCGGTGCCGGCTCGGGTGTGCTGACGCTGGTCCTGCTGCTGATGCTGGTCGAGCGCGGTCTGGTCCAGTCCAACGCCCTCAAGAACATGTTGATCGGGGTTGCGTCCATCGTGTCGGCGGCGACCTTCGCCCCGTCCGGGCAGGTGCGGTGGCTGGACGTGCTCCCGCTGGCGCTCGGCCTGTTCGTGGGCAGCCTGATTGGCCCGGTGGTGGCACGCCGGCTGCCCCCCTGGCTGTTGCGGTGGGCGGTGGCCCTCCTTGGTCTCGCGTTCGCGGTCCGGCTCTGGGTGGCACCGGGCTGAGATCTCGGCAGGGTCCGCGAGGGATGAGCGCATTCAAGGTGTGATCACTAAGCTGGTCACTGAGCCCGGCTCGGGGTGCTCAGCCTCACCGCCAGCTGCATGAGAGGAGTCCCAGATGACCACGGAAGCTCGCGAGAAGCATGCGGCGAGGCCACTCAATGACCGGGAGGCCCAGCTGATCAACGCCTACTGGAGGGCCTCGAACTTCCTGTCGGTGGGCCAGATCTACCTGCTCGACAACCCGCTGCTGCGTTCGCCGCTGCAGGCGGAGCATGTCAAACCCAGGCTCCTCGGCCACTGGGGCACGACCCCCGGGCTCAACTTCGTCTACGTTCACATGAACCGTGTGATCCGGAACTGGGACCTGGACGCGATGTACATCATCGGCCCCGGTCATGGCGGCCCCGGACTGGTCGCGCATGCCTACCTCGAGGGCACCTACACCGAGGTCTATCACGAGATCACCCAGGACGCGGAGGGCATGCGCAAGCTGTTCCGGCAGTTCTCCTTCCCGGGCGGGATCCCGAGCCACGTGGCGCCCGAGACGCCGGGGTCGATTCACGAGGGTGGCGAGCTGGGCTACTCACTCTCGCACGCCTACGGGGCCGCGTTCGACAACCCGGACCTGCTCGTCTGCTGCGTCGTCGGCGACGGTGAGGCGGAGACAGGTCCGCTTGCCAACAGCTGGCATTCGAACAAGTTCCTCGATCCCGCGAAGGACGGCGCTGTCTTGCCGATCCTGCACCTCAACGGCTACAAGATCGCGAACCCGACGGTGCTGGCTCGGATCCCGGAAGAGGAGCTGGAGTCGATGCTGCGGGGCTGCGGGTACGACCCCGTCTTCCTCACCGGCGACGACCCCATGGAGATGCATCAGCGCATGGCGGCGACCCTCGACGATGTGGTGCAGCGCATCCACGCCATCCAACGGGACGCGCGCGAGCAAGGCGTGACCGATCGCCCCCAGTGGCCGATGATCGTGCTCCGGACGCCGAAGGGGTGGACGGGGCCCAAGGAGGTGGACGGAAAGCCGGTGGAGGGCACCTGGCGGTCGCACCAGGTGCCGCTGGCGGAGCTCCGGACCAACCCCCAGCACCTGACTCAGCTCGAGTCGTGGCTGCGCAGCTACAAACCCGAGGAGCTCTTCGACAGCGAGGGTACGTTGCGTCCCGAACTCGCCGACCTGCCTCCCAAGGGCTACCGCCGGATGAGCGCGAACCCCCACGCCAACGGGGGTCTGCTGCTTCAACCGCTGTCAATGCCCGACTTCCGGGACTACGCCGTGCCGGTGCCCCACCCCGGGACGACGGTGGATGAAGGGACGCGTGTGCTCGGCTCCTTCCTGCGCGACGTGATCAAGGCAAACCCGGATCGCTTCCGCCTGTTCGGGCCCGACGAAACCGCGTCCAACCGCCTGGACAACGTCTTCCAGGTGACGGACAAGGCCTGGGAGGCGGAGGTGCTGCCGACCGACGAGCACCTGGCGCGCGGCGGCAGAGTGATGGAGGTCCTCTCCGAGCATCTCTGCCAGGGCTGGCTGGAGGGCTATCTCTTGACCGGCCGCCACGGCCTCTTCAACTGCTACGAGGCGTTCATTCACATCGTCGACTCGATGTTCAATCAGCACGCGAAGTGGTTGAAGGTGGCGAACCAGATCCCGTGGCGGCGTCCCATCGCCTCCCTCAACTACCTGCTCTCGTCGCTGGTCTGGCGGCAGGACCACAACGGCTTCACCCACCAGGACCCCGGCTTCATCGACGTGGTCGTCAACAAGAAGGCGGAGGTCATCCGCGTCTACCTTCCGCCGGACGCGAACACGCTGCTCTCGGTCGCCGACCACTGCCTGCGTAGCACCAACTATGTGAACGTGATCGTGGCCGGAAAGCAGCCTCAGCTGAACTGGCTCTCGATGGACGACGCCATCCTCCACTGCACGCGCGGACTCGGGATCTGGGAGTGGGCGAGCAACGACCAGGGAGGGGAACCGGACGTCGTCATGGCCTGCTGTGGGGAC
Organism: Candidatus Dormiibacterota bacterium; assembly: GCA_963790575.1. Taxonomy (GTDB): domain Bacteria; phylum Chloroflexota; class Dormibacteria; order Dormibacterales; family Dormibacteraceae; genus CAVTSA01. Next base: position 11,625 of record CAWBPD010000018.1, on the reverse strand, counting down.
ATCCCGACCATGGAGACGCTCGCCGCGGTCGACCTGCTGCGCCGGCACTTCCCCGACCTCAAGGTCCGGGTCATCAACGTCGTCGACCTGATGCGCCTGCAGCCGGCGTCCGAGCACCCCCACGGCATGACCGACGCCGAGTTCGACTCGATGTTCACGACCGACAAGCCGATCATCTTCGCGTATCACGGCTATCCCTGGTTGATCCACCGGCTGACCTACCGGTTCACGAACCACGACAACATCCACGTACGGGGGTACAAGGAGGAGGGCACGACGACGACGCCCTTCGACATGGTCATGCTCAACGACCTGGATCGCTTCCACCTGGTCATGGACGTGATCGATCGCGTTCCGGTTCTGGCGGCTCGCGGCGGCCACGTGCGCCAGCAGATGTTCGACCGGCGCATCGCGGCCCGGGCCTACACCCGGACCGAGGGTGAGGACTCGTCCGAGATCAGCGACTGGACCTGGCCCTACTGATCGCCCGCATGCGCGTTCTGGTCGTCAACGCCGGATCGAGCAGCCTCAAGCTGCGCCTGCTGGAGGGTGACCGGGTCGCGGGCTCGCACGATCTCGCCATCCCCGCCGGAGACCTCGACCAGGACCAGGTCGCCCGTGCCATCGAGGGGCTGGGAGGAGCCGACGCGGTCGGCCACCGGATCGTGCACGGGGGGACGGAGTTCAGCCAGGCGGTCGTGATCGACGATCGGGTCCGGCGCCGGCTCAACGCCCTCACCGACCTGGCGCCGCTGCATCAGCCCAAGTCGCTGGCGGCGCTGGACGCCGTGAGCGCGGTCCTGCCCGGCACCCCACCGGTCGCGTGCTTCGACACCGCCTTCCACGCCTCCATGCCCGAGGCCGCCTCCACCTACGCGATCCCTCCCGAGTGGCGCCGGCGGTGGGCGCTCCGCAGGTACGGGTTCCACGGCCTCTCCCACGCCTACGGGTCGCGCCGCGCGGCCGAGTTTCTGGGCCTCGACCCGGCTCGGGTGCGGGTGGTGACCTGCCATCTGGGGGCAGGTGCGTCCCTGGCCGCGGTCCAGGACGGGCACTCGGTGGACACCACCATGGGCTTCACGCCGCTCGAGGGGCTGGTCATGGCGACGCGGTCGGGGACCGTGGATCCGGGGCTTGTGCTGTGGCTGGAGGAGCACGTCGGGATGCCGCCGGCCACGCTGGCCACGACGCTGGAGAGCCGCTCCGGCCTGCTCGGACTCGCCGGCACCCCCGACATGCGAGAGGTGCTGGCCCGCACTGCGTCCGCCGACCCCAGGGCCACGCTGGCGCTGGACGTCTATGTCCACCGCCTGCGCGCCGGCATCGCCTCCATGGCGGCAGCCATGAACGGGCTCGACGTGCTGGTCTTCACCGGCGGCGTCGGCGAGCACGCGCCGGAGGTCAGAGCGCGGGCCGCGGATGGCGTCGGGTTCCTGGGCGTGGCGGTGGATCACGCGGCCAACGAGGCGGCGGCGGGCGACACCGACATCGGCACCCTCGACGGCAGGGTGCGCACGCTGGTCATCGAAGCACGTGAGGACCTGGAGGTCGCCCGGCAGGTGCGCACGCTTCTCGGCGGCTGACGCCTGCGACAGAGGGTGGTGCACCAACGCGGGGGCAGAACGAGGAGGATAGGGGCATGTGCCGGAACATCACCACGCTGCGCGGCCTGGAGCCGCCCGCCACGTCCGAAGAGGTGGAGGCCGCCGCCCGCCAGTACGTCCGCAAGGTCAGCGGGATCACGCACCCCACGGCGGCCACCGAAGAGATGTTCGAATGGGCCGTCCGGGCGGTCACCGAGGTGACGGCCGAGCTGGTGCGGGACCTGCCGCCCCGCCGCCAGGCTCCCCCGACCCTGCCGCCGCTGCGCCGGCCGGAGGTCCGTGCGCGCCTGGCCGCCAAGGGAGCGTAGGTCCCGGCGGTCAAGCGCGGGTTTGCGTGACCCTCCAGAGGCGGCGCGGGAGGTCGCCTTCCTGGAACGGCTCGATCTCCTCAAGCGTCCAGCCTCGGGCCAGGGTATCCACCAGCGCCCGGGAGAAGAAGTGCACCGCGAACCCGCCTTGCTCCCAGATGCCGTCGCCCCGCGAGATGCCGGTCCCGTAGTGGGCGTCGCCGGTGTGACGGACCGTGTAGACGAAGGTCCCTCCGGGTCGTAGCACCCGCCGCACCTCCCCCACCGCGCCCTCGATCTCGTCGGTGGTCAGAGCCATGTTCAGCAGCATGTGGGCGTACGCGGCGTCGACCGCCGTTGCGGCCAGAGGCAGCGGCTCGCGCACGTCGTGGACTGCGGTCAGGACTCGCCGTTCCAATGCGCGGCGCCTGGCAGCGTCCCGCAGCTGGTCGAGCGCGACTGAGCTGAAGTCGCTCGCGAGCACGGTGAAGCCCTGCTCAGCGAAGTACAGGGTGTCGCGGCCGTGCCCTGCGCCCAGCTCCAGGACCCTCACCGCCCGGGCCGATCTGAACCGCCGGGCCGCGTACACAGCGGGCGCCGACGGCTCCAGGCCGTACATGTGGGGGTGCGCCAGGTAGGTGCTTTGCCAGTGCCGGCGTTGCACATCACCCAGATCACGCATCAAGTCGGGCTCCAAACACTCCGATGGTGCAGTTTCTCGCGCTGTCGCCGGGGCGGGTCCCAATCCGGGCAGGACCTTCGGCCCTACGCAAGTCGCAAGCCATCGGACACGATGAGGTCACTGGCAGCCGGGATTCGCACCAATTGAGAGGTGACGGGTCAACAAGAGACCAGGACTGTGCTTGACAGCGGAGGAAACAATCTGATGATGCCGAAGACCATCGTGGGATGGCTCGAGCTGGGGGTGGTGGTCCTGGCGGCCGTATGGACGCTCGTCCACCTCATCTTGTCCCCAGGCAAGGTCGTCGCCGACGACTATTGGGGCTGGGCGCTGCTCGCGCTGTTCATCATCGCGCTGATCGTCGCGTTCGTTCGATACGCGGGAGAGCGTACGGCGCCGGGGTCGCAGCCGGGTTCGGACGAGTTTCCGGAACCGTCGGTCTCACGCTTCTTCCAGGGATCACCCGCGTCCGCGCCGCTCTGGTTCGTCCTGCGCATGAACGTCGGCGCGACGTGGCTGCTGGCCGGTTGGGAGAAGATCACATCGCCCGTGTGGGGCACCAACGGCACGGCCATGCACGGCTTCGTGGCCGGGGCGATTGCGAAGAGCTCGGGCGCCAACCCCGGGGTCCAGGGCTGGTACGCCTGGTTCCTGCAGCACGTCGTCTTGAACGCGACCGGGTTCTTCTCGTTCATCGTCACCTACGGGGAGTTCCTGGTCGGGGTCGGCATCCTGCTCGGAATCCTGACCGGCATCGCGGCCGGTTTCGGAGTCTTGATGAACCTGAACTACGTGCTGGCCGGCACTGTCAGCATCAATCCGATCCTGGGCATGTTCGGCCTCTTCCTCGTTCTGTCCTGGCGGGTCTGCGGGTGGATCGGGGGCGATCGCTGGCTGCTGCCGGCACTGGGCCTGCCGTGGAAGCCGGGAACGTTGTTCCAGCGAGGTCGACGCCCCACCGTCGCGGGGAGCTGAACCGGGTCGCACATCGCTCTCGCGAGGACGTCACCGCCGCGGCCGTGACGTCCTCGGCTCCGGTCTTGCTCCGGGGGCTTTGAGTTGAGGGACGCTCAGAGCACCCGGGTGAGGATCGTCGTCTCGATCTGCGTCGAGGCCAGCCGCAGCCGCTGCACCGGCTCCCAAGCGCACCCTCGATTGAACCCGACCGCCTGATCACCCGTCGGGACCCAGAGGCGACGATAGCCGAGTTGGACGGAGGTCTCTTCCAGCCGGCCGACCAAGCCGCGCCCGATCCCCTGCTTTCGGGCATCGACGCGCACGACCATGCCAACCAACCAGGGCGTACGGCCATCGCGTTCGGAAGCGCTGAGCTCTCGATCAGCGTCATCGAGCCCTACGGCGCCGAGCGCGTCACCATTCGCGCCGATCGCGACCAGGGTGATCGGCAGCTTGTCCTTGCCGGCCTCACGCCGCGTGACGTCGATGTGCGCGGCGGGGCTTGGATCCCCATACCCCCACTCGCGCCGGCCCATCTCGCCGACGGCCGCGACCAACTCCGGGTGGCATGCCGGCAGCTCCACCGTCATGCCTTCTTCGGCCGGCACCATGCGATCGTAACCCTCCGCTCGAGCACCGCAGGTCGCATACGACTAGGCGACTCGAAGCCCACGCTGGAGCGGGCCCTTCACCTCGAAGGGGCGGCGGTGCCGGGCCGGGTGCGGACCCGGCGCCAGCGCTGACGTGGAACCGTGCCCCACTCGGTGCCGTCGGGTCGCAGGATGACCACCCGATCGCGCGTCACCTCGGCGGTCCGGTCGCCGCCCTCTGGGAGCGCAAAGGGAGGTCCAGGGCCTTGCGCAGCGCCACCGTGGTGGTGGGAACGCGCGGCCCATGTGCAGCACGTCGAGCTACCCCGGCCGCGGTCCCCCACCGCACTCGGGCGAGGGCGTCGCAGGCGATCCGCTTCAGGTCCCCGCCGTGAGACCCCAGCCAGGAGCCCCGTCGTCCTGGTGCACCCGGCGTCACGCGTGTTCAAAGCGGCCGGAGCTCTCAACCGGGACGATCCGGTAGACAACCGGTGACTGGCCCGTCGATGGATCGAACCGGTGCCGTCGCCCCCAGCCCTTGTCCACAGGGCTTGGCGGGGTCCGTAACCAGGAGAGGCCAAGCTTGCGGAAATGGCGGGCGAGCTGGGACCGGGCCGCTGCGGCTTCCTGCCCCTGGAGCTCCTCGAAATGGCCCTGCACCACCACGGTCTCCCAGTCGGTCAGGCCCTGGAAGCGCTCCACCTCGAAACAGACATCGGGGTTCTCGCGCATCATTCGCAGCTTCAAGCCTTCGAAGGAGGCGGCGTAGATCGCCGTGCCGTCGTACAGGTACGCGATCGGTGTGATGTAGGTACGTCCCCCCGCGTGGCAACCTATCCGCCCGACCGTTCCCAGGTGCAGCAGGTGATGTATCCGGTCCGGCCTCAGCTCACCCAACATGGACGGATTGCCTACCCGCCGACCTGGACCCAGCGTCGGCCGCCGGCGCGTCCTCGCGGACCTGTGCGTCGAGCACGCCAGGTACGCTCTTGGCCAGCTCGAGGGCGAGTGCGCGGGTGCGAGCACTCGCCTCGCCGCGAACGAATGCGATACCGTTCTTTCTCTCGACCTCCAGGTGGGCGAGCGCAGTCCCCTCCTCCTGGAAGAGGTTCGCCACCTCGACCGTGATGGTGGCGTCGCCGCGACACATCTGCTTCGGCAGATCGTGGCGGCTGACCACGCCCACCACGTCCTCACCGCGCAGCACGGGCCCCGGTGGACGTCGACCTCCACCAGGCGGCCCGCGCCGGGCTGACATCACATGGCTCGCGTTCATGCATCCAGCAGACGTCGCGGGACACGCGGAGGGGGAGTGCCGAACGACCTCCCTCGTGCGGGCCGGGAGGCGACCGTTGGCCGCGGATCACGTGGACGCGTTCCAGACCCGGCGACCGGCCCCACCTCGGCTGATGGTTCCGGAGATACTCGTGGTCAGGCCCCCGCCCCTGACAATCTGACGAGGAGACCGTCATGTACCGCCGAATCCTGATTGCCGTCGATCCCAAGGGACTCGTGGCGGGCGCCGCACCTGCCGTTGCCGCGGTTGCAGCGCCAGAGGGCGCCCAGGTGCGCCTGCTGACGGTGGGACCTCAGGCCGGGCGTGCGGGAGCCGAAGGCGAAGAGATCCTGCGCCGGCTCACCCAGGATCTCCAGGCGCGCCATCTCGAAGTCGCCGTCGAACGGCGCGAGGCCGACGGCGAGTCGGTCGCGGAGGCGATCGCGGCCTCGGCTGACGCCTTCGCGGCGGAGCTGATCGTGCTCGGAAGCCGCCGACGTGGTGATGTCGCCGGGTTCATGCTCGGTTCGGTCGGGAGCGCCCTGGCGTCTCGCATCAGCACCCCGATTTTGGTCGTCTCCCACGGCGAACGGCAGCTACCGGCGGGGTTGAAGCACGTCCTGGTCGCCGTCGACGGTGGCGAGCTCTCGCACCAGGCGGTGGTCGCCGCCGCCGCCCTGGCCGGATCCGAGACCGAGGTCACCGCGCTCTACGTGGATACGTCGGCCAGCGGCCTGGGGGCCTATCCGCTCTACGTCGATCCCGGCCCGGCGGAGGAGGAGGGCGCACGGGCCCTGGATGACGCGCTGGAGGTCCTGCGGAAAGCCGGCGTCCGCGGCTCCTCGCGGCGGACCTATGCGCTCGAAGGCACGGGGGCCGCGATCGCGCGGGCGGCGGACGAGCTGGACGCGGACCTGATCGTGCTTGGGTCGCGACGTCCGGGGAACGTCGAGGCGCTGCTCCTGGGCAGCGTGGCCCGCACGGTCATCGCCCACACGCGCCGCACCGTCCTGGTCGCGACCGGAGCCCCGAAGCCGACCGGCGAGGAACGGTCACAGACGCGCGGCTGACCATCGCCCCGCCCCTGGCTCAGCCCTGGGGCGTCGACCCCGGTGTCGAGGTGTGCCGGGCCAGGTACGCGGCCGCCTCAGCCCGGCGCTGGACCTCCAGCTTGGAAAGGATGGTGGAGACGTAGTTCTTCACCGTCTTTTCCGCCAGGTGGAGCGCCACCCCGATGTCACGGTTGGTCTGGCCTTCGGCGACCAGCTCCAGGATCCGCTCCTCCTGCGGCGTGAGGCGGGACAGCTTCTCGTCGCGCAGCAGATGCTTGCCCTTGCGAAGGCGTTCCAGGACAGCGGACGTGACCGCCGGGTCGAGCAGGCTTTGACCTCTGGCGACCGCGCGCACCGCGTTGATCAACTCGCCCATCCGGATCTGCTTCAGGACGTAGCCGCTGGCTCCCGCCATGATGGAGGCGAACAGCGCCTCGTCGTCGGCGTAGGAGGTCAGCATCAGGACCTTGGTCTCCGGCCGCTGGGCCCGGATGTCGCGCGTCGCGTCGATCCCGCTCCCGTCGATGAGGCGGACGTCCATGATGACGACGTCCGGGCGCAGCGACTCGGCCGCGGCGATCGCCTGCTGGACACTGGCCGCCTCGCCGACCACGAAGAATCCACTCTGGGTGCTGAGCATGGCCCGCAGGCCGTCGCGGACCACCTCGTGGTCGTCCACGATCAGGATCCGGACCTGCGCCGGAGCCTCGTCAGATTCAGGCATCTCCTGTCTCCTCAATCAGCGTCCGCGCGCCGACGGCGACCGCTCTAGCGTCATCGTAGTGAGACCCCCTTCGCGATCAGGACCACAGAGTCCCGGCGGGGGTCTCGGACGCGCCTCGCAGGTACACGTCAAGCAGTTCCAAGGGCGCCACGATCCCGAGCAGACGGCGGTCCCGGTCGACCACCGGCAGGCCCTGATAATCAGTTCGGCCGCGATGCGGCCCGCGGCCCGGCGAACACGTTGCGATGCATGACCGCACTGACGCGCACCTCTTCCGATCCCGCGCGTGCCACCTCCCGGGCAATGACTCCCATCACCGTCAGGATCTCCTGGTGTTGGGCTGACGGATAGGGCCGGATGGCCCCTTGCAGCAGGGACACGCCGGCCCTCGCCTCCACCAAGGACCCCCTTCGCACGGAACGGCGGCTGTTCGGAGGCGTATGACGCCCCTTCCGTGCGAAACGGGAGGTATGTCTGGAAGTTCTTGCGAATCCTGCGGATGGTCTGGCGGTTCCGGCTCGGAGGGCGATCAGCGAGGCATCAGGATGCGGAGGGCGGTGCCTTGCCCGGGCGCGCTCTGAATGTCAAACCGGCCCCCCTGCAGGTCGGCCGGCTCGAAGGCAGGACGCCTCGATCCCCCGGGCAAGGTCACAACCGCGCGCAGCTCGGCGCCGGTCACGATCGGAAGCACGATCCCCTCCTGGGGCAGTTCGCGGGGCCGCGCCGGGAGGAAGTCGTGCCAGGTCTCCTCCGTCACCTCCGCCGCCAGTGATCCGGTGGGCTCGCCGAATTGCGCACTCGCCACCCGGCCGCCGCGCAGCCGCGGGGCGTCGGGTCCGAGCGCGATGGTGACCTCGAGTTCATCCTCGGCACTGGTGGGTGTGGAGATGGTCACGGCCGGGGCGCCCGTCAGCGCACGGGCGGCCCTGGCCAAGAGCAGGAGCAGCGTGCGGGCCGGCCGCTCCCGCAGCGTCGCCTCGCTGAGCGTCAACCCGGCCTGCGTGCGCATCTGGGCGCGACGACGGCCTGACATGTCGCGGGTCACCTTCGAGAACCCCCGGAGTTTGCCGGTTTCGTCGAAGACGGGCGCGATCACCGTGCTCGCTGAGCTGTCCCGGTCTCTTTTCCGTTGACGGCCTCAGCGACCACCTGCGACGATCAGGGACCAATGGCGGCGGCGCGCGCTCGACGGGCTGGATGGACCTCCCTCGACCCGTGGCTTCGGTTCGCGTTCGGAATCCTCACCACGGCACTGGGTGTGATCGTCATCTTTTGGCCCGGGCACCCGCTCTTCGTGGTGGCGACGCTCTTCGCGGTCCAGTTGATCGCGTCGGCGGTGTTCAGGTTCGTGGGCGCCTTCAGTGTGCCGCCGGACCACGAATGGCTCCGGATCGCTTACGTCGTGGTCGGAGTGATCTCGCTGATCGGCGGCGTTCTTCTCCTCCGCTATCCCGGCTCACTGGCGTCCGAAGCCCTGGGTCTTGGGCTGGTGCTGGGCATCTACTGGATCTCTAGCGGTGCGATCGACCTCTTTGTGAGCCTTGCCGAAAGCCATGCGCCGCGGCGCGGAGTGATCGCCCTGATCGGAGTCCTGAGCGTGGTGGCCGGCGTGATCGTCCTCGCCACGCCCGTACCCCCGATCGCTTTCATCGCCTGGGTGCTGGGCAGTTTCTTGATTGTCCTCGGGGTGATCACGGTCGTGCAGGCGATCCTGCTCAGGAGGGCTCGCGCCGCTCGGTGAGGGCCCACAAACCCACTTTCACGTGAAAGCGGCCCTATTTGAGGCGGTGTGGCACCACCTTCCCGTCAAAGCGGCCTTACCGGGCCATGCCCCACGAACCGATTGGGCCGCAGACCGTCCAACGCGGAGGGCTGTCCACCCATCAGTTCCTCTGCCACCGCCTTTCCCACCGCCGGCGAGAGTTGGAATCCGTGGCCGCTGAATCCAACCGCGACGTAAGCGCCGTCGGTACCGGGCAGGGGGCCGATGAGCGGGACTCCGTCGACCGAGACGCCCTCCAGCCCGCACAGGCGGCCGTCGATCCTTCTGTGCCGCAGTGTCGGGAAGAGTTCACAAGCCGTCTCCCAACTGCCTTTGACCGAGTCCTCCAGCAGCTCGCAGGTATGAATCTCTTGGTTCACTTCCGCCGGCCACCCGCCTCCGATGTAGAACGCTCCGGACGGCTGCTGCTTGAACGAGATCGGTCGACTCTCAGACCCGACGGTCGGGACGAGAATCGGATCCACCGGATCACTGCGCAGCATCTGCAGGCCCTCGACGCGGAGCGGAAGGTCGAAGTCCAATTGGCCCAGCAGGCGCGGAGACCAGGACCCCGCGGCAAGCACCACGTGGGTCGCGTTCACCTGCTCGGAGCCCAAGCGCACGCCCCGGACCTTGCTGCCCGCGACGAGGAAGCCATCGACCGCCTCCCGCCGATGGATCGCACCGCTCCGTACCGCGGCGTCAAGGAACGCGCGAGTCGTGAGCCTTGGGTCAGCCTGACCGTCGCCGCTCGTGAAGGTGCCACCGATCACCGAGGGGGCGAGGATGGGGGCCAGCTCGTGAGCTTCGGTGGCGTCGACAAGTTCGGTCTCGATACCGGCCGCGCGCTCACGCGCCGCCCGCTCGGCCAGCCTTGCAAGATCCGTCTCCGTCTCCGCCACGTGAAGGTGACCGCCGGCTCGAAATGCGCAGTCGGCCTCAAGCTCATCCTCCAAGAGAGGCCACCTGTTGCTCGCCGCGAGCGTCAGTTCCCACTCTCGGGGGTCCCGATCCTGCCTCCTCACCCCCCCAGCGCTGGCCCAGGAGGCGCTCGGGGAAACCGGCGAGCCAGGATCCGCGATCATCACCTGGCTCCCCGTCTTGGCCAGGTGGTATCCGATCGATGATCCGATCACGCCGGCGCCGACCACGACCACGTCGAAGCTATGGCTCAGCGTCATGCCGCTTTTGGGACTCTGATTGTCCGCTGGGGATTGCTAACGGCCTTGGCACGGTCTGCTGCTTCCACCACCACCTCCTGCTCCGCGCCGCACCTCTGCCACACCCAGGTCGCGGACCCGTCCCCGGGTCGGGGACCACCTGGTCCTGGTCGGCGGTCACGGGCCGATTCTGCGCCGAGACCTGCGCGTCACGCCAAGCGACCAGAATGTCGGAGATGAGCAGCACCCTTCAGTGGGTCGGCGTCGCCATCGATTGCGCGGACGCCGGTCCTGTGGCCCGCTTCTATGAACGGCTCCTGGGATTCGAGATGGGCGATTTCGAACCGCCTGGATGGGCCCAGTTGCGCGACCCGGCTGGAGGTGTGCACCTCAACATTCAGGGTGAGGATTGGTATCAACCGCCGACCTGGCCGGAACGCTCCGGCACGCAAGCCAAAATGATGCACTTCGAGGTCTTGGTCGATGACCTGGAGACCGCTGTCGCCACCGCCCTCGAGGCGGGCGGCACCGAAGCGCCATGGCAACCACCCGACCGCGACCGAGAACGCCTGCGGATCATGCTCGACCCCGCCGGCCACCCTTTGTGCCTCTTCCTACACGGTGAATAGCACCAAGACAAGGTGGTGGGCGGCGCTGCTCTCGAGCCAGTGGCCTCTTGCTCTTGTCCCGGAACGCCATGGCCGGGTGCCCGGACCAGCGGCAGGTACTAGCGGCCAGGTTCACCCAGCGGTCTAGCGTGGCCGGGCCGCTGCGCCCGGCACCTGGGTCAGGCGGAGAGAACAGGGATGAGCTCGGCCACGTCTGGGGCTGTCACCGCAAGCCCTTGGTCAAGGGTCGCGAGGCGGCCTCGATGGGCCCTGGCCAGACCCGCAAGGTAGGCGTCGGTCACCTGCCGGTGGCCAAGTACGCGCGAGAGGTCGACCTCCAGATAGGTCAGGTCATCGAACCACTGCTCGTGGCGGGCATGGCCGGTCAGAATCGACAGCGCTTCGCGCGCTTCGCTAATGCTCGTGCCCTGGCGGATGAGCAGCCTGAGCAAGGTGCCCTGGACAGTGGGGCAGGTCGCAAATCGACCGGCCTGGCGGAACCACGCCCTGGCTGTCGCATGGTGCACGTGCTCCGCCACCACCAGTGCGACCAGCACGTTGCCGTCCAGCAGGCACCCGCCGCGGGTGCGCTCAGGCATCTTCGTCTATCGCGGCCACGTCCTCGGCCGTGATCCGCCGTCCGACCCGTACCGTCGGCAGACCACTATCGGGATCGATCTCGATCGTGGTGTGGTCGTCGTGAGCCAGGGCGGCGCGCATTAGGCTTTCCACGGTCCGGCTCAGGGTCTGGTGCCGGTCACGGGCGATCAGCGTGGCCGCGCGATGGAGATCGTCGGGCAGGTCGATCGTGGTCCGCATCACCGCATCATACGTCGCATCAAACGCTGGTGTGAGCGGCATGCACAGACGGCCCATCAGGCGTCGCCTCCTTACCAAGGACGCTTTATGATATCGAACGTCTG
>CAWBPD010000017.1:0-72764 GCA_963790575.1 Candidatus Dormiibacterota bacterium | reverse complement strand
GTGCCCGCGTACGGAATCGAACCGTAAACCTTGGGATTAAGAGTCCCCTGCTCTGCCAATTGAGCTACGCGGGCAAGCGTAGGGATTGTACGGGCACGCCGCGGCGGATCGTCGCCGGCCGACGAAGCCCTTAACCACCCCGGTTGGCGAAGCGCGACCGCGGCGCCACCATGGCTGCATGCCGGCGCGCGTACCGCAGGATGTGGACCTCGAGGATCGTCTCGTCTTCAACCTGACCACCATCCAGTTCGGGTATTTGGTGATCGGCGCGCTGGGCGCCGGGATCGTCTGGAAGGTCCACTGGGCCCCGGCACCGGCCCGGCTGTCGGCAGCCGTCCCGCTCGCGCTCCTCGGAGCCGCCCTGGCCTGGGGCCGGTGGCGTGGCCGTGGGCTCGACGCCTGGGGCGGCGACGCCATCCTGTTCCTGCGCCACAACCTTCGCCTGTCGTGGACGCCGGCCACGGCACGCGGCACCGTCCGCCGCGCGCGGATGCGCCGCGACACCCGCACGCCCCGCGCCTGGCGGCGCCGCCCACCCCGTCCACGTCCGCCGGCATTGCCCGAGCACCGCGAATGATCCGGCTGCATCTCCTGCGGGGGCCCCTGGAGCCGTTGCTGCCAGCGGTTCCAGAGGCACGGGTCCTGACCACCGGCTCGATCGGGTTCCTGGACGCCGCGGCGGAGGACCGAGAGCGCTGGTCGCGGGGTTTCCGGCAGCTGCTGGACGGGCTCGACGCGCCGCTCCAGGTGGTGGTCGATGTCGCAGTTGGCACCGGTGCGGGCGAGGAACCGGAGGAGATGCCACCGGACCCGGCGACGTTGACCATCGGGGAGCGTCGCGCCCTTGATATGGCGCATGCCGCGGCCCTGTCCGCTCTTCCCACAGCGCAGCGGCGGACGGTGTCGCTGATCACCACTCCCGCCGCGGCCGCCCTGGTGGAACGGGCGCTGCACGCCGTGGGCATCCCCGACGTGCGTCGATCGGTGTTCGCGGTGGCCGGCGCCGACTCCCTCCACGGCGTTGAGACGGCGGGCGGCTGGTGGGATGAGACCGGCCTCTACCGCACCTGGTACCTGGACCGCTTCCCCGGGCAGGAGCTGGATCCGGGCTGGCTGCTGCGGCTGCTCCCCGCCGGGCTCGAGGTGAGCCTGGCCTGGCATGCCGAGCGACTGGCCACCGCCGGGGTGGTCGACTACCTGCAGCGCCAGCTGATCCGCCTTCGCGCCCGTCAGCTCGACCGGGGCGACGTGGGTGAGCCGGAGGTGGAGGGTGCGCTGCCCGCTGTCGAGCGGCTGCAGCGCCAGCTCATCGCCCGCCAGGAGCACGCCTTCCACGTCAGCCTCTACCTGACCGTCCGGACGCACGGGCCGCGGCAGCTGGCGGGCGCCTCGGCCGAGGTGGAGGCTGCCGCCCGCTCCGCCCTCACCCTCCTCCGGCCCGCCACCTTCCGGCAGCGTGAGGCGCGGGTGGCCACGCTGCCCCTGGGGCTCGACCCACTGCGGCGCCGGCGGGTGCTCGACTCGTCCTCGCTAACAACCCTGGCTCCCTGGTGGGACGGCGACCTGCGGCAGCCGGAGGGCCTCCTCTGCGGAGTGAGCCGCGCCACCGGGCAGCCGGTTCTGCTCGACCCGTTCGACGACAGCCGCCACCAGAACGCCAACATCGGCGTGTACGGGCACAGCGGCGCGGGGAAGACGTATCTCCTCTCGACGCTGGCGCTGGGCGCGCTCGACCTGGGCACTCAGGTCCTGATCGTCGACCCCGAGCACGAGTACGGCGGGCTCGCAGAACGGCTGGGCGGCCGCCAGGTCCGTCTGGCGCTGGGCTCGGACGTGGCCATCAACGTCCTCGACCTCGACCAGGCGGCGGCGGAATCCGGGCCGGACGGGCTGGCCCCGCGGATCGCGGACGCGGTCGATCTCTGCGATGTCATCTGCGGCGGCCTGGACCCGGCGGAGCGGGCGGAGGTCGAGGACGCGGTGCGACGGGTGGTAGCACAGGAACCGTCGCCCTTGCTGGCGGACGTCGCGGCCCGACTCGAGCCCGCGTCGCGACCCGCCCGGGTGCTGCGGCGGTGGGTCACCGGCAGCCTCGGGCGCCTCTTCAGCCGGCCCACCAACGTCGACCTCTCGGCACCTCTGATCGTCTTCGGCATGCGCGAGCTGCGCCCGGAGCTGGTGGGGCCGGTGCACTTCCTCTTGGCCCAGGCGCTGTGGGGACGTATCCGCCGGCGGGATCGGCGCCGGCTGCTGGTGGTGGACGAACTCGGCCTGCTCTTCGAGGACCCGACCATGCGAGGTTTCGTCGTGTCCCTCGCCCGGCGCATCCGCAAGTACGACGGCTCTCTTTGCTTCGCTACGCAGAACCCCGGTGACCTGCTCAGCAGCGAGGCGGGGTCGGTGGTCGCGACCAACCCCGCGATCCAGTTCTTCGGCGCGCTGCGGCCGGGGGAGGCGGTTCGGGTGCAGCGCCACTTCGAACTCAGCGACCGGCAGCGCGCCGGCCTCGAGGGGGCGGCGCGAGGGGAGTTTCTGCTCAGCGCCGGCGGCGATCGGATCCCGCTGCGGGTCACCGCCCCGCCGTGGCAGGCGGCGCTCCTGCGTGAGCTCCGCACGCGCGCATCACCCGGCCCGCCGCTTACCCCTGACGAGCCGGCGCCCGGTGGCTCGTAGCCTGGGTGGGCAATGTCACGGGTCGTGCAGTATCGGGTGCGCGGATTGCGGGAGGGACAGGAGCAGGCCCTCGACGCCGCGTTCGTGGACCTGCGCCGATCGCGCAGCTGGCGCGGCGAGCCACCCTGGCTGGCACTTCCGGGCACTCGCTCTCTGTTCGAGATGGAGTTTCTGCGGCACGTCCGGGAGGAAGACGACGACGGCGTGGACGCCGCCGGCTTCTTCGAGCTCCAGGGCGACGAGACCGACGTGCTGATCCTGGTGCTGTTTCTGCGTGATCTGAGCGCGGAGTACGGGCTTCGGATCTCAGTCCGTGACCAGGACCACCCGCTGAGCAAGCTCCGCTATCTGGACTTCCAGGGCGGCGTCCTACCGTCCGGCAACTCACTGGAGCAGCTGCTCAGCCGGCGGCCCCTGACCAAGAAGGTGGACGGGCGGCCGATCGCGTTCTACGCGCCTTCACACCCACTCAACTCGCGCCATCCCGACCAGCCGGTGCGCTGGGGCTATCGCGTCGGCTCGATCCGCGCCTTCGCGCCCACACTGATGGAGGCGGAGCGGGAGGCGCTGCGACTCCATCGAGCGCTCTCCCACCTCGGGGCGTGAGCGGCACTCGGGAGGGCCGGGTCCTCTCGTCGGGGGGCATCTGGCTCCACTTCCACGCCTGGGAGGCTTTGCGGCCCCGGCAAGCACTGGCCCTGGTGCATGGTCTCGGTGAGCACGGCGGGCGCTACGCGAGGTTCGGCGAATGGCTCGCCGAGCGCGGCACCTCGGTGTGGGCGATCGATCTGCGGGGCATGGGACGGAGCGGTGGCGACCGGGGGCAGCTGGGGACTTGGACCGAGTGGCTGGACGACGTCCGGCGACTGTGGACGCTGGTCGAGCAGGAGTCGCCCGGAGTGGAGATCGTGCCCTGCGGCCATTCAGTCGGTGGCGTGGTGGTGGCGAGCGCGGTGGCGCGGGGCGTGTTACAACCGCGCCGGTTCGCCCTCTCGAACCCTGCGTTTCGCGTCCGGATGCCGGTCCCGGCCTGGAAGCACGCGCTGGGAGCGGTGGCCGAGCGGGTCACACCGCGACTGACGATGCCGAGCGGGATCGATCCCCGCCTGCTGGCTCGGGACACCTCTGTCGGGGAGGCCTACCGGGCTGACCCCTGGGTCCACGACCGCTTGTCGGCGGCGCTCTACGGCGCCTGGATGAAGGCGAGCCGCGAGGTGCTGGAGCGTGCCCCCGACCTGCGCACCCCATACCTGCTCCTGCTCTCGCCGGAGGACCCGATCATCGATGCCCGCGCGTCGGAGGAGTTCGAGCGGGCGACGGCGGTGGAGCACGTCGTCCTGCGCTTTCCCGATCGATGGCACGAGCCGCTGAACGATCTTGGATGGGGGGAGGTGTTCGCCGGCGTGCTCGACTGGCTCGGGTCCGGTGCTAGGGTCGCGGAATGATCTCCACCACCCTGCCGCGCTCCCGCCCTTCCGACCAGCAGGTCGACGCCCGGGGGCTGCTCGACTTCCTGGACGGGGTGGAACGGACCGGACTCGAACTGCACTCTCTGATGGTCGTGCGGCACGGGGCGGTGGTCGCGGAGGGCTGGTGGGAGCCGTACCGCCCCGAGCTGGTCAGCCTGCTCTACTCACTGTCCAAGAGCTTCACCTCGACCGCGGTCGGGATCGCGCAGGCGGAGGGGCTGCTCTCGATCGACGACCTGGTCCTCGACCACTTCCCCGATGAGGCGCCGGCCCACCCGTCGCCGAATCTGCGGGCGATGCGGGTTCGACATCTGCTGGCGATGGCGAGCGGGCACGAGGAGGACACCGCGCAGCGGATCCTGGGTGGCGGCGCAACAAACCTGGTGCGTGCCTTCCTCGCCCTCCCGCCCGAGCACGCTCCGGGCACCGTCTTCACCTATAACCAGGGCTGCACGCACACCCTGGCGGTGCTGGTGAGCCGGCTCAGCGGCCTCTCGCTGCTCGACTACCTCCGGCCGCGCCTGCTCGACCCGCTGGGCATCGACCAGGCGTTGTGGACCTTGGCCCGCGACGGTGTCGAACAGGGATATTCGGGTCTCCACGCCACCACCGAGTCGGTCGCCAAGCTGGGCCAGCTCTACCTGCAGCGCGGGCGCTGGGAGGGGCGGCAGCTGGTGCCCGAGAGCTACGTCGAGGAAGCGACCCGCAAACACGTCGACAACCACGACCGCAATACCAACCCCGACTGGCAGCAGGGATATGGCTTCCAGTTCTGGCGCTGCCGCGGGGACGCGTTCCGGGGCGACGGCGCCTTCGGACAGCTCTGCGTGGTGATGCCCGCCCACGATGCGGTGGTCGCCTGCACGGCGCAGACCGCGGACATGCAGGGCGAGCTGGACCTGGTCTGGAAGCACGTGCTGCCGGCGCTCCGAGACGACGTCCAGCCTGACCAGGCGGCTGAGGAGCGGCTCGCCGAGCGGCTGCGACACCTGGCGACCCCGCGCGTGGAGGGGACGGGCGCGGGTCCTGGGCGCGCGGTGGTGTTCGAGCCGAAGGGGAGCACCGCCGGGCTGCGGGCGATCCGCGCGGAATCCGCGGAGGAGGGGATCCGGCTCTCCATCACCCACGGCGAGGGGGAGACTACCGTCTTGGCACGTCCCGGCACCTGGACCGAAGCCGAACTCCCGGGCGGCCCCAGGCTGCACCCGGTCGTGGTCAGCGCCGCCTGGGTCGGAGAGGACCAGTTCCACTGTGACATCGTCTACGTGACCACCCCCCACCGGCTCTTGCTGCGCGGGGTGGTGAACGGCCATCCCCACTACCGGGCCGCCTGGGTGCAGGCCCCGCTCTGATGCGGGCGGTCGTCCAGCGTGTGTCGAGCGCGTCGGTCTCGTGGGTCGGGGAGACCGGCGAGCCCTCGAAGAACGCGATCGGAGCCGGGCTGCTGATTCTCCTCGGCGTGGGGCCCGACGACACCCTGGAGACCGGCGAGCGCCTGGCCCGCAAGATCGCCAACCTGCGCATCTTCGAGGACCAACGGGGACGTTTCGATCGCACGCTGCTGGACCTGGGTGGTGAAGCGCTGGTCGTCTCGCAGTTCACTCTCTTCGCGGACGCGCGCCGGGGGCGCCGGCCCAGCTTCATCGGCGCCGCCGCGCCCGCCCACGCCGAGCCCCTCTGCGACGCCTTCGCGGCTTCGCTGCGAGCGGCCGGTCTCACGGTCGGGAGCGGACGCTTCGGCGCCCATATGGAGGTGGAGCTCATCAACGACGGGCCGGTCACTGTGGTTCTGTCGACCGAGCCGTGGGAGAGTCGCATCGACTGACCGGGGCATACTGGCGGTGATGGCAAGCGAGACCTCCACCGAGACGCAGCAGGAGTACCTGGCGCGCCACCTGGCGGAGATCCACCGGGCCGCGGAGCGGATTTCCCCCCACGTGCGGCGCACCCCGCTGCTCCCGACCGACCTCGATCCCGACCTTCGGCTCAAACCCGAGCTTTTCCAGGTCACCGGCGCCTTCAAGGCCCGTGGTGCCTTCAACGCCGCCCTCGCCCTTCGGGAGCGGGAGGGGGAGGTGCGCGGGATCACGACCGTCTCGTCCGGGAACCACGCGCAGGCCCTCGCGCTGGCCGCCCGGACCGCCGGTCTGCATGCCGTGATCGTGATCCCCGCCGATGCGAACCCACTCAAGGTCGCAGCCACCAAGGGCTACGGCGCCGAGGTCCTGCAGGAGGGGGTGACCTTCGCCAACCGCGAGGAGCACCTGCGCCGGGTCGCGGAGGAGCGCGGCCTGACCGTGATCCACCCCTACGACAACTGGGACGTGGTCCACGGCGCCGCCACCGCCGCCCACGAGGCGCTGGCCGACGACCCGGCGATCCGGACCATCGTGGTTCCGGTCGGCGGCGGTGGGCTGCTCTCGGGGACCGCCATGGCCGTCAAGGCGCTGAACCCCGAGGTGCAGGTGATCGGCGCCGAGCCCGCGACCGCCGACGACGCCGCCCGGACGCTCGAGACGGGTGAGATCCAGCGTTTGCCGGACTCCCCGACCACCCTTGCCGACGGCGTGCGCACGATCTCGGTCGGCCGGTGCACCTACGAGGTGATGGTCACGCACCGCCTGGTGGACGGCATCGTGAGGGTTACCGAGGAGGAGATCGCGGAAGCCACCCGCGTCGCCTGGCTGCAGGTGAAGCTGGCGATCGAGCCCACCGCCGCACTCCCGCTCGCCGCCTGGCTGGCCGGCAAGCTGCCACGGTCGGCCGGCCCGACCTGCCTCCTCTTCAGCGGCGGCAACTTCAACCCCACGGTGGTGTCCCGGATCCTCGGCGCATAACCCCGTCGAGTACAGTCGCAACCTCCTGTTTCGCAACGGGGCGCGGATGGAGGAGCTCTTTGGCGCCGTCGTCGACCGCACTCGCTCACGCCTGGACGTGCCCAGGCTACGGCACCTCTTTGGGGCCAAAACTCGGCCCCACCGAGATCGAACAGGAGGACCTCCGCGACTGGCAGCCGTGATCGAGACACCTGCGTACGACCTCACCATCTTCAAGCTCCACTTCGGGCGCTTGACGCTCAAGGCGTACACCAAAGGCGAACACGTGCTGCGCTTCGAGGCGATCGTGCACAACACCCGGGAGCTGAACTGCGGCCGCGTGCTGGAGAGGTTCGGTGAGATCGTGGCCAGGCTGGCCGGGATGGCCGAACGCTTCTGCACCATGCTCGACTGCGTCGACATCGGCTTCCTCCCGGATGGGGTCTTGGAGGATCTGCCTCGCCCCTCGCGGAGCGGGACGACACGAGTCGGAGGCATCGACCTCAATACGCAACGGGCTTCCGCAAGAACCGGGCCCCTATGGCGCCCCGCATAACATCCCTTTCGCGTGAAAGGGGGATATTGGCGCGCCGGGCGGCGTTTCAGAACCGGGCGTCGATTAACAACCCCCGTTGGCGAACCGCCTCCCGCGCGCGACCATCGCCGCATGGAGTTCATACCCACCGGAATCCCCAAGCGCCGCCTGGCGCTGGTCGCCCTCGCCGAGCTGGTCGTCGTGGTGGCGTTCGGCATCGCCGTCTGGCAGGTCTGGCAGTCACGACAGACCAGCGCCTCTCCCGCATCCACAAACGGCACCCCGTCCACGGCGGTCTCCACACCCACCCCGGTCGCGACCCCGATCGGACTGCCCCAGGATGGCAACGCGAGCCCGGCTCCCACCGCGCCCGGCTCGGGTGGGGAGGCGGCGTCCACGCTGCTCCAGCACCTGCAGCAGTTCAACGGCCTGGTCAGCACCGTGGAGAAGGGCGAGACGAGCGTGCTCCAGATCCTGATCCCGGGCAGCGTCTGGTACCTGCAGCACGTGGTGGTGCCTCGGATCGAAGCCGCGTTGCGAGGCCGGTGAACGGGTGTGGAAGCAAGACGCCGCCGCTACCGTAGAAAGTGGGCATGGGCGAAAACAACCACACCTACACGCCGATCGAAAGCGGTACCCGGATCGGCCACGTCCACCTCAAGGTCAGCGACCTGGAGCGGGCGATCGCCTTCTACCACGGCATTCTGGGGTTCGACGTGATGGCCCGGTACGGCGACCAGGCGGCGTTCCTGAGCGCCGGCGGGTACCACCACCACATCGGGCTCAACACCTGGGAAAGCCGCGGCGGACCGGCACCGGCTCCGGGCACCACCGGGCTCTACCACCACGCGATCCTGTACCCCTCGCGCCCGGCGCTGGGGCGGGCGTTGCGGCGTCTGGTCGACGCGGGCTGGCCGCTGGGAGGCGCCTCAGATCATGGGGTGAGCGAGGCCCTCTACCTCGACGACCCGGACGGCAACGGGGTCGAGCTCTACCGTGACCGGCCGCCGGAAGCGTGGCCGCGCGACGAGGCGGGGAATCTGACCATGTACAACCGCCGCCTCGACCTGGAAGGCCTCCTGCGCGCGGCCGACGAGCCGGAAGGGGCCGACGAGCCGGAAGGGGCCTCGGAGCCGGCCCGCACATGAGCGCGGCGCTGGAGACGCCGACCCTCCTCGACGTCCTCGACGCCAGGCGCCAGATCGCGCCCCATCTGCCGCGCACCCCGTTGCGCCCTACGCCGGCCCTCTCCCGGCTGGTGGGGACCGAGGTCTGGGTCAAGCACGAGAACTTCCTGCCCACGGGGGCCTTCAAGGTGCGAGGTGGGATCAACCTCGTGTCCCGTCTCAGTCCCGAGGAGCGGCGGGCAGGCCTGATCGCCGCCTCCAGCGGCAACCACGGCCAGTCGATCGCCTACGCGGCGCAGCGGTTCGGAGTCCCGGCCATCATCTGCGTCCCAGAGCAGGCCAACCCGCTCAAGGTGGAGGCGATCCGGGACTACGGCGCGGAGGCGGTCCTCGACGGCCGCACCTTCGACGAGGCCCGGCAGGGCGCCGAGCGCATGGCCCGAGAGCACGGCTATCGCTACGTCCACTCCGGCGACGAGCCGCTGCTGATCGCGGGCGTGGGTACCTACGCGCTCGAGATCCTGGAGGACGAGCCGCGGATCGACACCCTCATCGTGCCCATCGGGGGAGGCAGCGGCGCGGCCGGCACCCTGACCGTGGCCCGGGCACTGAACCCGACCGTCCGCGTGATCGGCGTCCAGTCCCGTCAGTCGCCGGCCGGTCACCTCGCCTGGGAGGCGGCGGAGCCACGCACCGCCGCCAACGAGACCGTGGTCGAGGGTCTCTCGACCGGTTCCTCCTTTGATCTGCCGCAGCGAATTCTCCGCGACCTCGATGACTTCGTGCTCGTCGACGACCGGGACATCGAGCGCGCCACCGGCGCCATGATCGCCGGCACGCGGACGCTGGTCGAACCCGCCGGGAGCGCCGCACTGGCCGCCGCACTCCAGCTGCGGGACCGGCTGCGGGGGCGGCGTGTGGCCCTGATCGCGAGTGGAGGAAACGTGACTCCAGCCCAGCTGGTGGCGGTGCTCCAGGAGGCATAGGGCACCTCGCACGGGCCGCAACGCTAGGGGGCGCCGACCCGGCGCGGGTCCCCGCCATCGCCGGTCGGGGGAGCCTACCCTGACCGAATGAACGAGTTCCTTGACGGGTTGGGATGGCGTCTGGTCGGCCCCTACCGCGGCGGGCGGGTGGTCGCGGTGGCCGGTCACCCAGAGGAACGTTCCACGTTCTACTTCGGCTCCACCGGGGGAGGTGTCTGGCGCACGACGGACGCCGGCGCCTCCTGGAAGAACCTCTCCGACGGCTTCTTCCGGCGTGCCTCGGTGGGTGCGATCGCGCTGGCCCCCTCGGAGCCCGGCGTGATCTACGTGGGCATGGGGGAGTGCTGCATCCGCAACACCACCTCCCACGGTGACGGCGTCTACCGATCGGTCGACGGTGGCCTCAGCTGGACCCACCTGGGGCTGGAGGCGACGCGTCACATCGCTCGCGTCCGCGTCGACCCGCGGGACCCCGACACCGTGTATGTCGCCGCCCTCGGACACGCCCACGGTCCCAACCCGGAGCGAGGGGTCTACCGTTCGCGCGACGGAGGCTCCAGCTGGGAGCTGGTGCTCAACCGGGGCGAGGAGGCCGGCGCCGCCGACCTGGCCATGGATCCGCGCAACCCGCGCATCCTCTACGCCGCCCTCTGGCAGACGCGCCGCCTCCCCTGGCGGCTGGACAGCGGGGGGCCGGGCAGCGGGCTCTGGCGCTCCACCGACGGCGGCACCACCTGGGAGGAGCTGAGCCGTAAGCCCGGTCTCCCCAAGGGCACGCTGGGCCGGATCGGCGTGGCACCGTCGGGAGCCAAGCCGGGCCGCGTGTGGGCGATCGTGGAAGCCGAGGACGGTGCCGTCTTCCGCTCCGACGACTACGGCGAGCACTGGCAGCGCCTGTCGGAGAAGGAGGAGCTCCGGGGCCGTGCCTTCTACTACAACCACATCTTCGCCGACCCCGCGGATGCGGAGACGGTGTGGGTCCTGAACATGAACAACTGGCGCTCGACGGACGGTGGCAAGACGTTCTCGGCCGTCCCCGTCCAGCATGGCGACTGCCACGATCTCTGGATCGATCCCAAAGACACCAAGCGCATGATCCTGGGCGACGACGGCGGTGCCCAGATCACCTTCGACGGCGCCGAGAGCTGGTCGACCCTTTACAACCAGCCCACCGCAGAGCTGTACCACGTCACCACCGACAACCGCCAGCCGTACCGCATCTACGCCGCGCAGCAGGACAACACGACGATCGCGTTCGACAGCCAGTCCCGGCTGGGGGCGATCACTCAGCTCGACACCTCCGAGGTGGGGGGCGGCGAGAGCGGCTACATCGCGATCCGGCCCGACAACCCCGACATCGTCTTCGCGGGGAGCTACAAGGGTCTGATCACCCGTGTCAACCAGGCCACCGGCGAGCGGCGCCCGATCAACGTCTGGCCGGAGGAGAGCGCGTCCGCCGAGGACGCCCACTACCGGTTCAACTGGACCTCGCCGCTCGTCCTCTCCCCGCACGACCCTGAGGTCCTCTACCACGCGGGGAACCGGATCTTCCGCTCCACCGACGAAGGGCGGACGTGGGCACCGATCAGCCCGGATCTGACTCAAGCCGACCCCGAGAAGCTGCGGTCGTCCGGCGGCATCACCCCGGACAACAGCGGCGCCGAGGTCTACTGCACCGTCTTCGCGCTTGTCGAGTCACCGCTCCAGCCGGGACTGCTCTGGGCGGGAACCGATGACGGCCGGGTCCACCTGACACGCGACGGCGGCAGCAACTGGACCGAGGTGACACCCCCCGACCTTCCGCGTTGGGCGACGGTACGGATCATCGACGCCTCCACCCACGACGCAGGGACCGCACATGTGGTCGCCGACGCGCACAAGCTCGACGATTTCCACCCCTACGTCTTCCGCACCCGTGACTTCGGTTCCAGCTGGGAGCGGCTTGACCGCGGGCTGGAGGAAAACGAGTACTGCCATGTCCTGCGTGAGGATCCGGTGCGCCGTGGGCTCCTCTACCTCGGCACCGAGCTCGGCCTCCACATCTCCTTCGACGACGGCGCCGGCTGGGAGCGGGTCCGCGGGGATCTGCCGCAGACGCCGGTCCACGATCTGATCTTCAAGGGCGATGACCTGATCGTGGCGACCCACGGCCGGGCGATCTGGATCCTGGAGGATCTGCCCGCGCTGCGCCAGTACCAGCCTGAGCAGAGCGACGCGCCCCTGCACCTGTACCAGCCGCGCACCCTGGTGCGGTGGTTCACGTCGCGAGGCATCCCGGTCCGGGGCGAGGGCCCCCGCTTCTACTCCCTCCTCGGTCCCGTCGTCATTCCGTTCGACAAGGTGCCGCTGCCTGACCGGACCGACACGGTGACCCGGTTCGTCGCGGCCGGCGCCAATCCGACCGAGGGAGTGGCGGTTCTTTACCACCTTCGGGAGCCCGGTGACGACGAGCTGCGCCTGACGTTTCTGGACAGCGCCGGTCAGGAGATCAGGGTGTTCACGGCCGGCCCCGGCGACGAGGACCGCAAGCCGGAGAAGGGAAAGCCGCGGGATCCGGTGCCACCACGGCGCTCGGGCCTCAACCGGTTCGTCTGGGACGGTCGCCACGGACGCGGAACCCAGATCGAGGTCGACCCGCCGGAGGACATCGACTCGATCGAGAACCTGGGGCCGGTCGTTCCTCCCGGGCGATACAAGGTGCGGGTGGAGCTCGGCGACCGCCGTGCTGAGAGCGATTTCGAGATCGCGGCTGACCCGCGGCACTCCGCGACCCCGGAAGACTGGCGGCAGCAGTACGAGCTGGGGCTGCGACTGTGGCGGCAGATGTCCGAGGTGTACGGGGGCGTGAATCGAGCCCGGACGGCACGCAAGGCGCTGGCCGATCGCGAGGATGGCAAAGAGCTGATCCAAGCGCTGACCGAGGTCGAGGAGGAGCTGGTGCCGGGTGGCGGCGGGAAGCGTTCTCTCTTCGTGACCAAGGCGGGATTGGACACAAAGTACAAGCCGCTGCGGCAGGTGGTGGGGGCGCAGGCGCCGCCGGCGGCTTCCTCGGTGCAGGTGGCGGACGAGCTGGACCAGCGGCTGACCGCGGCGCTCGAGCGGCTCGACGGCTTGGTCGAGCAGGCGCACGCGCTGGAGTTGCAGCCCGTCGCCGGCAGCTGACCCCGCCACTCGGTGCACCTTCCGCCCCGCGGGCGGAAGGTGCACCACCGGGGATCCGGTGCTCGACCCTCAGCGGGGTCCGAGCACGCGGTTCAGAACCCGCAGCGCACGTGGGCGGCGACCGGCGCCCCGGGCCTCGCGGCGAACGCTCCTTCCGTTCGCCACCTCAGCGGCGATCCGGTTCAAATCGTGGTGGCGATCACGCACCAGGGTGGTCAGCACTTGCTGTTCCATCGGGGTCAACCTCCTGTCCGGATCCGTCGTCGGGCTACGATCGACTACGCTCACCACGGTAGGTACTAAGGAGGTCAGGGTCCGCCCTCGTTTATATGGAACATCCGGCTGCTCGCGTCCTCGCCGCGCTCGAGGTGCTTCAGTCTCGCGGATGGGTCGGAGCCCAGGAGCTTTCGGGACGTCTGGAGGTCGACCGGCGCACCGTACGGCGCTACATGACCACCCTCCGCGACCTCGGTTTCCCTGTGGAAGCGCGGGTGGGCCGGGACGGCGGTTACCGTCTCCGGCCTGGCTTTCGGCTCCCGCCGCTGATGTTCACCGAGGACGAAGCCCTGGCGGTGGTGCTGGGCCTACTGGTCGCGCGCCGGATCGGCCTCGCGGCCGCCGCTCCGGCCGGCGAGTCGGCGCTTGCCAAGCTGGAGCGGGTGCTGCCCCTGGAGCTCCGCGAGTCGGCCCTCTCACTCGACCGCACCGTCGAGTTCACGCTCCAGCGGCGCCGATCGACGCCGGCCGCGAGTCCGGTCCTGTTCACGCTGGCGCTGGCCGCGAACGGGCGCCGGCGAGTGGCGGCCGGTTACCGCAATCATCGCGGAGAGGTGAGTGAGCGGCGAATCGACCCCTACGGCCTGGTCTTCCATACGGGGCGCTGGTACGTGGTGGGGTGGGATCACCGCCGTCGGGAACAGCGCACGTTCCGCGTTGACCGCATGTCGACCGCCGTGCTGACCGACGAGACGTTCACGCCACCGGCCGGCTTTGACAGCGTCGAGGAGGTGTCTCGCTCGATCGCGTCGGTCCCCTGGGAGCTGACGGTCGAGGTTCTGCTGGAGACCGACCTGGAGCTCGCTCGGCGGCGGGTGGCGCCCGGCACCGGGCTCCTGGACCCGGTCGCCGGCGGTGTCCGCCTCCGCATGGGTCACGACGACTACGGCTGGGCCGCCCGCTATCTCGTCTCGCTCGGGGTTCCGTTCCGTGTCATCTCGCCGCCCGCCCTCCGTGACGCGCTGCGCAACCTGGCGAGCGAGCTCACCGCCATTGCCGAGCGTCCCCTGGCTGACGGGGACGCCGGCCTGCCGCCACCTGGCGAGATGGAGCCGTACGGCAACCCGCAGATCCAGGCCGATATCGCGGCGTACGAGCAACAGCGAGAAGGGGGCACGCCAGAGACGTTCGCTCTGGACGAAGTCGAGCGCGAGTTGATGCTCCGCCGTGGCGAGCGTTCGGCTCAGCTGTAACGCAAGAGGGGTCCTGCTGGAGGCATCGGACACCCAACGGGACCTCCTCCTGGCAGGGCTGCGTTGGCGCCGGGCCTACGCGTTGACCTCTACTACCACGTAGTCGCCGTCGACCGACACCGGGAACGTCTCCGCCCGGTAGGGTCCCGGCACCCGTACCCCCGCATCCACCTGACTGGCCAGCGCCTGACCCGGCTCCACCTGCACGTCGTACGTGCGCACCCGAAGCCGGGCCGGGTCGCACCAGGACTGGCCGGTCCGGATGTCGAACTCCCAGCCGTGCCAGGCGCAGGACAGGATCTCCCCCGCCCGCGAGGTCCGCACCTCGCCGGGCACCGCCGCCTCGATCGCGCTCCAGCGCCGCCCCGCGCACAGCGGCCCACCCTGGTGCGGGCAGCGGTTGCGGAGCGCGAAGAAGTCGCCGCCCACGTTGAAGACTCCGATCGACCGGCCTGCCAGCTCGACGATCTTCCGGCCCCCGTCCGGAATCTCCTGGACGGTGCCCACCACGAACCTCATCCCGGGGAACGTTGATAGGGGCCGAGTGTCCGCGGCAGGACCCTAAAAGTCGCGGCGTAGGGTCTCACTGCGGACACTGGGCCCTTACGCTTCACGGTCATCAACCCAACCGGTAGAGCCGGGCCGCGTTCTCGAAGAAGATCTTGCGCCGCACCGGATCCGGTACCTCGTGGGGGATCGCGGTGGCGGGCGAGTCCCAGTCCCAGTGCGCGTAGTCGGACGCGAACACGAGATGATCCTCGGCGGCCGGCCACTGCTCGAAGAGGGTCAGGAAGTCGTGCCGCCGGTGGGGCTCCTCGACCGGCTGCGTGCAGAAGTAGCAGAACTCGCTCACGTACTCGGAGGGCAGCGCGGACAGCCGGGGGACCTCATCGCGAAGCAGCCGGTAGGAGGCGTCCAGCCGCCACATCATCGCGGGCACCCAGCCAAACCCGTTCTCGGCCGAGATCACGCGCAGCTTCGGAAACCGCTCGAAGACCCCCTCGCCGACCAGCGAGATGATGTTCGCCTGCATCGACTGGGCGGGGCCGACGTGGTCCTCGATGTAGAAGGACGGCCAGCCGGCGCCGGTGATGGGATGGCCGCCGGCGCCGAAGGCGTGCGACATCACGTGCAGGCCCAGGCGCTGCGCCGCCTCGTAGATGGGCCAGTACTTGCGCCGCCCCATGGGCTCCGCCGGCCGCCCGCTGAACTGGACCTGGACGAAGCGAGGGTCGGCTGCGCGCCGCTCGATCTCGGCCACCGCCAGGTCGGCGTGCTCGAAGGGGCAGATGATGGAGGCGCGCATGCGCGGCTCCGGGTCCAGCCATTCCTGCACCTGCCAGTCGTTGATCGCCGTGCAGAGCGCGGCCGAGAAGTCGGGGTCGAGCTGCCCGGCGCCGGGGGTGAGGGGGTTCAGGATCGCGTACGCCACGTTCCACTCGTCGAGCAGCTGGGTGGAGGTGAAGGAGCAGTCGGAGCCCTCCGGTTTCCCGGACGGCGGCTTGGCGTCCGCGCGGCGGTTGAGAAACCGCGGGTAGATGGCACCCGAGTACCCGCGCAGCCCGAACGACTTCAGGTGCCCCAGCCAGCGCTCATCCAGGTAGGGGTGAATGACCTCCAGCGGCTCCAGCTCGTTGTGGACGTCGGTGTCGATGATCGCCGGGCGCACCTGCCGGACCCGATCCGCAGCCCGTTCCGCAACTGCCATGCTCGACCTCCTCTGCCCGCTACCGCCCGTACCAGGCCCGCGCGTTCTCGTCCCCGACCTTCCGTGCCAGCCCTTCGGGGAGCCGGGCCAGGAGCTGCTCAGCGGGGTCTGAGGCGTGTCGGTGCGGATAATCGCTGGCGAACAGCAGCATGTCCTCGGACCCAATCTGGTCCACCACCTCGAGCAGCAGCCGGGTCGTGGGCGGCGCATCGAGCGGCTGGATCGTCAGACGGACATGCTGGCGCAGGTATTCAGAGGGTGCCCGCTTCACCCACGGCACCAGCCGGCGCAGGTTCCGCCACTCCTTGTCGAACCGCCACATGAACGCGGGCAGCCACGTGAACCCGCACTCGCTCAGCGTGACGCGCATCTGGGGGAAGAGATCGAAGACGCCCTCGGAGACGATCGAGCACAGCTGGGACTGCGCCACCTGGGCCATCCCCGCGTGCTCCTCGAAGTAGTGCGAGGGCCAGCCCGAGGGGAACGGCGGGTTCCCGGGGACGCCGCCGAAGTGGATGCCCGCGACCAGGTGGTGACGGTCGATCGCCGCCCACAGCGGTCGGTTGATCCGGGACCCCAACGGGTGCTCCGTGCGCACCGGGAGCAGGACCTGGACGAACCCCGGATGCCCACCCACCCGGTCGATCTCCCGCGCCGCCTCCTCGGGCAGCTGCACCGGCACCACCATCGACGCGCGGAGACGATGGTCGCGTTCCAGCCACTGTTCGATGATCCAGTCGTTGGCCGCCCGCGCGAAGTCGACCGCCGCTTCCGGGTTGTGGAGGGAGTCGATCGCGTAGAGGCAGTTGAGGATCGCGAGCTCGACACCATCCCGGTCGAGGACGTGGCGACGGAGCGCGTCCAGGCTCGACTCCTCCGACCCGCGGGCGAAGGCGGGGTCGGTGACCATCGAGGGCGGGTAGTACGACGCGCGCGCGCCCTTGAACGCGGTCTGGCGGACGTTCTCCACCCAGTGGGTGGGGAGGTGCGGGTAGAGCGCCTCCACCTCGGGTTCCGGTACGTGGACGTCGCAATCGATCACGACTGAAACCCATGCTCCCACAGGGCTCCGCCCGCCGTTTGCCGGCGGATGGGCCCTAACCCTGCCAGTTGGCAGCCTTGGGCTGGCGAACCGCCGTTGACTCAGAGGCCCGCCGGGCGCAGCGTGGTCAACCCCTGGACGACCAACAGGTCGGGGACCCGCAGCGCGTCGCTCAGGCTGAGGAGCGCTCCGTAGGCGACCTGGTTGATGCCCGGGATCCAGAGGAGGAGGAACAGCCCCAGGATGATGAAGGTCCCGTACCGCATCGCGGCCTGCTGCACGCTGGGCGCCAGGTAGGGCGCGATCGCCCCCCAGCCGTCGAGGGGCGGGATGGGCAGCAGGTTCAGGATCAGGATCGCGATCTCGAGGAAGCAGAGCGCCGCCAGGCCGGCCCAGAAGTACACCGTCTGGTCGCTGATGGCGCCGAGCCAGAAGCCGCTCCAGAAGGGCGAAGCCAGGATCAGGAAGCAGATCACGGTGCCCACCGGACCGGCGAGCGCGACCGCGGTCTGCCAGCGGCGGTGGCGGAGGTTGCGCGGATCGAAGAAGATGGCGCCGCCCGGGAACCCGATCCCGCCCAGCAGGATGAACACCAGCGGGATCACGATCGAGAAGAGGGGGTTGACGTAGCGCAGAGGGTTCCAGGTCAGGTACCCGGATGTCAGCACCGAGCGGTCGCCGCCCCAGTAGGCCGTGATGGCGTGGCAGAACTCGTGGACGGTGATGGTCAGGATCCACCCGCCGAGGATGAAGAGCAGCATCGAGAACCAGCGGACGAAGCCGATCGAGACTCCGCTCCAGAGGCCGACGCCGCCGAGCACGAAGGCGGCGATCGGGACCAGGATGACCGGGCTCGGCCGCATGGTGGCCCGCTTTGGTTTGGGCTGCCGCCTCGGGAGCTGCACGACGTTGGAGTTGCGGCCGCGCGTGGCGGGGTTCGGGACCGGCGCGCCGGCGGCCTGACCGCGGGGCGCCGCCCCCTCCCGCGCCAGGCGCTGCGCGAACATCCGCAGGTCGACCAGCGTGACGCCGGCCTGCTCCAGCGTCTCGAAGGCGGCCCCCGAGGTGCGGTAGGCGAGCGCGCAGAGCAGGTGGAGCCGCACCGGTGGCTGCTGGGAGAGCAGGCGCGCCTCCGACGAGGTGTCCTCCAGGACCCGCTGCGCGGCTCCCCCCACCACCGGGGGCTGCGCGGCCGGCGGCAGCTGGGGCAGCCGCGACCATGCCGACTGGACCACCGCCTCCGGCTGGGCGCCCACCTCGCGCAGCGCGGTCGCGATCTCCCCTCCACTCTGCACCACCGCGACCAGCAGGTCGGCCGGCGTGACCTCCGGCGCCCCCCGGTGACCGGCCACACGGCGCGCCTGGTCGACGCAGGCTCGCAGCCCGGCGGAGAAGTCGGCGCCGAGGTCGGGCTGGAGCATGTCGCGCTACGGTACTCGGTTTCGGACCGCGTCGAGCGGAGCCCGTTCGGCCAGTTGGAGGACTTCGTCGGCGGGTGCGTCCTTGGGGCCGGTGCCGGCGCGGACCGCGAGGCGGATCGGGCGATCGGTGAAAACGTACTCGTAGGCCCACTTGGTGAGGACGAAGAAGCGGGCGCGGAACGTCATCACGTAGATCAGGTGGACGAAGAGCCACGTAACCCAGCCGAGGAACCCAGAGAAGCGCACCCTGCCCAGCTGGGCGACCGCCGCTCCCCGGCCGATGGTGGCCATGATGCCCGGGTCGCGGTACCGGAAGGGAGCCTTCGGTCCGCCGGCCCGAATCGCCGCCGCCACGTACTCCGCCTCCTGCATGGCGACCGGGATCAGCATCGGGAGATCGTCCTGGTGTCCGCTCACGTCCCCGATCACATAGACCTCGGGGCGCCCTTCAACCCGCAGGCTCTGGTCGACCGGGATCCGGTTGGAGCCACGTTGGTTGGTCGGCAGGTCTCCCTTCACGATCACGCCGCGCACCCCCGCTGTCCAGACCACGGTTCCTGCCCGGATGACCTCGCCGCCGCGCAGCACCACCTGCCCTTCCTCGAGGCGCTCCACGAGTGCGTTGAGCCGGATCTGGATCCCCTTCCCGGTCAGGGCGTCGAACGCCGCCCACGACAGCTTGGGGACGAAGTCCGCCAGGAGCCGGTCTCCGCCCTCCAGCAGCTCCACCGTGATCTCCCCCCGGTGGAGGCGGTGGAAATCCTTCCGGACCATCAGGTTCATGAGCTCCGAGACGGCGCCCGCGAACTCGATTCCGGTGGGCCCACCCCCGACCACGACGATGGTGAGCAGCCTCCGGCGCACGTCAGGATCGGCCTCCCATTCGGCCTGTTCGAACTGGGTCAGGATGCGGTTGCGCAGTGCCAGACCGTCTTCCAGCTGGTTGAGCGGGTAGCTGCGATCGCGCAGGGTCTGGTTGCCGAAATAGTTGGTCGCGCTCCCGGTGGCGATCACCAGCGTGTCGTAGGAGATCGGCCCCCGGCTGGTGAGGACGCGCTTCTGCTCCAGGTCCACGCTCAGCACCTCGGCCTGCATGACGTCGCAGTTGCGGACCCCGCGGACCAGGCGGCGCACCGGCTGCGCGACGTCCGAGGGATCGAGCATGGCGGACGCCACCTGGTACAGAAGGGGTGAGAAGAGCTGGTAGTTGTTGCGGTCGATCAGCAGGGTCCGTACGGAAGCGCGCTTCAGATGCCGGGCCAGGGCGAGGCCGCCGAAGCCGGCGCCCAGGACCACCACCCGGGGCGCCGGGGCCGGAGAGGGAGGGAGTGGGGCGGAGGAAGCCGACATCACACCTCGTCGGGGAGCGTCTGGCGCAGCTTCAGGACGGGTGCGAACAGGTCGCCCTGCTTCTCCACCCGCTCCAGCACCGCGGCCGAGTCGAACACCAGCCGCTCGGGGTCGCCCGAGCTCGCGCAATCCTCGACCTCGTCCCAGGTGACCGGGGTGGACACGGTGGGCCGGTCCCGGGCGCGCAGGGAGTAGACGTTGACGGTCGTCTTGTTGGGGTCGTTCTGGCTCCAGTCGATCAGAACCTTCCCTCCTCGCAGGTCCTTGACCTGGCGCGAGACCACTTCCTTGGGGTGTTCCCGCTCCAGCTTGGTGGCGATGCCGCGCGAGATCGTCTTGGTCACGTCGTAGCCGGCGTCGCGGTTGAGCGGGACGTAGAGCTGGAGGCCCTTGGAGCCGGAGGTCTTGCAGAAGCCCTTCAGCTTGTGGTCGTCGAGCCACTCGCGCACGTAACCCGCCACGCGGCAGCACTCGACGATGGTGGCCGGGGGCCCGGGGTCGAAGTCGAAGACCAGCGTCCGCGGGTGCTCCAGGTTGGGCTTGGTGGAGAGCGACGTATGCCACTCCACCGTCCCCAGCTGTGCCACCCAGACCAGGCTCGGGAGGTCATCGACGACGCAGAAGTACATCCAGCGGTCGTTGCCCCGGCTCCACACCTTGGCTGTCTGCATCCAGTCGGGGCGGTGCTTGGGGCAATTCTTCTCGTAGAACATCTGCCCGTCGATGCCGTTCGGGTACCGCTTGAGGGTCAGCGGCCGGCCTTCCAGGTGCGGAAGCAGGTGGGGCGCGATCCTCGTGTAGTAGTCGATCATCTGGCCCTTGGTGAAGCCCACCTGAGGCCACAACACCTTGTCCAGGTTGGTCAGCCGGAGGCTCCGCCCGCCGACCTTGACCTCGACCGCCTGCTCCGGGCTCACCGAGGCACCTCCTCAACCCGCACATAACGCCCGTTTCGCACGGAACGGACCCTATGGCACGCCCGATAACGCCCCTTCCGTGCGAAACGGCGGTTACCGGGGTTATTGCCGAGGGTCATGTGACCACCTCCCGCACCACCTCGTGGGGGTCCTTGTCCTCGCGCAGCCCCTTGAAGCTGGGCGCGCGCAGCAACCCCTCGGCCGTCCACTCCGCGAACTCGAACTCGGCCACCAGCTCCGGACGTACGAAGTGGACATCCTTGCGAGGGATCCCGCGGGTGGGCGCGAACGGGGACTCCTCCTGCGCGAGGGGCTGCATCCGGGTCCGCAGCTGCTCCAGCATGCGGTCGGTGAAGCCGGTCCCCACGCGGCCCGCGTACCGAAAGGTGTCGCCGTCGTAGTAGCCGACCAGCAGCGATCCCGGGAGGCCGTGACGGCGCCCTTGACCCTCCTGCCAGCCGCCGATCACCAGCTCCTGGCCGGGCCGGATCTTGACTTTGAGCCAGGCGCCGCTGCGCGAACCCGCCTCGTAGCGGCTGTCGGTGCGCTTGGCCATCACCCCCTCCAGATGGCGTTCGCGCGCCGCCGCCAGGAGGTCCTCGCCGTGCCCCACCTGGTGCTCGGGCACCCCCCACGCGGCGCCGCTCAGTTCGAGGGCGGCCAAGAGCTCGCGCCGCTGGAGGTAGGTGAGGCCGGTGGTGGCGTTTCCGTCCAGGTCCAGGAGGTCGAAGATCAGGTAGGAGACCGGCACCCGGCGCATCGCCGTCCGCACGTCCGCCTCGGCGGTC
The DNA here is from genome assembly GCA_963790575.1 of Candidatus Dormiibacterota bacterium. GTDB lineage: Bacteria > Chloroflexota > Dormibacteria > Dormibacterales > Dormibacteraceae > CAVTSA01. The sequence goes on along the minus strand of CAWBPD010000017.1, from coordinate 51,301 downwards.
AGCCCCAGGCGCTGCTGGATGCGCTCGAACCGCGGCACGCCCTCATCGTCGAAGGCCACGATCTCCCCGTCCAGCAGCATCGAGCGTCCACCGACCTGGTTCATCAGCCGCCCGATCTCCGGATAGGTCCGGGTGATGTCGTGGCCGGTCCGGCTTTGCAGTCGGACCTCGCCCGGGGTGCAGTAGGCGAGGGCACGGACCCCGTCCCACTTGAACTCGAACGCCCAGTCCTTCTCCTTCCCCTCCGGTAGCTCCGGCACCGCCTTCGCCAGCATCGGCTTCACGCGCTCCGGCAGCGTCGCGGCCGCCGCGTCCATGCGATGAATCATCCAGTTCTTGCCGTCGGTCTGAAACAGGACGTAGCGTCCCTCGGCCCGCTCGCCGTGGAGGGTGACCATGACCTCGGGGCGGCTCCGTCCCCCCTCCAGCTGCCACTTCTCGGTCTCGTAGGTCCCGTGGTCCCAGATGCCGACGCTGCCGCCACCGTATTCACCGGCAGGGATGGTGCCCGCGAAGTCGATGTAGTCCAGTGGGTGGTCTTCGACGTGCACCGCCAGGTGGTTCCGCTTGGGGTCGGCGGGGAGCCCTTTGGGGAGCGCCCACGAGACCAGCACCCCGTCGCGCTCGAGGCGGAAATCCCAGTGGAGACGGCGCGCGTGGTGCTCCTGGATCACAAACCGCAGCCGGTCGGTGTCTACCTCGCCGACTTCACCGCGCGGCTCGGGCGTCTTCTCGAACGAGCGCTTGCGGCGGTAGTCGGCGAGGCCGCGGGAGGGGGAGGGCCTGCCGGACGTGCCGGGCATGGCCCGAAGCCTACGGAACTCGCCGCGCGGAACGTTCGGATCAGGAGGCCGCGGCCCTTGCCTCCTCCTTCTCCTCCGCCCGGCCCTGCTCTTCGGCCAGGCCCAGCCGGCGGCGGAAGAATTCGATGATCAGGTCGGCTCGCTGGATCCGGTGCTTGGGCGATCCGCTGCGGGAGAGTTCATGGTTCTCCCCCGGGAAGCGGTAGTACTCGACGTCGCGCTTGCGCGTGCGCAGAGCCACGAACAGACAGTCCGCCTGCTCGATCGGGCACCGCCAGTCGTCCTCGCTGTGGAGGATCAAAAGCGGGGTCCGGATCTGCTTCACGTACGTGATGGGCGACATCCGCAGATACTCCTCGGGGTCTTCCAGCGGATCCACCCCGATCTCCCAGGAGAAGCCCCCGGCGACGTCGCTCGACCACTCCTCGCTGAGGAGGTTGTTGACCGCCCGCTCGGAGCAGGCGGCGGCGAAGCGGTCGGTGTGCCCGACGATCCAGGACGTCATGTAGCCGCCGTAGGAGCCACCGAGGACCCCCAGCCGGCTGCTGTCGATGGCCGGCTCGCGCTCCAGGGCCGTGTCGGTCACCGTCATCAGGTCTTCGTAGTCGACGCCGCCCCAGCCGCTCCCGGGATCGATCGGGGACTTGGGCGACATGATGGCGCGCCCGAACGCCTCGGTGACGCCGCTCCCGCCGCGGGGATTGGTCCAGAAGACGACGAACCCGGCGCCGGCCAGGAACTGGAACTCGTCGAACCACCGCTCCCCGTACTGGGTCGCGGGGCCGCCGTGGATCGTCAGCAATCCCGGGTACTTCTTGCCCGGCTGAAAATCGGGCGGGCGCAGCAGCCAGGCGTCCAGCTCCTCCTTGCCGTCGCGGGTGCGCACCGAAAAGCGCTCCGGAGCCAGCGGCGGGACCGCCCGGAGGAAGGCATCCTGGTGGTGGGTGAGCTGACGCTCGCTGCCGCCGACCAGCGAGAACAGCTCGGTGGGGTGGGTGGCGTCGGTCGCGGTGAAGCCCAGCGTGCCCCCGGCGAAGTCCCAGCCGGCCACGGTGCGCACTCCCTCCACCACCCGCGTCAGGGTTCCGTCTGCGCCCACGCGCAGCACCTGGACGGTGCCGCGGTCCTCCAAGCTGACCAGCAGGTCGCCCCCGTCCCACACCGGCGGCCTGCCCTCGGCGTACGGAAACAGCGACCGGTCCAGGTCCATCGCCAGCTTGGTCACTTGGCCCGAGTCCAGATCGAGGACCTCCAGGCGCCAGTGGTAGTACCCGGGCTGCGTCGCACTCCACTTGTTGGCCAGGTACGCCAGGCGGCGGCCGTCGGGCGAGAAGCTGGGGCCCAGGTGCCCGGCCTCGGTCTTGGTCAGCCGCACCGGCTCCGGCTTCTCATCGCCGGTGCCGGTGGCGTCGATCGTCCACAGGTCGTCGACCGGGTTGAGGTCGGGGTCCGGCTGGCGCGCGGAGACGAAGGCCAGGCGCCGCGAGTCGGGGGACCAGGCGAGCGGGCCTGCCACCTCGTTCCCCTCGGTGAGCTGGCGCGGCGCAGCGGCGGCCTCGGCGTCGACCACGAAGACCTGCGTGGGGCGATCGATCGTCCAGCCCGTGCCGTTGAGGCGCGTGAAGAGGCGGTCGATCCTGCGCGGTGGGCGAGCGCTCTCCTCCTTGGGCTCATAGCGCTCATCGCGAACCCGGGACGTGAAGGCGATGCTGCGCCCGTCCGGCGACCACACCGGGTGCTCGATCGCCTCCTCACGATGGGCCAGCACCACGCCCTCGCCGGGACCGTCCACGGGGAGCACGAGCAGGGTCTGCTCGGACGGGCTGTCGCCCTCCGCCTCTCGCTTGCGGGTGAACGCAAGGCGCGTGCCGTCAGGCGACCAGGCGGGCTGGCCGTCGCCCTTGTCCCCCGCCGTGAGCTGGCGCGGGGGAGTGCTGCCATCAGCCGCGGCGAGCCAGATGGCCGAGCGGTATCGGTTCTCGTCCAGGTCCACCCGGGTCACCGTGTAGGCCACGCGCCTGCCGTCGGGCGAGACGGCGGGGGATCCGACGGTGACGATGCGGCCGATGTCGTTCGTTCTCATCCCTGCGCACCTTAACCCAACGTTGACACCGGCCCCCCGCCACCGCCACCCCGAATGCCGGCGATCGGGGCTCTGCGCGCCGTCTGAAAGCCCCGAATGCCGGCAATCAGGGCTCTGCGTTTAACATCCCCCGCGGAGGGCAGTGGGAAGCAGCCGCACCAACCGTGCCGTCGAGTTCTGGGGTGGCGTGCTGTGGATCGCCGTCGCGCACTTCTTCATCGTCATGGCCGTGGTGCAGCACGCCTGGCCGGTTCCCTACGACCCCATCCGCGATTCCATCTCAGACCTGGGCCGGCTGACCTGCACCCCCGTCGCGTGCTCGCCATGGCACGGCTTGATGAACGCCTCCTTCGTCGCCCTCGGACTCTGCATGGGGGGCGGCGCGATCGCGGCCGAGCTGTCGTCACCGCGGGTGTCGGCGGTCTCGCGGGCCGCGGCCGCCATCCTCATCCTGGCCGCGCTCGGCACCGGCGGCGTGGGCCTGGTCCCCAACGACACCATCGTCTGGCTGCACACCACGTTGGCGGCCTTCGGCATCTGCGGCGGCAACACCGGCACCCTGCTCACCGGGTGGGCGCTGCGCCGGACGCGGGGAATGATGGTGGTGGGGGCGATGGGGGTCGCCGCCGGCGTGCTGGGCTGGGCGATGACGCTGGTGCTGGGAGCCGCGCACCTGGGGGCGTCGTCGCTCCTGCCCTACCAGGGGCTGCTCGAGCGCGGGGCTGCCTTCCCGATGCTGGTGGCGCTCATCGTCTCCGGCGGTGCGTTGGTCCGGGGTGACTGGGTGGTGTTGAACGTCCCGCCGCGGGCTCGGTAGATTCACCGTGACGCGATCACCGATCCTGGGGTCACCACCTGCACACCCGCCCTCAGCGCCAGGCGACGACCAGCGTGACATCGCACCAGGGCCCGGGCAGCGGGCGCAGCTCGACTTCGAACCCCTGACGGCGCAGCTCTTCGGTGACCTGGGGCAGCAGGAAGGTCAGGTAGTACATCACAAACGGCGGGCGCACCAATGCGTTGCGGACGTGCATCACCGCGTTGAAGCCGCGCGCCGCGAGGTGGGTGGGGGTGAAGAAGGGAGGCATGCGCGTGGTCACCAGGCAGAACGCGCCGCCAGGGCGGAGCGCGTGCCAGACGCCGTCCAGGAAACGGGGCTGTTGGGAGGGCAGGATGTGGCCCAGAGCTCCGAAGGTGACGATCAGGTCGAACCCCTGGTGGAAGGGCAGATCGAGAGCGTCGGCGCGTACCCAGGCCGCCTCGTGGGCGTGGCCGCGGCGCGCCTGCTCGAGCATCCCGCGGCTGAAGTCGAGCCCGGTGATGCGATAGGCGAGGGGCCCCACCGTCCGCAGACCGGCTCCGGTCCCGCAGCAGAGGTCGAGGGCGCGGTCCCAGGGGCCGTCGGCCCGCAGTTCCTCCCGAACCGCGTCGAGCACCCGGTCGGGAGTCCTGAACGGGCTGGCGTCGAACTTGGGCGCCAGCAGGTCGTACCCCCGCTCAGTCGAGCTCAGCGCCTCCCGGGTCAGCTCCCAGAGCGTGGGCCGTGGCGGCCGGCGGCGGGAGGTGTCCGGGGCCTCGCGATCGTGGCTGCGTGAACTCGAAATGGTGCTGCCTATACTGCGCGCGGCGCAGGGTTCAGGCCCCGCCTGTGAGTTCACCCGCTCAGGAGGAAGTGGGATGAGGTTCTACAACCTGCGGACGAAGGAGACGACCGAGGTACCTGACGACCAGATCAAGAAGCGGCGCACCAAGCGGACCACCAGCCGGGGAATCGTGCAGGAGCGCTACGCGGCGGTCGCCGAGGTCGAGGCGGGGGGTGGCCCGGTGACCCTCTACAAGTTCATCGACAAGAAGACCTTCGACGGACTGAAGGTCCCCGAGGTGGACTGACCGCTTTCCCTGACCCCACTTTCCGTCAGGAGCTTCCGCCCAGCGCTCGAGCCAGGCCGTCGAGCAGCCAGTCGAGGCCCAGCTCGAACGCCTCGTCCGACGGTGCCGAGGGGGCGCGCAGCCAGGCCGCCAGGTGCGGGTATCCGCCTCGCTCCACCAACGGACGGTTCGCCGGGACGCTGCCCGCCGCGCGGGCGGTGGACACGTTCGGAAACCAGGTTCCGTCACGGGTGGTCGGTGGGCGGCTGGAGCTGGAAGTGTCGGTGACCCCGGTGTTCGTGACACCGGGCTGACCGCCGGCCGCCGCGGCAGGCCTCTTACCAACCTTTGCCGGTTTTGGGTGGCGCACGTTGAACCCTCAGTGGGGTTCACTGCATCCCATGACACGGTTGCGGTGGACGGCCGTCGCACTGACGGGTGCGCTGATCCTCACCGCCTGCTCGCTGGGAGGCGGCCGGAGCGGGGGACCGCAGGGGATCCACCAGATCAAACACATCATCGTGGTGATGCAGGAGAACCGGTCGTTCGACTCCTACTTCGGGACCTATCCAGCGGCCGACGGGATTCCGATGACGGACGGCACGCCGACCGGGTGCATCCCCGACCCCCAGACCGGGCAGTGCGTGAAGCCATATGTCGACCATGCGGACGTCAACGGCGGTGGCCCCCACGGCCAGGTCAACGCGACCGCCGACATCGACGGGGGCAAGATGGACGGGTTCGTCGGCCAGGCGGTTGACGCGAAGAAGGGGTGCAAAGACCCGACCAACCCTGCCTGTGCCAATTCGGCGATGCCTGACGTGATGGGCTACCACACCCAGAGCGACATCCCCAACTACTGGGCCTACGCGCGCGACTTCGTGCTCCAGGACCACATGTTCGAGCCGAACGCCTCCTGGAGCCTGCCCGAGCACCTGTTCATGGTGTCCGAGTGGTCGGCGCACTGCACCCAGCACGACAACCCCGGCAGCTGCGTCAACGCCCTGCAGAGTCCGGGCACCCCGCCCAACGGCGATCCCGTGCCCACCGCCGCCGGCGGCTCGGCTCCGGCCAAGCGGCCGATCTACGCCTGGACCGATCTCACCTATCTGCTCCATCAGCATCACGTGAGCTGGCGCTACTACGTGGTCGCCGGCACCGAGCCCGACTGTGAGGACGACACCCAGGTCTCCTGCTCGCCGGTCAGCCAGAGTGCGAAGACCCCTGGGATCTGGAATCCGCTGCCCTACTTCGACACCGTTCGGAACGACCACCAGCTCGGGAACATCCAGTCGGTCGACCGCTTCTACCAGGCGGCGAAACGGGGGACGCTGCCGGCGGTGTCCTGGGTCGTCCCCTCGGGCACCGTCAGCGAGCATCCACCGGCACCGGTCAGCTTCGGCCAGAGCTACGTCACCAGCCTCATCAACGCCGTCATGCGGAGCCCGGACTGGAACTCGACCGCGATCTTCCTGGCCTGGGACGACTGGGGTGGGTTCTATGACCACGTGGTGCCCCCCTCGGTGGACGTGAACGGCTATGGCCTCCGCGTGCCCGGCCTCGTCATCAGCCCCTACGCGAAGCGGGGCCACATCGACCACCAGACGCTGTCCTTCGACGCCTACGACAAGTTCATCGAGGACGACTTCCTGGGCGGCCAGCGGCTCGACCCGCGCACCGACGGCAGGCCCGACCCCCGCCCCGACGTGCGGGAGGACGTGAAGATCCTGGGCAACCTGACTTCCGACTTCGACTTCTCGCAGCAGCCGCGCGCACCTGTCCTGCTGCCGGTGCACCCGAAGACCACGCTCACCGGCACGCCGGTTTCCAAACAGCAGCCGCAGGAGGTGGCCCCCGGCGGCGATTAGGTTAGCCCACCAGGCCGGCGCGCGGCCCAACATGGAGGGGAGGTGGAGACCAGGACGAAGCCGGTGGCCGCAGTCCTCACGATCGGGCAGTCGCCCCGTGCCGATGATCTGGGCTCCGAGGTCGCCGAGGCGGCCGGCATGGAGGTGATCGAGCGAGGCGCGCTCGACGGTTTGAGACGTGAGGAGATCTGCGCTCTCGGGCCGCGCCCCGGAGGCGAGCTTCTCGTCTCGCAGCTCGCGGACGGAACGCCGGTCCGGCTCGACCGCGACGCCATCCTCGAACGTCTGCAAACGGCGATCGCGTCGCTGGAGCGAGAGGGCGTGGCGGCGACACTCATCCTGTGCACGGGCGAGTTTCCGCCCTTCGCGCACTCCCGCCCGCTGCTCGTTCCCTCCGCCGCGCTTCGGGGCGCCGTACTGGGAATCGCCGGCGATGGGCGCCTGGCCTCCCTGATTCCGCTTGCCGAGCAGGCCGAGCAGGCGAGGTGCTGGTGGCGGAAGCAGAGCGCAAACGACCCGATACTCCTCGCCGCCGATCCTTATGGTGTCGACGCCGAGACAGAGGTGGAGCGCCAGGCTGGGTCTGCGGTCGAACTCGGCGGTGACGTCCTCTTCCTCGATTGTTTCGGCTACACGCGGCGGATGGCGAAGCTGGCGCGGAATGCCTTCCCCGGCCCGATCTTGCTCGCCCGTTCGCTGGCGGCACGTCTGCTCGCGGAGATGGCCGGCGCGTGACGGCCTGGTCTGCTCTGCTCGACCTCGCGGCACTCCTCGAGCGTGCGACCGTGGGTGGATCTGAGGTCGCCTCCGTCCTCGATCAGGCTGGTGTCGAGCAGTTGACCGTCGCCCACCTCGAGAGCGAGGACGGGGCTACCGATGCAATACGCGGAACCGTGAGCGGCCACAGCGGTCGCTCCCGCGGCGGCGAGGCGCCGACGCTCGGAGTCATCGGGCGTCTGGGCGGCGTCGGCGCCCGTCCCGCGCGGACCGGGTATGTCTCGGACGGTGACGGAGCGTTGGCCACGCTTGCCTGCGCGCTCCATCTGGCCCGGCTCCGCCGCCACGGCGATGTCCTGGCGGGAGACGTTCGGTTCGCGACCCACATCTGCCCTCGTGCTCGGATCCGCCCTCACCGTCCCGTGCCCTACATGGTCTCGCCGCTCAGCCAGGCCCAGATGAACGAGCACGAGGTGGACCCCGCGATGGACGCGGTGCTCTGCTTCGACACCACCCGCGGCAACCGGCTGGTCAACCGCCGGGGGATCGCGATCACCCCCACGATCAAAGATGGATACATCCTGCGGGTGAGTGAGGACCTTCTCGACCTGCAGCAAGACGTGACCGGCCGCCTACCCCTCGTGTTGCCAGTGTCGACTCAGGACATCACCCCTTACGAGAACGGCCTCTATCACCTGAACAGCCTGCTCCAGCCGTCGACAGCGACCAGCGCACCGGTCGTCGGGGTCGCAATCACTGCTGAGGCGGCTGTCGCCGGTTCTGCCACCGGCGCTTCGCAACTGGTGGATGTCGAAGAAGCCGTGCGCTTCGGTGTCGAGGTCGCCAACGCCTATGGCGAAGGGCGCTGCGCCTTCTTTGACCCAGAGGAGTTCGCCAGGCTCCAGGATCTCTACGGGTCGATGGCCCAGCTTCAGACCCCGGGGCGTGAACGGTAACAGCGGCCGTTTGTGCACCGAGGCGCGGTGTACGCTGGTCGCCAAAAGGCGCTGACGACGCCTGGCAACGAGGGGGCACAGACATGTCACGGGTTATCGCCGACACCGAGGAGGTTGCCGTCAATCCGCGCATTGGCCGCGACGATCACTCACTGGCGCGGGTCCCGCTCGAGGAGCGGAAGCACTGGTTTGTGGTCTTCCTCCAGCGTTATGGTCAGCTGTCAGCGCTCTCGCAGTTCCTGCTCGGAGCGACGCTCGGGTTCGGCATGGACTTCTGGCAGGCGTTCCTGGCTCTGACGCTGGGTGCCGTCATCCTGGAGGTGGTCGCGATCTTCACTGGCATCGCCGGCCAGCAGGAGGGGCTCAGCACGTCGGTGCTGACGCGGTGGACGGGATTCGGCAAGTACGGCTCGACGGTCCTGGGTCTCATCATTGTGATCAGCCTGATGGGGTGGTTTGGGGTCCAGAACTCCGTGTTTGCCGAGGGACTGGCCTCTCTGCTGCCTCACGCCCTGCCGATGTGGGCGTGGCAGATTCTGACCGGCGCTGCTGTCACCGTGATAGTCATCTGGGGGTTCCTCTCCATGAGTTGGACCGCCTACATCACGGTGCCGGCGTTCGTGATCCTCTGCTTCTACTCGATCGGCACCGCGCTCACCCGGACCTCGCTCGGTCACCTGATCTCCTCGCCACACCCAGGCCCCTCTCTCAGCCTGGCCGCGGGCGCGACGCTGGTCGCCGGCGGCTTCATCGTGGGCGCCGTCATCAACCCCGACATGTGTCGCTTCAACCGGAGCAAGCGCGACGTGGTTCTCAACACCGTGCTCGGGATCACGCTGGGCGAATACACGATCGGACTGATCGGGGTCCTCCTGGCGCACTATGTCAAGACCGAGAATGTGATCGGCATCGTCACCACCACCTCAGGTGCGATCGGCGTGCTGATCTTGGTGGCGGCGACGCTCAAGATCAACGACTGGAACCTCTATTCCGGCACGCTCGGTCTCGCCAACTTCCTCGATACCGCGTTCGGAGTCAAGGTGCACCGGGCCTTTCTGACCGTCGTGGTGGGGGTCGTCGGCACCATCCTCTCCGCCGTCGGCATCCTCAGCCACTTCATCGGCTTCCTGACCGTGCTCGGGGTGGCCTTCCCACCGGTCGCGAGCATCATCGTGGTCGACTACTACCTGCTTCGCACGAACCGGCGTCAGCTCGCGGACGCACAGCAGCGAGGCGCGCTGCCGGCGGAGTCGCGCGCCTGGTACCCGGTCGGGTTCGTGGCCTGGGTCGTCGGCGCCCTGGTCGGTTACTTCGTGCAGTGGGGCATCGCCTCCATCAACGCGCTGCTTGCCGCCGCGATTGTCTATTACGGGCTCTCCCAGCTTGTCCTGGTCGTCGTCCGCCGCCGGCCTGCCGTCGAGACTGAAACCCCCGCCTGATGCGGATCGGCATCGACGTCGGAGGCACCAATACCGACGCGGTCTTGATGGATGGCCAGGCCGTCCTGGCCGAGAACAAGTCGCCCACCACCCGGGACGTGACCTCGGGCATGGTGGCCGCGCTCGACGGGCTGCGCCGTCAGCAGAGTTTCAACCCGGCCCAGGTGCAGGCGGTGATGATTGGCACCACCCACTTCACCAACGCCGTCGTCGAGCGCAGGCGCCTGCAGCGAACGGCCGCGATCCGGCTCGCGCTCCCGGCGACCGCGGCGCTGCCGCCTCTGGTGGACTGGCCTCACGATCTGCGCCAGGCGATCGAGGGTCACGCCTACCTCTGCCACGGCGGCTTCGAGTTCGATGGCCGCGAGATCTCGCCGTTCGAGCCGGATGAGGTGCGACGGGCCGCTGAGGAGATCGCGAAGCAGGGGATCACCAGTGTCGCGATCAGCTCCGTCTTCTCCCCAGTCAACGCCGAGATGGAGCAGGAGGCCGGGGCAATCGTGAACTCGGTCATCCCCGGCGCCCACGTCAGCTACTCGCACCAGATCGGGAGGATCGGACTGCTGGAGCGCGAGAACGCGACCATCCTCAACGCCTGTCTACGGCAACTGGCTGACGATGTCACCACCGCGCTCCAGACCTCGGTAGAGCGGACCGGGATCCAGGCTCCTCTCTTCATCAGCCAGAACGACGGCACGCTGATGAGCGTCGATTATTGCCGCCAGTACCCGGTGGCGACGTTCGCGTCCGGGCCGACCGACTCGATGCGCGGCGCCGCCTTCCTCTCAGGTGAGACAGACTGCGTCGTGGTCGACGTCGGTGGCACCACGACCGACGTCGGCGCGCTCCATCGCGGGTTTCCTCGAGAGGCGTCGGTGTCGGTCGACGTCGGGGGCGTGCGCACCAACTTCCGCATGCCCGACGTCCTGACGTACGGGTTGGGCGGGGGGAGCTTGGTCCGCGAGGAGGGAGGGCAAGTCCGGATCGGCCCGCAATCGGTGGGCTACGAATTGACCGAGCGCGCCCTTTGCTTCGGGGGCGGCGAAGTGACCGCAACCGATCTCGCGGTCGCTGCCGGCATGGCCTCGATCGGCGACTCCTCCCGCCTCAGTGGGCTCGACCGCATGATCGTGGAGCGGGGAGTGGAGGAGATCCAGGAGCGGGTCGCGGAGCTGGTCGACCGCGTGAAGACGAGTGCCGAGGCGATTCCAGTCGTCGTGGTGGGCGGTGGTAGCGTGCTGCTCCGCGACCGCATCGAGGGTGCCTCGAGAGTGGTGAAACCCGAGCACTTCGCGGTGGCGAACGCCATCGGCGCCGCCATCGCACAGGTTGGCGGCGAGACCGACAAGGTCTTCTCCCTCGCAGAGTTGACGCGCGAGGCGGCGCTTCAGCAGGCGCAGGACGAGGCGCGGGCCAAGGCCATCGAGGCGGGCGCGGATCCGGGCTCGGTCGAGATCGTGGATGTCGAAGAGGTGCCCCTCGCATACCTGCCGAGCAACGCTGTTCGCATCCGTGTCAAGGCGGTCGGCGACCTGCGACTGGAGGAGCTCGGTGTCACGGCAGGTAACTGAGCGGGACCTCGAGGACATCGCACGGGGCGCGGCCGTGCTCGGCACCGGTGGGGGCGGGAACCCCTACATCGGCAAGCTGCTCGCACAGTCGGCGATTCGCCGGCATGGCCCGGTGACGCTGGTCTCCGCGGACGAGATAGAGGACGACGCCCTGGTCGCCCACGGGGCCATGATGGGCGCGCCCACGGTGATGGTCGAGAAGATCCCCGCGGGCAGTGAGGTGGTGCACGCGTTCCGGCTGCTCGGGCAGCACCTGGGCCGGGAGCTGACCCACGTCGTGTGTGCCGAGGTGGGCGGCATCAATTCGACGGTGCCCTTCGCGGTCGCGGCGGAGCTCGGCATCCCGCTCATCGACGCGGACGCCATGGGCCGGGCCTTCCCCGAGCTGCAGATGACGCTTCCTGGCATCGCCGGCATCAAGGCGACGCCGATGGCGCTGGCTGACGAGAAGGGGAACCGGCTCATCCTTGAGACGGTCGACAACCGCTGGACGGAGACGCTGGCCCGGACGGCAACCATCGAGATGGGCTGCTCGGCGCTGCTCGCCGCCTACGTGAGCAGCGGCCGCGAGGTGCGCGAGACGATGGCGCTGGGCACCCTGTCGCTGAGCCAGGAGCTGGGGAAGCTGCTCCGGGAAGCACGAGCCGCCCATCGAGACCCGGTGGTGGCGCTCGTCGAGCGGCTCGGCGGCGCGCGGCTCTTTGCGGGTCGAGTCGTGGACCTCGAGCGGCGGACCGAGACCGGCTTCGCCCGGGGTACCGCCAGGCTCACCGGTCTCGACGAGGACCAGGGCTCGGAGCTCGAGATCCGCTTTCAAAACGAAAACCTGGTCGCGATCCGGAACGGCGAGGTACGGGCCAGCGTCCCCGACCTGATCATCGTTCTCGACAGCGAGACCGGTGAGCCGATCACGACCGAAGAACTGCGCTACGGCTTCCGTGTGACCGTCGTCGGCGCCCCCTGCGATCCGCGCTGGCGCACTCCCCGGGGGCTGGCGGTGGCGGGGCCCCGGTACTTCGGCTACGACTTCGACTACGTGCCATTCGAAGAGCGCGTACCGGGATGAGGCGACCGGCGGGATCGCGACACCGATGAGCTGGGATCTGGCACTGGACCACCTGCCGGACCTGGCGCGGGGGGCCGCCCTGCTCGGCTCGGGCGGTGGCGGTGACCCCTACGTCGGGAGGCTGATGGTGGAGCAAGCGTTGCGCGCCGGCGGACGGGTCCAGGTGCTGGACCTGGAGGAGGTCCCCGACGATGCGCTGGTGATCTCGACCGCGATGATGGGCGCGCCCACCGTGATGAACGAGAAGCTTCCCGCCGGCACCGAGGGCCTGCACGCACTGCGGACGTTGGAGCGGCACCTGGGCCGGAGCGCCGAGGCGACGATCCCGATGGAGTGCGGTGGGATCAACTCGACGATGCCGCTCGTGGTCGCCGCCCAGGCCAGGATCCCGGTCATCGACGCCGACGGCATGGGACGAGCATTCCCGGAGCTGCAGATGGAGACGTTCGGCGTCTATGGCGTGAGCGGATCTCCTTTGGCGATCGCGAACGAGCACGGCGACGCGACGATCGTTCTCGCTCACGACAACCGACAGATGGAGTGGCTGGCGCGCGGCATCACCATCCGCATGGGCGGGGCGGCGCTGATCGCCGAGTACGCCATGGATGGACGCACCGCTCGCCGGGTCGCCATCCCGCGCACCTTGCGGCTCTGCGTCGAGCTCGGTGCGGCCATCCGCCGCTCACGCGAACGGCATCGCGATCCCCTGCCGGCGATCGGGGACGCAGTGGAGGCAGCCGGGTACTGGGGACCCCGCCTCATCTTTGAGGGCAAGGTGCAGGATGTGCTCCGGCGCACGACCGAAGGTTTCACTCGCGGCTCCGCCTTGCTCCAGCCGCTGGACTCCGGTGGGCCGCTGCGCCTCCGCTTCCAGAACGAGCACCTGATCGCCGAACGGGACGCCGAGGTGCTCGCCTGCGTTCCCGACCTGATCTGTGTGCTGGAGGCGGAGACCGCGGAGCCGATCACCACCGAGGGGCTTCGGTATGGGCAGCGGGTCCGGATCGTGGTCCTCACCCCTCCGGGGATCATGAGGACCCCAGAGGCGCTCCGGGTCTGGGGGCCCCGCGCCTTTGGTCTCGACTGCGACTACCGGCCGGCGGTTCCCGGTCCGGCGGTCACGGTGCCAGCGGAGGCGAATTGACGTGGCGTTCGACATCGCCGTCACGGGTGGCACTCTGGCGACGGCGGAGGGGCCGGTGACGGCGGACCTCGGGATCCGCGACGGACGCATCGTCGCCGTGGGCACGGAACTCGACCATGGCGGCGCGCGGGTCATCGACGCCACCGGCCTGGTCGTGGCGCCGGGCGCGATCGACGTCCACACGCACTTCGCGAACCGGGTGGGCGAGGGGATCACCGCTGACGACTACGAGAGCGGCTCCCGGGCAGCTGCGGCCGGCGGCATCACGACGTTCGTCAACTTCGCGTTCCAGGAGCGTGGGGGAAGTCTGCGGGACGCCGCCAAGGAGGAGCTGAGCCGCGCGCGCGACCGCAGTGTGCTTGACTTCGGAGCTCACCTCGTGGTCACCGATCCAGGCGTTCCCGGAGTGCTCGATGAGATCCCTGCGCTCGCGGGCGACGGCTTCACCAGCCTCAAGGTGTTCACGGCGGTCGGCGACCTGGAGCTAGGCCCGCGGGAACTGCTTCGGGTGCTCGACGCCGCTGCACGAAGCCGTTTGATGGTCAACGTTCATGCCGAGGATGGCCCCCTCGTGGACCACTTGACCGAGCGTCTCCTCGATGGCGGGCGGCGCGGGGTCGACGCGCTGCCGGAGGCCCGGCCGCCTGAGGCCGAGGCGCTGGCGACACAGACGGTCGCCGCCTACGCCCGGGCTACCGGCTGTGCTGTCTATTTCGTGCATCTCTCCTGCCGGGCCGCGCTGGAGGCAGTCCGGGAGGCGCGGCGGCTGGGGACCGAGGTCTACGTCGAGACCCGGCCCGCCTACCTGTACCTGGACGGCTCCCGATACACGCTTCCGGCGCGGGAGGGCAACAAGTTCGTGTGCTGGCCGCCGCTGCGGTCGGCCGACGACCAGGCGGCCCTCTGGGAGGGGCTGCGAGCCGGCGAGATCCAGACCTACGCGACCGATCACACGACCTGGCTCGCGGCGCAGAAGATGGACCCGAGCCTCTCCTTCGCCGACATTCCGGGTGGCGTCTCCAACGTGCAGACGAGCATCGGCATGCTGTACGCCGAGGGGGTCGCCAAAGGCCGCATCTCACTGGCCCGCTTCGTCGCCGTCACCGCCACCAACCCGGCGCGACTCTTCGGGCTCTGGCCCAGGAAGGGCGCCCTCACCGCCGGAGCCGATGCCGACCTGGTGCTGATCGACCCGTCCAAACGCTTCCGGGTCAGCGCTCCAAACATGGAGTCGCGCTCCGACTTCGACCCCTACGAGGGGTATGAGGCGACCGGATGGCCGGTGCTGACGATGTCCCGCGGCGAGGTCGTGATGGAAGAGGGCAAGGTCACTGCGACCGCCGGGCGAGGCCGCTTCCTCGTCCGCGGAAGGCGGGTTTGGTAGCGCCATGGGGGAGGGCGACAGCGCGAGCCTGGACCGGAGGGCCGCCTACGAGCTTCTCTGCCACCTGGCTGCGAGCGCCGAACTCTGCATGGTGGAGCCCGTGTACTACGGCACCTTCCGCCTGATTGACGCGGTCTCACGACTGTCGGGAGCGCTTCTGGAGGCCGGCATGGTGGATCCGTGGTTGGAAGCCTTGCGAACTGAGGTGGACGAGAAGAAGACGCTGATGATGAGCGACCTCGACGCCTACTACGCCTTCCTGCCTGAGGTGTCGGTGCGCTTGGCGGAGCATCTTCGAGAGGTCGCCGCCGACATCCCGGAAGCAGAGGCGCGGTAGTGAGCGACCTCGGACCCGACGATCTGCTGGCGCTGCTCCGGTCTCGTCGCGTATGTCGCGCCTTCACCGACCAGCCTCTGCTGGACGCGCAACTCCTGAGCCTGCTCGAGGCGGCGCGGTGGGCGACCAACGCCGGAAACACGCGGATTCAACGGCTCCTGGTGATCCGCGACCCGGAGCGGATACGCCTCGCCAAGGCACTGGCCCCCGGGATGCTGGCGACGCCGCCGGGGGTGGTGGCCATCTGCACCGACCTCGAAGTCGCGGCGCGCAGCGGCGTGAGAGCCGACCGCGACTCCAGCGGCTACATCGATGTGGGGACAGCGGCGATGTCAATGATGGTGGAGGCCCACGCCCTCGGTCTCGGTACCTGCCCGGTCACCTCCTTCAGCCAGGGCGGCGTGGCGAAGGTCTTGGGCCTGCCCGCGACCGCGCGACCGGAGCTTCTACTGCTCGTGGGCCACCCGGCCGGCGAGACCGTGCGGCTGGGCAGGCGGGGAGCCGGGAGGCACTGGAGCCCACGCCTAGGCGAGCTCGTCTTCTGGGAGCGCTATGGCGAGCCGCTGCCCCAACGTCTCCTCGAGTCCTGACGTGCCCGACGAAGTGCCCGTCGATCTGGTGCCGGTCGTGATGGGCGAGGGCGTCGCCGGCTGGGCGACGCATGAGCACTCTCGTGATGCACGCAGTCGTGTCGGTCGACGGCTTCACTGCCGACGCGAACGATGATGCCGGGGATCCTCCTGCGTAGGGTCATGGTGAGTTCGAGTCAGCCAGTCCGGTTCGCTCCAAGTCGCGGAGCGCCCGTTGGGCGGCGGAGTTGATGTCTCACGCGTGATACGATGACCCCGTGAGCGAGGCAACCGTGCGAGATCTTCGCAACCATGGTGGTCGGGTACTCGACCGCGTCGCGGCAGGCGAGCGCGTGACGATCACTCGAGGCGGCAAGCCAGTGGCACGACTCGAACCAGTGGCGCGGGGCCGGCTGACGGCTGCCGCGCTGGTCGAGCGCTTCCGCTTGCTCCCGCCAATTGACCCTGAACGGCTGCGCGACGACATCGCCGCGCTCGTCGACGAGCGGCTGTGACAACGCATCCGGTCGGCGTCCTGGATACCAACGCAATCGTGTTGCTGGACCGACTACGGCTCGAGGACTTGCCCGACGAGCCCCTGATCAGCGCGGTCACGCTCGCGGAGCTATCGGTCGGGCCGCTGGTCACTGACGATGTCGCGGAACGCACCGCGCGCCAGGTGCGATTGCAGGAAACCGAGGCCGCCTTCGACCCGCTTCCCTTTGACGCCTCGTCCGCGAGAGCATTCGGCCGTGTGGCCGCCGCCCTCCGACGTGCCGGCCGGCGGGTGCAGCCGCGCGCCTTTGACGCGCTGATTGCGGCCAGCGCGATCGCTCGCGACCTGCCCCTCTACACGTGCAATCCCAACGACTTCGCCGGCATCGATGAACTCACCGTGGTCGCGATCCCCCATCCTGGCCAGCGCTAAGCCAGGTGGTCGGGGCGTACGGATACCGATCCCTCAGCGGAAGGCTTGCCACGAGGCGTCCAATGCCTTCATCAGCTCCGCGACGCGGCTCTTGCCCGCGGGACTAGGTCCTGACGGCGACGACCTCGAGGTAGTCGGCAGGGACGGCCATCACTGGGCCGATAGCGCGGTTCATGCTGCGCGCGAGTTGGAGCAGGTCATGGGCCAGGCTCTCCTGTCCATCGCTCGGTAGCGAGGCGAAGGCGCGGACCATGGGGCCGTAGTAGGTGCGAAATGCGTGCAGCCACTGCTCGGGTGAGGTGTAACGGAAGACGAATTGGCGCACCGTCGCACGGATCGACGAGGTGCCTTCGCCGAGCAGCTCGCCGATCCGCTCCTCCGTACCCCAAAGCGCGGGGGAGCTCACGCCCGGCGGCGGCGGAAGGTGGCGGCCGATCACCTTGAACATCTGCCCCACGAAGCCGTCCGGGGTCCAGTTGGCGAGTCCGATCCGGCCTCCCGGCCGGCAGACCCGAAGCAACTCGGCGGCGGTCCTCTCCTGATCGGGGGCGAACATCACACCGAGTGTCGAGAGGACGGCGTCGAAGCTCGCGTCTGGAAACGTCAGCGCCTCGGCGTCCCCCTCCGTGAAGGTGACGGGCAGCCCATCCGCCTCGGCCCGCCGGCGGCCGGCCTCGAGCAGGGCCGGCACATAGTCGACACCGGTCACCTGGCACCCACAGCGAGCCGCGGCCAGCGCCGTGTTGCCGTTGCCCGTCGCAACGTCGAGGACACGCCAATCCGCCTGCGGGTCGAGGGTCGCGACCAGGACCTCGCTGATCAGGCTCAGGGTGGAGCCGATCACCGAGTAGTTGCCCTCCGACCACGTCGCCTGCTGTCGGGCCTTGACGACTCCAAGATCGGTCAGTGGGACGCTCGTGACGCTTTCCATCTCTTGAGTTCCTCCTGCGTGAGTGAGTGACGCACCGAGCGTCCTCCCATCCAGCGCCGGGCACCTCCGGCCTGGTACGGATTTCTCTCGCACCACCCGACGACTCCGTACCCGCTAGAGGTCGAGCTCCGCGGAGTGCTTGATCAGCTCCAGCCTCGAGGTCACACCGACCTTGGCATAGGCGTTGGCGAGGTGGGTCTCCACAGTCCGCTCGCCGATGAAGAGACGCTCGCCGATGTCCCGCGCAGTCAGGCCCTCGAGTGCCAGCCGCGTCACCTGTCGCTCCCGGCGGCTCAATGACGCCGCCCCAAGCCCGTAGAGGCGGCTGCGTCGGCCCGAGTGCCCGAGGCGGCCCAACATACGGTCGACCCGCTTCTCGCGCACCACGGCTCCGATCGCGGCGTAGGCAGCACGGGCCTCGGACAGCACTCGTGCCGCGGTTGATCGGTCAGGGACGGCCAGTGCCCGGCCCAGCATCTCCAGCGCCCGAGCCTGGAAGGCGTGGTAGCCAGAGCCTTGGAGCCGGGCCAGCCCCTCCTCGGCGTGCGCGACGGCGTCGACGTGTCTGTCCGCCGCGACGGCAAGCCCCGCGCTGCTGAGGTGGGCGAGCGCCTGGTAAAGCGGCCGGTCCAGGCGTTCGGCGATGTCTCGAAGGCGTGTATCGGCCTTCATGGTCAGCTCCCGGTTCTCTCTCTGGGCAGTGATCTCGGCGAGGTCGTTTAGCACCAGGGCCGCCAGGGGATGGCACCCGATCGCGCTCAGCCGGTCCGCGGCGTCCAGGAGCCGGCGCTCCGCCCGCTGATGGTCACCCGAGTGGAAGGCGAGCACGCCCTCAGCCCAGTCACAATGGTGGCTCGCCGCGTACCACTCGCCCCCGGCGTAGGCTGCCTTCGCCCTCTGTAGGTGGGCGTGCGCCGCCTCCAGATGACCCATCTCGGCTGCCGCCATCGCCGCCACCGCGACCGACCAGGCGCGCCTTCTGCCCAGACCTCCGCGAGTCCAGGAAGTCGCCTCCAGCGCGTCGCTGATCGCGCCCTCGAAGTCCCCCGCCAGCCAGCGGATTCGGGCGCTCATGTCAAGCAGCAGCGTGAAGCCGGAGGCGGTCCCCCCGGCCCTGGCCTCTGTGAGGAGATCACCGGCCTCACGCATGCGGCCCTCGAGAGCCAGTGTTTGAGCCAGGATGGAAAGGTTGGAGGCCACCCGGCTGACCTGGCCCTCGCGCTTGGCCATCTGGATGCTTTCCCGAAGCGCCCCCTCGGCGGCGTCGAACCGGCCCTGGAGAAAGCAGGCGTAACCGAGCACCGTCTGCCCCAGCGCGATCATGTTGCAGTCGCCGGCGGTCCGCGCCTGCTCCACCAGCTCGCGCGCGGCGCGTTCCTGCCCGCCCAGGTTGCCCGAGAAGCCGACGATCCAGGTCAGCTGGTGGGTGGCAACCAGCCCACCGGCTGTGTCACCCGCCCTCTGATAGAGCCGCAGCGCTTCCTCGGAGGCACTCCGTGCTTCATCGAGCCTGCCCTCGTCGAACGTCAGGTAGTGGCTGCGGCAATACTGGAGAGCGGCGAGCCTTGCGAGGTCGTCAGAGCCTGCGAGGACCCCTTCGATCTGGCGAAGAGCAGTTGGGATCGTGGTGCGATCGATGTCCGCCTTGTGGTCCAGAAAGGCGCTCCCTTGCCAGACCAGGACCTCGAGCACGTCGAGCCAGCGCGCGTCCCCCGTAGGCAAGACCTCCATCAGCGACCGCAGGATCTCGATCGCCTCCCGATGCAGCTCGCGAGCTCTGGCCTGGTCAAGCGCAATCCGCAGAGCCTCGATAGCCTCCCCATCACCCACATCAGCCGACTCAGCGAAGTGGGGGCCGGCCGCGGCAAAGCGCCCGCTCTCGACCAGGACACGAGCCACCCGCCGGTGCACCGTGCGCCGTCGTGCTGCGCTGATTCGTTCGTAGATCGCCTCCTGGATGAGTGGGTGCGCGATCTCGTAGGTGACCTCGCGGCCCCGCTCCTCCTCGATCACCAGGCGGCTCCCGATGAGCGTGTCCAGGCTGGCGACCAGCCGGTCAGGTGACGGCTCGACGAGGCGTCCGATCTCCCTCAAACCGGCACGCTGACCGTGTACGGCGAGAACCTCCAGCACTGCCAGGGCGTCCTCATCCAGCCCTCGTGCACGCGCGGTCACGCGAGCGCTGAGATCGTCGGGCAGCCGTCGCAAATGCGGCGCCTCCAGGTCGGAGCCCTCTTCGACCAGCGCGCGGAGCAGCTCGAGGGCGAACAGCGGGTGGCCCCGCGACCGCTCCTCGAGCCAGTCGATCAGGCCGTCAGTCGGGGGAGGACCGGTCAGTGTCTGCTCCGCCAGCCCGCGAAGTGAGTCCCGCCCCAGCGGTGCCAGGTTCATCCTTCGTAGCTGGCCATCCTGCTCCAACCGCTGGACCACCTCGCCGGCGAGCTGGTTGGCGCCCAGCTCGATGGGGCGCGCAGCCGCCACCACCAGCACCGGAGCGTGCGCGAGCCGGCGACTCATGTACTGGAGAGCCTCGATCGAAGAGGCGTCCGCCAGGTGAAGATCGTCGAGGAAGAGGACCACCGGCCGGCGCCGGCTCAGGTTCTCTAGCAGGACGGCGAGGCCCTCGAGGAGGCGCAAACTGGGCGGCTCGGCCGACGGTGGCCCTCCTCTCGCAGCCGCCACTGACCGGAAGAGCGAGGCCAAGTCGTCCAGAAAGCCACCGCAGAGTTCCGTGAGCTCATCCGTGGTCACCGTCCGAAGAGGGGGCTCGAGGGCCTCCACCCAAAGCCCGAAGGAGGCGGTACCACCGAGGACGTAAGCGCGCGCGCTGAGGCCCAGCGCCCGAGGCCGGCTGCGCTCCAGGAGCTCTCTGACCAGACGGGTCTTGCCGACACCCGGCTCGCCGCTGATCAGGATGGTGGAGAACGCGCCCCGAGCCGCGCGCCCCAGGTCTGCCCCGAGCTCACGAAGCTCCGTGTCGCGCCCAACCAGATGCACCGTGCCGCGCGCGGTGGCCACAACTGGGATTATTCCGTACTCGCAGCACGCTGCCCATAGGATTTCCGTCTCGGTACGGAGGTCAGGGGCCGGGGCCGGAAATACAGTCGCTCACATGGGAACCGATCGTCGGGCCTCCACCCTCAACGCTCACCCTCCGCGATTACCGCACGAAGGGGCTGAACGGCTGATTGGCTCCAGGCTGCTGGCCAACCTGTCCGCTCTTACCGCATCAACGCTCTTCGGTGGGGCGACGGTGGCTACGCGCGCCGTGCTGCGCCAGGTGCCTCCCTTCACGTTGGGCTTTCTGCGCTTTGCCATCGCGGGTTTGCTGCTAACGGTCCTGCTTCTGTGCTGGAGGCGCTCGTGGCCGGTCCTCCGCAAAGGCGACTATGCGCGGCTCGCGCTGCTGGGAGGGGCTTTCTTCGGCGTCTTCCCGCTGCTGTTCAACAGCGGCCTGCGGCTGACGGAAGCGTCCCGCGGGGCGGTCGTGATCGCGACCATGCCTCTCGCCAGCCTGTTGCTGGCCCGGGCCCTTCGTCATGAGACCCTGGGCCGGAGCAAGCTGGCGGGCGTCGTCTGTACCTTCGTCGGGGTCACCCTGATCTTTGTCGAGGCCCGAACCGTGAGCACCCGGTCGATGCCAGTGCTGGGCGACGCAATGCTGTTGGGGTGTGCGGTCTTGGCAGCCGTCTACGGCGTGTTCGGGACGGAACTCGTCACCAGGCTGGGTCCACTGACGGTCACCGCGATGGCGATGCTCTTCGGCAGCCTCCTCCAGCTTCCGGCGGCGGCGCTGGAGATCGAGCGCTCAGGCGTTCCTCACTTGACCGGCGGCTCCCTGAGTCTTCTGATCCTTCTCGCGTTGATCGGCGGTGCGGGGGCTTACCTGCTCTGGACAGCCGCCCTCACGCGCCTGACCGCAACCGAGCTCGCCGTGTACATCAACATGAACCCGCTGGTGGCGGCGGTCCTCGCATGGCTGCTCCTCAGCGAGCGCGTGACTTCCATCTATCTGGTCGCCGCCGCCTGGGTAACGGGTGGCATCCTGCTCGTCAACGGGAGGTCCATGCGACCGCCCGGGTGGGGCCATAACCGGACCCTGGAGGAATTGCGATGAGCCCCATCGAACCGGGATCGGCGCGGATCGGATGCATCGGGCTCGGCCTGATGGAAAGGCCGATGGCCAAAGGTTGCTGAGGGCTGGGTACGACCTTCTGGTGCACACACGTCCGACGGCCAGGGCGCGGCCACTCATCGAAGCGGGTGCGCGGGAGGCGCGCAGCCAAGCCGAGGTCGGGGGCGCCTGCGACGTCATCATCACGATGCTGCCCGATTCCTCCGATGTGGCTGCGGTGATCCAAGGAGAGACGGGAGTGCTGACGGGCGCGCGGCACGACCTGAATCGATATGAGCACGATCTCGCCCAGCGTCGCCCGGGAGCTGGCGCAGGAGGTGATGGAGCATCAGGTGGCGAGCCTGGACGCACCGGTCAGTGGTGGACCGCCGGGTGCCGCAGCGGGGACTCTCTCGATCATGGTCGGGGGGTCAGAGGAGGACTTCGATCGCTGCCGCCCGCTGCTGTCATGTCTGGGCCGGAACCTCGTCTACATAGGCCCGAGCGGAGCGGGCCAGGTGACCAAGGCCTGCAACCAGATCCTGGTCGCGGGGACGCTGACGTCGGTGGCCGAGGCGCTCGCCTTTGGGAGCAAGGCCGGCGTCGACCCCGCCGCCGTGCGTGACGCCCTGTTGGGCGGGTACGCCGCGAGCCGGATGCTCGAGGTCTACGGGCGGCGAATGATCGAGCGTGACTTCGAGCCCGGCTTCTTCGTCCGTCTGTTGCGCAAGGATCTCGACATCGCCTTGGGAGTGGCGCGCGAGGTGGCGGCGGCACAATCCCGAGCTCGCCCCAAGCCCTGACGCGGGGCGCAGGTTCACCGATCCTGATACCCCGGAGAGCGGGTGCACGACGACGCGTCACGGTATCGCCGCATCTCCGGAGGATTGCAAGACGGAACCGCGTGCCCGCCGGACGCGAGTCACAAGCAGGTACGCGACGGCGCCGAACGCGCTCAGCCCCAGCGCGACCATGACGCCGATCACTGGCCATTGCCAGGACGCAGGGAGATAGAGGGCGAGAAACCAGACCCGGTGGGTGCCGCCGGTGAGCTTGATGGCAAGCGGCACCAACCCCTGAGGAAAGAGTGCCACCGCGCCCAGGCAGATGCAGACCAAAACGATGATGCCGTCTCGCCGGGGCAGGGTCTCGAGCCTGCCCTGTGATGTCTCCACCCTCCTGGTGACCGCCGGCCGCCCGCTCCGCATCAGCTGCAGAAGTTCTGGCCCACGTGCCTCCAGCCGGTGGTGGGCCACGCGGCCGAGCCACCAACCGACTGCGACTCCGGTGCCGATGCCGACCGGTACTCCGGCCCACTGCAGCACCGAGCTGTGCAGCAGCGTGCCGGCCAGGACCACCGCCAGGGCAGGTACCGCCGGCAACGGCGCGAGCCAGAACAGCAGATACGTCATGCCGCCGGTGGGTCGATCCATCAGCGAGCCACGGCGAGCTCGCGGATCGGGTCCTGGCGCCAGGGCCACCACGGATGCCCAGACCGAGAGGCCCGCCCCGCCACCAAGCAGCGCCGGCACCATCGCCGCGACCCAGGGCCAGGCCCAGCCCATCTCGCTGACCCCGGTCAGCACCAGCGCCGCGAGGATGGTGACCGGTCCGAAGACGGCCAGCCATGCCCACTGCCTGCCTCGGACGTCGAGCCGCGCGGCACCCGGAGTCAGCAGCGTCAGCCAGAGGGCAGTGCCGTCTTGCGCATAGAGATTCGCTGTCACCGGCGCTGCCATCAGTGCGATGCCCGCCGCCGTCCAGGGGAGCAGAACCGTGGCGTAGGGGGTCACCGAGTGCAGGGTCAGCGGGAGCAGGCAGGTCATCAGCGCCCACGCGGTCGGGATCGCGAACCCCGCCGTGCGTGCCGGGTCGCGCCACCAGGTGCGCAGCTCCTTGATGGCCACCGCCACCACGCGGTTCCTTGAGGGCTGCGAGCGCCGCGGCCGGCGCGAACCGCGAGCGACCGCGGACGCGCCCCTCGCAGCGCCGAGGAGCCACGCCCAGGCCGCGAGCAGGAGCAGCACCAGCGCGCCCAGACCGGCCAGCGCGAGAACGGCCAGGCCCCACTGGGATCTGTAGGCGGCGTCGACGGCCACCAGCCCCCAGCTCGACGGCAGCGCACGGATCAGCAGGGCCAGGACCGGCGGGAACCCGTCGCTCAGTACGCCTGACAGCCTGACCGCGACGATCAGGACCCAGCCGGACTGGCTCAGGACCATGATCGCCGCCAGCATCACCCCCGCCAGGGCCGCGGCTATCCGCGATGCCGACACCGTCGCCAGAGCGCCGGCGGCCACCCGGGAGAGCAGTACCACGAACAGGAGCTGCAGCACCAGCGCCGGCAGGGCGATCAGAGCCGGCCCGATCCCGAGCGGCACCGCGTAGACGACCAGGCCGGTGAAGGCAATCAGCGTGACCAGCGTGCCGATGCCGACGCAGCCGGCGGCCAGCAGCCCGATCGCCAGGCGGTGCCGTGGCACCGGCAGCAAGGAGAAGTGTTCGGGCCGGAGCGCCACCTCCCCGCCGGCCCACACCGGACCCACCACCCACCCCGCCGTCCACATCGCGAAGACGGCGCCCAGCAGGTCGACGCCCAGGCCAGGACGCCTGAGCCCGAGGGCGGCGAACGTCAGCGTCGCCGCAGCCAGGCCGAGCCCCAGCACCCCACCCGTAAGCATCCAGGCGGTTCGGCTGCCGGTCAGCGAGTTTCGCAGCAGGGCGAGCTTCATCTGGATCAGGACGCCAGCCACGACAGTCCCTCCTCACCCGCGACCTGAACCCCGACCCGCCGTACGAACACCTCCTCCAGGCCCTCGCCGTTCCGCACCTCGTCGAGGGGGCCCGCGGCGACCACCTTCCCGCTCGCGATGATCGCCACCGCGTCGCACAGCTGCTCGACCAGTGCCATGACGTGACTCGACAGCAGGACCGACCCCCCGGAGGCGACGAACCGAGCCAGGATCACCTTCAGGGTGGCGGCCGAGATCGGGTCGACCGCCTCGAACGGCTCGTCCAGGACCAGCAGCCGGGGAGCGTGCAGGAGCGCCAGGGCGAGCCCGATCTTCTTGCGCATGCCGGTCGAGTAGTCGATGACGAGGGTCCGCTCGGCTGACGTCAGATCGAGGACCGTCAGCAGCTCGTCCGTGCGCTGGGCGATGTCCCCGGCATCCATCTCGCGCAACCGGCCCATGAACGTCAGCAGCTCCCGCCCGGTGAGCCGCTCCGGCAACGCCAGGCCGTCGGGCAGCACTCCGAGCAGTCGCTTGGCAAACAGCGGATTGGCCCAGACGTCAACCCCGAAGACACGGGACCGGCCGGCGTCGGGCCGCAGCAGCCCCACCGCCATCGAGATCGAGGTCGTCTTGCCGGCGCCATTGGGGCCGACCAGGCCGAACAGGGAGCCGCGGGGTACCGTCAGGTCGACGTGGTCCACCACCAGGGAGGGACCGAACGATTTGACGAGCCCGTCTAATCGCAGTGCGGGGGCGTCACCGGTCGCTGCTTTCGGCCTGTCAGCAACCCAGCGCTCGGCGCCACCGGTGGATTCTGGCCGTTCGGGCTCGTGCACCATGCCTATGCGTCGCAGATGCCGGGCACGGCGACTTTCTTGAACACGTGCGGGGCAGCAACGGTGTCCTCGGGGTAGCAGGCGGCGTGCTGCTGGAACTCGGGCGAGCGGAACGCCTGCCCGAGTGCTTGCGCTGACTCCCAGACTGCCACGGTGACGAAGGTGCTGCTGCCGCCGGTGCCGCGGTGAAGCTGGGTGGAGACGAAGCCCGGCTGCCCCTTCATGAAGGCGGCATCCTCAGCCCATGCCTCAAGGAAGGGGTCCGTCTTTTCGCATGGGACACTGAACTCATTGATGAGCACGACCTGTCCGTCATCCTCTTGCAGTTGCTGCAGGTAGGTGACGTGCTCGTCCATTTCCCGAACCCTCATCGTGTGTTCTCCTTTTTGTCCAAGATTTGTACCCGGAATTGCCATCCCGAAACCGCCGTCAGGTTCGTAGCGCCCTCCAGGCGAGGACCACCCCCGAACCAGACACCCAGAGCAGGAGCAGCGGCAGCGACGCGACAGCGGCCATCGCAGGCGACGGGATCAGGAACGTGTAGCCGATCCCGGAGGTAATGATCGCGACCGCCAGCGCCACCCCCACCACCCGGAGCCAGATCGGGAGGGCGCGGGCCCGCCAGGCCGGGCCCACTGAACCCGCGAGGGCGGCGACCGCCAGCAACAGCATCTTGACTCCGTCGAGTCGATTCAGCGCGTCGAACAACCGGCCGGCGGTGGTCGCGTCGTGCGCTGGCGCGGCGGCCAGGGTGAGGATCAGGCCGATCGCGCACTCGGTCAGCGAGACGGCGACCGCGGCGATGCCGGCCACCAGCACGACCAGACCGGCCCGGGCGGCGCCGCGTCGGCGCACCGCGAAGGCGATCGCGATCAGCAGGACCAGCAGCGGGATCGCCGGCAGCCCCTCGCTGAAGACGATGCTCAGCGAGGCACGGACAGGAGCGCCTCCATACAGAGCGACCACGCCGTTGGATGACATGGCCATGCTGGTGGCGCCCGACCAGACGGTGAGCCCGACCGCCCAGAAGGCGAGATAGGCGACGGCCGCCAGGGCCAGCCCCATGGCGCGGGCAATATGCCAGCGGCCGGCTCGGGCGTCGAGCGAATCGGAAGCGGTGACCATCAGGATTCCTCCACAGAAAGGCGGGCGAACAGGAGATCGAGGAGTTGCCTGGCGTAGGCGTCGTCCAGGGGATCGCCGGTGAGCAGCAGGCGGTAGTACTGCGAGCCCGCCAGAACATCGACCACGACGTCGGGATGAGCGACGCCGGCCCGGCACAGGACGGCCAGGATCGGTTCGCGCCGCGCTGCCCAAAGCCGGCGGACGCCCTGATCGAGGGTCTCGTCGAGGGCGCTCGCAGCCACCAGCTCGGCGGCCAGTTCGCGCGCACCCGGCTGCCGCATCGCGCGCGACATGCTGGTGGTGACGGTCAGCAGGTCGGCGCGGAGGTCACCGGTGTCGGGTGCCTCGACGACCGCCTGCATCGACTGCACCACCTCCAGCACCAGGTGGGCCTTGGTCGGCCAGCGGCGGTAGATGGTGGCTTTGGCGACTCCGACCGTCGCCGCCACCTCGTCCACCGACAACCCGGCGTAGCCGTGCTTCAGCATTGCCTCGGCGGTGGCCTTGACGATGCGCTGATCCAGCGTCGTGTCTCGTGGACGGCCGCGGGCCGGTGTCGCCATAGCAATTACGATACACTAGTAGCGTAATTGACGGAAAAAGCCACCCGTCCGACGGACCGGTGGTCACGAAGGCGAACGAGACCCCCGGGCGTTGAGGTAGACGACGGCGTCCTTCACCTGCCGGGCCAGGTCGGTGCAGCCCTCGCACTGGCCTTGGTGCGGCGCGCCGTCCCACCACAGGTGCTGGTAGATCACGAGCTCGCTGCGGCCCTGGAACAGGCTGACGAACGGGACCGGCCCGTCCGGGCCGACGACCTCGACTAAGCCGTCGACTTCAACCATGGGCAGGCGGCGTCGCACGGCCGCGATGGCGTCGCCCGCATACGTGTGCGCCTGCTCGCGGATCGGCAGCTCCGCGCGAGCCGCCTCCGAGGGGGACAATGTCGACGGGCGGGTTGCCGCTCGCGATTCCTTGCGTGGTCGTCGTCCTTCCGTCCCCTCGTGTCATGAGATCGTAGCAGGATTGTGGACGGTGTCCACATCTTGATCCCCGGTGCGCTAACGAAAACAAACGTGTCCCATCCCGAGTCGGTGAGACACACTGCACGCTAACCAGCAGTCTCACCTGAGGAAGGTCAATTGGGCCATCCGGGGGGCGTCCGCAGGGGACCCCCCAGCGGACGAAGCCGATGGTGAGGAGTCCACAATCGGCGAACATGACTGATGTGGATACAAGTGCCACGTTCGACTTCGCGGCGTTCTTCGCCGCGGTCGACGATGCGCGCCGCGCCCGGGATCTGGGCTGGTACGAGCTGGCCGACGAGCTGTGGGATCAGTCTGCGCAACTCAATGCCGAACGCGACGACCACCCGCTCTGCGGCGGCGCGGTCTCCCGGTTGGGCGCGCGAGGCGAAACGTCGTGCCAGTACGCGCTCTACCTGCTGCGCTGGCTGGGGCGCCCACCGGAGGACTTTCTCACCGGTCCGGCTTCAGATGTCGGAGACGTGCGGCTCCCGGACGCAGGCCCGGACAGTCGCCTCCGCTGGGACCTCGCCCAACTCCATGCCGCGCTCAACGAGAAGCGGCAGCGGCGGGGGCTTACCTGGGCGGGACTGGCCGAGCAGATTGGCTGCACCCCGAGTCGGCTGACCAATCTGCGCACCGCGCGCACGGCTGATATGGGCCTCACGATGCGCGTGACCCAGTGGGTGCGCAGGCCTGCAGCGGAGTTCATCCATCCCGCGAGCAGCCAGGGCCGAGCCGAACTGCTCTAGTAGAGCTCCTCGGTCGTGGGGCCGATGAGGGTGACACGGCAGTGAGGACTTGGTGCAGCGGGCACTCTCAGGGATCGCTCAGAGGGCACACTTCCCCGGTCCCATGGCGTCAGACCTCGGTGGAGACGTTCTTGTCCTCGAGCCCCCAGGCGTGGTTGAGCATGTGGTACGCGCACCGACGGATCACGAACTGCACCGTCCAGCTCCGAGTGAACGCGGTGCAGGCGTTGTAGTCGCGGATGGCCGCGCAGAACGCGTCCCGGTGGACGCGAAGCCGTTGCGGGTTCGGGTTCTGCCAGGTCTCTTCGGGGGACTTCACACCGACCTTGGGGGCGAACTCGACGACCTCCGCACCGTACGCGTGACGGACGATCTCGCCCCTCTCACGCCCCCCGCCGCGCGGCCCCTTCCGCACCGCGGAGACCCGCTCGGCCACGTCGTCGAAGTAGGCTCACGACGCACGGAGCAAGGCGATCTTCCGCTCGCACTCGGCCTCGCCCATCTGGTCCTTCTCCGGCTCCGCCGACCTCATCGATACGCCGTAGAAGTCGGTCATGCCCAGGCCCTCGACGTGCTCGACGACCTCCATGTCGCCGGTCGCGCCAAACGCGTCGGCGAGCCCGGTAGTCGCGCTGCGCTCGACTCTGATCGCGTGCCAGGCTGTGAGCGAGACCCAGGCCCACGCCGACAGGATCGAGAGGCGGCCGGTCCATCCCACGAGCGCGATGACGCCGTGTGGGAGTCCTCTGGGCGGGGCTTCTGGAAGCCCGCCCGTGACCACCACGAACGTCACCATCATCAAAGGGAAGCTTGCCAGGAACAGCACCACGCTGATCCAAGTAAGGTGCGCGCTCCATCGCACCTGCCGACGGGCGCGCGACCACTGGGGCTCCCGGGTCAACACCCGGCTGATCAACACTGCAGCGATGGGCAGGGCGCCGACAGCCAGCACGCCCGCCAACTCATGCGGGGCTGCCTGGTTGAGGTCGAACGCGGCTCCTCCGAACTGTCCGGCGCTCGAGACGATAAGCGCCACCAGACCGACCCGACCAATAGGGGTCTTGAGTTGGGACCGGATCGCGACGGCCAGCGCCAGCGAGCTCAGACCGTAGGCCATGAACATTGCGGCCAGCATCGACGGGTAGCGGCCGTTTGCATACTCACTGACCATCCGCCAGGCCGGAGAAAACTCCGGGCTGAGGACGTGCAGCGCGGCTAGTAGGGTGAGGGCAGCCACCGTTGCCGCCATTGCGATGGCAGCGGCCGGCACCGAAATCTTCCGAGGGTCGATCGTCGGATTGACGTGGTTCATGGTCTTGCTCCTCCCGACTACGGGTGAACTTTGTCGGGCGCCCCCGGGTGGCAACAGTCACCAGGAACGTCGGAGCCGCTGGCTGTTTCCGGACATGTGCCCTCGGTCAGCACAGCCTGGCGGCACGGGCATGCAGGTAGCGCTGGCGACGAAGATTGCCCGCCCGGCGCGCTGCCTCCAGGTAGGAGTTACGGGCGCCCAGATAATCGCCAATCATCTCCAGAACGTGGGCGCGCACGGAGTAGAACCGGTGGTCCTGCGCGATCCGCTCATCCCCCTCGAGGCCGCCAAGAAGCTTCAGCCCCCGCTCCGGCCCCTCGGCCATGGCGACCGCCACGGTGTGATTCAGGGCCACGACCGGGTTGTCGGAGATGCTTAGCAGCAGCTCATACAGCGCCACGATCTGCGGCCAGTCGGTCTGGTCCGCGTTCGGCGCCTCGTCGTGGACCGCCGCGATCGCTGCCTGGAGCTGGTAGGGCCCCGTTGGACCGCGAGGCAACGCCTGGGTGATGAGTGCAACGCCCTCCGCGATCTGATCGGTATTCCAGAGACCTCGGTCCTGCTCGGCCATCGCGACCAGTTCACCGTGAGGCCCGGTCCGCGCCGCCCGGCGCGCGTCCGTGAGGAGCATCAGCGCCAGCAGCCCCGCCACCTCGGCATCGTCCGGTAGGAGACCGTGCACCATCCGAGCCAGCCGGATCGCCTCGGTCGCCAGCTCGGCGCGGTGCAGCTCAGGTCCCGAGGTGCTGGCGTATCCCTCGTTGAAGATGAGATAAAGCACGTGCAGCACCGCCGCCAGACGTTCCGCCTTCTCCGGACCGGAGGGCATGCGGAACGGGATCCCGCTGTCCTTGATCGTCTGCTTGGCGCGCGTGATCCGCCGGGTCATCGTCCCCTCCGGGACCAGGAAGGCACGCGCCACCTCCGTGGTGGTGAGACCGCCGACGGCCCGAAGCGTAAGCGCGATCTGCGAGGCAGGCGACAGCGACGGGTGGCAGCACATGAACAGCAGAACAAGCGTGTCGTCTGAATCAGGGGACGCTTGGTCAGCGGGCGGGACCAGCCATTCGTCGGGCAACATGCGCTGGACGACGTCGTTCTCCCGGCGCTGGCGAGACTGCTCGCCGCGCAGCAGGTCGGTCAGCCGGCGCGAGGCAACCGTGATCAGCCAGGCGCGGGGGTGGGCCGGAATGCCGTCCTTCTCCCACTGGATGGCGGCTGCAAGAAGCGCCTCCTGGGTCGCGTCCTCGGCGGTGTCGAAATGACCGTATCGCCGCACCACGGCGCCGAGGGCCTGCGGCGCCAGTCGGCGGAGCAGCCCCTCGATCTCGGTTTCAGGCATTGGAAGCCTCTACGGTTCCAGATCGTCACGGGACTCGACGATGGGTCGCACGTCTGCGTATGCGCGCGCAGCCACCTCCGGGGGCCCTGGGCATGCGGACAGCTTGGCCGCGATCGCGGTCGCCCGGTCGAAGCTCTCGCATTCGACGATCCAGTAGCCGGCAAGGACCTCTGCGGTCTCGGCGAACGGGCCGTCCGTCACCACTGGTGCGCCACCTCGCGTCTGCAGGCGCCTGGTGTGAACTGGGGCAGCGAGGGCGCGCGTCTCCACGAGCTCACCGGACTCGTCCAACTCGCGATTGAACGCGTCCATGAAGGCCCCCATCGCCGCGAAGTCCTGAAGCGACCAAGCCGCCTCGCTGGTCGGCTTCCCGGACATTGCGTCGTAGTCGCGCTGTGAGGCGTAGGTCAGGATCATGTACTTCATGGTGTGTCCTCCAGAACGGCACTCCGCAGTGCCTCTCGCCAGAGACGTCGGAGCTGACCCGCCACACCGGACACGGGTCACGCGCCCTTTCGGGCTGCATAGCGACTCGCAGCTCGGAACGCCTCGGCGAAGAACCCGGGTGGACGCCAGCCTTGTAAAGCTGAGGGATCGCGCTGCGGGCACCAGAGCTTGTGGGGATCGATCTATCTTCACCTCTCCAGAAAGGCCAAGGGAGTCAGGCGGCCGTTTGCGGAGGACGAACCGTCGCTTTTCCAGCAGACCCCGGACGCCACCGTCGCCGAATACGTCACCAGGAAAGGCGAGGAGCCGCAAGACCATGTCCACCAGTACGAGGACGACATGTTCTATGTCCTCGAAGGGAAGGTTGCCTTGCGCTGCGCGGGCTCGAGATTTGAAGTCGCCAGGGGCGGCCTGGTCTTCCTCGCCCGAGGAATCAGACACGGCTACGATATCCGCAGCGACGGCGACGTCCGCCCCCTGGTCATCACCCCCGCCTCCCCGAGACGAAGCCGGCGGTTAGGGCGGTTTTCTGGGCGACGTCGAACACCGTTGAGCCGCTAGACCCATAAAGCGCAGGGATCCCTCTGAGTGGCCCCTCCGGAACCGCGGTGGAGCAGCGACGCGACGACCTCGGTCTTGCCAGTCGTATACAAACCTCGGTCTGTCGGGTAATGCTGGGCGAGTTTCAGCTCGATCGCTTCGTAGCGATTGCGTGCTTCGGCGTCGCGGCGAAGGAGGTCTCGAAACAGCAGGTAGCTTCGCCACTGGACTCCGCCGTGCTCGACCACATGTAGGTGGGCGACGCGATGCCAGCGACGCGTCTCGAGGACGAATATATGTCCACCCTGACTGCCAGCATCGCCACGATATGTCCAGCCATCCATCTGCAGCCTCTCGGTTACCAGCCGGATCGAGTGACTCGTGTCGAGCGCCACGGCCAGGTCGATGATCGGCTTGGCGAGTAGCCCCAGGATCGATGGAGACCCGACGATCTCGACGTCAGCTGCGGCACCGCGGAGACGACGCTTCACTCGGTCCCGCAAGTCGGCTCCGGCTTTTAGCCATGCCTCGCTCGCCCTGCTGAGGCGGACCTCGCCGTAACCGAGCCCGAGTCCTACTTCAGCCCAGGCGTCCACGGCTCGATGATGGAAGGGAGGAAGGCGGAGCGCATCGGTGCGAGTGCGCACGACAGGGTGTCAGGCACCGCCGGGCCAACGCCGTGGATGTACGTTCGCCGGCAAAGGCACAAAATCCGTGCCGGACATGAGGTTGCGATGCCGGCAATCGTCCCCGACCGCCGTCCTACCTCGTTCAACCGTCGAGCCGGGTGGCGAGCATGCGCTCCTCCAGCTGCCACGTCCGGCCTTCATCCACTGAGTACTCCCCCAACCAGGTGAACGAGTCGGGCCGGATATCGGTGAAGCGCCAGCGGAGCAGGGGCGCGCCGTCGAGGCTGATCAAGACGATCTGGCCGTCTTCCTCGCGGCCGACGAACTTCCTCACCCGCCCGTTGATCGGCTCGACCCAGGTCGACCGCCAGGCCCCAAGCTCGGCGTCATAGAAGCGGATGGTCGAGCCAAAGAACGCGTACGGCGGGACCCCCTCGCCCGGCTGCCCTGGGCCGGGCACGATCCAGACGTCCTGAACCGCCCGGCCTCCCAGCACCCACCCGAAGTGCAGCTCCCCGAGAGCGTCAAGGTTTTCGGACAGGTGGTGCCACCGGAGCTGCCAGGAACCGACGAAGCGGCCGAACGTGTTCAGCACGCCGGCCTCCCCCGGCGCTGGCCCGGTCGCGTGCAGCGCACTGAGCAACGCGGGGTCCGAACCACGCACGGCAGCCAGCATGCGGCATCGACACCACATGCCGCCGGCCCCTGTGACCGGCGCTCGCGCAACGGTGCCAGTAGCGTGGGGACATGACGCTCAGCGTTCGACACCTCACCCCCGAGCAATTGCGTGGTTTCCAGGAGCACGGTTACCTGGTCATCCCGGGGCTGATCAGCGCGCCTGAGATAAACCACCTGATCGAGACCGTCATGGCGATCCACGCCGGGGGGCCGGTGCCGCCGTACTTCAACCCGGTCCCGCTCGAGGCGAGCGGTGGCGACGTCCTCAAGGCCTACCCCCGCATCATGCACCCGCACCGGTTCAACGAGGTCGCCCGTCGCTACCTCCTGGATCCGAGGCTGGGAACCGTCCTCGAGGAGCTCTTCGGCGAGGAGCCGCTGGCCGCGCAGAGCATGGTCTACTTCAAGCCGCCAGGCGCGCGGGGTCAGGCCCTCCACCAGGACAACTTCTATCTGCGGGTCGAGCCTGGTACCTGCATCGCGGCCTGGATTCCGCTCGACCCCGCCGACCCCGGCAACGGCGGGCTCAACGTCGCACCGGGCAGCCACCGGATGGACATCGTCTGTCCCGAGGAGGCCGATCCCACGTTGTCCTTCACCCGCGACTACGTTCCCCTGCCCCCGGACCTGGAAGCGGTCCCGTTGGCGCTCGATCCGGGGGACGTGCTCTTCTTCAACGGCAGTCTCGTCCACGGGTCAGCGCCGAACCGCTCGCGCGACCGCTTCCGGCGCGCGTTCATCTGCCACTACATCGGTCGCTCCGCCGAGCGCATGTCGACCTGGTACCGCCCCATCCTGACCATGCAGGGCGAGGGGGTGTCAATCGACGCTAACACTGGTGGAGGCCCCTGTGGGACCGAGGAAGCGGCCGGGCCGCATTGATCGTCGGCCGTGCGCGTAGAGCTCATCGTCCATGTCAACACCCTGCCGGGTGGGCGCGTGATCGCAGCCCCGGTTCACCTGCCGGCCTATGCCGCCAGTGGCGGCAGCGAGGAGGGGCTTCTCGCCGACATCGCGCGGCGCGTGGGCGAGGCCTCCTTTTCGGTGGGGGCTCGGCGGCCGCTCCTGCTGCCCACGCGCGCCTCCCTGGAAATGGTGATAGCCGAGGTCGGGATCGATAAGGAGACGGACGAGCACCTACGCCTGCGGTTGAGCGCGGTGGTGCTCACGTCGCCAGACGACCCGGACGCGGCTGTGGTCGCGGTCGCGCCCTCGGTCGAAGCACCTGTCGCGGGTCGGTCGCCGGAAGAGGCGCTCGGGCGGCTGGCGGCCAGATGCAGCAAGGTGCTCTCTAAGTGGGCCGCGGACGACGCCCTGGCCGCGCAGCTCACGGGTGAGGTGGCGCTCGCCGGGCTGGATGACGGGCACGGCGTGGTGGTGCGGATCTACGAGGAGGCGCGCGGCCGGGTCCGCGACCCACGGACCGGCGCCCAGGTCCGCAAGATCACCCGCGTGCTGTCCGGCGCCATCGATGATTTCGTGGTCGCGGCGATCGCCGGGCGCGCGCCGGCACCCGTGACGCCTGCATGAAGCGGGTGACTGGCTCCACGCAAAGCCGGCACGAAGCGTGACCGTGGGAGAGCCACGGCTGGTTCGTATCGAGTGGGTCGAGTTGGATGGCCGCCGCCCGCGCGCCGCCGGGAGCAACGCCCGCCTCGGCCCGCACGGCATCGGGGTGCGAGTCCCGCTCGCACGCCTGACCCTCGACGATGGCACCCGTGGCTTTGGCCTGGCGCGTCTCACCCGGACGCAGGGGCAGGACCTTGCCGGGGCGCCGCTGTCGGCGTTGTTCTCGACCGGCACGGGTGCGACCACCCGTGGGCTCCCGGTCGACATCCCGCTCTGGGATCTGGTCGCTCGCCGCGAGGGCATGCCCGTCTACGCGCTGGCGGCCCGGGTCGGCGGGCGATCGGTTGGCGGAGCACCTCGGCCGCGGTGCTACGACACCACCCTTTACTTCGACGATCTGCACGTGAACGACGACGGCGAGGCGGCGGCACTGATAGCGGGCGAGGCGCTGGAGGGGCGTGCGCGCGGGCACCGGCACTTCAAGCTCAAAGTCGGGCGCGGGGCGCGGCACATGGCCCTGGATGGGGGTACGCGCCGGGACATCGCGGTGGTCCGGGCGACGCGGGAGGCGGTGGGCCCCGAGGCCGAGCTGATGCTCGACGCCAACGACGGCTACAACCTGAATCTGACCAAGCGTGTGCTCACCGAGCTGGCCGAGTGCCGTCCGTTTTGGGTGGAGGAGCCGTTTCACGAGGATCCGGTGCTCTACGGCGAGCTGCGGGAGTGGATGCGAGCGAGGGGGCTTCCGGTGCTGATCGCGGATGGGGAGGGCTGGGCCGCCCCTCCGCTGCTTGAGTGGGCGGAGCGCGGCCTGATCGACGTTGTGCAGCTGGACATCCTGGGGCACGGATTCACCCGGTGGCTGGCGACCGGGCGGCAGTTGGACCGCCGAGGGATCCGGTCGGCGCCGCACCATTACGGCCTGCACCTCGGGAACTTTGTCACCGCGCACCTGGCGGCGGCGCTCGACCACCTGGCCTTTGTCGAATGGGATGAGGCGACCACCCCGGGGATCGACGACGCCGGATACCGGGTCCAGGAGGGGGTCGTGCTTGTGCCCGGCACACCCGGCTTCGGACTGGAGCTGGATGAGACGGCGTTCAGGGCCGCGGTGCGCGATCGAGGCTTCGCGATCAACTGAATCCTGGAGTTTGTCTGAGTGAACGAAACGAACGAGCCATCGACGGAGTCTCGTCTGGGTTCTTCGCTGTCCCGAGATCAGGTTGAATGGCCGCGCCGGGGAGCAGGGTCTGGAGGGCGAATCCGGCGTCCAGGGCCTGGTTCCCGAGCGGAGGGCATCGAGGTGGTACCGATTCGTGGCGTACAGCGGAACCAGCGCGATGATGCCACTGACCGCTCCCCCGTACAGCACGTTGATGAGATTGACGGCCGCGAACCCCCGGCCGTGGATGAGTCGAGGCGATATGAAGGGGTCGCGGGCACGGCGGATGTGGCGGAAAAAGAACGCCAACGCGGCCACCCCCAGGACAGCCGGCCCCAAGAACAGCGGGGACCAGAGCCGTGCGCCCGGTTCCCCGAGGTTGGTGATCGCGATCATCCCCGCCAACAGTCCGACGCCGAGCATGATCATGCCCGCGGCATCCATCCGCTGAACCTCCCCGCTCTGGCGGGGCGGGTCCCGAGGAACGAACCCCAAGCACAGGACTACCAGCAGCAGGCTGATCGGAACGTTGACCAGGAAGATGCCACGCCAGGTCCAGTAGGTCACGAACAATCCGCCGAAGATCGGCCCGGTCATGGCGCCGATCGGGAAAATGCTGCCGAACAGCCCCACGGCCTTGTCGCGGCCGCGACCGAAGTGGTCGGCCACGATGCCGGTCGCCGAGGGGGTGAAGCCGGCGCCACCCGCCGCCTGTATGGCGCGCAGCACGATCAGCAGGTAGATGTTGTTGGTCAGGCCACAGCAGAGGGAGGCCCCCGCGAAGACCGCTACCGAAGCGAGGAAGAGGCGCCGGCGTCCGTAGCGACCGCTCAACTTGCCGGCCACCGAGAGCATCAGGATCATGCCGAGCGAGTAGCTGGTGATCGTCCAGCTCGCCCAGTTGATCGAGGTGTGGAGCCCGTGCTGGATCGCGTGCAGCGCGGTCGCGACGATCGTCTGATCCAGCGAACTCATCACCAGCGCGAGGGCGACGGCCGCGAAGATGATCAGGCGCCGTGTGAGAGGCGGCTGCTGCTCGGCCCCTGGGATATCCGGTCTGACGGTCATGTACTCGGCTTCAGGTCCGCTCCGGGTTTGGGGAGAGGGGAGGGTCCATCGTAGGTTGCCGGCGCGGCGCCGGCCGTCGCGGACCCCCTACTCGGTTCCTCCCTCCGCCCGGTGTTTACAGGGGGCGTTCCAATCCGACCCAGCGCTCCCTACCTTGACGTCCCGTCGCAGTCCGCCCGGACCAAAGGAGGTCACGAGAGAAGCATGTCCGCACAGTTGCAGCCGATTCAGCAGGTGCTGCAGAACTGGATCCTGGCCGGCCAGGCGATCGTGGGGTCGGTGGGGGCGCTTGCGTTCATCGCCGCCTTCACGTGTACGATAAAACACCATCATGCGGACCGAGACCCCAACGGCAACCGAGACCGCGATCTACGCCCGCATCTCTCTCGACCGGCACGACGGCGCCGGCGTCGCGCGCCAGCTAGACGATTGCCGCTCGCTGGCAGTCCTCAAGGGTTGGGACGCGAGCGAGTTCGTCGACAACGACATCAGCGCGTCTCGGTTCTCCGATCGGCCCCGGCCCGCGTACCGGGCGATGCTCGACGCCGTGCGGGCCGGTTCCATCCGGCGGATCGTGGTTTGGCACACCGATCGCCTTTATCGGCAGCCGCGCGAGCTAGAGGAGCTGCTCGACCTAGCCGAGCAGGAGCGGCTGCAGGTGGTCACGGTGCAGGCTGGCTCGCTCGACCTGAACTCCACGGACGGGCGTCTCATCGCACGGATCATGGTCAGTGTGGCGGCGCAGGAGTCAGACCACAAGTCCGACCGCGTGAAGCGCGCGAAACAGCAGGCCAGGGAGCAGGGGAGGCCGTCAGGAGGGCGCCGTGCGTTCGGCTGGCTGGACAGCCTTACCCCGGATCCCGAAGAGGCGGCGTTGATCGTGGCTGCGGCCGATCAAATCCTCGCGGGTGGCAGCATGATGGACATCGCTCGGGACTGGACGGCGCGGGGAATCCAGCGCCCGCAGGCACCGCGGCGCCCGCAGTCGGGTCCGCTGCCCTGGCAGGCGGAGACGGTGAGTCAGATACTGCGAAACCCCCGTAACGCCGGTCTGGTGGCCCATCGGCGACGCCTGGCGACTCCGAACGGCCGTCACGCCCGGTACGAGCGTCCCGTCGTCCTGGAGGGCGTTACGGCGGCGTACCCGGCAATCATCGACCGCGAGCGGTGGACCAAACTCCAGGCGATCCTGGATCAGCGCGGAGCCGTCGGCCGGGTGCCGCGTCGCCGATCGTTGCTGACAGGATTCGTGCGCTGCGGCCTTTGTGGCGCCAAGATGGTCCGCGCGTCGGGCCGGGCCAACACAGCGGGCGAGGCCCACTCATGGCGGTGCCGCACGGGCGCCGGAGGCTGCGGCCGGCTCTCTATCGCCGCCGAGCCCGTCGAGGCGATCATCGTCGAGGCCGTGCTGGCGCGGTTGGACAGCGCGACGCTGCCGCAGGTCGAGGCGGAAGACAGCGACTTTGACGAGTTGAGGACGATCGAACACGAGATGGCTGCGCTGGTCGAGGCGCTTGAGAACGGCCGGCTGAGCGTCGTCGCCTTCGAACGCGGCGCCGCCGCCCTGGAGCGACGCCAGGGGCGCGCACAGCAGAACGTGCGCGCTCGGCAGCGTCCGGCGGTTCTGGGCCGGCCTAGCGCCGTGCGGACGGCTTGGCCGGACCTGACGCTCGACCAACGTCGCGCCGTGCTGGCAGAGTTCGTTGAGCGGGTTACCATTAATCCAGGAAAGCGCGGGTACCCGCGATTCGATTCGAGCCGCATACAGACGACATGGGCCGCGTAGGGCAACACAACGTGCGGCCCGAGCTTCCGGTGGGGGAGCTTCTAGTTCGCTGGGGGAGGAGGCCAGCAGCGGCCTTGCGGGTCACAAGTCTCGACCCGCGATATCGTTGTGCCGCGATACCTGGGCTCGTGCCAAGATATCGGTATGCTGGAGGAGGGTGAGCGGGCCGTGCGCGTGCCGATCGCGTTTCCTGCAGGGCTCTACGAGTGGCTTCGGCAGTACGCGTTCCGAAGTCGCACACCGATGGCTGCGATCGTTCGGCAAGCGCTCGTCGAGTACCGAGAACGCCATGAGCCGCAGCTATCGCTGCCGCTGAATGATGGTGGCGAGATATGACGCGGGGAGGGGGTATGCACGTTGCGGGCCTGTTCGCTGGGATCGGCGGCATCGAGAAGGGGTTGAGTGCAGGGGGACACGTGACCGACCTCTTTTGCGAGGTGGATCCCATGGCCCAGGGCGTGCTCCGGAACCGCTTCGGGGAGGTCCCGCTGTGGGCCGATATCCGCGACCTCCCCAGTTTGGGAAGCGCCGAATTGGTTACGGCTGGATTCCCTTGCCAGGACCTGAGCCAGGCTGGGCGCACAAAGGGAATCGACGGGTCGAACTCAGGGCTCGTTCAGCACGTCTTCGACTTGTTGAGGGAGGCCGAGCCCCGTTGGTTGCTGCTTGAGAACGTTCCCTTCATGTTGCAGCTGGACCGCGGGCGGGCGATGTGGCACCTGGTGCATGAATTGGAGGCGCTCGGGTTTCGATGGGCCTACCGTGTCGTCGACGCTCGCTCTTTCGGATTACCTCAGCGACGTCAGCGCGTCCTCCTCCTTGCCTCTCGATCCGAGGACCCGTCGACAGTGCTGTTCGCGGATGAGGCGGGGGGACCTGCCAGTATCGATGCCACGGTCCGGGCGTGCGGCTTCTACTGGACAGAAGGCCTGCGAGGTCTCGGGTGGGCGGTAGATGCTGTGCCGACGCTGAAGGGCGGATCGGCCATCGGGATTCCATCATCCCCGGCGATCTGGATGCCTGACGGGCGCATAGGCACGCTGGACATTCGCGATGCCGAACGCTTGCAGGGCTTCGACGCGGGCTGGACGCAGGTCGAAGACGACGGTTTACGGCGGCAGGGATACCGATGGAAGCTGGTCGGCAACGCTGTATCAGTTCGAGTGGCTCAATGGATCGGACAGCGATTGGGAGAACCTGGCGAACCGCACCTGCCTGGCAGAGTTAGGAAGCTACGTCTTGGCGATGCTTGGCCACGGGCCGCACGTGGCGGACCGGGCGAGGACGTAGCCATCGTCGAGCTGTCAGCCTGGCCGGTTTCTGCACCCTACGAGCACCTTGTGGAGTTCCTCAAGCATCCGCTGGTACCGTTGTCGATCCGCGCTTCCGAAGGTTTCCTGGGACGCGCGGAGCGCAGTTCTCTTCGGTTTCCGGACGGGCTTTTGGACGCTATTCGCGCCCACGTCGCCTCGTTGAAGGAGAAGCCGGCAGCTTGATCCAACAAGGCTTGTGATGGACGGCCCGGCGATCGTTGCGCGGACCCTTTCAGTAGTGCGCGAAACGGGTTTCAAGTACGGGAACCATTGGCAGTACCACTCACGTAGCGATCACCACTCGAAGGTCGCGTGCTGGGGAGTTCTTTTCGATCTTCTTCAGGTTAGTGCCCTATTCCGGTCTCACGTTGAGCGGGGCAAAGTCGTCTTTGGGGTAAACCATGAGATGGCCGACTTCAAGAATCAGCGGAAGAAGAACCTCGACCTGGTGGTGGCGCGTCCGGGGACGGCGAGCGGACCAGTCGAGGAGATCACCTTCGCGTCGCTGGTGGTAGAGTGGGGGCTCCGCCTCGGCGACGCGGAACGACGGCGACTGGAGGCCTTGCCAGTGTTCTTTAAGGGCCCAGTTGGGGCGGTTCTGGTGGCTCTTGAGGCCAAAGCCGCAATGACAGCGCACCAGAAGGCCAGGCCTCGCCTCTACGACGAGTTGAACTCCAGCCAGCTGACGATACACGGGTCATCCGACTTCGCGGCCGCAGCGGCTTTCGTGATGGTGAACGTGAGCAAGGAATTCATCAGCCCCGATATGAACAAGTGGGACTTGCGTCACCGGCCGCCTGAGGTAAGTAAGCACAAACAACCGCACGATGCCGAGATCGTCATCGACAAGGTGAAGCAGTTACCTCGTCGCGGAAAGACCGGCGAGGAGGGATTCGATGCGATTGGGATCGTGGTCGTCGACTGCCGGAACGATGGGACGTCATTTAGAGTGGTGAAGGTGCCGCCCGCGCCGGCGGCGAATGACGATTTCAACTACGGGCAGATGGTGTTGAGGTTGGGTCACATCTACGATTCGCGCTTCGCCAATATTTAGTCCCAAGGTGACCATGGTCAAGCGCCCGCCTGAGTTCCAACGAGCTATGGTGGCGGGAGTTATGCGCTGGTGCGTTGGTCCGATCTGACGCCCGATCAGAGACTGATGGCGGCGCTGAATCGTGCCAACGATCCGAGCGACTATGCGCAGACGGAGGCCGAGGGGTCTGTCGACGATAAGCGGAATTGGAGTAACCGCTTCGCGGACGGATGTGCGGCTCTTTTGGCGCCGGTGGTCCGCAGCGCCATGCGCGAACTTGGTGCCCCGGGGGACCTGCGGGTCTATCCGGAGCCCGGCGGTGAGGCGGAGCGCCCCGTCCTGCTGGGCGAGGGCAGTCGTAAGCGGATCGACGTCGCAGTTGTGCATCGTTTGGGCGGACTTCGTATCGATGTCTCGCTGAAGGGACTGAATTTCCGAGATCGCGGCGGTGGGCAGTTCGACAAGAACTTGACAGGTCGCACCTATGAACTTGAGGACGAGTTGCGGACGGTTCGGCTGCTGCAGCCGGCGACCTTCGTCTTTGCCCTCTACTGGCTTCCCCTCGGAGGCGCAACGGATAAAGCCAAGGGCGAGAGTTCATTTGCCCGCACGGTGTTGCACCTGCGTGCGCGAGTGCACCGCGCTCCCCCCGGTGTCCCTCGTGGATCCGAGCGACTGGATGGTGCTGCTGTAGCACTG
Organism: Candidatus Dormiibacterota bacterium; assembly: GCA_963790575.1. Lineage (GTDB taxonomy): Bacteria > Chloroflexota > Dormibacteria > Dormibacterales > Dormibacteraceae > CAVTSA01. The sequence continues at coordinate 9,471 of CAWBPD010000017.1, read as the reverse complement.
TATGCGCCGACGACGCTTACCGTTGGGCCGGGGGAGGCTGTCGAGCGCGGGGTGGTACGTTGTCTCGACGTGCTGGTTGATCCGCCGCGTCGAGGTCGCCCGCTGGTTGAGACGACGCTCACAATGGACGGCCTGGTGCAGGGGTGGGTCCGCAGTTACCTTGAGGCCACCGGGGTGGCACGTCCAGACTGGCCAGAACCGGAGGCGTGATGAGGAGCCCCGGTCCATCGTCTACCCAGGTCTCGATGCGAATGCGGAATACTCGACGCCGCGATACGCCTGCCGAACTCGCTCTGCGATCTCGGCTGCACGCGTTGGGTTACCGATATCGCGTGGACGCTAGCCCGCTGCCGGCGACGCGGCGGAGGGCCGACTTGCTATTCGCTGGTGCTCGCGTCGCGGTCTATGTTGACGGATGCTTCTGGCATGGGTGCGCGGAGCATGGCACGTGGCCGAAGGCCAATGCAGAGTGGTGGCGGGAAAAAATCGGACGCAACCGAGCTCGGGATCGCGAAAGTGACGAGGCGCTTGCGGTGGCGGGCTGGCGCAGCGTGAGGATCTGGGAGCACGAATCGGTGGACGACGGGCTCGAAAAAGTCATTCGGGTGCTTGGGGCACCTAGACGCGGGATACACCGGCCTTCGGAGGAGGCCTCCAAGCGCGATAAGTTCGGGAGCAAGATTGCCGCGCAACAGCATCCGCCGAATACCCGGGGAGACTGCTAGGCGGGTTAGTTAAGTTAGTTAGTTAGTTAGTTTAGTTAGACTCGCGCGCGTGGCGAAACGGTTCGATGAGCCCTTCCTGCGGCGCGGTCAACGTGGGGAGGATATGCCGGCTGCGAGGCGGACCTATCAATATCAGGTGCGCGCCCGGCGAGCGCGGTCTGAGCCACGGCGACGAAGGCCTGATGCCGAACGCGAGGCAGCAGAGCGGGGGCTACTCGCCGCCGGAGTTGAGTACCGCGCGGCGCGCATTCAGGCGCTCCGGCCGCTCGGCCGGCCGGGTGGCAAGGATGCCAGGTGGACGGAACCTCGGATCATCGCCGTACTGCGTCAACTTGCGGGCGTCCTCGAGCACACACCGACGATGGCTGAACTCGAAGTCCGGTCTCGGGCTGAGTGGCCTTCTCCGGCTCGCGTCAAGATTGTCTTTGGAAGCTGGAATGCGGCGCTGGCGGCGGCTGACCTGCCGCTTAATGCGACTGATCGCGCTCGTCGCGAGCGGTGGAGTGATGAGGAGATCTTGCAGGCGATCCGAGACGCCGCAGCTGCGGGGGATCGGGGGCAAAGGCCATTTCGTGAGGGCCGGCGACGCCCGTGGCTGGCGACGATCACCATCCGGTTTGGTTCTTGGTCGGTGGCAGAAGCGTTGGCGCTGGGAAGCTAGGCGAGGGCGAGCGGCCGCTCGAACGCAGGTTTGGCTCTCGGACGGCTTCGGTAGGCTTGCCGGGTGAACGACGGAGAGGTCGTGGAGTGGGCAGCCGATACCGCCGCGGCTCTGCTGGCAGACACTGGTGACAGGTGGGCGCACGTTCAGGGGGTTGCCGAGAAAGCTCGGCAGGTTCGAGCGGTTCTGGGGCCAGAGGATGGGGATTATCTGGTTGCGGCGGCGTGGCTCCATGACATCGGGTATTCACCTCGGCTCCGGTCGACTGGTATCCACCAGCTGGATGGCGCTGCGTTTCTGGCGTGCCGCCAATGTGACGAGCGCCTGGTTCATTTAGTTGCACATCATTCCCAGGCACGGTTTGAGGTAGAGATTCGGGGCGGTGCATCCGAACTTGGGCGATATACTCGAGAAGAGTCAGCCACGGTAGATGCGCTCACCTACTGTGACTTGACCACCGGCCCGAGGGGTGAGCCGACGTCGCCGTACGAACGATTGCGGGAGGTTGAGGCGCGGTACGGTGCGGGTGACATTGTAACTGCTCTTCAACGTGCCACTCCCGACTTGCTCGACGAAGTTCGTAGAACAGAGGCCCGTTTACGTCGCTACGGGATTGAGGGTGCGGAAGTTAGGCGATAACGGCAGTCCCGCGATATTTGAGGTGATCCCGGATCCGGTTGCGAATCGATTCGTGCAAGTTGAGATTCGGGATCTTGGCGGGCGGAATGAAGGCGACCTCTAACGACTCGCTACTCGTACGGATCTCTCCTCCAATAGGTCGGCATGCAAAGCAGATAGAGAACTCTTGGCGAATTTCGCCGTTGTCATATGCGAATACATGATTTGGATCTGAGTAGATACCAACTATGTGATCGATCTGAACGTCCAGTCCCGTCTCTTCTCGTACTTCTCGGACGATGGTTTCGCCAATGGATTCACCAATGTCCATCGTGCCGCCGGGTAATGCCCAGCGAGAGTTGTCGCTGCGGCGCTGAAGAAGCACTTCTCCGGAGGCGTTGGTCACGATGGCGGAAGCCCCAGGGACGAGCGAGTTCGCCCGCGGGGCATTGGGGTCGTGGTAGTAGTCAACTCTGCCCATTATTCAAGCTCCTGCGACGGACGGTGGTGACTCAACGAGAGCTGATGTCGCGGATGAGGACGCCCAAATGGTGTCGTACTCTTCAAGGAAATTGGCGAAGATCCCGTACGGTCCCAAGCGACGAATGTGGAGTGCTGGATGTTGGTATCCGTGGGCTCTATAGAGATAGGGCGTTACAATCATCTCGTCGTCGAACCGGTACACGGCGTTGTATAGGTGCACATTGTGGAAGCGGAGTTCAACGCCGGGGAGCGCGAGGATGGGTTCGAGGTGGTGAAGCGTCATGTTGATCCTGGCGGGTAGCGTGCCCCCGAGTCCTTCAAGGTTGTCCCGCTCGGCTACATGCGTGCCGGCCGGCTCGGCTGTGAGGATACGAACATGGCAGCCTTCGTCGCATTTCTTCCTGATGCTGGCAGCGAGGTCGGCGTGCTGCTCAGGAAGAAAGAGGAAAGCATAGCCGAGTAGGTCGATGTGACGCCGGGCGCGGGCTAATAGCTCTATCCATTTGGTGCTCGGGATATCCGAACGGTGTGCATATGCCGAGACGATTTCTGATGTGGAGTCGGCACCGGGAGTGGTATCCGGACTCGCGGCTGGCCAGAGGTAGCCCTCCTCTTCGCCGAGGAGGCTCGCGAGCGTGATGCGGTGGCGCGGGTGGGGGATACGGCCAGCGAGCCATCGTTGAACTGTTTTGACATCGACCTGGGCTGCGTCGGCGAGTCGATCAAGGTCGACGCCGGCGCGGACCATCGCTTTGCGAAGTCTCTCATTGGCCATCATCACGATCCTGGGACGTTTTGAGTCTAGCAAAGACGTCCTAAAACGTCCCGCAAGGGGGTGTAGGCGTCCGCATGAGGTGCGGTCAGATAGGTGCAACGCGGTGATCGCTGCGGGCACCTTGACAACTTGACGCGGGCAGAAGAGGCGGATCGCCCCGCGAGCTTGGCGGCAACGGGGCGACCCAATTTGAAACAGGAGGTTTCCTACATGGGGGTTACACGTGCGTGCGCCGAGGACCTCGATGAGTTCTTGGACGCCGCGGCTGACGCGGTGCGCGGACTTGAGGAGTCGGTGATGGTGCTTCAGGGCCTGGTTCTGAGCGATGAGGACCGGCGTGCGGAGGAGCAGCGGTGTCTCGATGAGGCGGCCCGGCTGTGGGCCTCAGCGCAAGGGCTTGCGGAGCGGCTAGCCCTGTGGCCGGCACTCGGGGAGTTGCGACGATGACCCGGTCCTCACGCGCCCAGCGGCGTCGCGTGGCCGCCCTGATGGCCTCGTTGACCGATGAGGACCTGAGCCGGCGGGAGACCGTGAGGTTCTTGCGGTTGGACAACGAAGGGCTGCCCGAGGCGGTGCTGCTCTTCGATCCGATGACCGGGCGTCGGGAGAAGGCGAGCCTGCCGCTCGCGGCAGACCGGGTGGCGTGATGCCCCGGCCATGGAACAAGGGACTGCGCACGCTCTTCGCGGAGCGCCTGTGGGTAAAGGTGGAGGCCAGCGCGCCGGACGAGTGCTGGCCGTTTGTGGGGGCCTGGCGGTCCAGGTTCGGCTACGGCCGGATCAGGGACGCGAACGGTCGGGGTGTGCAGGCGCACAAGGCGATGTACGAGCTGCTGGTCGCGCCGGTGCCCAGCGGGATGTGGCTGCTGCACGCGTGCGACAACCCGCTCTGCTGCAACCCGCGGCACCACCGGCCAGGAACGGCCGCGGAAAACCGTCGCGACCAGTTCGAGCACGGCGCGTTTGCCAAGGAGGTCGCATGACCAAGTTGCAGGCCGTGAGGGCGGTCGAGGCGGCCTTGGTGCAAGCCCGGGCGGTTGAGGACCGGGTGGCCCTCTGGGCCGATGAGGTTCGACGAGTAGTCGAAGTGCGCATGGGGATCGGTCCCGACGATGAGCGCGCTTGGGATGACCGGGTGTACGCGACTGCGCTGGACAGGTACGGCGAGTTGCAGGCGACCCGGGAGCGAATTGAGGGTGTGCTGAAGCGCATGACGGCGGGCCGGGATCGGCCCCCGAAGGAGTGAGTGAGTGATGCCGAGCTACAGCAGCACGACGGTGCTGATTCCGATGGCAACCGTGGGCAAGACGCCCGATCTGCGGATGCTGGGCGCGAACGGGACGCCGAAGTGCGACCTCTGGGTCGCCGTGGACCGCTGGAACGCCGGGGAGAAGCACACAGAGTGGTTCAACGTCACCGCGTGGCGCCGTCTGGCGGAGATCGTCGCGGAGCATGTCGACAAGGGGTCGAAGGTGTCCATCACCGGCCATCTCCGCAGCGACGTGTACGAGGCGAAGGACGGCAGCAAGAGGCGGTCGCTGCAGATCGTGGCCGACGAGGTGCGGTTCCTGTCGCGGCCTCGTGGGGCGGGCTCGCGTGAGTCCGCCGAGGGCCATCCCGCGCAGCGCCCGCGGGCGGCCGCGTGATCGCCGGAGGTTGCGAGAAATGGCCAAGAAGGAAAGCGCGCTGGTCGGGGTGGTCGCGTTGGTGCTGGTGTACCTGGCGTTGCCCACCCTTGGAGCGATGGTTGGGGGTGCGCTTGACGAGGCGAGCTCCGTGCTACTGGCGGTGGCGCCGAAGGTGGCGGTTGTGTCCGGGATCGCGGCGCTGATCATGCTTTGCATCCCGTTCACCCGGCATCACGCCCGGGGGATGCTGTTCGCGGCGATCGTGCTCGCGGTCGGCGCGGCCGGGTTCTCGACGGTCGTTGCGTGGCTCGGAGGCCACAGCGCGGTGCTGACGGCCGACGTGCTGAACGCGGGTAACACCCTGCTGGCGCACGTCAACGGCCAGAGGGGCTAAGACGTGCAGGGTAAGAAGAAGGCCTCGGCCCGCGGCCTGGTCCTGCGCGTCGCGGTCGTCGTCGGGCTGGGGGCGGCGGGCGAGCTGCTCGCCGCCCTGGGTGTGATCGCCCGCCCGCTGATAGTCGCGATCCCAGCGGCGATGATCGTTGGTCCGGGGCTCTGGCTCGTGTGGCGGACGATGGTGCCGGCGAGGGCGACCCGGGTGGTCGCCAAGATCCTGCAGCTGGAGGACGAGCGACCACAGCTCCGCCGGATCGGCAAGCGCGGTTCGGTGTGGCGGCTGGCCTGGAAGATGCCGGTGGGAGCCACGGCGGCGGACCTGCGGGCGAAGCTGAACGCGCTCGAGGAAGGCCTCGACTGCTCCGCGAACTGCTGGTACGAGCGAGGCCTCGTCTGGGCCGAGCTGGGGACGCACCGCCTCCCCGAGGTGGTTGACTTCGGATGCTTCTGCGAGCGGCCTGGTGCGAGTGTCGAGGGGATGGGGTTGCCCATCCCCCTCGGCGAGTCGAAGGTGGGCCGGCTGTGGGCGGACCTGGAGGACCTGCCCCACCTCCTGATCGGCGGAACGACGGGGGCGGGCAAGTCGGTGTTCCTGCGCCAGCTGGTGACCTGGCTCGTCACGCGCTACGCGGCTGCTCGGCTGCGGCTGGTCCTTGTCGATCTGAAGGGCGGCATGGAGTTCAACGCGTTCCGTGACCTCCCGCATCTGCTGTACCCGGTGGTGAGTGAGCTGGAGGACTGCGAGATCGCGTTCGGGCTCGTCGGCCAGGAGATGGATCGGCGCCAGAGGATATTCGCGGCGGCGGGCGTGGAGAACCTGGCGGAGTGGAATGCGACCCACGAAGGTGGGGAGCTGCCGTGGCTGGTCCTGGTGGTGGATGAGTTCGGCGAGCTCAGGGCCGCTGATGCCCCCCGCCAGAGCGTAGAGCGTGGGAGGCGGGACGCCGTACACGCTCTGGTGTCGCGGGCGGGTCGCATCGGCCGTGCTGTGGGCGTTCATCTGATCATCTGCACTCAGCGGCCAGACGCGGACACGGTGACGCCTCAGCTGCGGGCGCAGCTCCCGGCGACGCTGGCTCTGCACTGCGTGACGGACACGAACTCGCGGGTGCTGCTGGACAGTGCTGCGGCCGCCGATCTGCCACCGCGACCTGGGCGTGCGATCTGGCAGTGGGGCCGGCAGGTCGAGGTCCAGCTGCCGCTGCTGGAGAAGGTCGCGGCGCGCGCTCTGCTGGTGGCCTCGGATACTCGGGACGCCGGCGTGGAGGAGCAGGCCGATGCCGCGTGAGAGCCATCGCCGGCGCGCAAGCAGATTGTCAGGCGAGGGCGGTCAAGGGCGCGAAGCGCCGAAGGGAACCCTTGACGGCCCGGTGCAGCTTGCTCCCAGCCTGATCGCCGGGGCCGTCGGGTCGGATGAACCCGACGGACCACAGATGGAACTTGGCATGGGGGTTGCGGGCACGGCCCCTGTAACACCGTGCCCTATATGTCCAAGGGGGTGAACTGATGGGTGATCTACGGGTGCTCTCGTCGGGTGTAGACACCTTGCATCTGTCTTCCCGGGGGACTGTCCGGGCCGACCTCTGGAACGAATTGGATGCGGCCCGGAACGAGGCGGCCGCGGGTGAACCGGTGCCGGTGGAGCTGGGGGACACGGGCCAGGCGTTCGAGGTCCAGCCTCACGGCTGGCGGCTCTACGGGCTGTGGCTGCGTAGCCCCGACTACGAGCTGATGCTGGGCCGCAATGAGAAGTTCCCAGCCGCAGTGGCACAGCTCCACTCGGCTTACCTTCATTCGATGGGGGTCTGGCCGGCGGTGCGTCTTGTCGAGTCCACCTTGCGGCGGGCTGTCCTCCTCGGCCCGGGCGAGGTGTGCGTGTCGCGAATCGACCTGTACGCGGATGTACAGGGGTGGCCTCTGCGCGTCGAGGACATGAGCCGGTTCGTAGGGCGCGCACGTTACCGGGGCGGGTATCCAGTCGGCGAGGAGGAGGGAGCGGAACGGTTCTGGTGCCTGGGCCGTGAGCTGACGGGGTTCGACTTCGGTCGGCGGGGGCGGCCCGGTGTACGTGCGGATCTACGACAAGACGACCGAGATCCGGCGTCGGGGCCTGTCCTGGCTTCCCGACCTGTGGGGCGACCGAGAGGCGGACGAGCCGGTCTGGCGAGTGGAAGCCGAGGTTAGGCGGCAGGGTCTCGTGGACCTCCAATTGCGGGCCGTCGATGACGTCCTGGTGGGTCTGCAGGACGTGTGGCGTTACGTCACAACGAAGTGGCTGACCTATCGGGCGCGGACGTCGGATCGACGGGTGCGGCGGTGGCCGGTGGATCCGCTCTGGGAGGACGTACAGGCCATTCGGCTTGCGCCGAGCGAGCTCGGCGTGGTCCGGGGCCGGGTGTCGGATGCGGCGGAAGAACGGCTCTTGTCCGGTGCGACCGGCTATCTGTCGTCGCTAGCAGGCCGGCACGATGAATGGCAAGGGCTGACCGGGACGCTGGAGCATATCCGGCCCATCCTGGTCCGCTACTTGGAATCGAGGAGCCGGACCTGGGACGCGCTAGTGGCGGCCAAGCGGGCCAAGAGGATGGAGATCACTGGCTGGGCGGATGGCCCGGCCGCTGACGCTGAGGACGTCGCGTGAAGTCCATCGATCGTATCGACAATGGGGTCCACGGAGACGTGGAGCTCGGCCGCCTCGCGATACGGTGCCACCTGACCGGTGAGGAACTGGCTGCGGCCGTTGCGGCTCAGTTGGAGCAGCGGGCTCAGCAGGGCTTTGGAGCCGTTTCGGCGATGGTGCTCTCGCGCGTGGCGAGAATCGTCGCGACGGCCGCGGGGGGGACGGAGGCAATAGTGATAAATGCTCGGTGCGATCATCAGGTGGTGGTCCGCCGGGCAGCTTAAGCCGCAATCGACCCAACGTTGGGAACGGACGCCGGAACGGGCCCACCGCGATACTCCGAATGGGACCCACCCCCGACGGTTCTTCACACTACGTCGTCGTCGTAAACGGGGAGGGGGTCTGGGGGAGGGGTTTAACAACCTGTGGGCTCGTGGAGAACTCCTGCGGGGTGCCTCAGGTACCGCTGGAGCGGCCCACAGCGCGGGGGTGCCGCGGCCTTCTGAGGAGAACGGCAGCGGCTCCGGCTCCCCGTGGGCGGCTGGCACGCGAGGCGGCCCAGAGTGCTCAGCGAGGCGATGCAACCCCCACCTATGGCGTTCACTTTCGGCGGCCAGGCTCACCCGATCACCTCCTGCCCGAGCAGTTCGGGGACGGCGACCGGCTCGCCGCAGTGGGGGCATTCGCCGCCCAGGCCGAGCCTGCGCATGAAGGTGGAGCAGTCAGGGCCGCGCTGTTCGCCCACGGCCCGCAGTCCGCAGCGGTCGCACTCGTAGACGGTGAGCGGTTTGCGTGGCCGTCTGGCGGGGACGCTGAGCGCCGGCGGTGCGGCCTGACGCCGTCGCCGGTAGGTGGCGACCCGGCAGGCGTCGGAGCAGTACTTCTGACGTCCGGAGGGCGGGAAGGGGCGCTGGCAGAGAGGGCAGGCTATCGTAACGGCATCGTAACGCGACGGGGATCGGGGTTCGATCCAGGGACTCATGACTTCGGGCCCCTTCCGGCCCGGCGCAGGCTCTGGCGGAGTCGCCAGGACTCGCTCCCAGTCTCGATGATGTGGGCTCCGAAGGTGAGCCGGTCGACCGCCGCCTTGCAAAGGCGGGCGTCAGCGAAGACGCGTGTCCACTCGCCGAAGGGCAGGTTGGTGGTGACGATGATGCTGGCCACCTCGTTGCGCTCGGCGAGGACCTGGAAGAGCAGCTCGGCACCGGTCTCCGAGGTCTGGACGTAGCCCAGTTCATCAAGCACCAGGAGCTCGATCCCGGCGTAGCGACGGACGACGCGTGAGAGTTGGTGCTCGTCCTGAGCCTCCTGCAGTTCGTTGACCAGGGCGGCCACGGTGGTGAAGCGAACCCGGCGTCCCTGGTAGCAGGCGACGATGCCGAGGGCGGTCGCCAGATGGCTCTTGCCGGTGCCGCTGTCGCCGATCAGGACGACGTTCTCGCTGTGTTCGACGTACTCGCCTTTGGCCAGCTGATGCAGCTCGGCGGCGTTGACCGCCGACTCCTCGAACTGGAAGTCCTCCAGACGCTTGCGGTGAGGGAAGTGGGCATCGAGGAGCCGACGCTG